>CAWANA010000008.1:0-101859 GCA_963783275.1 uncultured Alphaproteobacteria bacterium | reverse complement strand
GGCTTCGAGATTGCAGGAGGAGGCGTGGAGCGATCTTCGCCCGCCTTTTTTCTGCGCGGCGATGGGCGCGTATAATGCGCTCTCGTTTCCCCATCCGTCCTGACATAGCCATGGCGACCGCGCTTAAACATTTGACGACCGAAGAATTCCTGCTTTGGGCCGACGGGCGCGAAGGCCGTTGGGAATTGTTCGATGGCGTCCCGGTGATGATGTCGCCGGAGCGGGTCATTCACGGCGACACGAAAGGCGAGGCCTATGCGGCATTGCGCGAAGCCATTCAGCGGGCGGGATTGCCGTGTAGGGCCTACCCCGACGGCGTCGCGGTTAAAATCAACGCCCAGACGACCTATCAACCCGACGCGTCGGTTTCTTGCGGACCGCGACCGCCAGCGGCCGCGCTCACCATCGCCGATCCCGTCGTCGTCGTCGAAGTGCTGTCTCCAAGCACCGCGGCGATCGATCACGGCGCAAGCTCAGCGGCTATTTCTCGCTGCCGAGCGTCGAGCACTATCTCATTCTCGATCCCGACCGCCGCGTCGTCATCCACCACAAGCGGGGCCAGGCGACGCAATCGAGACGCGCGTGCTGTCGGAGGGCTCGGCGAAGCTCGACCCGCCGGGCTTCGAAGTCGCCGTCGAGGCGCTGTTTCCGCCGGCTTCCGATTAGAACCGGAACAGCGGCAAGCCGGGATCGGCGTATTGAAGCCGCTCGCGCCCGCGATAGCCGGCGAACGTGCCCTCGATCGGCGACGGCTGGTCGAACGTGCTGGTCACGTAATTGTTGCCCGTCCCGACCGGAGCGTCGGTTCCGAGCGTCAGCCATGACGGCGTCGCGTCGCAGCGCTCTTGTGGACCGTGATCTGGCGGCCCTCGGGCTCCTGCCGCACGACGTGGTGCTTGTGATGCCTGGCCCGCGCGTGAAGCGTCGGGGTCGCGGCGTCGAGGGTCATCGGCGTCTGAGCGTCCGCCGGCGGACGCGAGCGCCACGGCGATCAGCGCCGCGCCGAACCATCGGACTGAACGAACCATAGACCTTGCCCTTTGCCCTGCGACGGGACGGCGAAACGACGGCGCCCGTTCTCGGACGCGCGCCGCCCATTGCCCCGCCCCGTCCGCGAAATGCAAGCCCGCCTCAGTCGAGCGACTTGTGGAACCGGAGAACGCTGATGCCCAGAAGCGCGACGCCGAGGACCGCGAGCGCCGCCATCTGCGGCCACAGCACGTCGAGGCCGACGCCCTTCAGGAACGTCCCGCGGATGACGATGAGGTAGTAGGTCATCGGGTTGATGTACGACAGCCATTGCATGAACGTCCGGCATGCTGGCGATCGGAAAGCTGAAGCCGGACAGGATGAAGGCCGGATTGATGACGAAGAAATTGGTGGCGAAGGCCTGCTGCTGGGTCCGGCAGACGGTCGAGATCAGGAGGCCGATCCCGAGCACGCAGAGAAGATAGAGCGAGGTTCCGAGCAGAAGGACGAACGGATTGCCGACGAAACGGGATCTGGAACCAGAGCGTGCCCACCGCCGGCGATCACGCACGGTCAGGGCGAGCCCGACGCAGAAAGTAAGGGATCGTCTTGCCGAGGATGAACTCGAGCGGCCGGATCGGCGTGACCATGATCTGCTCGAGCGTGCCGACCTCGCGCTCGCGCACCACGGCGAACGAGGTCAGGTTGACGATCATGATCAGCGTCAGCGTCGCGATCACGCCGGGAACGAAGAACCAGCGGCTGTTGTAGTCGACGTTGTACCAGGGCCGCGGCTCGAGCGTCACGGTCGGCGGCGGCGGCTGCTGCGGCGTGCATGCGGCGCGAGAGGTCCTGTCCCGTCTCCTGAGCATAGGCCGCGACGATCTGGCCGACGTAGGAGAGCGCGATCAGCGCCGTGTTGGAGTTGGTGCCGTCGACGATGACCTGCGCGGGCGCGGAAAGCCCCTTGCGCAAGTCCTCGGCGAAGCCCGCCTGGATGACGATCGCGACCACCGCGTCGGCCCGGTCGATCGCCTGGCGAATCTCGGCGTCGTTCTTCGCGCGTCAGCACGATCTGGAACCGCCCGCTGGCGGCGAAGCGCGTGATCAGCTCCCGGCTTTCCTGGCTGTGGTCGAGATCGAGCACCGCGGTCGAGACGTGATAGACCTCGAAGGTCGCCGCGTAGCCGAAGATGAACAGCTGGACGAGCGTCGGGATCAGCAGGCGGAACTTCGCCGCACGGTCGCGGCGGAGCTGCCGGAGCTCCTTCAGGACCAGGTTGAAGACGCGGCCCCACATGGCGTCAGTCCAGCGTCTTGCGGAAAGCGCGCGCGGCCAGGAGCCCGATGACGGCGGCGTAGATCGCGAGCAGGCCGATCGGCGCGAGGAGATCGCCAAGACCGCTGCCCTTGAGGAACACCGATTTCAGGATCGTGAAATAATAGCGCGCCGGGACGAGATAGGTGAGCCACTGGATCGGCGTCGGCATCTGTTCGATGGGAAAGGCGAAGCCCGAGAGCAGCGTCGTCGGCAGGAGCGTCGCGACCAGCGCGATCTGGCTCGCGCCGACCTGGCTGCGGATGCTGGCCGAGATGAAGTAGCCGAGGCCCAGCACGACCACGAGAAAGAGCGAGGTCGTGAAGAACAGGGTCGAGACCGCCCCGCGGAACGGCGCCTCGAACCAGAAGACCGCGATCATGCAGGCAGAACGCGGCGTCGATCAGGCCGATGACGAAATAGGGCAGGATCTTGCCCGACCATCAGCTCCATCCGGGCAAAAAAAAAAAAAAAAAAAGCCGGAACGGCGCCTCGAACCAGAACACCGCGATCATGAGGCAGAACGCGGCGTCGATCAGGCCGATGACAAAATAGGGGAGGATCTTCCCGCACATCAGCTCCATCCGGGTGACCGGGGTCGAGACCAGCACCTCCATCGTCCGCGCTCCCATTCGCGCGAGATGGTCAGCGAGGTGAGTTGCGCGCCGACCAGCGCCATCACCAGCGCGACCACGCCGGGCATGATGTAGTTCCGGCTGACGAGGTCCTCGTTGTACCAGACCCGGTACTGCGCGACCGCGGGGACGACCGGCGGCGGCTGGCCCATGGTCTGGGTCCGCTCGAGCTGGACGTTGCCGGAATAGGCGCCGATCACCGCCTGAGCGTAGCCGAGCGCGATGTTGGCGGTGTTGTCGTCGGTGGCGTCGAGGATCGCCTGCACCGAGGCGGAATTCGCCGACGCGAGCGTCTCGGAAAAGTCCTGCGGCACGACGATCGCCATCTTGCAGCGGCCCGCGTCGATCGCGCGCGCGACATCGGGATAGGCGCGCTCCGTCTCGACGATCCAGAAATACTGCGAGGCCTGGAAGGCCTTGAGCAGCGCCTGGCTCTGCTGGCTGCCCTCGCGGTCGAACACGCAGATCGGCACGTGCTTGATGTCGAGATTCACGCCGTAGCCGAGCAGCGCCATCTGCATGAGCGGCATCAAGAGGACGACCATGAGGCTGCGCGGATCGCGCAGGATCTGGATGATCTCCTTCCTGGCGACCGCGCGGATCCGGCGAAGGCTCATCGCGCCGCCTTCCCGCCGCCGCTCTCGCCGACGAGCTGGACGAACACGTCCTCGAGCGTCGCCTTGATCGGCTCGATCCGCGACCAGGCGAGCTTGCGCTCGGCGAGGCGCTGTTCGATCGCCGGCCGGTCGCGCGCCGCGTCGTCGACGACGATGTGGAGCGACGAGCCGAACGGCGCGACGTCGCGCGCGCCGGGCGCGCCTGCGAGCGCCTCGAGCATCGCGCCGGGATCGTCGCCCTCGACCAGCAGGATCTCGCCGCGGATCGCGCTGCGCTTGAGCTCCGACGGGCTGCCGAGCGCGACGAGACGCCCGCCGTTGATGAGCGCGATGCGATTGCAGTACTCGGCCTCGTCCATGTAGTGCGTGGTGATGACGACGGTGACGCCGCCCTCGGCGAGCGCATAGATCAGGTCCCAGAACCGCCGGCGCGAGGCCGGGTCGACGCCCGAGGTCGGCTCGTCGAGGAACAGGATCGCCGGCTCGTGCAGCACCGCGCAGCCGAGCGCCAGCCGCTGCTTCCAGCCGCCGGAAAGATCGTGGACGACCGCGTCTTCCCGGCCGTTCAGCCCGGCCATGTCGACGGCGAAGGCGAGCCGCTCCTTCAGCCGCGCGCCCTTCACGCCGTAGACGCCGCCGAAGAAGCTCAGGTTCTCCCTCACCGACAGGTCGTCGTAGAGCGAGAATTTCTGCGACATGTAGCCGATGACTTCGCGCACCTTCTCGGGTTCGCGGCGCGACGTCGAGGCCCGCGACCTCCGCCCGTCCGCCGCTTGGGCGCAAGCAGGCCGCAAAGAATGCGGATCGTGGTCGATTTCCCCGCGCCGTTCGGGCCGAGAAAGCCCATGATCTCGCCGCGCCGCGCCTCGAAGCTCACCGCGTCGACGGCGACGAAATCGCCGAAGCGCTTGGTCAGCCGGTCGGCGCGGATGCGAACCTCGCCGCCTTCGCCGGTCATCGCCTCCGTCTCCGTCAGCAGCGAGACGAACAGGTCCTCGATCGTGGGCGCGATGCGCTCGATCTCGTCCGCCGGAATGCCGGCTGCGGCGAGCGCGCCGCCGAGGTCGCCCCGACGCGCGGTCCGCGTCGTCGACGACGACGTGAACGCTGTCGCCGAGCAGGATCGCGCTCTTCACGCCCTCCCGCGCGGCGAGCGACGTCGCGCGCGGCGCGGGCCTCGGGCGAAACGACCGCGAGAATCTCGCCCGGCATCAGCGCTTTCAGCGCGGCCGGCGTGTCGCAATAGAGCATGCGGCCCTCGCGCAGGAGGCCGAGCCGCGTGCAGCGCTCGGCCTCGTCGAGGTAGGAGGTGGCGACCACGATCGCGACGCCCTCCCCGCGCAGGCCATAGAGGATGCGCCAGAAGTCGCGCCGCGACACCGGATCGACGCCGGCGGTCGGCTCGTCCAGCAGCAGCACCTTCGGCGTGTGGATCAGCGAGCAGGTGAGGCCGAGCTTCTGCTTCATGCCCCCGGAGAGCTGGCCCGCCCGGCGCTTGCGGAACGGCGTCATGCCGGAGGCGGCGAGAAGACGCGCGGCGCGCTCGTCCCGCTCCTTGCGGCGGATGCCGAAGAGGTCGGCGAAGAACGCGATGTTCTCGTCGACCGTCAGGTCCTCGTAGAGGCCGAACCGCTGCGGCATGTAGCTGACGTGCGAGCGGACGCGCTCGGCGTCGGCGACCGCGTCCACGCCTTCGATCACGATCGAGCCTTCGTCGGGCGACATCACCGCCGCGAGCAGGCGCATGATGGTGGTCTTGCCGGCGCCGTCCGGGCCGACGAAGCCGAACACCTCGCCGGGCGCGCACGAGAAGCTGAGGCCGTCGACGGCGGTCGTCGGCGCCGAACCGTTTGCCGAGTCCGCGGACTTCGATGGCCGGTCTCGACGGCGCGCCGTTCATGACTGTCCGGGCGCCTTGCACGGCGATCCTGGCGTCGGCCGGCAGGCCGGGAACGAGTTCGTGCGTCGGATTGTCGATGTCGATCTTGATGCGATAGACGAGCGTCACCCGTTCGGCGTGGGTCTCGACGCTTTTCGGCGTGAATTCCGCCTGCTCGGAAATGAACGAGATGCGCCCCGGATACTCTTTCCCCGGGACAGGAGTCCGTCGTGACGGTCGCCGCCTGCCCGAGCCGGATCTTGGCGATGTCGGTCTCGTTGACATAGGCGCGCAGCCACACGTGGTTGATGTCGGCGAGCGTCACGATCGCGGCGCCGGGCGAAATGACCTCGCCGAGTTCCGCCTGCCTGACCAGAATGACGCCGTCGAACGGCGCAACCAGCGTCGTGTAGCCGAGCACGATCTTCGCCAGATCGAGGTTGGCGCGCGACGTCTCGATCGCGGCGATGGCGAGGGCGACGCTCTTGTCGGCCGCCGCCTCCAGCGCCTTGTCGCGTTCGAGCGCGGCGCGCGCCTGCTTCAGCGCCGTCTCGGCGACGTCGCGCGTGTCGATCGTGCCGGCGCCCTTGGTCACCAGGGTCTGCGCGCGATCGAACTCGAGCTCGCGCAGCGACACTTCCGCCTCGTCGCTGACGACGGTGCGCCGCGAGGCGTCGACGTTCTGCTCGGCGACGTCGAGCTGGCGCATCCGCTCGTCGAGCCCCGCCTGGGCGATGACGACCTGTTGCTTGTAATCGGCGTCGTCGACTCGGGCGAGAACCGTCCCCGCCGTGACCGTCTTGCCCTCGTCGAACGGCAGCTCGACGATGCGGGACTGCACCGACTTGAAGCTGAGAATGCTCTCGTGCGCTTCGATGTTGCCGGAGACGAGGATGAAGTCCGGGTTCGGCCTTGCCGCCGATCCAGGGAAGCAGCGTGTCCTGGAAGCGGAGCGCGGCGACCCCGCCGGCGGCGCTCATCGAGGGGACGTGTCCTGATAACACATAGGCGACGACCCCGCCGAGCCCCAAACGCGCGACCGCGCCGATCAGAAAGCGCCGCATACCGTTCCAAGACCTCGGCCCCCTCGCCACCGCAAAGATAGGCTCTGGCCAGCGCGAGGTGACGCGGCGAAGCGTCGCGCCCGATTGAGGGCTCAAACCGTTGTGGCGCGCCGGGACGTGCGGGCGCCGCTCCCTTTCCTGAGGAAGGTGAACGCGCTCATGCCAGAGGGCGGTCCTCTCCTCCGGCGCTCCGCGCAATCCGGGTTCTGCCCGACATTGCGCCGGACGCCACGCAGTGCTATCAACCTTGATATCAGTCGGCCTCCGCCCGGCTGCGAGCGGTGAAGCGCATGGCTCAGGTCCTGATCCGGAATCTGCCCGACGACGTCATCGAAGCGCATCGCGAGCGCGCCAAGGCCCGCGGGCGCTCGCTGGAGCAGGAACTGCGCGAGGTGATCGAGAGGGCGGCCCCCTACACGCCCGAGGAGCGTCTGGCGGCAGCTTTGCGCTTTCAGAGCATGACGCCGCCGGGTCCGCGTAGCGATCCCGTCGAGCTCATCAGGGAAGACCGGGACCGTTGAGCGAATTCGTCGTCGACGCCAGCGTCGCCATCTGCTGGTTTGCCCTCGAACCTGCAACGGAGCAAGCGAACCGCCTGATCGCCGCGACGCACGACCTCATCGCGCCGTCGCTGATGCTCGCTCGAGTTCGCCAACACGCTATGGAAGAAGGCCCGACGAGGCGAGTTCCGCATCGATCTCGCCGAGGCTGGCTTGCGCGAAATCCGGCGATTCGTTCCGCAGATTGTCGACGACGCGGACCTGGCTTCGCCTGCGCTGGCGATTGCACGCGATCTCGACCATCCGGTCTACGACTGCGTTTATCTAGCGCTCGCGCGACGGCGGGGCGCCCCGTTGATCACACTGGATCGGAGCCTTGACGACGCGCCTTGCCGGCACCCGCTACCGAAGCGACGTCGTCCTTCTGGCCGACTGGAAATAGTCTCGAAACAAGCAAGGAAAATCGGAGAGCGAAATGGCCAATATCGCATTTCTCGGTCTGGGCAACATGGGCGGCCCGATGGCCGCCAATCTGGTCAAGGCGGGGCACTGGGTCGCGGGCTACGACCTGATCGAGGCGCAGAAGCAGACCGCGGCCGAGACGGGCGTGGCGATCATGGGCAGCGCGCGAGAGGCGGTCGCCGGAGCGGAGGTCATCGTGACCATGCTCCCCGCCGGGCGCCATGTGCTCGCCGCCTGGGCCGACCTCCTGCCGTCGGCGCCGAAGGGCGCGCTGATCATCGACAGTTCGACGATCGACGTCGACAGCGCCCGGAAGGCGCACGAGGCGGGCGCGGCCGCCGGCATGCTGACGCTCGATGCGCCGGTCTCGGGGGGCGTAGGCGGCGCGACCGGCGGCACGCTGACCTTCATGTGCGGCGGCTCTCAGGCGGCTTTCGACAAGGCGAAGCCTATCCTCGAGGCGATGGGCAAGCGCATCGTCCATTGCGGCGACCCGGGCGCGGGACAAGCCGCCAAGATCTGCAACAACATGATCCTCGGCGCGACCATGATCGCCACCTGCGAGGCTTTCGCGCTCGCCGAAAAGCTCGGCCTCTCGGCCCAGGCGCTCTATGACGTCGCCTCGACCTCGTCCGGCCAGTCCTGGTCGCTGACGACCTATTGCCCGGTCCCCGGACCGGTTCCGACCTCCCCCGCCAACCGCGACTACAAGCCGGGCTTCGCCGCAAGCCTGATGCTGAAGGATATGAAGCTCGCTCAGGAGGCTGCGGCGAGCGCCGGCGTCGCCATCCCGCTCTGCGGGGAAGCGGCGCAGCTTTACGCCCTGTTCGTCTCGTCGGGCCACGGCAGGCGACGATTTCTCCGGCGTGATCAATTTTTTGCGAGGATCGCAACGGCCTGCCTAGAATTCACGCGGATTGAGCATACCTTGCAAGGGAAAGGGGCGGACACGGCGGGCGGTGTCCAGATTCGGGCGCCCGGCGAACGGCGTGGAGGTTTCGATGCGGAACTGTGCTTTCGAAAGCGATGGTTGCGGGGCTCGCGGCCGTCGGTCTTGCCATGGTGGCGATGGCGACACCGGCGCCGGCCGCGACCTTCTTCCATGGCGGCGGGGGCTGGGGCGGCGGCTGGCATGGCGGCGGTTGGGGCGGCGGCGGCTGGCGTGGCGGGGGCTGGGGCGGCGGCTGGCGCGGCCCGGGCTGGGGCGGCGGCTATTGGCGCGGCGGCTATTGGGGCGGCGGCTGGGGGGGCGGATATTGGGGTCCGGGCTGGGGTTACGCCGGCTGGGGCTATCCCTGGTGGGGCTGGGGCGTAGCGGCGGCGCCGGTCTTCGTCGCCGGCGACGTCTACGCCAACCAGGGACCGCCCGGCTGCTGGGTCAACCGAAGAGTCTGGTCGCAGCCCGGCGGCCATGGCCATTACCTCGGACGGCATTGGGTGAACGTGTGCCAGTGAGGCCTTTCGGCGCCGTCCGCGTCACGGACGGCGCCGCGGCCGAAGGCGGAAGGCGGTTTCGACATCCTTACGTTCATCTCGACACGGCAAAAGCATTATGAACGTTCATTCATCCGCTATACCTGAACATCTATTCAGCGAGGTGTGTGTTAAACTATGTTACGAAATATGAATGCCCGCTGCGGCGCCGGTTCGCCTCTTTTCGGGCATATTAGTCGCCAAATCCTGCGGCACTGTCCATGACGAAGCGTCGATCGGAATGGCAGCCGGAGGCGCAAGGGTTTATTCGGCCGCGCTCGTTGGGCCGGCCATCGGAGGGTAAAATGCGAAACACGGTTTCCAAGGCGATCATCGCGGGCGTTGCGGCGCTTGCGCTCGGCGCGTCGCTGGTCGCGACGACCGAACCGGCTGCGGCTCAGTGGCACGGCGGCGGCGGCGGTTGGCATGGCGGCGGCGGCGGATGGCACGGCGGCGGCTGGCGCGGCGGCGGTTGGGGCGGCGGCTGGCGTGGCGGCGGCGTGTGGCACAACGGCTACTGGGGCAACGGCTACTGGAACAACGGATGGTGGGGCCCGGCGGTCGCCGTCGGCGCCCTGACTGCCGGCGCGATTGCGCTCGGCGCCGCGAACGGCGGTTATTATGGCGGCCCGTATGGCTATCCGAACGGCTGCGTCCAGGTTCGCCCGCTCTATGCGCCGAACGGCGCCTGGATCGGCAACGGGCCGGTCAACGTTTGCCAGTAAGCGGACACGCTCGACACGACGGACCGGGCCTCGCACAGCGCGGGGCCCTTTTCATTTGGGCCGGTCGTTGACCGCGTCGCCGACCCCCGGGCTCTGACCCGGGGCGATCGCGGCTACAGATCCCGCGCAGCCGGCCAGAAAGCGCCGCCGGTCATCGGCCGCGGAGCGCCGGTCGTAGTCGGGAAGGAAAGCGGCAGGCCGCGCCGCGTGCGGATGGCGAGATAGGCGAAGCACTGCGCCTCGATTGCGTCGCCGTCGAAGCCGATCGCCTCGACCGGCTCGACGGGCGCGCCGAGCCGCTCAGCGAGGCTTTGCATCAGCACGGAATTGCGGCGCCCCCCGCCTCCGACCAGCCAGCGCTTCGGGGGCGGAGACGCGTGTCGGAGCGCGGCGACCGTCGCCTCGACGGTGAAAGCGCGAGCGTCGCCGCGCCGTCCGCGTCGCTCAAGCGCCGCCACGGCCGCAGCGGCGGGCGAAAAATGGTTGCGATCCAGCGATTTCGGCGGCGGCCGGTCGAAATAGGGATCGCGCATCAGGCTGGTCAGCGCCGCCGCGTCGACCCGCCCGCTCGCCGCGAGCCGGCCGTCGGCGTCGAAGGCGATCCCGCGGCGCTGCAGCAGAAAATCGTCGATCAGCGCGTTGGCGGGACCGGTATCGAAGGCGACGATCTCGTTCGCCGGCCCAAGCCAGGTGACGTTGCCCACCCCGCCCCAGTTGAGAACCATCAGCGGCCGCTCGAGCCCGGCCGTCATCGCCGCGTGATAGACCGGCGCGAGCGGCGCGCCCTCGCCGCCGGCCGCGACGTCGGCCGAGCGGAAGTCGTTGACGACGTCGAGCCTGAGCGCCGCCGCGGCGCGCGCCCCGTCGCAAAGCTGCCGGGTCAGACCCGCTTTGGGCCGGTGCAGAACGGTCTGGCCGTGCAGCCCGACCAGCGCGACGGTTTCGCGCGCGACGGCGAAGCGCTGGAGGAACGCCTCGACCGCCGCGACATGAGCATCCGTCACGTCCTGCTCGAGCTGCGCCTGCGGCGCCTCGGCCTCGAGCGGGTCGGCGACGACCGCGCGCAACCGCTGAGAGACCGCCTCAGGATAGGGAAATGTGGCGGCCGGGCCGGTTTCGACCCGCGATTCGCCGTCGCTCCGGATCAGCGCGACGTCGATCCCGTCCATCGACGTGCCGCTGATCACGCCGATGGCGGTTGTGAGGGTCGCCTCGCTCATCGGCTTCAGGACTGGTTGGCGCCGGGCGCCCACAGGACATCGTCCCGGCCGTAGGCGTTGGCGGCGCGTGCGGCGACGAAGAGATAGTCCGACAGCCGGTTGATGTAGGCGAGCACGGCGGAACTCACCTCCTCGCCCTCGATTTCGCCGAGTGCGACGACGCTGCGCTCGGCGCGCCGGCAGACCGCGCGCGCGTGATGCAAGGCGGCGGAGGCCGGCGTCCCGCCCGGCAGGATGAAGGACCGCAGAGGCTCGAGCTTTTCGTTCACCGCGTCGATGGCGTGCTCGAGCGCCTCGACCTGCGACGCCGCCACGCGGAGCGCCGCGCCCGGCGCCTCGCCGGCGGCGGGCGGCAGGCAGAGGTCGGCGCCGAGATCGAAGAGATCGTTCTGCACGCGCGCAAGGGTCGCGTCGATCCCGGCGAGCGCCGGATCGGTCGCGCCCAATGTGTGCAGACGCGAGAGCCCGACCGCGCAGTTCGTTTCATCCACATCGCCCATGGCGACGAAGCGCGGCGTCGGTTTTCGGCCTGCGCGTCCCGTCGCCGAGCCCGCTCTCGCCCGCATCGCCTGTGCGCGTGTAAATGACGTTCAGTCGGACCATGGTTGCTCCGCAGGTTCAGATCGTACGACAACGACCCTCATCCTGAGGAGCGATGCGAAGCATCGCGTCTCGAAGGATGATCCAGTGAGCGCTGCCGTCCTTGCGCGCTGGAACGTCCTTCGAGACGCGTCGCCTTCGGCGCCGCTCCTCAGGGCGAGGTCAGGGGTTCTCGCGTTCATGCGCTCCGACCCTTACCCGATTCGGCGCGCCTTCGCTCAAAACGGCAGGCCGACGTAGTTTTCCGCGAGCGACCCCAGCGCCTTGTCCGAGGAGAACAGGTACTCGAGCTCGGTCGCCTGGAGCCGGTTCTCGTAAGGCGAATTCTCGGGGAACCGATGCAACAGCATGGTCAGCCACCAGGAGAAGCGCTGCGCCTTCCACACCCGCGCGAGCGCCTTGCCGGAATAGGCGTCGAGGCCCGCGTCGTCCTGCCTTTGGTAATGATCGAGGAGCGCGTGGTAGAGGTAGTGGATATCCGAGGCCGCGCTGTTGAGGCCGCGCGCGCCGGTCGGCGGCACGATGTGGGCGGCGTCGCCGGCAAGGAAAAGCCGGCCGTAGCGCATCGGCTCGGCGACGAAGCTGCGCAAGGGCGCAATGCTCTTTTCGATCGACGGCCCGGTGACAGGTTGCGCGCCGTGGTCTCCGGCAGCCGTCGCTTGAGCTCGGACCAGAAATCGTCGTCGGCCCAGTCCTCGACCCGGTCCGTCAGCGGGACCTGGATGTAGTAGCGGCTGAGCGTCTGCGAGCGCAGCGAGCACAGCGCGAAGCCGCGCTCGTGCTTGCAGTAGATGAGCTCGGGCGAGACCGGCTTCGTGCGCGACAGCACGCCGAGCCAGCCGAACGGATAGATCCGCTCGTATTCCTTCAGCACGCCTTTCGGGATCGACTTGCGGCTGACGCCGTGAAAGCCGTCGGCGCCGATCACGTAGTCGCAGTCGATGCGGATGATGTCGTCGCCGGCGCGATAGGTGACGAAGGGAGCGTCCGAGTTCACGTCGTGCGGGGTCACGTCCTCGGCGTTGTGGACGACCTTGCCGCCGGCGCGGTCGCGCGCGGCGTAGAGGTCGCGCGTCACTTCCGTCTGGCCGTAGACGACGACGGAACTGCCGCCCGAATATTTCGCGAGGTCGACGCGGTCGAGCCTGCCGTCGTGCGCGATGAAGAAGCCGTGATGGATCTCGCCTTCCTGGTCCATGCGCTCGCCGCACTGGGCCTCGCGCATCAGGTCGGCGAAGCCGTGCTCGAGGACGCCGGCCCGGATGCGGCCGAGCACGTACTCGCGGCTCTGCCGCTCGAGCACGATGGTGTCGACGCCCTTGAGGTGCAGGAGTTGCGACAGCAGGAGCCCCGAGGGCCCGCCGCCAATGATGCAGACTTGCACGCGCATGGGTCGTTCGTTCCCTTCGCTACTGAGCGGTGAGCCCGCCATCGACCATCAGTTCGACGCCGGTGGTGAAGGACGATTCGTCGCTCGCCAGATACAGGATGGCGTTGGCGACCTCCTCCGGCTGGCCGAGGCGGCCCATGGGCGCCGCGCGTTCGAGGCCCGCCCGCACCCGCTCGGGATTGCTCGCGCGCGCGATGCCCTCCAGAACCATCGGCGTTTCCGCGAACGAGGGATGGACCGAATTCAGCCGGATCTTGTAGCCGGCGCGCGCGCAATGGAGGGCCGCCGACTTGGTCAGCATCCTGACCGCGCCCTTGCTGGCGCAATAGCCCAGCGACGCGGCGTCGCCGATGACGCCCGCGACCGAGGAGAGATTGACGATCGAGCCGCCGCCCCTGTCCTTCATGACGCGCACAGCCTCGCGGCAGCCGAGAAACGTGCCTTCGACATTGACCGCGTTCATGAACCGCAAGTCGTCAAGGCTCGCGGTCTCGATGCTGCCGATGCGCGCGACGCCCGCGCTGTTGACGAGGATGTCGAGCCGGCCGAAGGCGGCGACGACGGCGTCGACCACCTCGCGCCAGCGCGTTTCGTCCGTCACGTCCTGGACGAGGATCGAGATCGGCGACGCCTTCGAGCCCGGCGAGGCCAGCCTCGTTGCGGTCGGTCGCCGCGACTTTCGCGCCCTCGGCGTGGAACAGCGCCGCGGTCGCGCGGCCGATGCCGGACGCCGCGCCGGTGATGAGCGCCGCCTTGCCTTCGAGCCGCCCGGGTCTTCCCGCCATGCCGCGTTCTCCCTCGATCTCGTTGTGTGCCCGAGCGCGGCTCCTGTGCGGGGTCGATGACCCCGCCGGCGCGCTCAGCGAGCGCGCCCTGCAGAGTCCCGCCTACCGCGGCGCCATGCGCAGCGCGCCGTCGATACGGATCGTCTCGCCGTTGATATAGCCGTTCTCGACGATGTGGACCGCGAGCGCCGCGTATTCGGCCGGCGCGCCGAGCCGCGACGGGAACGGCACCGAGGCGCCGAGCGACTCCTGCGCCGTCCTGCGGCAGGCCGGCCAGCATCGGCGTCATGAAGATGCCGGGCGCGATCGTGTTGACGCGGACGCCGATCTGCGCGAATTCGCGCGCGATCGGCAGCGTCATCGCCGACGACGCCGCCCTTCGAGGCCGAATAGGCGGCCTGGCCGATCTGGCCCTCGAAGGCCGCGACCGAGGCGGTCGAGACGATCACGCCGCGCTCGCCGTCGATCGGCTCGAGCTTCGCCATGCCGGCCGCCGCGAGGCGGATCATGTTGAAGGTGCCGATCAGGTTGACGCGGATGACCTTCTCGAAGTCGCCGAGCAGCGGCTGCGGCCCGTCCTTGCCGACGATGCGGCTTCGGATTGCCGATGCCGGCGCAATTGACGAGGATGCGCGCGGCCCCGTGCGCCGCCTCGGCCTTGGCGACAGCCGCGGCGGCGGAGGCGTCGTCGCCGACGTCGCAGACGACGGCCACGCCGCCGATCGCCCTGCGCGACCTCCTCGGCCGCCGCCTGGTTGAGATCGGCGACCGCGACCTTCGCGCCCTTGGCCGCCAGCGCCTCGGCCGTCGCCCGCCCGAGCCCCGATCCGCCGCCCGTCACGATCGCCGCCGCTCCGGAAATTCTCATTGCGCCCTCCACGTTGCGACTGCGTTGCTCGAGCCCATAGCAACGCGGCGGCGCTTCCCGCCAGAGGGAACGGTGTGCGATAGCCGCAGACGCGGGTCGACCGCTTCGCCGCAACTCGGTCACATTGATCGCATCAAGTCGTCGCCGGCGCCGGCGCATTTTCCGTTTGGCCGCGCCCGACGTACAGAATAAATCGACATCGACGACAGGAGAGTCTGAGACCGCTAAACTTGCGGAGCGGCCAAAATGCTTCGACGCGTCATCGAGCGCTGTTGATCTGGACGGTTCGAAGGCCGCCGCGGCGCGACGCCGCGTCTCGCGCCGCCTTCCTACGCGCTGCGTTGATCGCCGCGCCGCTCGCCGGCTGCAGCGGCGTCCTCGATCCGGCGGGGCCGGTCGGCGCCGCGCAAAAGCTCATTCTGATCGATTCGCTCGCGATCATGCTGGCGATCGTCCTGCCGGTCATGGCCATGATCGCGGGCTTCGCCTTCTGGTTCCGCGCCTCCAACGACGCGCGCCTTCTATTGGCCGGATTGGGAGTTCTCCGGCCATCTCGAGCTGATCGTCTGGTCGATCCCGACGCTGGTCGTCGTGGTGCTCGGCGGCGTCGCCTGGTTCGGCTCGCACGAGCTCGATCCCTACAAGCCCCTGGCCAGCCGACGAAGCCCATCGAGGTCCAGGTCGTGGCGCTCGATTGGAAATGGCTGTTCCTCTACCCGAACGAAGGCGTGGCGAGCGTCAATGCGCTGACCATTCCGGTCGGCGCTCCGGTCCACTTCACCATCACCTCGAGCGGCGTGATGAACAGCTTCTTCGTGCCCCGTCTCGGCAGCCAGATCTACGCGATGGCGGGGATGGCGACGCAGCTCTGGCTGCAGGCCGACCAGGAGGGCGCTTCGACGGGTTCTCGGCCAACTTCAGCGGCGAGGGATTCCCGGACATGCGCTTCGACGTGAAGGCGCTGCCGCCGGACGGCTACGCCAAGTGGATCGCCGACGCCAAGGCGTCGGGCGCGGACATGGACCGCAACCGCTACGCCGACCTCGTCAAGCCGAGCATGGCCGTCAGCCCCAGCGCCTATCGCTCGGTCGAGCCGGGCCTCTTCCAATCGATCGTCAACGGGTCCGCGCCGCAGCCGTCCGCGTCGATCCGACCCGCGCCCAGGCCACAGGCCTCGCGCCGGCGATCTGCGGGGGAACCTGATGTTCGGCAAACTGACCTGGGCGGCGATCCCGTTCGATCAGCCGATCCCGCTCGTCACCTCGATCGTGGTGATCGTCGTCGTCCTCGCCGTGCTCGGCGCTGATCACGATCAAGGGCTGGTGGCCCTATCTCTGGGGCGAGTGGATCACCTCGGTCGACCACAAGCGCATCGGCGTCATGTACTGCCTGCTCGCGCTCGTCATGCTCGTTCGCGGCTTCGCCGACGCGATCATGATGCGCATGCAGCAGGCGTTCGCCTTCCACTCCGGCGGCTTCCTGGTCCCCGAGCACTACGACCAGATCTTCTCCGCCCACGGCACGATCATGATCTTCTTCGTGGCGATGCCGTTCGTGATCGGCCTGATGAACTTCGTCGTGCCGCTGCAGCTCGGCGTGCGCGACGTCGCCTTCCCGACCTTGAACTCGGTGAGCTTCTGGCTGACCGCCTCGGGCGTCCTGCTGATCAATCTCTCGCTGTTCATCGGCGAGTTCTCCCAGGCCGGCTGGATGGGCTATCCGCCGCTTTCCGAGCTTGCCTTCTCGCCCGGCGTCGGCGTCGACTATTACCTCTGGGCGCTCCAGATCTCCGGCGTCGGGACCCTGCTCACCGGCGTCAATTTCGTCACCACCATTTTGAAGCTGCGCGCGCCCGGCATGACCTACATGCGCATGCCGATCTTCTGCTGGACCGCGCTCGCCTCGAACCTCCTGATCGTCGCGGCCTTCCCGGTGCTGACCGCGACCTTCGTCATGCTGCTGCTCGACCGCTATCTCGGGTTCCATTTCTTCACGACCGACATGGGCGGCAACGCCATGATGTACGTGAACCTGTTCTGGGCGTGGGGCCATCCCGAGGTCTACATCCTGATCCTGCCGGCGTTCGGCGTGTTCTCGGAGGTGGTCTCGACCTTCTCGGGCAAGCCCGTGTTCGGCTACCGGTCGATGGTCATGGCGACGCTGGCGATCTGCGTCCTGTCCTTCATGGTCTGGCTGCATCACTTCTTCACCATGGGCGCGGGCGCGGACGTCAACGCCGTGTTCGGCATCATGTCGATGATCATCGCCATCCCGACGGGCGTGAAGATCTTCAACTGGCTCTTCACCATGTGGGGCGGCCGGGTGCGCTTCGAGCCGCCGATGCTGTGGGCGATCGCCTTCATGGTCACCTTCGTGCTCGGCGGCATGACCGGCGTGCTGCTGGCGGTTCCGCCCGCCGATTTCGTGCTGCACAATTCGCTGTTCCTGGTCGCCCATTTCCACAACGTCATCATCGGCGGCGTGCTGTTCGGCGCCTTCGCGGGCTACAACTACTGGTTCCCGAAGGCGTTCGGCTTCCGGCTGGAGAAGCGGTTCGGCACGGCCGCCTTCTGGTTCTGGGTCGTCGGCTTCTATGTCGCCTTCATGCCGCTCTATGTCGTCGGCCTCGAAGGCATGACCCGGCGCATGCAGCACTACGACGTCGCCGAATGGCGGCCGTGGCTGATCGTCGCGGCGGGCGGCGCCGTGCTGATCCTCTGCGGCATCCTCTGCCAGATCCTGCAGATCGCCGTCAGCATCCGCGAGCGCGACGCGCTTGCGCGACCGCACCGGCGACCCGTGGGACGGGCGGACGCTCGAATGGATCACCGCCTCGCCGCCGCCGGCCTTCAATTTCGCCGCCCTGCCCGAACGTCACGGGGGAGGAGGCCTATTGGGGCATCAAGCAGCGGGCGATCGCGCTGGCGCAGCTCACGCCGCTGCCGCGCTACGAAGCGATCGAGATGCCGGTCAACAGCTCCGACCGGCTTCGTCGTCGCCTTCTTCGCCGTCGTCACCGGCTTCGCGCTGATCTGGCACATCTGGTGGATGGCGGCGGTCGGCGTCGCCGGCGCCTTCGCGACCTTCGTCGTCTTCGCCTGGCGCGACCACGACGAATACGAGGTGCCGGCCGAGGAGGTCGCCCGCATCGACGCGCAGCGGCGCGAGGCGCGCGTGGATCTGGTCGAGGGGCGCGAACCCGGCATCCGGCTCGTGAAGGTCGTCGGAGAAGGACGAGCTGGTCCGCGAGGACCGTGTCGAGCCGTCCGATGGCGGCCCCGCGCCGAAGCGCATCGTCACCGCCTACGGCTTCTGGGTGTTCCTGCTCAGCGACTTCGTGATGTTCTCCGGCTTCTATGCGGCTTACGCGGTGCTGTCGCGCTCGACCGCGGGCGGTCCGGGGCCGCTCGAACTGTTCAACCTGAAGACCGTCGCGTTCGAGACGGCCTTCCTTCTCCTGTCGAGCTTCGTCTGCGGCCTCGCGATCGATCGCCGCCAACGTCACGAACATGCTGTGGACCCAGGTCGGCTTCGTCGCTGACCGGCCTGCTCGGCCTCGGCTTCCTCGGGCTCGAGGTCAACGAGTTCGCCAGGATGATCGCGGAGGGCAACGGCCCGGACCGCAGCGCGTTCCTCTCGGCCTTCTTCGCGCTCGTCGGCTGCCACGGGCTGCACGTGACCATCGGCCTGCTGTGGCTCGGCACGATGATGGCGCAGTTCTTCACCAAGGGGTTCCGGCCGGGCATCATGCGCCGCGGCCTGTGCTTCGCGCTCTTCTGGCACGCGCTCGACATCATCTGGGTCGGCATCTTCACCAACGTCTACCTGCTGGGGACGCTGCAATGAGCGAGCACCACGCATCGCACGACGCCGCGCCCGGCGAAGGCGGCGACTTCGGCGAGCATTCCGTCTCCGAGTCGGTGCGCAACTATGTGATCGGCCTCGTGCTCGCGGCCGTGCTGACCGTCGCCTCGTTCTGGGTGGCGAGCGGCACCGCGCTCCTCTACGGGCCGGGCGTGCTGATGGGGCTCGCGGCGCTGGCGGTCGCCCAGATGGGCGTCCACCTCGTCTTCTTCCTGCACATCACCACCGGCGCGGACAACACCAACAACGCGCTCGCGCTCGCCTTCGGCGCGCTGATCGTCGGCCTCGTCATCGCCGGCTCGGTGTGGATCATGTTCCACCTCAACGCCAACATGGCGCTGCCGGGCGAGCATGATGGACCTGCACATGCAGAAGTAGCGCGACGGCGCGGCAGCGATCCGTCCCGCCGCAGGCTTCGCGCAAGCCGGACGGGGCATCGTCCCGGCGATGCAGAACGATCACGACCCGGGCGTTCGGATCGCCCGCATCCTCGCGGGGCTGCTCTTGCTGCAACTGTCGCGGATCCGGCGCCGCACCGAGGCGATCCCGCCGGCCGCCTGCGACGACTTTTCCGTCGGCTACATGTTCGGTCTCGTCGACGAGATGACGCAGCAGGTCGGGCTCGCCGCCGAGGGCGACGCCGCGCGGATCTTCTTCGTCGTTGACGAAGGCGCTGTTCGGACACGAGACCGGCGCGATCCTCATCGCCCGCTTCGCCGAGCGTGGGGACTGCGCCGCCGCGATGCGGGGCGAGTCGATCGGGCGCGGGCAATTCGCGGGCGTGGCTGGCCGACCCGACGACTCCGCCGCTCGGCTGGTGCGACTATTGCCTGAGCGCGCCGCGCTCGGCGATCAGACGGCCGTCGTAGGCGCGGCGCCCGCGCAGGATTCGCCTTGGGCTCCGGTCGGGCCGTCGTCCGCCGCATCCGCCACATGGCCGGCCGGCAGGAGGTCGGGAACGCCGAGCCGCCGGCAGGCTCCCCACAGGCCCTTGGGCTCGAACAGGATGACAGCGATCGAGATCACCCCGAGCAGGATCAGATACCACGCGCCGAAGTCGGCCAGCCATTGCCGCAGCACGAAGAACATGATCGCGCCGATGATCGGACCCTCGAGGCTGCCGATGCCGCCGATCACCACGATGAAGATGACGTCGATCGTCCAGTCGGTGATGTTGAACGAGGCGGTCGGCGCGACCCGCAGCTTTTCCAGCGCCGTCATCACGCCCGCCAATCCGAGGAAGGGCGCCGTCCACAGGAAGCAGAGGACGCGCGTCTTGACGAGATCGACGCCGGCCGAGCCCGCCGCCTCCTCGTTGTCGCGCATCGCGGTGAGGCCGAGGCCGATGCGCGAGCGCAGGAGCGCCCAGGTCGCGGCGAAGGCGATCAGCGCGAGCCCGAGGCTCATGCCGTAGAAGAGATCGATCCGGTCGCCGAGGCGCGCGCCGAACGCTTTGACGACCGGGATCGGCACGCTGGT
Source organism: uncultured Alphaproteobacteria bacterium (assembly GCA_963783275.1). Taxonomy (GTDB): domain Bacteria; phylum Pseudomonadota; class Alphaproteobacteria; order Rhizobiales; family Beijerinckiaceae; genus Roseiarcus. The sequence goes on along the minus strand of CAWANA010000008.1, from coordinate 82,011 downwards.
CCCCGAGCCGCCGCCAAAGCCCGGCAGCTTGCCGGCGATCAGCATCAGGACGTCGGCCGCGACCCAGGTGCCGACCGCGAGATAGGCCGTGCGCAGCCGGAAGATGACCGCCATGACCGGCACGGCGATGACGAGCGTGGTCAGCGCGGCGAGCGGAATGGCGAGCCAGACGCTCAGATGCGCGAGCGCGGTGAAGCCGAAGAAGGCGTAGGCGCCGACGCCGACGAATCCCTGCTGGCCGACCGAGATGATGTCGGCGTAGCCCGCGAGCAGGTTCCACATCAGCGCCAGCGTCAGGACGACGAAGAACTCGGTCAGCACGGTCAGCGCTATTGGCGTCGAACAGCCAGGGGCCCGCAACACAGGCGAGCGCTGCGGCCAGCAGGACGCGCCGCGGGCTGCGAGGAGGAGAGGCTTTTCGCGGCGCATCGGCTCAGCTCCTGGCGAACAGGCCCTGCGGCCTGAAGACGAGCGCGACGAGGAAGACGAGATGCTGGGCGAGGATCTGCCAGGAGGCGTCGATCTGCGAGCCGAAGTTCTGGGCGATCCCGATGATCACGCCGCCCGCCAGCGTACCCCAGAGGCTGCCGAGCCCGCCGAGCACCACCGCCTCGAAGGCGGCGAGCAGCCGGCTCGGCCCGATCGCCGGATCGAAATTGGTCCAGACCGACATGCAGCGCGGCGGCGATCAGCATGGTGACCGCGACCACGCCCATGGCGATCGGATAGATCCGCGCCGAGGTCAGGCCGATCAGGTCGGCGGCTGCCGGGATCGTCGCTGACCGCGCGGATGCGCGCGCCCGATCGCGGTGCGGTAGAGGAAGGCGTCGAGGCCGGCGATCAGCGCGACCGCGAGCAGGAAGACGAGCAGCGGATAGACGCCGATGGCGATCGGGCCGACCTGGAAGGCGGCGAGTTCGACCGCTCCGCCCGAGAGCTTGCGGGTGTTGGGCCCATAGGCCTCGAGAAGGCCGTTCTGGATGATGATCGACAGGCCGAAGGTCACGAGCAGGATCGGCAGGATGCCCTTGCCGACCGTGCGCTGCAGAAGGAAGCGCTGCAGGACGTAGCCGGCGCCGAAGGCGACGGGAATGAGGATCAGCGCCGCCAGGAACGGCGACCAGCCGAGCGCGCCGGTCAGCGACAGGATGACGAACGAGAACAGCACGATCATGTCGCCGTGGGCGATGTTGACGAAGCGCATGACGCCGAGCGACAGCGACAGGCCGAGCGCGAACAGCGCATAGAGGCCGCCGATCAGCACGCCCTGGACGAGGAGGTTGAGGATCGTCTCGACCATAGCGCTCAAGCCCCGAAATAGTGTTGCATGATCGTCTCGCGGTCGGCGTCGGCCGGGCCGGCCCGACAGCGACACCTCGCCTTCGAGGAAGCAGTAGAAGCGGTCGGCGACGGCGAGCGAGCGGGTGATGTCCTGCTCGACGACGATCACCGAGACGCCGCGCTCGCGCACCTTCGGGATGATCTCGTAGAGTTCGTTGACGATCGCGCGGCGCGAGCCCGAGGCTGATCTCGTCGCACAGCAGGAGGCGCGGATTGGCGAGCAGCGCCCGGCCGAGCGCGACCATCTGCTGCTGTCCGCCCGAGAGCTCGCGCGCGCGGCTGTCGCGCCGCTCCAGCAGCACCGGGAACCACTCGTAGACCTGATCGAATCCGATCTCGCCCTTGCGGCCGAGCTCCCAGCCGATGCGCAGGTTCTCGAAGATGGTCAGCGACGGAAAGAGCTTGCGGCCCTCCGGCACGAGCGCGACGCCCTTGGCGACGATGTCGCGCGTCGAGAACGCGGAGAGGTCGTCGCCGGCGAAGCGCGCGGAGCCGTCACGCGGCCCGCCTGGCGGACGAGCGCCTTGAGGAACGACGACTTGCCGGCGCCGTTGGCGCCGATGATCGACACGATCTCGCCCTCGGCGACCGTGAGGTCGACGTCGTGCACGGCCTGGAAGGCGTCGTAGAAGACGCTGAGCTTCTCGACGGCGAGGAGGGGGGCGGTCATGGGCCGCCTCCTTCTCCGCGAAGCGGGGAAGGTGTCCGAGGGACGAGGGGGTGTGGAAAGCAGCGCGAAGCGATGACCGGTCGCAATGCGCTCGTGCAGCCGATCCTCGGCGCACGGCCACCCCCGGTCTTCGCCCGCGCACCTTCCCCGCGGAACGGGGGAAGGGATCCGGTCGTGCTCACGCCCCAAGGTACACCTCCCGCACCCGCTCGTCGGCGAGCACCGCGTCGGGCGCGCCCTCGCAGATGATCGCGCCGAAATGCAGCACCGCGAGGCGGCTCGCGATGCGCTTCAGCGCATGGATGACGTGCTCGACCCAGACGATCGTCGCGCCCTCGCGCATGGATCGCCGAGAGGATCGCCAGCAGTTCGTCGCATTCGGCGTCGGTGAGGCCGCCGGCGATCTCGTCGAGCAGCAGGAGCTTCGGCTTGGCGGCGATCGCCTTGGCGAGCTCGAGCCGCTTGAGGTTGAGGAGCGACAGCGCGCCGGCCGGCTTGCCGGCGAGCGGCGCGAGGCCGGCGAGCTCCAGCGCCCCGTGCGCCTCGCGCCGCCCGGCGGGAATCGACAGGCCGCCGCCATGGGTCGCGGCGACCAGCACGTTCTCGAACACGCTCATGTGGGCGAACGGCTTTGGGCACCTGATAGGTGCGGCCGATGCCGAGCCGGCGGCGCAGCCACACCTTCATCGTCGTGACGTCGCGGCCCATGAAGGCGATCGCGCCCTCGTTCGGCGGCAGCACGCCGGCGATCAGGTTGAACAGGGTCGACTTGCCGGCGCCGTTGGGCCCGAGCACGCCGAGAATCTCGCCCGGCCGCACGGTCAGGTTCAGTTCCTCGATGACCCGGAGGCCGCCGAAGCGGCGCGAGACGCCGTCGAGCGCCAGCATGGGCGCCTCCGCCGGGGCGTCCCCGGCGGAGGCGGTCGCGCTGGCGCGATCAGCCATGGACGATCGGCTCCATCTTGCCGCCGAGCGGGACCATCGGCGCGGTCGTGTTGTCGACGACGACGAGGTCGAACGGGAACTTCGTTCCCTTTCTTCCACTGGCCGATGACGAGCGGGGTCGCGCAGGTGTTCGGATAGGGCCCCTTCTTGAAGCTGATCGGCCCGACGATCGAGGCGTAGTCCATGTTGGCGATGGCGTCGCGGATCGATTCCGGATCGTCGAGGTTCTGGGCGCGCTTCAGCGCGTCGAACGCCGTCTCGAACAGCGCGTGGCGGAAGCCGAGCGTCATCGACGTCTGCTTGCCGGTCGCCTTCTCGTAGGCGTCGGCAAGTTCCTGCGAGGATCTGCCGGTGAGGCCCGACTTGAACGGGCTCGTCGGCGACCACCACACCTCGACCGACAGGCCTTCCGCGCGCGGCCCGAGCGGCGCGATCGCGGCGGGGAACTCGGTCGCCTTGGCCATCGAGATGACTTTCGGCTGCAGGCTCTGCTGCGCCGCGGCGCTCATGAAGGCGGTGAACTCGGGCGGCGGCAGAACGCCCGCGATGATCTCGGCGCCGGCCGACTTGAAGGCGGCGATCTGGGCGCTGTAGTTGCCCGAGGGCAGGTCGAAGCGGCCGGGATCGACGATCTTGTAGCCGCGCTTTTCGGCCATGCCGGTGAAGATCTTCGAGAAGGCGTGGCCGTCGTTGTCGTTCGGCCACAGCGCGCCGACCACCTTGTTGGTCGGAACCTGGTCCCAGGCGTCGTAGTAGGCCTCGGCCATGTTCACGGCGCTGAAGAAGTAATTGTAGGTCCAGTCGAAGCCCTTCTTCGGATCGCCCTGGCGGCCGAAGAAATAGGGCTCGAGCGGGCAGTCGTTCGAGAGGCACGGCACGCCCGAGACCTCGCACTGGTCGGCGACCGGATTGACGGTCTCCGGCGTCGCGAAGGTCGTCATGATGTCGACCTTGTCCTGAAGGATGAGGCCCTTCGCGACCTCGGCGGCGCGGTTCGGATTGGACTGGCTGTCGCGCACGATGATCTCGAGCGGATGCTTGGTGCCGCCGATGTCGATCTGGCCGCCGGTGAGCGCCTTGATCTGATCGATCGTCCACGGAAGTTGCTCGGTGAAGATCGCGAGCGGGCCGGTCAGCGGCGCGACAAGGCCGATCTTGACCGTCTTCGGCGCGGCGAAGGCGACGCGCGGCAGCGCGGTCGCGGCGAGCGCCGCGGCGCCGGTCTTGAGGAACGCGCGGCGCCCCATCGGAAATCTGTTCATTCTGTTCCTCCCTTGTTCGTTCTGTTTGGCGTTGCCCTGGAGCGCCCGTCAGCCCGGCGGCGCCTCGGTCTTCTCCTTGGTCTTGCCCGCGGCGCCGAAATGCAGCGCCGGGATCTCGCGCAGGATGATGCGGACCGAATTCGCGCGGCGCGTCGATCGCCTCGACGATCGCGTCGGTGACCTTGGCGATCAGCCGGCGCTTGGCCTCGGGCGTGCGTCCCTCGATCATGGTGATCTCGACGATGGGCATGCGCCTACTCCGTCACGCGGATCGACACCGATCCGAGGTTCTGCATGGTCAGCCGCACGCGCTCGCCGACTTTGAGCGAATGCGCGGCGGTCGCGCCGCCCGCAAGAATGATCCAGCCCGCCTCTAGCCGCCCGAGCGCCGCGCCCGCGAGCCGCGCGGCCGCGACCAGCGAGCGCGACGGGTTGCCGAGGATCGCCGCGGTCGAGCCGATCTCGACCGGCCGGCCGTCGACCTCCATCACGAGGCCGAGGTTGGAGAAGTCCTGGTCGGGCCGCGACCAGTCGCCGACCACGAAGCCGGACGACGAGGAATTGTCGGCGATCACGTCCGGCAGCGCGAACTTGAAGTTCTGGTAGCGCGAATCGATGATCTCCATCGCCGGCGCGATGGCCGCGACCGCGTCCATCGCCTCGGCCGCGGTGACCTCGCCGGTCAGCGGCGCCTTGAGGAGGAAGGCGAGCTCCGGCTCGATGCGCGGATGGACGTAGCGCGCGCGCGACAGCGACGCGCCCTCCTCGAGCCGCATCGCGTCGGTGAGCCGGCCCCAGACGACCTCGTCGACGTTGACCTGGCGCATCTTGGCGCGCGACGTCAGGCCCATCTTGACGCCGACGAGCTGTTCGCCGCGCTTCAGGCGCCGCTCGATCGACGCCGCCTGCACCGCGTAGGCGTCGGCGACGCTGAGCGGCGCGCTCTCGGTGAACTGCGGGATCGCGGAGGCGGTGCGCGCCGCCTCGTCGACGACCTCGGCGAACTTGGCGATGTCGGTCATTGGGCGGCCGCCTCGGCTTCGCGCTGGCGCACGATGTCGAGCGCGACGTCGACGATCATGTCCTCCTGGCCGCCGACCATGCGGCGCTTGCCGAGCTCCGTCAGGATGTCGCGCGTATCGACGCCGTAGACCTTGGACGCGTTCTCGGCGTGGCGCAGGAAGCTCGAATAGACGCCGGCGTAGCCGAGCGACAGGCTCTCGCGGTCGACGCGCACCGGGCGATCCTGCAGCGGGCGCACCAGGTCGTCGGCGGCGTCCATCAGGATGTACAGGTCGACGCCGGTCTCGATGCCCATCCGGTCGAGCACGGCGATCAGCGCCTCGATCGGCGCGTTGCCGGCGCCGGCGCCCATGCCGGCGAGCGAGGCGTCGACGCGCACGGCGCCCGCCTCGATGCCGGCGACCGCGTTGGCGACGCCGAGCGTCAGGTTGTGGTGGGCGTGGACGCCGACCTCGGTCTCGGGCTTCAGCGCCTGCCGGAACGCCTTGCACGCGCTCGGCGTACTGTCCGGGCAGCAGCGCGCCGGCCGAGTCGGTCACGTAGACGCATTCGCGCGCCGTAGCTCTCCATCAGCTTCGCCTGCTCGACCAGCTTCTCGACCGGCGCCATGTGCGCCATCATCAGGAAGCCGACCGTGTCCATGCCGAGCGTCGCGCGCGGCCTCGATGTGCTGCTTCGAGACGTCGGCCTCGGTGCAGTGGGTGGCGATGCGCACGCTGCGCGCGCCGGCCTCGTAGGCGTGCTTCAGGTCGTGCACGGTGCCGATGCCGGGCAGCAGCAGCACGGTCACGACGGCGTGTCTTGCACTCCTCGGCGACCGCGGCGATCCACTCGCCGTCGTCGTGGGCGCCGAAGCCGTAGTTGAAGGTCGCGCCGGTGATGCCGTCGCCGTGGCAGATCTCGATCGCGTCGACACCGGCGCGCGTCGAGCGCGCGGGCGATCCTCGCGCACCGTCTCCAGATGATACTGGTGGCGGATCGGCGTGCATGCCGTCGCGCAGCGTGACGTCCTGGACGTAGAGCTTGTTCTTGTTCGTGCGGGCCATCACGCGGCCTCCTTCTGCAACTGCCTGGCGGCCCAGCGGTCGGCGGTGGTGAGCGCCGCCGAGGTCATGATGTCGAGATTGCCGGCGTAGGCCGGCAGGTAGTGCGCCGCGCCCTCGACCTCGAGGAAGATCGTGGTCTTGAGGCCCGAGCAGAAGCCGACGCCGGGAATGCGCACCGGATGGTTGTCGCCGATGTGCTCGAACTGCACCTTCTGCTTCAGCCGGTAGCCGGGCACGTAGTTCTGCACCGCCGCGACCATCTCGGCGACCGACTTCTCGATCGCCTCCTGCGTCGCCGCCCTGCGACAGGCGTGAAGACCGTGTCGCGCATGATCAGCGGCGGCTCGGCCGGATTGAGGATGATGATCGCCTTGCCGCGCTCGGCGCCGCCGACGCTTGACGATCGCGTTCGAGGTGGTCTCGGTGAACTCGTCGATATTGGCGCGCGTGCCGGGGCCGGCCGACTTCGACGAGATCGAGGCGACGATCTCGCCATAGATGACGCGCTTGGTGACGCGCTTGACCGCGGCGACCATCGGGATCGTCGCCTGGCCGCCGCAGGTCACCATGTTGACGTTCGGCGCGTCGATGTTGGCGTCGCCGTTGACCGACCGGAATGGTGAAGGGGCCGATCGCCGCCGGGGTCAGGTCGATCACCTTCTTGCCGTCGCGTCTGCAGGATGGCGTTGTTCTTGATGTGGGCGCCGGCCGAGGTCGCGTCGAACACGACCTCGATGTCCTTGTAGTTCGGGCAGCTTGCGCAGGCCCTCGATGCCGTCATGGGTGGTCGGCACGCCGAGCCGCGCGGCGCGCGCGAGGCCGTCGGACGCCGGGTCGATGCCGACCATCGCGCCCATCTCGAGCGCCTTCGACATGCGCATCACCTTGATCATCAGGTCGGTGCCGATATTGCCCGAGCCGATGATCGCGCACTGGATCTTCGCCATTCACGCTTGCTCCTTCGCAAATGCCGCGCGGACGGAGCCGAGGCCCGAGATGCGCGCTTCGTAGACTTCGCCGCGCTTGACCGTGACCATCGGCCCGAGCGCGCCGGACAGCACCGTGTCGCCGGCCTTGAGCGGACGCCCGACCTTCGCCATGGTCTTGGCGAGCCACAGCGTCGCCGACAGCGGGATCGCCGAGGCAGGCGGCGCCGGCGCCGACCGAGACCTCGTCGCCGCCCTGCTCCATGACCATGCCGCAGAGCCGCAGATCGAGGCCGTCGAGCTTCTTCGGGCTGCGCGCCGAGCACGTAGAGGCCGGAGGAGGCGTTGTCGGCGATGGTGTCGAGGATGCCGATCTTCCAGTCGGCGATGCGCGAGTCGACGATCTCGATCGCCGGCAGCGCGAACTCGACCGCGCGCAGAATGTCGGCGATGGTCAGGTGCTCGTCGTCGAGGTCGCGCCCGATCACGAAGGCGATCTCGGCCTCGACCTTGGGCTGGATGAGCTGGTCCGCCGCGACGTCCCAGCCGTCCGGCACCGCCATGTCGGCGAACAGCATGCCGTAGTCGGGCTGGCTGACGCCGAGCTGCTTCTGCACCGCGAGCGAGGTCAGACCGATCTTGCGGCCCGACGAGCCTGCGGCCCTCGGCGAGCCAGCGCGTCGGTGTTGATCTCCTGCGCGGCGTAGGCCTGATCGACCGCGCCGGCCGGCAGAAGCTCGCGCACCGGCGGCACGGGCGTTCGAGTGGCGTAAGCGCCGAGGATGGCTTGTCGGCGACGGCTTGAGCGGCCGCGATCTCTGTCACGTTGACTGTTCCTCCTCACAGCTTCACGCAGACGTTGGTGAGCTCGGTGTAGAACTCGAGCGAATGCAGGCCGCCTTCGCGGCCGATGCCCGACTGCTTGGCGCCGCCGAAGGCGGTGCGCAGATCGCGCAGGAACCAGGAATTGACCCAGCAGATGCCGACGTCCATCTGCGCCGCGACGCGATGGCCGCGCGAGAGATTTTCGGTCCACACCGAGGCCGCGAGGCCGTAGGGCGTGGAGTTGGCGAGCCGCACCGCCTCCTCCTCGTCGTCGAACGGGCGGATGTGGCAGCAGGGGCCGAAGATCTCCTCGTTGACGATCGGCGAAGTGTCGGGAAGGCCGGTCCAGATGGTCGGCTCGATCCAGGCGCCGTTCGGCGAGGTCGGCCGGCATTTCGGGGACGCCGCCGCCGGTGACGACCGTCGCGCCTTCGTCGGCCGCCTTCTTGTAGTAGCCCAGCACCTTCTCGCGGTGCTCCTTGCTGACCAGCGGGCCGAGGTTGGTCGCCGGGTCCTCCGGACGGCCGAGCTTCAGGCCTTCCGCGCCCGCCTTCAGGCGCGCGACGAACGCGTCGAAGATCGGCCGCTCGACATAGACGCGCTCGGTGCCGAGGCAGACCTGGCCGCAATTGGAGAAGCACGAGCGCATCACGCCCTCGATCGCCTTGTCGAGATCGGCGTCGGCGAAGACGAGCGCCGGGTTCTTGCCGCCGAGTTCGAACGACACCTGCCGGATGCCGAGCGCGGCCTGGCGCATGATCGCTTCGCCCGTGCGGGTCTCGCCGGTGAAGGTGATGCCGTTGACGAGCGGATGCTGGGTCAGGAACTCGCCGGCCGAGTTCGGCCCGAAGCCGTGCACGACGTTGTAGACGCCCTTCGGCACGCCGGCCTCGTTCATCACCTCGCCGAGCAGGGTCGCGGTCAGCGGCGTCTCCTCGGACGGCTTGACGACGACGGTGTTGCCGCAGGCGAGCGCCGGGCCGACCTTCCAGGTCATCAGCAGGAGCGGCAGGTTCCACGGGCGAGATGACCGCGATCACGCCCTTGGGCCGGCGCAGGCCGTAGTTGATGCGCGCCCTTGCCGTCGGGCGTCGGCATGATGAAGGTCTCGGTCGAGACGTTCTTCACCGTGTCGGCGAACATCTTGAAGTTGGCGGCGCCGCGCGGGATGTCGAGATGGCGGGCGAGGCTCGACGGCTTGCCGGTGTCGAGGCACTCGGCGGCGAGGAACTCCTCGAGCCGCGCGTTGATGCCGTCGGCGACCTTGGCGAGAATATCGGTGCGCTCGGCGACCGTCATCTTGCCCCAGGGGCCCGAGAGCGCGGCCTTGGCGGCGCGGACCGCCGCGTCGATCTCCGCCTTGCCGCCTTCGGGAACGCGGCCGATCACGCTGTTGTCGAGCGGCGTGCGGTTCTCCCAGAACTTGCCGGTCGAGCCGTCGGTGAACGCGCCGTCGATGAAATGGGCGGCGTCGCGGCGCGCGCTGTCGAAGCTCGCGGACGTCTTTCTCAAAGCCTGAACCGTCATCGTCTGACCCCTCCGTGACCGGGCCGCTCCTCGAAGCGTGCCGACTTATATCGCATTTCGTCATTTTTGTCGATATTTTTATTAATATCGATATTTTTAGTCGGCGGCCACGTGCGCACAGTCTCGACTGCCTCATGCGGAGCCGCCGAGCACGGCCTGCAGACGCGCGCGCGCCTTGGCGCAGGCGCGGTCGTCGTCCTCCGAGCCGCCGGAAACGCCGATCGCGCCGATCACGGCGCCGTCCTCGACGATCGGCAGGCCGCCGCCGAACAGCACGACGCCCGGACGGATGGCGATGCCGTGATGAAGCGTCGGGTTGTCCTTCAGCGCATTCGACAGGTCGTCGGTCGCAGCGCCGAACACGGCCGCCGTATAGGCCTTGTCCCTGGCGATGGTCACGGACGCCGAGAAGGCGCCGTCGGCGCGCAGGCAGGCGACCAGGTCGCCGCCGATGTCGACGACCGCCGCGACCACCGCGACGCCGCGCTCGCCGCCCTTGGCCACCGCCGCCACCACGGCCTCGAGCGCCGCGGCCGAACTGATGATGCGGCGCGTTATCGTGATAGGCATGATCGTCTTCCCTCGCAGCGGGACGGCCCCGCGCGCCGCAGTCTCATGCGCGCAGCGAACGCCGCCGGCTGATCGGACCCTTCGCGCGGACGCGAAGGGTCGTGTTTCGGACTCTCTTGACGACGGCCTTACGACACGACCGACAGGAACGCGTCGTTCATCTGCCGCTCGTAGTAGAAGATGCCCTTGCCGACCTGGGTCTCGTCCCAGGTGCGGGTCGGGTTGTCCGGATAGTAGGTGTAGCCGCCGGCGAACACTTCGCAGCGGTTGCCCGACGGATCGAAGAAATAGATCGTCTGGCCGCGGGTGATGCCGTGGCGGGTCGGCCCGATGTCGATCGAGATGTCGTAGCGGGTGATGATGTCGGCCGCGTGCCCGACCGCGTTGCCAGTTCTCGAGCTCGAAGGCGACGTGATGGAGCTTGTTCGGCTCCGGATACTTCACGAAGGCGATGTCGTGCGCCTTCATGCCGCAGGTCAGCCAGATCGCCAGCAGGCCGTCGGGCATGTCGACGCGCTCGGCGCAGCGGAAGTCGAGCGCCTTCTCGAAGAAGTCGAGGTTCTTCTCGATGTCCGGCCCGTAGAGCAGCGAGTGGTCGAAGCGGCGGGCGGCCATGCCGTGCGGCTCGAGCTCCCAGACGTCGGGATTGTGGATGCGCGGCTTCGGATCGGACTGGTCGGCATGGGCGTAGAGCTCGATGCGATGGCCCGAGGGGATGGTGAAGCCGATGCGGCGGCCGATGCCCGGCTGCTCGCCCGCCTTCACGTGATCGACCGCGAAGCCGTATTCCTTGACCCGCTTCTCGTAGTGATCGAGATCCGAGTCCTTCAGGCACTTGAAGGCGGCGGCGTCGACGCCGGCCGCGTCGGCGCGGCGCAGCACGATCGAGTGATGGTCGAACTCGTCGGCCGACTTCAGGTAGACGCGGCCGTCCGGGCCTTCCGTCACCTGATGCAGGCCGATGCGCTTGGTGTAGAACTCGATCGACGCCGGCATGTCCAGAACGCGGATCTGGATGAAGCCGGGGCGAAGAATGCCCGTAATCGCCATGGTGTTACCTCCTTAGACGGGTTGCAGGGCCCGTTCGCCCTTGGCTTTGACTACGACCGGGGTCTCCAGCCGCAGCGAAAGATCGGAAAGCGGATAGATGCAGCAGGCGAGCACGACGCCCGCCGCCTCGTCTTCCTCGGAAACGCAGGCCCGGCTCATCGGGCCCGATCGGTATTCGCCGGAGAGCACGCGCACGCGGCAGATCCCGCAGCCCCCGCGACGGCAGCCGACCGGCAGGCGGCGCGGCAGGTTCTTGAGCTGGCCGAAGCCCTGCGCCCGTTCGAGCGCGACGAGGACGCGTTCGCCCTCGTAGCAGTTCGCCTGCCCATGCCCCTCGAGCGTGACCTGAAAGCGTTGCGCGGCCATTGTCAGAGCCTCTTGAACAGGGGGCTTTTGGGCTTCGATCCCGCGTCCTGGGCGGTGAAGAATTTTTCCGTGAAGATGTGCTTCTCGAACAGCCGCCCCTGCATCAGCGCGCCGATGCAGGCCTCGATCATCGGCGGCGGCCCGCAGAGATAGGCGGTGTTTCCCTCGAACAGTCCGCCGAAGAGGCGCTTGGCGACGTCGTGGACGAAGCCGCGCTCGCCCGACCAAGCCGAGCCCTCCGGCTCGTTCGACAGCGCGGGGACATAGCGGAAATTCGGATGCTTCGCGGCGAGCGCCTCGAAGTCTTCGCGGCCATAAAGGTCGGCCTCCGTGCGCACGCCATGGATGAGCGTGATCGGCTCGGCGTAGCCCTCTTCGAGAAGGTCGAGGATCATCGCGCGCGGGCTCGAGACGCCCGTGCCGCCGGCGAGGAAGATGAGCGGTCCGCCGCGCGACTTGCGAACCACGAACCGGCCGTAGGGGCCGCTGAATCGGACGCGGTCGCCGACTTTGAGCTTGTCATGCACATAAGCCGTACCGGCGCCGCCGGGCACGCGCCGCACCTGCAGCTCGACATGGGCCCCGTCGGAGGGCGCGTTGGCGATCGAGAAGGCGCGCGGACCATCGACGCCCGGCAGGTTCACCATCACGTACTGGCCCGCCTGGAAATCGACGCCGTCGCCCGGAAGCGCAATCCGCACGCCCTTGACGTCGTGCGCGAGGTCGTCGAGCCCGACCACTTCGCCCTCGAAATCGCGAACCTCGATGCGGCGGGCGTCGGGATCCTCCTCGACGTCGGCCTCGATCGTGACGTCGGACCTCAGCGTCGCCGTGCACGCGAGGACAAACCCGTCGTCGCGCTCGAAATCCATCAGGGCGAAGGCGGAGGCCTCGCCATGATCGATCTCGCCCTCGACCACCTGCGTCTTGCACGTCCCGCACAGGCCATGGCCGCAGGCGTGCGGCAGGTAGATACCCGACCGCAGGCAGGCGTCGAGGATCGTCTGGCCCTCGGCGACGTCGATCGCGTCGCCGATCGGTTCGATGGTGAGCTGATGGGTCATGGCGCGTCGGCGTCTTAGGCCGCTGCGTTCTTGTAGCCGCCAAGACCCGGCGTCCAGAAGCGGATCAGCGACTTGTGGCCGACGCCGTGATCGGCGAGCGACTTGCTCAGATCCGGCTTCACCTTGACGCCGTCGATCGTCCACTCGACCCGATCCCAGTCGATCTTGTCGAAGTCGGGATGACCGTTGTAGTGGCCCTTGACGATCGCCTCGAGGAAGGCGGCGAACGGCATGTCCGGGGGCAAAGGAAAGGCGAGCGCCGCGCAGTAGGACAGATGTTCCTCCCAGTGGACGTAGACGACCCGATTGCCGTGGAAGTTCTTTTCCGCGTCGCGATATTCGATATGCTTTTCGTAGTCGGGCGACAGAGCCTGAAGGGCCATGGATTCCTCCCAAATTCCAGAGACTGCGGCGATGCGGCCGATGGCCGCATCGCATCGGTTCAGATCGATGCGGGTCTATTCCGCGGCCTTGACCGCCCCCGCCTGCCAGCTGTTCCACAGCTTCTCGTCGGGCGAGCCGACGTAGTCCATGTTGTCGACCCCGACGTTCATCCGGTAGTAGTTCAGGACGTCCGGAACCGTCGGACCGCCGCAGTTGCCCTGATAGATCTGATGAACGGGCAGCCAGGCCTGGACGTACTTCTCCGGCTCGTCGTCGAAGATGTCTTTGCAGCCATCCGAGCAGAAGTGGTACGTGTCGCCCTTGAACTTCGAGTGGCGGAAGCAGATTTTCGTCGGATCGCCCGGCTCGGTGTACACCATCGGAATCTGGCAGGTCTGGCAGAGCTGCGGCAGCGCCATGTTGTAGAAGCGCTTGCCCTGCTTCTCCATCTCGGCCCACATCTCCCAACGGGGACGATAGTACTTGTCGAAGGTGGTTGGATATTTCTCCGACAGCCAGTCGAGATGCTCGCGATCCGGCATCCAGGTGTGGAAGGCCGCGGCGTGGCTGTACTGATAGAAGGTCGCCCAGTTCTGGTGCGAGACGTGATCCGCCTCCGCCGTCGCGACGTCCGAATACTTCGGCGGACGCAGCCCGTAGCGCGCCAGGTCCTGGAACAGCGAGCCGCCGGCCTCGACGAAGTAGATGTCCCAGGCTTCGCGCCAGGACATGACCTTCTTCGGCAGCATGTAGTCCATCATCATGCCGACGAGGCCGAGCACCTTGTGGCCGCGCCAGAACCACTTGTCGACCCACTTCTGCACGATCGGCAGGTTGTCGGGATGCTGCTCGAGCAGGAACTTGATGACCTCGATGCCGAGGGTCATGTGCCGGCTCTCGTCCGATTGAGCCGAGAAGCCGAAGGTCACCGTCGACATGTCGCCGTTGTAGGCCGCGCCCGACATGAACGGCACGAACAGAAGGTTCGTGAGAACGTATTCGAACGCGAAGCCGACCGCGATCATGTACTCGAACGGACCCGACGAGCGGGCGTCGTCGAAGAAAGACTTCGGCACCGAAAGGTACCACACGCGATCATGCATGTGGCGGAACTCGGAGAGGCCGTCAAAGAACTTGTTGTAGTGGCTGATCGTGTGCGCCTGCGTCTGAAAGTGGCGCAACTCGTCGAGCGACTGCATCTGCGAGGCGACGCGCGGCCCGACGCCGCGCAGGTGCCGGCCTGCCCAGGCAAAGCCGCGGTGCGCCTGATATTCGAGCGGCGAGACGCCGGTCAGGAACAGCTTCAACGCGTTGACGTAGCGCGCGTCGGAGATCTTGGTCTGGCCGTTGTTCTGCGCAAAGGCGTCGAGCACCGCGTAGAGCTTGCGCTCCTTCTCCGCCTGGAACTTCCAGTAGGAGTCCATGGTCAGGCGGAAGGGGTCCTCCCACGCCGACCAGTCCTTGATCTTGATCCCCTCGAAATTGTCGTAGGGGAAAACCTTGTCCATCGGCTGATAGGTGGTCTCCCAGTCGAGGCCGCGCGTCATATGCGCGTAGCGCTGCTTGAGACCGAGTTTCTTGGCGGCCATTCTGTCCTCCCAGACTTTCGAGTTAGTGCTTCCAGCCGACGAGGAACCGGTCGTCGTCCTCGTCGAGATTGCCCGCCATCGAGACGAGCACGAGATGGATTTCCTGCGGGTCCCACGTCCGGCCGAGACGCTCCTCGACCGAAGCGCGGTTGATCACGAGCTCCATGTCGCGGTCGAGCTTGACGCAGCCCGGCATGTCGAGCACGCGGACGCCCGGATTGTCGGCAAGGATCGCCTCGATGATCGGGCGGGCGTCGTCGTTGTGCAGCAGTGTGAGCGAGGCGACTTGCGCCATGGTGATATCCCTCCCGATTAAATGTTGAGGCCGAGCGAACGCGCGCGGTTCACGGCGGCCTCTCGCGCCACGTGCGAGGCCCTGCCGTCGTCGTTGAGCAGAGCCGCCGAGAGCGGCTTGGCCGCTTGCGCCGCGCGGTCGATCCAGTGGCCCGCCCACTGCGAAATGAGAGCCTTGTTGGCGTCGCTCTCCGCCGCGACGGTCTTGACGACATGATCGCTCCAGCGGCTTTCCTCGGCGCGCCAGTCGGACATGAACTCGGTCAGCATCGCGACCGGAAGCGCCCCGTCGCGCCAGGCGGCGTCCGCGTGCTTGTAGAGCATGTCGAACAGCACGCTGTTCACCGCGAGCGTCTGGGCGACATAGAGCTGGAACCAGTCGCGCTCGACGAAGGTGTCCTCGATCAGCTTGCGCGCGCCCTGCCAGGCGGCGTCGGAGAGCCACGTCTCCTTCGCCTTGTCGAGGCTGCCGCCGGTCTGGCCGTCGAGTTCGAGGCCGATGCGCGAAACGATCTGAGCCATGCCGAGATGATCGGCGGCCGAGAAGATGCAGGGCGCCGTGACGGCGGTCCCATAGCCGCGCTGGCAGATCTCGGACATGTTCATGTTCGAGCCCCAGTGCAGGTGGCGCACCGGCAAGAGACCGCGCTCGATCGCGGCCTTGGCGTCCGGCGACAGCTTCTGGACCAGGCCGCGCTCTTCGATGAAGGCGAAGTTGCGATCGACCGCCTGATTCATGTTGGCGCGGGCGATGTTGTATGCGGCGTAATAGTACTGGCGCGGATCGAGCGGCTTGTACCAGTCCTCCATCGTCACCGCGCTCTTGCCGGAGTCGTACGCCCAGAATTCCGGCTCCCACAGCGGCTTGTAATGGAAGTTGTCGGTGGCCTGAACGTCGAGCGTCGCCTCCTGGTAGCGCGAGGCTGGCTTGTCGCCGCCGAGCCGGCGCGCGATGTGGCCGAAGGTTTGCCGCTTCGGCTCGAGATCGATGGTCTTGATTTGAACGGTCACGATTTCCCTCCCGTGGAGCTCGATGAGTTAATTGTGCGGCGAGCCTTGCTGCTCGTCTTCCGACGTTTTCTGGATGCGGCGCAGAAGGCCCGGTTGGCGGGCGCGCCAGGCGAGCTTTTCCAGCTCGTTTGCGACCTCGCCCTCGGGTTGAAGGCGCACCACCTCCTGCAGCGTGCAGAATTCCTCGAAGGCGGCGAAAGGCAGGATCAATTCGACGGTCAGGTCGGCGTCGTTGACCGAGAATTCGAATTCGACATAGCGGCCGGAGCGCACTCCGGTGACGCGCACGAATTTTTTCAGCGGCGTCTGGCTCTGTCCCATGGTTCCTCCCGAAACCGGCGTTGCGGTCGCGCTGTTCTTGTCGAGGCGGTCGCCTTTTCGGACTCTCCGCCTCGTGGCCCTTTCCCGGACCGCCGCGCTTTTGACGGTCGACGGGGTATCGCGACCGATATCGTTAGTCAAGAGAAATATCGATATTAAATCTGATTGACGATTAATTTTCTGATTATCGCGAAATTCATCTGATCCTGACCAGGCCCGATCCTCGCTGCCAGCGACATTTCACAAATGCAGTCCAACCGGACCTCTCACGCGGAGATCTCTTTCGTGCACGTAGCGACGAAATTGTCGTACGTGATCGAAAATGGCGATATTCCGATTGCAGCTTGAGGGCGTTTGCGGCAGTCTCTGCGGCAAACGACCGCATGAATCGTCCGTTCGCGCCGGTCCCGCCGATCTTCGTGAGCCTTGAGGGGGATTGAGCACATGACGAACTTCGCCGTCGCCGATCACGCCGACGACGCCAAAGGGCGCACGTTGGTCGAGGCCGCCTACGCCACGCTGCGCAGTGAGATCATCGACGGCACGCTCGAGCCGGGCGCGAAGCTGCGCACCGAGGAATTGCGCGCCCGTTACGACGTCAGCGGCTCGACCATCCGCGAGGCGCTGACCCGCCTGCTCGGCGAAGCGCTGGTCACGAGCGAGGGCCAGCGCGGCTTCCGCGTCGCAGCCGCGACGCTCGAGGACTTCCGCGATCTCTCCGAAGTGCGGAAGCTCATCGAGACCGAAGCGCTCAGGCAGGCGATCGCCGCCGGCGGAGAGGCCTGGGAGGGCGACATCGTCGCCGCCTTCTACAGGCTCTCCAAGGCCGAAGAGCGGCTGCGCGAGGACCCGGCCGGCGCCTCGGGCGAATTCGAGGAGCGCAACCGCGACTTCCATCGGGCGCTGATCGCCGCCTGTCCCTCGCCCTGGCTGCACCGGCTCCAAGCCCTGCTTTATCAGCAGTCCGAACGCTATCGGCGCCTCGTCGCGTCGAAGCGTGCGATTCCGCGCGACGTCCACGCTGAGCACCAGGGCATTTTCGACGCGGCGCTCGCCCGCGACGCCGACCTTGCCGCAAAGCTCGCGGGCGAGCACATCGGGCGCTCGGTCGTCGCGCTCGAGACGCTGCTTGCGGCGCGGCAGCGGGCGGCGGGGAATTAGCGCAGGACCTGCGAGCGGGCCGCGTCTGGCGTCGTCCTTGGTCGCGCGTTCGGACCCATGGGGTCCGACCTCGATCTGCGCGGGACTCATGCAGGACGAGACTGCGGCATCGCCCTCTCTCGGGGCCGGAGCGCCGTCGCCGCTTTCGGCATAGGCGGCGATCTCGGCGCGTCCCCCCGCCCTTCGCTCAGCGAACGCCTTCGACAACGGAGAGTTTTCTCCGCGACATTATGGCGTATTTCCAACGCCTTTTTGTCAGGTAGCTTACGTTTCCAAGAGAGTCGGGCCGACGCCCGTGAGCTCGCAGGCGACTGAAACGAAAAGCAATTCGTCTCCAGCCGCCGCCGGTCCTCCGTGGCCCGCATCTTGCTCCTGTCATGCGCAAGATGTCGATGCACGGTTCGGCCGTGACCGCATGGGAGGACGCGAGGAGCGCACAATGGCTGCAGTCGAGACCTTTTACGACGTCATCCGCAGGCAGGGCATCACGCGCCGCAGCTTCACCAAGTTCTGCTCGCTGACCGCAGCGAGCCTCGGGCTCGGCGCTGGCGGGCCTGCCACCATCGCCCATGCGCTCGAGACGAAGCCGCGCGTACCGGTCATCTGGATGCACGGCCTGGAATGCACCTGCTGCTCGGAGAGTTTCATTCGCTCGGCCCATCCGCTGGCGAAGGACGTGATCCTGTCGATGATCTCGCTCGACTACGACGACACGATCATGGCGGCCGCGGGCTTCCAGGCCGACGCGATCCTCAAGGAGACCCGCGAGAAGCACGCGGGCAACTACATCCTTGCGGTCGAGGGCAACCCGCCGCTCAACGAAGACGGAATGTACTGCATCGACGGCGGGCGGCCCTTCGTCGAGAAGCTGAAGGAGATGGCCGCGGACGCCCAGGCGGTGATCGCCTGGGGCGCCTGCGCCTCCTGGGGCTGCGTTCAGGCGGCCAAGCCCAATCCGACGCAGGCGGTGCCGATCGACAAGGTGATCCTCGACAAGCCGATCATCAAGGTGCCGGGTTGCCCCCCGATCGCAGAGGTGATGACCGGCGTCGTCTCCTACATCCTGACCTTCGGGCGACTGCCCGAGCTCGACCGGCAGGGCCGGCCGAAGATGTTCTATTCCCAGCGCATCCACGACAAGTGCTACCGCCGCCCCCATTTCGACGCCGGCCAGTACGTCGAGCAATGGGACGACGAGGGCGCGCGCAAGGGCTACTGCCTCTACAAGATGGGCTGCAAGGGCCCAACGACCTACAACGCCTGCTCGACCGTGCGCTGGAACAACGGCGTCTCGTTCCCGATCCAGTCCGGGCACGGCTGCATGGGCTGCTCGGAGGACGCCTGGTGGGACCAGGGCTCGTTCTACGACCGCCTGACCACGATCAATCATTTCGGTATCGAGCGGAACGCCGATGTCGTGGGCGGGGCGGCTGCGGCCGTCGTTGCGGGCGCCGTGGCGGTTCACGCCGGCATCACTGCGGTCCGAGCGACGATCCAGAACCGCGAAAAGACCGGCGTTTGAGATTCACGAGGGCAGGAACGGACCCATGACCATTCAAACGCCGAACGGCTTCAACCTCGACAACTCGGGCAGGCGCATCGTCGTCGATCCGGTGACGCGCATCGAGGGACACTTGCGCGTCGAGGTCAATGTCGACGACCAGAACGTCATCCGCAATGCGGTGTCGACCGGCACCATGTGGCGCGGCATCGAAGTCATCCTGAAAGGTCGCGATCCGCGCGACGCGTGGGCCTTCACCGAGCGGATATGCGGCGTCTGCACCGGAACGCACGCGCTGACCTCGGTGCGCGCTGTCGAGGACGCGCTCGCAATCAGGATCCCGGAGAACGCCAACACCATCCGAAACATCATGCAGCTCACGCTGCAGGCGCATGACCACCTCGTCCATTTCTATCACCTGCACGCGCTCGACTGGGTCGACGTCGTTTCGGCGCTGAAGGCCGATCCGAAGGCGACCTCGGCGCTGGCGCAGTCGATCTCGCCCTGGCCGCTTTCGTCGCCGGGCTACTTCAAGGACATTCAGGGCCGGCTGACGCGCTTCGTCGAATCCGGCCAATTGGGCCCGTTCAAGAACGGCTATTGGGGCAGCCCGGCCTACAAGCTGCCGCCCGAGGCCAACCTCATGGCGGTCGCGCATTATCTCGAGGCGCTCGACTTCCAGAAGGAAATCGTCAAGATCCACACGATCTACGGAGGCAAGAACCCCCATCCGAACTGGCTCGTCGGCGGCGTGCCGTGCGCGATCAACGTCGACGGAACCGGCGCCGTCGGCGCGATCAACATGGAGCGGCTGAACTACGTCTCCTCGATCATCGACCAGACCAACGACTTCATCAATCAGGTCTACCTGCCGGACCTCATGGCGATCGCCTCCTTCTACAAGGACTGGCTCTACGGCGGCGGCCTCTCGGGGAAAAGCGTCCTGTCCTACGGCGACATCCCCGAGCGCGCCAACGACTATTCCGACAAGAGTCTCAAGCTTCCGCGCGGCGCGATCATCAACGGCAACCTCGCCGAGGTCTTGCCCGTGGACCACCGCAATCCGGAGGAGATCCAGGAGTTCGTCGTCCATTCCTGGTACAAGTACCCCGATGAGACCAAGGGCCTGCATCCCTGGGACGGCGTCACCGAGCCGAATTTCGTGCTCGGGCCGAACACCAAGGGCACGCGCACCAACATCGAGTCGCTCGACGAATCGGCCAAGTACTCCTTCATCAAGGCGCCGCGCTGGAAGGGGAACGCCATGGAGGTCGGCCCGCTGGCGCGCTGGGTGATCGGCTATGCGCAAGGCAAGCCGGAGTTCAAGGAGCCCGTTGAGAAGGCGCTGACCGACCTCGGCCTGCCGGTGACGGCGCTTTTCTCGACCCTTGGCCGGACCGCTGCGCGCGGCCTCGAGGCGCAATGGGCGGGGGCGCAATTGCGCTACTTCCAGGACAAGCTCATCGCCAACATCAAGGCCGGCGACCTTGCGACCGCCAATGTGGACAAGTGGAGCCCCGAGAGCTGGCCGGCGGAAGCCAAGGGAGTCGGGTTCACCGAGGCGCCCCGCGGCGCGCTCGGCCACTGGATCAAGATCAAGGATGCGAAGATCGACAACTACCAATGCATCGTGCCGACGACCTGGAACGGCTCGCCGCGGGATCCCAAGGGCGCCATCGGCGCCTTCGAGGCCTCGCTCATGGACACGCCGATGGCGAATCCCGAGCAGCCGCTCGAGATCATCCGCACGCTCCACTCCTTCGATCCCTGCCTCGCCTGCTCAACTCACGTGATGAGTCCGGACGGTCAGGAGATGACGAAGGTCGAGATCAGGTAGGAGGCCACGATGGTCGACACTTATGAGGCCCCGATGGTCGACGCTTACACCGCGGTGAGGACGGCGGACGCCGAATCGACGCCCGCCCGCCTTCGCAGTTCGGTCTACGTCTATGAGGCGCCCGTCAGGGCCTGGCACTGGATCAATGCGGTTCTGATCCTGGTTCTGATCGGCTCGGGCTATCTGATCGCTTCGCCCCCGCCCACGCTGAGCGGCGAAGCGAGCGCGCATTACCAGATGGGCTACATCCGTTTCGCCCATTTCGCGGCGGCGCAGCTCTTCATCGTCGCCTTCGTGTATCGCATCTATCGCGGGTTCGTCGGCAACGAGCACGCGCGGCAACTCTTCTACATCCCGTTCTGGCGGCCCCGCTACTGGTACGAGGCCCTCTACGAGCTGGCCTGGTACCTCTTCATCGTCAAGAATCCGAAGAAGTATGTCGGCCACAATCCGCTCGCCAATCTCGCGATGTTCGTGCTGTTCACGCTTCTGAGCCTGTTCATGATCGCGACCGGCGGCGCTCTTTATTCCCAAGGCGCCGGGGCCGACTCCTGGTGGGCGAAGATCTTCGGATGGGTGTTTCTCATCTGGCCGAACAGCCAGCAGGTCCATACGCTCCATCACCTCGGCATGTGGGCCATGGTGATCTTCATCGTGCTGCACGTCTACGCCGCGATCCGCGAGGACATCATGTCTCGCCAGACCATGCTGTCGGCGATCATAACCGGCGACCGCTACTTCAGGGACTGACCATGGCTGTGACGCGCGACAGAACGGCCCGCCGCGCGTCCTCGTGCTTGGCATCGGCAACATTCTCTGGGCCGACGAGGGGTTCGGCGTACGCGCGGTCGAGGCGTTCGACCGGCGCTACGCAGCGCTCCCGAACGTGACGATCCTGGACGGCGGCACCCAGGGACTCTATCTCGTCCATCACGTCGCCGACGCCGATCGTCTCCTCGTCTTCGACGCGATCGACTACGGCCTCGAGCCCGGGACGCTGAAACTGGTCGAGGGCGAAGAGGTCCCGAAATTCACCGGCGCGAAGAAGATGAGCCTGCACCAGACCGGTTTCCAGGAGGTGCTGTCCGCCGCGGACCTGCTCGGAAAGTATCCCGAAAAGGTCGCGCTGATCGGCTGCCAGCCGCTCGATCTCGAGGACTGGGGCGGCCCGCTGACCAGCCCGGTCCGGGCTCAGATCGAGCCGGCTCTTGCGCTCGCGGTCGAGGTCCTGCGAGATTGGGGCGTCCCGGTCACGGAGCGCGCGGCCGCGGACGACGCCCCCGGCCTGCTCGGCAACGCCATCGATTTCGAGCGCTACGAGCGGCGTCAGGCGAACGGCGCGTGAGGCGTGGGAGATACGGAGCGATGACAAGGCTGTGGGCTCTTGTGTTTGACGATTCTCCCGCCCGCGCGAAGGCCCGCGTCGCAGCCCTGCTCGCCGTCCTGATCGTTATCAATTGCGCCGTCTGGGCCTGGGTTTTTCTGGCGTTCCGCGACTATCCGCTGCTGATCGGCACGGCCGCGCTGGCCTACAGTTTCGGTCTGCGCCACGCCTTCGACGCCGACCACATCGCCGCGATCGACAACGTCACGCGCAAACTCATGCAGGAGGGCAAGCGCCCGGTCGGCGTCGGCTTCTTCTTCTCGCTCGGCCATTCGACGATCGTGATCGCGCTCTCCATCGCGATCGCGGTCTTCTCGGCCTCGCTCAAGGACCGGTTCGACTCGTTCACGACCTTCGGCGCGGTCGCGGGCACGCTCGTCTCGGCGGGGTTCCTGTTCGCCATCGCCATCGCCAACCTGTTCGTGCTCGTCTCGATCTGGCGCGCCTTCCACCGCGTGCGCGGCCGGATCTGCAGATGCCCGCGACAATCGATTCGACCCTCGGCGGCGGCCTCATGGCGCGACTCTTCCGCCGCTTCTTTCAAACGGTCGAGCGCAGCTGGGGCATGTATCCGATCGGCGCTCCTGTTCGGGCTCGGCTTCGACACCGCGACCGAAGTGGGCCTCCTCGGCATTTCCGCGACCCAGGCGGCGCAAGGCCTGCCGATCTGGTCGATCCTCGTCTTTCCGGCCCTATTCACCGCCGGCATGACTCTCATCGACACCGCCGACAGCGCCCTCATGCTCGGCGCCTACGGCTGGGCCTTCGTCAAGCCGCAGCGCAAGCTCTTCTACAACCTGACGATCACCGCGACCTCGATCGTCGTTGCGCTGCTGGTCGGCGGTCTCGAAGTGCTGAACCTCGTCGGCGACGAGCTCGGCCTCACCGACGGCGGCGGCTTCTGGGGCGCGGTCGGCGCGCTCAACGACAATTTCGGCGCGCTCGGCTATCTGATCGTCGGCCTCTTCGTCGTCGCCTGGATCGTGTCGGCCGCGGTGTATCGCCTTGGCGGCTACGACCATCTCTCGCCGGCGACGGATTAGCCGATGTGTATCGGCTTTCCCATGCGCGTCGTCGAGGGCGACGACTCTGACGGCGCTTTGCGAGCGGCGGGGCGACGCGCAGTCGGTTTCGATGCTGCTCGTCGGCGCCCAGCCGCCGGAGACGCATGTGCTCGTCCATCTCGGTTCGGCGGTGCGCGTGCTCGATCCCGACGAGGCGCGGCTGATCGACGACGCGCTCGACGGGCTCGCGGCCGCGATGGAGGGCCGCAACGTCGACGCGATGTTTGCTGATCTCGTTGGCCGCGAGCCCGAGCTGCCGGAACATCTTCGCGGCCCAAGTCCCGACCGCTGAAAGGATCTCATGCCCTCGGCCCTCATCCGCGCCCTGACCGAACGTCACCGACTGCCGGCGGTCGGCGCAGACACGATCGACGCCTTCCTGGCTTCCGCTGCGGGCGAACCTTCGGCGGCGCTTATTCTGTTCGCCGGCGATCCCATCCGCTGGCCGGAGGCGAACGACGTCGCCGCCATCCTGCCGGAGCTCATCAAGGCTTTCCCCGGCGAGGTTCGCGGCGCGGTCGTCAGGCGCGACGCCGAGGACGCGTTGAAAGCCCGTTTCGGCGTCGTCGTCTTTCCATCGGTTGCGGTGGTCCGCGGCGGCCTGACGCTCGCGACGATCGCCAAGATGCGCGACTGGGGCGACTATTGCGCGCGCATTCGCGCAGCCCTCGCGAGCGACGCCGCGCCGCCGGCCGCGGCCGGCCCCCGAACCGAAATCCGCTTTGTCGGCGCAAGGAGCCAGGCATGAAGGCGGGCTTCTGGGTCGCCCCCGAGAGCGGGGATTCCGCGGTCTCGGTGACGCCGATCGAACCGGCGCTTCTGAGCCCGAAACGCGACCGCTTTCTCGGCACGCCGGCGGCGGAAGACCTCATTCGCCGCTGCGCCGGCGCGGCGGCGTTGCTGCCCGAACTGGCCGGGGCGCTCGCCGCTCAGAAGGCGGACGCGCGCGGAAAACTGTTCGACATTACCGAGTTCGGCGAGGACGACCGCAGGCTGATTTCCGAAGTGCTCGGGGAGGGCGAGGTCGGCGGCGTCGCGCTTCTTCCGGGCGGGGTGACCGCGCAGATCGAGGAATCGACATTCGCGGGGCTGTGGCGCGTCCGCTTCACCGACGCAGAAGGCCGACTGGTGGGCGACTATCTCGAAGTCGGCGCGATCCCGGAGGCCGTACGCGAGGCCTTACAGAGCGCATCGCCCGAGATCCTGATCGGCGCCCCGCCCGAAGGCGCGATGAACGTCATGCCGGTGCTGGCCGAGATCCGCGAGCGGATGGCGGCTCATGCGCCTGGCCAGCCGTCGCATGTGATCAACTTCTCGCTCTTTCCGATGACGCCGCGAGGACATGGCGTACTTGCAGGCGACTCTCGGCGAGGGGCCGGTGCGGCTCGTCTCGCGCGGCTACGGCAATTGCCGGGCGATCGCCACCGCCGCGCGCGGCGTGTGGTCGGTGCAGCACACCAACACGATGGATGTGGTCGTGCTCGATACGCTCGAGATCGGCGACGTACCGGCCGTCGTTCTGGCGGCCGACGAGGATTTCGCGGGTTCGAGCGTACGGCTCTCCGAGATCGAGGACGCTTATTTCCGATGAGCGCCTTCGAAAATTTCGGCCCGCCGCAGGCGGCGCGCGCAGACGACAAGATGGAATGCGGCGTCTGCTGGCATGTCTATGATCCGGCCGCGGGAGATCCTGTCTGGCAGGTCGCGCCCGACACGTCCTTCCCGGATCTGCCCGAGGACTGGCGCTGCCCGAACTGCGACGCGCCGCGGGACAGATTTCTGCGGCTCGGCGAATGACCGAGGGCTGCTCCGCGGCCGACGTCGGGCGCCGCATCGCCGCGCGCTATCGCGCCATCGCCGAGGGGCCGATGGCGGGCCTGCCCATCTGCAATTCGGCGCTCGGCGTCGCCGATGTCGGCTTCCGGGCCCATCGCGGACGGGCGGTCGGAATCGTCGTCAGCCCGTGGTTCATGAACCTCGTCGCCGCAGCGCTGCCCGCTGAGCGCGTGCCTGCGGCGGCGCCGGGCGCGACCGTCCCGCTCGTGCTGCCGGGCGGCGAGCTTGCGATGATCGTCGGCGAACTGCCGGGCTTTGGTCGGCTCGACGCCTGCTCGCTGTTCTCGCCGATGCAGGACTTCGCCGGCATGGACGCGGCGCTGGAAGCCGCGCGCGCCGCGATCACGGAACTGTTTGCCCCTGGCCCCGAGGCGAGGGGGACCGCCGCGCCCCATGATCGCCGCGCCTTTCTGCGAGGCCGTTTCGGCGCTCTCCCTGCCGCGCGATGACGGCCTTCGACCCCGGCGCGATCGTCATCGAGATCGAACTGGCGGGCGAGCGGGTCCACGCGGCGCGCATCGTGTCCACCCGGCCGACGGGGCACAGACGGCTGTTCGCCGGCCGCGCGGCGGCCGAGGCGCCTGTCCTTTCCCGTCGCCTCTTTGCGCTGTGCGCAAGGGCGCAGGCCGCGGCCTCGGCCGAGGCGGTCGCGGCCGCCGCCGGGGTCCGGCGCCCCGACGCCGTCCGCGCGGCCGACGCGGTCGGGGTCCTGGCGGAGCGCGTCGCGGAATCCTTGCGCGCCAGCGTCCTCAACTGGCCTTGGGGGGACGGGGGAATCCGCCGCGTTCCGCGGCGGCGCCCCTGCGGGACGCCATGGCGGCCTCGGCCGTGTTGACCGCCGCGACCGACGGGCGTCTCGCAAACCCCGCGCCGCTCAGCGCAGCGGCGGCGCGGCTTGCTGCGGCGGCCGAGGCGCTTGGCGCTTCCGGCGAGATGGGGACTCCGCCTGCGCCCGGAAGCGCGTTCGCGGCCATTGCCGCGCAATGCGCCGCGGAACCGTTTCTCGCCGCCAGATCGCCCGACCCGCTCACACCGGCCGATGACGGCGCCGTCGTGACGGCGCTGAGAAGCGATCCCGACGGCTTCGCCGCGCGTCCGGCGCTCACCGGGCGACGTCCGGAGACGGGCGCCTTTGCACGATTTTGGCGGGAGACCGCCCCGCCTGACGGCGCGTTCGCCGCCCGTCTGGCGGCGCGACGGCGTGACGTCCGCGACACGCTGGCGGCGCTTTGCCGGGCAATTGCAGGCGACGCCGATCCGGACGCGGCGCTGGCGGGCGGCCCAGCCGGCGAGCGCTCCGGCTACGGCGCTGTGGAATGCGCCCGCGGGCGCCTCTATCATCTGGCGGAAATGGGCCACGACGGCCGAATCGTCTCTTACGCCGTGCTCGCGCCGACGGAATGGAACTTTCACGAAGACGGGCCCTATGTCGGGGCGCTGGTTGGCGCGCGTCCCGGCCGGGGCGAAGCGGCGCTTCTGGCGGCCGAGCGGCTCGCTGCGCTCATCGACCCCTGCGTCGCGTTTCGCGTCGCGTACAGGGGGTGACCGGTGCACGAAATGTCCTTGACGGAGAGCATCGTCGAGATCGCGGTCGAGGCCGCCAGTCGCGAAGGCGCGAGCCAAGTCCGCCGCGTGTTCGTCGACGTGGGCGGGCTCAGCCACGTCGAGCCCGATGCGCTCCTGTTCTGTTTCGCCGCCGTCTCGGCCGGGACGATCGCCGACGGCGCGGCGCTGGAGATCCATCGCATCCCGGGAGCCGGATGGTGCATGGACTGCGGCAAAACCGTGCCGCTCGCCGAGCGGTTCGGGCCATGCCCCGAGTGCGGGCGCTATCATGTCCAGATGACTGCCGGGGACGAGATGCGGGTGCGGGAGATAGAGGTCGACTGACGGGGGCGCTCCGTCGCACGCCGAAGGTTCTGCAGGAACGCCAAAGGCGACTCCCCCGCCGCAACTGCGGCGCGCCCATCTGGGCCGCGTGGTCGCCCGCGAGGTGCCGACATGCGTGCCCCGCCGGAACGCGCTTCGCGACGCCTGCGCGGATCAAAGTCTGGGGCCACGGGCTGCTCGATGCACGAGGGGGTGAGCAAATCGCCCGGCTTGCGAGTTTAGGCCTGCGGCGGCTTTTGCAGCGCCTCTAACTGCTTCTTCAGGGGCTGAAACGCAGCCGTGAAGACCGCCGTCGTGAGTTGAGCAATATGCTGGCTGTCTTTGACGGCGGCCTCGACGCCCTCCCGGACCAGCCGTTGCTGGAGCTCCACGAATTCTGTCGGGCTTTTCACGGCGGCGAGCGCCGTCACCGCAGCGGTAAGGTTCTTGGCGTTCTTCACCGCCAACTCCTGATAGGCCTGGGTCAACTCCAGGACAGCCGGTCTCGAGGCGTTTCCGGCGTTCACTTCCGTGAGCTGTTCGGCGGGTTGTTTAGTCATGACAACATCCCTCATCGGCGAAACTCAGTCATCTTACATCGAAAAGGTGACGGTACTAGGGAGCTTCCCAATTCGAATTCCGATTTCATTACCATTGAAGTGGCTGCTGATGATGAGCCGTTCTTTCCACGATTTGGCCCCGCCCGCTGCATATTGACAATGTTCAAACGGCAAGGAAGTTCTGGCGCTTACCCTACGGTAACTTTTTCTCGTCATGGTCGTTTACGGTGGCGGACAGCCTCGGTTGCCCGGCTTCGGACTGGAATGGCGCCGCGGGGAATAACACCACCGCAATCTCTTCGTGAGCCTCAGTTCGGCCAGAACCGATTAAGAACCGAGCAGGAGACCGCGCGTGCCGTCCAAAGCGTTGCTCAGAGCGTTACTTCGCCTTTTGCTTGACGAGACCGGAGGGTAGTTTGCATCCCTCCTTGTTCACCCGTGTCGCCGCCACCGAAGAGGAGTTGCGAACCGTCGAGGACATCCTCGCCGAGGTGCTCGACATCCTGGCCGAGGTCAAGGCGAACCAGGACAAGATCCGCCAGGATCACGATGCACGACGGGACGTGGCGGAGCGTCCGACCAGGGATCGCGGCCAGTTGTGGCGGCGGCTGAGGGACGGGGTGGGATCTCTGACACAGCGCGCCGGAACGCCATTCAGCCAACTCTTCGCAGGAAATCCCTGGCGCGAGCTGAATTCGTCGCAGAAAGATGAACGTACGTTTTGGAAGATCATCGGACGAATCGCCATCGCAGGCTTATTCCTGATGACGATATTCCTGGTCGGCCTCTATCGCCTGATCAGCAATGGCTGAACGCGGTCGCCGCCAATTCGTGGGCGGGCGCCGGCCCCGGTCTTGGGGCGACCCTGAGCGGGCGAGGTTAAAGACGCCGCTGCAATTTGCCCTCGAGGGGTCGTCTCCTTTGCTGCGAAGCGGCAAAAACAAGATTGCGGGCGCCGGCCAACGGATTATGTAAGAGGCCGCGGGATGGGGGAACACCGCGCGAGAACCGTTTCAAACCCCAATCATTGGAGTGAACAGGGATGGCCGCCAAAGACGTGAAATTTTCGCAGGATGCGCGCGAGCGCATGCTTCGCGGCGTCGATATCCTCGCCAACGCAGTCCGGGTGACGCTTGGGCCCAAGGGCCGCAACGTGGTGCTCGACAAGTCCTGGGGCGCGCCACGCATCACCAAGGACGGCGTCACTGTCGCCAAGGAGATCGAGCTCGCCGACAAGTTCGAGAACATGGGGGCGCAGCTCGTGCGCGAGGTCGCTTCGAAGCAGAGCTCGATCGCCGGCGACGGCACGACGACGGCGACCGTGATCGCCCAGGCGATCGTCAAGGAGGGCGTCAAGGCGGTCGCGGCCGGCGCCAACCCCATGGACGTCAAGCGTGGCATCGACCTCGCGGTCGACGCGATCGTCGCCGATCTCGCAACCCACAGCCGCAAGGTGACGAAGTCGGACGAGATCGCCCAGGTCGGTTCGATCTCGTCCAACGGCGACAAGGCGATCGGCAAGATGATCGCCGAGGCGATGGACAAGGTCGGCAAGGAAGGGGTGATCACGGTCGAGGAGGCGAAAACCGCCGAGACCGAGCTCGACGTGGTCGAGGGCATGGAGTTCGACCGCGGCTACCTGTCGCCGTACTTCATCACCAACGCCGAGAAGATGATCGCCGAGCTCGAAGACGCCTATATCCTCATCCACGAGAAGAAGCTGTCGTCGCTGCAGACGCTTTTGCCGGTGCTCGAGGCGGTTGTGCAGGCGAGCAAGCCGCTCCTGATCATCGCCGAGGACATCGAGGGCGAGGCGCTCGCCACCCTCGTCGTCAACAAGCTGCGCGGCGGCCTCAAGGTCGCGGCGGTCAAGGCGCCCGGCTTCGGCGACCGCCGCAAGGCGATGCTCGAGGACATCGCGATCCTCACGGGCGGAACGCTGATCGCAGAAGACCTGGGCATCAAGCTCGAGAACGTGACGATCGCCATGCTCGGCCGCGCCAAGCGCATTCGGGTCGACAAGGACAACACCACCATCGTCTCGGGCGCCGGGGCCAGGAAAGACATCGAAGCGCGCATCGGCCAGATCAAGGCGCAGATCGAGGAGACGACTTCCGACTACGACAAGGAGAAGCTCCAGGAGCGTTTGGCCAAGCTCGCGGGCGGCGTCGCGGTGATCCGCGTCGGCGGGGCGACCGAGGTCGAGGTCAAGGAAAAGAAGGACCGCGTCGACGACGCGCTGCACGCGACGCGCGCGGCGGTCGAGGAGGGCATTCTTCCGGGCGGCGGCGTGCCGCTCTTGCGTGCGACCAAGATCCTCGGCGGCCTGAACTTCGAGCACGACGACCAGAAGATCGGCGCCGAGATCGTCCGGCGCGCGATCCAATGGCCGGCGCGCTACATCGTCGACAACGCCGGCGTGGACGCTTCGATCGTGGTCGGCAAGCTCCTGGAGAACAAGGACTACGCCTACGGCTACGACGCGCAGACCGGCGAATACGGCGACATGTACAAGCTCGGCATCATCGACCCGACCAAGGTCGTCCGCACCGCTTTGCAGGACGCCGCGTCCGTCGCGGGCCTCCTGATCACGACCGAGGCGATGGTCGCCGAGAAGCCGAAGAAGGCTGCGCCCGCGCCCGCGATGCCGGGCGGCGGCGACATGGACTACTGAGGCGACAGGGCGCGGCGGAAACGCCGCGTCCGCGCAAACGACCCAGGGTTCAGACGGCCACTCCCACTCGCCCGGCAAACCCGACCGTTTGAGCCCGCCCGGAACGCCGCGCTGCTACTGCGCGCCCGGTTGAGCGGCGGCTGCCGGCGCGGCGACGGGGATTGCGCCGGTCGCCTCGGGCGCGCCGGTCTGATCGCCGCCGGTCGCGGCCTCCGCGGGCTTCGCCGGCGCCTTTTGCGCGACACGCTGGGCCTTGCCTTCGCCGGGCTTGGCGTTGCGCCGCGGCGGGAGGGGAACGTCCGAGGGAATCGCCTGATCGGGCACGAGGGCCGTCGCTTCGGGCTTCGCCGGTTCGTCCTGGCCGCCGACATGCAACCATTTCTTCACATTGGTCGTGCTCGCGCCGAAAACGCCGACGACGCCGCCTGCAGCGGACGTCGCGACCGCAAACGGCTGCGGCGGGGCCGGGGCCGGCGCGGAGGCGACGGCCTCGGGCGCAGGCGAAGCGGACGCCGTCTCGACCGAAGGCGCCGCCGGGCGCTTCACGGCGTCCGGAGCGGCCGCGCGCGCCTTGGCGGCGTCGGAGGCGGCGACGTCGACCACCGCAGAGGCGGCCTTGGCCGGCTCGTTCAACACGATCTCCTGCGGCCCGCCGGCAAGCGCCTCCGGGTCGCTCGTGTCCGGATAGTTCGCGAACACCGGGTTCTGTCCGCCATCCGCGTAGACCGTGCGGATCGGCTTCACGCCCTTGGCCACGAGCTCGGCGACCTTGGCGTCGTCCCTCGCCTCCTTATCGGCGACCAGGGCCTCGACCTCCTCGTCCTTGTGAAGGGCCGGGCAGGGCGCGCTCGCCGACACCTCGCCCGAGGCGGTCGCGCCGAACACGTAGTGCTTGCCGCAGATCACCACCGGGGGCTCGGTCTTGGTGACCTCGAAATGGTCTGCTCCGTTCTTCAGCTCCTTCCAGAACGCGATGTTCGGATCGAGCCGGTATTTCGCCATGTTCTCCGGCGTCATGTGGAACGGATAGGACTGAAGCTGGATCTCGCGCTGGCCGCCGCGCAGCGCATCGCGCCCGATGGCGTAGATGTCGTCGACCTGCTTGTCGGTCATCGAGAAGCAGCCGGCCGACGAGCAGACGCCGTGCACCATCACGCTGCCGCCCGTGCGCCCGTAGGCGCGGTCGTAAGCGTTCGGATAGCCGACGTTGAAGGCGAGATAGTAGTGCGAGTTCGGGTTCAGCTGCCCGGGCGCGATCGCGTAGAAGCCCTCGGGCACCTGCATGTCGCCTTCGACCGTCTTTGGGCCGAGTTGGCCCGACCAGCGGCAGATCGGATAGGTCTTCAACAGGGCGTACTGGCCGTCCGACTTCATCTTCCAGATTTCGAGCTCCGCCTCCTTCTTGTAGGCGCGGATCAGCATCGGCGACGACGGCGTCGTGTCGATCTTCGCCATCTCGGCGAGGGTGGCGGAGGAGATCGGATGCTCGGATCGGCCGGGTCCGACGTCGAGATAGGAGTCCTCGCATCCGGCGAGAAGCGCGCCGGCAGCGACGGTGAGGCCGAGAGCGGTCAGGCGCCAGACCGGCAAATTCATGCGATTACCCCGCTTTTGGCGCAGCGAACCTAAAGCCGTTTGCCAAAGAAGTCCACGCGGCGGATTGAAGCGCCCAGAGCGCTTACCGATTCGTTAACGTTTCTTCATTCCGACGTCGAGCGCTCCGATGTCAAAGCATTGGGGTTAAAATGCGGCGCGTCGTGGGCCGAACGGACCTTGATCCTCACCAGAAATCGGGGATTGGCGCGCCGTCGAAGATCTCGGCGAGGCGCGCGCGCGTGCCGGCGCTTGTCGCCTTCGGGCAGGTCGCGGCGGGAAAAAAAGCGCGCCTCTGCGATCTCGTAGTCGGGCGAGCGGACCCCCATGACCTCGAAATCGCGGATCACATAGACGGCGACGTGATCCCGCCGCGACACATGGGCGTTGAAGAAGAGGCCGTGCAGAATGGGGCGTCCCTTTCACCCGCACGCAGGCCTCCTCTTCGAGTTCGCGCCCGAGCGCATGAACGAAGGTTTCGCCGACTTCGACGCCCCCGCCGGGAAAGTGCCAGCCCGGCACGTAGCCGTGCCGGACGAGCAGCACCGACTCGTCGCCGCGGATCACGACGCCGCGCACGCCCAGCGTCATCGGACGGCTGATGAGGAAGCTCAGGTGCGCGATGCGCGATCTCAATCGGGGGCCAAGCGAGGCCATGGAGGACAAGGAGCCTTTGGTTTGGAGCCTTTGGTTTGCGTCGCGCCGGGGTTGTGTTTGCCTTGAAGCGCCCTTATTGCGGCGCCGTCAATGGCGGCGGGCGCCCTTGTCGGTTTCCTGACCTGGCGGGCCATGAGCTTCACGATCGCGCACATCACCGACCCGCATCTTTCGCCCGCTCCGCCGCCGCTCGGCGCCGACTTCCGGCTCAAGCGATTCATGGGCTATATCAACTGGAAGCGCGGACGCGAGCGGCTGAACGACATGGCGATGCTCGATCGCCTGGTCGCGGATTTGCTCAGCCAGCGCCCCGACCATGTGGCGGTGACGGGCGACCTCGTCAACATCGGCATGCCCGCGGAGTTTCGCCGCGCCGCGAGCTGGATGGAGACGCTCGGCGATCCGGCCGACGTGAGCTTCGTGCCGGGAAACCACGACGCCTACGTGCGGCCGGCGATGCCGCTGCTCAGCTCCACGTTCGCCAAATGGACGACGGGCGATTCGGGCGCTTCGACCTTCCCCTATCTGCGCGTCCGCGGCGACGTCGCGATCATCGGGCTGACCTCAGGCCTGCCGACCGGGCCGCTGATGGCGTCGGGAAAGCTCGGCGCCAGGCAGCTCGACGCCTTCGCCGCGCTTCTCGCCGAGACGGGCGCAAAAAGTCTTGGCCGGGTCGTTCTCATCCATCACCCGCCGCTGTCCAAAGGCGCGCCGCCCTTGCGCGGCCTCACCGACGCGGCGGCCTTCGAGCGGGTGATCCGCGCGCACGGCGCCGAAGCGATCCTGCACGGCCATACCCACAAGCAGCTCGTCCGCTCGCTGCCGTCGGCTGCGTCGAAAACGGTCGGCAGCCTCGTTCCCGTGCTCGGCGCGCCCTCGGCCGCCGCGGCGACGCACGATCCCGCGTTATCGCGCCGCCTACCATCTGGTGCGGCTCGAGCGCGAAGGGGAATACTGGCGCGTCGGCGTCCGTGTGCGCGGCCTCGCCCTCGACAGCGAGGCGATCGGCGAGCGCGAGGCGCTGGCGGTGTAAGATGTTGGTGGGAGGTAGTGCGCTTCGAATTCGACTGGGACCTGGCGAGGCGGCGAGCAATCGCGCCAAGCGCGGCGTTACGTTCGAGGAGGCGATGGCGGTCTTTCACGCCTACTGGGCGGCAAGTTCTCGCGGCCGGACGCGCAATTGATTCCGCCGGTTCATCTCGAGCCCGAGCTTATCTTGCGGACCGCGCCACAGCGCGGGGCGTTTCGCTGAGCGCGCTGGTCAACGACCTCCTGAAAAAGGACATCGCCCTGATCGAAGCGGTGAAGTGAGGCCGAGGAGGCTGTGCCGCGCCCCTAGGGCACCGAATGGACGATCACCGGCCCGGCTGTCGCCGTCGCCTGCCCGACGGTATAAGGCGCGAGGTGGCTCTCGATCCACTTGAGCGCGCGGCGGTTCGATTCCTCCGCCTCCTCGACATGATTGAAGAGGCTGATCGCCGTCAACGTGTCGTCGGATGAATAGACGACGTAATAGCCCATGAATCCGGAAACGCCGGAGACGATCGGCACCGCGCCTCTGATGACTTCGGCGAGCTTGTCGGCCATGCCGGGCTTGGCCTTCACCTGACGAATTGCGGCATACATGAGCGTCCCTCCCGTGTCCGGCGCCGCTGCGGCGCTTTCTCCGGGAAAGGCTACAGCGAGCCGCCGCGCGACGCCAATGGGGAAAATGCGGACATGGGGAGATGCGGCGGCGCTGCGCGACCCCTCTACGCGTCCGGCGCAGCGAGCGCCGGCGCCGCCGCGCGCATCTTGGCGCTCGGCAGGAGCTTCCTGACCGCCGCTCGATGCGGCGACCACGCCCTGGTTGGCGAAGGCCTCGTGATTGCGCTCGATCTCGGCAAGGTCGTACTGGTAGTTGACCATCACGCCGAAGGACTCGGCGAGGCCCTTTTCCGACAGGTCGCCCATCGGATTGATCCGCTCGAGCCGCGCGCCGTTGCCGAGATGGAAGCGCGCGACCGGATCGACCACGCGCCCGTCGGCGCGGCGCGCTTTCAGGAAATATTCGGCCGCCAGCGGTTCGAGCGCCTTGCGCATTCGGGCTTCGGCCTCCGGCTTCTCGACCCAACGCGGGTCGAGCGCGACCTCGCGCACGATTTTCGCCAGCGCCTCGACCGCCGGATCGTCGGAGGCCTCCACCCACGCCCGGAAGCCCGGGACCGGCGACAGCGTCACGAAGGTTTCTATGCGCGGCAGTTCGCGCCGGATCTCCTCGACGACCTGCTTGATCAGGAAATTGCCGAAGCTCACGCCGGAGAGCCCCTGCTGGCAGTTCGAGATCGAATAGAAGGTCGCGGCTCGCGCCTTGTCCTGCGCGACGTGCGCCCGCCGCTCCGCGAGCAGCGGCGCGATCGCCGCCGGAGGCGTCGAGCGTCAGCGCGACCTCGACGAAGATCAGCGGCTCGTCGACCAGCGCCGGATGGAAGAAGGCGTAGCAGCGCCGGTCGACCGGATCGATGCGGCGCCGGAGGTCGTCCCAGTCGCGGATCTCGTGCACCGCCTCGTAGCGGATGATCTTGTCCAGGATCGCCGCCGGCGAGGACCAGTCGATGCGGCGCAGCACCAGAAAGCCGCGGTTGAACCAGGAGCCGAACAGGTGGAGGAAATCGCGGTCGAGCACGGAAAGGCCGCGGTCGTCGCGCATCGCCTCGATGAGATCCGCGCGCATGGCGACCAGCGCCGCCGTCGCCGCCGGGCGCGCGGTTCAGCCGGCGAAACAGCTCCTGGCGGCGCGGCTCCGAGGCGTAGTGGATTTCGGCCGCGGCGGCCTCGCCGCCGGTCACGCTCCAGCGCGCCACCGCGCTCTCGACCCGGGCGCGGTCGGGGCCGAAGTCTTCCGCCAGCGCGCGAAAGAAGGCGCCCTTGTCCTCGTCGCCGAGGCTCCGGTAGCGGCCGAGAATCTCGCTCGCCAGCGCGACCCCGGAGGCTTCGCCGCGACCGCTGATCAGCGCGCGGCACATGTCGGCGAGCGAAGCCGCCCGGTTCTCGGCGTCGCGCGGCCACGGGCTGAGCTTGAGCACCGCGCGTCCGCGCTCGGCGATCGAGGCGAGGAGGTCGGAAAAGAAAGAGTTGTCCATGCTGCTTCTGCCCGCGTCCCTCATGGCGCCGACCCCGCGTCGCGGGGCGCGGACAGAACGAATGGAATTGTCGTCGGCGAACGGGAGCGAATCAAGTCGCCTTGTCAGGGCTTGCCGGTCAAAACAGCTGGCACGCCGAGCGCGTGGGCCAAGACGTCGCGCAGGCGATGAGTCCAGGCGAGATCGATCGCGAGCCCGATGACCGCGACGAGCGTGGCCGCTCCGACGGCCATCAACAGAAAGGCCAGGACGTCGGCGAGCGCGCGTCCGAAACCGCGCCGCGGGCCGCTCGGCGGCCGAAGCCTCGGGCGCGCCGGACGCCCGCGGCGAAGCGGTCCGTACGGGACCGCCGAGCGGCGCGTGAAGCGCCGCCTCCGCCTCATGCGCCGCGTCGTCGCGCGGAATTTCGCTCGTCAGCGCGCGCTCGCGCTCGACGAGGCGGCGCGCGACATAGTTCGTGCAGGCGGCGACGATGGTGTCGATCTTCGGGCTCTCGGCGATCAGCACCCGCCCGTAGAGCGTGTCCTGGAAGAAGCGGTAGGTGCGCCGGTCGCGCGCCATCTCGATGAAGGCGACCATGTCGAGAAAGACGCGCGGCCGGTCGCCCTTGGCGAGCGTCAGGTCGAAGAGGTCGACCCCCGGCGGCGCCTGGCGCACCACGGGCTGCAGCGCGCTCTCCAGGAGCGCGAGGCGGCCGAGCTCGATCTCCCGCAGTTCCGCGACCGCGTCGGCGCGCTCGGCGTTCTCGATCCGCGCGCGCCGGAGCGCGGCCGCAAGGTCGGGCTGCCCCGCCGGAGGCCGCTCGGGCTTCTCGTCCATCGCGTCGATTCCCAAACTCCTCGGCCGCCGCCCGCGCCCGGCCGGGCGATCGGCCCGGCCAAGCTATCCCAATCGCCGCGGCGACTCCAACACGGCTCGCGGCCTTGCCCACAGGCGACGGAACCGCATGCGCGTCGCGCCGGCATTGATCCCGCGGCGGCAATTCCCGATAATCGGGCGCCGAACGGGGAGTGATACCGCATGCGCGTCGCCGATCTGATCGATTACTCGCCCGAGGTCGCCGAGGCGCGCGCCAAGGGCAGCCCGCTGGTCGCGCTCGAATCGACCATCATCACCCACGGCATGCCGTATCCGCGCAACGTCGAGACGGCGCAGGCGGTCGAGGACGCGGTGCGCGCGACGGGCGCCACGCCGGCGACGATCGCGGTGATCAACGGGCGCTTCCGCGTCGGCCTCGAGCGACAGGAGATCGACGGCCTCGCCCAGCTGACCGGCGGGGTGGTGAAGGCCTCGCGGCGCGACCTCGCCGCCGTCGCCGCCCGCCGCGGCAATCGGCCGGCACGACGGTCGCCGCGACCATGTTCATCGCCGGCCTCGCCGGCATCGAGATTTTCGCCACCGGCGGCATCGGCGGCGTCCATCGCGGGGCGGAGGAGACCTTCGACATCTCGGCCGACCTCGTCGAACTCTCGCGCACCCGCGTCGCCGTCGTCTGCGCCGGGGCGAAGTCGATCCTCGACATCGAGAAGACGCTCGAATTCCTGGAGACGCAGGGCGTGGCGATCGTCGGCTACCGCTGCGACGAGTTCCCGGCCTTCTACGCCCGCTCGTCCGGCTTCAAGATCGAGCACCGCTGCGACGGCCTGCACGATCTCGCCCGCATGATCCGCCTGCAGCGCGAGATCGGCCCCGGCGGCCTCCTGATCGCCAATCCGGTGCCCGAGGCTCACGCGCTCGAAGAGGCGATGATCGAGGAGCGCATCGCCGAGGCGGTGGCGGAAGCCCAGCGCGCAGGGCGTCGGCAAGAAGGAGGCGACGCCGTTCCTGCTCAAGCGCGTGGTCGAGCTCACCGGCGGCCGCAGCCTCGAGGCCAACATCGCGCTGATCAAGAACAACGCGATTCTCGCGGCGCAGGCGGCGGTGGAGCTGGCGAGGGTGTGAGCCGACGGCTCGCAAGCGCCACGCGTCCTCGTCATCGGCGACGTGATGACCGACGTCGTCGTCCGCCCCGGAGGGGCCGCTCGCGCGCGGCACCGACCGGCGCGCGAAAATCCGCTTCGAGCCGGGCGGCTCGGCGGCCAATCAGGCGGCGTGGCTCGCGGCGTTCGGCGTCGCGGTCGACTTCGTCGCGCGCGTCGGCGCGGCCGACGTCGCGGCGGAAACGGCGCGGCTCGACGGAGGCCGGCGTGACGCCGCATCTCGTCGGCGACCCCGAGCGGCCGACCGGGCGGCTGGTGGCGCTGATCGACCCGTCGGGCGAGCGCAGCTTCTTCACCGACCGCGGGCGCGAACGAGGCGCTCTCGGCCGCCGACATTCCCGACGCGCTCGTCGCCGGCGCGGCCCTCATCCACCTCTCGGGCTACTCCTTCTTCGCCCCGTCCCCGCGCGCGGCCGTGCTCGACGTCATGCGCCGCGCGGGCGCAACGCCGGTCAGCGTCGATCCGGCGTCCTCGGCGTTTCTTCGCGAGGTCGGGCCGGAGGCCTTTCTCGACTGGACGCGCGGCGCGTCGCTCCTGCTGCCGAACGCGGACGAAGCGGAGGTTCTTGACCGGCTCGGCCGATCCCGAGACCCAGTGCGCGCGGCCTTTCTGCGCTCTATCCGCTGGTGGTGATCAAGCGCGGCGCGGCTGGCTGCGTCGCGGCCGAGGGCGCGCGGCGCTGGCGGGTCGAAGCGCCCGTCGTCGAAGCGATCGACGCCACCGGCGCCGGCGACGCCTTCGCCGCCGCCTTCCTCGCCGCGCGGCTTCAGGGGGCGGAGATCGAGGCCGCGCTCCGCAGGGCTGTCGCGGCGGGGGCGAAAGCGACGACGCGGATCGGCGGACGACCGGGCGTCCCCGACCTTCGCCTAAACTGATGGGTTCTCCCGCCATTCCTGATAGTCTTGCGTTCCCGAAATTCTATTCCTACATTTGCGACCAACGCGGCTTGCGAAGTCCTTCCTGAGTGGCCTTTGGCCAAATCGAGTATTCGCAAGTCATCCTCACCGTTAAGTTTCGGAGCTCTCCCATGTCCATTCGACCCGTCAAGCGCGTCAACCTCAGCCGCCCCACCATGGAAGGCGCGGGCGTGCGTCTGCGCCGCGCCTTCGGCTTCGGCGATACGTCCGACTTCGATCCGTTCCTGATGATGGACGATTTCCGCGGCGACAACCCGGCCGACTATCGCGCCGGCTTTCCCTGGCATCCCGCATCGCGGCATCGAGACGATCACCTACGTGCTGGCGGGCTCGGTCGAGCACGGCGACAGCCTCGGCAATCACGGCAAGCTCGGCGCGGGCGACGTGCAGTGGATGACCGCCGGCAGCGGCATCATGCACCAGGAGATGCCCGCGGGCGACGCCAAGGGCCGGATGCACGGCTTCCAGCTCTGGGCGAACCTGCCGTCGCGCCTGAAGATGACCAAGCCGCGCTACCAGGACGTGCCGTCCGCCGCGATCCCCGAGATCACCGACGACGACGGGACGACGGTGCGCGTCATCTGCGGCGAGTTCTGGGGCAAGACCGGCCCGGTGGACGGCGTCGCCGCCGAGCCGCGCTATCTCGACGTCTCGGTTCCCGCCGGCAAGACGAAGCGCCTCAAGGTCGAGGACTACCGCCAGGCCTTCGCCTACGTGTTCGAAGGCTCGGCCGACTTCGCCGACGCCTCCGAGCCGTTCGGCGTTCTCCGGGAGGTCGAGGCGAACGGGCAGGACGTGCTGGTGCGCGATCGCGTCGGCAACCGCTCGCTGGTCGTGTTCGGCGCGGGCGACGAGATCGTCGTCCGGGCGGGCGAGGAGGGCGTGCGCTTCCTGCTCGTCTCCGGCCGGCCGTTGCGCGAGCCGATCGCCTGGCACGGGCCGATCGTGATGAACACCGACGCGGAAATCCGTCAGGCGATGCATGGATCTGCGCGACGGGTCGTTCATCAAGAGCTGACGTCGTCCGCCTCGATGCGCTCGGGCTCGCCGCAAGGCTGGCCCAGGCTTGCGTCAGCGCGCCGGACGGATCATGCGCGTCACCACGTCGTCGCGCACGACGAAGCGGTGCCAGAGCGCGCCCACGACATGGAGCGCGAACAGGACGAGCAGGACGGGCCGCATCATCAGATGATGCAGGCCCGCGAGCTGGGGCCACACAAAGAAGGCGGCGAGGCCCACGAGCGCGCCCAGGACGAGGTCGAGGTAGAGCCCGACATGGACGGCGCTGGCCAGGTATTGCAGGGCGGGGTGCTGCCTGGCCGGCGGCGGCGCCCCGACGGTATGACGAAGCGCGAGCCGCCAAACCATGAGGACGAGAACGAAGACGCCGACGGCGAGGTGAGCGGTCCCCCATTCGTTCGAAACGTCGGCCGGGCGTCCGCCATGGGCGGCGTGGAACAGGTCCGTCATGAAGTCGCCGGTGAACCACTGGTAGGCGACCAGCAGGAAGACGAGCCAGTGAAGCCCGATCTGCCGCGCGCTGTAACCGATTGACACCCTCGCCATCACTGCCCCCTTTGTCTCAAGGCTTCTGCATAGACGCCCAACGTGTCGCGCGTCATGCGCGCCAGCGAATATTCGGCGGCGATCCGCTCGCGCGACCGCCGCCGGGTCGCCTCGCGCGCCGACGCGCCAAGGGTGAGCGCCGCCTCGATCGCCTCGGCCAGCGCAGACGCGTCCCTGGCCGGAACGAGCCAGCCTGAGCGCTGCTCCGGCGGCGCGTAGGGCGGCGCGACAACGATCTCGCGCGCGGCGCCCACGTCGCCGACGATGGTCAGCGCGCCGGCGGCGGCCGCCTCGATCACGGCGCGGGTCACGCCCTCGGCTTCGCGAGTCGGAAACACCACCACGCTCGCGCCGATGAAGGCGGCCGGACGGTCAGCCTCGGCCCCGGCGCGCGCGACCGTCGCCTTGACGCCGCGCTGGGCGGCGAGCGCATCGAGCTCGCGCGCGAACGCGGCCTTCGGCGCTTCGCCCGCCAGCACGAAACGAACGTCGTCGAAGCCGCGCTTGACGATCAGCGCCGCCGCCTCGACAACCTCGAGCTGTCCGCGCCCCGGCATGAGCCGGCCGGGCGCCAGCACGACCCTTTCGTGCGGCGCGACGCCCCAGTCGTCGCGGACCTTCGCGACGCGCGAGCGACTGACGGCGTCGGGCGACAGCCGTGCGACGTCGAGGCCCGGCCGCACGATCCTGAACCGCGCGCGGGACGCGGGATAAACTTCGGCCGCGCGCTCGGCCGCGTAGGTCGACCCGGCGACCACGATGTCGCCGTCCGCCACCGCCGATTCAAAAGAGGTTCGTGGCCGGGTCGACGGCCCGTCGCCGGGAATGGAGGTGATGAGCGCGCGCCTCAGCTTTCGGCAGGCGCCGAGCGCCACCCAGGCGGAGGCGCGCGAGCGGGCATGCACGAGGTCGACCCGCTCGGCCGCCAGGATGCGGGCGAGGCGCCGCACGTTGAACACCATAGCGAGCGGATTGTTGGTCGAGGCGGGAAACGGCACATGCAGGGCGCCGATCGCCTGCGCTTCGCTCGCGATCTCGCCCGGATCGGAGACGATCAGGGCCCGCGCGCCCGCCTCGATCAGCGCCTCGGCGACCGCGAGCGTGGCGCGCTGGTCGCCGCTCGCCGCGTCAGGCGGCGCGATCTGTACGATTGTCCGTCCCGCCAGGGGCGCGTTCACGCCGCGACCGAAGGGGGAAAGCGGCTCGGCCGTCACG
The DNA here is from genome assembly GCA_963783275.1 of uncultured Alphaproteobacteria bacterium. Lineage (GTDB taxonomy): Bacteria > Pseudomonadota > Alphaproteobacteria > Rhizobiales > Beijerinckiaceae > Roseiarcus. The sequence goes on along the minus strand of CAWANA010000008.1, from coordinate 40,861 downwards.
CGCGGCTTCGCTCGGGCGCGCGGGCGCGGTAGAGAGGGGCGGCGGCGCAGCCGCGGCGCAGGGCGACAGCGAAGACGGAACGCGGCGTCATGAGGACGGTTGGGAACGTGTCGAACGAAGAGCCGAAGGTTTTCACGGTCGGGAATCCCCCGAATCAACGACGTATCGCCTTTCGCCGGCGCGCGCCAGCGCAAAGCGGCAAGCCTGGCCTCGTCTGGCTCTGCGGCTATCGCTCGGACATGGATTCGACCAAGGCGAGCGCGCTCGACGCGGAGGCCGAACGGCTGGGCCTCAGCCTCCTGCGCTTCGACTATTCCGGCCATGGCCGTTCGGGAGGGCGGCTGCAGGACGGGACGATCTCGCAGTGGCTTGCCGAGACGCTGGCGATTTTCCGGGCCGAAACCGAGGGGCCGCAGATCGTCATCGGTTCGTCGATGGGCGGCTATCTGGCGCTGCTCGCCGCGCGCGCGCTTCAAGAGGCGGGCGAGAGCGAGCGGCTCGCGGGCCTGATCCTGATCGCGCCGGCGGTCGACTTCACCGAGGCGCTGATCTGGGCGAAGGCGCCCGAGGAGGCTCGGCGCGCCATCCTGGAGGAGGGGGCGTGGCGGCCGCCCTCTGCCTATTCCGATGAGCCCGACGTCTTTACGCGCGGCTTGATCGAGGACGGGCGCAAGCACCTGCTGCTCGGCGGCATGATCCGCACTTTCTGCCCGGTCGCCATCCTCCAGGGCATGCAGGACGAGGCTGTGCCCTACGCCCATGCGCTTGCGCTGATGGAGCGCCTTGCCGGCGATCCGGCGACCCTTACGCTGGTCAAGGACGGCGACCATCGCCTGTCTCGGCCGCAGGATCTCGAACTGCTGTTCGGGACGCTCGAGCGGATGATCGAGTCCGTGTCGTCGCCTGGAGAACGGAGTCCGGAGCAGACTGCGAATCAACTGACGCTGTTGTGAGCGCTGGCCGTCACTCCGCGCCGTAGCCGTGCAGGTTCGCCCCGTCGCCATGAGCCAGGCCTCCGCGCGCTTCATCCAGAGACAAGCGGCGCCTTTGCGCTCGTTAAGCTCTTCACCCGCTATAGCCCCGCCGCCTTGCGCAGCGCTTCATTTATGCGGGTCTGCCATCCGGGGCCGGTCTTGCGGAAAAACTCCAATATGTCCGCGTCCAGCCGCAGGTTGACGGCTTCCTTGGGGTTGGCGGACTTCGGCCTCCCCGGGCGAACCAGCTTGTCGCCGCGGTAAAGGGCGGCCCGCTCGAACCATTCTCTCGTCAGGTGAGGCGCTTCCTCGGGATCAACCCATTCGCCCTCGGCGCCAGGCTGCTTCTTCTTCTGCATGTCCATGCCTCATCGAAATTATCCGGCGGGCGTCGTCGCGAGGCGTCCACACCAGCACGACGAAACGGCCACCCGACCATCCGGCCGTGATGTATCTCGGCTCGCCGTAATCGCGCCGGTCGTCGGGCGCGGTAAAGTGGTCGCCCGCAAACACCCCGGCGGCGTCAGCGAAATCAAGCCCCCGTTCGGTTAGCGTGGCAGCCCGCTTCGCATCGTCCCAAGTCAGGCGCATATTATCGTATCCACAGAAAATAAGCCAGCGCGCAGCAATGCGTGTTCGTATATCCGGACGCCCCGGCCTTGACCGACGACGAGCGCGCCTTGAGCGCTTATCTGGGCTTGACGACATGAACCTGCACTATGGGAGGATTCACTCCGCCCCATACCTGTGCAAGCTCGCGCCGTGCGCCTTGAGCCAGGCCTCCGCGCGCTTCACGTCCGGGGACACGCGGCCGACCAGCGTCCAGAATTTTGGGGAATGGTTCATGTGGACCATGTGCGCCACCTCGTGGGCGGCGAGATAGTCGAGCACGTAGGGCGGCGCGAGGATCAGGCGCCAGGAGAAGCTGAGCCGGCCGGCCGACGAGCACGAGCCCCAGCGGCTCACCGTGTCGCGCACGGAAATGCGCTTCGGCTGAACGCCCGATCGCCTTTGCGTGGCGGGCGACCGCCGCCTCGATGTCCTTCAGCGCCTCGCGCTTGAGGAAATCGGCGACCCGCCGCGCCACATGCGGCCGCTCGCCGGCGACGCAGAGGAGCGGCCCTTGCGCGCCGGGCTCGATCCAGACGACCCCGCGTTGCGACGGCCGGTGGACGATGGTGTGGTCGACGCCCCGCAGCGGCGCTTTCGCCGAGGGCTCGAAAGCGACCGGCCGCGGCAGCCGGGCGAGCCGCACGCCGATCCAGGCCGAGTGACGCTCGGCGAATTCGCGCGCCGACGCCAGCGGCGCCCGCGCCGGCATGGTCAGCAGCACGTCCCGGCTCGCCGCGCGGACCCTGAGGGTGAAGCGGCGCGACCGGGTCGAGCGGTTGATCGCGATGCGATAAATCTCGCCGTTGTGCGCGACGTCGAGATGCGCGGGCTCCGGCGAGCGCTCGAACAGCCGCAACAATCCGCCCATCGCCATGGTCCGCGCCGCCGGTCCTTTCGCTCTCGCCCGAATCGGGGTCTGGCGGTCAGTATCCAACACTGGACGCCCGAGCCAAAATGTGGCCAAGGGCGTCCGCCGCGTCCGCCCGCGAACCCTTGCTTCCCGCTCAGGCGGGCGCTCTCTAGAACCGGGTCCAGGCGAAACTCCGTGACGCCGAGCCGTGCCGTCCCCCAGCTTTTGCGCTACAATGTCGCCATGACGACGAAGGTCAAAAGACGGCTCACGACGCTCCTATGCGCCGATGTCGAAGGCTATTCCCGCCTCATGGAGGCCGACGAAACGGGCACGCTGGACACGTTGCGCCGTTACCGCGCCGCCATGGCGACGCTGATCGAGCGCCACGATGGGCGCGTCGTCAACACCTGGGGCGACGCCGTCATCGCCGAGTTCCCAAGCGTCGTGGAGGCGGTGCAATGCGCGGTCGAGACGCAGCAGGAGGTCTCCGCCTACAACGGCGGGCTGCCCGAGCCGCGACGGATGCGATTCCGCATCGGGATCCATTTGGGCGACGTGATGGTGGAGGGCGATGATGTCTATGGCGACGGCGTCAACATCGCCGCGCGATTGCAGGAGCTGGCCGAAGCCGGGGGAATCCTCATCTCCGGCCCGGTCTATGATCAGGTGCACAACAAGCTCTCCATTGGGTTCGACTGCCTCGGCCAACAGCACTTGAAGAACGTCGCCAACCCGGTCACAGGCTATCGCGTTCTTCAGTCCGGCGCGGCGACGCCGCCACACGCATCGCAGCCCGTAGTGAGGATGGAGCTCGCGACGCCTCCTCGTCCCGCAGAACAGGCGCAGGCCGGCCTCTCGTCCGCCTGGGCGTGGTACAGAGGACTGCCGCGCTCGTCTGGCGTTCTGATCGCCGTCGCAGTCTTCCTGTTTCTGATCAATGTGTTTAGCGGCCTCCATCACATCTGGTTTCACTGGCCCGTCACAGCGCTCCTGTTGATCGCCTTTCTTCGCGCCGTTTTCCCGCGCAAGCCGTCCTAGATCGGCAAGGCGCGCGCTGGCGAAAGCTTTCGCCGCCGCGGCGACGGTCGCAAGCCTGTCACCCAAGCCGCCAGTCGAGCCGCGGCGCGGGCTTGATCAGCGTCGGCAGCCCGGCGGCGAGGAACACGACGGCGTCGGCGGCGCGTGCGAGCGCGGCGTTCGCCCGGCCCTGACAGTCGCGGAAATCGCGCCCGAGCCGGTTCTCCGGCACGAGCCCCAGCCCGACCTCGTTGGAGACGACGATCGCCGGGCCGCCGAGCGCGCCCGAGCGCGTGGGCGAGCCGCATTGTCTCGGCTTCGACGTCGCGGCCGGAAAACATCAGGTTCGTGATCCACAGGGTCAGGCAATCGACGAGCACGACCCGGCCCGGCCGCGCTTCGGCGGCCAGCGCCTCGACGAGGTCGAGCGGCTCCTCGCGCGTCGTCCAGCCGGCGCCGCGCGTTTCCTGGTGGCGCGCGATGCGGTCCGCCATCTCGGCGTCGCCCGCCTCGGCGGTCGCGAGATAGAGCCGTTCGGGCGCGGCGGTTTCGGCGAGGCCTTGCGCATAGCCGCTCTTGCCGGAGCGCGCGCCGCCGAGCACGAGGACGCTGCGCGCGCCGACCGAGATCGCTCTCCATCATTCTACCCCGGAAAACCGAGCGGACGGACGCCCGGATCGCAGACCAGAAACCGCTCGGTCGGCATCCACCACACCTCGTCCGGATGAAATCTTGTCGATCGCGCCCCAGTCGAACCCGCAATGCTGGTGGCTACAGCCAAACGACGCCGCCCGACATGGGGCAGCAGCATCGGCTCGAAATGCGGCGCCGGTAAAGGAATCGCCGAGGATCAGGATCGTCGGGCCCGGATGGCCCGAGGTCTGCTGATAGTCGCCGTAAGGGTCGGCGGTCAGCAGCTGCCTTCTCGCCCGGCGGTCAGCTTGAGGTCCTCGACCTCCTCGCTGACGGCGTCCTGCTGCCCGAGCAGGCGCGCGAGATCGCCGCCCTTGCGCGGCGTCGGAGGGCTCGAGCGCCGTCGCCGGATCGAGCCGCCAGTCGGGATGTCCCGCCGCCTCGACGATCGCGTTGAAGGCGGCGAGCGCGCCGCGCGGGGTCCAGTGCGTGTCGTGGCGGTAGTAGGCGGCGCCCTTCCGTCCGCGCCTTGGCCATGACCGGCCGAAGGTCGACCGTCGGCACGCCCTTGGCGGCGAGCCCTTCGAGGAAGAGGTCGTATTCGGTGCGGCCGGCCGTGGTTCTGCGCCCAGTCGGGCAGGTCGTCCTGATAGACGGTCGAGCCGTTCGGCGGCGAGGCGACGAGGAAGCGCACGCCCCTTCTGGCGAGCGCCGCGTTCATCGCCGCGACGAGGTCGACGGAGCTCGCGACCCGCGCATCGCGCAGCACGAGCCCGGCGCTCTGCCGCACCGCCTCCTCGCCGAGATAGAACATCCGCCCGTCGCGGCCGACGAGCACCGAGTCCGACCCCGTTCCGAGCATCGGCTTGGTCAGGTCCTTGTGCGCGCGGATCAGCGCCTGCCTGAGGCCGAAATGATCCTTGAGGTAGGCGTCGAGCGCGGCGGGCAGGGCGAGCCATTCGGCGCCGGTCGCGGGCAGCCCGGGCGCCGGGGCGAGCCTGCGCCCTTCTTTCAGCACGCTCGCCGGGACTGTCGGGCGCGACGAGGCCGATGACGAGCGGCGCGGCGATCAGGATCGCGGCGACAACGCGCGAAGTAACGGCGACGGCGCGCGATCATCGGCAGCGCGCCGATCGAAGCGGCGGACGAGCGGAGCATCCGACGGTTCACCCCGGAAAGCCGACGGGTCGGGCCCCGATGTCGCAGATCAGGAACCGCTCGGTCGGCATCCACCACACCTCGTCCGGATGGTAGACGTCGATCCAGCTTCCAGTCGAAGCCGCATCGCATGATGATTGATCCAGATCGCCCGCGCGACGTGCTGCGACAAGCATGGTCGTGAAAAGATCGGCGGTGAAGGAATCGCCGATCACCATCACCGTCGGGCCCGGCTTTGCCCCGTCGTGACCTGGACGTGGTCCGGCATCGATGGCGTGGCGACAGCGTGCGCTCCTCGTCCCGCCGCGGCAGGACGAAGCTCCTCGGCTCGTCTCGCTGAGCCTCGTCCTCGACGCCGAGCATGCGCGCGATGTCGCGCCCTTGCGCAGCCTCACGGGGCCCGAGCGCGGTCGCCGGATCGATCCGCCAGTCCGGGTGCCCGTCGGCCTCGACGATCGCGTTGAACGCCGGCGATCGCGCCCCGGGCGTCCAGTGCGCGTCGTTCAGAAGATAGGCCTTCCCCGTGCTCGCCTTACGGCCGCGAGCGGCGGGCGCAGGTCGACCGTCTTGACTCCCGCGCGCGGCGAGGTCGGCGAGAAAGAGGTCGTATTCCGTCCGGCGGCCCTGGCGTCTGCGCCCAGGCCGGCAGGTCGTCCTGATAGATGGTCGACGAGTTCGGCGGGATCGCCACCAGGAAGCGGATCGCCGCGCTTCTCGAGCGCGTCGCGCATCGACGCGACCAGGTCCGCCGCTTCGGCGACGCGCTCGTCGCGCACGCACGATGCCCGGCGCTCTGCCGCACCAGCTCGTCGCCCTGATAGAACATGCGGCCGTCGCGGCCGACCAGCGCCGCCGTGTTGACCTTCAGCAGCACCGGATGGCTCAGGTCCTGGTGCAGCTTGATCATCGCGTGCCTGAGGCCGAAATGGTCCTTGAGGTAGGCGTCGATCTGGCGGGCAGCGGCGCCAGCCCGGCCGAGCTCTGCAGGCGCCCCGGGCGCCGGCGCGAGCCGCCGCCCCTCGGCGAAGGACGGTCGCAGGGACTGTCCGGCGACGACGAGGCCCACGACGAGCGGCGTCGCGAGCAGGCAAGGCCGGCGAGCGGCAGAAATAGGTCGGCGATAGGCGTGCAGCATTCGGCGACGAGCTGTCCTTTTCCGCGACGGGGGTCTCAGTTTTGCAGATGGTCCGGTCAGCGGCCAGTCCCGATGGGACGCCGCCCCGGATGCGCAACAAGAACCGCTCGACGGGCGATCCACCAGACCTCGTCCGGGATGGAACCGGTCGATCTGCGCTCCAGTCGAAGCCGCAATGCTGGATGATGGATCCAGACCGCGCGACCGCCGCGCTGCGACAGGAACAGGGGAAAGTAGTTCGTCGGTGAAGGAATCGCCGATGACCAGGATCGTCGGGCCCGGCTGATCCGTGACGATCGGCGTGGTCGCGCATGAAGCTTTCTCCGCCGGGAGAATCTGCGTCCTGCCTTTCTCGGGCAGGGCCAGGCTCTCGGTCATCTCGCTCGCGCCGTCGGCGACGCCGAGCATGCCGGCGATGTCGCCGCCCTTGCGCTCAACAGGGGGCCCGATCGCAGTCGCCGGATCGATGCGCCAGTCCGGATGGCCGTCGGCCTCGACGACCGCGTTGAACGCGGCGAGCGCGCCGCGGAACGTCCAATGGAGATCGTTGGTGCAGATAGACCGTCCCGTCCGGCGCTCGCGGCCGCATCAGCGCGGGCCGCAGATCGACGGTCCTGACGCCGCGCGCGCGAGTCGCTGCGAGAAAGAGGTCGTATTCGGTCGTCCTGCCGTGGGTTGCGCGCCCAGACGGGCAGGTCGTCCTGGTAGATGGTCGAGGAGTTCGGCGGCAACGCGACCAGGAAGCGGACGCCGCGTCGTTCGAGGGCGTCGCGCGATCTCGGCGACGAGGTCCAGCGGGTCGGCGATCGCGCTCGTCCGGCGCAACACGTGCCCGGCGCTCTGGCCGCACCATGTCGCTCGCCGACGCTAAAGATGCGACCGCTCGCGCCTCGGATCAGCACGAGTTCCCGCCTGAACGAGCAGCGGCTTTGTCAGATCCTTGTGGAGGCGGATCATCCTTGCCGCAGGCCGAAATGGTCCCTGAGGTAGGCGTCGAGCGCGCCCGGAAACGCGAGCATCGCCGCGACGCTCGTCGGCGCCGTGCGGCGCCGGCGCCGGGCGGCGCGCCTCCTTCAGCGATCGAGGCCTCGCGCCGTCCGGCGCGACGACGCCGGCGATCAGCGGCGTCGCGAGCAGCAGAAAGGCGAGCACGGCGAAGACACGTCGGCCTGCGAGAACAACATCGGCGATCAGAACTTGAAATAGAGGAACGGGCTGTAGGCGCCGGAGGCGACCGTGATCATCGAGAAGACCAGCAGCGCGAAGGTCCAGCCGGTGTCCGCCGCGGCGCGCAGGAGCAGTGCGGCGCCGACACGCGCGGCCGGCAGCGCGGCAGGACCGCGAGCAGGCAGCCGATGACGAGCGTGCACGATCGCCCGGTCGTTCAGCGCGTCGTGCATGTCGAAGCTGACGTCGCCCACGCCGTTGAAGCCGAAGAGGCTGGCGAAATAGTCGCCGGCGGCCGAGAGGTCGGCGGAGCGGAACAGGACCCAGCCGCCCATGACGGCGAGAAGCGCATAGAGCCAGCGGATCGCGGCCGGCATCCGGTGCGAGCCAGCGCCTTCAGCCCCAGCCGCTCGACGACCAGGAACGCGCCGTGCCAGACGCCCCAGAGCACGAAGGTCCAGTTCGCGCCGTGCCAGACGCCGCACAGCACGAACACCGTGACGAGATTGCGGTAGGTCTGCGAGGTCCGAGCCGCGGTTGCCGCCGAGCGGGATGTAGAGATAGTCGCGCAGCCACGACGACAGCGACATGTGCCAGCGCCGCCAGAACTCGGTGATCGAGAGCGACGTGTAGGGCAGGTTGAAATTGCGCGGGAAGGTGAAGCCGAGCACGATGCCGAGCCCGATCGCCATGTTCGAATAGCCGGCGAAGTCGAAATAGATCTGGATCGTGTAGGCGAGGAGCCCGATCCACGCCTCCGGCAGGCGTCCGGTGCGGGGCGTGGTCGAACGCGACCTGGGCGAGCGGCGCGACGACGTCGGCGACGAGCACTTTCTGCGCGAGGCCGATGATGAAGATGCGCGCGCCGACGGAGGCGCGCCCGAGCGTCTGCCGGCGCTTGTCGAGCTGCCGGGCGACCGTCTTGTAGCGGACGATCGGGCCGGCGACGAGCTGGGGAAAGAGCGAGATGTAGAGCGCGACGTCGACCGGATCGCGGTTGGCGCGGAAGCGGCGGCGGTAGACGTCGATGATGTAGCTCAGGCAGTGGAAGGTGAAGAACGAGATGCCGAGCGGCAGCTCGATGTTGGTCTGGCCGAAGTCGAGGCCGAGCGGCTTGAGAAGCGCCGCGAAATTGGCGGTGACGAAATTGGCGTATTTGAACACGCCGAGCACCAGCAGATTGACCGCGACGGCGAGGGCGAGCGCCCATTTGCGGTTCGCGCCCGCGTTGCGGTCGATCAGGATCGCCGCGACATAGTTGAAGGCGATCGAGAACAGGAGGATCAGCAGGAAGCGCGGCTCGCCCCAGGCGTAGAAGACGAGCGAGAACAGGAGCGTGACGACGTTCTTGCCGATCACGGTCGGGGTGAGCACGTAAGCTGCGAGGAAGATCGGCAGGAAATAAAAGAGAAACGTGACCGAGGAGAAAACCATTAACGATTCGCTTTCGCTTCCGCCATCCGGCCTTTCGCGCGATTGGGCTGACGCCTATAGCCTTCCCGGGCGCGCGCCGCAAAGAGTTCGATTGGAATGGCGAAAGTGGGGATGCCGCCGGAGCCTCAGCTCCACGCCACCCTCAACGCCTCGAGCCCGTGGAAATGAAACGCGTCGCGGCAGCGGGGACGCTCGGCCAGTCGCAGGCCCGGCAGACGCTCGAACAGGATCGGCAGCGCGACCGCCATCTCGAGCCGCGCCAGCGGCGCGCCGACGCAGAAGTGGATGCCCGCGCCGAACGTCACGTGCGGATTGGGATCGCGCCCGGGCTCGAAGGCGTCGGGGTCCGGAAAGCGCTCCGGGTCGCGGTTGGCCGCGCCGAGCAGGAGCCCGATCTTCTCGCCCTTCCTGAGGGACACGCCGGCGATCTCGACGTCCTCGAGCGCATAGCGGGTGAAGAGATGCAGCGGCGGGTCGAGGCGCAGCAGCTCCTCGACGGCTGCGGCGGTCGTTTTCGGATCGGCGAAGAGCGTACGCGTGTCGAGCCCGCGATCGAGGATCGTGCGGATGGCGTTGCCGATGGCGTGCACCGTCGCCTCGTGGCCGGCGTTGAGCAGGAGGATGCAGGTGGTGACGAGTTCGTCCTCGCTGAGCCTTCCCTCCTCGCATTCGGCGACGAGAAGCTGGCTGATGAGGTCGTCCCGAAGTTCCGCGCGGCGGGCCTTCGCGTAGCCGCGCATGAAGTCGGCGAATTTCTGCGCAGCGGCGGCGGCGCTGAGTTCGACGTCCCGGGTCACGCCGAACTGGTACATCGCCACCATCCGATGCGACCATTTGAGCAATTGCGGGCCCATCGCGCGCGGGCACGCCGAGAAGATCGGTGATGACGGCGACGGGAATGGGCGCCGCGAAGGCCTCGATCAGCTCCGCCGCGCCGTCGCGCGCGACGGCGTCGATCCGCTCGTGCGCGAGCGCCGCGATGCGGGGCGCGAGCTTCTCGACCTGGCGCGAGACGAAGGCGCGGTTGACGAGATTCTTGAGCCTTGTGTGCTCGGGCGGCTCCATCTCCAGGATCGAATGGCGCTCGAGCGCGTCGAACGGCTTGAGATGCGCCTTCGGCGCCGGCCAGCCGAGCTCCTCGCGGCTCATCACGATGCAGGATCTGGCGGCCGAAGCGCTTGTCGCGCAACAGCGCCGAGACGTCGGCGTGAGCCGCAAAGCACCAGAAGCCGTAGTCCTCCCAGAAGAAGACGGGCGCAGCGGCGCGGATCGCGGCGTAGGCCGGATAGGGATCGTCGATGAAGGCGGGATCGCGCGGGTCGAGGCGGACGCGGCGGCGCGCGGCGTCGAGGGTCAAGGACATGGCGTCGACGTTATCCGAGCGGATACGCCGCCTCAACGACGTAGGGACCGCCGCCCGTGCTGTCGCGGGACGAATAGAGCACGAAGCGCTCCGCGGTGAAGCCTTCGACCTCGAGCGCGCCGCGCGAGGAGAGGTAATCGGCGACCGCGCGCGCGCCGACGCGGCGCACGCGCGCGAGCGTCACATGGGGCGTGAACTTGCGCGTCTCCGGGGCGATCCCGATCCGGCGCATCCGCCGCTCCTGCTCGGCCTGAAGCTCGACCAGCGCCGGCTCGGGCCGAATCCGCGCAACGATGGCGCGCGGCTTGTCGCCGCCGAACCAGGAGAGCCCGTCGAAGCGCACGGCGACGGGCGGCCGGCGGATCTCGCCCAGGGTCTCGGCGATGTCGTGCGCGACGCTGCCGTCGACGTCGCCGACGAATCGCAGGGTGACGTGGTAGTCGGCCGGGTCCATCCAGCGCGCGCCGACGACGCCGCCGCGCGCCAAGGCGACCCGTGCGGCGATCGGCCCAGGCAGCTCCAGTCCGGTGAACAGGCGAGGCATCGATCGGTCTCCGCAGAAATTCCGTTTCAGGATAATCTGCGAATCAACGTCGGTCACATGCCGGATCGACGCCAAGCCCTCTTTCAGTGCCCGGTCGCGTCGGCGTCGCGGCTCGCTTCGAACAGGAACCAGGTTCGCCGTTCCGTCTCGTCGATCCAGACTTCGAGCAGGCTCGCCGAGGCGACGTCGCCGTTGTCGTCGCAGAGCTCGTGGGCCTTGCGCAGGGAGGCGGCGAAGCTCTTGTTGTCCTCGGCCAGCTCACGCAGCATGTCGAGGGGCGAGACGAAACCGTGGTCGTTGTCCTTGATCGACTGCAACTGGGCGATATGGCCGATCGACCGCAGGGTCGTCTGCCCGAGTTTGCGCACGCGCTCGGCCAGCGGGTCGATCATGGCGTAGATCTGGTCGCCGTGCTCGTCGAGCAGCAGGTGGTAGTCGCGGAAATGCGGTCCGCTCATATGCCAGTGAAAGTTCTTGTCCTTGACGTAAAGCGCGAAGGCGTCCGCGGCGAGGCCGTTGAGGGCCGCCGCGATCGCCTTCACCCCGTTTTCGGAGAGATCGGTCGGCGTCGCCAACGCGACCTTGGCCTTGCCGCCATTGCTGGTTTGATCGGTTTTGTTCACTTCCGGATTCCTTATCGAAATGGGCGCCGCAGACACGGCGAAGCGAACAACGTTGCGCGCTCCGCCCTGTTCCGTCTTTAGCCACAATGCTTACAAGATCGGGCCGCCTTGGCCCGGCGCTTGCCAACGCGCAAACAGGATCGAACCAGCGAATTATGGCCGAAAAGCAGGACGTACGCGCGACGCGAAGGCCGGTGCCCGATTTTCCCGGACGCCTCACCCCCGCTCCTTGCGAGATGAACTGCCGGAAGCGCTCCGACGTCGCGCCCGGAGAACAGCGCGTCCGGCTCGCCCTCGGCCTCGACCAGCCCCTGATGCAGGAACATCACGCGCGTCGAGACGTCGCGGGCGAAGCTCATCTCGTGGGTGACGACCAGCATGGTGCGGCCCTCGTCGGCGAGCGCGCGCATGACGCGCAGCACCTCGCCGACCAGCTCCGGATCGAGCGCCGAGGTCGGCTCGTCGAACAGCATCACCTTCGGGCGCATGGCGAGCGCGCGGGCGATCGCCGCGCGCTGCTGCTGGCCGCCGGAGAGATGGGCGGGATAGTAGTTCCACTTGTCGGCGATGCCGACCTTGGCGAGCAGCGCCCTCGCCTCGTCGATCGCATTCGGCGCGCGGGCGCTTCTGCACGTGCACCGGCGCCTCGATCAGGTTCTCGAGCACCGTCAGATGCGACCAGAGATTGAAGCTCTGGAACACCATGCCGAGTTCGGAGCGGATGCGGTCGACCTGGCGCCGGTCGGCGGGCTCGGCCGTCCCGTCGCGGCTTGCGGCGCATCTTGATCAGTTCGCCCGCGACCGTCACCTCGCCCTGCGTCCGGCGTCTCGAGGAGATTGATGCAGCGCAGAAAGGTGCTCTTGCCGGAGCCGGACGAGCCGAGGATCGAGATGACGTCGCCGTCGTTGGCGGTCAGCGAAATGCCCTTCAGCACCTCGAGCGAGCCGAAGCGCTTGCGCATGTCCTTCGACGGTGAGGGCGGGCGTCGCGGCGGCCATGGGCGTTTCCCTTCAGCTCGGCCGCGGCGCGCAGATGCGGCGACAGGCGCCGCTCGAGGCTCAGGAAAGCGGCGCCGAGGATGTAGTTGACGACGAAATAGATGGCGCCGGCGAGGATCAGCGGCAGATAGGTGACCAGCGTGTCGTTGCGGATCTTCAGCGCCACGCTCATCACGTCCCACAGCGTGATCAGCGAGACGAGCGCGGTCGCCTTCACCATCGAGATCATCTCGGTCGAATAGGCCGGCAGCGCGTGCCTCAGCGCGATCGGGAAAATGATCCGCCGGAACATGAGAAGCCCCGACATGCCGCAGGCGCGCGCCGCCTCGACCGCGCCGTGCGGCACGGCGAGCAGCGCGCCGCGAAAGATCTCGGCCTGATAGCCCGCGGTGCAGAGCCCGAGCGCCAGCACGCCGCAGTTGAACGGCTCGCGCAGGAACGGCCAGACGATGCTGTGCCGCACCGCCGGCAGCGAAGCGAGGCCGTAATAGACGAGGAAGAGCTGGATCAGCAGCGGCGTGCCGCGGAACACCGCGACATAGGCGCGCGCGAGAATCTCGAGCGGCTTCGAGCCGCTGACCCGCATCCAGACGACGCCGGCCGCGATCAGCGCCGCCGAGCACGACCGACAGGAACCAGACCGCCAGCGTCAGCGGCAGCGCCGCCATCAGGCGCCAGAAGGTCGTTCCGACAAAACCCCAGTCCATCGCCGCTCACCCCGCAGCGCGGCGCATGCCGCGGGTCGCGCGCGCCTCGGCGAGGTCGAAGAAGCGGGTCGTGACGAGCGTCATGACGAGATAGAGCACGAGGCCGCCGAGGTAGAAGGCGAACGGCTGATGGGTCGAGGCCGCGCCGACCTGGCTCACCCGCATGAGTTCGGTGAGGCCGGTGACCGAGATCAGCGAGGAATCCTTCAGCGCGACCTGCCAGAGATTGCCGAGGCCCGGCAGGGCGAAGCGCAGCACCTGCGGCGCGATGATGCGCCGGAACATCAGCCAGCGGTCCATGCCGACGCTGACCGCCGCCTCGAGTTCGCCCTTGGCGATGGCGAGATAGGCGGCGCGGAACACTTCCGCCTGATAGGACGCCGGAGATGACGCCGACCGCGAGCGCGCCGGCGACGAACGACGGCACGCCGACAAAGCCGTCGTAGCCGACGAGTGGCCGCCACGCCGGTGAGCAGGGTCGAGGAGCCGAAATAGACGAAATAGACGACGAGCAGTTCGGGCAGGCCGCGGAACAGCGCCGCGTAGGCCTCGCCGGCCGCGCCCGCGAGGCGATGGCCGGAGAGCCGCGCCCAGGCGACCAGCGACGCCGATCGCGGCGCCGATCAGAAGGCCGCAGGCGGAGACGAGCAGCGTCATGCCGGCGCCCTGCGAGAAGCGCCAGCCCCCAGCCGCCCTCGCCGAAGCCGAAGATGCCGAAACTGTCCACGCCGCCCGCCAACGCAATATCGGCGCCGCCCGCCTTGCGAAGCGGGCGGCGCGAGTCAAGGCCTCATGGCGTGGTGTCGATCTTGAACCACTGCATGCGAGTATTTCTTCACCGACCCGTCGGCGAAGGCCGCGGTCGAGCGCCTTGTCGAACTTGGCGGTCAGGTCCGCGTCGCTCTTGCGGATGCCCATGCCCTCGCCGACGCCGAACACGTCGCCGATGAACTCGGGACCGACGATGGCGAGGTCCTTGGCGTCGGGCTTGTCGAGCGCCGCCGCGACCGTCGGATAGTCGTCGAGCGCCGACGTCGATGCGGCCGGCCTTGAGGTCGAGGTCGCGGTCGTCGGTGGTCTTGTACTCTTTGACGGTCGCGACGTCCTTCAGGTACTTGGCTGGCGAAATTGGCGTGGGTGGTCGAGGACTTGGACGCCGATCGTCTTGCCCTTGAGCGCCGCCTGCACGGCCTTGATCGCGGCGTCGCCGGCCTTCGGGTCCTTGTCGGCATTGACGACCTTGCCGGCGCCGAGCGCCTTGGCGACGGCGCTGTCCTTGGCGGCCATGAAGGCGGCCGGCGGCGCGGCGTAGGGCTTCGAGAAGTCGATCTCCTTCTTGCGCTCGTCGGTGATCGACATGCCGTCCATGATCACGTCGAACTTGCCGGCCTTGAGGCCCGGGATCATGCCGTCCCAGTCCTGGGCGATGATCTTGCACTCGACGCCGGCGCGCTTGCAGAGGTCGTTGGCGAGGTCGACCTCGAAGCCGACGATCTTGCCGCTCGAATCGGTCAGGTTCCAGGGGTCGTAGGCGCCCTCCATGCCGATGACGACGGTCTTCCACTCCTTGGCGAACGCGGCCGGCGCAAGCGCCAGCGTCGCGGCGAGCGCCGCGCCGAGCGCGACCGATTTCCAGAGTTTCGAGCCCATCCAACCCTCCGTTATGATGTATTCATTGCGCGACGCGCCGGCCCAGTGGCCGCGGGTCCGGTCCAACGAGCGAGGACCGGACGGCAGTCTTACATGCCGGTTGCCGGATTGGGAATGCGGGCGAGGGACCATATCGGCCGGCTCGGCCGCCCTCGGTCTGCAACGGCCGGAACCCTCGCCACATCGCGCCATTGAGGATGGAAAGCCGGGTCGAAGCGAAGTCCGCGCCGAACTCCGGGATGTCAACGCCTCGCGAGAGCGGCGCGCTGCCGCCTGCAACTCGAACGATTCGACCGTGAGCGAAGCAGAACTCCACGCGCGCCGGCCCGAAGGCGGCGCCTGATGCGGCCATTACAACTTTGGTAGCAGACCCCTTGCGATCCGTCGAGAACGTCGGTTGGGCTCGACCGCGACGCGACCTGCTCCGCGGAACGCCGTCACGCCGCCGCTTTGATCGACGCCGCCGTCTTCTCCATGATCTCGCCGATCTGGTCCTCGCTGACGATCAGCGGCGGGGTGAGCTCGATCGTGTCGCCGGCGAGGCGCAGCATGATCCCGGCCTCGTGGAACGCATGGTCGAGCGCCTTGCAGACCGCGCAGCGTCGGGCTGCCGGGGATCGGGGCGAGGTCGATCGCGCCGGTCAGGCCGACGCAGCGGATGTCGACGCACGTTCGGCAGGCCTTTCAGGCCCATGATGGCGTCGTACCACTTGGGCTCGAGCGTCTTGGCGCGCTCGAACAGCCGCTCGTCGCGATAGACGTCGAGGGTCGCGAGCGCCGCCGCGCAGGCGAGCGGATGGCCCGAGTAGGTGTAGCCGTGGAAGAGCTCGATGGCGTGCTCCGGCCCCTTCATGAAGGCGTCGTAGACGTGACTTGCGCACGATCACGCCGCCCATCGGCACCGTGCCCGAGGTCACGCCCTTGGCGAAGGTGATCATGTCGGGGACGACGCCGTAGCGCTCGGAGGCGAAGGCGGCGCCGAGACGCCCGAAGCCGGTGATGACCTCGTCGAAGATCAGGAGAATGCCGTACTTGTCGCAGATCTCGCGCAGGCGCTTGAGATAGCCCTTGGGCGGCGGCAGCACGCCGGTCGAGCCGGCCATCGGCTCGACGATCACGGCGGCGATGGTCGAGGCGTCGTGCAGGCCGACGATCCCCTCGAGCGCGTCGGCGAGATGGCCGCCCCATTCGGGCTCGCCCTTGGTGAAGGCCTGATGCTCGCGGTTGTAGGTCGCCGGCAGATGGTCGACGCCGGCGAGCAGCGAGCCGAAGAACTTGCGGTTGTTGACCATGCCGCCGACCGAGATGCCGCCGAAGCCGACGCCGTGATAGGCCGCGCTCGCGGCCGATCAGGCGCTGGCGCGAACCCTGCCCGCGCACGTTGTGATAGGCGAGCGCGATCTTCAGCGCCGTGTCGCAGGCCTCCGAGCCGGAATTGCAGAAGAACACGTGATCGAGGTCGGCCGGCGCGAGGTCGGCGATGCGCGAGGCGAGCTGGAACGCCAGCGGATGGGCGAACTGGAAGGTCGGCGAGAAGTCGAGCTCCGCCGCCTGGCGCTGGATCGCCTCGACGATCGGGCTTGCGGTTGTGGCCGGCGTTGCAGCACCACAGCGCCGCGGTGCCGTCGAGGATCTCGCGCCCCTCGGGCGTGTAATAGTGCATGTCCTTGGAGCGGGCGATCAGGCGCGGGCGCTTCTTGAAGGCGCGGTTCGGCGTGAACGGCAGCCAGAAGGCTTCGAGATCGTTGGGGACGTCGGCGCGGGCGGCGGCGGTCGGGGTGACGGGGGTGGTCATGGGAACTCCTAGAGGTCGCGAACCGTCCAGTTTCCTGAACATTGGCGGCCCGTTTCCCTTTTGTCCAGTTGCCACGCTGTTCGCGCTGTTCTAAATTCTGAACGCATGAACAAAGCGGCCGACGATTTCGCCATCGGGCCGAGGCTCAGGCGCCTGCGCACCCGGCTCGGCCTGTCGCAGCGGGAGCTCGCCCGGCGCGCCGGCGTTTCCAACGCCACGATTTCGATGATCGAGGCCGACCGGGTCAGCCCCTCGGTGTCGGCGCTGCGGCAGGTGCTCTCGGCGCTCGACGTCGGCGTCGCAGACTTCTTCGCGGAAGCCGAAGAGTTCGCCGGCCAGGTCGTCTACCGCGCCGACGAGCTCACCGAGATCGCGGGCGGCGCGGTCTCCTACCGGCAGGTCGGATCGAACCTGAAGGGCCGGGCGCTGCAGATGATCCACGAACGCTACAAGCCCGGCGCGCAGTCGGGCGCCAAGATGCTCGTCGCACGAGGGCGAGGAGGCCGGGCTCGTGATCAAGGGCCTGCTCGGGCTCGAAGTCGACGGCCGCCGCTACGAGCTGAAAGCCGGCGACGCCTACGTGTTCGACAGCCGCAAGCCGCACGCCTTCCGCAATCTCGGCGGCGAGGAGCTGGTGATCGTCTCCGCCTGCACTCCGCCGACCTTTTGAGCCGGGCGTCACCCATGGACCTCCGTGGTCCGGAGGTAGCTGCGGATGGTATTGCGGATCATGGTTCTGTGATGGGCCGTAAGGTCCGCGCTGGCGAGATCGACGCCAAAAATCTCAGAAAACGTGTACTGGTTTGATACCCGGTAGAAGCACAGGCCGCTGATCATGAAATGGATGTTTTCCGGCGTTTCCTTGCGCACAAACGTCCCCTCGGCGTAGCCCCGGCTCATCAGTTTTCGGAGCTCCTCGATCACGTTGCTGTTCATCTCACGGATTGTCTGCGAGTTTTTCAGATAGCGGGCCTGGTTGCAGATTCTCGACGCTTATCAGCCGAACAAAATCGATGTTGGCTTGCTCGTAGTCAAAGGTGAAATCAATGAGCCGGCAAAGCGCGTCGTCCGGATTAAGGTGATCGAGCGTCAGGGTCTTCTCCAGTTCGCGGATCCCCCTGTAGGCTTCCTCGAGGACGGCGATATACAGGCCTTCCTTGCTGCCGAAATAATAATAGATCATGCGCTTCGCCGTGGCGGTGCGGGCGCTGATCTCATCGATGCGAGCGCCGGCGAAGCCTTTCCCGGCGAACTCGACGCGCGCCTCGCGGAGGATCTCGCGCCTCGTGCGTTCCGGATCAACTCGGCGCTGTTTCTTCGCGTGAACAGCTTCGTCCATGAGAGTTCCTGAACGTTAAATCAGCCGGAAAGCTGGCAAATCGCCAGGAAAAACCGGCGGTAAATCTGGAAAGCTACAGAGCCGACGGCCGATGACGCAGGGCCGCCGAACCCGACGCGGGACGGATAGCGCGGGTGCGCCGAGCGAGAACTTAGACTTTCGCCTCATTGACAGACAACCGCGCCCTGATGCAGGCTCCTGATGGACGGAATAGTCCGTTACTCAAGCATGCTGAGACTTCATAACAGGAGCCGAAGCAAACGAGCGCATGGCCGATCGCCCCTATCGACCCGGCGCCTAAAGGGCAATACTGAGCGTCTTCGCGAGCCGAAGTTCGCCGCGGTCAAGTCAAGAATGTGATCAGGAGGAAAACATGAAACGGATCCTCGTCTTGCACGGGATCAACCTCAACATGTTCGGCAAGCGCGACCCCAAGCACTACGGGACCGCCACCCTGCAGGACATCGACGCCGCGCTCGCCGCGCTCGCCAAGGAACTCGACGTCAGCGTCGAGTGCTTCCAGACCAATATCGAAGGGGCGCTCGCCGAAAAAATCCATCAGGCCCATTTCGATCACGTCGACGGCGTGGTCATCAACGCCGGCGCCTGGACCCATTACAGCTACGGCATCCGCGACGCCCTCGCGATCCTCAAGTGCCCGATCATCGAGGTGCACATGTCGAATGTGCATGCGCGCGAGGAATTCCGCCACTTTTCGGTGATCGCCGCCAATCGCCGTTGGCCAGATCGCCGGACTTTGGCGTCGACAGTTACCTGCTGGGGCTCAGAGCCTGCGTCTCGCAGATCAACGCCACAACCTGAACGTCCGCCGGCTCGAGTCGCCGGCGCCTACACAGCAAGCCCGCCAAGCAAACCCCATAACGCGCCAGCCGCGGCGTGAACGCGGCGTTGCATCAAAAATACGGGAGGACAGGATGAGCGCAACAACCCGGCAGCCGGCGGCGAGCCTGCAGCTGCAAGATTTTCTGAACCACAGCCCAGTCGGCAAACTCCAGATCCTGACGGGGATTCTCGCCTTCACCGTGCTGATCTGCGATGGCTACGACATCACGGCCATCGGTTATATCGTCCCGTCCCTGGTCCCCGCCTGGAACGTCACCCGCGAGGCGCTCGGCCCCGCCATGGTCGCCGGCCTTTTCGGCCTCGCGACCGGCGCCTTTTGCGGCGGTCCGATCGCCGACCGCATCGGCCGCCGCAAGGTGATCATCGGTCGGTGTTCTTCTTCGGCGTCATGACCTTTGCGACAGCCTGGGCCTCGGATCTCACCAGCCTCACCATTCTTCGCTTCCTCACCGGTCTCGGTCTCGGCGCCTCGCAGCCGAACACGGGCACGCTGATGTCCGAGTTCGCCCCGTTCCGTCATCGGTCGATTTTCGTGACGCTGACCTACTGCGGCTTCACGGTCGGCGCCGCGATCGGCGGGTTCATCGCCGCCGGAATGATCGCCGCGCACGGCTGGCAGTCGGTCCTGTATGTCGGCGGCATTGTGCCGCTCATTCTTGCGGCGCTCTACGCCCTGTGGCTGCCGGAATCGCCGCGTTTCCTCTCCATGAGACCGGAACGCCACGACGAACTCGTCAGCATCGTCAATCGTATCCAGCCGGGAACGGCGGGTCCCAACACCCGGTTCGTCAATGAAGCGGTGGTTCCGGGCAAAGTGCCGTTCGTCAAGATCGTCACTCCTCCCTACCTTCCGGTGACGGTCCTGTTGTGGATCGGCGTCTTCAGCGCGCAGGTGACCGTGTATCTGCTCAACAGCTGGCTGCCGACGCTGGTCAAAGGCGCAGGCTTCACCCTGGCCGATGCCGCGATGATCGGCGCCATGGGCCAGGTCGGCGGCACGATCGGCAACATCTTCATCGGCTGGGCGATGGACAAGTTCGAAGCCCACCGCGTGGTGGTTTGGGTTCTGTTCATCGGCGTGCTCACCGCCTTCGCCATTGGTCTCTCCGCCTCGGGCTTCACGCTGAGCTTGCCGATCCTGATGGTGATGATCTTCGTCATCGGCCTGACCGCCAACTGCTCGCACACGGCCTGGTACCCGATGTCGACCAACTTCTACCCGACGCAGGTGCGCGCCACCGGTATGGGCTGGGTGACCTTCTTCGGTCGGCTCGGCGGCATCTCCGGCGCAAGCATCGGCGCCGTTCTGCTGGCGTTCCATCTCACCCTCGCGCAGGTCTTCTGGTTCCTCGCCATTCCGATGGGCGTCGGCATGGTCGCCGCCTTCGTCAAGGGGAAGATCACGGGTCGGGCGGAAACGCAAATCGCGGCGCTGACCCCCGCGCCTGCCGAGTAAGCGAACCGAGATCCCCGCTTTTCACCCGGTCCGGCGTCATCGCGCCGGACCGGCGAGCCAGCAGCGCCGCGTTGCCCAGATGGAGGAAACCCATGCCCGCGATTGAAGAGGCGAAGGCCAAAGGGGAGCGCAAGCCCAACTCCTTTCTTTGCGGCCTGCTCGGTCACGGCGTCGGCAATTCCCGCAGCCCGGAAATTTATGAATTCGGAAGCCGCCGCCCTTGGCCTGCGGCTGGTCTACAGGATCATCGATTTCGCGAGCTTCGGCGCCGACGAAAGCGCCCTGCCAGAGGTGCTCCAGGCGGCCGAACGTTTTGGCTTCACCGGGCTGAACGTTACCCACCCCTACAAGCAGCACGTCATCCCGCTGCTCGACGAGCTTTCCGAGATGGCGCGCGGGGTCGGCGCCGTGAACACAATCGTGTTCCGCGGCGGCAAGCGCATCGGCTTCAACACCGACGCCTCCGGTTTCTGGCGCGCTTTCCAGACCGGCCTGCCGGGCGAGACCATGGACGACATCGTCCAGGTGGGCGCTGGCGGGGCCGGCTCGGCCACCGCCTTCGCCCTGCTGCGCCACGGCGCCGGCCGCATCGGCGTCTATGACGTCGACACGTTCCACCGGCATGCGCTGGTCGACAACCTGCGCCGCCACTTCGGCCCCGAGCGGGCCTATGCGATCGACGATGCCGACAAGCTGTCGGCGGCGGTCGCCGGCGCCGAGGGGATTGTCCAGACCTCGCCCATCGGCATGACCGGCCATGACGGTTCGCCCATCCCGCTCTCGCTGCTGCGGCCCAGCCTGTGGCTCATGGACATCATCTACTTTCCGGAGGAGACGATCCTCCTGAAAGCCGCGCGCGAGATCGGCTGTCGAGCCGTGAATGGCGAGCGGATGGTGGTGCTGCAGGCCGCCGACGCTTTCCACCATTACACCGGCATGCTCCCGGACATCGAGCGCATGCTGCGACGGTTCAAGGGCGGCGACGCGTGACCGGGACGGCTGAACCGATCCCGGCCTCGAACCTCAAGCCGCCGCAGCCGCGAGGCATCCCTCGGCTCTGAGCGCCGCGACGATCGCGCCGGCGTCGGAGGGCTGCATGCCCGCCAGATTGATCCGGCCGGAGTCGGCGCAATAGATGGCGTGGCGGGCGCGCAGCGCTTGCGCCTGGGGCTTCGTCATCGAGAGGTTGGAGAAGAGGCCGCGCTGGTCGCGGATGAAGGCGAGCGCCGGGTCGGCGGCGGCGAGCGCCGCGCGATTGCCGTTGATCCGCGCGCGCATCCCGTCCAGCTCCTCGCGCCACAGTTGAACGAGTTCCGGGCGCTCGAGCACGATCCGCGCGACCGCCGCGCCGTGGTCGGGCGGCATCGACCAGTTGACCCGCGCGAGTCCGGCGAGGTTGCTCGTCACCGTCTCCGCTTCGCCCGCGTTGCGGGAGAGGACGAAGAGCGCCCCCACCCGGTCGCGATAGAGCCCGAAATTCTTGTCGCAGGAATAGGCGACGAGCGCCTCCTCGACGCGATCGAGGATGAGCCGCGTCGACCACGCGTCCTCGTCGAGCCCGTCTCCCAGGCCCTGGTAGGCGAGGTCGATGAAGGGCACCAGCTTGCGCGCCGCAAGGATCTCGGCGATCTCCTTCCACTGCTCGCGGGAGAAATCGATGCCCGGTCGGGTTGTGGCAGCAGCCGTGCAGCAGGACCACGTCGCCGGCTTTCGCCTGGGCGAGCCCCTGCCTCGTCGCGTCGAAGTCGACGGTCTGCGCCTTGAGATCGGCGAAGCGGTGCGTTTCGATCGGCAGCCGCGCCGCGGTGAAGATCGGGGCGTGGTTGGGCCAGGTCGGCGTTCCGACCCGGACGACGGCGTTCGCGCTGGCGGCGCGGACGAGTTCGGCGCCGAGCCGCAGCGCTCCGGTGCCGCCGGGAGTCTGAAGGCCCGCGATCCGGCCGGCGAGCCTGTCGCTCGCCCCGAAGATGTACGGCTTCAACAATGCGACAAAGCCGACGTCGCCCTCCGGGCCCAGATATTTCTTGCTGTCCTGGGTCTCGAGGAGGATGCGCTCGGCCTCCTTGACGGCCTTCAGCACCGGGGTGACGCCCCGCGCGTCGCGGTAGACCCCGACGCCGAGGTCGATTTTTCCGGCGCGCCCGTCGGAATTGAACGCCTTGATCAGGCCGAGCAGGCTGTCGGGCGGCTGGGCGTTGAGCGCTTCGAACACGGGGACCTATCTCCTGATCGTCAACCGGTTCGGCCGCCATAGCTCTTAAAGCAGGCGGCGTCCATTCAAACGGCCGCCCTCGCGTCGGAAAGGCCAGGACCTTGCCGGTCGCCCCTTCCAATCGGCGCTCGATCTCCGCGACCAGCCGCTCCTCCTCTTCGATCCACGCTTCGACGCGCCTGAGCAGCGCTTCGCGCGCATCGTCCGACAAGGGCAGCTCGTCGCTCGCCTCGGCGATCGGTTCGGGTTCGACAGCGAGCAAGGACCAGGAGGGGAGATCAGAATTCGGCAGCATGGGCTTTCTCGCGAATGATCTAGGGGAACGGAAAGAGTATTAGCAGATATTCCGAGAATCAGAAATAATTTGATTGACGGCTCGCTTGCGCGCCATTTAAATCCTTGATCCACCGTAATTTTTGCCAACAAGGACTTGAAGATGCCGGCGACGGATCGCGGCGCTATCGGTCCGCCCGCACCAGCACGCGAAGCTCCCGGTCGAGCCCGCGCAGCCCGGCGACCGCGCCCTGATACTGGCGCGCTCCGACCGCGGACCAGATGGCGGCGACCCGGTCGGTCAAGCCGCCAAGGGTCCGGGGAAAGCCGGCCGCCTCCTGGAGCGCGCCCTTCTCGTTGATGAGGTAGCGCCGGTTCAGCGCGAACAGGACCTGTCCGATACAGGCGAGGGCGCGATAGGCGCATCCGGCGACTTGGGTCTGATCGCCCCGCCGAACGGCGGTCTCCCCGTTCTCGATGCTGAAGGCGACCTCCCAGAGAAAGAGGTCGACAACGGCTTTCGCGAGCGCATCGGGAAAGGGCGCCGTTTGCGCCTTCAGCCCGGCCAGAACGCCGAGCGGATCGTGGAGCGGGACCGAGAGCGCGACCTCGCCCATCCAGATCGCCGAGCTGAATCCGTGCGGATGCCCGGGCTGGTAGCTCATCGCGACGCGCCCGGCGCGGCACTCGGCGATCGCCGCTTCCACCGCCTCAACCTCTCGATAGAGGAGATCGACCTTCTTTCCGCCGATGACCAGCCACGCGCCGCCGACCACGCGCGGTCCCCATTCGCCGATCGATGTGACGGTCGTCAGAGACGGATCGTCGACCAGGCCGGCCGCTGCGCGCCGCAGGCGGTCGACGTCGAGCGGCCGGTTGGCGCCGTAGTAGAGCCCGAGGTCATAGTCGGACGCGTCGATGGCCGTTCGCCTCGCGCGCGAGCCGCCGAGGGCGATCGCCGCAACCCCGGGAACCTCCGCAAGAAGCGCAGCGATAAGCTGAAGAAGAGGATCATCGTTCATGATCAGGGCACGCCAAAACTGGAGCCTCGCTTAGGGCGTCGCCGGTCGGGACACGGCCCGCAGCGCGAGGCTCGCGCGAACTCCGACAGAGGCGGATTGAGATGCGAATGGTCAAGAAGATATTGACTCTTGCGGCGAGAACGGCCGTCGTCGCGGTCGCCGCCGGCCCGTGGTCGTCGGCCGAGGCGCGCGAGATCGCTTCGCGCCGGCCTCGCGTCGGATCGGAGGGGAAAACATGGCAATGCGAAAGATCGACACGCCGAACGGAGTGGTCGCGGTTCACGAATCGTCCGGGCAGGGGCCGGCGATCGTCCTTCTGCACGGCAATTCCTCCTCATCGCGCGCCTTCATCAAGCAGCTCGACGGTCCGCTGGGCGACCGCTATCGCCTCGTCGCCTTGGATCTTCCCGGTCACGGCGGCTCGGATGACGCCAGAAATCCGGCGCTCTACGCGATCAAGACGCAGGCGCAAACGCTCAAGGCCGCAATCGAGGCGCTTGGATTGACGGAAGGGCGCTTTCTTGGCTGGAGCCTCGGCGGACACTTCGTGCTCGAACTCGCTCCCGAACTGCCCAAAGCCAAAGGCTTCATCATCTTCGGAACGCCGCCGCTCGCGTTTCCGCCGGCCATGGATCAGGCCTTTCTGCCCAATCCGGCAATGGCCGCGACGTTTGCGGAGACGATGGACCGCGCCCAGGCGGAAGCCTATATCGCCTCGTTTTTCCGCCCGGGCTACGCCGACGTTCCGCCCTTTTTTCTCGAAGACGCGCTCCGAACGGACGGCCGCGCGCGCGCCGCGGTCGCAGCCAGCATCGCGCCGGGCGGCTATCGCGACGAGGTTGTCGTTCTCGGCGGCCTCAGGACGCCGATCGCCATTCTGCACGGCGCCGAGGATCAACTCGTGAGCGCCGCTTATCTCTCGTCGCTCGCTGCGCCGACGTTGTGGCGCGGCGCGGTGCAGTCTCTGGTCGGCGCAGGTCATGCCCCGCAGTGGGAGCGGCCCGAGGCCTTCGACGCGCTCGTGACCGCCTTCGTCGAGGAGACGACGTAGCGCCGCGGCATATCGCCTCACCCTCCAAGTCCTCGATGATCTCGACTGACGCCTCCTCCCACTAGCTGGGTCGAGACCGGGGACATCGCCAATCGCTGCATTCTGTGAGCCGCGTTCGGGCGGCGCTTGCTGTTCGCTCGAATGGGCGCCACGCCTTTGCAAGTTCGCCGACGTCTGCGGCGCTGGGCAGCGAGGTCGGGAACAGGCAGGAGAAATCAGAAGATGCTTAAGCTTATCGAAGGTGCGCGTTCGTCTGGCTTTCAGAACGAGATGGATGCGATGTTTCGCAATCGTGCGGAGATCTTTTCGGAACGGCTCGGCTGGGACGTCGTGGTCAAGGACGGATACGAACGCGACCGTTTCGATGATCTCAACCCCCTCTATCTCGTCTCGGTCGATCCGATCACCGGGCAATACTGGGGCTCGCTGCGCCTGTTGCCGACCACTGGCCCGAACATGTTGCGAGACGTGTTCCCGCAACTCATGGAAGAAGGAGAGGTCGTGGAGAGCGCGACGATCTGGGAGAGCTCGCGCATCTGCGCGACTGCCGTGGACGGCCAGCCGAAAAGGAGCAGGAACGGGGTAAACTACGTGATGAGCGAGTTGGTTGCCGGCATCGGAGAGGTCGCGCAGATCGCGGGCCTCACCCAAATCGTTTCCGTGTTCGACGCCCGCATCCTGCGTGTCCTGAAGGCCGTCGGTTGCGAGCCGGTCGTGATCGGAAGGCCGCAGCGGATCGGCAGCGCGATGGCCTATGCCGCCTTGTTCGAGCCCGACTTCGTCCGGCTCGAAGCCCTCCGCGAAGAACTGGAAATGGGTCCGACGGTCCTGGCCCCAGGCGCGAAGGAGCTCGTTTTCGCCTGAGGATCGAATGGGCGCGAGATGACGGTTGGCGCACAACCGGCCGTCATCCGCTCAATCGACAGGCCAGACCCTAAGCCGCGCGGGGGCGCCTTGAAGCCTGTTGGCTCTTGGCGCTCGCCGCCGCGACCCTGAGGCCGGGCCCCTTCCCGCGAGGAACCGACAAAGCGGGTTTGCGTTCAAGATAAGAGCATCGTAACTGTCGAGCGACGTTGTCGGCGCGGCCCTCTATTTGAACGTCTTGAATCCCGGGCGTGGACCGTTTATGGCGACTGGACAAACGTACGGTGGTGGAAACTTTTCCGTGAGGGCGGCGGTGCCAAAAACAGAACTTCCGGCAATGACTTCTGAATTGCATCAGCTGAGAAACAAGTTTAGCACGTTGAGCGGAAAGGCGACGGGTCCAGCGCTCGCTGACAGTCCCGCCTCGCCGTCAGAGGGAGCGGAGCTTATCCGCGCGTTTTTGAATATCGAGCAGCGAGACGTGCGCGCCGCCATCATCGAACTCGTGACAAGTCTTTCTTCGCTCAGCTCACGAACGGGATAACATTCGCCGCTATTTTCTGGCGCCGCTGGCGAGATCCTTGCTGATCGGTTCTTCCGCTGCTTTTGACTTCAGCGATAGCCATGTCCAGAAAGTACGCAAGCACCGGCTGTTCGACGGTTTCGGCGTCGATGCGGGCCTTCGTCAGAGCCTCTTCGATGGCGCGCAAAACCGCCTCGCGGTACGCCGAACGATCTCCCGAGGCCTGCGTCTTCGACCCGGACAAACTTGTATTTGTTACGCGATCGGTTGCCAAGACAGTCTCCGGTCGAAACAATTGTTTCACTAGCCGAGTGCTAGACAAACCCACAACCGCTGACAACGCTCAGAAATGAGGAGATCAAAACGTGAACAAAAGCTGCGCGTCCAGGCCTGCGACCTAAGGGCTGTCTCGCAACGCCACCGCAGGGATCACCCCGGTGGCGACGGCGACGCCGACCGTGTGGGTCAGGTTGATGCAGCGCAGCTTATGGCGTGAAGTGTCCAAATGACTCCGGACGCTGGTCGGGCTCAAGCCCAATATGTCGCCGATTTCTTGGTGTGTTTTGCCTCGCGCCGCCCAGATCAGACATTGCTCCTCGCGACGAGAGAGTTGAACTTGCGGCTCCGGGATTTTGGAATCGACCACAGTGGCCGAGTTGATCAGCGCGGCAAGATGCTGAAGCCGGATCATGTTCTGCTTCTTGAACGTTTCCCACGCCGGCCGCGGCGCGTCAGCAGTAAATGAAACGACCGAGTTGACGTTTCTTCGATTACGAACGGGGATTGAGAGCCCATGGCGGCCGACATTGTGGCGAATCGCGTCTTTGAAAAACTCGATGATCGCCGGATCGTCCCTTTCCAGAGTCTCCCAATCGAAGGGGAGAACCGCCGTTCGGCCGCGTTCGATAACCGGATCGATCATTATATATTGCTTTAAGAAGTAACGAGCCTGCCATTCCTTAGGAAATGTAACAATAGCGGTTAGCAAGCTGGAATCAGTGCTTTTGTGGGCGGCAAGGCACATATATGAAATATGAGAAATTCCGTACTCCGCAGCGATATCCTTCATGATATCGACCACGTCATCGGTATTATAGCCAAGGATCTTGTCCGTCAGTTTTGTTGCTGCGGACCCAATTCCGATGCCCTTCATATGGACAATATATGCGACCTCTCAATTTAACACAACACCCGAGAAGGTTGTATTCGAGCGAGCGGGGAGGGCGGGCAGCCGCGTCTGCATGCCGCTAACATCCTGAGAAAACAGTATAAATGATACGTGTTCGGCAAATGAAACCGGATGCAACCCTAGAGATTCCGGCGTTCCGATTTGGTGTGGGGAAGTCCTGGAGGCTTTGCTTTTCGAAGCCACCATGCCGCCGAAAGACCAAGGATTGCGCGGCGGTTGGTTTGCGGCGTAAGGCTGCCGGCGCCTCGCAGAGCCCCATAACGCCGCTAAAGGAGCCGCCCCTTGTCGACATTTCCGCGGAGCTTTCGCGCCACGGCCGTCGCCGCCGGCCTCATCGCTCTCCTGTCGGCCGCGCCGCTTGCCGGCGTCAACGTGCTCTCCTCCGCAGCGAGCGGCGCCGCGCCGGTCGCCGGGAGCAGCGCCCTCACTCCGGCCGAGACCGCTGTCCTCGATGGCCCCCAGGCGCTGCCCGACATCGTCGAGGGCAAGGCCGACGCGCCGGCGACCATCATCGAATACGCGTCGATGACCTGCAGTCACTGCGCCGCCTTCCACAAGGACGTCTGGCCGGCGCTGAAGGCGAAATACGTCGACACCGGCAAGGCGAAGTTCGTCCTGCGCGAGTTCCCGCTCGACCGTCTCGCGCTCGCCGCCTTCATGCTCGCCCGCTGCGCCGGTCCCGACAAGCGCGACGCGGTCGTCGACCGGCTGTTCGACCATCAGGCCGACTGGGCCTTTGGCGACAATCCGCTTCCCAAGCTCAAGGACGCAGATGACCGCCGCCGGCATGTCGGAAGCCGACTTCGACGCCTGCCTCAAGAATCAGACGCTGCTCGATCAGGTGAGGACGCATGCGCGACGCCGCCGCCACGAAGCTCGGCGTCAATTCGACGCCGACCTTCTTCGTCGCCGGCCAGCGCCTGGCCGGCGAGCATTCGCTTGACAAGTTTGACGAAATCCTCGCGCCCGCAGCGAAGTGACGTCGTTTCGCACAGGTTTTTTGCGGCCCCGGGGTTGATTGCGCTGGTCCGATATGGCCGCTAGTCCCATCACGTTCCGTTTCGGGACGCTGGCGCACTCCAAGGGACGATCAACGGCCTCATCGGGCGGCGACTCCGGCGCCCGCCGGCCGCCGGACGACAAGGCCGTGGGATGAAATTCGAGCGCTTGCGCCTCACCGGCTTCAAGAGCTTCTGCGACACCGCAGAGTTCAAGATCGAGCCCGGCCTCACCGGCGTCGTCGGCCCGAACGGCTGCGGCAAGTCGAATCTCGTCGAGGCGCTGCGCTGGGTGATGGGCGAGAGCTCGTTCAAGGCCATGCGCGCCTCGGGCATGGACGACGTGATCTTCGCCGGCTCGGGCAAGCGGCCCTCGCGCAACAACGCCGAGGTCGGCATTCTGCTCGACAACGCCGACCGCCGCGCCCCGGCCGCCTTCAACGAGCACGAGACGATCGAGGTGACGCGCCGCATCGAGCGCGAGTCGGGCTCGACCTATCGGGTCAACGGCCGCGAGGTGCGCGCCCGCGACGTGCAGCTCCTGTTCGCCGACGCCTCGACCGGCGCCCGCTCGCCCGCGCTCGTCCGCCAGGGCCAGATCGGCGAGATCATCGCCGCCAAGCCGCAGGCGCGCCGGCTGATCCTCGAGGAGGCGGCCGGCATCTCCGGCCTGCACTCGCGCCGCCACGAGGCGGAGCTGCGCCTGAAGGGGGCGGAGGACAATCTCCTGCGCGTCGAGGACGTGCTGAAGCAGATCGACGTGCAGGTCGAGAGCCTGAAGCGGCAGGCGCGCCAGTCGAGCCGCTACCGCAATCTCGCAGCCGACATCCGCAGGAACGAGGCGCTCGCCCATCTCATCGCCTGGCGCGAGGCCGAGACCGCCTTCGCGGAGGCCGCGAAGAAGCTCGACGCCGACCTCCTCGACGTCGCCGAGCGCACCCGCGCGCAGGGCGAGGCGGCGCGCCTGCAGGCGCTCGCCGCCGCCGAACTGCCGGCTCTGCGCGAGGAGGAGGCGCGCCGCGCCGCCGCGCTCCAGCGCATCACGCTCGCCCGCGACGCGCTCGAGGCCGAGGAGAAGCGCGCCGGCGAGCGCGCGGGCCGAGCTCGAGCGCCGCGTCGCCCAGCTCGCCCGCGACCTCGAGCGCGAGCAGGCGCTGATCGCCGACGCGGCCTCGGTGATCGAGCGGCTCGAAGCCGAGGACGCGACCCTCGCCGAGGCGCTCGACGGCGCGGGCGATGTCGCGGCCGCAGGCCCGCGCGCGGGAGGACGAGGCCGCGGCGCCGCTCGCCGCCGCCGAGGCCGAGCTCGACGAGGCGCAGGCCGCCTCGTCCGACCTCAACGCGCGCCGTCATGCGCTCGGGGCCGCGGCGGCGGAGGAGGGGCGGCGTCTCGCGCGGCTCGAGGCCGAATATGCGGGAATCGAGCGCGAGCTCGCGGCGCTCGCGCGGCGACGGCTTCGAGGACGCCGAGCACGAGCGCCGCGCGGAAGCCGCAGCCGAGCTCGCCGAGGCCCTCGAGGCGGCCGAGCAGGCGACGCTGTTCGCCGAGGAGAAGCACGCCGAAGCCCGCGAGGCCGAGGCGCTGACGCGCGCGCCGCTCGCCGAGGCCGAGCGCAAGGCGCAGGCGCTGGAGACCGAGGCCCGCACGCTCGCCGGCCTTCTCGGCGCCCGCGCCGACGACCGCTTCGCTCCCGTGGTCGACGCGATCAGCGTCGCGCGCGGCTATGAGGCGGCGCTCGGCGCGGCGCTCGGCGACGACCTCGACGCGCCGACCGACGAGGCCGCGCCGGCCCACTGGTCGCTCCTGCCCGGCTTCGGCGGCGATCCCAAGCTGCCCGACGGCGTCGCGCCGCTCGCGGCCCAGGTCACGGCGCCGCCGGCGCTGGCGCGCCGTCTCGCCCAGGTCGGCGTTGTGCGCCCGCGACGACGGCGAGCGGCTCGTCGACCTTCCTCGAAGTCGGCCAGCGGCTCGTCTCGCGCGAGGGCGACCTCTGGCGCTGGGACGGCTTCGTCGCCGCCGCGGAGGCGCCGACCCCCGCCGCGCGGCGCCTCGCCGAAAAGAACCGGCTCGGCGATCTCGAACGCGAGGCCGAGGCCGCCCGCCAGGCGGCCGTGGTCGTGCGCGCGGAGGCCGCGCGGGCGACGGAGGCGCTGCGCCAGGCCGCCGCCTCCGAGGCCGAATGGCGCAACCGGGCGCGGGCCGCCCGCGCCGCCTCCGATGCGGCCCGCGCCGCGCTCGGCGAATTCGAGCGCAAGCGCGCTCAGGCGCTGACCCGGCTCGCGGCGCTCGAGGAGGCCGCCGTCGCGCGCGAAAGCCGCGCGCGACGAATTGGCCGAGCGCAAGGCCGAGGCCGAGGCGGCGATGCTCGACCTCGCGCCGAGCGAAGAGCTGACGCTGACCCTCGAGCGCGCCCGCGCCGCCGCGGCGGAAGCGCGCGCCGCCCACGCCGAGGCCCGCGCCGCCGCGCAGAACTCTCGTCCCGCGAGGCGGAGGCGCGCCGCGCCCGGCGGAAGGCGATCGAGGCCGAGCGCGTGTCGTGGGACGCGCGGCGCGAGCGGGCGCAGATCCAGATCGAGGAGATCGCCGAGCGGCGCGCCGGGGCGGAAGAGGAGCGGGAGCAGCTCGCCGAGGCGCCGTTCGAATTCTCCCGCCGCCGCCGCGCGCTGGCCGACGAGTTCGCCGCCGCGGAAGCGTTCGCGCAAGGAGGCGGCCGACGCGCTGGCGCGCCGCCGAGACCGCGCTCGCCGACGCCGACCGCGCCGCGCGCGCCGCGCTCGAGGCGATGGGGCAAGCGCGCGAATCCCGCGCCGCCTCGGAGGCGCAGGGTCGAGGCGACCAGAACCCGGCGCGCCGAGCTTCTCGCAGACCATTCAGTCCGACCTCGACGTCGAGCCCGAGGGCCTTGCCGCGCTGGCCGGCGCCGCGCCGGGCGCGACCCTGCCGCCGCTCGCCGACGTCCAGCGCAAGCTCGACAGCCTGCGCCAGGAGCGCGAGCGGCTCGGGGCGGTGAACCTGCGCGCCGACGAGGAGCTCGCCGAGGTCGAGGGCGCGCGCGACAGGCTGATCGCCGAGCGCGACGACCTGACCGAGGCGATCCGAAAACTGCGCGGCGCGATCGGCTCGCTGAACCAGGAGGGCCGCGAGCGGCTGCTCGCCGCCTTCGACGTCGTCAACGGCCATTTCAAGAGCCTGTTCTCGACGCTGTTCGAGGGCGGCGAAGCCGAGCTTCTGCTGGTCGAGAGCGACGATCCGCTGCAGGCGGGGCTGGAGCTGATCGCCAAGCCCCCCGGCAAGAAGCCGCAGACGCTGACGCTGCTTTCGGGCGGCGAGCAGGCGCTGACCGCGATGTCGCTGATCTTCGCGGTGTTCCTCACCAACCCCTCGCCGATCTGCGTCCTCGACGAGGTCGACGCGCCGCTCGACGACTACAACATCGAGCGCTTCTGCGATCTTCTGGAAGAGATGCGCAAGCGCTCCGACACCCGCTTCGTCACCATCACCCACAACCCCATCACCATGGCCCGCATGGACCGCCTGTTCGGGGTGACGATGGCCGAGCGCGGGGTGAGCCAGATCGTGTCGGTGGAGCTGGCGGAAGCCGAGCGGATGCTGGAGGCGGGGTGAGGGCGCGTTTAGCCACATTGACACCGAGCTGTGGCGGCACTGTAATCAGCGTTGACGGGAGTTTAAAGATGGAAATTGGGGACAGTTGTGACCGGTGATAGAAACGCGAACTGGTTTGAAGATTATGTCGATGATGAGGATGAACTCCAAGTCGACGAGTATGACATTACCTCTACTCCTAACGATTTTAACGTACTAACTCTAAATAGTTTTGTTGAATCCGGGGCAGTAAAGATTCCAGGGTTTCAGAGAAATTTTGTATGGGACCATAGCCGGTCCTCAAAGCTTATAGAGTCGCTAATTCTGGGATTACCTATCCCTCAGTTGTTTCTGTACGAGCAAGCGCGAAACAAGTTTTTAGTAATCGACGGCCAGCAACGGCTTATGTCGATATATTATTTTATTAAAAAGCGATTTCCAAAAAAAGAAAAGCGCGTGGAATTGCGTGCAATCTTTGATAGCGAAGGAAAGATACCAGACAGCGTTTTGTATGATGATAAGTATTTTGACGATTTCAGACTAAGATTGCCAGAAAAGCTCCCAGATCGGAGGAATAAATTCAATGGTCTTAATTACTCAACGCTTGGAGATTACAAAACACAGTTCGATTTACGGCCTATTAGGAATGTAATTGTCAAGCAAAACGTTCCTTCCGACGATGATACCTCAATGTATGAGGTTTTCAATAGGCTAAACACTGGCGGTATTAATTTGCGCCCCCAGGAGATTAGGACAAGTATGTATCATTCCGGATTTTTTGAGATGCTCTATCGTATCAATCGTCTAACGGGTTGGAGGGAAATGATCCAGGCTGATGAGCCTGATATTCATATGAAGGACGTAGAAGTTCTCCTGAGAGGATTTGCGATGTTGATTGATGGAATTAGCTACGCGCCTTCCATGGCTCAGGAATCCCCTCATATTCCGCGACTCGAAAATGCCTGAATTTCAGATTCCACAGCCGATCCGAGAGAGGATCGGCTGGCGGGGGGATCGATGCGCGGGGCGAAGGGGCGATTTGATTTTGTTCATGAATTTCTGACGCGGGTGTTATCGGACGACTTGCACGCCAAGCGTGTCCTGTCGCTGGCCAACGGAACGCTCGGGGTGATGACGGGCGCGGCGCTCGCGGTTTCGTTGATCGGGCAGGCGCTCGCCCAGGCGCGGGGATTGGTGTCCAAGTCCGCGATCAAGCAGGTCGACCGTCTCTTGAGCAACGCGGGCGTGGTTCCGTGGGACCTGTTCGGTCCGTGGATCGTCGAGGCCGTCGGACCGCGGCGCGAGATCGTCGTGGCGATGGACTGGACTGATTTCGACGCCGACAACCAGGCCACGCTCGCGCTGCATCTCGTCACCCGCCACGGAAGGGCGACGCCGCTCCTCTGGCTGACCGTCGACAAGGATGAACTGAAGGGCCAGCGCAACGATTTCGAAGACCTGTGCCTGTCGCGGCTGAAGGCGCTGCTGCCGGAGGGCGTGGCGACAACGATTCTGGCCGACCGCGGCTTCGGCGACGTCAAGCTGTTCGAGTTCCTCGAAAGCCTGGGGTTCCGGTACGTCATCCGCTTTCGCGGCGACATTCACGTCAGCGCGACCGACGGCGAGACGCGGCTGGCGGCCGACTGGGTCGGCAAGGGCGGACGGGCGCGCAAGCTGCGCGACGCCCAAGTCTCCGCCGCCCGCCAGAAGGTCGGCGCGGTCGTGTGCGTGAAGGCTGCGGGCATGAAGGAACCCTGGCATCTGGCCGCCAGCGACGGCGCGCTGTCCGCGCCCCAGATCATCACCTTGTACTCAAAAAGGTGGACCATCGAACCCAGCTTCCGCGACAGCAAGGATATGCGCTTCGGCATGGGGCTGAGCGCGATCCGGATCGACGATCCAAAGCGCCGCGACCGCCTCCTGCTCCTCAACGCCTTCGCCATCCTGCTGCTGACGCTCCTCGGCGCCGCCGGCGAGAGCCTCGGAATGGACCGCCAGTTGCGAACCAGCACCGCCAAACGCCGCGTCCACTCCCTGTTCCGGCAAGGCTGCCTGCTCTACGAGCTCCTTCCCAACATGCCGGAGGCGCGCCTGCGTCCGCTCGTCGAGCGATACGAAGAAATCCTACGCCAGAACGTGACATTCGCCGGCGCCTTCGGCATCACATAAATGAGGGGATACTTGAGCTTCCATGGTTCGCTTTCTGAACAGGTTTTCACGGAAATGTGAAGGAAATAATGCTGAGCAAAATTTGTACCTAGAGTTGCTGTTTAGTTCATTTTTGTCAAGCACTGAGTCCCTTCCGACTGACGCGTTTATTAATAGAAAGAATAACAGATTTAACATTGCTTTATATGAGGCAGTGTTTACGGCTTCTAGCAGAGAGGCGTTTAGAGAACGGCGAACGCTTAGAGGAAGTGTCCCGGAAGATTCAGTACTCGCGTTATCTGGTGATCCTGAGTTTGTAGCTGCTGCGGTGCAAGGAACAACGCGCACAGTGAATGTAAAGACTAGACTGGAGCGCGCGAATAACGTTATACCGGCTCTCTAGAGGGTATTGGCGTGGGGGCGAATGTAGTCGAAAGGATGAATAAGGACTTTGTTGCGCTGGTCGCGTATCTGGACTCCGCGGGAGAAATTTCACTACGAAGTACAGTAGACGATAATTTTCGCAAATCGTTGCTGCTCTGCGTCGCGAGCTACTTTGAAAAGCTGTTAACGGAAAACGTTGCCGATTTTGTTGAAGAAATGTCCCAAAAAAACTTATGCACAGTCCATTTCGTAAGAAATAAGGCAATTAATAGGCAATACCATACCTGGTTTGATTGGAATGCAAAAAATGCAAATGCCTTCTTTGGCTTATTTGGCGATGAGTTCAAAAAATACATGATAAATCGAGTTAGATGTGAGCGAAGGCTTGAAGAATCCATTCAGGCGTTCCTCGAACTCGGCTCGGATCGGAACCGACTTGTACATCAAGACTTTGGAAGCTTTACGCTGGAGAAAACGACCTCGGATATATACAGTTTGTACGAAAAAGCGGCGATCTTTATCGAGGCGGTTCCTGAAGCGCTGCGTGACTTCTCAACAAATGGCCCTCGTAACATTTAGTTATGGCGCGGCCTTGGTGGCGCGCCGGCCCATGGAGTTCACGGCGTGGATTGGGGTTCAACCGGCGTATGGCTATCGTGAAGGCTCCACAATTATTGATCAGTAAGACGACGCTTCGTTCCTAGCGAGCAGCATGCGGATCAGGGCCGGGTCGGCAAGTCGGCCTTCGCCGCTTCGGCCTTGAGCGTTGCCAGCCGCGCGGCGGGAAGGCGCAGGCTGATCGAGGCCACGCGGCGCCTTCCTTCTCCTGTTCGGGAGAAGGGCCGGGGATGAGGGCTGCGGCCGATGAGATTGACCGCCTGCGGTTCAACCCAGCGGCGCGAACCGCGCCTTCCCTGCCGGCGCCCGTTCCCTCATCCGGCGCCATAGTCCGTCGTGAGACGGGCGTCTCTCGACGCCCTATGGCGCCGCCTTCTCCCGAATGGGAGAAGGAAGGTCGCGGCTTGGGCTGCCCGTCCGGTCCAAGAACCGCCTCAAAGGCCTGACCTTATCGCGATGAGACTGTCCTGATTTGGAGGGGAGAAACCATGCAGAAAGTCCTGTTTGCCGCCGCGATTGGCTTCCTCGGACTCGCCAATGCGCCGGTCCAGGCGATGCCGATCGCGCCTCTGCCGGCGCCGGCCCCCGCCGTCACGCTCGTCTCGGGGGGGTGTGGAATTGGGTTTCATCGCGGCCCCTACGGCGGCTGCCTTCCGAATGGTTATTATGGCGGCGGCGGCGCCGTTGTTGTCGGCGCGCCGGCCTACGGCTATCACGGCGGCGTCTATGGGGTTCATCCGGGCTATGGGGTTCACGGCGGCTACTATCACGGCGGCTATGGGGTTCACCGGGGCTACGGCTATCACGGGGCCTACCGCCGTTATTGATACCTAAGACGCCGAGCGTCCGCGGCCGCGGTCTCCCTTCTCCCGTTCGGGAGAAGGGCCGGGGATGTGGGCTGCGGCCGGCGATATTCGCCCACCGCGGTTCAACGCTGCGGCGTCTGGCGCCGCAAGTGTCGACGTGGCTCCCTCATCCGGCGCTCCGCGCCACCTTCTCCCGAACGGGAGAAGGGACGTCGCGCTTGCCTCCATGGGTAATCTTGCTGAAAGTCGCGCACCGAGACGTTCCGCGCTGGGGCACGCCCATGAAATACTGGATCGACACCGAGTTCATTGCGAAGCCGTTCGTGATCGACCTCGTCAGCATCGGCGTGGTCGCCGAGGATGGGCAGAACGTTTTATGCGGAGAGTTCTCAAGTCGACTGGTCGAAGGCCAGTCCTTGGACGCTCGAAAACGTGCGCCCGCAGCTCGACGGCAAGGCGATGAGCGCCGAGGAGATCAGCTACGGCCTGCGCGACTTCACCGATCACGACGAGCATCCGGTGTTCTGGGGCTATTTCCCGTCCTATGACTGGGTCGCGTTCGTCGGCCTCTTCGGCGGGCTCGAGGAGCTGCCGTTCCACTATCCGCAGCTTTGCCTCGACATCAAGCAATGGGCGATCGAGCTCGGCGATCCGGAGCTGCCGCGCCAGACCACGTCGCCCCACCACGCGCTGAACGACGCCCGCTGGACGCGCGACGCCTGGACGTTTCTGGCGAACCTCCATCCCGCCGGCGCCGCCCGCCGCGCCCACGGCCGGAAGAACCCCGGGCAGTTTGCCGCGCGCCTCCCTTCTCCCGGGCCGCCGCCTACTTCCACTTGATCGAGCAGCCGATCGACGGGGTCTGCGCGGCGGGCTCGCGGCCGGCGGCGATCGCGCGCATGGCTTCGACGAGCTCGCGCCGGGCGCCCGGCGGGGGAGGGGTCGTGCGGCCCTCGTCGAGGCGGCCGCGGTACTTGAGCCGAAGCGCGTGATCGTAGCCGAAGAAGTCGGGCGTGCAGACGGCGCCGTAGGCTCGCGCGACCTTCT
Organism: uncultured Alphaproteobacteria bacterium; assembly: GCA_963783275.1. Lineage (GTDB taxonomy): Bacteria > Pseudomonadota > Alphaproteobacteria > Rhizobiales > Beijerinckiaceae > Roseiarcus. The sequence goes on along the minus strand of CAWANA010000008.1, from coordinate 3,799 downwards.
GGGTTTCGTCGTGCAGATAGGGGAACGGAAAGGCGTGGGCTGTCGCGAACGTCTTCATCCTGTCGAACGAATCCTCCGGATACGCCGCCGCGTCGTTGGATGAAATCGCGGCGAAGCCGATTCCTTCCGCGATCAGGGCGCGCGCGTCGGCGACGAGCCGGTCGATCACCGCCTTCACATAGGGGCAGTGGTTGCAGATGAAGACGATCACCGTCCCGTCCGGGCCGGCGACGTCGCTGAGCGCGTAAGATCGCCCGTCGGTCGCCGGGAGCAAGAAGTCCGGCGCCGGAACATCAAGAACGACGTCGGTTGCGCTTGCGGCCATGGGTCCTGGCCTCCGTCGTCCCGCGCGGGCAAAAAAGTCCGCGCCGCGGCTACGCGTCCCTCAAGGGCTCGCCCTCGCCCTCCTCGAACGCCTCGAAATCCTCGTCGTTTTCCTCGTCCTCTTCAGCATAGACGATTTTGGTGCGTTCGGCGGCGAGGCGGCGAACCAGATCCGCCCAGGTGCCCTCGTGGTCATCGATCACGCCCTGATAGTCCTGGTGGGCTTCGAGCATGTCGAGCGGCTCGCCGCCGAGAAGGGCGAGCTCGGCGTTGAGCGACCTCGTGAATTGCTTCAGCCGCTCCATGCGGTCGTCGGAGTATCCCTTGATCCGGATTTCGTGCTTTCCGTTGCCCATCGGGCGCGCCCCATGTCCTTTGCGTTTCGTGCTCTGACTGCCAGATAAGCAAGTCCGGTCCCTGACTTTCGTCAATGGTGCGCGGTGTCGCATGGACAGGGAACCCGTCTCCCGTGTGCCCCGAAAGTGTCACAATTCATTCATGGACCGTTGGGTTCGCGTCGTCTACACGCGTTTCCCGCGAGGTCCGCGCCTGAACGCCATGGGGGCGACGGCGCGGCTCGCGGCGATCAGCCCGTCAAGGCGCGCGTCTCGTTTTCGGACCGCTCAGAGGCATGGCTGGCTATTGGGGACCGGGTGTTGCGATGGTCGAGAAAAATAATGCGGTGAAGAAGGCTGTCGAAAAGACCCCGCCCGAGCCGAGCCCGCTGATCTCGCCCGCGACCCCTGAGGAGGGGGCTGAGCTCATCCGCGCCTTTCTCGCGGTCAAGAACCCGCAGGTCCGCAAGGCGATCATCGCGTTCGTGCAAAATCTGGCGTGAACGGCGCGCCGGGCCTGTACTGAACGGGCTTCGGGCAAAGGCCGGCGTTTTCGGCGGCGTTCCCCGGCGGACCGGCTATGATGGGCCATTATGGCCCACGCCTCGACCAGCTACACGATTCTTCGGATCGCCGCCGCCGGCGCTGTTGCCGGCGCAATCTACAGTCAGATTGCGCACAACGATTTCGTGACCGGAGCCGTGATCGGCTTCTTCAACGGGGCCGCGATGCCGTGGGTCGAACTCGTCGTGCTCCGCAAATGGGCGGAGCCCTTTCTGAGGCGGCTTCCCTTTCTGGTCACGCTTTGCGCGCGCGCGACGCTGCTGTTTATCGTCGCCGTTCTCGTCAACGCGGTCTTCGTGCCCCTGTTCAACGGCTTCTCGGTCGCGGGGGTCGGCCAGGCGCAGGACATCGCCTTCGCCCTGGCCGCAAGCCTCGTCTTCAGCGTCCTTATCGGCGTCGCCGACCTGCTCGGGATCGACGTCCTCATCGCCTTCGTCGCCGGGCGCTATCACCCGCCCCAGGTCGAGGAGCGGGCGCTCCTGTTTCTCGATCTGCGCGCCTCGACCGCGACCGCCGAGCGCCTCGGCGGTCCGCGCTTCCTCGATTTCCTCAACGCCGTGTTCGCCGATCTCTCCACGGCGATCGTCGACAACGGCGGCGAAATCCACAAATATGTCGGCGACGAGATCATTGCGACGTGGCGCCTGGCGCCCGGCCGCAACCCGCCCCGAATTCTCGACGCCTGGGCCTCGGCCGGCCGCAGGCTCCAGGAGGGAGCCGAGCGCTACCGGCGCGATTTCGGCTTCGCGCCGGAGTTCCGCGCGGCGCTGCATGCGGGCGAGGTCGTGGTCGGCGAACTCGGCTCGCGCAAGAAGGAGATCGCGCTGATCGGCGACCCGATGAACACCGCGGCGCGCATGCTCGACGCCTGCCGCGAGATCGACCGGTCCGCGCTCGCCTCCTCGCGCTGATGGAGCGGCTCAGCCCGACGCCCTCGGAAATCGAGGCCGAGGCCATCGCGCCTTTGCCCCTGCGCGGCAAGGCCGTCCCGCTCGCGCTCGTGTCGCTCGCGCTCGAGACTGCGCCCGCGGCCGTCGACACCATGGCCGAGGCCTGATGCAAGACAGGCATTCGTCCGGCCTGCCAGCGTTCGGCGAGCGCGGCGTTCCCACATGGCTCACTCCGCGCCTCACCCGCATCGTGCTCATCAGCGCCGTCGTCAGCGCCGCCTCGGGCGCGACCTACGGTTATCTCGCGCATGACGCGCTCGCGACCGGCCTCCTGTCGGCGGCGCGTTTGGCGCGCTTCTGGCCTTGCTCGAGGGAGGGGTTTTTCAGGGCGCCGCCGGCGCGCGCCTGCGACGCTCGCCGTTCCTTGTCTATTTCGGCGTGAGAGCGGCCGCCTATGTCGTCCTATCGTCGCGACGCTCGTGCTGGTGGTGTGGGGGCTTCCGGTCCGGCGGCGCTCGCGGCGCTCGGCCTCGTCGACTTCCTGTTCACCCTGCTGGCTTCGGTCGTCGGAAACCTCGTGTTCGCGATCTCCGACCTGCTCGGTCCCGGCGTCCTTTTCGCTTTGGCGGCGGGGCGCTACCATCGTCCGCGCCCGGAGGAGCGGGCGCTGATGTTCATCGACCTCTGCGGGTCGACGGCGAAGGCCGAGCGTCTCGGGGAGGCGCGTCTTCCTCGCCTTCTCGACGCCTTCATTGCCGATGTCTCGCGCGACATCGTCGCCGACGGCGGCGAAATCCACAAATATGTCGGCGACGAGGTCATCGCCACCTGGCGGCTCGCGCCGGGCCGGAACGACGGCGGGATCGTCCGCGCCTGTCGTCGCGGCCGGCGCCCGGCCGCCGCAGGCGCGCCGCCTATGAGCGGGAATTCGGCGAGCCGCCGAATTTCGCGCCGCGCTCCATGCGGGCGTTGTCGCGGTCGGCGAGATCGGCCTCTTCAAGAAGGAGATCGCCCTCATCGGCGACCCGATGAACACGGCCGCGCGCATTCTCGAGGCCTGCCGCGAACTCGGCTGCCGCGCTCGCCTCGTCGGCGCTGATCGAGCGTCTCGCGGGCTGCCGGACGGGATCGAAGGCGCGGCCATCGCGGCCCTCCCGCTGCGCGGCAAGGCCGGGCCCTCGACCTCGTCGCGCTCGCGCCGACGTCGCCGCCGCCGCCCAGTCTTCAGCAGGCGAACGCTTAACTTGCTGGGCGGGAACTTCTTGCACGGATGTTGGTTGTTGCACCCGGAAGCGGTCGCGATCCGCCTAACAGGTTCCGGATGGATCAGCCGATCAACACAGTTCGAAGGGAAGCGACGGGCGAGGGGTCCGCGAAGCAGGAGGTCCTCATGGTAAGCAAGCGCACCATCGCCGCGGCCGCCGCCCTGACGGCGTTGCCTACTCTGGTCTACGCCGACAATTCGGTCCGATGCGTCGACGTCGCCGTGCCGAAGAAGGCCGTCGAGGCCGGCAACGGCCGGTGGATCGAACTCACGCCTGAGCAGTGGCAGTTTCTGCGCGGCATCTACGATGAATCCCTTGACCCCTCCGGGGCTGCCTCTTCGGGGACAGGGCGGTGCTGGCGAAGATCGACGGCCACGAGAGCGGGCTTGTCTTCTTCTCGACGGAAACCGGGCGTGCACGC
>CAWANA010000007.1:0-105070 GCA_963783275.1 uncultured Alphaproteobacteria bacterium | reverse complement strand
TTTTCCCTGCCGGGCGCCTGGTTCGACTACGTATTGCTTCGGTCGGCTGGAAGGCCGGCTCGGCCGGCTTCGTGACGGTGGAAAGCGGCTCGACCTGGACCAACAACGGAAATCTCGTGGTCGGCGACGGCGGCAACGGCACGGTCAATCTGATGCAGGAAGCACGGTCAGCGTGACCGGCTTCACCTTCGTCGGCAGCGCCGGCAACGGCGCGTTGTTCAACGACGGCTCGACCCATACGACGCAGGACCTGGTGATCGGCCAGCAGTCGGCTCCACCGGATTGTACAACCTCTCCGACGGCGGCGGACTGACCGTCGGTTCGCCCTCAATCCAGGCTTCATGGATGTCGGCGAGTCCGGTCAGGGCACGTTCACCCAAACCGGATACTCCTCCAACAGCACGACCTCTACGGCTCGCTGGACATTGGCCGCTTCGCCGGCGCCGCGGAATGGCACGGTCAACCTCCAGGGCGGCAGACCTGACGGCCGAACGGCTTCGCCGTGGTCGGCGACGCCGGCACGGGCGACGTCAATCAGAGCGGCGGCACTTTCACGGTCCACGGCGGCGGTCTGGCGATCGGTCGCGGCCAGAGCCTGGCCGTTGGCGCGCCGTCACCGGAACGGGCACGTACGCCCTGTCCGCCGGCCAACTCAATGTAACCGGCGGAATCGGGCTCGGGTTCCTGGCCGGAACACCGGCTCGTTCGCCCAGACCGGCGGCGGCGTGGATGCGGACAGCGAATATGTCGGCCTGGTAGGCGTCGGCGACTGGAACCAGAGCGGGGGCTCGAACACGACGGCGTCGCTGTCGATCGGCAACAACACCGGCGGGACCGGCACGTATGAGCTGAGCGGCGGCGGAACGCTGACCGCGACAAATGAATACGTCGGCGCAGAGGGCAACGGAACGTTGACGCAGTCGGGCGGAAGCAACGCCACGAGCTACTTCGTCATCGGCAACAACGCCGGCGGCGTCGGCCTCTACACGCTGTCGGCGGGAACTCTCGACCAACACCGGCGACACCTACCTCGGCGGATACGTCGGCGCGCAGGGCGCTTCAACCAGACCGGCGGCACGGCGACCTTTGGCGGCAATGTCGCTTTTGGGTCTCGCGTTTTCCGGCGCCGACAAGCACGATGCGCTCGGCGGCGCGGGCGATGACAATCGGCGGCAACCTCGACATCGGCGTTCAGAGCCGACTCGCACGGCGAGTTCGACTTCAATACGGCGCCGGGCGACACGGCGACGTTGGCCTTCCCGACCCAGGCGGCGCATTCAGGTCGGCGACGGCGGGTTCGGCGCCTTCAGGCAGGGCGGAGGAGACCTCAACCTCTACGCCCAAGGCGTGACCTGGACTTTGGCGCGCAGGCGGGCAGCTACGGCGGATACATCCTTGACCGGCGGCACGCTCGAAGACGACCTCTTCGTCGGCGACGCCGGAACCGGCGTGTTCGCCAACTCCGGCGGCGTTCATACCGTCCACGGCATCTGGTCGCCGGCAACCAGTCGACCGGCCGCCGGCACGTACACGCTCGGCGGGCGGGCAACTTGAACTCGCCGACGCCGGTGCGCAGATCATCCTCGGCGACGCCGCGGGCGCGACCGGACCCTTCAACCTCAACACGTCGCCGGGCGACAACGGAACGGTTACATTCGGCGCAGGCCAGAGCCTGATCGTCGGCCTCTCCGGCAACGGCACGTTCACGCAGGGCGGCGGCGATCTGAACCTCGCCGGCGCCGGCGTCCCGCTCGAGATCGCGCAGAACGCGGGCAGCAGCGGTTACTACAACCTGTACGGAACCGGGACGCTCGAAACCTCCGGCGGCCTCAAGGTCGGCGACGGCGGTTTCGGCCAGTTCGATCTGGGCAACACGGCCGCCGCGACCGTCAACGGCGACCTCGTGATCGGCAGCCAGACAGGCAACGCCTCGGGCAGCAAGATCAACCTCGACGTCTACGGCGGCACGCTCCTGGTCACGGGCGGGGCCAAGGTCGGCGACGGCGGCACCGGTAATTTCTATCAGACCGGGGGCTCGGCGACGGTCGACGGCGACTTCGTCGCCGGCAACCAAGCCGGCTCCGAGCGGCAACGCCTCCGTGAGCGGAGCGGCGAGCCTGACCGTCGACGGCAATGCGCAGATCGGAAACGGCGGCTACGGCAAGTTCAAGGAGGAATTCGGCGCCACGGTCGACATCAAGGGCTCGATGACTGTCGGCGCCGTGGGCGGGGCCACCGGCGAGGTGGGGATCGCGGGCGGGTCGTGGACGGTCGGCGACGGGCCGGACCACGGGCTATGCGGTGACGATCATCAACGCCGGAAGCAGCCTCACGATCCTTGACGCCTCGGGGTCGGCGGGCAGGTCACCGTCGATGGCGATCTCGTCAACAACGGGTCTGTGCAATGGGGAACAACGTCGGCGCGACGCCCTCGACCTTGACGGTGAACGCGGGGATTTTCACGAACAACAACGGGTTCAATTTCGAGGACAAGAGCGTCCTCACCGCCAACGTGGTGAACCACGGCTACTTCAGCGCGCAGAACGGCCCGGGCACGGACGTCACGTTGACCGGCAACATGAACAACTATGCGACGGTCAACGTCTCCTCGCTCGGCGGCGGCGCGTTCGGCTTTCACCCAGAACGGGAACTTCACCAATCAGGCGAACGCCACGCTTCGGGTGATCGGCAGCAGCTGACGATCAACGGCTCCGGAACGGCGCTCGAACGGTTACCTGGAACCGTCACTCGCCCAGGACGTGAACGGGCCGACCGCGCCGATCTCGTCGACGGTCGCCATCACCGGCGACGTCAAGAACCGCTCGACCGGCACGATGACCTTCCAGGACGCGAACGTCACCGTGACCGGCGCCGTCGACAACGCCAACAGCCTCTCCATCCTTGGGCATGTCGGGCATATCGACGCGCCGTCGATCGTGACCGTCCACGGAACAACAACCGATAAGTCGACCGGAACGATCACGGTCAGCAACTCCGTCGTGAACTGGGACGGCGCATTCACCAACAACGGCGCCTACATCAGCGATCCGTCGAAGCAGACCTTCACCGATCTGACGATCGGATCGACCGGCTATCTGGTCGGCGGCGCGGGCGACGTGTTCGACATCACGGGCGACCTGTTCAGCACGAGCGCGCAAGACACGAAGTGGAGCACCGGACCGGCGACGATCGAGTTCGGCAACGTTTCCGGCGGATCGACCGGGCATACCTTCGACCTGACCGGGCGCGACCTCGGCGCCACCCTCGCTGGCTTCGCCAACAATTTCGCCTGGGGAACTCTGGCGCTCGACGCCGGCAATGCGATCACGCTCGACGGCGTGGGGGGAAGCGCTCTCTACGTCGGGGTGCTGTCGGGCCTCGACATTTCGGGCTCGACGATCACCAATGTCGTCGCAGACGGCTTCAACATCTACTACGACGCGAGCCTCAATCCGTACCTCGACGGGCAGACCTTGCGCTTCGCGGGCGGCGGCGAACTCATCGCGGTCGGCGGTTCGAGCCCGGTCCCCGAGCCTTCGACCTGGGCGATGCTGCTCGTCGGTTTCGGCGGTCTCGGCTTTGCGGCCGCCCGCCAGGCGCGCGCGAGGCGGGCCGTGGCGGCCTGACGCTTCCCGAGCTCGAAAAAAGCAAGGCGGCCTCCGGAGAGGCCGCCTTTTTTCCTGGTCGGCGTTCGGCTTGCGAAACCTTACCTCGCAGAAAGGCGCCCGCCCTCACCCTCGATCGGCTCGACCGACGGCGATCTCGATGCCGAAGCCGGAGAGCCCGACGTAGGTGCGCGGGATTGTTGGTCCGCAGCCGGATCGAGGTCACGCCGAGGTCGCGCAGGATCTGCGCGCCGAGGCCGACCTCGCGCCATTGCTGGGCGCGCGCGCCGTCCGACCCGGCGGCTGTCGGCGCCGCCGAAATTCGCCGGCACGCCCGCCGAGCCGTCGCGCAGGTAGACGAGCACGCCGCGCCCCTCCTCCTTGAAGCGCTGCAGCGACCTTGGGGATCGGCCCGCCGCCGAAAATGTCGTTGAGGATGTCGGCAGCGATGCAGCCGCGCCGGCATGTCGCGGCCGTCGCCGATCGACCCGTGGACGAAGGCGAAATGCAGTGACGGTGTCGAACGGCGTGCGGTAGGCGTAGCCCTGCAGCTCGCCGATCGGCGTCTTGACCGGAAAGGTCGCGACGCGCTCGACCAGCTTCTCGCGCGCCTGCCGGTAGGCGATGAGGTCGGCGACCGAAATGCGCTTGAGCTTGTGCTTGTCGGCGAAGGCCGCGATCTGCGGCCCGACCATGACGGTGCCGTCGTCGTTGGCGAGTTCGCAGATGACCGCGACCGGCGGCAGGCCTGGCGAGCCGGCAGAGGTCGACCGCGGCCTCGGTGTGGCCCGAGCGCATCAGCACGCCGCCCTCCTTGGCGATCAGCGGGAAGACGTGGCCGGGCCGGACGAAATCGCTCGCGCCCATGTTGCCGTTGGCGAGCGCGCGCACCGTGTTGCAGCGCTGCTCGGCCGAAATGCCGGTGGTCAGGCCGTGCTTGACGTCGACCGAGACGGTGAAGGCGGTGCCGAGCGGCGCGTCGTTGGCGGCCACCATCGGCGGCAGGTGCAGCCGGCGCGCGTCGTCCGCGGTCAGCGGCGCGCAGACGATGCCGCAGCCGTTGCGGATGATGAACGCCATCTTCTCGGTCGTGCAGAGCGAGGCGGCGACGATCATGTCGCCCTCGTTCTCGCGGTCGTCGTCGTCGGTGACGACGACGATCTCGCCGCGCGCGAAGGCCTCGATGGCTTCGGTGACGGGATGGTGCATGTCGTGTCCCTTTCGCGCTGGCGGCGGATCGAGGAGGAAATCGTTGGGCGTGACGGCGCCGCCGGTTTCGGCGACGATGCGCTCGGCGGTCTCGCGCGAGAGCCAGGCGCCGTCGTCGCGGCAGATCAGCGTCACCGCGCCGGGCGAGACGCCGATGCGGCGCGCGAATTCCGCGCGCGAGACGCTGTTGCGCTTGAGCCAGTCGGCGAGCTTCATTCCGGACCGGCGTAGAGACTAGCGCGGCTCGAGTCGCCGACTTCAGCAGCGCTCGCGCCAGCGTCAGGACCGTAAGCGCAGCACGGATTCAATGGCTCAGCGCCGTTGAGTTACTCAATCGACCCGGACCAGCATCTTGCCGAAATTGCTCGCCGTGCAGCAGGTCGACCAGCGCCTGCGGGCGCGTTCTCGAGGCCGTCGCGGATCGTCTCGCGCCACTTGAGGCGTCCGGCGGCGACATGGCCGGCGAGTTCGGCGATCGCCTGCGGCCAGAGGCTCATATGGTCGGAGACGATGAAGCCCTCGACCTTGATGCGCCGGACGAGGAAGATGCGCATGTCGGGCAGCGCGGTCGGCGCGCCCTCGTAAGAGGCGATCAGCCCGCAGATCGCGACGCGGGCGAAATCGTTGAGCCGGCGCAGCGCCTGCTGGAACGGCTCGCCGCCGACGTTCTCGAACAGGCCGTCGACGCCGTTCGGGACCGCGGCCTTCAGCTCCTCGGCGAAAGTCGGCGACTTGTGGTCGACGCAGGCGGCGTAGCCGAGCTCCTCGACGGCGTAGGCGCATTTCTCCGCGCCGCCGGCGATCCCGACCGCGCGCGCGCCGGCCGACTTGGCGAGCTGGCCGACGACCGAGCCGACCGCGCCGGTCGCGGCCGAGACGAGCACCGTCTCGCCGGCCTTCGGCGCGATGATCTTGTTGAGCCCGTACCAGGCGGTGACGCCCGGCATGCCGACCGGGCCGAGATAGGCCTGGATCGGGATCGCCTTGGCGTCGACGACGTTGAGGCCTCGCGCCGTCGCTCAGCGAATAACGCTGCCAGCCGCCCATGCCGACGACCGCGTCGCCCGGCTTGAATCTGCGGATTGTTGGAGGCCTCGACCATCGCCGACCGCGCCGCCCTGCATCACCGCGCCGACCTCCTGCGGCTTGGCGTAGGATTTCGCGTCGCTGAGCCGGCCGCGCATGTAGGGGTCGAGCGACAGGAAGGTGTGCCGCACCAGCACCTCGCCCGGTCCGGGCGTCGGGACCGGCGTCTCGACGACGCGGAAGTTGGCGGGCGAGACCTTGTCCGTCGGGCGATGGTCGAGCAGGACCTGAAGGTTCGTGGGCATGGGCGGCGTCTCCTCGTTCGCTTGCGGGCGTTGGGCCCGGCGCGGAAACGCGAAACCTAAGGCGAAAGCACCGCCGGCGGCAACGCTGCGCGCAACGAGACCGGTCTCGTGACGGAGTCCTTCATCATTTGCTTGGGCGTACCGTCGGCGGGACGCCGGTCGCCTCGCGCGCGCTGACCCGGAACCGCCCCTGAGGCAGGCGGAGGCAGAAACCTAGGGCACGCGCCGCGGGCGCCAACGCCAATTTGCGGCGCCGGGCAAGCGATCGGAGCGGCGACGTCTCGCTCGCCTCGAGGGTCCCCCGCCCCCCGTACGCGTCGACAGCTTCTGTCACGCATTGCGCCCACTCCCGCGCGCGGGCGCCTTTCAGCGCCGCGAGGCTCGCGACGCCCCGCTGCGTCGACGCGCGCGCGCGAGCCCGTCGAGGATCTCGGCGACGACGCCGACGCCCTTGAGCGCGAGGCCCGGTGTAGAGCTGGACGAGGTCGGCGCCGGCCTCGATCTTGGCGAGCGCGGTCGCGGCGTCCTCGACGCCGCCGCAGCCGATCAGCGGCACCGCGCCGCCGAGCGCGAGGCAGGCGCGGGCGAGCAGCCGCGTCGAGGGCTCGAACAGCGGCCGGCCCGACAGGCCGCCCGCTCTCGCCGCGATGGCGCGAGCGCAGGGTCGCGCGGCCGCGCGACCGTCGTGTTGGAGACGATGAGGCCGTCGATGCCGCGGCGCGAGCGCGACGCGCGACGATGTCGTCGAGCTCGCGGTCGTCGAGGTCGGGCGCGATCTTGACCAGCAGCGGCCGGCGCGGCGCGCTCTCGTCGCGCGCCTCGACCGCCCGCGCGACCAGCGTCGTCGAGCGCCTCGCGCGCGCTGCAGGTCGCGCAGGCCCGGCGTGTTGGGCGAGGAGACGTTGATCGTCAGATAGTCGGCGACGGCGGCGAAGGTCCTGACGCCGAGCGCATAATCGGCGATCGCGGTCGGCGGCGTCCTTGTTGGCGCCGACGTTGACGCCGACGAGGCCGCGCGGGCCGCGCGCGCGAGCCGCGCCGGCGCGCGCGTCGAAGCCCTCGTTGTTGAAGCCGAAGCGGTTGATGACCGCGCGCGTCCTCGCGCAAGCCGGAACAGGCGCGGGCGGGCGTTGCCGGCCTGCGGCCGCGGCGTCAGCGTGCCGACCTCGACGAAGCCGAAGCCGAGCGCTCAGCATCGCGCCCGGAACCTCGGCGTTCTTGTCGAAGCCGGCGGCGAGCCCGAGCGGATTGGGGAAGTCGAGCCCGAAGGCGTCGACCGCGAGGCGCGGATCGGCGGCGGCGGCGCGGCGCGGGCGGCGCGAGCTTCAGGCCGTGGATCGCCGCGCGATGCGCGGTCTCCGGCGGCAGGCGCTCAGAACGAGCGGCGCGACGACCTCGGCGCAGCTCTCACGCGCTCGAGGCTCCCGAAGTCTGGCGGCCGTCCGGCGCCGAGCGGCAGCGGGCGCGACCAGACGACGGCGCTCATCGGCAGGGGCGCGTAGAGATGGGGAAACAGCGCGCCGCCGCGCGACGGCTCCCAGCGCAACGCCGCGCCCGAGCGCTTCGGCGTCGACGGCGACCAGGATCGAGATCGTCGCGGCCGGCGAACCATTTGGCGCGCCGTCTCGGCGCGCCTGCTCGGCGGTCGAAAAATGGATGTAGCCGTCGGCGCGATCGACCGCCGCGCCGGCGAAGACGCCGGCGCCTCGGCCGCGCGCCATTCGTCGGTCGCGACGATCTTGAAGACGAGCAGCTCATCGTGACGCACCGATCGCGCGCCTCGAGTCGCGGAGCGCTCTACTCCTGCAGCATGCGCTTCAGAAGCTCGATCTCGTCGCGCAGCGCCGTGTCGGTCTGCGACAGGGCCTCGATCTTGCGCACCGCATGCAGCACGGTGGTGTGGTCGCGGCCGCCGAAGCGGCGGCCGATCTCCGGCAGCGAGCGCATCGTCAGCGTCTTGGCCAGGAACATCGCGACCTGGCGCGGCTTGACGACCGACGGCGGTGCGCCGCGACGACAGGATGTCGGCGCGCGACACGCTGTAATGGCTCGCGACCAGCTTCTGGATGTCCTCGATCTTGACCCGCTTGGGCTCGTGCGCGCGGATCAGGTCGCGGATCGCGATTTCCGCCGCCTCGACCGTCAGCGGCGCGCCGGTCGAGCGTCGCGTGCGCGAGCAGCCGGTTGACCGCGCCTTCGAGATCGCGGCCGTTCGAGCGGATGGCGCGCGCGACGAAGGCGAGCACCGCGCGGCGAGACCTCGAAATGCGGCTGCATCGCGCGCGCGGCGGCGATGCGCGCCTCGAGGATCTTCAGCCGCAGCGGCTCGTCGAGCGCGCCGATCTCGACGCACAGGCCGCACGCCGAGGCGCGAGCGCACGCGCTCGTCGAGCGCCTCCAGATCGTTCGGCGGCCGGTCGGCGGCGACGATCACCTCGCGCCCCGCGTCGAGCAGCGCATTGAGCGCGTGGCCGAATTCGGCCTGGATCGTCTTGCCCTGCAGGAACTGCGCGTCGTCGAAGATCAGGAGGTCGATGGCGCGCAGCCGCTCCTTGAAGGCGATCGCCGTCTGCGCCTGCAGCGCGGCGACGAAGCCGTACATGAACTTCTCGGCCGTCAGATAGATCGACCGAGCGCCCCTGCGCGGCGGCGGTATGGGCGACCGCCTGCAGGAGATGGGTCTTGCCGAGGCCGACCGCCGAATGGATGAAGAGCGGGCAGAAGGCCGGCGCTCGCCGCCGACGGTTCTCGGCGACGCGCTGCGCGGCGGTGAAGGCGAGTTGGTTCGAGCGCCCGACCTGAAAGGTCGCGAAGGTCAGCCGCCGATCGAGCGGCGAGCCGACCAAGCGCGTCGCCGAGCGCGCCGGCGCCGGCGGACGTTGCGCGCCGCGGCGGCCGGCAGCGGCGCGCGTCCTGCGACCGGCGGGCGCCTGCGACGGTCGCGGTCGCCGTCGGCAGCGGCGCAGTCGGCGGCAGCCATCGGTCTAGCGGCTCGGCGCGCGCCGACGAGCGGACCGACGACGAGAATGCGCGCGAGCGCGCCGACTTCGCGCGTCGAGCGCCGGCGGTGATGTGGCCGAGATAGTGGGTGTCGATCCAGCTCTTGAGGAAGCGCGTCGGCACGGAAAGCCGCGCCTGGCCGCCGGCGACGGCTTCGAGTTCGATGCCGCCCGAACCAGCTGTTGAAGACGTCCTCGCCGAGCTTCCGCCCGCAACCGCTCGCAGCAGCGCCGCCAGGACTGCGCCGAGCGGAGGACGCGCCGGAACGCGCCGGGTCGAGCGATCGGCGATCGGTTCGTCGTACGTATGCCCATGGTCGGATCTCGGGCGTAGGGTGGGACAGCCGACGGCGGCAGATGGCGTTGGAACGGGACGCGCGAACGCTTACGTCTGCGTCCAGGGCAATCCCCCGCCTTCCATCCGCCGACCACGTCTGCGTCGGCGTGCGGGTCCAGCGGGCCCCGAATCCGTCCGACACATTGAAGCAAGGCGCCCACCCGGCGCGCGGTCATTGCGATTGCCGCGTGGCGCGAACGGGCGCCGGAGCGGCACAGGAACAGGAGCGGAGCGCCGCGCTCGACGCCCGCCGACTTGAGCAGCGCTTCGACAGGCGCGCCGCGAAGTTGCGGGTCGACCTCCATCGAAGGATAGCTCTGCCATTCCACGAACAATGGCGTCTTGCCGAGCGCCTGAATGTCCGGCGTCCCGACGTATGTCCACTCCGCCTGGGTCCGGACGTCGATCAGAACCGATGTGGAATCGCCCCAGGAGCTCGATAGGCGTCGGTCGCGAGAAGATCTCCAGCGTATCCGGCGAAGTTCTGATAAGACATTGCCTCTCCCTCCGCAGCCCACACTGCGGATCTACTTGAGTTCAATCTCATTGTTGAAAGTGAGCCAGCAAAATCTGCCAGCCCGAATTGCGCCTTCAAACCATAAGTCGACGCCCTTGTACTTCGGCCCCAGGATTGAGATTCTATTCTTGTTGTCTACTTACGCCTTACTTTGCAATACCAGAAGCAACCACGGCTTCTCTCATTTCTTGATTGTTGCGTAAAGACTATGGCACGGGCGCAGCGGCGAGGCAACCTCGTTCCGCACGCTGCAAAGCGTCGCGAGCGGCGCAAGTGCGACGAAATATTGAACAGTTTTCATCCATGGTCTTATGCAAGCGGCTTGATTCAAGAGACAAGATCAGTCCGTAGCCGGTTGCAACCGCGCCGACGCGCTGATTTGTCGCGACCTGGCGAAGTGGCGCGCCGTCGCCGCGCGGCTGGATCGCGCCAACCGCGACGCGTCCGCTTGGTCAAGTAAAGTGTTTGGCAATTATGAATTTTTTGTGAGCGGCTAGCGACGCTCGCAGCGTCGTCGTTAATTCGTCGCAAAATTGTTATGTGTCGTCTCGGACGACGCTGGCGTCGTGACCGCTGTCAGGGCCCGACGGAATCGCGCTCGGCTTGCGACTGCTTGGCCCAGACTTGATCCACAGCTATGACGCCAAAAAAGGCGGGCAGCGCCAAGAGATAGGCGAAGCCGGCGATCTCGATCACCGCGCCGAGGCCGAAATTGGTCGCGATGACCGGCGCGGCCGCGGCGCCGATCACCGAGAAGCAGCCGTTGACGCCCCAGGCCCAGATGAACATGTGGTCCTTGCCGAGGCGTCCGAGCGTCGTCATCGCGGTCGGCATCGGGAAGCCCATCAGGAACGCCGGCGGCGCGATCAGCAGGAAGCAGAAGACGAGGCGCGCCGCCGTAGGGCAAGCGCGCCGATCGCGTCGAGCGCGTAGGTTGATGAACAGCGCGTAGACGATCAGCAGCGCCGCCGACCGCGAGGAACAGCATCGGCATGACCGTCGCGCATGCGCGGCAAGACGCGCTCCGAGGCCAGCGCGCCGAGGCCCGAGAACACCAGCATGCCGGTGATCAGCACCGAGGCCGAGATGGTCGGATTGCCGAGCGCCATGACGAAATGGGCGATCAGCCCGACCTCGACCATGATGTAGCCGGCGCCGAGACAGGCGAAATAGAGCACGGTCAGCGCCTTGCCGCGCGAGCTGCGAGAAAATCGTCGCGCCAGCCCCAGATGACGCGGTATGGCGAGCAGCACCGTCGCCGTCAGGCAGGCGACGCCGAGCGTCGCCCAGATCAGGAGATAGCCCCACTCGTCCTGCAGCAGCTCGAGTCGGTCGATGACGCGCGGCAGGTCGGCGGTCTTCACGTAGGCGGCGAAATAGGGCGCGTCGTTGGTGAGCGCGCGCGTGTTGAACACGTAGCGCTGCGCGATCTCCGGCCAGTCGCCGGCGATGAGCGCATGCCAGGCGAGCCGGCCCATGACGGTCGCCGGCAGAACGCCGTCGTCCGCCTTGCCCGACGGCGGGGCGTCGCCGCGGCGCCGCGGCGGTCGGCGTCGTCGCCGGCGTCGGCGGCCGCCCGTCGATTCGCCGGCTGTGCGGCGGGCGGACCGCCGGCGGCGCCGGCGAAGATCTGCTCGACGTAGCCGTCGAGCGTGCTGTCGGTCTGCGACGGGTCGTAGACGAAGCCGGGCGAGTAGATCTCGTCGAACGACATGGCGCGCGTATGCGCGCGCAGCTTGTCGATCTCTTCCGGCGTGAAGCCGCCGTTCTTGTAGAGCACCGTCGCCGTCGACAGGTAGGACGAGGCGACGAAGAACGAATTGGCGAGATGCGCGGGATCGACCTCGCGCGCCGCCGCCGCCATCGTCGCGTAGAGCTTCAGGACCGACTTCGGCGGCTCCTCCTTGTTCCACAGCGTGACCGACAGCACGCCGCCCGGCGCGAGCGCGCGCATGTAGGTCTCCATCGCCTCCTTGGTGTAGGAGAACTTCTCCACGATGGCGAAGCCGCCCGGATTGGAGAGGCCGACCGAATCCGCGAGGCTCAGGTCGATGACGTCGAAGCGCTCGTCCGTATGCGGCGAGGAAGTGGCGGCCCTCGTAGTCGATGACGCGGACCTTGGACAGAATGTCGCCGGTGAAGTTGCGGATCACGTCGGCTTCGGAACGCCTCGAGCACGGCGCGATTGCCTTCGGCGACGGTGACGTCCTTCGCGCCGGAGTGCAGCGCGACCTCGGTCGAGATGCCGCCGCCGAACTGGATGATGAAGGTCTTGGGCTCCGACTTGATGACATAGGGGTAGACCATCGGCAGGAAGTGGAAATAGGCCGTCTCCTTGTCGGTCAGATCGCGCATGATGCCGATCGGGCCGTCGCTGTCGATATACAGGCCGAGATAGGCGTTGGCCGGCATCGTCGGCAGATTGAAGCCGGCGTTGTCGGACAGGCCCGGCGCGAAATGCAGGTAGGAGCTCGAATAGACCTCGAGATAGCCGAACGGCGAGGCGCTCTCGTAGACCTTCTTCGCGTCCGGAAATTTGCGGGCGTAGGCGACGCCCTTGTAGTCGTTGACCGCGAGCGTCTTCAGGCCGAAGGCCGGCGGCGAGCGACGAAATGGCCGCCGAAGGCGAGCGCGCCGGCGAGCGACGAAGGGAACGAGCGCCGCGCGCCCGCCGGGGCCGAACGCCCAGGCGAGGCAGGCCGCGAGCCAGAGCGCGAGCGGCGCGGCGATCAGGTTGGCGGGCGACGAAGCACGTACATCGCCAGCAGGAACACGAGCCCGCAGAGGCCCGAGCCGGCGAGGTCGGCGAAATAGACGCGCCCGAACGTGCGGTTGCTCTTGAGGAAGACGCAGCCGAGAAACACCGCGCCGGCCAGGAACGGCGTCAGCTCGGCCAGGAACATCTGCAGCAGCTTCCACTTCTGCGTCGGGATCGGAGACGAGGAAGATCGCGTTGAAGCCGAGCTGCTGGACGTAGAGGTTGGCGCGCGACCGCAAGCGGCCCGAACAGGCCGAGCGCGACGGTCGCGGCGACGCGCCAGTGGCGCGCGAACCAGTCCTTGGCGACGGTCATCACCGCGCTGGTCAGGCCGAAGCCCAGCATCGCGAGGCTCACCACCAGCGAGCCGAAATGCGCCCAGCTGCCGACCGAGAAGACGCGCATGATGTCGATCTGCAGCGCGATCACCGCGCCGGCGCCGAGGCCGACGGCGAGATAGAGCGCCGAGCCGCTCGCGCGCCGTCGAGCACGAGTCGTCGCTCGGACGGCGCGCTCGACGGGCGCGCGTCGACGCGGGCATGGGGCTGGCGTCGTTCATGACGTCCTCGCCGGAGCGGCCGGTCAGAGCGCACGAACGGCGCCCCGAGGTCAGGCGCGCCGCGGCCAAGCGACGTGACGGGGACCGTGCGCGTCAGTTGTTGTGCGTGCCGACGATCTGGTCGCCCTCGAGCTTGGTGAAGGGAACGAAGGGCACGATCCGGCCGCCGTAGATGTCGGAGCGCGCGACCGTCATCTGGCCGTCGGCGCGCCTCGGTCTTGACGACCTTGAGCACGCGCTGCGCGCCGGGCGGACCGACCGGAATGACCATGATGCCGCCGGGCTTGAGCTGCTGCAGCAGCGGCGGCGGCACGTGGTCGATGCCGCAGGTGACGATGATCTTGTCGAACGGCGCCGACCTCCTCCCAGCCGTAATAGCCGTCGGCGGCCTTGGAGGTGATCGCCTCGAACTCGTTGTAGCCGTCCTTGATCAGCGCGTCGTAGGTGCGCGCGCGTGCGCTCGGCGAGCGGCTTGATGATCTCGATCGTGTAGACCTTGTCGGTCAGATGCGAGAGATAGGCCGACTGGTAGCCCGAGCCGGTGCCGATCTCGAGCACCTTCTCGCCCTGCTTGCGGATCGATGTTCGAGGTCATGCGGCCGACGATGTGCGGGCCGGAGATGGTGACGCCGTAGCCGATGTCGAGGAAGGCGTGGTCGTAGGCGCGGCCGAGATTCTGCTGCAGCACGAATTTTTCGCGCGGCGTCAGCAGGAAGGCGCGCTTGTGGCGATCGTTCCAGCAGGTCCTCGTTGCGCACCATGGCGCCGGAAGCGGTCGAACCGCTCGCCGAGATACTTCGGATCCTCGCCGCGCTGCGCGACGCCCCAGGCGATGAATTTCTCGCGGTTGTCCATCGGCGGGTTGAGATCGAAGGTGAACGGCGTCGGCACGTTGGCCAGCGCCAGCCGGGGCGCAAGCGCGCGCGCCGAAGAGACCGGCCGCGCCGGCAAGAAATTCACGTCTCCGCACCGAATGCCTCCTCGATACGAATCCGTCGCCGGCCTGATAACCCAACCCGACCGAAAACGCGACGACAAACGCAAGCGTCTTCAGGCCCGTCGGCGCCGCGCGGCTCGGGCCGAGCCGCAGTGACCCGACAAAGCGGCCGTCCGGTGGCGGCCGCGCGACGACTCCGCGGCGCGGGCTAGCGGGCGGCCGGGTTGCGCGCCCATTCGCTGAGCGTGCGCTGGCGCGGCGGTCGGCGCGTAGGCGAGCGCCGCGCGGGGCGATGGCCGGCGTGCGCGACGCGGACGGGCGCGCGCCCGCGATGCGGATCTACCGCGCCCTGCGACTGCACCATGGCGAACAGCGTCGCGGCGTTCTGCGGGCGACAGGCGGATGCAGCCGTGCGAGGCCGGGCTGCCGAGAGCGCCGACCGCGTCGGTGCCGTGGATCGCGTACTGGCCGTAGAAGAAGATCGCATGCGGCATCGGCGCGTTGTCGTACTTGGCCGAATGGACCATCGCGTACATCGCCCGCGGGCGGAACACGCCGCGCGGCGTCAGGTGTCCGTCCCGGCCCGACGAAATCGGCCAGACGTAGCTTTCGCCGTCGCTGGAATGGACGCGCATCGTCTGCGACGACAGGTCGACGTCGATGGTCACGAACGCGAACGCCCGCTGCTCGACAGCGAAAAGCAGGCCAAGCGCCAGCAAGACGCGAAGACCGAAATGCATGTTTGCCCCTGCCTCGCGCAAGCCTCGCACGAACGTCCGGGACCCCCGCGACCCCAGGCCGGCGAATGCGCGCGTCCGAAGTCATGGCGCCGTTCGGGCGATCACGCAATCGTGGTCCTGTAGGTCCTCGGCGTGGCCGCCGCCCTCCAGCGAGAAGCGTCGGCGAGCAGGATGAAGCCCGGCTTGCCGTCGAACGTCCGCCCCGACCGCGGCCAGCGTCCAGGCGCCCATGTTCGCCTTTGCACCGGGGACCCCGTCGGCGAGCAGCTTCAACGGGTCGGCGTCGGCGAGGTCCGCCGAGTTCGAGCCGGCGGGCGAAATAGGTTCGGCCGGCCAGCTTGACCGGTCATCGGCCGCCAGCTGGTCGTCGAGCGCGGAACGATACTCGGCGAGCGCGGCGGCGACCGGCTTGGCGACGCAATCGACGTGGACGTGAAGCTGCTGCTGGCTGCGCGACCATTTGGAATTGATGGTCGAGCGCGACCGCCTCGCGCGGCAGCGGCTTGCCGCCGAGCCGCGCCTCGACGCAGCGGCCTTCGCCTTCCAGGCGTCGGCGAACACCGGCGGCGCGTCGGGCGCGAGCATCTGCGGGTCCTCGATGCCCGCGATCTTGCGGGTGGGGATGGCGAGCATCTGCGCGACGCCGTTGAGGTCCTTGAGGATCGCCACGCCCTCGGCCTCGCCGCCGGCCAGATCGACGCGCCTCGCACGGCTTCGGCCCCCGCCCGCCTCGACGTGCGGGACGCAGGCGCCGTGGACGATGCGCCAGAGGGCGTCGGGGTCGGCGCGAGCCGGGGCGACCGATGCGGAAAGCCCGGCGAGGCCGAGACAAAGGAGCGAACGGCGCCACGCTGCAATTGGGCAGCGTCCCCGATACCGATGTCGAAAAGGACCGCAGGCTATGCGGCGAGCGTCCAGTCTTCAATTATCAGCCCCGGAATATCGGAAAAATCGGCGGTGTTGGCGGTGACGAGCGTGCAGCCGGACGCCAGTGCATGCGCGCCGATCAGCCGATCGAAGTCCTGGCGCCGCGTCCAGCCGATCTGCGCCATGATCTGGCCATAAGTTTCGGCCGCGGCGGCGTCGAACGGGAGGACGGGAAGGGTCTTGAGAATTGTCTTCAGCCGAGCTTGCCTCAGCGCCGAATTCGGGGCCGGGCTTGCAAAGTCCGCGTTGCAACTCCGCGAGGCTGAGCGCCGAAAGAAACACGACGCCGTCGTGGTCCGCGAGGCGATCGAGAACCGGCTCGAAACCATCGCGCGCGTGAATTGCGATGTTCGTGTCGATCAGATATTTCACGCTCAGTCCAAGCCGCGGTCGGGCATTTCGATCGGTTCGTAGCGCTCGATCTCGGAGGGCTTGGGCATGGCGCGCAAAGCGGACGACCATGTCCTTCAGGTTCTGGACGCGCCGGCGCGATGACGATCATGTCGCCATAGCGCTCGATGGAAAGCTCGGCGGTCGCGTCGTCATAGGCGATTTCCGCCGGAACGCGGATCGCCTGACTGTTTCCAGACTTGAACGCGCGCGTGAGAGGCATCCGTCGATTCCTCGTGCTGGCTACGGCAAAAATAGGAATTGAGGCGGCCTTCGTCAATCCCTGTATACACGCCCGATGTCCGACCTTTCACACGTGGATCGCCCGCTTGTCGACCGCCATCGCCGCTTCCTTGACCGCCTCCGACATCGTCGGGTGGGCGTGGCAGGTGCGGGCGAGGTCTTCGGCCGAGCCGCCGAACTCCATCAGCACGCAGGCCTCGTGGATCATCTCGCCGGCCCCGAAGCCGACGATGTGGGCGCCGAGCACCCGGTCGGTCGCGGCGTCGGCGAGGATCTTCACGAAGCCGTCGGTGTGGCGCATGGCGCGCGCGCGGCCGTTGGCGGTGAACGGGAACTTGCCGACCTTGTAGGCGACGCCCGCGGCCTTCAGCTCCTCCTCGGTCTTGCCGACGGAGGCGATCTCGGGGCTCGTGTAGACGACGCCCGGGATGACGTCGTAGTTCACGTGCCCCGCCTGGCCGGCGAGGATTTCGGCGAGCGCGACGCCCTCGTCCTCCGCCTTGTGCGCGAGCATCGGGCCGCGGATCGACGTCGCCGATGGCGTAGATCCCGGGCACGTTGGTGGCGAAATGCGAGTCGACCACGATCATGCCGCGGTCCGTCGCGACGCCCTGCGCCTCGAGCCCGAGGTTCTGCGGTGTAGGGGCGCCGGCCGATCGCGACCAGCACGACGTCGGCGTCGAGGACCTTGGCGTCGCCGCCCGCGGCCGGCTCGATCGTCGCCTTGACGCCCGTCGCCGGCCTTCTCGACCTTCGTCACCTTGTGGGCGAGATGGAAGCTGAAGCCCTGCTTTTCGAGCATCCGCTGGAACTGCTTCGCGACCTCGCCGTCCATGCCGGGCAGGATGCGGTCGAGGAACTCGACCACCGTCACCTCGGCGCCGAGCCGCCGCCAGACCGAGCCGAGTTCGAGCCCGATCACGCCGGCGCCGACCACGATCAGCTTCTTCGGGGACCTTGCGGCAGGCTCAGCGCGCCGGTCGAGGAGACGACGGTCTTCTCGTCGATCTCGACGCCCGGCAGCTTGCGCGACGTCCGAGCCGGTGGCGATGACGATCGCCTTGGTCTCGAGCAGTCTTCTCGTTGCCGTCGTCGCCCTTGACGACGACCTTGCCGGGCGACCGGACGCTGCCCTCGCCGAAGACGGAGTCGATCTTGTTCTTCTTGAACAGGAACGCGACGCCGTTGACGTTGGCGGCGACGGTGTCGTCCTTGTGCTTCATCATCGCGGCGTGGTCGAGCTTCGGCGCCGCGACGACGACGCCGAGCGGCGCCATGCCGTGCCCGGCCTCCTCGAACATTTCCGAGGCGTAGAGCAGCGCCTTCGACGGGATGCAGCCGATGTTGAGGCAGGTCCCGCCGAGCGTCTTGCGCTTCTCGACCACGGCCACCTTCATGCCGAGTTGGGCGGCGCGAATGGCGCAGACGTATCCGCCGGGGCCGGCGCCGATGACGACGAGATCGTAACTCACTTTTGTTTCCATTCCTGATTGCGCAACATCGCCTCACGACGCGACCGGTCGGCTGCATCCCGGGCGATGCGCTTGTCTGTCCCGTTCAACTGGCGAGTCGGAAAGGTTCCGGCTGGCGTTCTGCGTGACGGCGAAGCGAGTTGGAACCGAAATCCACCTCATCGCCTTCGTTGTCGACCGAGCGGATGGAGTGTCCGAAATCGTCGAGCGTAACGGCGGCGAAGCGTTCCGGTTCGTTGCGGAGGAATCTGAACAGCTCGCCTTTTTCGCTCGCCGGCCCGAGGCCGACGATCGCTTCGAACTCATCCAGCCGAACAATCTCGACGACGCCGAACAGCACCGCCTCTGCCGATCGCATCCGACCGATATCGCTCATTGCAGCCTCCGCGGCTTCCGGCCGGCCTCCAGCGCCAGCCATGCATCCATCAGGCCTTCACGATTGCCGGTGGCCCAGGCGATCACCGTCTTCAATTTGGCCGAGGGCAGCGACCCTCGCAACACCTGGCGCGGCGATATCGCGATCTGCGCAGAAAATCGGATCGCGTCTCCGTCCGCTATGGCGACCGTCGGCATCAGTCCAACGCCAGCCGGACGAGCATCATCACGATGGCGACGAGCGACACGCCCCAGACGAGCGAGCGCACATAGATCGACGCCGAACAGATAGAGCGGCAGATAGACGATGCGGGCGACGATCCAGACCGTCGGCCAGATCCCGGCCGACCAATGGAGGGCGATGAAGGCGAGATCGAGCGCGGCGAAGGCGGTGAAGCTTTCGACATAGTTGGTCGAGCGCCCGCTGCGCGCGGCCGAACACCAGCCCCTTCGGCGCGGCCGGCGTATCACGCGAACTGACGAGATAGGAGAGCGGCAGCGCGAACTCCGCCGCCCCCGCCACGGAAAGGATATGAACGACCCAGAGAACGACGCTCAGCTCAAGACAGACAAGTTCGCTCATGCGTCTTCCCCAGCCTGCGGACCCGCGGAGCCGCGCGCCCCGCCTGGCGCAAGTCGCACGGCGACCCGGCTCAAATGACGCGCCCTGTCGGCGAGCCGTTTGTCGAATGTCACGAAGGATTCGCAGTCCTCGCTCAAGGCCAGATGCAGCGCGTCGGCGAAGCCAAATCCGCGCTCCGCGTCGTCGAGGGCCCGTCCCACGGCCTCAGCGGCGCCGACAGTCACGCGCTCCAGTCCGCAAAACCGCCTCAGCTCCCTAACGACTTCGTCGCGAGGCAAGCCGTAAGCGTCGCGCAACACCCACTCCGCTTCCAGAATGACCGTCACGGGCGCGAAGACTCGTTGTCGCTGACGATCTTCAGAGCTTGCTGCGCGAGCCTCTCGTCATCACGCGTCAGGAAACGGATCACGATGTTCGTATCAATCGCAAGCATTGCGGCGCTTCGCGGCGGCGCGAAGCGCCTTCTCAATGTCCTCGTCGCTCAGCCGCTTTCCATGATGCGACAGGGCCCCGAACACGTCCTTCGGTTCGGTCGGCGGGAATGGGCTTGCTGGCCGCAGCAGAATGCCCTCTCGCGTCTCTTCGACCACAAGCCTTTGACCCGCGCCCCAACCCTTCGACTCGCGAATCGCCTTGGGCAGGATCACCTGCCCCTTGGTCGACACCACCGTCGAAGATTTGTTCGCCAAGGTCATCGCGCGCCTGCGGCCCTTCGGTAAGACGAATGTAAGATAGGATTCCTTCGGGCCGTTCGCAAGGCGCGCTTCACAGATCCAGCACCAGCCGCGCCGGGTCCTCGAGCGCCTCCTTGACGCGCACCAGGAAGGTCACCGCCTCCTTGCCGTCGACGACGCGGTGGTCGTAGCTCAGCGCCAGATACATCATCGGGCGGATCTCGACCTTGCCGGCGACCGCGATCGGGCGCTCCTGGATCTTGTGCATGCCGAGGATGCCGGACTGCGGCGCGTTGAGGATCGGCGTCGACATCAGCGAGCCGTAGATGCCGCCGTTGGTGATGGTGAAGGTGCCGCCCTGCAGATCCTCGAGCTTGAGCTGGCCGTCGCGGGCGCGTTTGCCGAGGTCGGCGATCGCCTTCTCGATGCCGGCGACCGAGAGCTGGTCGCAGTCGCGCACCACCGGCACGATCAGGCCCTTGTCGGTGCCGACCGCGATGCCGAGGTGGTAGTAGTTCTTGTAGACGAGGTCCGCGCCGTCGATCTCGGCGTTGACCGCCGGAATGTCCTTCAGCGCCTGGACGCAGGCCTTCACGAAGAAGCCCATGAAGCCGAGCTTGGCGCCGTGCTTCTTCTCGAAGGCGTCCTTGTAGCGGGCGCGCATCGCCATGACCTCGGTCATGTCGACCTCGTTGAAGGTCGTCAGCATCGCCGCGGTGTTCTGGGCGTCCTTGAGGCGGCGGGCGATCGTCTGGCGCAGCTTCGTCATGCGCACGCGCTCCTCGCGCGCGCCGTCGTCGGGCGTCGTGCGCGCGCGCGCGGCCGGGACGGGGGCGGGCGCCGGCGCGGGCGGCGGGCGCGATGACGGGCGCGGGCGCCGGCGCGCAGCGGTCGCCGCGGCGGCGGCGAGCACGTCGCCCTTCAGCACCTGGCCGCGCTTGCCGCTGCCGGCGACCGCCGGAAAGGTCGATCCGCTGCTCGGCCGCGATCTTGGCCGCCGACGGCGCGGGCGGCATGGCGGACGGCGCGTGAGCGCGGCCTTCGGCGCCGCGGCCGGGGCCGGGGCCGAGGCCGCCGCGCGCGGCGCCGCCGGCGAGCTGGCCGAGCAGCGCGCCGATCGACGACCGTCTGGCCGGTCTCGGCGGTGATCTCGCTCAGCACGCCCGCGCCCGGCGCGTTCACCTCGAGCGTCACCTTGTCGGTCTCGAGTTCGACCAGCGGCTCGTCGGCGCGCACCGCCTCGCCCGCCTTCTTGAACCACTTGCCGACGGTCGCCTCGGTGATCAATTCGCCAAGCGTCGGGACACGGATTTCAATCGCCATTCTCTTCGCGCCGATCAGGCGCCCTTCTTTTGATCAGGGAGTTACGGAATCGATCGGGGCGAGCGGCAGGCTCGGCCGCACCGCGATCGCGGGCATGGAAAAGACTTCGTAGGAAAATCCGCGCCTCGACAGGATCGCCGGGTCCGACGGCCAGCATCGCCTCGAGCGCGTTGCGCGACGGCGCCTCGATGATCGCGACGCCATAGCCGCCCGCCGGGTCGGCGACCGGCCCCATCGCGATCACCACGCCGATCTCGACCCTCGGCGTCCAGTACTCGCGATGCCGCCGCATCACCAGCGCTTCGTCCGCCGACATGTCGGACGAGAAACGTCGGCCGCGGCGGCTTCAGTTTGCACAGGAAATGCGACATCGAACCGCCGTCCCCGCGCCTCACATGAAGCACTCGTCGAGGAAGGCCTTGAGCTGGGCGAGGTGCTTCGACATCAGGCCGGTCGCGGTCGCCGCCGCCGCCGGACGCCCGGCGTAGCGCGCGCGCTTCGACTTGCCGCCGACCTGGCCGAGCACCCATTCCATGTAGGGCTCGACGAAGAACCAGGCGCCCATGTTCTTGGGCTCCTCCTGGCACCAGACGACCTCGGCCTTCTTGAACCGGGAGAGATGCCGGACCATCTGCTTCAGCGGGAACGGATAGAGCTGCTCGCAGCGCAAGAGGTAGACGTCGTCGATCCCGCGCTTCTCGCGCTCTTCGTAGAGGTCCCAGTAGACCTTGCCGGACGAGATCACGACGCGGCGGATCTTGTCGTCCTTGGCGAGCTTGATCTTCTCGTTCTTCCAGGTCTCGGCCTTGTCGAGCAGGATCCGGTGGAAGGCGCGTGCCCGGCGCAAAGCGGTCGAGCGGCGACACCGCCTGCTTGTTGCGCAGCATCGACTTCGGCGTCATCAGGATCAGCGGCTTGCGGAACGGCCGCTTCAACTGCCTTCTCAGCACATGGAAGAGGTTCGCCGGCGTCGTGATGTTGACGACCTGCATGTTGTCTTCGGCGCAGAGCTGCAGATAGCGCTCGAGCCGGGCCGAGGAATGCTCCGGCCCCTGGCCTTCGTAGCCGTGCGGCAGCATGCAGACGAGGCCCGACATGCGCAGCCACTTGCGCTCGCCCGCCGAGATGAACTGGTCGAACACGACCTGCGCGCCGTTGGCGAAGTCGCCGAACTGCGCCTCCCAGACGGTGAGCGCGTTCGGCTCGGAGAGCGTATAGCCGTACTCGAAGCCGAGCACCGCCTCCTCCGACAGCATCGAGTTGATGACCTCGTAGCGCGCCTGCCCGTCGCGGATGTGGTTGAGCGGGATGTAGCGCGCCTCGGTCTGCTGATCGATCAGCACCGAATGGCGCTGCGAGAACGTGCCGCGCTCGAAGTCCTGGCCGCTGAGAGCCGGACCGGGAAGCCCTCGTCGAGCAGGGCGCCGAAGGCGAGCGCTTCGGCGGTCGCCCAGTCGACGCCCTCGCCGCTCGTCGATCGCGTTGCGGCGGTTGTCGAGGAAGCGAAGGATGGTCTTGTGGATCTCGAAGCCCTGCGGCGCGGTGGTGATGCGCTCGCCGATCTGCTTCAGCCGGTCGACGTCGTAGCCGGTGTCGCCGCGGCGGTCGTCCTCGACCACGTCCTGCGACGCCTTGAAGCCGGCCCAGCGGCCGTCGAGCCAGTCGGCCTTGTTGGGCGCATAGGCCTGGCCGGCCTCGTATTCGGCCTCGAGCCGATGGCGCCAGTCGCCGCGCATCTTGTCGACCTCGCCCTGGGTGACGAGACCCTGGGCGATCAGCTTGTCGGCATAGATCTGCAGCGTGGTCGGGTGCGAGCGGATCAGCCGGTACATGATCGGCTGGGTGAACGACGGCTCGTCGCCCTCGTTGTGGCCGAACCGCCGGTAGCAGAACATGTCGATGACGACGGGCTTGTGGAACTTCTGCCGGTACTCGATCGCCACCTTGGCGCAGAACACCACCGCTTCCGGATCGTCGCCGTTGACGTGGAAGATCGGCGCCTCGACGAGCTTGGCCACGTCCGACGGATAGGGCGAGGAGCGCGAATAGCGCGGATAGGTGGTGAAGCCGATCTGGTTGTTGACGATGAAGTGGAGCGAGCCGCCGGTGCGGTGGCCGCGCAGGCCCGAGAGGCCGAAGCATTCCGCGACCACGCCCTGGCCGGCGAAGGCCGCGTCGCCGTGGATGAGGAGCGGCAGGACCTTCGAGCGCTCGATGCACGTCTTCGAGCTGGTCCTGCTTGGCGCGCACCTTGCCGAGCACCACCGGATCGACGATCTCGAGGTGCGAGGGGTTGGCGGTCAGCGACAGATGCACGGTGTTGCCGTCGAACTCGCGGTCCGACGACGCGCCGAGGTGGTACTTGACGTCGCCCGAGCCCTCGACCTCGTCGGGCGAGGCCGAGCCGCCCTTGAACTCGTGGAAGATCACGCGGTGCGGCTTGCCCATCACCTGCGACAGCACGTTGAGGCGGCCGCGGTGGGCCATGCCGAGACAGATCTCGCGCAAGCCGAGCTGGCCGCCGCGCTTGATGATCTGCTCGAGCGCCGGGATCATCGCCTCGCCGCCGTCGAGGCCGAAGCGCTTGCGCGCCGGTGTACTTGATGTCGAAGAAGTTCTCGAAGCCTTCCGCCTCGACCAGCTTCGACAGGATGGCGCGCTTGCCTTCGCGGGTGAACTGGATCTCCTTGTCGGGCCCCTCGATGCGCTCCTGGATCCAGGCCTTCTCGGCGGGATCGGAGATGTGCAGGAACTCGAAGCCGATCGTGCCGCAATAGGTGCGGCGCAGGATCGCCAGCATCTCGCGCACGGTCGCGTATTCGAGGCCGAGCACGTGGTCGATGAAGATCTTGCGGTCGTAGTCGGCCTCGGTGAAGCCGTAGGTCGCCGGATGCAGCTCCTCGTGGTCCTTCTGCGGCTCGAGGCCGAGCGGATCGAGGTTGGCGTGCAGGTGGCCGCGCATGCGGAAGGCGCGGATCATCATGATCGCGCGCACCGAATTCGCGGGTGGCGCGCTGGATCTCGCCCTCGCTGGCGGGCGCGGCCGGAGCCGCCTCGGCGGCCTTGGCGCGGATCTTGTCGCCGAGCGCCTTCTCCGTCGCCGGCCAGTCGCCGTCGAGCGCGTTGATCAGGTCGCCCTTCGGCGTCTGCGGCCAGTTGCGGCTTCTTCCACGACGCGCCGGCCGACGTCTTGTCGACGCTCGCCGGGTCGTCGCCGAGGCTGCCGAAAAAGTCGCGCCAGCCGGGCTCGACCGACATCGGGTCCTTTTCGTACTTCGCCTGCAGCGCCTCGATGTAGGCGCTGTTGGCGCCGTAGAGGAACGAGGTCTGCAGCAGCGCCTGGTTGACGTCCTGGCGGGTCATGGAGCGCGTTCCCTTAGCCTGTCTTGCGGCCCTACTTGCCGTTCAACAGATCGACGAGCGTCTTGCCGAGGCGGGCGGGCGAGGGCGAGACGCGGACGCCGGCCGCTTCCAGCGCGGCGATCTTGTCCGCGGCCGTGCCCTTGCCGCCGGCGATGATCGCGCCGGCATGGCCCATGCGGCGCCCGGGAGGCGCGGTGACGCCGGCGATGAAGCCGACCACCGGCTTCGAGCGGCCTTTCTTGGCCTCGTCCTTGAGGAACTGGGCCGCATCCTCCTCGGCCTGGCCGCCGATCTCGCCGATCATCACGATCGACTTGGTGTCCGGGTCGGCGAGGAACATCTCGAGCACGTCGACGAAATCCAGGCCCTTGACGGGATCGCCGCCGAGGCCGACGGCGGTGGTCTGGCCGAGGCCGACCTGGGTCGTCTGGAACACGGCCTCGTAGGTCAGCGTGCCGGAGCGGGAGAGGACGCCGACGCTGCCCTTCTTGAAGATGTTGCCGGGCATGATGCCGATCTTGCATTCGCCGGCGGTGAGCACGCCGGGGCAGTTCGGGCCGAGGAGCAGCGACTTCGAACCGGTGCAGCGCGCGCTTGACCCGCACCATGTCGAGCACCGGGATGCCCTCGGTGATGCAGACGATCAGCGGGATTTCGGCGTCGATCGCCTCGCAGATCGCGTCGGCCGCGCCCGGCGGGGGCACGTAGACCACGCTCGCGTCGGCGCCGGTCTTCTCGCGCGCCTCCTTGACGGTGTCGAACACCGGCAGGCCGAGATGCTTGCCGCCGCCCTTGCCGGGGCTGACGCCGCCGACGAGCTTGGTGCCGTAGGCGATCGCCTGCTCGGAATGGAACGTGCCGTTCTTGCCGGTGAAGCCTTGGGTGAGGACCTTGGTGTGTGCGTTGACGAGAATGGACATGTCGGACTTTCGCCGTAGGATATGGGGAGGGCCGGAGCGAGATTCAGCAGCCCTGAAGTCAGGCCGCCGCCTTCACCGCATTGACGATCTTCTGCGCCGCGTCGTCGAGGTCGTCCGCCGAAATGACGTTGAGGCCCGACTCGCGGATGATCTTCTTGCCGAGATCGACGTTGGTGCCCTCGAGCCGCACCACCAGCGGAACCTTGAGGCCGACGTCCTTGACCGCGGCGATCACGCCCTCGGCGATGATGTCGCAGCGCATGATGCCGCCGAAGATGTTGATGAGGATGCCCTTCACGTTCGGGTCGGCGGTGATGATCTTGAACGCCGCCGTCACCTTCTCCTTCGAGGCGCCGCCGCCGACGTCGAGGAAGTTGGCCGGGCTCTCGCCGTAGAGCTTGATGATGTCCATCGTCGCCATCGCGAGGCCGGCGCCGTTGACCATGCAGCCGATCGTTCCGTCGAGCGTGATGTAGCTGAGGTCGTGCTTGGACGCCTCGATCTCCTTGGCGTCCTCCTCGCTCTCGTCGCGCAGCGCCACGATGTCGGGATGGCGATAGAGGCTGTTGCCGTCGAACGACACCTTGGCGTCGAGCACGCGGATCTGGCCGTTGGTCATGACGATCAGCGGATTGATCTCCAGCATCGACATGTCCTTGTTGACGAAGGCGGTGTAGAGCCTCGCGATCAGAGCTGCTCGATCTGCTTGGCGCCCTCGCCGGTGAGGCCCGAGCGCCGCCGCGGCGGCGCGGCCGTGGTGCGGCATCACCCCGGTCGCCGGATCGACGGTGAAGCTGTGGATCTTCTCCGGCGTGTTGTGCGCGACCTCCTCGATGTTCACGCCGCCCTCGGTCGAGACGACGAACGAGATGCGGCTCGTCTTGCGGTCGACCAGCGCCGACAGGTAGAACTCCTTGTCGATGTTGGCGCCGTCCTCGATGTAGAGGCGGTTGACCTGCTTGCCGGCCGGACCGGTCTGCACCGTCACCAGCGTCGCGCCGAGCATCTGCCTGGCGAAGGTCTCGACCTCCTCGATCGACTTGGCGAGCCGCACGCCGCCCTTCTCGCCGGCGCGAAGCCTCCTTGAACTTGCCCTTGCCGCGGCCGCCGGCGTGGATCTGGCTCTTCACCACCCAAAGCGGACCGCCGAGCTTTTTGGCGGCTTCCGCCGCCTCCTCGGGCGTGAAGGCGGGAAACCCGTTGGCGACGGGGGCGCTGAAGGCGCGGAGCACGGCCTTGGCCTGATATTCATGGATGTTCATGGGGACGACGACCTCGAGAAAGAGCGAACGCCCGCGCGAAAAGCGGGCGTTCCGGGACCATCAGGCGGCGAGCGCGGGATTGATGCCCTTGCAGGCGTCGATCAGGGTGTGAACGGAAGCGACCGACTTCTCGAACATCGCCTTCTCGGCCTCGTCGAGCGTGATCTCCACGACGCGCTCGACGCCGTTCGCGCCGATGATCACCGGCACGCCGACGTAGGTGTCCTTGACGCCGTACTGGCCGGTCAGGTGCGCCGCGACCGGCAGAACGCGGCGCTGGTCCTTGAGATAGGCCTCGGCCATCGCGATGCCGGAGGTGGCGGGCGCGTAGTAGGCCGAGCCGGTCTTGAGCAGCGCGACGATCTCGCCGCCGCCTTTCCGGGTGCGCTCGACGATCGCGTCGAGCTTGGCCTGGGTCGTCCAGCCGAGCTTGATCGAGGTCGGGCAGCGGAATGCCGGCGACGGTGGAGTAGCGCACCGAGGGGACCATGTCGTCGCCGTGGCCGCCGAGCACGAAGGCGGTCACGTCCTCGACCGAGACGTTGAACTCCTCGGCGAGGAAATAGCGGAAGCGGGCCGAGTCCAGCACGCCCGCCATGCCGACGACCTTCTGCGGCGGCAGGCCGGAGAACTTCTGCAGCGCCCAGACCATCGCGTCGAGCGGGTTGGTGATGCAGATGACGAAGGCGTTGGGCGCATGCGTCCTGAGGCCGGTTCCGACCGCCTCCATCACCTTGAGGTTGATGCCGAGCAGGTCGTCGCGGCTCATGCCGGGCTTGCGCGGCACGCCGGCGGTGACGATCACGACGTCGGCGCCGGCGATGGCCGCATAGTCGCTCGCGCCGGTGAGCTTGGCGTTGAACCCGTCGACCGGGCCGGACTCGGCGAGGTCGAGCGCCTTGCCCTGAGGGACGCCGTCGACGATGTCGAACAGGACGATGTCGCCGAGTTCCTTGAGCGCGGCCAGATGGGCGAGCGTGCCGCCGATCTGACCCGCGCCGATCAAAGCAATCTTCTTGCGCGCCATGGGATTTCTTCCGCTCTCTCGTCCGCTGGTTGAGACAGTCGTGCGTCACGATGCCGCACGACCCCGGGATGTTCTTCGGGTCCTATCCGCTGATCGTTCCGGGCGATCAAGCCGAACTTTTGGCGCAGGCTTCGCAATTTTGGGCCGACCCTTCCAAGCCTCATAAATCAGCTTGCTCTTTCAGAAGGTTACGGGGACGCTCGCGTTCCCGAATCCGCTCGCGGCGGCGACAATTTATGCAATCGAGTGACAAAAACTGTCATTTGTAATGGCGATCGTCGCCCTTGGACAGTCTGCTCAAGGCAATATATTCCGCCCGATTTCAACGCGCAATGGCGCCCCGAGCCTCTTGCGCGCATACATCCTCTGGCCCGCATGAGGGACATGGAGTTATTCCTCCGGCCGAACTTATGGACGGGACGGGCGCAAGGATCGATGAGTTCGACGCCTTATCCGGCCGGCGTCTCCGGTCGTTGCGATCGGGCCGTCGCAGTCGGGTCCGACCGCCCGGACCAGCGCCGGGCGAGCGGGCTGTCGGCTCGCGGGATCTCCGGCGTCATGCCTGGCCGGCAGAAGGCGCGGGCGGAAAGACACAGATCATGAACGACAATCTGCGTAACCGCATTTTTTATCTTGTGCCGGTGTCGGCCGAGGTGGGCCTGACGTCTCAGGCGTTGAGCCTCGTCCGCGCCCTGCAACTCGCCGGCGTCCGCGCCGGCTTCGTCAAGCCGATCTCGCAGCCTGAACTCGACGTCGGCGATGCTCGGACCTCTCGGTTCACTTTGCGCGCAAGGTCTGCGGCATCGGAGACGCCGGACTCCGATTCCCGTTTGATCAGCGCGGCGGAAATGGTGCGGAAGGGCCAGCTCCCCGGTCTGATGGAGGACGTCGTCGGCCGGGTCGAGGCGGCGCGCGGCAAGCTCCGACTTGCTCGTCGTCGAAGGGTCTCATTCCCGGACGCCGACATCCAGATCGCCACGCGGCTCAATATTGCGATGATCTCGTCTCTGTCCGCCGACATCATCCCCGTTCTCGCCGGTCATGGACGGGGCGCGGAGAACCTTGACTCGCCACGACGGCGACGGCGATCGAGCAATATGGCGACGACGGCCGTCGGCCGATCGCCGGCGTCCTGATCAACTTCTGCGATTCCGTCGCCGCGCAGCGCCCTCGCCGGAGCGGGCATGTTTCGAACTCGGCGCGGGAACGGGCCCGGTGCCGATTCTCGGGTCGATCCCGACCCTCCCGGGCCTTTCGGCGCCGCGGGTGATCGACGTCGCCGACGCAGCTCGGCTTCGACATCCTTCAATCGGGGAGACATCGAGACGGCCCGCGTGGAAAAGGTGCTCGTCGGGGCCAGCAACTGCGGCAAGCTGCTCGGCCGCTTGCGGCCGGGAACCCTCGTGCTCACCTCGTTCGATCGATCCGACGCCATCATCGCCGCCGCGCTCATCGCCCAGCGCGGCATGCCGCTGGCTGGATTCGTCCTGACCATTGGCGGGAAGCCGATGTCGGACGTGAGCGCGATGCTTTCCGCCCCACCGCTGAACCGTCTGCCGATCCTTCTTACGAGCGACGACACCTATACGACCGCGACGCGGCTGTCGGGAATGTCGAAGCATATCGGCGCCGACGATCTCGACCGGATGGAGCGCGTGATCGCCTTCATGGCCGACAGGGTCAACGTGGCGCCGCTCGTCCGGCGGATCGACCTGCCCGCCGACCTGCTCATGCCTCCGCCGATCTTCCGCCACCGCCTGGTCGCGTCGGCGCGGGCCTTTCCCCAACGCATCGTCTTGCCGGAAGGCGACGAGCCGCGCACGCTGCAGGCGGCGGCGATCTGTGCCGAGAAAGGCATCGCCCGCTGCGTGCTGCTGGGGTCGCCCGCCAGGATTAAGGCTGTGGCGGACGCGCACGGCGTCGAGCTTGTGCCGGGCGTCGAAGTGATCGACCCCGAGACGATCCGCCAGAAGTACGTTTTGCCGATGACGGAGATCCGCAAGGCCAAGGGGCTCACGCCGCTGCAGGCCGAGATCGGCCTCGAGGACAATGTCACGCTCGCCACGATGATGCTGGCTGTTGGCGACGTCGACGGCCTCGTCTCCGGCGCGGTTCACACCACGGCGAGCACCGTTCGCCCCGCGCTGCAACTGATCAGGACCGCGCCCGGCGCCAGCATCGTGTCGAGCGTCTTCTTCATGCTGATGCCCGATCAGGTGCTGGTCTACGGCGATTGCGCCATCAATCCGGACCCGAACGCCGAGGAACTGGCCGAGATTGCGATCCAGTCGGCGGATTCGGCGCGGGCCTTCGGCATCGAGCCGCGCGTCGCCATGATCTCCTATTCAACCGGCGCGTCGGGAACCGGCGAAGGGGTCGACAAGGTTCGCAGGGCCACGGGCCTCGTGAAGGCGCGGCGGCCCGATCTCGTCGTGGACGGACCGATCCAGTACGACGCGGCCACGGTCGAGAGCGTCGGCCTGCAAAAGGCGCCGGGCAGCCCGCTGGCGGGCCACGCGAACGTGTTCGTGTTTCCCGACCTGAACACCGGGAATACGACCTACAAGGCCGTGCAGCGTTCAGCCAACGTCGTGTCGGTTGGCCCGATGCTGCAGGGCCTGCGCAAGCCCGTCAACGATCTGTCGCGCGGCGCCCTGGTCGACGACATCGTCTACACGATCGCGCTCACAGCGATTCAAGCCCAGGACGGCAAGCGGAGAGCCGCCTCGCCCAAACCCGCCGAAGCGGCGGAATAGGATCGGAGGGGCGGCGTCTCGCCGCCCCGAAGGCGCCCGCGACCGGTGGCGCAGGCGGCGTCCGGAGCGCCGGCGCAAGTATCCAAACCTCTGGATCTTCTCGGCATAACGCGGAACGAATGGCGGTTCTGCGCAAACGGTTATTGGTCTTCGAGCTTTCGCAAACGGTGATCGGCGCGGCTAAGCGCTTGCGCAAGCCCGCGAAACTCGGTCGCAAGGCCGGTCAACGCGCCGTCGTGACGGATCGCCATGCCCGTCAGCACGGTGATCTGATCTTCAATCGCGCCAAGCCTGGTCAGGACGCGCTCCTGTTGGCGCGCCAGAAATTCCAAAGTGACGGTGTCGGGCAGATCGCTCATACTCAACGTCCTCCAACTCGGCGCCGCGGTTCTGATCGCCGCACAGGCCGCCCCTCGCGAAGCGGCATGGTCAGGGGGCAGAGCTTACACCCGAACAGGATGCGGGTCATTTCCGGAACGAACTCCTCGCGAAGGCCAACAGCTCAGTAAACCTGCCGGCCGAACAGGCTGGCGGCCAGGTCGACCAGCAGCAGCGCGCTTTTTCCCCGCTCGTCGAGAAACGGATTGAGCTCGACGAGATCGAGCGAGGGCGTGAGCCGGGATTCGTACAGAAGCTCCATCACCAGATGCGCCTCGCGATAGCTCGCCCCGCCGGGAACCGCCGTGCCGACGCCGGGCGCGATGGTCGGATCGAGGAAATCGACGTCGAGGCTGACGTGCAGCAGCCCGTCGGCCGCCGCGCACCCGGTCGATGATCCGCCGGATCGACAGCGCGAAGCCGTCCTCGTCGAGCCGGCGCATGTCGACGACGTCGACGCCGCGGGCCTTGAGCAGCCGCCGCTCGTCGGCGTCGATCGAGCGGATGCCGAAGAGATGCACGTGCGAGGGATCGATCGCGGACCGCGGCTCGCCTTCGAACAGGGTCTCGAAGCCCGGCTCGCCGCTCAGCATCGCGACCGGCATGCCGTGCATGTTGCCGGAGGGCGAGGTGGCCGGGGTGTTGTAGTCCGAATGGGCGTCGAGCCAGAGGACGAACAGTTTTCGCCCCGCCTCGGCGGCGTAGCGCGCGACGCCGCTGATCGACCCCATCGCCAGCGAGTGGTCGCCGCCGAGCACCAGCGGCAGCCGCCCCTCGCGCAGGATCGCGTGGGTCTCGCGCGACAGGTCGCGCGCCCAGGCGGCGATCTCGGCGAAATGGCGCGCCCTGCCTTCGGGCGGGCGCGGCATGGCCGAGCGGAGGCCCGAGGGCGAGGTCGCCGAGGTCGACCACGTCGTGCCCGAGTTCGCTGCAGCGTCCGGACGATCCCGGCCGTGCGCAGCATCGCCGGCCCCATCGCGCAGCCGGGGACGCCCGCGCCG
Source organism: uncultured Alphaproteobacteria bacterium (assembly GCA_963783275.1). Lineage (GTDB taxonomy): Bacteria > Pseudomonadota > Alphaproteobacteria > Rhizobiales > Beijerinckiaceae > Roseiarcus. The sequence goes on along the minus strand of CAWANA010000007.1, from coordinate 73,384 downwards.
GCCTCGATCGGCGCGCCGATCACCGTGATCGCCTGCCGGCGGGGCTGCCGGCGGCCGCCGCCGCGCCGGCGTCGCCGTCGATCGGTTCGGCTCATGCTCGTCCCCCTTTCGGCGTCGCGTCCGCGCGCATCATAGCCGACTTTCGACGCGGCGCCTTGACAACCGTCGCGGCTTGCCCGATGGAGGCGCCCATGACGCGCACCCTCCGCATCGCCCGGATTGCATCATTACCTGCTAGCTCATCAGCTGGCTGGTTCGCGTCTCCGTCTTTCCCAAAGAACTTTCGAGAAGCGATCATCCGGCCGGTCCCGGACGGCGCCGCATCGCGCCGTCGCGCATCAAGACGAGACGTTCGATGTCGCTGCGCCTCTACAACACCCTGACCCGCCGCAAGGAGGCGTTCGCGCCGATCGATCCCGCCGCGGTGCGCGTCTATGTCTGCGGGCCGACCGTCTACGACTTCGCCCATATCGGCAACGCCCGGCCGGTGATCGTGTTCGACGTGCTCTTCCGCCTGCTGCGCCAGGTCTATGGCGCGGAGCATGTGATCTACGCGCGCAACGTCACCGACGTCGACGACAAGATCAACGCGCGCGCGGCGCGCGACTATCCCGACCTGCCGTTCAACGAGGCGATCGCCAGGGTGACCGAGACGACCGCCCGCCAGTTCCACGAGGACGTCGCGGCGCTCGGCTGCCTGCCCCCGACCGTCGAGCCGCGCGCGACCGACCACATCGCGCCGATGCGGGCGATGATCGAGCGGCTCGTCGCCCGCGGCGTCGCCTATGTCGCCGAGGACCACGTGCTGTTCTCGCCCGCGGCGATGGACGCGCTGCCCGGCGCGCCGCGCTACGGCTCGCTCGCCCGCCGCTCGCTCGACGAGATGCTGGCCGGCGCGCGCGTCGACGTCGCCCCCTACAAGCGCGACCCGATGGATTTCGTGCTTGTGGAAGCCGTCGAAGCCGGGCGAGCCGAGCTGGCCGAGCCCGGCCGGGATCGCCGCGCCGGGCCGCCCCGGCTGGCACATCGAGTGCTCGGCCATGTCGATGGCGAAGCTGCTGGAGCCGTTCGGCGGCGGGCTCCAGTGCGACGATCCGGCGCAGAACGTCTTCGACATCCACGGCGGCGGGATCGACCTCGTCTTCCCCCACCACGAGAACGAGATCGCCCAGTCCTGCTGCGCCTTCGGCGGGCGAGCGCATGGCCAACGTCTGGATGCACAACGGCTTTCTGCAGGTCGAAGGCGAGAAGATGTCGAAGAGCCTCGGCAACTTCGTCACCATCCGCGAACTGCTGCGCGACCGACGACGTTCGGCGGCCGCGCCTGGCCGGGCGAGGTCCTGCGCCTTGCGATGCTGCGCACCCACTATCGCCAGCCGATCGACTGGACGGTCAAGGCGCTCGAGGAAGCCGAGGCGACGCTCGACCGCTGGTATGACAGCGGTCGGCGACGTCGCAGCCGACAGCCGAAGTCGCGCCCGGCGTTGCTCGATGCGCTTGCGCGACGACCTCAACACGCCTGCGGCGCTCGCGGAGCTTCACAAACTTGCGACAGCCGCAGGACGCGGGAACGCTCAAGTCCAGTGCGGACCTACTTGGATTGCTGCGGGAGACGCACACGTGCCTCGCAAGGCGCGAAGGCGAACAGACAGTTCGAAGCGCCTGTCTGAGCTGACCGGAGACGCCTCATCGACGGTAGCAGCTCACATTGTCCAGCTGATCAAGGAACGCGACGAAGCCAGAGCGAAAAAGGATTGGGCTGAATCCGACCGATTGCGCGACGACTTGTCTGAGCTCGGCGTCGTCGTTAAGGACAGCAAGGACGGAACGACCTGGGAGTTCAAGCGATGACCGCCGTCGCCTTCCGCCCCTATCTGCCGGCCGACGCCGCGCGCTGCGCCGAGATCTTTCCGCGACGCCATCGAGATCTCGGCCGCCGACGACTACGACGACGACCAGCGCGCCGCCTGGGCGGCGCGCGCCGACGACGAGGACGCCTTCGGCGCCAGACTCGCCGGCCAGCTCACCATCGTCGCGACGCTCGAAGGCTTCGTCGTCGCCTTCGCCAGCCTCAAGGGCGCCGACCAGCTCGACATGCTCTACGTCGATCCGGCCGCCGGCCGGCAGGGCGTCGGCGCGGCGCTCGTCGACGCGCTGGTCCGCCTCGCCGCGGCGCGCGGCGCGAAGCGCCTCACCGCGGAGGCGAGCGACGTCGTCGAAGCCGCTGTTCGAGCGCCTGAAATTCGTCGCCGAGAAACGCAGCCTCGTGCAGCTCGACGAGCAGTGGCTCGCCCACACCACCATGACCAGGACGCTCGGCGACGACGCCGCGCCCGAAACCCGACACTGACGAGGACGAGCCAATGGCCCGCGAACGCCTCTATCTCTTCGACACGACGCTGCGCGACGGCGCGCTGACCACCGGCGTCGATTTCTCGCTCGACGACAAGCAGAACATCGCGGTCATGCTCGACCGGCTCGGCGTCGATTACGTCGAGGGCGGCTATCCCGGCGCCAATCCGCTCGACACCGAGTTCTTCACCAAGAAGCGGACCAAGCGCGCAAAATTCTGCGCCTTCGGCATGACCAAGCGCGCCGGCCGCTCGGTCGCCAACGATCCGGGCGTCGCGGGCCTGCTCGCCTCCGACGCCGACGCCATCGTCTATGTCGCCAAATCCTGGGACTATCACGTCCATGTCGCGCTCGGCTGCACGCTCGAGGAGAACCTCGAATGCATCGCCGAGAGCGTGCGCGCGGCGGTCGACTCGGGCCGCGAGGCGATGGTCGACCTCGAGCATTTCTTCGACGGCTACAAGGCCAACCCCGAATACGCGCTCGCCTGCGCGCAAGACCGCGATCGAGGCCGGCGCGCGCTGGGCGGTGCTGTGCGACACCAACGGCGGCACGCTGCCGCACGAGATCGAGCGGATCGTCGCCGAGGTCGCGCGCGTCATCCCGGGCGAGAAGCTCGGCATCCACGCCCACAACGACACCGGCAACGCGGTCGCCAATTCGCTCGCCGCCATCCGCGCCGGCGCGCGGCAGGTGCAGGGCACGCTGAACGGCCTCGGCGAGCGCTGCGGCAACGCCAATCTCGTGACCCTGATCCCGACGCTGGCGCTGAAGACCGACTATTCGGACGCGCTTCGAGACCGGCGTGACGCCCGAGGCGCTGAGCGAGATCACCTCGATCTCGCGCGCCTTCGACGAGCTTCTGAACCGCTCGCCGAACCGGCACGCGCCCTATGTCGGCGCCTCGGCCTTCGCCACCAAGGCCGGCATCCACGCCTCCGCGCTCGCCAAGGACCCGCGCACCTACGAGCACGTGCCGCCGGACAGCGTCGGCAACCAGCGCGCCGTTCTGGTCTCCGACCAGGCCGGCCGCTCGAACCTGCTCTCCGAACTCGAAGCGGCTCGGCGTCGAGGCCGACCCGGCCGATCCGCGCCTCAACCGCCTGCTCGAAATCGTCAAGGAGCGCGAGGCGCAGGGCTACGCCTACGAGGCGGCCGACGCCTCGTTCGAGCTGCTGGCGCGCGGCGTGCTCGGCGGCGTGCCCGACTTCTTCGAGGTCGAGAGCTTTCATGTCGGCGTCGAGCGCAAGGTCGTCGCGCCCGGCGTCACCTATTCCGCTTCGCAGGCGGTGGTGAAGATCCGCATCGGCGAGGACCGGCTGATCTCCGCCGCCGAAGGCAACGGCCCGGTCAACGCGCTCGACCTCGCGCTGCGCAAGGATCTCGGCGTCTACCAGAAGCATATCGAGGACCTGGAGCTGCGCGACTATCGGGTGCGCGTGTTCCAGGGCGGCACCGACGCGGTGACGCGGGTGCTGATCGAGTTCGGCGACGGCGACCGCGACACGTGGTCGACGGTCGGCGTCTCCGGCAACGTCATCGACGCCTCGTTCCAGGCGCTGGTCGAGGGGATCGTCTACCGGCTGGTGAAGCTCGGCGTACCCGGCGCAGTAGCGGGATCATTTCAGCGCCTGGCCCGCCATGAAGAAGGTCATTGCGGCGACGAAGGCGATCATCAGCCGATGCAGCGTCCGGTCGCCGACCCGGTGGGCGAGCCGGGCGCCGGCGTCCGTTCCGGCGACGAGGCCGAGGATGACGCCGATAAGGACCGGCCAGGGCGCGAGCAGGCCTTCCCGCCAGTAGACCCATGCGGCCGGGAGGGTCACGGGGATCGATAGCAGCGCGAGACTCGCCATCTGCGCCTGCCGCTGCGGAATTTTTGGCCCGGCGGTCAGTCCAACCGTCATGGCCAGCCCCCCGCCGATGCCGAGAAACCCCGCTGTGACTTGGGCTTTCGCCCTTTTTGTGGGGCGGGCGCGCGATCACCACCATGCCGAGCGCAACGAGATAGACGACGTAGGTCCATTGCAGGACCACGCGCGACGTCATCGCGGCCGCCCTCGCCCCGAGGAAGCCGCCAATCAGGAAGGCCGCCCCGAGCGCCACGAACCACGTCAACGGCGTGCGGTGGCCCCTCTCCCAATAGCGCCGGACGCCCGAGAGGCCGGTTGGGGGCGCTTGCGCGACCAGCGACACGCCCTGCGCAAGGTGCTGCTCGGCTCCGAGCAGCAGCACCGAGAACACGACGAGACCGCCTCCCGGGCTCACGCCCAGAAGACCGGATGTCACGCCGCCGACCAGTCCGACGGCGACGCCGGAAAAGAACCCGTTCAGGAGCACCGCGCGAATCCGTTCGCCACGAGAGCGGCTGCACGCGAGCCGATCGCTCAATCGTGGCCATTGCGGGGCCTTGTCGCCGCCTATTCCGCTGCCTTGCTGTTATCGCCGCCCGCGAACGCTCCCGCAAAATCCGGGCCCGCGCTCGCCTCGCCTTGATCAAGCCGCGGGAACGACGCCGTTCCGCCCGACTAGCGCCGGGGTCTGGCGCGTATGCTCGATGCGTCAACGGGTTGACTTGAGTCGCCGGGCAAGAGCCGCAACGGCGTTGTTCTCATTGGGGAGGGCTCATGCAAGACGCTTTGAAACGGCCTCAAGGCGCCGCCGCCGCCGCCAGCGAAACCGGCCCGTTCGCCATCGCCGCCTCGACGTCCCTGCAGGACGTTCGGCTGCTCGTCCTCAAGCATGGCGACGGCTTCGGCGTGTTCGACAGCAAGGGCGACGTCGAGCCAGGCGACGCGCAGGGCGTCTATTATCGCGACACCCGCCATCTCTCGCACTTCACGCTCGCGATCGACCGCGCGCCGCCTCTGCTTCTCAGTTCGAGTTTGCGCGACGACAACGCGACGCTGACCTGCGATCTCACCAACCCGGATTTCCACGACAGCGAGGGCCGCCTCGACCTGGCGCATGATCTCATCCACATCCGGCGCACCCGGTTTCTGTGGAAGACGGCCTGCTTCGATCGGGTCAACATCCGCAACTTTGACGATCGGCCGCGCCGCATCGAGATCGCAATCGAGTTCGCGGCGGACTTCGCGGATCTGTTCGAGGTCCGCGGCTTTCACCGAACGCGTCGCGGCGAGCTTCATCCGCCGGTCGTTTCGGAAGCGGCGGTCGTCCTCAGCTACACCGGCCTCGACAAGCGACTGCGGACGACGTCCCTCAGCTTCGACCCGACGCCGTCGGCGCTCGCCGGCGACCGCGCGGCCTACGTCGTCGATCTCGCGGCCGGCGGAACCCGCTCGATCTTCATCGAGATCGAGTACCGGCAGGACGCCGCGGCGGCTCGCGCGCATCGAGCCTATTTCGTGTCGCTCAGGGACGCGCGCCGAGAACTGCGCGCATCGTCGTCGCGGGCCGCGGCGATCGTGACCTCCAACGAGATCTTCAACGAAGCGGCGCGCCGCAGCATCGCCGATCTCTACATGCTCATCACCCATCTGCCCGAGGGGCCTTACCCTTACGCCGGGATCCCCTGGTTCAGCACCGTGTTCGGGCGCGATGCGATCATCACCGCGCTCGAAATGCTGTGGGTCGATCCTTCGGTCGCGCTCGGCGTGCTGAGGCGGCTGGCCAAGACCCAGGCGACGACCGTCGACAACGAGGCGGACGCCGAGCCGGGCAAGATCCTGCACGAGGCGCGGCATGGCGAGATGGCCGACCTCGGCGAGGTTCCGTTCCGCCGCTATTACGGCAGCGTCGATTCGACGCCGCTGTTCGTCATGCTCGCCGGCGCCTATCTCGACCGGACCGGCGACGTCGCCGCCATGCGCGAGCTATGGCCGAACCTCAAGGCCGCGCTCGACTGGATCGAGCATTACGGCGATCGCGACGGCGACGGCTTTGTCGAATACGGCCGCCGAACCCATAAAGGCCTCGCCAATCAGGGGTGGAAGGACAGCTACGACGCCATCTTCCATGCCGACGGATCGCTCGCCAAGGCGCCGATCGCCCTCGCCGAAGTGCAGGCCTATGTCTACGGCGCCTGGCGCGCGGCGGCCGCCATCGCGCGACGACTGGGCATGGACGGTGAGGCGCGCGTCTACGACGGCAAGGCGGAGGCGATCCGCGCGCGCTTCGACCGGCAGTTCTTCGACAAGGAATTCGGCGCCTACGTCCTGGCGCTCGACGGCGACAAGAAGCCGTGCCGGGTCAGGGCGTCGAACGCCGGCCATGCGCTCTATACCGGGATCGCCCTGCCGTCGCGCGCCCCCGGCGTCGTCGCCGCCTTGATGGCGTGCTCGAGCTTTTGCGGCTGGGGCGTCCGCACGCTGGCGTCCACCGAGGCCCGATACAATCCGATGAGCTACCATAACGGATCGGTCTGGCCGCACGACAACGCGCTGATCGCGGCCGGCTTCGCGCGCTATGGATTCCGTCAGGAAGCCGCGAAGGTGTTCGAGGCCCTGTTCAGCGCCTCGACCTATGTCGACCTCAGGCGGTTGCCCGAGCTCCTTTGCGGGTTCCCGCGGCAGAAGGGCCGCGGCCCCACGTTCTATCCGGTCGCCTGTTCGCCTCAGGCGTGGGCTGCGGCGGCGCCGCTGTCGCTCATCCAGTCGTGCCTTGGACTGAGCTTCGACCCGGCGGGACCGAGCATCTCATTCCGCGAGCCTGTCCTGCCGGCGTTCCTCGACTCGGTCGTGCTCAGAGGCTTGACGGTCGCCGGAACGGTCGCCGACATCGCGCTGAGGCGCTCGGAGCGCCGCGTGGTCGTCGACGTGCTGAACCGGCGAGGGCCGGTCAGCGTCGTGACGACGAGCTAGAGCAGCCGTCAACGGAGGGGCGCGTCCCGCGCTCCACGGGCCCGTTGAAGACGGGCGTCCTTCCGGACGCCCTATGGGCCGGCGAGACGCCGCCCGTCCAGTCGAAGATCCTGGTCGCGGTTTGCGGGTCGCCCGGCAGCGGCGCCGTCGGCGCCGAACCAGAGCTTGCCGGACATGCGGCGCGACCGCGCCCGAACGCCGGGCAGAGATTCATAGACCGACAGGTAATCGCGGGCGACGCGCTCGACCGTGAAACGGGATTCGAAGGCTGCGCGCGCGCCCCGTCGATCAAGGCGCCCGAGCCGACGGACGGCCATGACCGCGTCATCGACCGAGTCGACCAGGAAGCCGGAAACGCCGTCGTCGACGATTTCCGGCGAGGAACCGGCCCGGAAGGCGATGACCGGCGTCCCGCAGGCCATCGCTTCGATCATCACCATGCCGAACGGCTCCGGCCAGTCGATCGGGAACAGCAGGGCTTTCGCTTCGCCCAGGAACTGGGCTTTCTGCTTTTCGTTGATCTCGCCGATGAATTCGATTTTGCGGATTTTGATCGATCAACGGCCGGATGCGCTGCTCCCAATAGTCCTGATCGACGCGATCGACCTTGGCGGCGATCTTCAGCGGCGCGCCGACGCGGCTCGCGATCTCGATCGCCCGGTCGGGGCGCTTCTCCGGCGAGATCCGGCCGATGAAGGCGAGATAGCCCTCCTTCGGCGCCGGATTGAACGGCAGCAGTCGCGCGGCAGGCCGTGATAGACCATGCCGGCCCAGTTTACCGGCGGCATGGGCTTGCGCTGGTCCATCGATATCGACACGAGCGGCGCGCCGGAAAAGACCGAATAGAGGCGGCGAACCTCCGGCAGGTCGAGGCGGCCGTGCAGCGTCGTCACGGTCCGGTCCACGAAGTCGCGGATCAGCGGGTAATGGAGGACGTCGACGTGAAAATGCAGGACGTCGAACTGATGCGCCATCTCGCGAACCGCGTCGAGCATCACGATGTGGTACGGGATCGGATCTTTCACGCGGGGATCGAGGCGAAGGGCCTGGTCGCAGAAGGGCAGCAGCTTGGCGGACGTGACGGAATCGCCGCTGGCGAACAGCGTAACGTCATGCCCCTGCTTCACCAATTCCTCGGTCAGATAGGAAACCACGCGCTCGGTGCCCCCGTAGAGCCTCGGCGGGACACTCTCCGACAGGGGGGCGATCTGAGCGATTTTCATGCGCGGGCTTCTCCATCGGGCCGGATGGCCCGTGGTTCCTTAACCCGTATACGGGGTTTCTCGTTCCATAAGGCGCGGCGCGAATGCTGCGGCGCCGAAGCGCCTGCCGAGTCGGCGCGACGCGGTCTTCGCAGATCGCGGCAAGGGACGCGGAAGCGAGGAAGGGGCGGGCGCCGCAATAGTGGAACCGGGCGCTCCAAAAACAGAGAGGCCGCCTCTCGTGGCGGCCTCTCGAACAACCCTTGCGACAGCTCAGGCGGCGATCAAGGCCGCCTTGCGCGAGCGGTAACCGACGAAGCCGAGGCCGGCGAAGCCAAGCCCCATGAGCGCCCAGGTGGAGGGCTCGGGCACGGGGGTGACGACGCCAGCAACGACGTTCGTCAGGTCGATCGATCCGTCCAGACCGGTCGTGACCACGAGGTCGAAATGGACGCCGGCGCCGGAGCAAAGCCATTGGTCGGCCACGCCCGACGACCCGCACGCATCCCCGGCGAACGTGACCCCGCCGAACGCGCCCGAAAGGTCCCCCTCGCTCGACAGGAGATCGAATTCGTCGCCCGGCGCTATCGTATAGCCTGTGGCGAGGTCGATGACCAGGAGACCGCCCAGCAATGTGGTCCCGGTCACGTCGAGCTTCGGAGGCGTGCTTGCGCCCGAGAGCAGGAAGTCGAGTTCGCCGTCCGAGCCCTGGTCGAAATTGCCGTGGATCGTGATCGGGGCCGCGATGTTCAGGGGATCGGAGCCGTTGTAGACGGTTCCGGCTCCGCCGTTGACGGTAATGTTGTCAGTGAGCTTCGTGTAGCCGCTCGCGAACGTCAGGTTGCCCGCGCCGACCGTGATCGTGCCGCCCGACCAGACGCCGGCGGTCGCAGCCGTCGCCCCGCCGATGACCGTGACATTCGCCTGATTGTCGATCTCCACGTTTCCGACGATCTGGCCGCTGTTGGCGATCGTCCCGATCGAGGCGCCCGTGCCGGCGCTGTAGATCGCGTCGCCGACCTCGCCGGTCCCGTTGACCGCTCCGCCCTTGATCGATCCGCTGTTGGTCAGGCTGCCGATCGTGCCGGAGTTGTAGATGCCGGTGCCCCCGTACAGCCCTGCAAAGGGGCCCGATCCGCCGATCAACGATCCGCTGTTGGTCAGGGTCGTGATCGCGCCGACATTGTGGAGGCCATCGCCGATTGCGCCGCTGTCGGTGGCCGCTCCGCCCAGGATCGACCCGCTGTTGGTCATGCTGCCGATCGTCCCGGAATTGTAAACGCCGTCGCCGCCATTGTTGCCGTTTCCGCCGCCAACTCCGCCTTCGATCGATCCGCCGTTGGTCAGGGTCGTGATCGCGCCGGTATTGTAGACGCCCGCGCCGGCGGCGCCGTACTCGTCGTCCGTGCCGCGCCCGCCGCCCTTGACCGACCCGCTATTGCTCAGGCTCCCGATCGTCCCGGCGTTGTAAACGCCCGCGCCGTCCGCGCCACTCGCGCCGCCGCCGTCGCTCAGGCCGACCCCGCCGACGATCGTGCCGTTCGCAGTGTTCGAAAACGAGTTCGATCGTCGCGCCGGAGGCGTTGTGCACGCCGTCGCCGCCACTGCCGCCGTCGCCGCCTGTGCCACCGGCGAAGCCGCCAAAGCCTGCCGCGCCGCCATTGCCGCCGGAGATGGCGCCGGAGTTCGTCAGCGTCCCGAGGATGGCGCCGGATGCGGTCGACACGCCCTCGCCGCCGTCGCCGCCGTCGCCGCCGTTGGCGAACCGCACGGATGAGCCTCCCGCGCCGCCATTGCCGCCAGCGATGGAAGCGCCTGCGGCGTTCGTCAGCGTCCCGATGGCGCCGCCGGATGCGGCGGACACGCCGTCGCCGCCCGCGCCGCCCGCGCCTCCTGAAATGCCAGGACCGCCTTGGGCGCCACCGCCGCCGCCGCCACCCGCGATGGAGGCGCCTCCGGAGTTCGTCAGTGTCTCGATGGCGCCGCCGGATGTGACGGACACGCCTGCGCCGCCTGCGCCGCCCGCGAGGTCCAAGCCGCTACCATTCCCGGATTCGTCGCCGCCGCCGCCGCCGGCGATGGAGGCGTAAGGCGCGGCGGTGGATGGGCCGTTGCTCAGCGAGTCGAATCGTCTGACCAATGTCCAAGACGCCGGCCCCGCCGGGTCCCCCCGCTGCGTGGAGGGGGGCCGCGCCCGTCGCGCCGTCGATCGCCCCGAGGTTGTCGACCCCTCCGGAGACGCCGCAGTCCTGGGCGAGGGCCGCGGCGGTCGTGTCGCCGGCGATGCTGGCGCCGGCTGTCACCGAAATGGCGCCGCCGTTCGATGTGACGGGGCCGTGATTGGTTGTCGTAACGGTCTGGGTCGAGGGGCGCAGGCGCCCCCGGCCTCGGCTGAGGGCGCGCCGAATGTCTCGAAGGCGATCGCCGAGGCGCCCGCCAACAGGGCCAGGCGCAACGCGCCGGCCCCCGACGCAAGCCTTTCGCCAAGCGCGCGCGCCCCTTTCGCCGCGGCCGCGGCGCGAACAGTCTTCATCGTCATGACGCCCCCTTATTCCATCCCTCTATCGTCGCTGAACAATGTCCTGTTAACGAAAGGGAAACATCGTTATCATCATGCGGCCCATGTCCTCGGTCAAGGAGAAATTGCGTCGCTTCGGGAAAACCGCCGCCTCCCCGTGTCTCTCATCCGGCGCCCGCCATTCGCCGCGAAAGAGCGCGAGATCAATGCTGCCTCGACGCTTCTTCCCGCTTCTATTTGGGTATGCGGTCAACCGGATGCCCCGATAAATCTGCCGAGCCATAAGGAATAAACCGCCTTTACCCCGAGTCTCTCTCCTGTCGGCGCATTGTGCGCCCCTCGGGAGAGAACACGACATGACTTCGCGACACGACGATGGCGGCCTTGATCGCCGGCAATCCCTGAAATGCATGCTCTGGGCGGGGACCGGCGTGGTCTGGACGGTCGCCGGCGGCGTGCCGTCGTCGCGCCTGATCGGCTCGGCCAAGGCGGCGGAGGGCGGCTTTTCCTTCGTGCAGCTGTCCGACAGCCACATCGGCTTTTCGAAACCCGCCAACCCCGACGCGCGGAAAACCTTCGACGCCGCGATCGACAAGGTGCTGGCGATGCCGGGCGATCCGGCCTTCATCATCCAGACCGGCGACATCACCCATGCCGCCAAGCCCGCCGAGTTCGACGACGCGCTTCAGATGCTCAAGCGCACAAAGCTCGACGTCCACTTCTCCCCGGGCGAGCACGACATCACCGACGCCGCGACCCGCGACGCCTATCTCGAACGCTTCGGCAAGGGCGCGGGCGGCGGCTGGTACGCCTTCGACCACGGCGGCGTGCATTTCGTGTCGCTCGAACAACGTCGTCGACCTCAAGAAGAACGGCCTCGGCTCGCTGGGCCCGGAGCAGCTCGCCTGGCTCGCCGACGATCTCAGCGGCAAGTCGGCCTCGACCCCGATCGTCGTCTTCTGCCATATCCCGCTCTGGATGGTCGCTCCCGACTGGGGCTGGGGCACCGAGGATTCCGCCCAGGCGCTCGCGCTGCTCGCGCGCTTCGGCTCGGTGACGGTGCTCAACGGCCACATCCACCAGCTGATGCAGAAGGTCGAGGGGAACGTGACCTTCCACACCGCGCGCTCGACCGCCTTCCCGCAGCCCGCGCCGGGAACGGCGCCGTCGCCGGGGCCGAAGGTCGTGCCGGCGGGGGAGTTGCGCAAATGGCTCGGCGTGCGCGAGGTCGCCTACGTTCCGACGCCGACGAGCCTCGCCGTGACCGACTCGGACCTCGCCTGAGGGGGACGCCATGCTCAGGCTCAGCTTCATGCTGGCGGCGGCGCTCGCCGCCGTCCGGCGCAGCGGCCGCGCCAATGGGCGACCCCGTCCGCGGCGAGGCGCTCTATCAGGCCTGCACGGACTGCCATTCGCTCGATCAGAACGACGTCGGACCGCGGCATCGCGGCGTCTACGGCCGCGAGGCGGGGTCGCTGCCCGACTACGGCTATTCGGACGCGCTGAAACACGCCAAGATTCGTCTGGACCGAGGAGACGCTCGACAAGTGGCTGACCGATCCGCAGGCCTTCGTTCCGGGGGCGAAGATGTTCTTCCACCTCGACAACCCGCAGGACCGCGCCGACGTGATCGCGTTCTTGAAGGAGCGGGCGAAATACAAGTGGCGCTGGCCCCCCTTCTCCGCGGAGCGGGGAAGGTGTCGCCGAAGGCGACGGATGGGGTGTGGAAAGCAGGGATGCGACAAAGACAGTTCGCGGTGACGGTCTTGCAAGGCAATTCCTGGATCAGCAGCCCCCGGATCTCGGCCCAAGCTGTCGCCCCGTCCCAGCGGCGCCGCTGTGATAGGGTGGCAAGATGGACGAGCCGCCCCGTTTCCGTCAGTCCTCGCGCAAGTTCGCTCGGGCGCAGCGTCAAAATATGACGAGGGCGGAACCCTGATTTGGCGGGCTTTGCGGAATCATCAAATCGACGGACATGGCTTTCGCAGACAAACGCCGATCGGACCGTATTTCGCGGATTTTGTTTGTCTCGCGCGAAAAGTCGTCGTGGAAGCGGACGGCCGCACGCACGAGACGGCGGATGCGAAGGTCAAGGACGCCGAGAGGGATGCATGGTTTCGAAGCGCCGGATTTCGCGTTCTTCGATTTCCCGACGAACTCATCGTCGGCGGACTGGAGATCGTCATCGAGCGCATTCGCGCGGCGCTGCGCGAGACATGAATTTCCCTTTCCGCAGTACCCGACACGGGCGCGACCCGCGAGGCGGAAGACTGGGAGGCGTGCACGAGGCGACGGCCGCGCCATTCGACCTTGGGCCCGCGCCGGATGGCGCAACCGTCACGGCGAACTTTTCCGATCCATACCGGCTTTCCACACCCCATCCGGCCTTCGGCCATCTTCCCCGCTTCGCGGAGAAGGGGAAACGCGTCGCCGGGAGCATGAAGAACATCGCGAAGTCGACTCGCGTGCCGCGGTCGGGGGCCGCGCCCCGTGACCGCGGCCGCGGCCAGCCCCCTCGCGGCCGAACGCTTCCGCGCCCTCGTGCCGCCGCTGCTCGACGACGCCTACTCGTTGGCGAAATGGCTCTGCCGCAACCCTGACGATGCTCAGGACATCGTGCAGGAGGCGGCGGTGCGGGCGCTGAAGGCGCTCGAGACGACGCGCGGTCGACCGGCCGAAGCCGTGGTTCCTGGCGATCGTGCGCAATGCGGCGATCACCTGGATGGCGCGCAACCGGCGCAACGACCTCGCCTTCGCCGGCGATCTCGCCGACCTCGACGCGCTCGCGCCGCCCGACGCCGACGCCGCCCCCGATGCGGAGGCGGCGTTGATCGCGCTCGAGGACGGCGAGCGGCTGAGACAGGCGATCGCCGCGCTGCCGCCGCCGCTTCTGGAGATTCTGGTCATGCGCGACGTGAACGGCCTCAGCTATCGCGACATCGCGGAGGCCGCCGGCCTGCCGATGGGCACCGTCATGTCGCGTCTCGCCCGCGCCCGCGGCGCGCTCGCAAGATCCCTGAGAGCCGACCCATGAGCGAACCTGCGCCCGACCCGAAACCCCTCCGGCTCAACGCCGCCCTGGACGGCGAACTCGACGCCGCCAACGCCCTCGCCCTCGAACAGGAGCTCGCGGCCGACCCGGCGCTCGCCGCCCAATACCGCACGCTTCAGGCCGTGCGAGACGCCGTCCGTCGCCACGCCCCGCGCGAAACGGCGCCGAAGGCGCTGATCGACAGCGTGCTCGCCCTCGCCGACGAGGCCCAGCCGGAGACGCCGGCGAATGTCGTCCCGCTCGCGCCGAGAGCGCGACCGTCGCGCGTGTCGGATTGGCTTCCGCTCGCCGCTTCCTTCGCCGTGCTCGGCTTCGCCGCCGGCGTCGGGCTGATGGCGCTGAGGCTGCCGGACGCGTCACAAAGGGTGGCGGACGGACTCGTGTCCGACTTTGCGCGCGCGGCCGTCGCCGGTCAGCCGTTCGACGTCGCCTCGTCCGACCGGCATACGGTGAAGCCCTGGCTCGCCGGCCGCACGACCGTCAGCGCGGACATCGTCGATCTCGCGGCGCAGGGCTTCCCGCTGGCCGGCGGCCGCGTTTCGGTCGTCGACCGCGTCCCGGCGCCGACGCTCGTCTATCGCCACAACGAGCACGTCGTCGCGGTGACCGAGCTGCCGCTCGACGCCCCAGGGGCGCGTGGGCCGGAAAGCGGGACGATCGACGGCTATCACGTCGCGCGCTGGAGCGACGCCAACCTCGCCTATGTCGCGGTCTCGGACATGGACGCCAACACGCTCGACGCGTTCGTCGCGGCGTTGCGCGCGGCGCAGAGGGCGAGCCCGCGCGAGGGCGGCAAGGGGTGAGCGCGGCGCGCCGGCCAGAGTCTCCGCTAAGTCCTTGAAAACAAACGATCTCTCGATCGGGAATTGGTCCCGGCGGGGTATAAGCCATTGAAATATCACGGGTTCGGTCAGAAAACCGCGCTCGGCCCGGCGAGGTCCGGCTTGCCCTGCCGCAAGACCAGCCGCAGGATGCGTCCTTTGCGCCAGGGAGGAAAGAGATGTTCCAGCAGGACCTGTTCAAGGGCAAGAAAGTCCTCGTGACCGGCGGGGGAACGGGGCTGGGGCGGGCGATGGCCGAGCGCCTGCTCGGGCTCGGGGCCGAGATCGTCATCTGCGGACGGCGGAAGGGCGTTTGCGACGCCGCGGCCGAAACGATGATGAAAGCGCACGGCGGGGCGGTGAAAGCCTATGGCGTCGACATCCGCGACGCCGCCGCGGTGGACGCGATGGTCGAGGACATCTTCCGCGACGGTCCGTTGACCTCGCTCGTCAACAACGCCGCCGGCAACTTCATCGCCCGCACCGAGGACCTCAGCCCACGCGGCTTCGACGCCGTCGCCAATATCGTCATGCACGGCACGTTCTATGTCACCCACGCGGTCGGCAAGCGCTGGATCGCCGCGCGGCGTTCCCGGCAGCGTGGTGTCGATCGTCGTGACCTGGGTGCGCAACGGCGGGCCGTTCGTGGTCCCGTCGGCGATGAGCAAGGCGGCGGTGCAGGCCATGACCATGTCGCTCGCCGCCGAATGGGGCCGCTACGGCATCCGCCTCAACGCCATCGCGCCGGGCGAGATCCCGACCGAGGGCATGAGCAAGCGCCTCACTCCGGGACTGGAGCCGGGCCGCGAGACCAAGGATGCCAATCCCATGGGCCGCGTCGGGACCCTGGAAGAGCTGCAGAACCTCGCCGCCTTCCTCCTTTCCGACGGGTGCCGCTGGCTCACCGGCGAGACGATCGCCATGGACGGCGCGCAGGCGCTCGCGACCGGCGGCAACTTCTACGAGCTGCGCAAATGGGGCGACGCCGAGTGGCGGGCGGCGCGCGCCGCCATCGAAGCGCAGAACGCGCGCGATCGCGCCCAGCGGGGCTGACCGGCGCGCCCTGAGCGGCGCCAGCATCCGCCTGACGCAAATCCTCCCGGTCCAGTCTTTGCACTGGCGGCGACGAACGGTTTCTGGCAAGGAGGGCGCGGCTTCGGCCGCGGCCGGGGCGAGTGCGACGTCAGGGGGCGTGAGAGTGCAGGTTGAAGACACCGCCATCCCGGCGGTCAAGATCGTGACGCCGAAGAAGCACGGCGACGCGCGAGGGTTCTTCTCGGAGGTCTACAACAGGCCGGCTTTCGAGGCGGCCGGTCTCCATTTGAACTTCGTTCAGGACAACCATGCCTTCTCGGCCGCCGTGGGCACGTTGCGCGGACTGCACTTCCAGACGCCGCCGTTCGCCCAGGACAAGCTCCTCCGCGTGCACGCGCGGCCGCATCCTCGACGTCGCCGTCGACATCCGCCGCTCCTCGCCGACTTTCGGCCGGCATGTCGCGGTCGAGCTGTCGGCGGAGAACTGGCGGCAGTTGCTGGTGCCGATCGGCTTCGCCCACGGCTATCGTCACGCTCGAGCCCGACACCGAAGTCCTCTACAAGACGACCGCCGTCTATTCGCCGGCCAACGACCGGGGCGTGGCCTGGGACGATCCGGACATCGGCATCGCATGGCCGCTTCCCGCCGGGCGGCGCGGTGCTGTCGGAAAAGGATAAACGCTGGCCCCGGCTCAAGGACGCTCCGGAGCTGTTCGACTGATGCGCATCGCCGTCACCGGGTCCAAGAGGCCAGGTCGCGACGTCGCTGCTCGAGCGCGCCGGAGCCGAGCGTCGAGATCGTCACGCTCGGCCGGCCGGCGGTCGACGCTTGAGGACCGCGCCGCGCGTCCTCGCCGGGGTCGCGAGCGGCGCGGCCGGACGTGGTGATCAACGCGGCCGCCTATACCGCGGTGGACAAGGCCGAGAGCGGAAGAAGGGCTCGCGATTCGGGTCAACGCGCGAGGGGCCGGCCATGTCGCGGAGGCCGCGGCCGGCGTCGGCGCGCCGCTCCTGCATCTCTCGACCGACTACGTGTTCGACGGCGACGCTCGACCGGCCCTATCGCGAGGACGATCCGACCGGCCCGACCGGCGCCTACGGCCGCTCGAAGCTTGCGGGCGAGAGGCTGGTCGCCGAGCGTTGCCCGAACAGCGCCATTCTGCGCACCGCCTGGGTCTACAGCCCGTTCGGCGCGAATTTCGTCCGCACCATGCTGCGCCTCAACGAGACGCGCGACGAGGTCGGCGTGGTCGCCGACCAGCGGGGCAACCCGACCTCCGCGCTCGACATCGCCGACGCGCTGCTCGCGATCGCGCGGCGGATGCGCGAAGACGACTTCGCCCGCGCTGCGCGGCGTGTTTCACATGACCGGCGCCGGCGAGGCGACCTGGGCGGATCTCGCCGAAGCGGTCTTCGCAGAGGCGCACGCGCGCGGACGGCGCCTGACCCGCGTCAAGCGCATCGCGACCGCCGACTATCCGACGCCCGCGCGGCGGCCGGCCAATTCCCGGCTCGACAACGCGAAGCTCGCTGCGCGTCTACGGCCTCGCCCTGCCGGACTGGCGCGCCTCGCTGTCGCCGCCTGCTGCGCCGCGGCTGATCGCCCTGATCCGGAGACGAATGCATGCGCAACGTGCTGGTGACGGGCGGCGCGGGATTCATCGGCTCGGCGGTGTGCCGGCATCTGGTCGGCGCGGGCGTCAACGTGCTCAACGTCGACAAGCTGACCTATGCCGGCAATCTGGCATCGCTGGCGACGATCGACAACGCGCCGAACTATCGCTTCGCCAAGATCGACATCTGCGACCGGCGCGCGATCGCCGACGCGCTTCAGGCGTTCCAGCCGCGACCACGTCATCCATCTGGCCGCCGAAAGCCATGTCGACCGCTCGATCACCGGCAGCGACGCGTTCATCCAGACCAACATCTCGGCACGTTCTCGATGCTGGAGGCGGCGCGCGCCTATTGGCTCGGCCTCGCCGGCGAGAAGCGGGACGGGTTCCGCTTCCTGCACGTGTCGACCGACGAGGTCTACGGCTCGCTCGGCGACGAGGGCCTGTTCGTCGAGACGACGCCGTACGATCCGAGCTCGCCCTATTCCGCCTCCAAGGCGGCGTCCGATCATCTCGTCTCGGCCTGGGCGCACACCTACGGCTTCCCGGCCGTGATCTCGAACTGCTCGAACAATTACGGCCCCTATCATTTCCCCGAGAAGCTGATCCCGCTCATCATCCTCAACGCCGTCCACGGCAAGCCGCTGCCGGTCTACGGCGCGGGGACCAACGTGCGCGACTGGCTCTATGTCGAGGACCACGCGCGCGCGCTCGACGTCATCGTCAGCCGCGGGCGGATCGGCGAGAAATACAATGTCGGCGGCCGCAACGAGCGGCGCAACATCGACGTGGTGCGCACGATCTGCGCCATCCTCGACGGCCTGCGCCCGACGCGCCGGCCGCTACGCCGAGCTCATCACCTTCGTGACCGACCGGCCCGGCCACGACCTGCGCTACGCGATCGACGCGACCAAGCTCGAGCAGCGAGCTCGGCTGGCGGGCGCAGGAGACTTTCGACACCGGCATCGAGAAGACGGTGCGCTGGTATCTCGACAACGAATGGTGGTGGCGGCCGCTGCGCGACAAGGTCTATGCCGGCGAGCGCCTCGGCGTGCTCGCCGAGACCGCGCCGGCGCACGGCGATCGGAGGCTGAAGCGATGAAGGGCATCATCCTGGCCGGCGGCGCGGGCACGCGGCTGCACCCGATCACGCTGGCGGTCTCGAAGCAGCTCGTGCCGGTCTACGACAAGCCGATGATCTACTATCCGCTGTCGGTCGTCATGCTGGCCGGCATTCGCGAGATCCTGATCATCTCGACCCCGCACGACCTGCCGATGTTCCGCCGCCTGCTCGGCGACGGCTCGCAATGGGGCATGCGCTTCGAATACGCCGAGCAGCCGACGCCCGAACGGGCTCGCGCAGGCCTTCGTCATCGGCGAATCGTTCGTCGCCGGCGAGCAGGCGATGCTCGTGCTCGGCGACAACATCTTCTACGGCGCCGGCCTCGGAGAGCAGCTGCGCCGCGCCGCTCGGCGCGACAAGGGCGCGACGGTGTTCGCCTATCACGTGCCCGACCCGGAGCGTTACGGCGTGGTCGAGTTCGATTCCGCGGGCCGCGCCGTGTCGATCGAGGAGAAGCCCGCCAAGCCGAAGTCGCACTGGGCGGTGACCGGCCTCTACTTCTACGACTCCAAGGTGGTCGAGATCGCGAAGGCGCTCAAGCCGTCGGCGCGCGGCGAGTACGAGATCACCGACCTCAACCGGGTCTACCTGGAGGCGGGCGCGCTCAACGTCGAGCGCATGGGCCGCGGCTACGCCTGGCTCGACACCGGCACGCCGGATTCGCTGATCGACGCGGCGAGCTTCGTGCGCACCCTCGAAGTTCGGCAGGGCGTGAAGATCTGCTGTCCGGAAGAGATCGCCTTCGACCACGGCTTCATCGACGCTCGCTCAGCTCGAAGGGCTCGCCGAGCGGTTCGGCAAGAGCGCCTACGGCCAGTATTTGCGATCGATCCTGACCGAGCGAAGCGACTCCAGGCGGCGTTGACTTTCGGCGGGCCGCCGCCTCAAGCTCGCGGCCCGCCCCAAAACCCGAAGAAAGCCGAACCATGACAAGCGGCCCAAGGAGGACGGTTCCGCATCCGGCGGATCCGTTCGATCGGCTGAAGCCTCTGCCCTCTCCGTTGCCGACATCCGTCGGCCGACGATCCCGAAGCGGCCGCGCGCGTCCGGGCCATCCTGGAATCCCCGTCCTATCGGGTGGCCAGCGAAGACATGGATTTCCTCGCCAGCGACCCGGTGCGCGGCCTGCGTCTGCAGATGGATTATCTCAAGCCCGAGATCTTGCTGCGCGCCAACAACGTCGTGCGGACGATCGTCGTGTTCGGCAGTTCGCGCATCTGCGAGCCCAAAGAGGCGCTCCGCCGCGTCGAGGCCCTGCGCGCCGCGGGTCCCGCGGCCGGAGACGACCCCGATTTCGCACGGCGCCTCGCGGTCGCGGAGCGGGTTCTCGCCAACAGCCGCTATTACGATATCGCGCGCGATTTCGGCCGGATCGTCGCCGAAGCCAACGCCAGGGAAGGCGACGGGCAGACGCTGATCATGACCGGCGGCGGCCCGGGCATCATGGAAGCGGCCAATCGCGGCGCGTTCGACGTCGGAGCGAAGACGATCGGCCTCAACATCAGCTTGCCGCGCGAGCAGTTCCCGAACCCCTATGTCTCGCCCGAGCTCTGCTTCAACTTCCACTATTTCGCGCTGCGCAAGCTCCACTTTCTGCAGCGGGCGATGGCGCTCGTCGCGTTTCCCGGCGGCTACGGCACGCTCGACGAACTGTTCGAGATCCTGACCCTCGCCAGACGCGCAAGATCAAGCCGATGCCGATCGTGCTGGTCGGCGAGCGCCATCTGGCGCAACGTCGTCAATTTCGACTCCCTGGTCGACGAAGGCGTGATCGATCCCGAGGACCGGGAGCTGTTCTGGTACGCCGAGACCGCGGAGGAGATCTGGGCCGGCATCCAGAAATGGGAACGCGAGAAGGTCGAGCGCTTCGGCGCCGGAGGCCTGAAGCGTCGGCCCGAACGAAGGCGGAGGGTCGCATGAAGCTGTCTTTTCACGGCGCCGACCGGAGCGTGACCGGTTCCTGCCATAGCGGTCGAATGCGCGGGTAAGACGATACTCGTCGACTGCGGTCTCGACCAGGGCGATCGGGAGAGCGCCGAGGTCAACGCCGGAGATTTCGGCTTCGATCCGGCCTCGGTCGATTTCCTGCTCCTCACCCACGCGCATCTCGACCACTGCGGCCGCATTCCGCTGCTGGTCAAGCGCGGATTCAAGGGCGAGATCATCGCGACCGCGGCGACGCGCGAGTTGACCCGGCTGGTGCTGCTCGACTCGGCGCATCAGCAGGAGGAAGAGGCGAAGAGCCGCGCGCACAGCGCCGAACTCGCGCGGCGAGAGCGCCGCCGCCAAGGAGCCGCTCTACGGCATTCTCGACGCGCTCGGCGCCTTCGATCGTTTCGGGCGGATTGCGGCCTATGACCAGCCGATCGACGTGGCGAACGGCGTCCGGGTCACGTTCGTCAACGCCGGCCATATCCTCGGCTCCGCCAGCATTGTTCTGGACCTCGCGAGGACGGCCGGCGCCAGAAGAGTCGTCTTCTCCGGCGATCTCGGCCCCACAGGCCGCCCGCTGCTGCAGCGACGCCGAGCCTCCCGCGGACGCCGACGTCGTGGTGATGGAGACGACCTACGGCGACCGGCTGCACCGGCCGCTCGACCAGACGGTGGAGGAATTCTACGGGGCGGTGAGCGACTGCTTCCGGCGCGGCGGCAATGTCGTCATTCCGACCTTCGCGCTCGAGCGCGCGCAGGAGGTGCTGTATTATCTGCGCGAGGGCGTGGATCGGCAGCGGCTCGCCGCCGCGATCCAGGTGTTCCTCGATTTGCCGATGGCGATCTCGGCGACCGAGATCTTCAAACGCCATCCGGAGGCCTGCGCGCCGGACCTTGCGGACCGGCTTTCGCGGCGGCGACGACCCCTTGCGGCCGCCGGGGCTTCACCTCAGCCGAGAGACCGCCGATTCGATTGCGATCAACAAGGTCACGGGCGGCGCCGTGATCCTCGCCGGCTCCGGCATGTGCACGGGCGGCCGCGTGCTCCACCATCTGCGGCACAACCTCGGGCGGCCCGCGTCGGCGATCGTGTTCGTGGGCTACGCGGCGGAAGGCACGCTGGCGCGCAAGATCATCGACGGAGCCTCGGAGGTCACGATCGGCGACGACCGCATTCGGGTCCGGGCGCGCATTCACACGATCAACGGTTTTTCGGCCCACGCCGATCAGGCGGGTCTCATCGCATGGCGGGCAAGGACGAACGCCAAGCGCACGTTCCTGACCCACGGCGAAGAGGCGGTCATGCGCGCCTTCGCAGCCAAGCTCGACGGCGCCGCGGTCGAAATGCCGACGCTGGGACAGAGCTACGAACTTTAGATCGGCCAGACGAGGGATTCGTCCCCGGTCCAAGGCCGCTCGTGACGCCTCTTCGCGTCAGGCCGCCGCCAGGACCGCGCGCTTCACCAGCGCCTCGAACATCGGCGCCTTGTAGGCGTTCTCGGAGAGAGGCGTCGCGCCCTCGAGCGCCGCCCGTCCCGCCGCTGCGGCGACGTTCGCGTCGATCGTCTTGCCGTCGAGCGCGGCCTCGGCGGCGCGCGCCCGCCACGGCGTCGGCGCCGCGGCGCCGAGCACGATCGAGGCGCGCCTGCACGCGCCGCCCGCGGCGAGATCGAGAACGACCGCGACGTCGGCGAGCGGCCAGTCGAACGATTGCTTTTGCGCCAGCTTCAGGTGTTTCATCCGAAGGCCGGCCGAGGGCGGCAGGATGACGGCGGTGAGCATTTCGCCGGCCTTGAGATCGTTCTCGCGCTGGACGTCCTTGTCCGGACCGATGAAAAACTCCTCGAGCGCAAGGTCGGCGCTGAGCGCCCCCGTCGTCGGTCAATTCGACCTCGCGCGCCGAGCGCGACCAGCGCGGTCGCCGCGGTCGACGGATGAACGATCGCGCAGAACCGGTTGTCGAAGATCGCGTGATAGTGCGTTCTCGCCCGCAATGGCGTAGCAATGGCCGCCGCCCTTGCGCAGGCAGCGGAATCGGCCAGGCGGAAATACCAGCAGCGCGGCCGCTGCATGAGATTGCCGCCGATCGTCGCGACCGTGCGGATCTGCGGACTCGCGGAGTCGCCCGCCGCCTCGGCGAGCGCCGGGTAAGCGCGCGCGGATCGTCGGATCGCTCGGCGAGGCGCGCCGAGCGTGACCATCGGCGCCGATGCGCAGGCCGCCCTCGGCGTCGGCGCGATCGCGTCGAGGCCCGGGAATGTCGCGCCAGGCTCGTCGACCTCGGTCGGCGCGCAGCAGGCCCTCCTTCATCAGATCCAGCAGATCGATCCCGCCGGCCTTGACGATCCTGAGATCCTGCGCCGCGGCCCCGCCGTCCGGGGCCAGCATCGCCTCGGCGACCAGGTCGGCCGAGCGCCGCCGCCTCGGCGATCGATGCGCGGCCTTGCGAAGGCAAAATTGCGCATGGCGTCAGCCTCCGGCCGGAATTTGCCGAGCGCCGCGAGCACGGCCGCCGGCGTCATCGGCAGGACGCGCAGCGCGGACGCCGATCGCGTTGTAGACCGCGTTGCCGATCGCGGGCGCCGTTGCGATGTTGGCGGGTTCGGCGATGCCGTAGGCGTCGGTCGCGCTCCGGCCCTGATAGATTTTCGAGCACCACGACGTCGATCGCCGGGACTTCGCGCGGGCCGCCACGAGCTTGTAGTGCTTCGAGATTGGCGTTGACCATGCGGCCGGTGGCGCGATCGAGGACGCGGTTCTCGTAGAGCGCGTAGGAGAGGCCCATCAGCACGCCGCCCTGGACCTGGCTCTCGATCAGCAGCGGATTGATCGGCCGGCCGCAGTCCTGCACCGCGACCACCCGTTCGACCCGGACGATGCCCGGTCTCGGTATCGACCGCGACCTCCGCAAATTGGACGCCGCCGAGGTCCTGCTGCGCCTGCGCCGCCTCGCCCATGGCGCGGCGAAAGCCGCCGTAGTCCTCGCTGCGCGTTTCCGTGACCGCAGAGCCTGTCGGTCCGCAATCAGCGCCGCAGCCTCGGCGAAGCTCATGCTGCGACCCGGCTCGCTCAGCGGTCTCGATCCGCCCGCGCGCGCGCGATCAGTTCCTCCGGCGCGGCGTTGAGCGCCGGCGCCGCCTCGGCGAAAATCTGTTGGAGGAGCTTCCAGGCGGCGACCCGCGCCGGCGGCGTGATCGAGGCCGTGGTGCGGCTGCCGTAGGACGGCGGCCCGGCCGGATAGTTCGGTGTCGCCGATGCGCACCGTGATCTCCTCCGGCCTCAAGCCGAGCATTTCGGCGACCGTCTGCGCGATGACCGTGCCGACGCCGGTACCGATGTCCTGAACGCTCGAGAGCGCCTCGACCGAGCCGTCGCGCGTCAATGCGCACCTCGATGAAGGAATAGGTCTGCACATTCGCGCCCCAGAACGATTGCGCGATGCCGAGGCCGCGCTTGACCGGTCCGGGATCGGCGCCCGGCGCATGCCGCCCTGACCAGCCGATCCGCTCCGCGCCGATCCGCCGCTCCTCGCGCCGCGACCGGGCTCGGATCGATGCGATCGCGCAGCGCAAGCGGATCGACGCCGAGCCGTTCGGCGAGCTCGTCGACCGCCTGTTCCAGGCCCCATGCGCCCGGCGTATTGCCCGGCGCCGCGCATGGCGCTCCCCGGCCCGGCGTTGGTGAAGACGTCATATTGCGCAGACGCAAAATTGGGGCACGCGTAGAGGCCTTGGCGAAATTGCCGACGCCGGCGTTAAGGCCGACGCCCGCCGTGCCGTAGCTCTCGACCGCGATCGCCGTCAGCGCGCCGTCGCGCCGCGCCCCGATGCGGATTCGCTGGCGAACCGCCGGGCGATTGCCCGAATCCGTCTGCTCCTCGGGCCGGGTCAGGGTGAGGCGCACCGGCGCGCCCGCCTGACGGGAAAGCGCCACAGCGAGACGCCCGTAATTGCCGAGCGTCGACTTCGAGCCGAAGCCGCCGCCGATGCCGTCAGCGACGACGCGGACCTTTTCGAGCGGCAGGTCGAACGCCTTCGCCAGTTCCCTTCGTACGCCCGTGGTGAACTGGGTCGATATGTGGACCGTCAGGCCGTCGGCGCGCCAGTCGGCGACGAGCCCGTGCGGCTCCATGCAGCAATGGGTCTGCACCTGGGTGCGATACTCGCCCTCGACCACGATGTCGGCTTCGGCGCAGGCCCGCGCTCGGCGTCGCCGCGCGCAGCCGAGCGCGGGCCCGCGCACGTTGCCCTCGACGGGAAGACCGGCCTGCGCCACGAGTTCGCCGGCCGAGCTCCCGCGGCGCCGCTGCCCGGCGTGATAGACTTTCGCGGCGCTCGCGGCCGGCGCGCCTCGTCGAGATCGACGACGAAGGGCAGCGGCCGGTAGTCGACGCGGATGAGACGCAAGCGCCTCCTCCGCTGCGTTCATGGAGGTCGCGGCGAGCGCGGCCACCGGCTGCGCCGACATAGCGTGCGACGGTGAGCGCCGGATCGTCGAGCGGGATGGCCCGAACGACCGCGCGCACGCCGCGGATCCCGTTCGGCGGCGCTCGTGTCGATGGATCGGACCTCGGCGTGAGGCGTGAGGCGAACGCAGAATACGGCCGAACAGCATACCCGGCGGCGCGACGTCGACGGTGAAGCGGATCGCGCCGGTGACCTTGGCGCGCGCCGTTGAGCCGCGGATGCGGCTTGCCGATAACCGCGAGCTCGGCGTTGGGCGGCAAAGGCGGCGGGTCGCCGGCGGGAATCTGGCGCGGCTCTTGCGCAAGGCCGACCCCGACGACGCCGACCGGGAACGTCTCGGTTCGCAACGCGCTGTCGTCCGTCATGGCTCAGCCCCTTCGCGCCTTGGCCGCGGCTAGCGTCGCCGCGACAACATGAGGATAGGAGCCGCAACGGCAGACATGGCCGCTGATCGCCCGTTCCACCTCCTCGGAGGTCGGATCGGGGTTGCGGCCGATCAGCGCCGCGGCGCTGATCACGAGGCCCGGCGTGCAGAACCCGCACTGCAACGCGTCGTGCGCGATGAAGGCTTCCTGGACCGGATGAAGAGCCTCGCCCTCGGCGAGGCCCTCGATCGTGGTCACAGGGCGACTCCCGACTTCGACCGCGAAAGTCATGCACGAGCAGACCGGCGTTCCGTCGACCCATACGGTGCAGGCGGAGCAGGCGCCGCGGTTGCAGGCGATTTTCGTTCCCGTCAGACCGAGCGGTCCGCGCAACGCCTCCGCCAGAGTCGTGCGCGATTCGACATTCAGAGCCCGGTCGACGCCGTTGACGCGAAGCACGATGTCATGGGTCAGATCGGGCGGCGGCGAAACGGTTTCCGCCGCGGCCGCGCCCGGCGGCCAATTCGGCGCGCTTGCGCTGAACGCCGCGGTGACCGACCCGCTCAGCAGATCGCGACGCGATACGCCTCCGTCTCGCCGCACGGGCCTCCTCCTCAGATGCGCGCGTCCTTTTGGACTTTTATGGCGTTTACCGCCGCTTGTGTTTGAGCCTGATCAAAGGCGCGAAACTTCCCTTGCCGGGCTTGCGGACCCGCTCAGTCGCAGCGCGGCGGAATTGCGGCCCCGGTCCCGGCGAAGTAGAATTCGCGCCGCCAAGCAGAAAGGGAAGTGGATGAGCGAAAAGCCGCGTCGGGACCATCCCAATGCAGCAAGGTCCGCAATCGATCTGGGCCGGGCCCTGAAGTCGATCGTGACGATCCAGTCCTCGATTCCCGAAGACGCGTTCACGGCGCGAGACGCTCGGCGAGCAGCGGACCGGGAGCGGCGTCGTCATTCGGCGAAAGCGGCCTTGTGCTGACGATCGGCTACCTCATCACCGAGGCGGAAAGCGTGTGGATCGCCCGCGCCGACGGGCGCGTCATCCCGGGTCACGCGCTGGCGATCGATCAGGAGACGGGCTTCGGCCTGGTGCAGGCGCTCGGCGCCGCTCGACTGCCCCGCGCTGGAAATCGGGCGTTCCGATCTGGCGCGGATCGGCGATCCCGTCGTTGTCGCGGCGGGCGGCGGGACGAAGTCCGTCAACGCTTCGATCGTCGGAAAGCAGGAGTTCGCCGGCTACTGGGAATATTATCTCGACGAGGCGATTTTCACCGCGCCTGCGCATCCGTTCTGGGGCGGCGCCGGCGCCATCGGCGCGGACGGACGGCTGCTCGGCATCGGCTCGCTCCACGTCGAGCAGACGCCCGAGCGCAGCGAGCCGCGCGACGTCAACATGATCGTTCCCATCGGACTGCTTGCCGCCGATCCTCGACGATCTCCTGACCTACGGCCGCGTGAACAAGCCCGCAAGGCCCTGGCTCGGGATCTATTCGGCGGACAACGGCGGCGAGATCGTGGTCGCGGCGGTGTCGGAGCGCGGGCCCGGCGGCGAGCGCCGGCATTCGGCGCGGCGACATTCTCGCGAGCGTGCGCGGCGCCGAGGTGTCCGATCTCGCCGACTTCTATCGCAAGGTGTGGGGACTGGGAGAGGCCGGCGTCGAGGTGCCGATCGAGATCATTCGGGACGGGCGCGCCCTTGGCGCTGAGGATCCGCTCGGCGGATCGCGCGACGCTTCTTGAAACGGCCGCGCCTGCAATAGCCGCCGCCGAGCGCTGCCCGAAGGCGCTTTCCAAATCAAGGACAACCCGAAAAGGGTCGCCGCGCTCGGCGGTGCGTCTGCAGGGGGTCGCGAGACCGCACCTACCTCGCCCTATGACGCATCCTTGATTTGGGAAACCCCTCCAGCCTCCCACGCGACGAAAGCATATGTAAGCGGAGATCGCATGTTCGCGCTGTGACGGTCGTCACACTCCGAACACTTTTTGTGGTGCGGGATCTCATTTTTATCGCAGGCGGCGTCCTCGGAGCGGCCTCAGGTCCGATACGGGCTCCATCCAGCCAGCCCCGCCTCGACGGTCGTCGTCGGGCGGTATTCGCAGCCGACCCAGCCGTCGTAGCCCAACCGTCGATCAGCGGCAGAAGGAAGCCGTAGTTGATTTCCCCCGTGCCCGGCTCTCTCCGGCCCGGATTGT
This sequence comes from uncultured Alphaproteobacteria bacterium, assembly GCA_963783275.1. Lineage (GTDB taxonomy): Bacteria > Pseudomonadota > Alphaproteobacteria > Rhizobiales > Beijerinckiaceae > Roseiarcus. Next base: position 45,889 of record CAWANA010000007.1, on the reverse strand, counting down.
CGGCGATCTGGATGTGCGCGATGCGCGGCGCCGCGGCCTCGAGCCGTCGCGCGAGGTCCCCCTCCATGATCTGCATGTGGTAGATGTCGGCCTGCAGCCAGAGATTGCCCGAGCCGACCCGATCGATCAGCCGCAGGGCTTCGTCGGTGCGGTTGAGAAAGAAGCCCGGCATGTCGCGGGTGTTGATCGGCTCGATCAGCAGCTTCACGCCGCGCTCGCGCGGCCGCCTCGGCGGCGAAGGCGAGGTTGTCGAGCAGCGTCGCCTCGAGCCTCAGCCGGTCGGCGTCCGGCGGCGCGATCCCGGCGAGGCAGTTGAGGCGCTGGCAGCCGAGCGCTTCGGCGGAGTCGAGCGCGCGGGCGAGCCCGTCGCGGAAGGCCGTCACCCGGTCGGGCAGGATCGCCAGGCCGCGCTCGCCCGCGTCCCAGTCGCCTGCCGGGCAGGTTGAACAGCGCCTGGGTCAAGCCGAGATCGGCGAGGCGCGCTGGCGATCTCGCGCGGATCGTGGTCGTAGGGCGCCATATATTCGACGGCCCGGAAGCCGGCCGCTGGCGGCGGCGGCGAACCGGTCGAGAAACGGCAGGTCGGCGAACAAAAAGCTGAGGTTGGCGGAGAATTTCGGCAAGACGATCGGCCCTTCCGCGCGCTTGTCAGCCGGCCTTCGTGAGCCGCGCGGCGAAAAATCCGTCGAGCCCCGAGCGCCGCGGGTCGTCGCTCCACAAATGGCAGGGCAGCGTGCGCAGGTCGCCCGCTGGGGTCAGGCATTCCGTCAGGCCGCCGATCTCGTCCGGCGCGATCGGCGACCGGCGGACGTCGGGGTTGCGCCGCAGCAGGGCGGCGATCTGGGCCTCGCCTTCCTCCGGCTCGAGCGAGCAGGTGCAATAGACGATGGGGCCGCCCGGCCGGGTCAGGGCGACCGCCTTGTCCAGGAGCTGGCCCTGCAGCTTGACGAGGCCGGGAAGATCGGTCGGGCGCTTGAGCCAGGCGACGTCCGGATGACGGCGGATGGTGCCGGTCGCCGAGCAGGGCGCGTCGACGAGCGTCGCGTCGAAGGGCGGCGGCGTCGAAGGCGAGGGCGTCGGCGACGACGATGTCGGCGTGCAGTTTCAGCCGCTCGAAATTGGCGGCGAGCATCTTCAGCCGCTCGGCCGATCGGTCGACGGTGGTGACCGCGGCGCCCGCCGCGGCCAGTTCGGCGCTCTTGCCGCCGGGCGCCGCGCAGAGGTCGACGACGCGCTGTCCGGGATGCGCGCCGAGAAGCCGCGCCGGCAGCGCGGCGGCGGCGTCCTGCACCCACCATTCGCCCTCCGCATAGCCTTCGAGCTCGGCGACCGGGAGATGCGAATCGAGGCGCACCGAGCCTGTCGGGAGAACGACGCCGCCGAGGCGCTCGGCCCAGCCTGCGGGATCGCTCTTGACGCTGAGGTCGAGCGTCGGCTCGCAGCGGTGCGCCGCGGCGATGGCGCGCGCCGTTTCGTCGCCGTAAGTCGCGCGCCAGCGCGCCGCGAGCCAGTGCGGCGTGTCGTCGTCGAGCGGGTCCGAGGCGGCGAGGATGGCCGCGCGATCGCGCGCGATTCGCGCGCAGGACGGCGTTGACGAGGCCCGGCGAAGGGCGCGCTGCCGGCGTCGGCCCGCGCGGCCCGCACGGCGAGATCGACGGCGGCGTGATCCGGCGTTTCCAGGAAGAGGAGTTGCGCGGCGCCGACGACGAGCGTCCATTCCAGCGTCCCGCTTCGCCGCGGCATGCCTTTCTCCAGCCTTTGGCGATGGCTTTGCGGATGGTTCCGAGCCGTCTGAGCGCGACGGTCGCGATCGAGCGCGCGAGCGCCCGGTCGCGCGGGTCGACGCGGGGATCGCGAAGCGACAGATCCGCGGCGAATCGCTCGTCGAGGGGACGCGCCAGGGTCACGGCTTCGGCGATCGCGCGCGCCGCCGCCACCCGCGCGGTCAAGCCCGGCGGGGGAGGTTCGGCCGCATGCGGGCGGGCCCCGTGAAATCCGCTCTGCTGTCGAGCCAAACGCGCCTCGTCTCGCAATGGTGCTGTCGCCGTCCCGATTCTTATACGCGAATTCTGGGCCGGCTTGCGTCAGCTGTCCTGCGGAAGGCAAAAAGCTGCACAACCCACGTGCGCCCCGCGGCGAGGCAGCCGGCTGTGAGTTCGCGACGCCAGGCGCTCGGGACTGACGCGTGACGCGTTTCGATACGCCGCCAAGACGACGCGGGGGCGAAGGCGAGCCGCGACCGCGCGGCGCCAGCGTTGTCTTTTCAGACGCTTATTGCGACATCGCGCCGCCTCTGCTCAGCTCGGCGCCTCCCATCGCGGCGCAGCGGCCACACGCTGCAACTTCATCCGTGCAGAGAGAAAACGTCGGTTCTCTCAATGGCTTGCCGCAGTGCAGCAGACGTGTTATCGACGTTCCGTTTTGGCGATGCGGCCGGGGGCGCTCGCTGAAGCTGCACGGGGAGTTTAATGAAGCTGGTTATGGTCGTGATGGCCGCAGGCGTGGTCGGCGCCGCGCTTCTGGTTGAGCAGGTTTCCGAACCCGCAGCCTGGGCCCTGGTTCTTGCGGGCGTCGCCGGCTCGGGCCTTTTTGGCCGCCGTCGCGGCAACAACAGGATCGGTATCGAGGAATAAGCCGTCTCATTTGACATCCCGGCCGTGCGCGCATAAGAACCGCGCCTTCGTCAGGTTTTCGCCTCGTCGATCAAGCCGACCGATCCCTCGAGATCGGCGGTCCCCGTCCGGCAGCGCGTCGCGCCCCCGGGCGCGATCGGCGTTGGTTTCAGACGACGGATGCGGAGAGCGGAGGCGGACGAGGCGGCCATCGGGTCGTCCGTCATCCGTCGTCTCGCCGCCTGATAAGGAGCACCCATGTTCGAGAGCCTTTCCGAAAAGCTCTCCGGCATATTGGACAAACTCACCGGCCGCGGCGCCCTCTCCGAGGAGGACGTCAACGCGGCGATGCGCGAAGTGCGCCGCGCGCTGCTCGAGGCGGACGTGGCGCTCGAGGTCGTGCGCTCGTTCGTCGACCGCGACCCGCACCAAGGCGGTCGGCGCCGCCGTCATCAAGTCGGTCAAGCCCGGCCAGATGGTGGTGAAGATCGTCCACGATGCGCTGATCGAGACGCTGGGCGGCGAATCGCAGGCGATCGACCTCAACGCGCCGGCGCCGGTCGCGATCATGCTGGTCGGCCTGCAGGGCGCGGGCAAGACGACCACCGCCGCCAAGATCGCCAAGCGCCTGCCGAGCGCGACAGGCGCAAGGTGCTGATGGCCTCGCTCGACGTGAAGCGCCCGGCGGCGCAGGAGCAGCTCGCGGTGCTCGGCCGGCAGGTCGGCGTCGACACGCTGCCGATCGTTCCCGGCCAGGATCCGGTCGACATCGCCAAGCGCGCGGAAGCCGCGGCGCGCCTGCAGGGCTACGACGTCGTGCTGCTCGACACCGCGGGGCGCACCCATGTCGACGAGCCGCTGATGGAGGAGATGGCCGCAGATCCGCGACGCGGCGCCAGCCGCACGAGGTGCTGCTGGTCGCCGACGCGCTGACCGGCCAGGACGCGGTCAATCTGGCCAAGAGCTTCAACGAGCGCGTCGGCCTCACCGGCATCGTGCTGACCCGCATGGACGGCGACGGGCGCGGCGGCGCGGCGCTCTCCATGCGCGCCGTCACCGGCAAGCCGATCAAGCTGCTCGGCGTCGGCGAGAAGATGGAGGCGATCGAGGATTTCCATCCCGCGCGGCTCGCCGACCGCATTCTCGGCATGGGCGACATCGTGTCGCCTGGTCGAGAAGGCGGCGCAGACATCGACGCCGAGCAGGCGGCCAAGATGGCCGAGAAGATGCGCAAGGGCGTCTTCGACCTCAACGACCTTTCCGAGCAGCTCGCCCAGATCGAGAAGCTCGGCGGCATGGGCGGCATCATGGGCATGCTGCCCGGCGTCGCCAAGATGAAGGACCAGCTCGCCTCCGCCAATCTCGACGACAAGTTCGTCAAGCGCCAGCGCGCGATCATCTCGTCGATGACGCCGCAGGAGCGGCGCAACCCCGATATCCTCAAGGCCTCGCGCAAGAAGCGGATCGCGTCGGGCGCGGGCGTCACCGTCGAGTACGTCAACCGGCTCCTCAAGCAGCACCGGCAGATGGCCGACATGATGAAGATGATGGGCGGCGCCAACGCCAAGCGCGGCATGATGGGCAAGCTCGGCCAGATGATGGGCATGGCGGAACATGCCGATGCCGACGCCGGAGCAGGTCGAGGCGATGCAGAAGCAGATGGGCGGCGGCGCGGGCGCCCGGCCAGCCGCCGGGGCCGCCCGGGCTCCCCTCGGCCCCGCCGCCCGGCGCCTTCAACCTGCCGCCGCAGTTCCCGGGCCTCGGCGGCGACCGAAGCTCCCGGGCCTCGGCGGCGGCTTCAACCCGTTCGGCGGGAAGAAGAAGTGAAGCCGCGCCCTTCAGGGCGCCGTCGCGACGGTTGCGGGGCAGCGAACCCGCTCAACGCAGCAACCCGAATCGAACTTTCGAAAAGGAAAACCGAATGTCCCTGAAAATCCGTCTGTCCCGCGCCGGCGCCAAGAAGCGCCCGTTCTATCGCATCGTCGTCGCCGACGCGCGCATGCCGCGCGACGGCCGCTTCGTCGAGAAGATCGGCACGTTCGACCCGCTCAAGGCCAAGGACGCCGCCGACCGTCTCGTTCTCGACCAGGAGAAGGCGAAGGACTGGCTCGCCAAGGGCGCCCAGCCGACCGACCGCGTGCTGCGCCTGCTCGACAGCCTCGGCATCGCTGAAGCGCGAGGCGCACAACAACCCGGAGAAGGCGAAGCCCAAGAAGAAGGCGCAGGAGCGCCTCGCCGCCGCCGAAGCCGCCGCCGCCAAGGCCGCGGAAGCCCCCGCGGCCTAATCGAGCCGGACGTCCCCGTTGCGCGCGCCCGACCGGCTCGTCCTCGTCGGCCGGTTCGGCGCGCCGCAGGGCGTGCGCGGCGAGGTCCGCGTGCAGTCCTTCACCGGCGATCCGCGGGCGATCGGCGGCTACGGGCCGCTGACCGACTCGCGCGCGCGCGAAGGCATTCGTCTTCGAACGGCTGCGGCCGCTGCAAGCGACGACATGCTCGTCGTCAAGGTTCAGGGGCGTCGAGACGCGCGAAGCGGCGAGCGCGCTTACGGGCGCGGAAATCTTCGTGCCGCCGCGACCGCCTGCCCGAGCCGAGCGAGGACGAGTTCTACTACGACGACCTCGTCGGGCTCGACGCCGTGTCGCCGGACGGCCGCGCGATCGGCCGCGTCGCCGCCGTCTTCAGCTACGGCGCAGGCGACATCCTCGAGATCGCGCCCGAAGGCGGCGGCGAGCCGCTGCTGCTGCCCTTCACCAAGGCGGTCGCGCCGACGATCGATTTCGCGCGCGGGCGGATCGTGATCGAGCCGCCCGAGGTGATCGAGGAGAGCCCATGAAAAGCGCGAGGCGCGAAGTCGACCCCGACGCGCGCCTCTTCAGGTGTCAAACTCCCGTCAAAAACCGATCGCCAGCAGCACGAGGAAAGTGACCAGCGTCACGAGCGCCGGCGACGCCGTAGGTCGCAATTTTCAAGCTGGGGAGCGGTCCGGCCTTCATGTCCTTGAGCGTGAGAAAAATCCGTTCCGCGCCGTGCCAGAAGAACAGGGAAATGACGGCGAGCACGATCAGCTTGCCGATCGGGTTCTGCGCGAAAGCGAGCGCATGGCCGTAGCTCAAGAAGCTTTGCGGCAGCCCGGTCCCGGTCGGCGCCAGGATCCCCGTGATCAGGATCAGGGCCGGCCCGAACAGCGCGGACAGCATGCCGCCCGCCCCGAACATGCAGCCAGAAGATCGGCGAGATGCTGCGCTTTTCGGGAGCGACGCGCTTCGTCTGCACGGCTTTGCTCATCGGGACCTGACTCATCGGGCCACCCATAGCGTGAAGAGAATGAGGACCACCGAGCAGCGCGCCGGCGACCATCGTGGCGTACTTGGTGATGGTCTCCGCCGGGACCTGCTTGCCGTCGACGATCATCTTCGGCTGGGTCTTCGGCAGGGTCTCGAACCAGGTCTTCACGTGGTACGACCACCGCCACGAAGAGAAGCACATGCAGGAGGATCGAAATCGGGCTCCTCAGGAAGCTGCAGGAAGCCGTCCCAGGCGATCCGGCCCGCCCGCGAGGCTGACCAGGCCGAAGAACAGCACCGCGCCATAGAGCGCGACGGCGACGCCGGTGAGTTCGCGCAGCGTATAGGCGCGATAGGGCCCGGGCGCCCACCACCACTTGGGATCCATCGGCCGGCGGTAGGGACGTCTCTCGCTCATCGGGCTGCCCCAGCTCAGGAAGCGCAGGAAGAAGTCGAACGCGCTGTTGGTCTTGTTCTGATTGACGGCGTTGGCCGGGTCGACATGCTTGGGACAGACCTCGGAGCAGACGCCGACCGCGGTGCAGGACCACACGCCGTCCTCGCCGTGGATCGTGTCGAGGCGCAGCTTCTGCCCGCCGTCGCGCGAGTCGCCGTTGTAGCGCTGCAGCAGCGCCATGGCGCCGGGGCCGATGAAGTCCGGATTCTCTCCGAATTGCGGGCAGGCCGCGTAGCACAGCATGCAGTTGATGCAGTCGCTGAACGATTCGTAGGCGACCATCTGCGCGGGCGTCTGGAGATAGGGGCCGTCCGCGATCGGACTTCGGCTCCTTCGGGATGATGTAGGGATAGATGCTCTCGATCTTCTTGACGAAATCGCCGACCGACACGACGAGGTCGCGCTCGATCGGGAAGTTGTTCAGGGGCTCGACGGTGATCGGGCCCTGGCGGAAGATTGCGGATGAAGGTGTTGCAGGCGAGCTGCGGCTTGCCGTTGATCATCATCCCGCAGCTTCCGCACACCGCCATGCGGCACGACCAGCGGAAGCTGAGCGTGCCGTCCAGCGTGTCCTTGATCGTCTGCAGCGCCTGCAAGCACCGACATGTCGTCGGTGTAGGGCACCTTGAACGAGCCGAACGACGGCTTGTCGTCCGAGGCCGGGACGATAGCGCAGGATCTTGAGTTCGACGGTCTTCTCGGCGATGCGCGGCGTCAGACATGGGCCGCATCCTTCTTTGGCTTCGAGCGCTTCGCCGAGCGCGCCGTAGGCGCGCTGCGGCCGGCTGCGACTTGGTGATCTTCACCGGCCCGTAGGTGATCTCGGGCGCCGCGCCCTCGCGATAATGGGCGAGGCTGTGGGCGAGGAAATGGTCGTCGTCGCGCTTTTCGAAGCCGTCGAGCCGCTGATGCGCGCCGCGCGACTCGCGCCGCGCGAGCGCGCTCAGCGCCACCGCCTCGGCGACGTCGAGCTGGTAGCCGAGCTCGAGCGCGGAGAGCCAGTCGGTGTTCCAGACCGAGGAGCGGTCCTCGATCGTGATGTCGCGGTATCGCCGCTTCAGCTCCGCGAGCTTGTCGCAGGTCGCCTGCATCTCGGGCGCCGTGCGATAGATGCCGCAGCCCTGCTCCATCGTGATCGCCATCTCCTTCCGGAGATCGGCGTGGCGCTCGCCGCCGCCCTTCTGGTCGCGAAGCGCCAGCACCTTCGCGGCGCTCGCCTTCGCCTGATCGAGGAGCTTGCCGGCCTGAGCGCGCCGGCGCGCCCTTGGCGAACTTCACCGCCTCGTCTCCGGCGACGTGGCCGAAGACGAACAGCTCCGCGAGCGAGTTCGAGCCGAGCCGGTTCGCGCCGTGGATGCCGACGCTCGAACATTCGCCGGCCGCGAAAGAGCCCGGCGAGCGAGGTCGCCGTGCGAATGTCGGTGGGGATGCCGCCCATCGTGTAATGCACGGCCGGCCGCACGGGGATCGGCCCCTCGGCGGGATCGATGTCCATGAATTCGCTCGGCCATGTCGCAGATGAGCGGCAGCCGCTCCTTCATCTTCGCCGCGCCCGAGGTGCCGCAGATCGAGCCAGACCGCGTCGCCGCCCGGCGTCTCGAACGTCCGGCCCTTGCTGCGACTCGTGCCAGAACGCCTGGCTCAGGCGGTCGCGCGGCCCGAGCTCCATGGTCTTGTTGCGGGGCTCGGGCGTGACCGGCCCGAGGCCGTAATCCTGCAGATAGCGGTAGCCGTCCTTGTTGAGGAGGTGGCCGCCTTCGCCGCGGCAGGCCTCGGTGAACAGAAGGCCCGTGCCCGGCATGCAGGTCGGGTGGTACTGCATGAACTCCATGTCGCGAAGCGGCACGCCGTGCCGGTAGGCGAGCGCCATGCCGTCGCCGGTGACGACGCCGCCGTTGGTGTTCTGGCGGAAGACCCGGCCGGCGCCGCCGGTCGCCAGGATCACGGCGCGGGCGGTGATGGCGGTGAACTCGCCGGTCGAGGGCGAGAGCACGGTCGCGCCCTGGACGCGGCCGTCGTCGACGAGCAGGTCGACGGCAGAAATATTCGTCGAACCGCTTGATCGAGGGATATTTGGTCGAGGTCTGGAACAGCGTGTGAAGGATATGGAAGCCGCTGCGGTCGGCGGCGAACCAGGTCCGCTCGATCTTCATGCCGCCGAAGGCGCGCACGTTGATGTTGCCGTCGGGCTTGCGGTTCCAGGGGCAGCCCCAATGCTCGAGCTGGATCATCTCCGCCGTGCTGCGGCTGACGAAGAATTCGACCACGTCCTGCTCGCACAGCCAGTCGCCGCCGTGAACGGTGTCGTTGAAGTGGTTGTCGAGCGTGTCGTCCGCCCGGATCACGCCCGCCGAGCCGCCCTCCGCCGCAACCGTATGGCTGCGCATCGGCAGGACTTTCGAAACGAGCGCGATGGTGAGGGACGGGTCCGCCTCGGCGGCCGCGATGGCGGCCCGCAAGCCCGCCCCGCCCGCCCCGACGATCAGGACATCGGCATCGAAATGGTTCACCGCGCGAGCCCCCTTTGGACGAGGAAGAGAAGTTGGGGCGCCAACCCGAAGGAAAGCGAACAGCAAACCAAGCCGAAAGTCGCGGCTCGTCGCCAGGACTTCGGTCGGCCAGGAAGCCGCTTGCAGCATAGGGGGAGCTTGCGCCTCCCGCTATGAGACGAAATGACGCCATGACGGAAAGGTGCAAAGTCGCATGGAAAGGGTCAGCGCGCGCTTGCGCCCGGAAGGACGGCCGCGCCATAAATTTGCTCGACGTCGCCGCTAGCGCGTGATGACATTGAGTCGCGCCATCTCGCCCTCGCCCCGCCGCTTCGCTGGCGTTGTCGGCGCGCAGCCATAGGAGGCGTTACGGATGACCGAAAGCTTTTCCGGCCGAGCCGCCGGCCACGAGCCTGCGCATCCGGCGCGCCGAGACTTTCTCTATCTGGCGACCGGGTCGGTCGCCGCGGTCGGCGTCGCCGCCCTGGCGTGGCCGTTCATCGACCAGATGAATCCCGACGCGCAGACGATCGCCGCGGCGGGGCCGGTCGACGTCGACGTGACCCAGATCCAGCCCGGCCAGCGGATCGTGATGCTATGGTCGGCGCGGCCGGTGTTCGTCGTCCGCCGCACGCCGGAATCGCTGAAGACCTTGCAGGACGCAAAGCTCACCGCACAATTGCGCGACCCCGATTCCGACAACCTTCAGCAGCCCGAATACGCCAAGAACTGGCATCGCTCGCTCAAGGAAGAATTTTTGGTCCTTGTCGGCATCTGCACCCATCTCGGCTGCGTGCCGCTGTTCGATCCGAAGCCCGACCCGACCACTCCCGCGCCCGACTGGCCGGGCGGCTTCTTCTGCCCCTGCCACGGCTCGAAATACGATCTTGCGGGACGCGTTTTCCAGGGCGTTCCCGCGCCCTACAATCTGCCGGTGCCGCCGAATTTCTTCCCCGACGAGAAGACGCTGCGCATCGGCGCGAACCCGCCGGGGCAGACCTTCGACTTCAATTCGGTGTTGCAGGTGTGACTCCCCTCGCCCGGAGGGAGAGGGGTCGGGGGTGAGGGGTTTGACCGATGGCGGCGAACGCAGGGACGCGCTAATCCTCGCCAGCATGTTCGCGGCGACCCTCCTCACCCTGTTCCCCTCGATGTTCCCCGGGCCGCTCGGCCAGTCGCTCGCGGGCGACGCTCTTGCACGCGGCCTTTGGGCGCTGGAGGCGCGCGACATCCGTGACCACGGGCTCGGGCGCCATCGCGCGGTCGACGACACGCCGGCGGGCGGCGGGCCGGGCATGGTGATGCGCGCCGACGTGCTCGCCGCCAGCCTCGACGCCGCCGCCCCGCCGGACGATTTTCGACCGCGCCTGATCATGAGCCCGCGCGGAAAGCCGTTCACGCAAGGATTAGCGCGGGAATGGGCGGCCGGGCCGGGCCTCGTCATTCTCTGTCCGCGATTCGAGGGGGTGGACGAGCGGGTGATCGAGGGGCGCGGGCTGACAGAAATCTCGATCGGCGACTACGTGCTCTCGGGCGGCGAGATCGCGGCGCTCGCCATCCTCGACGCCTGCGTGCGGCTGATCCCCGGCGTGATGGGCAAGGAGGCTTCGGGCATGGAAGAGAGTTTCGAGGCCGGCCTGCTGGAATACCCCCACTATACCCGGCCGCGCGACTGGGAGGGCCGGACGATCCCGGACGTCCTGCTGTCAGGCGACCACGCGAAAATCGCGGCGTGGCGGCGGGCGGAAGCCGAGCGGATCACGCGGGAGCGGCGGCCGGATTTGGTCTGAGCCTACCGCGCGCTGCGAGCGGCGCCGGGAGGAAGGCGAGCGCCCGCCGGCCGGACGGCGGGAGATGGCCGGATAGCAGGCGTGCAGCCTGATCCGGTGAGCGGAGAGTCGGCCCGAATGGGACTTCGCCCGATGTATTCAACGGGCAAAGTCGACGTCTTGCGGTCGTAAAAGACCGCGGCCTTGGACGCCTCAAGTGCGCGAGGAAGCGGACCCCACAGCGAAAGCGGCGGAGCCCGCTCCGAGGCGGACACTCGATCTTTGTTGTGACGATGCTATGCCTTCCGCCATCCTTTGTTACCCTATCTTTTGCGAAAGCCTTCCTACACAGCAACGTCCGCGTTTTGCCTCTGCTGCGAAGCTGGTGCCCGCCTCAAATCGGGGAGCCCAATGCGAGCCAAGTAAGCCGCAAATCGTTGGGACAAGTCTTCTCTAAATAATTCCGTAATACGACAAACAAATTGTTTTCGTTGCAAAGATTCCACATAACTAAGATGAACGGAAAAATAATGCTTGAAATCTGCAATTTGAGGAACAACTGGAATCTCATCGGGGAATTCGAGATAATGATACCTTGGGCGCTCGTTCAGCATCAGTGACGTCCCTGGCGTTTTCCTCTTATTGATTTTCGCCATAGTGAGCTTCAAATCACCCAAATGTTCCCCTTCAAACACATGCTCGGCATTGTAAAGCGGAACGACAAGAATTGACAAAAGTCGCTTGTCGTCATCGGCCGGCCTCTTCTCATATTTTGTCTTGTATTTTGCGTCCTGTTCAAGATCGCAGTCCTGAGTCATGACAACCACAAGAGGAAAAATTACTTTGGACACCTCGATTATTCCGCGTCGCTCAACGACGCGCTCTATACATTCAACGTCTCGGAATATATCTCCCTGCGCGATACGTGGCAATTTCCTACGTTTGACTTGAACATTAATCACGGGAAATTTTTCCCCGCACAATTATGCGCCGTGGCTTACCAGAACCGTAGCGTCTCTGCTCAATCACAAAGCTCTCATTCGTGGTTCCAGCCGTGTTTGGCCGCAATGTAATAATTCCTTTTTGGCCGACGACAGGCACTACACCTACGGTTATCGAAACCCCTTGAAGATAAGTGTTGCCAGAAATCGGGTCTTTATCAGCCATTTAATTTACTCCGAAGTTCTTGTGTAATACTTTCTTCAAATATCTTTTGAATATGTCCATGTGCCGTCTCAATATAATTTATCGACTCTGTGATTGGATGAATTATTTGCGCATACGCATCGATGTCGATTACGAATATTGGTCGCTTTATTATTGCTGGATAGTCTGTATTTGGAAATCCGAATTGAACTCGAACGTCAATGTCGTTGAATTTCAATTCAATGATATGGAAATTGCGCGTGAGGCTGCGGGCGTAGGTGCTGAAGGGCAAGCTGCCTAATAACTCAATCGCAAAGTACTTGTTGACGTTTGATAATTTCAAATCATGGAACTCAAAGTTATTCACGTATCGTAATCCAAATCGCTGCGCGATTATGCCCGCAGATTCTCTGTCAATTGCGTTAACCGCTCCTTGAAACTCATTTTTGAGATTTTCGAAACGCGAATATTTCAGGTACCGTGCGAAAATTGCGCTCGGCTCAATTGTCAATTGCTTCTCACGTTCTTTTCCAAAGAAATTCCACTGCTTTGCTCGAACTTGTTTTTGTTTTACCCCTCCATCTGAGCCCAATTCAATATGCTGTGCTATAGCTTCATTAGGCTCTGCAATTGGAAAATGAGAACCAATCTTCTTGAGAGCTTCTGACGGAATCGCTTTTTCAAAAGCTGTTGTGGGCGCAATAAAATCGATGCGCGCGACAACCTCAGTTAGGAATGGTTTCTTGTAGCAAACATCCTCGAACATTGATTCCCCGTGCGTTCATCGCATAGTCATTGGCTGCATCTACTATGGCAACATTTTATGGCTAATCCGTCGTGCACGAGGCCTCGAAATCGTAGCGGCCTCAGGAATCCCCTCATATTCCGCGACTCGAAAATGCCTGAATTTCAAATTCCACAGCCGATCCGAGAGAGGATCGGCTGGCGGGGGGATCGATGCGCGGGGCGAAGGGGCGATTTGATTTTGTTCATGAATTTCTGACGCGGGTGTTATCGGACGACTTGCACGCCAAGCGTGTCCTGTCGCTGGCCAACGGAACGCTCGGGGTGATGACGGGCGCGGCGCTCGCGGTTTCGTTGATCGGGCAGGCGCTCGCCCAGGCGCGGGGATTGGTGTCCAAGTCCGCGATCAAGCAGGTCGACCGTCTCTTGAGCAACGCGGGCGTGGTTCCGTGGGACCTGTTCGGTCCGTGGATCGTCGAGGCCGTCGGACCGCGGCGCGAGATCGTCGTGGCGATGGACTGGACTGATTTCGACGCCGACAACCAGGCCACGCTCGCGCTGCATCTCGTCACCCGCCACGGAAGGGCGACGCCGCTCCTCTGGCTGACCGTCGACAAGGATGAACTGAAGGGCCAGCGCAACGATTTCGAAGACCTGTGCCTGTCGCGGCTGAAGGCGCTGCTGCCGGAGGGCGTGGCGACAACGATTCTGGCCGACCGCGGCTTCGGCGACGTCAAGCTGTTCGAGTTCCTCGAAAGCCTGGGGTTCCGGTACGTCATCCGCTTTCGCGGCGACATTCACGTCAGCGCGACCGACGGCGAGACGCGGCTGGCGGCCGACTGGGTCGGCAAGGGCGGACGGGCGCGCAAGCTGCGCGACGCCCAAGTCTCCGCCGCCCGCCAGAAGGTCGGCGCGGTCGTGTGCGTGAAGGCTGCGGGCATGAAGGAACCCTGGCATCTGGCCGCCAGCGACGGCGCGCTGTCCGCGCCCCAGATCATCACCTTGTACTCAAAAAGGTGGACCATCGAACCCAGCTTCCGCGACAGCAAGGATATGCGCTTCGGCATGGGGCTGAGCGCGATCCGGATCGACGATCCAAAGCGCCGCGACCGCCTCCTGCTCCTCAACGCCTTCGCCATCCTGCTGCTGACGCTCCTCGGCGCCGCCGGCGAGAGCCTCGGAATGGACCGCCAGTTGCGAACCAGCACCGCCAAACGCCGCGTCCACTCCCTGTTCCGGCAAGGCTGCCTGCTCTACGAGCTCCTTCCCAACATGCCGGAGGCGCGCCTGCGTCCGCTCGTCGAGCGATACGAAGAAATCCTACGCCAGAACGTGACATTCGCCGGCGCCTTCGGCATCACATAAATGAGGGGATACTTGAGCGTAGCGGCGCTCACATTGTAACTTCGCGCAATGGACCGCAAGGCTTCTCCATCATTGTCACGGCGTCTGTTCCTTGCGCTGGTGCGGTGTGGGCCTGCGGCAATGCCCGCAAAGAGGTCGTTTTGGCACGTTCGTCAAGCCGCCGGGCAACGCCTGCTACGTGCGCATTGCGGATCTTCCCCCTTTCTGCAAACGGCGCGCCATCCTCGCGTGAAGCGAGGCCGACCTTGCGGCCCGCGCTTCATGCGCAATATCGGCGGCGCCGGCGGGCGCATGCAAAGACTTGACAGGCAGACCAGGTATGTTCTATGTTTGTTCTCATTGAGCGAGATCGAGACCCACCTTGTTCGAGCCCCATTCCTCCACTCGTAACCGCCGACGCGCTTTGGGGGCCACGGTGGAAAGGCGCGCCGCTTTCCTCGGGCCCGGGCGCTGGCGCGCGCGGAAGCAACGGCAAAGGGGGCCGTTCGGCGCTCGATCCCGCGTTCCCTCTCGCGGCCCGGCTCGCGGTCAGCGAGGGAGCGGACGCGCATTGTAGGGCGCGCTCGCTGAGCGCGCCGGCCGGGTCAGCGACCCGGCCCTACACCGCCACGCCTCCTGCGCGGGGCTTGGGAGTTGCGCACGGAACCGAAAGGCGAGGCAAGGTCTTGAAAAGTCGCATTTCGGGAGCCGAGACCGCGCCCTTCCGCGAGCCCGGCGACGACGGGAGCCGGGCCGACAGATCCGCGGCGGAGGCCGCCGAGGCCGTGACCCCTGACCCGACCGGGCGCCTCGCCGCAAGCGGACGGGCGCGGGGAGGACGGAACCGAGGTAGGCTGCAACGCTATGAAAAGCTTCGATTGCGGAGCCAAGGAGGGCGGGCAGAGACGGAACCGAAATCCCTCCCTTCGCCCACGAGGCATAGCCCGGCCGGGAGCGGCGGAGTCGCGCAAAGGAGGTCGCAAGGCGCTGACATCGTTGCGCACCGCAAATCGTGCGCGCCGCCTCAGCGGGTCGGGACGGGGGTCTCGCCGCGATAGTCGTAGAAGCCGCGCTGGGTCTTGCGGCCGAGCCAGCCGGCCTCGACATACTTCACCAGCAGCGGGCAGGGGCGGTACTTCGAATCCGACAGCCCGTCATGCAGGACCTGCATGATCGAGAGGCAGGTGTCGAGGCCGATGAAGTCGGCGAGCTGGAGCGGCCCCATCGGGTGGTTGGCGCCGAGCCGCATGGCGGTGTCGATCGACTCGACCGAGCCCACGCCCTCGTAAAGCGTGTAGACCGCCTCGTTGATCATCGGCAGCAGGATGCGGTTGACGATGAAGGCCGGAAAATCCTCCGACATCGTCGAGGTCTTGCCGAGCCGCGCGACGAAGGCCTTGCACGCCTCGTAGGTGTCGTCCTTGGTCGCGATGCCGCGGATGATCTCCACGAGCTGCATGCGCGGCACCGGGTTCATGAAGTGCATGCCGATGAAGCGCTCGGGATTGACGGTGACCGAGGCGAGCCGCGTGATCGAGATCGACGAGGTGTTGGAGGCGAGGATCGCCTCCGGCTTCATGAACGGGCGGAGCGAAGTGAAGATCTTGCGCTTGACGTCTTCGTTCTCGGACGCCGCCTCGACGACGAGGTCGCAGTCGCCGAGCTTGTCGAGGGTCGGCGTGTAGTGGATGCGCCCGAGGATCGCGTTGCGTCCCTCCTCGTCGAGTTCGCCCCTCGCCACCCGACGCGACAGGTGGCCGTTGATGGTCGCCAGCGCCGCGTTGACCCGATCCTCGGTCACGTCGTTCAGGTACACCGGCATCCCGGCCTGAGCCGCGACCTGGGCGATGCCCGCGCCCATCTGCCCTGCGCCGATGACGCCGACCGAATCGATGCTCAGTGCCATGTTCGTGAACCTGTCAAGCCGCCCGCCTCGGGCCGCGATCATAGACGAGCGGCCGTGGGCGTCCAGTCGGACGCCCGCGGGAATTAGTCGAACACGTCCGGCGTCAGCGTCCGATCTTGCCGAGTTCGTCGGCGAGTTCGGGCAGGGCCTGGTAGAGGTCGGCGACGAGGCCGTAGTCGGCGACCTGGAAGATCGGCGCCTCCTCGTCCTTGTTGATGGCGACGATGACCTTCGAGTCCTTCATGCCGGCCAGATGCTGGATCGCGCCGGAGATGCCGACCGCGATGTAGAGTTCCGGCGCGACGACCTTGCCGGTCTGGCCGACCTGCCAGTCGTTCGGCGCATAGCCCGCGTCGACCGCCGCGCGCGAGGCGCCCATCGCCGCGCCGAGCTTGTCGGCCACCGGCTCGATGTAGGTCTTGAAGTTCTCCGCCTTCTGCATCGCCCGGCCGCCGGAGATGATGATCTTGGCCGAGGTCAGCTCCGGACGGTCGGACTTGGCGAGCGCCTCGCCGACGAATCCGGACACGGCCGGGTCGGGCGCCGCGGCGATCGCCTCGACCGGCGCCGGGCCGCCCGGGCCGGTCGCGCCGAACGAGGCGGTGCGGACCGTGACCACCACCTTCGGATCGGTCGACTCGACCGTCTGGATGGCGTTGCCGGCGTAGATCGGCCGCTCGAAAGTCTTGGGGCCCAGAACCTTGATGATGTCGGAGACCTGCATCACGTCGAGGAGCGCCGCCGCGCGCGGCAGGACGTTCTTGGCGGCCGCCGTCGAGGGCGCGACGATTGCGTCATAGGCGCCGCTGAGCGAGACGATCAGGGCCGCGAGCGGCTCGGCGAGGCCGTGCGCGTAAGCCGCATGGTCGGCGACCAGGACTTTGGCCACGCCGGAAAGCTTGGCCGCCGCCTCCGCGGCGCCGCCGACGCCTTGGCCCGCGACGAGCACGTCGACCGGCTGCGCGATCTCGAGCGCCGCAGTCAGCGCCCGCGCCGTCATGTCGCTCAGGTTCCCGTTCGCGACTTCGGCCAACAGAAGGGTCGCCATGGTCAGATCACTCCCGCTTCGTCGCGGAGCTTCGAAACCAGCTCCGCCACCGTCTTCACCTTCACGCCCGCCTTGCGTCCGCCGGGCTCCGTCGTCTTCAGCACTTTCAGCCGCGGCGCGACGTCGACGCCGTAATCCGCAGGCGTCTTGTCGGCGATCGGCTTCTTCTTCGCCTTCATGATGTTGGGGAGCGAGGCGTAGCGCGGCTCGTTGAGCCGAAGGTCGGCGGTGACGATCGCGGGAAGCTTCAGCGACACGGTCTGCGAGCCGCCGTCGACCTCGCGCGTGACCTCGACCGAGCCTTCGCCCATCGCGACCTTCGAGGCGAACGTGCCCTGGCCGTAGCCGGTCAGCGCCGCCAGCATCTGGCCGGTCTGGTTGCAGTCGTCGTCGATCGCCTGCTTGCCCAGGATCACGAGGCCGGGCTCTTCCTCGGCGATCACGCCCTTGAGGATCTTGGCGACCGCAAGCGGCTCGACGATCCCGTCGGTCTTGACCAGAATTCCCCGGTCTGCGCCCATCGCGAGCGCGGTGCGGATGGTCTCGCTCGCCTGCTGAGGCCCGATCGACACCACGACGACCTCGGTCGCCTTGCCCGCCTCCTTCTGGCGGAGCGCCTCCTCGACGGCGATCTCGTCGAACGGATTCATCGACATCTTGACGTTGGCGAGCTCGACGCCCGACCCGTCCGACTTGATCCGGATCTTGATGTTGTAATCCACCACCCGTTTAACGGGCACGAGAATTTTCATGAGGGGCCCATCCCTGACAGTTCGAGCGCATTTGCTCGGCAATTTGCGGCCGAAAGCCCTAATCTTGGCCGAACCGCAAGTCAACGCGATGCGCGTCGACGGCCTGGGGATGCTTCACCCGGCGAGGCCGCGGATTGCGAAAGCGCCGCTGGCGCGCCGGCCCGCGAATTGCCGATGATCCCGATTGACAGAGATCAGCGTCAAACAGGACAATGACCTCGGGTTGGCGACGCGATCGCCGATGCGGGCGCAGCCGCTGACCAGATCGCTGCAGTCCCGTTTATGGGAGAAACGCTAAAATGAGCGAATTGGACTACTGGACCGCGCGTCTGGCCAAGGGCGCTTTGTCACGGCGCGAATTCATCGGGCGCGCGGCCGCGCTCGGCGCCTCGAGTATGGCGATCTCGACCATGCTCGAGACCGCGAAGGCCGCCGAAACCCCCAAGAAGGGCGGCGCGCTACGCCTCGGCCTCGGGGGCGGCAGCACGACCGACAGCTGGGACATCGGCAGCTACAACGACTCGGTCATGATCGACGCCTCGCATGGGGTGTTCAACGGACTGATCGAATGGGCCCAAGACGGCAAGCCGAAGCCCGATCTCGCCAGCAGCATCGAGCCTTCGAAGGACGCGAAGGAGTGGGTTTTCAATCTCCGCAAAGGGGTGAAATTCTCGAACGGCAAGGAACTCACAGCTGACGACGCGATCTACTCGCTGAATTATCACCGCGGCGACAG
Organism: uncultured Alphaproteobacteria bacterium; assembly: GCA_963783275.1. Classification (GTDB taxonomy): domain Bacteria; phylum Pseudomonadota; class Alphaproteobacteria; order Rhizobiales; family Beijerinckiaceae; genus Roseiarcus. The sequence goes on along the minus strand of CAWANA010000007.1, from coordinate 27,602 downwards.
CAAATCCGGCGGCAAGTCGTCGGTCGCCGCGATCGACGACATCCAGAAGCTCGACAAGAACCAGTTCAAGGTGATCCTGAAATCCGGCGACGCCGATTTCCTCTATAGCCTGACCGACTATCACCTTCTCGTCGTTCCCGACGGCTTCAAGGACTGGGCCAACCCGGTCGGAACCGGCGCGTTCCTCGTCGACAAATTCGATCCCGGCGTGCGGATCGCGCTGAAGAAGAACCCGGACTTCTACAAGGACGATCGCGGCTTCCTCGACGCCGCGGAGATCATCGTCATCAATGACGGCGTCGCACGACTGAACGCTCTGAAATCCGGCCAGGTCGACGCCGTCAACCGCATCGAACCGAGGGCCGTGCCGCTGATCGAGAAGTCGTCCAATCTCAAGCTGGTGCGGGCTCCGGGCGGATGGCACGTGGTCGCGGCGATGTCGGTCAACCGCCCTCCCTTCGACAATGCGGACCTCCGCCTGGCGATGAAGTACGCGACCAATCGCGAGCAGATTCTGAAAGCGCTCTTCGCCGGCGTCGGCTCGATCGGCAACGATCACCCGATCCCTTCGACGGATCCCTATTTCAACACACGAGTTGCCGCAGCGCGCGTACGACCTCGATAAGGCGGCGTTCTATTTCAAGAAGGCGGGCGTTGCGAACCCAGGCATCGTGCTTGCAGGTCTCGGAAGCGACCTTCAACGGCGCCGCCGACATGGCGCAGTTGATGAAGGCCTCGGCCGACGCCGCCAAGATCCCCTTCGAGATCAAGAAAGAGCCGGCCGACGGTTTCTGGGACAACGTCTGGCTCAAGGGCGACTTCGTCGCGAGCTATTGGGGCGGCCGAGCGGCGGCGACCCAAATGCTTTCCGTCGCGTATAGCGCAGGCGCGCCCTGGAACGAGACGCACATGAAGAACGAGAAGTTCGAGAAGCTGCTTGCGGACGCGAAGGGCGAAATCGACGAGGCCAAGCGCAAGCCTTACATCTGGGAGGCGCAGAAGATCCTCTACGAAGACGGCGGCGCCATCATTCCCGTGTTCAAGGACTGGCTCGACGCGCATCAGGACAAGGTCGGCGGCCATACGCCCCACGGCGGCTTCGACATGAACAACGGCTATATCCTGGAACAGGCTTGGCTCAAGTCTTGACCGGAAGATCGCCGGCGCGGCGGTCTCCGCGCCGGCGTTTCGATCGAGCGAAAAACCGGATGCGGCTTAGGCGCGGGTCTTGGGTTTCCTTTCATCAGCGTTCGCTCGACCCGGGCGCTGCGGGCGCTAAAGGCTAGCCGCGTGATCAAGCTGATCGGCCAGAGGCTGGCGTTGGGATTGCTGACGCTTCTGGCGGCGTCGGCGCTTATCTTTCTTGGCACCGAACTCCTGCCAGGCGATCTTGCTTCGGCCATTCTGCAAAACACGGCGACCCCGGAAAGCCTCGCCAAGCTCAGACTGGACCTCGGGCTCGATCGTCCGGCGATCGTACGCTACGCGGAATGGCTGTTCAATGTGCTGCGGGGCGATTTCGGCCATTCGCTCGCCAACGGCCGCGACGTGCTGGAGGAGATCGCCCCGCGCTTCGCCAATACGATGTTCCTCGCTGCATACGCCGCGTTCGTGGCGACGCCGTTGGCGCTGCTGCTCGGCCTCATCTCGGCGATCCGGCAGGGCGGCCTCTTTGACCGTCTCATCAATATTCTCACCCTGATGACGATCTCGGTGCCTGATTATTTCGTCGCCTACCTGCTCATTATCTTCGTCGCGGTCGATCTCGGCCTCTTCCCCTCGCTCGCCAATGTGACGCCCGACACGCCTTTCGGCGAACGGCTCTATATGGCGTTCCTGCCGATGGTGACGCTCGCGATGAGCGTGCTCGCGCACATGATGCGGATGACGCGCGCCTCGGTGCTCGCTGTGATGGCAAGTCCTTACATTGAAATGGCGATACTTAAGGGCCTCACCAAGACTCGCATCGTTCTGCGTCACGCGCTGCCGAACGCGCTCGCGCCGATCATTTCGGTCATTGCGCTCAATCTCGCCTATCTCATCGTCGGCGTGGTCGTGGTCGAGACCGTGTTCGTCTATCCGGGGCTCGGGCAGCTTATGGTCGACGAGGTCTCCAAGCACGACGTGCCGGTCGTGCAGGCCTGCGGCCTGATCTTTGCCGCGACATTCATCGGCCTCAACTTGCTCGCCGACGTCCTCGTCGATCCTTTCCAACCCTCGCCTTAGGCGGCCGCGATGAGACTGTTTGGCCACAAAGTGACCGTCGTCGCGCAGATCGGGCTGCTCATTGTCGTCCTGAACGCTCTGGTGGCGCTGTTGGCGCCGCTGATCGCGCCCTACGATCAGGCGACGCCTGTCGGCGATCCCTGGGCGGATCCCGAGCTGGCAACATTGGCTCGGCCTCGACAATCTCGGCCGTGACCTGCTGAGCCGGCTGATCTACGGCGCGCGGCTGTACCATCGGACTCGCCCTCATCATCACCGCGCTTTCTTTCTCGATCGGCATCATCACAGGCTTCACCGCTGCGGTCGCCGGAGGATGGGTCGACCTGGCGCTGTCGCGCCTCGTCGATCTCCTGCTCTCCATGCCGACGCTGATCTTCGCTTTCGTGGTGCTTTCGGTGCTCGGCACGGCGATCCCGGTCCTGATCGTAACCATCGCGATCCTCGATTCGACGAAGGTGTTCCGCCTGGCGCGTTCGGTGGCGGTCGGCCTCGTCAATCTCGAGTTTGTCGAGGCGGCGCGTCTGCGCGGGGAGGGCTGGTGGTGGATCATCACCCGCGAGATCCTGCCGAACGCGATTCCGCCGCTGACCGCGGAATTCGGCCTCCGCTTCAGCTTCACCTTCCTGTTTGTCGCCTCGCTCAGCTTTCTCGGCCTCGGCGTTCAGCCGCCCGCCGCCGACTGGGGCAGCATGGTGCGCGACTACAAGGACATGATCGACTACGGCTCTGTAGCCCCGATCTATCCGGCCGCCGCGATCGCGCTTTTGACGATCGGCGTCAATTTCGTTGTCGACTGGATGCTTGCCATCCATTCCCGCGGACAGGGAGAAGGAGCGTGAGCGCGTCGCCGAAACGCGAGGGCGTGGTCCTCGACGTTCGCGCCATGCGCATCCAGGTGCGCACGGATCGCGGCGAGGGGCCGGTCCTGGTCGACGACGTTTCCTTTTCACTGAATCGCGGCGAAGTCATCGGGCTCATTGGCGAATCCGGAGCTGGCAAATCGACGATCGGCCTCGCCTCGATGGGCTACACCCGGCGCAACTGCCACATTGTCGGCGGACATATTGTGTTTGCCGGTTCGGACTTGCGCGCGCTCACTGCGGATCAGCGCCGAGCGATGCGCGGCCTGAAACTGTCCTACATCGCCCAAAGCGCCGCGGCCTCGTTCAATCCGGCGATGACGCTGATGGACCAGGTATGCGAAGCGCCGATCCGGCACGGCGTCATGCGCCGCGCCGAGGCGCAAGCCGCGGCGGTGCAACTTTTTCGCGAACTCGATCTGCCGAACCCGGAGATCGATCGGTGGGCGCTATCCTCATCAGGTGTCGGGCGGACAGTTGCAACGCGTGATGGCGGCGATGGCGATGATCGCCAGGCCGGAGATCATCGTGTTCGACGAACCGACCACGGCGCTCGACGTGACGACGCAGGTCGAATGCCTCGCGGCTTTCCGCCGGCTTATCCGCGAGCATGGCGCGTCCGCGCTCTACATCACCCACGACCTCGCGGTCGTAGCCCAGATCGCCGACCGCATCATGGTGCTCCAGCGCGGAAAAATGGTCGAGTTCGGCGATGCCCGAAGCATCCTTCAGGAGCCGAAAGAAGATTACACGCGCCGCCTGGTGCGCGAGACGGATCGCGGGCCATACGTTCGTCGCGAGGCCCGAGAGCGGCGGCGCCGCTGCTCGCGGTCGAGGACGTGACCGCCCATTATGCCGGCAAGCCGAAAGTCATCGACGATGTCAGTCTCGAAATCTTCAGCGGCGACACGGTCGCGGTGGTCGGCGAGTCGGGGTCGGGAAAATCGACCTTGGCGCGGGTTGTCACCGGCCTGCTGCCGCGCGCGTCCGGCGACGTACGCTTCAACGGCGCAAGCCTGCCCGCCCGCCTCAAGGACCGCTCGCGCGACCAGCTTCGGCGGATCCAGATGATCTATCAGATGCCTGACGTCGCGCTGAATCCGCAGCAGACGCTGCTCGACGTGATCGGCCGGCCGGTGTCGTTCTATTTCAAGCGCTCGCGCGCGGAAGTTCGGGCGCGCGTCCTGGAGCTTGCTCAGGCAGATGGATCTGCCGGAGCATTTCATCGACCGGAAGACCTCCGAACTGTCCGGCGGCCAGAAGCAGCGGGTTTCGATCGCGCGGGCGCTCGCCGCCGAGCCGGATCTCATCATCTGCGACGAGGTGACGTCCGCGCTCGATCAACTGGTCGGCGAAGAAATCCTGCGCCTGCTCAAGCGCCTGCAGGACGAACTCGGCGTCGCCTACATGTTCATCACCCATGACCTCGGCACGGTCAAACGGATCGCCAACAAGGTCGTGGTCATGCTGCGCGGCAAGGACGGTCGCGAGCGGCGACACGGCCTCGGTGTTCTCGCCTCCCTATCACCCCTATACGGAGTTGCTGCTGTCTTCGGTTCCCGAGATGCGGCCCGACTGGCTCGACGAGGTCCTGGCCCGTCGGGCGCGCCAGACCGAACGCGTAGAGCCAAAGACGGCGCCCTTGCCGGGTCGGCAATTCGTTTCTATACGGCCCCGAGGCCGGATGGCGAGGCGGCTCGCGAGCGCAGGACGGGCGGCGGCCCGCGTCCGGCCCGTTCATTGCATGGCGCGCGAGGCCGAACGTGCTGGCGGGCGAGAGAAGAGGACGTCACTGATGCGCGCGCCGGGCGGACCCCGTCTGTTGCTGCGGCGGCTTCGCGAGGTCATGGCGGAGCCCGTCACCGCGCAGGCGCGTCTCGACCGCATCGTCGTCCTGATCGCCTCGAACATGGTGGCGGAGGTCTGCTCGCTTTATGTCGTGCGCGCCGACGGCGCCATGGAGCTGTTCGCCACCGAAGGCCTCAACCGCGAGGCTGTGCACCTGACGACGATGGAGCCGGGCGAGGGTCTGGTCGGCCTGATCGCCTCGAGCGCCGAGCCTCTGGCGCTCTCCGACGCGCAGCATCATCCCGCCTTTTCCTACAAGCCCGAGACCGGCGAGGAGATCTACCAGTCGTTCCTCGGCGTCCCGGTGCTGCGCGGCGGCGCGACGATCGGGGTGCTGGTTGTCCAGAACCGGGCGCGGCGCACCTATTCGGAGGAAGAGGTCGAGGCGCTCCAGACGACGGCGATGCTGCTCGCCGAGATGATCGCCTCGGGCGAACTGCAGGCGATCGCCGCGCAGGGCGGGCCGATCGCTGTGCGAAATCCGCTGGCGATGAAAGGGCTCGGCATCGCCGACGGGCTCGGGCTCGGGCATGTCGTCATGCACCAGCCGCGCGTGGCGGTGTCGAAGATCGTCGCCGACGACGTGGATTCGGAGCTGCATCGGCTCGAGACCGCGATCAGCGCCATGCGCGCCTCGGTCGACGAACTGATCGACCGCAACGACGACGGCCGTTCGGGCGAGCACCGCGACGTGCTCGAAGCCTTCCGCATGATCGCGCACGACCGTGGCTGGCTGCGCCGGCTGCGCGAGGCGGTGAGTTCCGGCCTGACCGCCGAGGCCGCGGTCGAGCGCGTCCAGAACGACGCTCGCGCCAAGCTGCAGCGGCAGACCGACCCCTATCTGCGCGACCGGCTGCACGATCTGACCGACATCGCCAATCGCCTGCTGCATCAACTGGCCGGACAGAGCCTGGTGCTGCTGCCGGAGGAGTTGCCGGAGAACGCGATCCTGGTCGCGCGCTCGATGAGCCCGGCGGCGCTGCTCGACTATGACCGATCGCGGCTGCGCGGGCTGGTGCTCGAGGAAGGCGGGCGCCTCGAGCCATGTGGCGATCGTCGCCCGGGCGCTCGCCATTCCGGCGGTCAGCGACGTCGCCGAACATCACCGAGATCGTCGAGCACGGCGACGCGATCATCGTCGACGGCGATTCCGGCGAGGTCTACCTGCGTCCGCCGCCCGACGTCGAAGCGGCCTACGCCGAACGGGCGCGCATGCGCGCCCGCAAGCAGGCGCAGTATCGCGCGTTGCGCGACGTGCCGACGGTCAGCCTCGACGGCGTACGCGATCGGGCTCCACATGAACGCCGGCCTGCTGGTCGACATGCCGCACCTGGCCGAAACCGGAGCGGAGTCGATCGGCCTCTTCCGCACCGAGTTGCAGTTCATGCTGGCCTCCCGCTTTCCGCGGCCGGGCGTGCAGGAGCAGCTCTACCGCGCGATTCTCGACGCCGCGGGCGACCGGCCGGTGACCTTCCGCACCCTCGACATCGGCGGCGACAAGCTGCTGCCCTACATGAAGGGGTTCGAGGAGGAGAACCCGGCGCTCGGCTGGCGGGCCCTGCGCATCGGCCTCGATCGCCCGGCGCTGCTGCGCATGCAGCTGCGCGCCTTCATCCGGGCCGCGGCCGGGCGCGATCTCCGGGTCATGGCGCCGATGGTCTCGACCGTCGACGAATACAAGCGGACGCGCGCGCTGTTCGATCGGGAGCTCGCCTGGAGCGCGAGCCACGGCCATGAGCCGCCGCGCTCGGCGAAGCTCGGCGTCATGGTCGAAGTGCCGTCGCTGCTGTGGCAGCTCGACGAGATCGCCGCCGCCGCCGACTTTCTCTCGGTCGGCTCGAACGACCTGATGCAATATCTCTATGCCGTCGACCGCGACAACCGCCGGGTGGCGAGCCGGTTCGATACGCTGAGCGTGGGGTTCCTGCGCGCCCTGCGCGCGATCGCGGAGGCCGGCGCGCGGGCCGGAACGCCGGTGACCTTGTGCGGCGAGATCGGCGGCCGGCCGCTCGAGGCGATGGCGCTGATGGCGATCGGCTATCGCCAGATCTCGATGTCGGCGACCTCGATCGGTCCGGTCAAGGCGATGATCCTGACGCTGAACGTCAAAGAGGCGGCGCGCGAGGTCGAAGCGATGCTGGCGGACGGCCGCGACGGACGCCTCGCTGCGCGAGCCGCTGCGGGAACTCGCCGAGCGGCTCGAACGTGCGCTTCTAGCGCGCCCTGCGCAGTCAAGCCTCCCTTTTCTCGGTTTCCCCAACATGGCCGCCAACGACAATTTCGATCTCATTCTGCGCCGCTACGAGGAAATCGGCGCACGGCTGACCGAGGGCGTCGCCGGGGCGGAATATTCGGCGCTGTCGCGCGAGCTCAGCGATCTCGAACCCGTGGTCGCGGCGATCCGGGCCTTCCGCGACAAGGAGAAGGAGCGGGCGGATCTCGCGGCCTGCTGGCCGACCCGGCGCTCGACGCCGAGATGCGCGCCATGGCGTCGGACGAGCTCGCCGAGGCCGAGACCGCGTCCGAAGAGATGGCGCAAGGCGATCCGGATCGCGCTCCTGCCCAAGGACGCGGCGGACGAAGGCGACGCGATCCTCGAGGTGCGCGCGGGCACCGGCGGGCGACGAGGCGGCGCTGTTCGCCGGCGACCTCTTTCGCATGTACGTCAAATATGCCGAGGCGAAGCGCTGGACGGTCGAGACCCTGTCGATGAGCGAGGGGACGGCCGGAGGCTACAAGGAAATCGTGGCGCAGATCTCCGGGACGCGGCGTGTTCGCCCGGCTCAAGTTCGAGAGCGGCGTCCACCGGGTGCAGCGGGTGCCCGCGACCGAGACGCAGGGGCGCATCCACACCTCGGCCGCGACCGTCGCGGTCCTGCCGCTCGCCGAGGAGGCGGATCTCGTGATCAACGAGGCCGACCTCAAGATCGACACCATGCGGTCGAGCGGCGCCGGCGGGCAGCACGTCAACAAGACCGAATCGGCGATCCGCATCACCCACCTGCCGACCGGCCTGGTGGTCGCGATGCAGGAGGAGCGCTCGCAGCACCGCAACCGCGCGAAGGCCATGGCGCTCCTGCGCTCGCGCATCCTCGACGCCCGCAACCAGAAGCTCGACGCCGAGCGGGCCGAGGAGCGCCGCTCGCAGGTCGGCTCGGGCGACCGGTCGCAGCGCATCCGCACCTACAATTTCCCGCAAGGGCGGGTGACCGACCACCGGGTCAACCTGACCCTCTATTCGCTCGACCGGATCATGGAGGGCGAGGGGCTCGACGAGATCATCGACGCGCTGACCGCCGAGCGTCAGGCCGAGCTGCTCGCCGCAGCAGGGGGCGCTGTGACGCCTGTCCCGCGCCTGCCGCCGTTTGCGCCCGGCATGCGGATCGGGCTGCTCGGCGGCTCGTTCAATCCGCCGCACGAGGGCCACGCGCTGGTGACGCGGCTCGCGCTGACGCGGCTCGCGCCTCGACCGGGTCTGGTGGCTGGTGACGCCCGGCAATCCGCTGAAGTCCCAGGCCGAACTCGCGGCGCTGCAAGAGCGGGTCGAGGCGGCGCGCCGGCTGATCGGCGGCCCCCGCGTGGCGATCACCGACATCGAGGCCCAGATCGGCGCGCGCTACACCTACGACACGCTCGCCTGGCTCGCGCGGCGCGCCCGCGGCGTCCGCTTCGTCTGGCTGATGGGCGCCGACAACCTTCGGCAGTTCCACCTCTGGCGGCACTGGCGGGAGATCGCCGACCTCGTGCCGATCGCGGTGATCGACCGGCCGGGCTCGACGCTGAGCGCCATGTCGAGTCCGGCCGCGATCGCGCTCGGCGCGCTGGCGCGTGCCCGAACGCGACGCGCAAGCGCCTCGCCGATCTTGCCGCCGCCGGCCTTCCTGTTCCTGCACGGGCCGCGGTCGGAGCTGTCGTCGACCCTGCTGCGCCGGAGCGGGCCTGCCGCCGCCGACCCTCCCGCCGATCCGAGCCGGTCTTGGGCCTTTTCAAGGCCGTAGCGCGGTTTTTGAGCAACTCACTAGTGTTTTCAAAGACATAGCGGCGGTCTTGGGCCAAGCTCCGAACAGGCTATGAGTTTTTTCAAGGACTTACGCCGGACATGCCGAGCGCCGACGCTTCGGCGATCGCCCATCCGCCGATGGTCGGCAGCCTCGAGCAAGGCGACGAGGGTAGGGCTCGCAAGGACGAGCCCGTCCGCGGGAGGCTTTTGCTTGGCGCCGCAAAGATCCAGCCATCGTGGCTTTCCCGCCCGAGGGGCCGCCGCGGCGGTTTGGGTCCTCGCCGGCGCCGCGCTCGGCGGATGCGAGACTTTCGGCGACACGACCGGCGGCATCCGCCCGGCGGCGACCACGGCCGCACTGGCCGACCCGGCGGCTTTACGCGCCTACGCCGAGGCGGCCCGCGCCCGCTACGAGCGCAATCCCGGCGAGAAGGCCGCCTCGATCGAATACGCCCGGGCGCTGCGCGCCCTCGCCCGCACCGGCGAAGCGGTCGCGGTGATGCAGGCGGCGGCGGTCAAGGCGCCGAAGGACGAGGAGGTGCTCGGCGAATACGGCAAGGCGCTGGCCGACGCCGGGGAGCTTGCTCAGGCCAAGGACGTGCTGACCCGCGCCTATGCGCCCGACGCTCCCCGATGGGACGTGCTGTCGGCGCAGGGGTCGGTGGCCGACCGGATGGGCGATCCCGAGGCCGCGATGCAGTTCTATCGAGACGCCTTGAAGATCGCCCCGGACGAACCCGGCCCGCTCACCAACATGGGCGTGTCGCTCGCGCTCGCGAAAAAGCTGCCGGAGGCCGAGCGGGTCTTGAGGCAGGCCGCGGCGAGCCCCAAGGCGGACGCCACGACGCGAGGCGACCTCGCGCTCGTTCTTGCCCTTGAGGGCAAATACGCTGAGGCCGAAAAAATCGACGAGGCCGATCTGTCGCCGGAAGAGGCGCGCGCCAATGTCGAGGCGGTTCGGCGCATGGGGGTCCGCGCCGCCGTCCCGCGGGGCCTTGCGAGCGGCTGAGGCCCGACCCCTGCCGCGTGCGGGCCGAGCGGATCGGCAGGGCGGACCGCCCGTTCGGGGCCAATTCCCCTGTCCCGGGAGCGGTCCACGAGGCCCATCTCGCCAGCGGCCGCGCGTCGATGCCCAGCGACGGACGCTCTTGAAGGAGTTCGGCGAAATCGAGAAGCTCGTTCGCCCCGTTGTCGTGCCGGCGCTCGACCTGGACGAGTCCAAGGCAGAATATAGATTTCGAAGACCCGGAACCTCGAATGGCGCTGAGCATCAAGACCCCGAAACCGAACGGCTTGCGCGCGCGCTCGCCCAGCGGACCGGGGAGACCCTTACCCCGCGACGCGGCGCGCGATTGAATAGCGGTTGCGCCGGATCGGCGACGCTCCGCGGCGGGTCGCGCTGATTGAAGATCTCACGGCCATTCGTCGGCGCTGGAGCCTACTCCCGGTCCTCGACCGGCGCAGCGCGGACGCCGTCATCGGCTATGACGAGAACGGTCTGCCCGCTGATGGCGGCCAATATGCGGCGGCGTCCTGTAGATGCAATCGTGGTCGCGTCGGCCGCGCTTGAGCCAAGCGCGGCTGCCAATCCCGCGGCCCGCTTCACGGCGCCCTGCATTCGAACGACGCCGCGCTCTCGGGGTCGCCGCTCTTGTATCGGGGGTACTGTGGCCAGGGGCAGAGCGGGCGGGTGCGGGTCGGGCTCCACGAGGCGGGGATCTCTTTGTTCGCCGGATCGACGGTCGCGATAATCTGATCCGGCGCCTTGCCCTTCTCCACCCAGTCCGTCAGTGCGGTCAGCGCGTCGAATTTGTCGAGCGTGACGCCGCCTTCGCAATGAGTCATGCCGGGAATGGCGAAGAGGCGGACCGATTTCGCAGCCTCGCCGCTCAGATTGGCGTCGAGCTTCTCCCACCAGCGGATCGTGTCGTCGATCGAGAACACCGGGTCCGCCTGGCCGTGATAGATGACCATCTTGCGGCCCTTGTCGCGGAAGGCGGCGAGCCTGGGGTCGTCGACGTCGGGCGGCGTCATGAACGCCATCGCCGATTCCGGGTAGGATTCGGTCGCAGCGAAAATCTTCGGCGCGTCGCGGTCGAAGTCGAAGGCCTCCAGCCCCTGCATCAGCGCCTCGTTCGTGCCGGGAACAGGGGTCGGCGGCGTGGTGAAGACGTAATCGAGCGAGGCCGCGCCCATTGTGGCGATGATCGGGTAGTAATGCCACGGCGGGATGGGACTCTCGACCTTCCACATCCGCCAGTTGCCCGTGCCGACGCCGCCGTCGACCGGCCAATCGGCGTAAAGCGCCTTGCCCCTGGAATTATGCGGACCCGCGAAGCTTGCCTTCAGCGCCTCGGCCTTGGCCTTGGGCAGGCAGTCCGCGGCGGCGCCTTCGCCGCAGACGAGGCTGTCAAACGAAAAGGCTTTTTGGCAGGCGGCGAGATTGGCCGTCAGTCCGTCCTCGATCCCGTCGAGCTTGTCGCAGGCGGCCGTGATCTTGCGTGCAACGAGCGCCGCCTCCTCCTTGGTGATCGACTTGCGGATGTCCGGGTCGGCCTTGACGAAAGCCTGCGCGTCCCAGGCGTGCTGGAGCGCGGCGCGCGGCAAGTCGAAGCCGGGATCGCCGACGAGAAAGCCGTCGTAGGCCTCAGGCATGCGGGACGCCGCCACCATCGCGTGCCGTCCGCCGTTCGAGCAGCCGCCGTAATAGGAGAAATCCGGCTTTCGGCCGTACTGCGCCTGAAGAATCGTCTTCGCGATCGGCGCGAGCCGGATGTCGGCGGCGTAGCCGTAGTCGCGCCGCGCCTGCGGGTCGAGGCCGAAGGCGACGCCGGCCGCGAGACCGAGCGACGCATTGGCGGGGTCGGCGCCCGAATGGCCGCTGTCGGAGGAGAGGACCGCGAAGCCGCGCGCGAGCGCGGGGACGCCGCCCGAGGCGCGCGTCCCGGAAATGTCGCCCGTCGCAGGCTTCACCTCGCCGTCGGAGCCGCCGTTGCCCTGATGCAGGAACCGTCCGCTCCAGACCGTCGGCAGCCGCATTTCGAAACGGATGGCGTAGGGCTTTCCATCGGTCCCGGTGCGGTCGTCGACCCGGGCTCTGAGCACGCAATGCTCCGGCAGGCCCTCGCCCGCCGGCTGAAGGGTCGCGGCTTCGACGACGAGGCCGGGAATGGCGAGCTTTTCGACGGTCTCGGTCGAGCAGGTCTCGCTCGCCCACGCGCCGCCGACGGGAAGCGCCAGCATCAGGAAGGGCGCGGCCAGGGCCGAGGATGAGCAAAGCGAGCGCAGACGACCTGACGTCATGGCGAAACCTCCCGGACCGCGGCGCGCCTCGCCGTGCGCTGCTGTTCTAGACCCAGATGCAAGGCTTGAGGAGGGCCTTTGAGGCGGTTGTCGGCGCCAAACCGACCGGAAAGCCGGCCGAATTGCCTCCGCGGGGCCCAGGGCGTAAAGGCCGAGGCGAACAAGAGGCGATGGAGGCGAGGGCGAGCGCGGCATGGCCGAGAACGATGACGAACGCCTGAGGTCCAGCCTCGACCGGCTGAAAACCTCGCTCTCGAAGGCGCGCGAGAGCCAGCCCGCCGCAAGCGCGCCGCGGCCCCAAGACGCCGACGCCCCGAAAGGCGATTCCGGAATGTCGCTCGGCATGCGGGCCGGCAGCGAGTTCATTTCGGCGATCATCGTTGGCGCAGGCATCGGCTGGGCGCTCGACCGTCTGCTCGGAACCAATCCCGCGTTCCTGATCGGGTTCTTCTTTCTGGGAGTCGCGGCGGGGGTGTGGAACGTGATCCGCCTCACTTCGCCCAAAGGCGGGGGTTCAACGCTCGATTCGCGCTTGTCTCCACCGGATGCGGCGGATAAAGGGGTGCGGCGCTCGGCTCCGCCTCCGGAGCCCAACGCCTCGCCCGGGCGGGAAGCCCGCCGCGGGGCGGAAGAGCCCTCCGGCGGGGCGGACGACGACGACGAGGACTAGAGGACGTGGCGACCGAAGCGGGACCGGCGATCAATCCGATCGAGCAATTCTCCATTCATCCGGTCTTGCCCATCTCCATTGGGCACATCGATTTCTCCCTGACGAATTCCGGCCTCTACATGCTGCTCGCGGTGGCGCTGAGCTGCCTCATCGCGGCGATCGGGGCGCGAGGCGACTCCGGCGTTCCCGGCCGCCTGCAGGCGCTGGCCGAGATGGGGTACGAGTTCATCGCCGGCATGGTGCGATCGGCGGCGGGCGAGCACGGCATGCGCTTTTTCCCGCTGGTGTTCAGCATCTTCTTCTTCATCCTGATCTGCAATCTGGTGGGCCTCATTCCCTACTCGTTCACGGTGACGAGCCAGATCATCATCACCGTGGCGCTCGCGCTCCTGGTGTTCCTCACCGTCGTCATCATCGGCATCAGGGAGCACGGGGTCGGCTTCTTCAAGCTGTTCGTTCCTTCGGGCGTTCCAATCTATATTCTGCCGCTCGTGGTGGCGATCGAGATCATCTCCTTTCTCTCACGTCCGCTCAGCCATTCGGTCCGTCTGTTCGCCAACATGCTCGCCGGCCACATCACGCTCAACGTGTTCGGCGGCTTCGTCGTGATGCTGCTCGGCGCGGGCGCGGTGACTTCGGTCGTCGCCATATTGCCCTTTGCGATGACGATCGGGCTCTACGCCCTCGAATTGCTGGTCGCGTTCCTGCAGGCCTACGTGTTCGCGATGCTGACCTGCATGTATCTCAACGACGCGCTTCACCCCGGCGGTCACTGACACGTCCGATCCTTCCTCCACGAACCGACGAAGACCCTAGGAGCTACGCATGGAACCGCATGAACTCGCCATTGCCGCCAAGTACATCGGCGCTGGTCTCGCAGCGATCGGCACCGGCGCGGCCGGCATCGGCGTCGGCACGCTGTTCGGCCAGTTCCTCAACGGCGCGCTGCGCAACCCGTCGGCGGTGGACGGCCAGTTCGGCCGTCTGATTTTCGGCTTCGCGGTGACGGAAGCGCTCGGCATCTTCGCGCTGCTGATCTCGTTCCTGCTGCTGTTCGCCGTCTGATCGGCTTACCCGCCGAACTCGGGAAGGCGCTTAAGCCCTGCCTTACCGTCCTGCCGCTTTCAAAGGTCCGCTTGATGGCCCAGCCCGAAACAACGCAAACGGAAGTCGGTCACGAGGGCGGAAGCCAGTCGAACTTCCCGCCGTTCAACTCGAGCACGTTCCCGTCGCAGTTGCTCTGGTTCGCCATCACGTTCGGCTTCCTCTACTGGTTCATGTCCAAGCGCGCCCTGCCCCAGATCGGCAAGGTGATCGAGGACCGCAAGGCGAGAATCGCCCGCGACCTCGACGAGGCGACCGAGATGCAGCAGAAGGCGGACGCCGCCGCCGCGGCGCACGAGAAGCTGCTGGCCGAGGCCCGCGCCAACGCCCAGGCGCTCGCGCAGGGCGCGCGCGACCAGGCCGCTGCCGAAACCGAGGCGAAGCGGAAAGGGCTCGACAACGAGATTTCCGCTCGGATCGCCGAGGCGGAGAAGCAGATCGCAGGCACGCGCGCCCAGGCGATGACCAACGTCGCCGAGATCGCGCGCGACGCGGCCGGCGCGATCGTCGAGCGGCTTGGCGGACGCGCCGCCGATCCGGCGGCCGTCACGGCCGCGATCGAGCAGACCCGGTCCTGAAGCGGAGAGGCGCGATGCACTACGACGCCGAATTTTATGTCCTCTGCGGCTTCATCGTTTTCGTCGGACTTCTCGTCTACCTCGGCGCGCACAAGACGGTCCTCGAGGCGCTCGACGCGCGGGGCGAGGCGATCAAGGCGGAGCTCGGCGAGGCGGCCAAGCTGAGGAACGAAGCCACCGCGCTCCTGGCGAGCTTCGAAAAGAAGAGGGCCGACGCCGAGGCCAGCGCGGCCGCCATCATCGCCGAGGCCAAGGCCCAGGCCGAGCAGCTCAAGAAGGACGCGGTCGAGCGGATGAACGATTTCATGGCCCGCCGCACCAAGCAGGCGGAGGCCAAGATCGCCTTCGCCGAGGCGCAGGCGGCAGCCGACGTGCGGGCGGCCGCCGCCGACCACGCCGCCAAGGCGGCCGAGATCGTGCTGCGAGGCCAGATGCAGGGCGCGAGCGGCTCCGACCTCGTCACCAAGGAGATCGCGGGCCTCAAGGCGCGCTTGAACTGACGAAAAGGGCGCCCGCGCCGCCAGGGCGGGTCTTGCCGGAACGCCCTTGATTTGCCTTCCGCCGCGACGCATTGTCCGGCGGCGCGAAGTCCGGTGGGACAGCGCGTCTCATGCCGTTTTGGGGAACGACCGTCATGCTTCGCGCGATCATCGGTTGGCTGACCATTTTCGGCGCCGTGTCGCTGGCGCAAGCCCAGAGCGGTCCGCTGCCGATCACGCAATACGAAACGCCCTCGGAGGCGCGCTGGGCGCCGTTTTCCTCCGACCTGCCGAAATGCGACGACGCCTCGGTCCTCTCGACCGTTTCCGGGCGATTCTCCCAGGCCGAGAATACCTACTGGGGCGGCCAGAACGCGGTCGGCGGCTTTGAGCGCGTGAAGGAGATCGGCTTTCGCGCCAACGGCCTCGCCTACATCCCGCGGCGCTACTGCGTCGCGCGGGCGGTCGTGGACGATCCGCGCACGAATCCGCCGGTCGAGCGGAAGCCGACCACGGTCGTCTACGCGGTGACCGCCAACGCCGGCCTCATCGGGTTCAGTTGGGGCGTCGAATGGTGCGTCGTGGGTTTCGATCGCGAGCACGCCTATGAACCCGCTTGCGCGGTTTTGCGGCCGATCCTCGAGCGCTGGCTCGGAGAAACCAAGTCGGCCGAATACGGGCTCAAGGCGCGCTACTGACTTGACCGGCTTCTTGGCGGACTGGGCTCGCCGCTGCCGCGAGGCGAAACGAACGCTCTTCGCCAAAACCGCGTTTGTGACGCTGGCGGCGGTCCTCGCCATCCCGGCCGCCTCGGCCGGAGGGTCGCCGCCCGCCGCGACCGCGCCGTTCGACTACTACGTCCTGGCGCTCTCCTGGTCGCCGGGCTTCTGCGACCTCGGCGGCGCTGAGAAGTCGCCCCGCCAGTGCGCGCTCGGAGCCGGATACGGCTTCGTCGTTCATGGCCTCTGGCCGAACAACCGCTTCGGCGGCAATCCGGAGGACTGCGATCCGGACGCGGACGTTTCATCCGCGGCGCTCGACGCGGCGAAGGGCCTCTATCCCACCGATGGGCTTGCAATTTATGAATACCGCAAGCACGGGACCTGCACCGGCCTCGACCCCGCCGACTACTTTGGCTCCGTGCGTTTCGTTCGCGATGGCGTCACGATCCCGCCGGCGCTTCAGGGCGTCCGGTCCTGGCTGAGGACGCCGCCGGAGCAGATCCGCCAGGCCTTTATTGACGCCAACGCCAACCTCCGGCCCGACAACATCGCCGTCACCTGCACGCGCGGCCAGCTGGTCGACGTCCGCATCTGCCTCACGAAAAACCTCAAGGCCTTTGCGACCTGCCCGCAGGTTGCCAGGAACAGCTGCCGCCGCAACTCGATCCTCGTCGCGCCGCTGCGCTGAGGGCACTCATCAAAACACGTGCGCCAAATTCCCGTCCGTCATTGCGAGCGCAGCGAAGATTCCATGGGGGGTGGATAGCGGCCGGTCTTTGGTCAGACTGGGGTTGCTCATCCACCACTCTGGAGACGACCGATGTCGCTTGGCCGCCCTTTCACAGAGACTGCCGCTATCCAGTCGCAGCTTGGCGCAATTTTCGTTTCGTTGGAACTGAGCCGTTCGACGTGGCTTGTGACCTCGCTGTCGCCGGGGGCCGGCGAGAAGATGTCGAAGCACGCGATTGAGGCTGGCGACGTTTCGGGACTGCTCGCCTTGCTGGCGGAACTGAAGCGCAAGGCGCTCGCGCGGACCGGGGCGACCTATCGGATCATCACGATCCAGGAGGCGGGGCTGGACGGCTTCTGGCTCCATCGGGTCCTCGAGGAGGAGGGCTGCGAGAGCCATGTGGTCGACCCCGCCTCGATCGCGACGCCGCGCCGCCGACGGCGGCCCAAGACCGACAGGCTCGACGGCGAGGCGCTGTTGCGCGGGTTGCTCGCCTTCAAGCGCGGCGAACCCCGGGTTTGCTCGATGGTTCGGGCGCCTACGCCCGAGGCCGAGGACGAGCGGCGGATTTGCCGCGAGCGCGCCGAACTGATCGAGGAGCGGGTTCGGCACGTCAACCGGATCAAGGGCCTGCTGTTCTCGCAAGGGGTGGGAGACTATGAACCGCTGCGCCGCGATCGCCGCAAGCGCCTCGTCGAGTTGCGCACCGGCGACGGCCGGCCGCTCGGGGCGCATCTGAAAGCGCAGATCGAGCGCGAGCTCGACCGGCTCGAATTGCTGCTCAATCAGATCAAGGCGGTCGAGGACGCCCGCGACAGGCTCGTCGCCCGGCTCGCCGAAAGCCGAAGCCAGGACGCGACTGCGCCCGCCGAGAGGCAGCCTTCGCCGGTCGGCCAGCTCATGAGCCTGAAGGGCATCGGGCAGGAGTTCGCCGCCGTGCTCTGGACCGAAGGGCTGAGCCGTTCCTTCGCCAACCGCCGGCAGGCGGGCGCGTATCCCGGCCTGGCGCCGACGCCCTGGCGGAGCGGAAAGCTCGAGCACGAGCAGGGCCTGTCGAAGGCGGGCAATCCGCGGCTGCGCGGGAAAATGCTGCAATTGGCCTGGCTGTGGTTGCAACATCAACCGCAATCGGCGCTGGCGCGTTGGTTTCATCGGCGGCTGCCCGGCATGACGGGCAAGGCCGCGCGCAAGCGGCTGATCGTCGCGCTCGCCCGCAAGCTGTTCGTCGCGCTGTGGAAATTCACCAGCGCCGGCGTCGTCATCGAGGGGGCTGTCATGAAATCCGCCTGACCTCGCCGCCAACCCAAGTCCCCTTTTTCTCATCTGCCGAGGGCTGATCAACCTCGGTCGATCCGGGTCGGCGAACCGATGGATTGCTTGGCTGCAATACGCCGATGCGAAGAATGGTCTCGCCTCCCGAGCCCCGCCGCCGAAAGCGGAATCATGGTGCAGTCGCGCCACACGCGACGACCGAATGTGAGGTTGATCCGGCGCGACGCCAAATCTCGCAAACGGGCTCGAACCCAGGATCGAAAGCCAAGCGCCAAAGGACGCGACGCCATCGCAAAAACCACCCTTGACGAGAAAATCCCCATGTGAGTCGCGCCACACGCGACGACCGAATGTGAGGTTGATCCGGCGCGACGCCAAATCTCGCAAACGGGCTCGAACCCAGGATCGAAAGCCAAGCGCCAAAGGACGCGACGCCATCGCAAACACCACCCTTGACGAGAAAATCCCCATGTGAGCAATCCACCTTCGCAGGGCGCCGCGGGGGCATGGATTGCTTCGCTGCGCTCGCAATGACGGGCGCGAATCGACGTGATGTCATCCCGCTCTAAGCGCCGGCGGCGGCCAGCGCGCCGACCGACGCGGCCGTCTTCCTCCAGTGGCTCGCGGCGAAGCCGGGCGGATCGAGCGCGACCGCGGCGGGCGCCGGCGCCTCGGCCGGCCGCGCCGGAAGCCTTGCCTTGGCCTCCTCCGTCAAGCGCAGGCCAAGGCTCCGGGAATGAGCCTTTTCAGGGACTTGCGCCACAATGGAGTACCGGCCGCGGTCGTCGGGAAGCGCGGGCGCGGCCTCGGCGTCGTGGTTGAGCGCGGGCGTCCGCGTCAGCGGTCGGGCGGCGAGCATCGCGGCGTAGCGGTCGAGCGCGCGCACGATCCTGACCACGCGATCGACCGCCTTGGGGTTCATCTCGCCCATCGCGCTGTAGGCGACGAGCAACGCCTCGTTCAGCCGGCTCATCTGGATCGCCGCGAATTCCTCCGGGGATTCCGGAATCGAGCGGGCGAGGACGTCGCGCAGCGTCGCGCGCGCCGCGCTCTCCGTGATGCCGACGCGCGCGGCGATCTCGGGAATCGCGACGCCGCGATTGACATATTCGACGACGACCCGCCCGCGCTCGAGCGCCTCCAGGCGCAGGGCGAGCGCGGCGGCGGCGGGGCCTTCGGCGGCGGCGGGGTCTTCGGTGATCTCGGTCATGGCGGCTTCCTTGTTTCTGAAATTAACAAGGTAAGGCGCAGCACCGCGCTTGGCAAGTCTTTCGCTCTTATAGCGTTAGCTGTTGGTATGTGGTAAGGAGCGGAGCATCTGTCCGAAAGCGAAGGGGATTGGCGATGGATACGGGCGAGTTTGCCGGTTGGCTTTCGGGGATGGGACGGTTGAGCGGCGCGCAGATTGCGCTGGCGCTCGCCGAACTTTGGGAATTTGCGCGGCGACCCGGTGAAACCGGCGCCCCTCCGTCTTCCGAGGTTCGGCCCGATCCGGCGTCGTCGACTGGAAAGGGCGAACGAAAGGCTTCGAGGGCCGAGCGGGACGAGTTGGCGGCGATTGGCGAGCAGAAGGTCGATCGCCTCGGCTGCGCGCATTGCGGCGCCGAAGAGATGATCGGCTGGGGTCGATCGCATGGGTTGCCGAGGTATCGCTGCAAGTCGTGCGGGCGCACCTTCAACGCCGCGACCGGGACGGCGATGGCCCGGTTGCGCAAGAAGGACCGCTGGCTTGACCAGGCGCAGGCGATGATCGAGGGCGTCAGCCTCGCGAAGGCGGCTGAGCGCTGCGGCGTCCACCCGACCACGGCCTATCGGTGGCGGCATCGGTTCCTGAGCGCCCCGGCGCTGGACAAGCCGCAGATTTTGCAGGGGATTGTGGAAGCGGACGAAACCTTCATCCTCGAATCGTTCAAAGGCCGGCGCTCGGGTCTGGCGCGCAAAGCCCGCAAGCGCGGCGGCAAGGCGAGACATCCCGGCGCCTTTTCCGACAACATCCCCGTTCTCGTGGCCCGCGACCGTTCCGGCGCCACGACCGACGCCGTCCTGCCCGAGGACACGGCCCTGTGCATAACCCAGGCGCTCTCGAGCGCCATGTCGCCAGCCAACCTGCTGGTCTGCGACGGTGGACGCCCTTTGCGGGCTTTCGCGCGACGCGCCAAAATTCCCGTCCGCGTGGTCCCTGCCCCGGGAAAGCCGCTGCCCGGCGCGCCCGATATCCACATCAACAACGTCAATGCCTACCACTCGCGTCTCAAGGAGTGGCTGCGCCGCTTCCACGGCGTCGCCACGAGAAACCTGCCCAACTATCTGGGCTGGCGCCGAGCGCTCGAAGCCTCTGCCGAACCCATCAATCCACAAAGCTGGATGCTATCGGCACTCGGCCACGGCGTGTACCAACAACTAACGCTATAAGAGCGTAAGGAGTGGCGCCGCGCCTGGCAAGCTTTTGTTTCGGAAAATCTGTATTCATGGGGCAGCGCATATCGCGTTCGCTGGTGCTGGTGTTCGCGATGACATACCCACCCGTCATGGCCGGCCTTGTGCCGGCCATCCACGCGGCGCCGCTGCAATTCTTGGATCGTTGTGAAATCGGGCTCTCACTATCGGAGACTGACCCTGAAATATGTCGATTCGGCCTATTCGCCACGCCCTCGGCGAACACCTACAACCTGCGCAGTGCGGGCGCCCCAGAGGGATGGAGAACGCCCTGCGTCGCGGCTAAAAGTACGCTCGGATTTCCTCCCCCGCCGCGCGCACGGCTGTCCGGGGAAATTTCACACATAGTTGAGCGCCAATTGATTGGGATCGGTTCGGTCGCGTTTGACGCTGGGATTGATCGGAGGCGGCTCGTCGATCGCGGCGAGGCGGCGACGAGCGAAGAGGAAGAGGCCAACGAGTTCGGTGAAGCGAAGGATGTCGAATTTGGTCCTGACGGCCTTGGCCGCCAGACGCAGCAGAATGTAGGCGATCATCGCCGCGTAGATCTGCAGTTTGACGGCGTTGGGGCTGGTTCCAAGGAACTTGCGTATCTTCAAGTGTTGCTTAAGCCAGCGGAACAGCAGCTCGATTTGCCAACGAAATTTGTAGGCTTGCGCGATTTCTACGGCGGAGCGCTTCATATCGTTGCTGATCACGACGACCGTCTTTTTGTCCTCGTCACGCACAACCTCGATGCGACGCAGCCGGACCGGGAGCTTGGAATCGCCTTTGCTCGAGAACACGACCTCCTCATCGGCGATCACGGTGAAGCCTTGGCCGCGCGAGGGGCCGTATTGCCGCTCGGTCTCGACGGTCAGGCCCATGTTGCTCTTGGGCCTGGTGACGAAGAAGGCCCCGGCCGCGGCGATGGCGGTCCACCAGCCGTAATGGCAGTAGCCCTTGTCGAAGACGTAGGTGAGGCCCGGCTCGACCTCGATCTCGCGGCCGATCTGGGCGTCGTTGACGTTGGCGTCGGGTGATGTCGAGGATTTGCGGCAGATCGCGCCCGGGATCGTAGACGACATGGGCCTTCATGCCGCGGATGCGGCCGTTGGACTTGGCCCAGTCGAACACTTGTCCCAACGGGATGGGGGTCGAGTCGATCAGGCGCAACAATGTCTTGGCGTCCGCCCGGGTCGAGCGGTCGGTCAGGGCGGCGACCATCGTCAGGACTTCGGCGAACGCCTGGACCGGCCGGCGCGCGTTGGCGTCGGCGAGGGTCGAGCGCGCGATCTCACCGCAACCCAGGTGATAATGGGCGTTGGCGTGGGCGTTCCAACTGGTTTCGAGCGCCCGCAGAGACGCGGCGCCGGTCAGTTGAGCGTGGATCAAGACCATCAGATGATCCCAGCTGCCGAACGATTTGTCATAGGCGTCGGCGCGACGACGCTCGACCATCGCCTCGAAACGCCGCCGATCGAGGGGTTCGACAATCTGGGTGAAAATGGTAGGAGTGAAACGCATGCCCCGCAGCCTTTTCTGAGTCTCGACAACCAGAAAATACCAAGGAATCTCATCGATTTCTCGGGTCTTGCGGGGCATGCGCCGCGACACTTTAAATCACCTGCGACACGTTCTCCGGACAGCCGTGCGCGCGGCGGGGGAGGATGCCTAACGCCCCGCGTCACGGCTGAAAACACGTTGGGATTTCCTCCCCCGCCGCGCGCTTGCCCATTTCTCGGCCGTGCGCGAGAAGCCGCGGGCCTTGCAAGCGGAGGCATGGGAGAGGGCGCGCCCTATGAACTACCGTCACGCCTTCCACGCCGGCAATTTCGCCGATGTCGTCAAGCACGCGATTCTCGCGCGCATCCTCGTCTATCTCGAGCGGAAGGCCGCGCCGTTCCGCTTCATCGACACGCATGCGGGCGCGGGGCGCTACGACTTCGACGAGCGCGGAGGCGCGGCGGTCGCCGGAATGGCGGGACGGCATCG
Organism: uncultured Alphaproteobacteria bacterium; assembly: GCA_963783275.1. Lineage (GTDB taxonomy): Bacteria > Pseudomonadota > Alphaproteobacteria > Rhizobiales > Beijerinckiaceae > Roseiarcus. The sequence continues at coordinate 5,400 of CAWANA010000007.1, read as the reverse complement.
CGCGGCTCCTCAAGGCGTCGCCGCCTCCGCCGGTCGCGGCGCTGCTCGAGCCCTACCTCAAGGCCGTCGGCCCGCACGACGCGGACGGCGTCCCCGCCTCCTATCCGGGATCGCCGGCGATCGCCCAGGCGCTCTTGCGCGCCGACGACCGGATCGCGCTTTGCGAAGCGCATCCGGAAGAGCGCGAAAAGCTGATCGCGGCGCTCGGACACGATCATCGTCTCAGCATCGTCGGCACCGACGGCTACGTCGCGCTCAACGCCTATCTGCCGCCGAAGGAGCGGCGCGGCCTCGTGCTGATCGACCCGCCTTTCGAGGCGGCGGACGAAGCGACCCGTATCGAGGAGGCGCTGGCCCGCGCCCTTCGCAAGTGGCCGACCGGCGTTTATCTCGCCTGGCGGCCGATCCGCGAGCCCGCGGCGGACGCGCATGTCCTCAACTCTATCGCCGCGCTTGGCGCCCCCGAACATTTTGCGGATCGAGATCGACGTCGGCCCAGGTCCCGTCGGCGCGCACGGGCAGCGTCCGCTTTCGCGCGCGGGCCTCCTGATCGTCAACCCGCCGCACGCGCTTTTCGACGAAGCGCGGCTCCTCATGCCCTGGCTCGCCGCGCTGCTGGCGCGCGACGGCCGCGGGGCGCATCGTGTGCGAATGGCTCACGCCGCCGAAATAGACCGCTTGCCGGATGGGAACGCTTTCGTTTATCGATGAACGATTAAGCGACAAAAGGGGGCCGTCCATGTCGCTGCCGACAATTCTCAAAGACAAGTTGCGACTGCCCGTCGTCGGCGCGCCGCTGTTCATCATCTCGCACCCGGCGCTGGTGATCGCGCAGTGCAAGGCTGGCATCGTCGGTTCGTTCCCGGCCCTCAACGCCCGGCCGATCTCGCAGCTCGACGAGTGGCTGCACGAGATCACGGAGGCGCTTGAAGCGCACGACAGGGCCCACCCCGAACGCCCCGCAGCGCCCTTCGCGGTCAACCAGATCGTGCACAAGTCGAACGCCCGGCTCGAGCAGGACATCGAGCTGACCGTCAAGTGGAAGGCGCCGATCGTCATCACCTCGCTCGGCGCGCGCGAAGACCTCAACACGGCGGTGCATAGCTACGGCGGGATCACGCTGCACGACATCATCAACAACCGCTTCGCCCAGAAGGCGGTCGAGAAAGGCGCCGACGGCCTGATCGCGGTCGCGGCCGGCGCCGGCGGCCATGCCGGCTCGACCTCGCCGTTCGCGCTCGTCCAGGACATCCGGGAATGGTTCGACGGGCCGCTGCTGCTCTCGGGCGCGATCGCCACCGGGCGCGCGATCCTCGCGGCGCAGGCGATGGGCGCCGATCTCGCCTACATCGGCTCGGCCTTCATCGCGACCGAAGAGGCGCGTGCGATCGACGCCTACAAGCAGGCGATCGTCGAGGGGGACGCGTCCCACATCGTCGGCTCGAACCTCTTCACTGGCGTTTACGGCAACTACCTGCGGCCGTCGATCGTCAAGGCCGGGCTCGACCCCGACAACCTGCCGAACGGCGAGGCCAAGACGATGAACTTCGGTTCGGGCGGCGCGTCGGACGCCAAGGCTTGGCGCGACATCTGGGGCAGCGGCCAGGGGATCGGCGCGGTCAAGGCGGTGCATCCGGTCGCCGAGGTCGTCGCGCGGTTCGAACGCGAGTATCTCGAGGCCAAGCGGCGCCTTTGCGGCTGACGGCCGAGGCGCGACCCTACGGGCAGGCTTCGCCGAAAATCTGACGGCGCCTGTCGAGGCCCCGAGGCGAACGCGACCGCCCGCTCGACGGCGGCCCTCCCGGACGCCGGCGTCGCGACAATCAGCGGCGTCGCGGCCGAGGGCGCAGAACCGGGCGCGCGGCAGGAGCGCGCTTGCGGTGAGCTTCCGGCTCCCTTGAGGATCAGCGGGTCGCCCCCCGCGATCGCGAGGGTCCAGTCCGTTCGAGGCCACCAGCGCCGGTCTTGGCCGGTTCGGTCAATTCCAGTTCCAGCGCGCCTCCGCCTCGACGATAGGTCAGCACGAGGACCGCTCCCGAGCCCTGTCGATCCGCAACCGTCGCGGTGAGAGGAGCGGCTTCAGCGGCCGCCTCGAACGCGCGCCCGTCGAGACCGTTGGCGCCGTCGGAAAGGATCGGCTCGGCGGGATCGAGCGCCGCGGTCGCGAGACGCGAGGCCTTGAGGTCGTCGAGGCTCAGCCAGCGGATGCTCGCGGCCGGCGTCTTGCGCAGGAGCGTCATCACCGGCTCGCCCACGCCCACCTGCGTCAGATAGTCCTCGACGCGTCTTGTCGACCCAGCCCTGCTCGTAGATCTTGACGGTCTTGGTCAGGCGCGCGACGCCCTCCGTCTCCTTCATCATCGTCGTGATCTGGTGGACGCCGACCAGCGGACGCGGGCCCGACCAGCCGTTCGACGCCGCCCGCCAGGACCAGCGGGCAGGCCGAGGCGCAGATCGCGCCGCCGGTGATCGCCTGGCCCGCGCGCATTCGGGCATTCGCGCGCCCGCTCCGGGCAGTTGGCGATCAAGCGTCCGCGCGACCGCGACCGCGAGGCCCTTGGCGCGAATCAGTTCGCCCATCTCCAGCGCGTCGCGCACCGAGCCGCCGTGCGAGGAGATGAGAACCGGCAGCCGGCGGCCGCCGAGGCTCGCGACGACTTCGGCGAAGGCGCGCGCCGAGCCCGGCGTGATCCGCCCCTCGGCCGAGATCCATTCCGGACAATTGGGCTCGCAGGCCGGGTCCGCGCTCGTGACGCGCACGATCCGCATCGGCGGATCGCCGTGGCGCGGCGCCGACGGCTTAGCTCGCGGGATCGGCGAGCCGGCGGCGAGCGCGCCCGCGATCGCGAGCAGCAGCGACCGCCAAGACCGCGGACCGCGAGCGATCGCGCCGCGCCGAGGCGCGCCGGTCCGCGCGGCCATCGCGATGCCTCGACGCAGCCCGTCCGCGGCTAACTCAGGCGGCTTGCGGCGGCCTCGCCCCGCAGGCGCTGATACTCGAACGCGACGACGCTCGGCGCCGTGCTGCCGCTCGAGACGCCGCACGATGAAATGGCCGCGCGCCAGCGTCTGGAAATGCTCGGCGAAGGCGGCGTTGACCGCCGCGCCGCCGATCGCGCCCAGGATCGGCGCCGCCTGGGCCGCGACCTTCTCGCTCACCACCACGCCGAAGCGCGCGGCGATCTGCGAGATCAGCCGCACCACCACCGGCGCCGAAAGGGCGGCGACCCCCTGGCGCGACAAAGCGGGCGCTGTCGCTGACCGACTTGGCGAGCGCCGCGCGGACGGCGAAATAGCCGCTCTCGAACGCCGTCTCTTCCTCCCTCTGCCGCCGAGAGCGAACACTTCGACGCAGGCGAAAGCCGCCTCGGGAACGCTCAGGTCCTCGCCTTCCTCGCGGGCGATCTCGGCGATCGAGCGCAGAAGGATGGTGGTCGAGAGCGGCAGTTCGAGCGGCAGCGCCGCCAGCCCGAACGCGCCGCCGACCGCGCCCGGACGCGGCGGCGGCGAGCTTATGGGCGCGGTCGGCGGGCTTTGCGGTGCCGTTCAGATCGATCGTGCGCAGCGCGAGCTTGAGCGCGCCTCCGAGCGCCGTCTCGCTCACATGCGCGATCACCTCGCCGGGCCGGCTGCGGGCAGGTTCCGGCTCAGCACGCCGACCGGACGCCCGACCGCGTCGGTCAGCCGCTGGGCGAAGCTCGTCCCTTCGAGGCAAGCGACCGCCCGCCTCAGTTCCTCGGTCTCCTCGGCGTCAGCCGCGCCGGCATAAACTCGATGGTCGCCATGACGCCCTCGCGCGCGGCCGCATTCCGCGCGTCGCGACCCGGAAATATAGGGCGGGTCAGGGCCGGCGGCCAAGACCCGCGCGCCGATCAAACGAACAGCGATGATCGCCAGGCAGCGACGCCCGCCGCCCAGCAATAATAGGCGAACGGGCTCATCGCCTCGAATTCGTGCTTGTGGAAATAGCGCATGAGGAACCAGCAGGCTCAGATAGGCGAAAATGCCGGCGACGATGCCCGACAAAATCGCCATCCCCCCGAGCGTCGCGCCCTCCTTCATCAGTTTCGGCGCCTCGTAGACATTGGCGGCGAGAATGATCGGCGCGCCCATCAGGAAGGAGAAGCGCGCCGACTCCTCGTGCTTGAGCCCCGCGACGACGCCGGCGACGATGGTCGCGCCGGAGCGCGAGATGCCCGGAATCGAGCGCGAAACACTGGGCGACGCCGACCGCCAGCGCGCCCTTCCAGTTGAGCTGGTCGAGCCCTCCGACGGTTTCGCCGCCGATCCGGTCGCCGAAATAAAGGAGAAACCGTTGACGATCAGGAAGACCGCCGCGATCGCCGGGCGCGGCGAACGCGTCGCCGAGGAGCTTGCGAAGCGCCGACCGACGAGACCGCGGGGATGGTCGCCAGGACGACGAGAAAGAACATCCGCCGGTCCGTCGGCCGAGCGCTTCGCCGCGCAGGCAAGAAGCGAGCGCAGAAGCTCAACCAGTCGCGCCAGAAATAGACGAACAGCGCGATCGCCGTGCCCAGATGCATCACCACGAGATAGGCGAGCCAGTCCGGCGCCTTCTGATCGACGCCCCAGTTCAGCAGCCGCGGCAGGATCACCGCGTGGCCGAGGCTGCTGACCGGGAACAGTTCCGTCACGCCCTGCAGCACGGCCATGACGATCGCTTGCAGTGCGGTCAATGACGAACCTCGCCTGTCGTGGAAAGATCGACGCCGGGCAGGCGCGGTCATCGCCTTCGCCCGAGGACGCGATGCCGCTCAGCAGGCGGCGTGGCCGCATTTGTGCACGGAGTCGACCTTGTCCTTGAGCTGGTCGTAACCGACGGCGCCGACGACGACGTCCTGGCCGACGACGAAGGTCGGCGTGCCATTGATCTGCAGCGCGTCGGCGAGCTGCATGACCTCGTCGAGCCCGGCCTTGACGTCGGGGCTCTCCATGTCCTTGGCGAGCTTGTCCATGTCGAGGCCGAGCTCCTTGGCGACCGCCAGCGCCTCAGCCTTGCCGACCGGCCCGTGGGTCGCAGCAGCTTGGCGTGGAAAGCCCAGAACTTGTCGCCGGGCAATTGGTTGCGAGCGGCGGTGGCGACCTTCGCCGCCTCGACCGACCCCGGCCCGAGAACCGGGTAATCCTTCAGAACCAGCTTGAGGTTCGGATCGTCCTTCATCAGCTTGGCGATGTCCGGCAGCGCGCCTTTGCAATATGGCAATTGTAGTCGAAGAACTCGACCAGCGTCGCCGTGCCCTTCGGATTGCCGATCGTCGCCTGGTATTTCGAGCTGAACAGCGGGCCGGACTGGCTGGCGACGACTTTCTGCCGCTCCGCGTCCGCCGCCTCCTTGTCGTGCTTGTCGAGCGCTTCGATCGCTCGCGCAGAACGTCCGGA
>CAWANA010000006.1:0-137643 GCA_963783275.1 uncultured Alphaproteobacteria bacterium | reverse complement strand
TACGAATCTCGCTCCAGAGTTTTTGAAAGCGCGGGATTTTTGCGAAAATCCGGCGTCCACTTTTTCGCATCCCGCTCCGGATTTCACGCTCGCGCCACAAACTTGGCCGAAGCGGGGGCCGGCTAATCGGCAAAAGGACACTCGAGGGGATGATTCGAAGACGCGATTTTCTGATCGGCGCGGCCGCGACCGCGGCCGTTTCGCCGCTGACGGCGGCGACCGCGCTCGCCCGCGACATGTCGCCCCCGCTCAACGACAAGGCGGCTTTCGTCGCCTGGGGCAAGGCGAACACCAGCGAGGACCCGATCTACCTCGAGCGGCGCTTCGACCGCTACAAGGAGGTGCTGGCCTTCAACGACCTCTATACGTCGGCCGAGAAGCGCGCCTTCCTCTTGACCCCCCGCCAGGAATTCACCCGGCCCGAGGACAAGGACCAGGCCTATGTCGGGCACTACATCGACATCGGCTTCGGCGTCACCATCACCCCGCCCGGCACCATGGGGCGGATGACCAGCTCGCTCCAGGTGCGCAACGGCGAGAAGGTGCTCGAGATCGGCACCGGCTCCGGCTACCAGTCGGCCCTGCTCACCTATCTCACCCCGCGCGTCTACTACGATCGAGATCATTCCGGAGCTCGCGGCGCGCACCCGCGGCGTCTACGACCGGCTGATCGCCGCGGGCTACCGCGAATATTCCGACATCGCGACCCGCAGCGCCGACGGCTATTACGGCTGGGCGGAGGCCGCGCCGTTCGACAAGATCATCGTCACCTGCGGCATCGACCACATCCCGCCGCCGCTGCTGCAGCAGCTGAAGCCCGACGGGATCATGGTCATTCCCGTCGGGCCGCCCGGCGCGCAGCACATCCTCAAGGTGGTGAAGAAGACCGGCGCCGACGGCCAGGCCTCGGTCGCGCGCTCCGACATTTTCGGCGGCAAGGTCATCCCGTTCGTGCCGCTGTCCGGCGGGCATCAGGCGGCGGCGACGCGGGATGAGCGGCCTCCCGATCGGACGGCGCGAACGAAGGGGAGAGGCGACGATGAGTTCTCGTTCTGGTCACCGGCGGGTCCGGCTTCATCGGCGGCCACTGCATCCTGCAGGCCCTGGCGGCCGGGCACGCGGTCCGCGCGACGCTGCGCAATCCGGCGCGCGCGCCGAGGAGGTCCGAGGCCAGCTCGAGCGGGCGGGCGCCAAGGGCCTCGACCGGCTCTCGTTCGCCGCCGCCGACCTCGAGCGCGACGCCGGCTGGCCCGAGGCGGTCGCCGGCTGCGATTTCGTCCTGCACGTCGCCTCGCCCTTTCCCGCTCGCCGTGCCGAAGGACGAGGACGACCTGATCCGGCCCGCGCGCGACGGCGCGCTCCGGGTGCTCAAAGCCGCCCGCGCCGCGGCGGTCAAGCGCGTCGTGCTGACCTCCTCGTTCGCCGCCGTCGGCTACGGCCATCAAGGCGCAGGCCGCGCCGTTCGACGAGACGAGCTGGACGAACCTCGACGGCCCGGGCGTCAGCGCCTATGCCAAGTCGAAGACGATCGCCGAGCGCGCCGCCTGGGATTTCGTCGCCAAGGAGGGCGGGCCGGAACTCGCCGTCGTCAATCCGGTCGGCGTGTTCGGGCCGGTGCTCGGCCCGGACCTGTCGACGTCGGTCGTCATCGTCAAGCGCATGCTGGACGGCACGATGCCCGGCCTGCCGCATCTGACTTTCGGGGTCGTGGACGTGCGCGACGTCGCCGATCTGCACCTGCGCGCGATGACCGATCCGCGCGCCAAGGGCGAGCGCTTCCTGGCCGTCGCCGGCGACTTCATCACGCCTGCGCGAAATCGCCGCAGATCCTGAAGGCGCGGCTCGGCGAGGCGGCTCGCCGCGTGCCCACGCGCGAGCTGCCCGACTGGCTGGTGCGGCTCGCCGCGCTCGCCGACTCCTCGATCCGGCAGATCGTTCCCGAGCTCGGCAAGATCGAAGAACGCGACCGTCCGAGAAGGCCAGGCGCCTGCTCGGCTGGTCGCCGCGCTCGCGCGAGGACGCGATGGTCGCGACCGCCGAAAGCCTGATCAAGCTCGGCCTCGTCAAGCGCTAGGACCGGCCCTTTGACCTGAGTTGTCGGTGTCGCTTGGCAGGATGGGGGCCTTTGGCTAAGCCTTTCGCGCACTCCCGGCGGCTGACGCTCCACGCCGAGGACGCGGGGACGACACGGGCCATGAAAGCGAAGCGCATCGCTGGCCGCGATCGTCTCGACGGTCGCGGCGATCCTGATCGTCGCGCCCATCGGCCTGTGGTCGGCGCTGGCGCTCTGGTTCCGGCTTCCGGCGCCGGACGCGGTCGCGGGCCGTCGCGGCCGGCCTCGCCGCCGTCGCCGCGCTCGCCACGATGATCGCGCTCTTCACCCGCTTCCGCTGGCGGGCGCTCGGCCTCTTCGCGCTCGCTCTTCGCCGGCGTCGTCGTCTGGTGGAGCACGATCACGCCGCCGCTCGACGGCGACTGGGCGCCCGAGGTCGCCCGGCAGACGACCGGGACGGTCAACGGCGACATCCTGACGCTCTCCGACGTCCGCGACTTCGACTGGCGCAGCGACGACGACTTCACCCAGCGGTGGGAGACGCGCTCCTACGACCTCTCGAAGCTCGATTCGCTCGATCTCATCCTGTCCTACTGGGCCGGTCCGAAGATGGCGCATCTGATCATGAGCTTCGGCTTCACCGACGGTCAGGTTCTGGCCTGGTCGATCGAGGTCAGGCGCGAGAACGGCGGCGCCTATTCGCCGGTGGCCGACGCCTTCAAGTCGCACACGATCGTGTCGCTCGCCACCACCGAGCGCGATTCGGTCCGCCTGCGCACCAATGTGCGCAAGGAGGATGCGCGCCTCTACCGCCTGCGCGCCTCGCCCCAGGCGATCCGCACGCTGCTCATCGGCTACGTCGACGAAGCCAACGCGCTTCATAGCCAGCCCGTGTGGTACAATTCCATCACCACCAATTGCACGACCGCCGTCACCCGGCTGATCCGCACCCTCGGCGGGACGCTGCCCTTCGACTGGCGGCTGATCGTCAACGGTTTTCTTCCCGGCTACCTCTACGACCACGGCGCGGTGACGACCGACTATCCGCTCGCCGAGCTTATGGAGCGGGCGCGCATTTCCGAGCGCGCCAAGGCCGCCGACCAGTCGCCCGACTTCTCCCGCCTGATCCGGGTCGGGATTCCGGCGCCGGACGGCAAGCCGCTGATGTGAGGGCGGCGGGCGCCGTCGGGGCGTTATATAAAAATGTTCTGTGGACCGGCTTTTACAGTCGCTTTAACGACAAACACACCCGCTGTCACAGCTGCAAGCACATTGTTGACCGTTTCGGCACGTTATCGAGTAATTTTTGCCATCGCAGGAAACTGAGCATGAGCTTTCGGCAAAAGCCTGCCTGGGCGTATAATTATAGCTCTGTGCTGACGACGTATCGACCGCTGATGATAGCTTTATACTTCGATTGTCGTCGGCGAACGCGCCTGTCGACATTCCGAAAAGACAACCGCAGAGACAGATGACCTCTAGCGCCTTTTTCATGGACGCCTCCTGAATTCAGGGACCTGCTATCGTTTGCCATTCTTGTGCGCTTGTAAAGTGCGAGAGACGGGCGTCCTTCCGAGCGCCCTGCGAGGCGGTGGCGGGACATCGCCGCCGCGCGGTTCGCCGCCGTCCGATGGGCGTCGAGCGCAGCGGGATCGGCCCGGAGTTCCGCGCTCGGCGCGTCATGGCGATCACGCCGCGGTCTCGTCGCGGCGCCTTGCGCGAAGACGGTTATCGCCTCGACTGGCGCGTGAGCAGAAAGCCGAGAACCGCGGCGCCGCCGAGAACGGTGAAGAGGCTCGAGCGGTCGCCGCTGCGGATGACATCGGCGGCGCGATCGAGCGCCATCTTGGCCGGCCCGGTTCCGCCGAGGCCTCCCCCCAGGAACTCGGCGGCGATCGCCCTGCCCCCTCCGGCCGTAGTCAGCAAAGCGGCCAGCGGCTCGACGAGACCGGTCGCCGACGGGCTCGCGGCCGAGGGCGCGGCCGGCGCGGCGGAGGGGGTCGCGGCGACCCCTGCGTCCGAAGCCGCGCCTGTCGGGCCAAAGAGCGCCCGCGGCGCCTTCGCCGCATGGACGGCGAGCGACTTGCTTCGCCCCTGCGCGACGATCGCCAGGATCGCCGTGGCGATGACGAGAATGACAAAGACGACGCCGAGCCCGGCGGGAACGCCGTAGTGGTCGCTCACCCACCAGCCGACGGCGAGCAGCGCGACCACGATCGCCAGCAGCGCCGCGATGCCGGCAAGGACGTACAGAGCCGCCATCAGGGCGGCCTGCTGCGCGGCCAGTCCAACCTGCGAGGTGGCGCCCTCGACGCGCTGGTCGATGTCGGCTTTCAGCGCATTGATCTGCGCCGGGACGTCGAGCCCCATCGCCTTCAAGATCTGGAACAGCATCAGCGTCTCCTCCGCAGGCCGATCACGGCTCCGATCGCGAAGGCGCCCAGGATGGCGCCGAGCGGGTTGCGCCGCGCGGCGGCCTCGAGTTGAGCGGCGAGCGACTGCGCCCGCGCCGTGGCCGCCGACGCCGCGTCGGCGCCCTTGTCCGCCAGATCGCCCGCAACCCCGCGAACCCCTTCGGCGACGTTCGAAGCAAAGTCGCTTGCCGACCTCGCCGCCCGGTTCGTCGCATGCGACACGAGGTCCGAGGCCTGCGCCGTGGCCGCCGAGGCCGCGTCGACGCCCTTGTGCGCCAGATCGACTGCGACCTCGCGAGCGCCTCCGGCGACCTTCGACGCAAGCTCGCCCGCGGACCTGACCGCCTCGGTCGCCCCACGCGACTCGGCGTCCGAAGCCGAAGCCGCATCCTTGTGGACGCTGATCGAGACGAGACCCGAATTCAGCGCCTCGTCTCTGCCGGCGCCGGCTGCCGCCTCTCGGCGCGCGATCGATTCCGCCTCCGAGTCGGTCGGCGTCTTTTCGTGGCCCATCGTGTTGCTCCCCGTGTCCCGACAATGGAGACCGCCGCGACCGTTCTACCGGTTCCAGGGATCGTCGCCAACTCCCGGCCAGCCCTTACCGTCAGAAAACTACCACTTTCGGCCGGCGAAGTCGGAAAGCGCTGGACCGCCCCCGGACGCCCTATTTTGGCGCGCCGCCGCGCCGCCAAATCACCCCTTCTTCGTCGCCGTCAGATGCGCGTCGAGCGCGGTCGGGTCGGCCAGCAGTTCGGCGCTCGGCGCGTCGATGGGCGATCGCGCCGCGGTCGAGGATGATGGCCTGGTCGGTGAAGGGCAGGATCTTCTTCGGCTTCTGCTCGACGATGATCATCGACAGGCCCTCGCGCGCGAGCTCGCGCAGCGCCGCCAGCAGTTCGTCGACGATGATCGGCGCCAGGCCCTCGGTCGGCTCGTCGAGCAGCAGCAGGCGCGGGTTGAGCACCAGCGCGCGGCCGATCGCCAGCATCTGCTGCTCGCCGCCGGAAAGCTGCTGGCCGCCGTTGCGTCCGCCGCTCCTGCGAGCCGCGGGAACATGTCGTAGACGCGCTCGACCGTCCAGGGCCCGGGCGACGCGACGGCGGTCAGGTTCTCCTCGACCGTCAGCGAGCGGAAGATGTTGCGCTCCTGCGGCACCCAGCCGATCCCGGCGCTGCGCGCGCGCGTGCGGCGGCAAGCGGCGTGACGTCCTCGCCGCCGAGAACGATGCGGCCGCCGAAGCGGGTCGTGACGCCGACGATCGTGTTGATCAGCGTCGTCTTGCCGACGCCGTTGCGGCCGAGCAGCGCCAGCGACCGCCCGTCCTCGAGCGCGAAGTCGAGCCCCTGGATGACGCGCGCCTCGCCGTAGCCGGCGCTCAGCGCCTCGACGCGCAGCAGCTCAGCCATGCGCCGTCCTCGCCGAGATAGACCGCGCGCACGCGCTCGTCCGCGGCGATCGTCTCGGGCGTCGCCCTCGGCAGAGCAGCCGCCCGGCGACCAGCACCGAGATGCGGGTCGGCGAAGGTGAACACGAGGTCCATGTCGTGCTCGATCAGCAGGATCGCGACGTCGGCGGGCAGCGCGGCGAGCGCGGCGAGAATGTCCTGCCGCTCCTCCTCCGGCACGCCGGCCGCCGGCTCGTCGAGCAGCAGCACGCGCGGCCGGGACGCGAGCGCCAGCGCGATCTCCAGCAGCCGCTGCTTGCCGTAGGGCAGCTCGCGGGTCGGCTGGTCCATCTCGGCCTCGAGGCCGAAGCGGGTCGAGCAGATCCTCGATCTCGGCGACGATCGCCGGCCGCGTCCCGGCGACGCGCCAGAAGTCGGCGCCCGAGCCGTTGCGCTCGGAGATCGCGAGCCCGAGCGACTCGAGCGGCGTCAGGTCGGGGAACAGCTGGTTGATCTGGAACGTGCGCGCCAGGCCGCGCCGCACGCGCTCGCTCGCCGGACAGCGCGGTGACGTCGTCGCCCTCGAGCAGGACCTGCGCCCTCGGTCGGCTTGAGCACGCCGGTCAGCAGATTGATCAGCGTCGTCTTGCCGGCGCCGTTGGGGCCGATCAGCGCCTGCCGCGCGCCGGGCTCGAGCGCGAACGACACGTTGTCGGTCGCGAGCAGGCCGCCGAACTGCTTGCAGCAGCCCGCGCGCCTCCAGCGCCGGGCCGCTCACGCCGCGTCGCCGCGCACGGCCTTCGGCGCAAGAACGCGAGGCGCGCGCGCCGAACGAAGTCCTGGAGGCGCTCGCGGCCGACCAGCACCAGCACGACCAGCAGCAGGCCGATCCAGAACTCCCAGTATTCCGGCGTCGCCGCCGAGATGACGTCGTGCAGCACGATGAAGACGCGCCGCGCCGATGATCCCGCCGTAGAGATAGCCGGTGCCGCCGATGATCAGCATCAGCATCACGTCGGCCGAGCGGTGGAAGTCGAACAGGTCGAGCGACACGATCTGCGTGGTCTGCGGCGAGCAGCGCGCCGGCGACGCCGGCATAGGCCGCCGACGACCGTATAGATCGCGACGATGCGCCAGTGCGGTCGCGATGCCGAGCGCGCCGGCGCGCAGCCGGTTCTCGCGGATCGCCGCGCAGCGACAGTCCGAACGGCGACTGGCGCGAGCCGCGCGCGCGAGCACGAACAGAACGAACAGCACGACGAAGCTGTAGAGCGCCGCGTTGCGCTGGCCGGTGAAGCCGATCGGGAACAGGCCGAGCACCGGCCCGATCGTGAATTGAGCCCGTCCGCGCCGCCGGTCAGCCAGCCGTTGCGGTTGGCGAGCTCGCCGAGCATCAGCGACACGCCGAGCGTCACCATCAGCCGGGTCAGGTCGGAGCCGCGCAGCAGCAGCGGCGCGGTCACGAAGCCCGAGCACGGCGGCGACGACGGCGCCGACCAGCGAGCCCGAGCATCGGATCGGCGATAGCCGTGGCTCGCGAGGATCGCCGCGGCATAGGCGCCGACGCCGAAAAACGCCGCCTGGCCGAGCGAGACGATGCCGGCGAGGCCGAGGATGAGATCGAGCGACAGCGCGAACAGGCCCGCGATCGAGGATCTCGTTGATCAGCGCCGCGCGGGACGGGAAGAGCGAGGATCGCGGCGAGGACGGCGAGCCAGAACGCGATCTCGCGCCAGCGCCAGCGGCGCGCGCCGCGCCGAGATGCGCCTCGATCCGGCGCGGTCGCCGTCGCGCTCATCGGCCGTCCCCGCGCGCGAACAGGCCCTGCGGCCGCACGATCAGCGTCACGACCATGACGGCGTAGATGATGAAGGCGCCGATCGAGGGCACGTAATATTTGCCGGCGACGTCGAGCACGCCGAGCAGCAGCGCGCCGAACAGCGCGCCGAGGATGCCGTTCGAGCCGCCGACCGTGACGACGATCAGGAACGTCACCATGAACTTGAGCGGGAAAGTCGGATCGATGCCGCCGACGACGTCGGCGCCAGCGCGCCGCCGAGGCCGGCAAGCCCGCTGCCGACCGCGAAGGTGACGGCGAACATGCGGTCGACGTTGATGCCGAGCCCGTCGGCGACGCGCGCGTCGTCGACCGCCGCGCGCAGCTGCGCGCCGAAGCGCGTGCGCGACCAGGAAGAGCTGCAGCGCGGCGGCGATCACGCCGCAGATCGACGATGATGAACAGCCGATAGCGGCCGATGCCGACGCCGTAGAGGTCGAAGCTGCCCGGAGAGCCACGGCCGGCAGATTGACCTGCTGCGGCTCGTCGCCGAGCAGGAAATCGGCGACCGGCATCGCCATGAACACGAGGCCGATGGTGAACAGCACCTGATCGAGCGGGCTCGCGCCGTAGAGCCGGCGATAGAGCGTGCGCTCGAGCACGACGCCGAGCAGCGCCGGGACGAGAAAGGCGACGCGGCAGCGTCGACGAGGAACGGCGACGCCGAGCGCGGTTCATCAGCAGCGCCGTCACATAGCCGCCGACCATGGCGAAGGCGCCGTGGGCGAGATTGATGAAATTCATCAGCCCGAGCGTCACCGAGAGCCCGCACGCCAGCACGAACAGCAGCATGCCGTAGGCGACGCCGTCGAACAGGATCGTCAGCATGGGCGCGCTTCGCGTGCGCATCTCCGTCTCCCCGTTGCGCGGAGAGGGCGGGGTGAGGGGCTTGGTGATTGGCCGGCGCGGCTCATCGCCTCGCCCCTCATCCGAACCTTCTCCCCGCAAGCGGGGAGAAGGGCCCGGCGCTGCCATCGTCACGACGCGGATCATCGCCAACGGCGTCTAGTGCTTCGCCGCCTTGTACGGGTCCTTCACGTCCGGGATGGTCGCGAACTCGACGTTGTAGAGCTGCGCCGTCCTTCTTCTCGACCTTGCGGACGTAGATGTTCTGCACGATGTCGCGGGTTTCGGGATCGATCGAGACCGGCCCGCGCGGGCTCGTCCAGGCCATGCCCTTCATCGCCGCGATCAGCGCGTCGCCGCTCGGCGTCGCCCTTGGTCTTCTCCAGCGCCTTGTAGACGAGCGTCCATGCCGTCATAGGCGGCGACCGCCATGAAGTTCGGCCGCATGCCGCCGTTGGCCTTCTCGAACGCGGCGACGAACGCCTTGTTCTCGGGCGAATCGTGGTCGGCGGAATAATGATGCGTGGTGACGGCGCCGAGCGCGGCGTCGCCGATGTCGGCGAGCAGGTCGTCGTCGGTGACGTCGCCGGTGCCGATCAGCTTGATGCCCGACTTGTCGAGCCCGCGCTCGACGAACTGCTTCATGAAGATCGCGCCGAAGCCCGAGGGCACGAAGACGAACACGGCGTCGGGCTTGTCGTCCGTCGACGCGCTGCAGGAACGGCGCGAAATCCGGGTTCTTCAGCGGCACGCGGATCTTCTCGGCGATCGTTCCGCCGCCCTTTTCGAACGTGTCGCCGAACCATTTCTCGGCGTCGACGCCGGGGCCGTAGTCGGTGACGATGGTGACGACCTTCTTGATGCCGTTCTTCAACGCCCAGTCGGCCATCGGCGCGGCGGCCTGCGGCAGCGTGAACGAGGTGCGCACGATGTAGGGCGATTTCTCGGTGATCATCGCGGTCGCGGCGGCGGTGACGATTTCCGGGACCTTCGCCTCGGTCGCGATCGGCGCGGCGGCGAGCGCCAGCGGCGTCAGGCCGAAGCCCATCAGCACGTTGGCGTGGTCGTTGGCGACCAGTTCCTGCGGCGAGGCGCTTGGTGACGTCGGCCGCGCCGGTGTCGTCCTTGACTTCGAGGACGATCTTCTTGCCGGCGACCGTGTCGCCGTGCTGCTGCGATGTAGAGTTCGGCGCCGGCCTTCTCCTGCTTGCCGGTCGAGGCCGAGGGGCCGGTCATCGGCAGGATCAGGCCGACCGTCACGGTGTTGTCGTCGGCGAGGGCGGGGGCGGCGGCGAGCATCGCGGAAAGCGCAGCCCCGGTCATCCAACGTTTTGCGGTCATCGTATTCCTCCCATGGGTCCCGAGCGTTTTGAAGGGTCTGTCCGGACGAGACGTTAGCCGCCGGAATTCTTCAGCGAAAGGGCGTCTTCAGCCGTTCGAGGCGAGACGGGAAAGAATTTTCTCGGCCATGACGCGATAGTCCGCCGCCTCTTCCGCCGTCGCGCGAAGGCCGAGCTCGCCGATCGCCTGCTGCCAGCCGACCGAGGCGCGCGACATCGCGCCGTCGAGACCGAGATCGTCGACGGTCAGCGCGACCTCGCGCATTTCCGCGGCGCGGCGGAGCCCATGGGTCGCCACCCGCTCGAGCATGTAGGCCGAGCGCGTCTTCCAGTCGAAGCCGGGATAGGTGTCGTCGAGCGAGTCGAGCACCGTGTCGATCACGCCCGCTCTTCGCGCCGGCGAGCACGCATTCGCAGACCAGCGCCTCGAGGCCCTTCATCATGACCGAGCGGATCATCTTGACCGCCGAGGCCGAGCCGACCGGGCCGTCGTGAATTGCAGCCGCCATGCCGAGCGCCGCGAGCACGCGGCGCGGCGGCTTCGGCGTGCGGGCCGCTGATCAGGAGCGGCGTGCGGTGGAGGCGCGGATGGACCGGCGCCATGACGGCGACGTCGACATAGCGCCCGCCCGCCGCCGTCGACCTCCGCCGCCGTCCGCGCCTTGGTTTGCGGCGCGCAGGAATTGCAGTCGAAAAAGAAAGCGCCCGCGGCGAGGCCCGGAAGCGCGGCGACCGCCGCCTCGTGCGCCTGGTCGGCGGTGACGACGGAGAAGACCGCGCTGGCGCCGGCGACCGCCTCGGGCGCGCTTGCGGCGCCGATCACGTTCGCCCGGGCGTAGTCGGCGCGCTTGCCCTCCGCGCACTGCGGCGATCGGGAGAATCGGTCTTGATGTCATAGGCCGAGACGCGCGCGGCGAAGCCCGGTTCCGTGCGCCAGCCGGCCAGGATGGCTTGCGCCGCCTCGCCGAAACCGATGAACGCGATCGAACGCGGCGCAGACGTCTCCCCGGCCATGTCTGCCGTCACCCTTGCATTTGCGGCCGGACGCCTCGCCGGCTTCGAACGCGCCCTACTCTGTCGCGTCAGACGAGCTTCCGTCACCCTCGCGAAAGACGGGGGTCCAGCGGTCGCTGCAGACCCAACTCCAAGGTTAACGGCGCGGCGGCGCGCTGTTAAGGCAATTCGGAGATGAGTCTTTGAAATTCAGATTCAGGCCAAAGCCTCGTCATGCGGGTGCGTACGTTGCCGAGCGACCCAAGCAACAGCGCAAATTTGGCGACGTGGTCGCCGTTTGGCGCATCAACGATAAGGACAATATCGGACTCGCCGGACGTCAGGAATAGCTGCTTGATTTCAACCCCGACCTTTTTTGCGAGTTCGTGGCCAGCCTGCGCACGCTTCGGAGCCTCCTTGACCGAGCGGATACCCTGATCGGTCCAATTGAGGGATAACATGAACGTCATCGACATGTGATTCCTCCCTGTGCTGCGAGCGAAAGTCCCCACGTCACCGCATGTTCACCGCCCTAAGCTGGCTCTCCAGATGGGAGCGCTGGCGAAGCCGAGATTGCCGCCGCTCGCGGCTTTTTTCAAGACGGCAACCTCGCTGCGGGTCTACCGCGTCTGCGCCGCGACCGGCTTCGCCGCCGCCTCGACCTCGCCCCGCATCCAGCGGTGGGCCGCGTCGTCGTGGTCGCGGCGGCTCCAGATCAGGAACATCGGCAGGATGGGGCAGGGGATCGGCGGGCTCGCGCTGGCCAGGCCCTGAAACGGGCCGAAGCGCAACAGGCTCGGGGCGGTCGCGATCAGATCTCCTGCCGCGCAGAAACGCGGGCACGCCGGCGAAACCCGGAACCATCACGACGAACTTTCGGTGGACGCCCCTGGCCGCCAGATGCGCATCGAGATCGAGCGTCCGCTGCGGCTGATAGACGACGGTCACATGGTCGGCGGCGAGGTATTCGGCCCGCGTCGCCGGCGCCGCCCGCCGCGCGCCGTCGTAGAAGACGCGGTAGCGGTCCTCGAACAGGCGCTTCTGCATGATGTCCGCGCCTTCCGGCGGCCGCGGACTGATGATGAGATCGCACCGCTCGTCGCGCAGCATCGAGGCCGTCGGCGCGTCGGAGGGAATGATCCTCAGCGTCACGCCCGGCGCGACGTCGCGCAGGCGCGCGGCCAGAGCGGGCAGAAGCGCGTCCCTCTGAAGGTCGTTGGCGGCGATGGTGAAGGTCTTCCGCCAGCGCGCCGGGTCGAAGGTCTCCGCATGGGCGAAGCGTTCGAGCTCCCGCAGGATGTCGCGCGCCCGGACCGCCAACGCCTCCGCCCGCGCGGTCGCCAGGATTCCGCGGCCGGACTTGACGAACAGGGCGTCGCCGACGATTTGCCGAAGCTTGCCGACGAGGTGGCTGACCGCCGACTGGGTGACCCCGAGTTTTTGCGCGGCCCCGGTGACGGAGCCGGTCTCGACGACCGCGACCAGCAGCCGCAGAAGCCGCGCGTCGAGGTCCGACCAATCGAAATCGCTCATGCAATTCATGATGATCCATGCATTGTTCTTTGGCAACGCCGCCGATATTTCGATTAGGAAATCGTTATTCCGGGGAGGAACGCATGGCGGCTTCGCACGAGATTTTTGGGACCAACCTCTTCGACGGCGCCATGGCCCAGCGCGGCTATGCGCTGAACAAGATGTGCTTCTCGTTCAACAGCGCGCAAAACCGCGAGACGTTCCGGAAAGACGAGGACGCCTACATCCGCGCCTATGGCCTCAACGACAGCCAGGCCGAGGCGATCCGCAAGCGCGACGTTCTCGGGCTGCTCGATGCGGGCGGCAATGTCTACTATCTCGCCAAATTCGCCGGCATCCTCGGCCTCGACGTGCAGGACCTCGGCGCGGCGCAGACCGGCATGACCAAGGAAGCGTTCAAGGCGCGCCTCGTCGCCCAGAACGAACAGCCCGAAACGCTCTGAAGCGGAGGAGACGACAATGGCCAAAATCATCGGCGGACTCGCCACCTCCCACATTCCCGCCATCGGCGGGGCCATCGCCAAGGGCCTGCAGCAGGAGCCCTACTGGAAGCCGTTCTTCGACGGCTTCGACCCGGCGCGCGAATGGCTCGCCCGGGAGAAGCCGGACGTCGTCGTGGTGTTCTACAACGACCACGGCCTCAACTTCTTCCTCGACAAGATGCCGACCTTCGCGGTCGGCGCGGCGGCGGAGTACCGCAACGACGACGAGGGCTGGGGCATCCCGACCCTGCCGCCGTTCAAGGGAATCCCCGCGCTTTCCTGGGCGATCATCGACCATCTGATCGCGAGCGACTTCGATATCGTCACCTGCCAGGAGATGCTGGTCGACCATGCCTTCACGGTGCCGCTGAAGCTTTTCTGGCCCGACGGCGACGCGCCGGCGGCCGTGCCGGTGTGCATCAACACCGTCCAGTTTCCCCTGCCGAGCGCCAAGCGCTGCTACGCGATGGGCAGGGCGGTCGGCGAAGCGATTTCCGGCTGGGACAAGGACCTCAAGGTCGTGACCATCGGCTCGGGCGGCTTGAGCCACCAGCTCGAGGGCAAACGCGCCGGCTTCATCAACAAGCCCTTCGACCTCAAGTTCCTCGAGACGATGGTCGACGATCCGGAATGGGCGACGCAGTTCAGCATCGTTGAGCTGGTCGAGAAGACGGGCACGCAGGGCGTCGAGCTGCTGAACTGGCTCGCCGCGCGGGCCGCCTCGCCGGGCCCCATGCGCAAGGTCACCCAGAACTACCACATTCCGATCAGCAACACGGCCGCCGCGACTCTCGTGCTCGAGACGCTCTGATCGGCGGTTCCGAGCCCAAGACCTGTCAGCGCCGTCCGATCGGTTTCCCGCCGCCTGAGGGCGCGAGACCGATCGGCGGCCCGCGCTTGCAGGGGGCCATGGCGTTGCTAATATCTTAGAGGCGCGCGCCGCGCCCGAGCGGCGAGGAAACGCGCCGGCGCTTTTTCGCCCGCCGCGCCGCGGGCGGATTGTCAGCCTCGGGAAATTTGCGATTGAGGAAGCGCCGCATGATCATCGACTGTCACGGCCATTACACGACCGCGCCGAAGGCGCTCGAGGCGTGGCGCAACCGGCAGATCGCCGGGATCAAGGACCCGGCCGCCATGCCCAAGGCCGTCCGACCTCAGGATCAGCGACGACGAGCTGCGCGAGTCGATCGAGGCGAACCAGCTCCGGTTCATGCGGGAGCGCGGCGTGCGACCTGACCATCTTCTCGCCGCGCGCGAGCTTCATGGCCCATCACATCGGCGACTTCGCGCGTGAGCTCGACCTGGGCCGCGATCTGCAACGAGCTCTGCTTCCGCGTGTCGCAAGGCTCTTTCCCGACAATTTCATCGGCGCGGCGATGCTGCCGCAGAGCCCGGGCGTCGACCCGAAGACCTGCATTCCCGAACTCGAGAAATGCGTGAAGGACTACGGCTTCGTCGCGCATCAATCTCAATCCCGACCCGTCCGGCGGCCACTGGACGAGCCCGCCGCTGACCGACCGGCACTGGTATCCGATCTACGAAAAGATGGTCGAATACGACATCCCCGCGATGGTGCATGTCTCGACGAGCTGCAACGCCTGCTTCCACACCACCGGCGCCCATTACATCAACGCCGACACGACCGCGGTGATGCAGTTCATCCAGGGCGACCTGTTCAAGGATTTCCCGACGCTGCGCTTCGTCGTTCCGCACGGCGGCGGCGCCGCGCCCTATCACTGGGGCCGCTATCGCGGGCTCGCGCAGGAGCTGAAGAAGCCGCTGCTCAAGGACCACCTGCTGAAGAACGTGTTCTTCGACACCTGCGTCTATCACCAGCCCGGGATCGACCTTCTGACCAAGGTGATCCCGGTCGACAACATCCTGTTCGCCAGCGAGATGATCGGCGCGGTGCGCGGCGATCGACCCGGAGACCGGCCACAACTACGACGACACCAAGCGCTACATCGAGGCGACGGCGAACCTGACGCCCGAGGAGCGCCACAAGGTCTACGAAGGCAACGCGCGCCGCGTCTATCCGCGCCTCGACGCGGCGCTCAAGGCCCGAGGCCGATAAGACAGACCGATAAGGAGAAGCCCCATGACCGAACTCGGCGTCGTCCAGCCGCAAGATCGAGCGCGCCGACCGCGCCGCCGTCGACCGGCTCGCGCGCTCTCGGCGTCGCCACCGTGCACGAGGCGATGGGCCGCGTCGGGCTGATGCAGCCCTACATGCGGCCGATCTATCCCGGCGCGCAGGTCGTCCGGCACGGCGGTCACGGTGCTGCTGCATCCCGGCGACAACTGGATGATGCATGTCGCAGCCGAGCAGATCCAGCCCGGCGACATCGTCGTGGCGGCGATCACCGCCGAATGCACCGACGGCTATTTCGGCGACCTGCTCGCGACCTGTTCAAGGCGCGCGGCGCGCGGGCGCTGATCATCGACGCGGGCGTGCGCGACGTGAAGACGCTGACCGAGATGGGCTTTCCGGTCTGGAGCAAATGCGTCAGCGCCAAGGGCACGGTCAAGGCGACGCTGGGCTCGGTCAACATTCCGGTCGTCTGCGCCGGCGCGCTGGTCAATCCGGGCGACGCGATCGTCGCCGACGACGACGGCGTGGTGGTCGTGCCGCGCGCCTGGGCGGAGCAAGACCGCCGCGGCGGCGGCGGCGCGCGAGGCCAACGAGGGCGAGAAGCGCGCGAAGCTCGCCTCCGGCGTGCTCGGCCTCGACATGTACAAGATGCGCGAGCCGCTGGAAAAAGCCGGCCTGAAATATATCGACTGAGGCGACCGGAATGAGCGCGACTGGCAAGCCCGTCACCGGGCCGTTCGAGAAGACCAAGGGCTGGCTCGACTGGTACGACGGGCCGAGCAAGCCGCGCTTCGTCCTGCCGCCCGGCAGCGTCGATGCGCATTGCCACGTGTTCGGGCCCGGCGCGGAGTTCCCTTATGCGCCCGAGCGCAAATACACGCCCTGCGACGCGAGCAAGGCGCAGCTGTTCGCGCTGCGCGACCATCTCGGCTTTGCGCGCAACGTCATCGTGCAGGCGACCTGCCACGGCGCCGACAACAGCGCGATGGTCGACGCCTGCCTCGCGAGCGGGGGCCGCGCGCGCGGCGTCGCCACGGTCAAGCGCAGCGTCACCGACGAGGAACTGCAGCGCCTTCATGAGGCGGGCGTGCGCGGCGTGCGCTTCAACTTCGTCAAGCGCCTTGTCGACTTCACGCCGAAGGACGAGCTGATGGAGATCGCCGGCCGCATCGGCAAGCTCGGCTGGCATGTCGTCATCTATTTCGAGGCGGTCGACCTGCCCGAGCTCTGGGATTTCTTCACCGCGCTGCCGACCACCGTCGTCGTCGACCACATGGGCCGGCCCGACGTGACGAAGCCGGTCGACGGGCCCGGAGTTTCGCGCTGTTCCTGAAGTTCATGCGCGAGCACGCCAACGTCTGGAGCAAGGTCATCGTGCCCGGAGCGCCTGTCGGTCTCGGGGCCGCCGGCGCTGAACGGCGAGCGGCACGCCTATCGCGACGTCGTTCCGTTCGCGCGGAAGGTGGTCGAGGAATTTCCCGATCGCGTGCTCTGGGGCACCGACTGGCCGCATCCGAACCTCAAGGACCACATGCCCGACGACGGCCTGCTGGTCGACTTCATTCCCGCATATCGCGCCCGACGGCGGACCTGCAGCGAAAGCTGCTGGTCGACAATCCGATGCGGCTCTACTGGCCCGAGGAAACGGAGACGCTGAACCATGGCGCTCGACAAGGCGTTTAAGGAAATCCCCGGCACGACCGTCTTCGACGCCGAGCAGTCGCGCAAAGGCTACTGGCTCAACCAGTTCTGCATGTCGCTGATGAAGGCCGAGAACCGCGCGCGCTTCAAGGCGGACGAGCGCGCCTATCTCGACGAATGGAAGATGACCGAGGAGCAGAAGCAGGCGGTGCTCGACGCGCGACCTCAACCGCTGATCGCGCTCGGCGGCAACATCTATTTCCTGGCGAAGATCGGCGCCACCGACGGCAAGAGCTTTCAGCAGATGGCGGGCTCGATGACCGGCATGAGCGAGGAGGACTATCGCGACATGATGATCAGCGGCGGCCGCAAGATCGAGGGCAACCGCAGGATCGGCGAGGACGGCGACGCGCAGCGGCCGCGGAAGGCTGAACCCCGGCCTACGATTGACAAGGACCATGGCCCGCATCACCGCCTCCCTCTACACCTCGCACATCCCCGCCGTCGGCGCCGCCTTCGACCTCGGCAAGACCCAGGAGGACTACTGGAAGCCGGTGTTCGCCGGATACGACTTCGCCAAGGCAATGGATGAAGGCGCACAAGCCGGACGTGATCTTCCTCGTCTACAACGATCACGCCACCGCCTTCAGCTCTCGCAGATGATCCCGACCTTCGCGATCATGACCGGGCCGGAGTTCAACCCGGCGGACGAAGGCTATGGCGCGCGCCCGGTGCCGAAGGTCATCGGCCATCCGGAGCTCGCCTCGCACATCGCCTCGGAGGTGATCCAGCAGGATTTCGACCTGACCATGGTCAACGAGATCGACGTCGATCACGGCCTCACCGTGCCGCTTGAGCTGCGTGTTCGGCAAGGTCGACGCGTGGCCGTGCAAGATCATCCCGTTCGCCGTCAACGTCGTGCAGTACCCGGTGCCGTCCGGCGCGCGCTGCTTCGCGCTCGGCCAGGCGATCCGCAGGGCGATCGAGAGCTACCCCGAGGACCTCAACGTCCAGATCTGGGGCACGGGCGGCATGAGCCATCAGCTTCAGGGGCCGCGCGCCGGCCTGATCAACCGGGAGTGGGACAACGCGTTCCTCGACCGAGCTGATCGACGATCCCGCAGAGCCTCGCGAAGATGCCGAACATCGAATACGTGCGCGAGGCGGGCTCGCGAGGGCATCGAACTCGTGATGTGGCTGATCGCGCGCGGCGCGATGGCGGACGTCGCCGGCGGCCCGAAGCCGAAGGTCGCGCACCGGTTCTATCACGTGCCGGCGTCGAACACCGCCGTCGGCCATCTCATTCTGGAGAACGCGGGTAAGAGCTTCACCCCGTCATTGCGAGTCGAAGCGAAGCAATCCATGTCGTAAGGCGGAGCGGAGCGCATGGATTGCTTCGTCGCTCGCGCTCCTCGCAATGACGGTCTGAATCGATCTTCACGCTTTCGGGAGTTCTCCTATGACCAAGACCATCAAAGTCGCGCTCGCCGGCGCCGGCGCCTTCGGCCTCAAGCATCTCGACGCGATCAAGCTGATCGACGGCGTCGAGGTGATCTCGCTCGTCGGGCGCGAGCTCGACAAGACGCAGGAGGCGGCGGAGAAATACGGCGTCGGCCATGTCGACGACCGATCTCGCCGACAGCCTGAAGCTGCCCGGGCTCGACGCGGTGATCCTGGCGACGCCGACCCAGATGCACGCCGCGCAGGCGATCGCAGTGCCTGGAGGCCGGCAAGCATGTGCAGGTCGAGATCCCGCTCGCCGACAGCCTCAAGGACGCCGAGGCGGTGGTCGCGGCGCAGAAGAAGACCGGCCTCGTCGCCATGGTCGGCCACACGCGCCGCTTCAACCCGAGCCACCAGTTCGTGCACAAGCGGATCCTCGCCGGCGAATTCCATATCCAGCAGATGGACGTGCAGACCTATTTCTTCCGCCGCACCAACATGAACGCGCTCGGCCAGCCGCGCTCCTGGACCGATCACCTGCTCTGGCACCATGCCGCGCACACGGTCGACCTGTTCGCCTATCAGGCGCGCTCGCCGATCGTGAAGGCCAACGCGCGTGCAGGGGCCGATCCACCCGACGCTCGGCATCGCGATGGACATGAGCATCCAGCTCAAGGCGGCGAACGGCGCGATCTGCACGCTGTCGCTGTCGTTCAACAACGACGGGCCGCTCGGCACGTTCTTCCGCTACATCGGCGACACCGCGCACCTACATCGCCCGCTACGACGACCTCTTCACCGGCAAGGACGAGAAGATCGACGTCTCCAAGGTCGACGTCTCGATGAACGGCATCGAGCTGCAGGACCGCGAGTTCTTCGCCGCCATCCGCGAGGGCCGCGAGCCCAACGCCAGCGTCGCGCAGGTGCTGCCCTGCTATCGAGGTGCTGGGCGCGCTCGAAAAGCAGCTCGCCGAGGGATGATCAGGCGTTCCAGGGGTTGAGGGCTGCAACTCCAAGGGCTTCAAAGTCGCGGACATTTCGGGTTGCCAAAGTCAGAGACTGAACTTGCGCGGTGGCCGCGATCAGTGCGTCCAGGGGTGTCACGGTACGGCCGCGAGAGGCCGCGCGACCACGGCCCAGTCCGGCGGCTTCGGCGATGGCCTCGTCGACCGGCAGAATCCGGCTCCCAAACCTTACTTTCAACGCACCGAGCCACGTTGCTAGGCGATGGCCGCGGTCCTGGGCGGCAAGCCTCGCAATTCCATAACTCAGCTCATGCAGCGTGATGACGCTCAGCCAGAGGTCGTTCTCGCGCGCGAGAAATTTCACTACTCGAGTGTCTGGAGCAGGCTTAACGAGCTCGGAAATGACGTTCGTGTCGAGCAGGAATGCGACCACGCTTCAGTTATTACCGTCTGCGTCAGCAAATGGATTTCCGCGGTCGTGAGACCGCGACGGCAGCTCAAGCTCGAATCCGCGCGGCGCGCTCTCGATCAAGAAGCGGCCCAGGTGTCCGAATTGGTTGGATTGCTCGAACTGAGCCGCCGAGACAACGACGCAGGTATCCTCCGTGCCAATAGTCTGCGGCTGCCCTGCGCGCGCAAGGCGCAAAATCTCGGACAGTTTGGCCTTCGCCTCTGCGACGGTCCAAGCCTTGGCCGGTTCGCGTACGACAATAAACTCGTGATTTAGGTCCCAACAAATATCCTCAAGGGCGACGCGTTCCTCGCCGCCCTGTTCGATGACGGCCCGGACATATTCTTCAACCGTCATCCCGTTTCGATACAAGGCAAACCGGTCGCGTGAGTTGCCGCGCTTTGGGTTTTCTTCCACCCGCTTGAACACACTCCACATCCGGTTGATTCGATCACGGTCTTCAGGAAATAGCGTCGCTTCTCCCAGCTTGGACCCGGCCAACCACCGCTCATGAACCGACGACGACACAAGCTGCTCCCAATTGGCTGAGATAGTCTAGTATGGTCCAGTCTATGACGCCAGTCAAGGGGTTTCAATCGAATGTCACGACCTGCCTGACCCCGATCCCTTCGCGCAGGCGGTCGAAACCCTCGTTGATGTCGTCGAGCTTCAGCCGGTGCGTCAGCAGCGCGTCGACCGCGAGCTTGCCGGCCTTGAACAGGCGCGATCAGGCGCGGCACGTCGCGCAAAGGCGCGGCGGAGCCGATGTAGGAGCCTTTCAGGGTCCGCTCCTCGGCGACCAGCGTGACCGGGGCGAGCGCCATGCGCTTGTCCGGATGGGGCAGGCCGGCGGTCACCGTCGTGCCGCCCCGCGCGGTGACGGCGTAGGCGAGTTCGAGCGCCGGCACGGCGCCCGCCATGTCGAAGGCGACCTCGACCCCGCCGCCGGTGAGCGCGCGGATCGCCTGCACGGCGTCGGGCGCGCCGGCGTTGACGGCGTCGGTCGCGCCGAGCGCGCGGGCGAAGGCGAGCTTCTCGTCCGAGAGATCGACGGCGACGATCTGGCGCGCGCCGGCGACCTTTGCGCCCAGGATCGCGCTCAGGCCCACGCCGCCCAGGCCCACCACCGCGACCGAGGCGCCGGGCTCGATGCGCGCCGTGTTGATCACCGCGCCGACCCCGGTCAGCACCGCGCAGCCGAACAGGGCCGCGAGTTCGAGCGGCAGGTCCGGGTCGATCTTCACGCAGGATTCGCGCGCCACGACCGCGTGGGTCGCGAAGGCCGAGACGCCGAGATGGTGGTTGACCGGCTCGGCCTTGAAGGAAAGCCGCCGCGCGCCGGAAAGCAGCGTCCGGCGCCGTTGGCCCTGGCGCCCGGCTCGCACAGCGCCGGCCGCCCGGCGGCGCACGGGCCGCAGCGCCCGCAGCTCGGCACGAACACCAGCACCACATGATCGCCGACGGCGAAGTCGGTCACGCCCTCGCCGAGCGCCTCGACGACGCCGGCCGCCTCGTGCCCGAGCGCCATCGGCATCGGGCCGCGGCCGCGAGCCGTCGATCACCGACAGGTCGGAATGGCAGAGGCCCGCCGCCGCGATCTGTCACCAAAACCTCGCCCCGGCCCGGCGGGGCGAGATCGAGCTCCACGATGTCGAGCGGCCGCGACTGGACGTAGGGCGGGGCCATGCCGGTGGCCTTGAGGACGGCGGCTCGGATGCGCATGGGGTTTCCTCGCTCGGGTCTGTCGCAGCAGGCGAATCGCTGCCGCGCTTAGTAGTACGCGATCTGCTGCCTCGCGCACGATGGGGCCAGAGGCGCGCCATCGAGCGCGCTCTCGCGACGGGCATGCCGCGCCTGCGCCGCCCTTGCGCGCCGCCCCGCCGCGCGCCACATAGCGCCTGCGTCGCGGCCCTTTTCGAGCGGCCGCCGGCGCGACAACCGGAGCTCGCCCATGCCGCAGACCAACAGCCGTTTCTTCGACGATCTCTCCCGCCTGATGACCGACGCCGCGGGCCTTGCCGACGGCGCGCGGCGGGAGGCGCAGACCTTCGCCAGGAGCCAGCTCGAGCGCATGATGTCCGGCATGGACCTCGTCAGCCGCGAGGAGTTCGAGGCGGTGCGCGAGATGGCGGCGCGGGCGCGCGACGAGAACGAGAAGCTTGCCGCCCGGATCGCCGCGCTCGAGGCGAGGCTCGGCCGAGCCAAAGCTCTGACGGACGCGGCTATCGAACTTCCGCAGAGTCTTGATTCGTTCGCAGATTTCTGTGGACGGCGGAATTGGGCGGGTTTACGATTCGGCGCGAATCAACGAGGTTGCGGCCGTCCGCTTCGGCTGAATCGGGGCGGGCCGAATTGCGGCGGCGAGGCGATGCCTCGAGCCTGCGTCGTCGTGTCGCGTCCCGTATCCCGCGCCGAAAGATCCCTGATGAGCTTGATCGAGACTGTCGCCGACGACCGACCCGAGCATCCCGTCGACGTGGTGGAGCGGCTGGCCGCCGTCAACGAATGGGCCTTCGACCGCGCCGAGGAGGACGAGATCTCGATCCTCGTCGCCGGCGAATGGGCCAATTACGACGTCGCCTTCACCTGGCTCCCGGACCTCGAATCGCTGCACGTCGCCTGCTCGTTCGACCTCAAGGCGCCGCAGCGCAAGCGCGCGGCGGTCGGCGAACTGATCCAGCTCATCAACGAGCAGCTCTGGCTCGGCCATTTCGACCTGTGGCGCGAGCAGGACCTGGTGATGTTCCGCCATTCGCTCTGCCTCGCCGGCGGCGCGAGCGCGAGCGACGCCCAATGCTCGGCGGTGGTGAAGGCGGCGGTCGCCGCCTGCGAGACCTATTATCAGGCGTTCCAGTTCGTGCTCTGGGCCGACCGGAGCCCGCGCGAGGCGATCGCCTTCGCCGCCTTCGAGACCCGCGGCGCGGCGTGAGTTGCAGGTGCCGCAGAGCGGCGCGGCGGCGCGATTAGCCCGAAATGACCATTGATAAACGCTCGCAAGTGCGAGGGGTTTCTGGTATTAAAGTATTTTGGAGTTTGCGCCATGTCGGACGGCTATCTTGAAAACCTTGAAAGGCAAGCCACCGAATTTCGGGCAATGTTGAACCCCTTGGAATCTGGTGAGATGCGCATTGGCGGGCCCGGCGAGCCTTTAGATAGAACCCAGGCGCGGATAGCCGACTTGAAACGAAAAATTGTGGAAATCCAGTCGATACTGGATCGGCTGGAACCAAAGCGGACGTAAAGTTGAAAAGCATCCGCCAACGATGCAACTCCGTCTATCACCGCGCCCGTCGATCGGAGGCAAGAGCCCTAGAAAGTCAATGGTTAGGCAGATAAGCACCGATGTTCCGTGTGAGATCGTCCGAACGAAAGCTGGTTAAACTCGGCATACCGCTCATTGTCGTCTGCGCAATGTCGACGGCGGCCTCAGCGCAGAACGCGGCCTCGCAGTGGCCAGGAACACTGATTGCCGAAGATCAGAAGTCCGAAGCGATCGCACCAGTGCCATCGCCGCCGGGGCGGTTTCAGATCGTAATCAGCCCGATCACTGCCCGTGACATATTCTTACTCGACACATCAACAGGGCGTGTGTGGCAAAGAGTATCGAACTCTAGTCTCAACGATGATCCTGATTCGTGGGAACTCGTTCCTCGAATAGACACTGACGAGGATCGTGAGAGGTTCGTTCGGCAATACGGGTTCAAGCCATCTCAAAGAAAGAAATAGGATACCTTAGCGCCCCGATCCAAAGTTGAACTTAGACATCACGCGCGGGCCCAAACAGGGCTGGCGCTCCGGCGCGATTGCGTGTAAGAGCCCGCCTTCCCGTTTTCCCCGCGCGCGAGGACACGCTTGCGCGCGCAGTTTTTGGAGTCGTATCCATGGCCGTTCCGAGACGCAAAACCTCGCCCTCCCGCCGCGGCATGCGCCGCTCCGCCGACGCGCTCAAGGCGCCGGCCTATGTCGAGGACAAGGATTCCGGCGAACTGCGCCGCCCGCACCACATCGACCTGAAGAGCGGCATGTATCGCGGCCGTCAGGTGCTCAAGCCCAAGAGCACGACGGTCGACGCCTGACCGCTTCACGTCCTGTCAAGGCTTGAGGAGCCGGCCTTTGGCCGGCTTTTTGGCGTCTAACGCTTACATCACCGTCCACAGAAAGATCGGCAGCGCGCCGATCGCCATCGCCGTCGACAGCACCACGAGCCCCGCGACGTCCTCGGGCTTGTTGTCGTAGCGCGCGGCGAACATGTAATTGTAGACCGCCGCCGGCATCGCGCTCTGGATGACCAGCACGCCGCGCGGGATCCCCGTCAGGCCGAGCGCGAGCGCGACGCCCCATCCGATCGCAAAGCCGCCGAAGAGCCGCAGCGTCGAGAAGGCGAGGGGCCACAGGATCGACGTCACTCTGAGCTTGGTCAGCGAATAGCCGAGCGCCATCAGCATCATCGGGATCGTGAGGCCGCCGAGCATGTGCGCGGCGCGGGCGAGCGACGGCGGCAGCTGCGTCCCGGTCACGCTGAGCGCGCCGCCGAGCGCGGTCGCCCAGATGAGAGGGGAAGCGAGCGTTTCGGCAACGCTGAACCGGCCCGCGGCGAGCGCCTGGCCGATGGTGATGTTGAGCACCGCGTGAACCGCGAAATAGGCGATGGCGAGCGCGAGGCCGTCCTCACCGAACGCGAACAGCGCCAAAGGCAATCCGATGTTGCCGGTATTGGCGAAAGTCGAGGCCGGCAGGTAAGTGCTCGCCTGCTGCCGCGACGCGACGACCAGCGCATACCCTGCCGCGAACGCCGCGAGCGTGCAAAGGAGCGATCCGGCGCCCATCGTGGTCAGGGTCGGAAGCTTGAGGCCGGAAGCGCTCAACGAATCGACGATCAGGCAGGGCGTGCCCACGTAGGTCGCGATCATGGCGACGCTCACGGTGTCGAACGGCTTCTTGGCCAGTCCCCACATCCAGCCGATGAAGGCGACGATGATGACGGGCGCGATGACGTTGAGGAGAATGCCGATCATCGCCGGTCAGCCCTTCGACGAAGCGACGACCGCGCCCCCGACGATCAGCGCGCAGGCGAACGCAAGCGCGGAGGTCGCGGGCGCGACGCCGGCGGCGACCAGAATGAGCGTCGACAGCACCGGCGCAGCGTAGGCCGCGACGCCCAGGAGTCGAATGTCGCCGTGCTTCACCCCGTAGTCCCAGACATAGAACGCGAGGCCGACCGGTCCGAGCCCGAGCCCGAGGATCGCGAGCCACTCGCCGGCGGTCGCCGGAACCACGGTCGTTTCGAAGCCCACGTGACAGACGGCCGCGAGCGCCGCCGTCGCGAGGCAGAAGCCGGCGACCGCCTCGGTCGGCGCGCCCCTGAGCCTGCGCGAAAGCACCGAATAGCCGGACCAGACGAAAGCGCAGCAAAGCGCAAGGCCATAGCCCAGGAGCGCGGTTTTGCCTGCAGCGGCGAAGCTCACGCCCTTGGACAGAAACAGCGTCGCCGCCCCGGCGAAGCCGAGCGCCGCCCCGATCACGTGGCGGGCCTTGAGCCGCTCGCCCGGCAAGGCGGCGGAGAACAGCACGATCAGCAACGGCCAGAGATAGGCGATCAGGCTGGCGTCGGCGGGCGGAGCGCGGCGAAGCGCCGCGAAATAGAGCGCGTGGTAGCCGAAAAGGCCGCCGATCCCCACCGCCCAGACGCGCCAGGGCTGGGCGAGCGCGCCAAGACGGCCTCGCGCCGCCGCATAGACCAGGCCGCATAGGCCGCCGACCGCAAAGGTGAGCGCCGCGAGTTCGAAGGGCGGCGCCGTTCCCGAAAGCGCGGTCAGGAGCGCGAGCGACGACCACAGCACGATCGCGCCGAAGCCGATCAGAGTAGCCGGGAGCGTTGCGCGCGGGGCGACGGCTGTCTCAGTCATGGACCGCGCTGCTATCAGGGGCGCAAGGGGTTGGGAAGCGCGGGCGCCGGCCGGGCGAGAGAGCGCGCGGGCGACCTTTCCCGCCTGTCAACATTACCAAGCTTTCATATCCGCGCCATGCAGGGGTTAGGGCGTGGAACGGATAATTGCATGCGAGTAGCTGTCGATCGCCGTCGGCTGCCGTCCGTTCAGGCACAGCGATGCGTTTCACCGGCCGAAACTCTTCCTTGCGTCGCGCCTTGCTGGGCGCCGCCGCGTGCGCCGCGTTCGCCGGCGTGGCGTTGGAGAGGTCGTTCGACCCGGTCGCCGCGGTCGCAGCGAGCGCGCCGGATTCCGCGCGTGCAGCGCCGCCGTCCTCCGGACCCGCCTCGTTTGCCGATATCGTCGACCGGGTCGAGCCGGCGGTGGTTTCGGTCAAGGTGAAGATCGTCGACGCCGCCCAGTCGGACGATCAAGGATTCGGAGGGCCCTCCCGACTTCCCGCCGGACAGCCCGTTTGACCGCTTCTTCCGGCATTTCGGCTTGCCGGGCGACGGCGACGTCATCGCCGCGCCGCCATGCGACGCATGGCGCAGGGGTCGGGCTTCTTCATTTCTCCGGACGGCTACATCGTCACCAACAATCATGTCGTCGACCATGCGAGCGACGTGACGATCACGCTGGCGAGCGGCAAGACCATGCCGGCCAAGGTGATCGGGGTCGACAAGAAGACCGATCTCGCGCTTGCTGAAAGCGCAGGGCGACGATTTCGCCTATGTCGACTTCGCGTCCAAGGCGCCGCGGGTCGGCGACTGGGTGATCGCCGTCGGCAATCCGTTCGGCCTCGGCGGCACGGTCACGGCGGGCATCGTTTCGGCGCGCGGCCGGGACATCGGCTCCGGCCCTTATGACGATTTCCTGCAGATCGACGCGCCGGTCAATCACGGCAATTCCGGCGGCCCGACCTTCAACGCCGAGGGCGAAGTGGTCGGCGTCAACACCGCGATCTTCTCGCCGTCGGGCGGCAGCGTCGGCATCGGCTTCGCCATCGCCAGCGACGTGGTCAAGAGCGTCGTCGATCAGCTCAAGACGAACGGCGTCGTCACGCGCGGCTGGATCGGCGTGCAGATCCAGGCGGTGTCGCAGGACATCGCCGACAGCCTCGGTCTGAAGAGCGCGGGCGGGGCGCTGGTCGCCGAAGTCGAGAAAAATTCGCCGGCCGCTTCCGCCGGGATCAAGAGCGGCGACGTGATCACCGCGGTCGACGGCGAGACCGTCGCCGATCCGCACGAGCTGGCCCGCCGGATCGCGGCGATCGGTCCGAAGAAGACGGCCATCCTCGCGCTCATTCGCAATGGCGCGCCGATGAGCGCTCGACGTGACCGTCGCGACCGGCGCCGGCCGAGAAGCAGGCGCAAGACGCGATCTCGGCGGCCAGCAGAGCGATGCGAGCGAGCTCGCCAAGCTCGGGTTGACGCTGCGCGCCAATCGCGGCGACGACGGCGTCGTGGTGACGGACGTCGAGCCGGACAGCCCGGCGGCGGACGAAGGCCTGAGGCGCGGCGACGTGATCCTCGAGGTCGGGGGCAAGGCGGTCAGCCGGCCGTCGCAGGTCGCCGACGAGATCGACGCCGCCAAGAGCGGCGGAAAGAAGAGCGTGCTTTTTCGCGTGAAGTCTGACGAGGGCGAGCGCTTTCTCGCCCTGCCGACGCAGCGCTTCGTAGAGATTCCGGCGCGCCGTCCCCATGAAGGCGGGGCGCCGGCACCCAATGGACGGAAGGGCTTTTATGGGCATGTCCCCGGCCCAGCGCTATGCGCGCTCTTTCGTTCAGTCGGCGGTCGCACAATCCCCGCCCGCGCGACGCCGGCAAGGCGGCGGCAGGTCCCATAAAGCCCCCCAGGGACCTGCCGCCGTTCCGTCTTTGGCCAAGCCGGCGCAGTGTTCGCTATATAGTCGCGGTCATGCGAATCCTCATCATCGAAGACGACCGCGACGCCGCCGCCTATCTGACCAAGGCGTTTCGCGAGGCCGGGCACATGGTCGACGCCGCCCACGACGGCGTCAGCGGCTACGACATGGCGCTCGAAGGCGGCTATGACGTCGCCATCGTCGACCGGATGCTGCCGAAAATGGACGGGCTGACGCTGATCGGCGCCCTGCGCGGCCAGAAGAACGAAACGCCGGTTCTGATCCTCTCGGCGCTCGGACAGGTCGACGACCGGGTCAAGGGCCTGCGGGCGGGCGGCGACGACTATCTCGCCAAGCCCTACGCGTTCTCCGAGCTGCTCGCCCGGGTCGAGACGCTGGCGCGCCGCCGGCCCGCAGGCGCGCCCGAGGAGACGGTGTACCGGGTCGGCGACCTGACGCTCGACCGGCTCTCCCACAAGGTCACCCGCCGCGGCGAGGAGATCGTGCTGCAGCCGCGCGAATTCCGCCTGCTCGAATACCTGATGCAGAACGCCGGCAAGGTCGTCACCCGCACCATGCTGCTCGAGCATGTCTGGGACTATCACTTCGACCCGCAGACCAACGTGATCGACGTCCATGTCTCGCGGCTCAGGGCCAAGATCGACCGGGACTTCGACGCGCCGCTGCTCAACACGGTGCGCGGCGCCGGATACATGATCCGTGACGGCGCTCGCTAAGCTCTTTCGCGCCACGGCTTTTCGTCTCGCGCTGGCGATCCTGGCGGTCAGCGCGGTCGGCGCGGGCGTCGTGCTCGCGGTCATCGCCTGGCAGGTCGTCTCGGTCGTCGACGAGGAGATCGCCCGCACGATCGACGCCGAGGCCAAGGGCCTGACGGACGCCTACAACCACGACGGCCTCGTCGGCCTCTACTCCTCGATCGAGGCGCGCAAGCGCCAGCCCGGCGCCTCCCTCTATCTCCTGACCGACCCGGCCGGCGAATCGCTCGCCGGCAACGTCGAGCAGATTCCGCTCGAGGTTCTCGAGCGTCGCGGCTTCATCGTCGTCGACTACCGGACCAACGGCCCGGGCGACCGGGTCCGTCAGGCGCTCGTCCGCATCTACAAGCTGCCGCCCGGGTTCCTGCTGCTGGTCGGCCACGATCTCGGCGACCGCGCCCGGATCGAGGGGGTGCTGGTCCGGGCGCTCGCGATGTCGCTGGTGTTCTTCGCCGCGCTCGCCGCGCTGGGGGCGCTGTTCGTCGCCCGCAACGTGCTCAAGCGGATCGACGACATCAACACCTCGGCGCATGGCATCATGGCGGGCGACCTGACCGGCCGATTGCCGGTTTCCGGCTCCGGCGACGAACTCGACCGGCTGGCCGAGAGCCTCAACGGCATGCTCAAGCGCATCGGCGTGCTGATGCAGGGCCTGCGCGAGGTCAGCGACAACATCGCCCACGACCTGCGCACGCCGCTCACCCGCCTGCGCAACCACGCCGAGGCGGCGCTCGCCTTCGGCGACGACGCGCGCCGCCTACCGGGCCGCGCTCGAAAAGACGATCGAGGAGTCCGACGCGCTGATCCGGATCTTCAACGCGCTGCTGCTGATCGCGCGCGCCGAGGCCGGCGGCGGCGTCGACGGTCAGACCGCGTTCGATCTCGGCGAGGCCGCCCGAGGCGGTGGCCGAGCTCTACGAGCCGATCGCCGAGGAGCAGGGCCTGACGCTGACTGTCGACGTCGAGGGTCCGCTTGTACGTCCGGGGCAATCGCGAGCTGATCGGCCAGACGATCGCCAATCTGGTCGACAACGCGCTGAAGTACGGCGCGCTCAGCGATGGCGACGCCGCCGGCGTCAAGCCCGAGATCGTCGTCACCGCGCGCCGGAAGGGCGATTGGGTCGAGCTGACCGTCGCCGACCGCGGCCCCGGCATTGCGCCGCGAGGACCGGGAGCGGGTGCTCGGCCGCTTCGTCCGGCTCGAGGGCTCGCGTTCGCGGCCGGGCTCCGGGCTCGGGCTTTCGCTCGCCGCCGCGGTCGCGCGGATGCACGGCGGTCGGGTCGAGCTCGAGGACAACGAGCCGGGCTTGCGCGTGCGCGTGATCCTGCCCGCGGAGCCGGCGCCGCCCGCCCTGCCGGTCCCGGCGCTGGGGGGCGTCGATGAACCGATCTCTGGCTGAAGCGCGGTCTCTGGTCGAAAGGATCTGCGCCGCCCCGCGTCTTTCCGCGCCCGCCGCCGCGCGCCGCCGCCTCGACGCGCTGATCGCGGCGCCGGACGCCGCGGGCCTCGCGCCGCTCCTCGCCGCGGGCAAGACGCGCGATCTTCTCCTCGGCCTCGCCGACCATTCGCCCTATCTGTGGACGCTCGCGACCGAGGATCCGGCCCGGCTCGCGCGCCTGCTCTCCGGGCCGCCGAAACGGGCGCTCGACGCGCTTGTCGCGACGCTCGACGCGCCGCCGCGACGAGGAGGAGGCGGCGCTGATGCGGGCGCTCCGCCTCGCCAAGCGCGAAGTCGGCGCTGCTCATCGCGCTCGCCGACATCGGCGGGGCGTGGGACGTGGTCGAGACGACCGAGGCGCTGACCCGCTTCGCCGACGCCGCCGTCGGCGCGGCGCTCGCGTTCCTTCTGCGCCAGAACGCGGCGAGCGGCCGGCTCAAGCTCGACCCGGACGCGCCCGATCTTGCGGGCGGATGCGGCATGGTCGTGCTGGCGCTCGGCAAGCATGGCGCGCGCGAGCTCAACTATTCGAGCGACATCGACCTGATCGTCCTCTACGACGCCGCCTCCGCCGCGATCCCTGCAGGGACGCGAGCCCGCGCCGCTGTTCGTGCGGATCACCAAGGCGCTCGCCCGGCTCCTGCAGGAGCGCGACGCCGACGGCTATGTGCTCCGGGTCGATCTGCGGCTGCAGGCCCGACCCGGCCTCGACGCCGGTCGCGCTTTCGACCCTCAGCGCCTACGCCTATTACGAGACGCTCGGGCAGAACTGGGAGCGCGCGGCGATGATCAAGGCGCGTCCGGCGGCGGGCGACCTCGAGCTCGGCCGGCGCTTCCTCGCCGACCTCGCGCCCTTCATCTGGCGCAAGTATTTCGACTACGCGGCCATCGCCGACATCCACGCGATGAAGCGCCAGATCCACGCGGTGCGCGGGCACGAGCGGGTGGTCGTGGCGGGGCACGACGTCAAGCTCGGGCGCGGCGGCATCCGCGAGGTCGAGTTCTTCGTCCAGACGCAGCAGCTCATTTTCGGCGGCCGCCGGCCGAGGATGCGCGGCTCGCGCACCCTCGACATGCTCGGCGAACTCTACGCCGAGGAATGGGTGACGGCCGAGGCGGTCGACGGACCTGACCGCCGCCTATCTCTTCCTGCGCAAGGTCGAGCACCGGCTGCAGATGATCGCCGACGAGCAGACCCAGCGCCTGCCGTTCGAGCGCGCCGAGCTCGCCCGCTTCGCCCGGTTCTGCGGCTATGGCGCGGCTCGAGATCGTTCGCGAAGGACCTGACCTTCCATCTGACCCAGGTCGAGAAGCACTACGCGCGGCTGTTCGAGAACGCCCCGACGCTCAGCGGCGCGGCCGGCAATCTCGTCTTCACCGGCGTCGCCGACGATCCCGAGACGCTCGCGACGCTTGCGCCGTCTCGGCTTCCAGCATCCGGAGGCGGCGGCCGAGACGATCCGCGGCTGGCATTTCGGCCGCCGGGCGGCGGTGCGGAGCGCCCGCGCCCGCGAGGTCCTGACGGAGCTGACGCCGGCGCTGCTCGAGGCCTTCGCCGGCTCGGGCGACCCCGACGCCGCGCTCGCCGCCTTCGACGAGGCGCATGGCGCGGATGAACGCCTCGGTCGAGCTCCTGTCGATCCTGCGCTCCAACGACAAGGTGCGCGAACTGTTCGGCGACGTGCTGGGCTCCGCGCCGCGCCTCGCCGAGGTGATCGCGACGCGCCCGCATGTGCTCGACGCCGCGATCGACCCCGACCGGACGACCGATTTCGAGGACAGCTTCAACGAGGAGGCGACGCCGCCTGCGCGCCGAGACTTATGTCGACCAGGCGCGCAGCTTCGAGGACGCGCTCGACCGCGCGCGCGACTTCGCGGCCGAGGAGATGTTCCTGATCGGGCTCCATCTTCTCTCGGGCCGGCTCGATCCCGACCGGGCGGGGCAGGCCTATAGCGCGCTGGCGCAGGCTCTGGTCGGGGCGATGCTGAAGCGGGTCGAGGCCGCCTTCGCCGCCGACCACGGCGCGGTGCGCGGCGGCCGCGTCGCGGTGCTGGCGATGGGCAAGCTCGGCTCGCGCGAGATGACCGCGGCCTCCGACCTCGACCTGATCCTGATCTACGACTTTCCCGCCGACGCCGGCGAATCGGACGGCGCGAAGCCGCTCGGCGCCGGCCGTCTATTATTCGCGCTTCACCCAGCGGCTGCTCGCGGCGCTGACCGCGCCGACCCGGCGCGGGACGCTCTACGAGGTCGACATGCGGCTCAGGCCCTCGGGCCGCAAGGGACCGCTCGCCACCCAGTTCTCCGCCTTCGCGCTCTACCAGCGCGACGAGGCCGAGACCTGGGAGCACATGGCGCTGACCCGCGCCCGCGTCGATCGCGGGCGATGCGAGCCTCGCGGCCGACATCGCCGACGCGATCCGCGAGACGCTGACCCGCAAGCGCGATCCGGCGCAAGGTCGCGCGCGAGGTCGCGAAGATGCGCGCGCTGATCGCCAAGGAGAAGGGCGACCGCGACCCCTGGGACCTGAAGCTCGTCAGGGGCGGCCTGATGGACATCGAGTTCGTCGCCCAGTACCTGACGCTCGCCTTCGCCCATGCGAGCAGCCGGACATCCTCGACGTCTCGACCCGCCGGGCGATCGACAAGGCGGGCCGCGCGGGGCTCCTCGACGCCGCGTCACGTCGAGACGCTGATCGAGGCGCACCGGCTTTATACCGACGCGACCCAGTTCATGCGGCTCGCGATCTCCGGCCCGTTCGATCCGAAGACCGCGGCCTCGGGCGTCAAGCGCCGCATCGCCGCCTCGGCCGGCTTCCCCGATTTCGAGGCGTTCGTCGCCGCGCTCGACGAGGCGCGAAGAAAAGTGCGGGAGGCCTACGAGGCGGTGGTGAAAGCGTAAAGCGGCGCCGTACCGACGACCTGAAGGGAGACGATCGCTTTTTCTTGAACCACGAAGGACACGAAGGACCACGAAGTGCGCCTTCGTGCTCCTTGGCGGTGGACAAGCTACAGACGCCAGCCCGTTACGTCTTGGCCAGCCCCTCGATCAGCGCCTTCAGCGTCGCGACGGTCGAGGCGTCCGCCTCGCCGTCGACCCGCTCCGGGCCGGAAATGGCGCTGGAAGGCCGTGACCACCGCGCGGGTGTGGCGGTCGTAGACGCCGGTGAGCTCCAGCCCGTAGCCGTAGAGCGCCAGCATCGCCTGAAGCGCCCGCACCGGCGGCCCTTCCTCCTCGTGACGGAACAGCGGGCCGCCGGAGACCGGCGCGGGCTCGACCCAATGGCCGACGCCGCCCGCGTGGAGCCGCGCCCAGGGAAAGGCCTCGCCGGGATCGCGCTTGCGGTGCGGGCGCGATGTCGGAATGGGCGAGCACCCGCTCGGGCGCGAATCGTCCAGCGCGAGAGAATGTCGCGCGCGAGCGCGATCGGTCGCGGCGATCTGGCGGTCGGGAAAGGGCGGCGCGCCGCCGTCATGGCCGGGATTGACGATCTCGATCCCGATCGAGGCCGAGTTGAGGTCGCTCTCGCCCTTCCAATGGCCCTTGCCGGCGTGCCAGGCGCGCGCGCGCTCCGGCACGAGCTGGACGATCCGCCCGTCCTCGAAGACGAAATAATGCGCCGACACTTCCGAGGCCGGATCGGTCAGCAGCGCCAGCGCCGCCTCCGCCGGTCGGCATGCCGGTGTAATGGAGGATGAGGGCAGTTCGGCCGGCCGTACGCCGCGCCGCTCGCCGAAATTCGGCGAGGCGACGAAGCCGGCGGCGAGCGGGCTGTCCGGCGACGGCGCGATCATGGACCGGCGGTCGGAGTCGCGCGTCGGCCGGGAGGCACCGCGCCACGGCCGGCAACTCAGCCATGGCGCGGGAAGCGGATCGAGTCATGTACCAGGCGACGCAGATGCGGTTGCCGTAGACGTCGTAGCCGTGCGCGCGCGCAGTGGCGCGGACGCGTCACGGCGTTGCCGATCAGGCCGCCGCCCACGCCGCCGATCACGCCGCCGGCGATCGCGCCGCCCGCGCTGCCGCCGGAGACGCGCCGAGCCGATCAGCGCGCCGGTGCCCGCGCCGAGCGCGCCGCCGACCAGCGTGCCCGTCTGCTGCTGCTGCGTCGCGCAGGCCGACAGCGACAAGCGCGCCGGCGAGGGCCAGCGCGATGGCGATCATCTTCTTTGTCATGCTTGCGATTCCTTTCGGCGATCGCCGTGAGGCGCAGATCCGCTCGCCATCGGCGTGTCAATAATAGGCGACGCAGACGCGGTTGCCGTTGTAGTCGTAGCCCCAGCGCGCGCACTGGCCGGTCGGCTGCGGCGTCGCGGCGGAGCCGATCAGCGCGCCCGTGCCGGCGCCGATGCGCGCGCGCCCGCGAGCGCCCCGCCCGCGCTGCCGCCCGAAACCGCCGAGCCGACCAGCGCGCCGGCGCCCGCGCCGAGCGCGCCGCCGGCCAGCGCGTTCGTCTGCTGGGGCGTCTGGCAGGCCGAGACCGAGACGGCGGCCGGCGAGCGCCAGCGAAAGAGCCAATGCTTTCTTCATGCGAACCATCTCCTGTCCGTCGTCCATGACCGTTGCCGTTTAAGCGTACGCTCAGTAGTAGGCGCACGCAGACGCGGTTGCCGTTGTAGTCGTAGCCCCAGCGCGCGCATTGCCCGACCGGCTGCGGGGTCGCGGCGGCGCCGATCATCGCGCCCGAGGCCGCGCCGATCGCCGCGCCCGCGAGCGCGCCGCCCGCGCTGCCGCCCGAGACGGCGGAGCCGATCAGCGCGCCCGCGCCCCCGCCGAGCGCGCCGCCGACCAGCGCGTTCTTCTGCTGCGGCGTCTGGCAGGCCGACACCGAGACGGCGGCGGCGAGCGCCAGCGAAAGAGCCAACATTTTTTTCATGGGTAACCGATCTCCCGTTCGATGGGTCTCGAAACGAATTGGGCGCCCCCGGACGCGGCGCGCGCCGCGAAGCGGGCCAGCCGCCCGCGCGCGGCACATTCCCATAAACCGGGTGAAGCTGCAATGAACGAGGCGGTATTGCGTCATCCGAGCGGCTTAACGGGCTCGGCGCGTTGCAGTTCCGTCCGATTCTGCGCTTGACCGCCGCCGCTCCGACCGCCCCCTATGCCGCTCATGCCCGCCAGTCGGCCGGACGGCCGCCGCGCGAAGCGGAGGAAAGTCCGGGCTCCATACGGATACGGCGCCGGATAACGTCCGGCGGGGGCGACCCCAGGGAAAGCGCCACAGAAAGCAAACCGCCCCGAGCGGCCGCAAGGCTCTGCGGGGTAAGGGTGAAAGGGTGCGGTAAGAGCGCACCGCGCGGGCGGCAACGTCGGCGGCATGGCAAGCCCCGCCGGGAGCAAGACCGAATAGGAGCGACGCGCGGGCTCAGCGCCGCAGGGCCTTTCCGTAGGCCCTGTCGCTCGGGTTGGTTGCTTGAGGCGCCCGGCGACGGGCGTCCCAGAGGAATGGCCGTCACGTCGGGGCGATGAGCCCCGGCCATACAGAACCCGGCTTACAGGCCGGCTGGCGTTCTGTTTCGCCTCGTCCATTCTGGCGGGCGCGAAGTCGGTTAGGCGAAGGAGCGGACATGCTGCGGGCTGACAAGGTGCTTCCGGCGGGCCACTGGACGGGGACGCCGGTCGACAGCGTCGTGCTCGACTTCGACGAGCGCTATCGCCGCCGCTTCGTCATGACCGGCGTCGGCGGCTTCGCCTTCCTGCTCGACCTCGCCGAGGCGGCGATGCTGCGCGGCGGCGACGGGCTGAGGCTCGAGGACGGCCGCATCGTCGAGGTGGTCGCCGCGCCCGAGCCGCTGGCCGAGATCCGCGCCGCCGACGGCTCGCGCTGATCCGCGTCGCCTGGCACCTCGGCAACCGCCATCTGCCGACCGAGATGACCGCCGAAGGCGCTGCGCATCCGCCGCGACCCCGTGATCGAGGACATGGCCAAGGGCCTCGGCGCCCGCGTCGATCCCGGTCGAGGCGCCGTTCAACCCGGAAGGCGGCGCCTACGTGCAGGCGGAGGCGCACGAGCACGGGCACGGGCATGAGCACGGCCATGGGCATCATGGCCATGATCACGGCCATGACCACGACCATGACCACGATCACGACCACGATCATGACCATGACCACCACGACCACGACCACGGCGCGATCATCGACCACGATCACGGCCACGGCCATGCGACCATGCCGGACCATCCGACGCCCGATCATGGGCGAGCGCCGAATGACCTGCGAAGCAGATTGCCGGCTGCAGCTCGCGCCATGACGGCCGTGCCCGGATTGCTCGACGAGCTCGGACGCGCTCCGCGCATGACGTCGACGCCGCCCGACGCCGACGCCGCCCTCCTGCCGCTGATGCTCTGGCTGTCGCCGGCCTTCCCGGTCGGCTCGTTCGCCTATTCGCAGGGGCTCGAATGGGCGGTGGAGAGCGGCGACGTCCACGACGCGCGCTCGCTCGGCGGCTGGCTGGTCGACCTCTTGACCTTCGGCGCGCCGCGCGCCGACGCCATCCTGTTCGCGGAGAGCTTTCGCGCCGCGGAGGCGGAAGACTGGGCCGCGCTCGCGGAGGCGAACGAGCTCGCCATCGCGCTCGCCAGCTCCGCCGAGCGGCGGCTCGAGACGACGGCGCAAGGCTCGGCCTTCGTCGCGCGCCGCGCGCGCCGCCTGGGACTGCGCGCCGCTGCGCGCGCTCGCCGACGAGGAGCGCGTCGCCTATCCGGCCGCGGTCGCCGCCGCCGCCGCCGGCCACGGCCTGCCGCTCGAAGCGAGCCTTCAGGCCTTCGTCCTGGCGCAGGTCGCCGCCGCCGTCTCGGCCGTCGTGCGCCTCGGGCCGATCGGCCAGACCGACGGCCAGAAGATCCAGGCGACGCTCATCCCCCGCATCCGCGCGCTCGCCCGCGAGGCGGCGGGCTCGACGCCTCGCCGACCTCGGCTCCTGCGCCTTCCGCGCCGACATCGCCGCGATGCGCCACGAGACGCAATATTCGCGGCTGTTCCGGTCATGACTCGTGAGCAAACAACCCCTTCGCGTCGGCATCGGCGGCCCGGTCGGCTCCGGCAAGACGGCGCTGATGGAGCAGCTCTGCAAGCGGCTGCGCGACAAGCTCGACATCGCCGCGATCACCAACGACATCTACACCAAGGAGGACGCGCGCATTCTGGTCGAGGCGGGCGCGCTGCCGGCCGAGCGGATCATGGGCGTCGAGACGGGCGGCTGCCCGCATACCGCGATCCGCGAAGACGCCTCGATCAACCTCGCCGCGATCGCCGACATGCGCAAGCGCTTCCCCGACCTCGACCTGATCCTGATCGAATCGGGCGGCGACAACCTCGCCGCGACCTTCTCGCCCGAGCTCGCCGACCTCACGATCTACGTCATCGACGTCTCGGGCGGCGAGAAGATCCCGCGCAAAGGCGGGCCCGGGCATCACCCGCTCGGACCTGCTCGTCATCAACAAGACCGACCTCGCCCCTTATGTCGGCGCCTCCTCGACGTGATGGCGCGCGACGCCAGGATCGCATGCGCAAAGGCCGGCCGTTCGTGATGGCGAACATGAAGACGGGCGAGGGCGTGGACGAGGTGATCGCCTTTCTGCGCGAGAAGGGCGGGCTGAAGGTCGAATGATGCGAGCGGGGAGGCGAACTCATCCGGCTCGGCTCTCACAGCGGGCTTGGGCTGTAATTCGAAGGCACGGATACGCTCACGCCTTTGCCGCCGCCGCGCCCGCGACCGGATCCTTCGCCGGCGCGCGCTGCAGCGTCTGGTCGATGTCGAGCGTGCCCTCGACGCCGATCGAATCGTAGTGCCTTGCCAGCCAGGCCTTGGCGTCGGCGCGGCCGAGGTCGCGCAGGCGCAGCAGAAACGGCCAGGACACGTCGAACTTGGTCGAGGCGGGGAAGGCCTCGAGCCGGCCCGCGCCGCCGATGCGGTGCAGCCGCTCGAGCCGGTAGCTGTCGCTCTTGCAGCACCCCCGAGCGGATCAGGCGGGCGACGAAATCGGCGGCGCGCAGTTCGCCGAGCAGGCGGCGCGTTGAACGTGATCTCGTTCAGCCGGTTCGTGATGTCCTCGGGCGTCCGCGGGCACGTCGGCGCGCTCGATCGGGTTGATCTGGACGATGATCACGTCCCGGCAGGTCGTCTCGTAGAACAGCGGCCAGAGCGGCGGATTGCCGGCGTAGCCGCCGTCCCAATAGGCCTCGTCGCCGATCTGCACCGCCTGGAAGAGCTGCGGCAGGCAGCCCGAGGCCATGACGTGGTCGGCGGTCAGCACGTCGCGGTGAAAGATCTCGCCGCGGCCGGTCCGGACGTTGGTCGCGGCGATGAACAGTTTCGGCGTGTCGAACGCCGCGCAGGCGTTCGAAGTCGACGGTCGCCGCCAGATGGTCGCGCAGCGGATTGATGTTGAACGGGTTGAGCGCGTAGGGGCTGACGAATTGCGCCAGCGCCTCCGCCCAGGCGCCGAGACAGGCCGTTCCCGGCCAGATCGCGCCCCACGGCCGGAGCCAGGCGTCGAGAACCTTGCGCTGGGCCGGGCACGAGCGACCCCTCGGTCGAGACGGAGAGCCAGAACGCTTCCAGCTTCTCCCGCGCGCCCTGGCGCCCGCCCTCGGCGAGGCCCGCCGCGTAGACCACGGCGTTGAACGCGCCGGCGCTCGCGCCGCTGATCGCGCCGATCTCGATCCGATCGTCCTCGATCAGCGCGTCCAGCACGCCCCAGGCATAGGCGCCGTGCGATCCCCCGCCCTGCAGGGCGAGGTTGACCGCCTTGCCGTCGTCCTTGTCACGACTCGTCTGCGACGCTCACTGCGCCGTCCAGCCGCCGTCGATCGAGATGTTGGCGCCGGTGATCTGCGAGGCGGCGTCGGAGCAGAGATAGACGCGCCATCGCCGCGACCTGATCGACGGTGACGAACTGCTTGGTCGGCTGCCTGTCCAGCATGACCTCGTTGATCACCTGCTCGCGCGTCATGTTGCGCGCCTTCATCGTGTCGGGGATCTGGTTTGCGACCAGCGGCGTCCAGACGTAGCCCGGCGAGATGCAGTTGCAGGTGACCCCGAAGGTCGCGAGTTCGAGCGCGACCGTCTTGGTGAGCCCGGCGATGC
The DNA here is from genome assembly GCA_963783275.1 of uncultured Alphaproteobacteria bacterium. GTDB lineage: Bacteria > Pseudomonadota > Alphaproteobacteria > Rhizobiales > Beijerinckiaceae > Roseiarcus. The sequence goes on along the minus strand of CAWANA010000006.1, from coordinate 99,067 downwards.
CGTGCTTGGCCGAGACGTAGGCCGACTTGAACGGCGAGGCGGTCAGCGAATGGGCGGAGGCGGTGTTGATGATCCGGCCCCATTTCTGCGCCTTCATGCCCGGGACGGCCGCGTGGATCGTGTGGAAGGCGGAGGTGAGGTTGATGGCGATGATCGCGTTCCACTTCTCGGCGGGGAAATCCTCGATCGGCGAGACGAACTGGATGCCGGCGTTGTTGACCACGATGTCGACCGTTCCGAGCTTCGCGGCCGCGTCCGCGATCATCGCCTCGACCTCGTCGCCCTTCGCCATGTCGGCGCCGTTGTAGACGCACTTGACCTTGAATTCGCTCTCGATCTTGGCGCGCTCCTCCTCGATCGCCTTCGGGTCGCCGAAGCCGTTGATCATCACGTCCGCGCCTTCCTTGGCGAGCGCGCGGGCGATGGCGAGGCCGATCCCGCTGGTGGAGCCGGTGACCACGGCATGATGGTTGGCGAGCGACATGAGGCGATCCTCCAGAAAATTCCGCCATGGGCGCTCGAGGCGCCTGACGGACGCGGCTTGCGTAAATTGGTCATATTGCATTGCAATGAAGCTTGCGAGAGGGCGAAGCGTCGCGGATGACAATTCCGCCGCCGCGACCTAAAATCGGCGTCGAGCAGCCGCGGCGCCGCGAGCGCCGCCTGAAGGTGGTTTCGATGAACGCTTTACCGGCCGAACCGGAATTCGGTCCGCGCGCGCGCCGCGCGACCGTCGCCGTCACGATCGGCGAGGGCGCCTCGGCCGTCGATCGTCGGCGGCGGCGCTCCGGTCGTCGTCCAGTCGATGACCAATACCGACACCGCCGACGTCGAGGCGACGGCTCGGCAGGTCGCCGCGCTCGCCCGCGCCGGCTCGGAGCTCGTCCGCCTGACCGTCGATCGCGACGAGGCCGCGGCGGCGGTTCCGCATATCCGCGACCGGCTCGCCGCGATGGGCGTGTCGGTCCCGCTGATCGGCGACTTCCATTATATCGGCCACAAGCTGCTCGCCGACCATCCGGCCTGCGCCGAGGCGCTCGACAAGTACCGCATCAACCCGGGCAACGTCGGCTTCAAGAACAAGCGCGACCTGCAATTCGGCCAGATCGTCGAGATCGCCATCCGCAACGGCAAGGCGGTGCGGATCGGGGCGAATTGGGGGTCGCTCGACCAGGAGCTCCTGACGCATCTGATGGACGAGAACGCCGCCAGCGACGCGCCCGCTCGACACGCGCGCGGTGACGCGCGAGGCGCTGGTGCGCTCGGCGCTGCTCTCGGCCGTACGCGCCGAGGCGATCGGCCAGCCGCGCTCGAAGATCATTCTGTCGGCCAAGGTCTCGGCGGTGCAGGACCTGATCACCGTCTATCGCATGCTGGCGGAGCGGTCGGACTATGCGCTGCATCTCGGCCTCACCGAAGCCGGCATGGGCTCGAAGGGGATCGTCGCCTCGTCGGCGGCCCTCGGCGTGCTGCTGCAGGAGGGGATCGGCGACACGATCCGCATTTCGCTGACCCCCGAGCCGGGCGGCGACCGCTCGCAGGAGGTGAGGGTCGCCCAGGAGCTCTTGCAGACCATGGGGTTCCGGATCTTCGCGCCGCAGGTCGCCGCCTGCCCGGGTTGCGGACGGACGACGTCGACGGTGTTCCAGGAGCTTGCGCGCGACATCCAGGCCCATCTTTCGACGTCGATGCCGGAATGGCGCGCCCGCTATCCGGGAGTCGAGCGGCTCAACGTCGCGGTGATGGGGTGCATCGTCAACGGCCCCGGCGAAAGCAAGCACGCCGACATCGGCATCTCGCTGCCCGGCGCGGGCGAGGCGCCGGCGGCCCCGGTTTTCGTCGACGGCGTCAAGACCGTGACCCTGCGCGGGCCTCGCATTGCGGCGGAATTCAAGGCGCTGGTCGAGGCCTATGTCGCCAGGCGTTTCGGCGGCGTCGAGCAGGCGGCGGAGTAGCGCTCCGATGTACGAGCCGCCCCTCCATCGCGTGGACGAGCTCGTCCGGCAGCATGCGCTGATCAAGGCGCGTCCGCTCGGGCTTCTGGTGAGCCATGGGCCGCAGGGGCTGATGGCGAACGCGGTTCCGTTCCTCCTCGATCCCGCCGCCTCGAAGCTCGGCACGCTGCAGGCCCATGTGGCGCGCGCCAATCCGCAGTGGCGCGACCTTGCGGTCAGCAAGGAGGCGCTTGTCGTGTTCCAGGGCGTCGAGCACTACGTCACGCCTTCGTGGTATGCGACCAAGCAAGAGACGCACAAGGTCGTTCCGACCTGGAACTACGTGATGGTCCAGGCGCGCGGGACCGGTGCGAGTGATCGAGGATGACCGTTGGCTCGAGCGTCAGATCGCGGCGCTGACGGGCGAGCAGGAGTCCTCGCGACCGGCGCCATGGGCCGTCGAAGACGCGCCGGCGGACTTCATCGCGCTCCAGCGCAAAGCGATCGTGGGGATCGAGATCGAGATCGCCGACATTCGGGGAAAGTGGAAGACGAGCCAGAATCGCAACGCGGCCGATCGCGCCGGGGTCGCCGAAGGCCTGGAGGCGCTTGGCGACGGCGAGGCGCTGGCGATGGCCGCCATCGTTCGCGAGACGGGAGGCGGTTGACGCAACCCGGTTTGTTTGCGTGGAAGTTTTGAACCGGATTTCGGCGACGAACGCCGAAGCCAGGCCCCCGCGGCCAGCCACAGAAGGAGGACATGAGCCCATGACAGACGCGATCAAGTCTCTCTACACTGCACACGCCACAGCGACAGGCGGCCGCAATGGTCACACGCGCGCCGACGACGGGACGGTCGAGGTCAATCTCTCGGTGCCGAAGGAGATGGGCGGACCCGGGCAAGCCGGGAACCGCGACCCCTGAACACCTGTTTGCAGCCGGCTACGCCGCCTGCTTCGGCGGCGCGCTCGACTACGTCGCCAAGCAACACAAGAAGGACGCGACCGGCGCGACGATCAAATGCGCGGTGTCGATCGGCCCGCGCGAGAAGGGCGGGTTCGGCCTGGCGGTCGCCCTCGACGTCACCGATACGAGCTTGCCGCAGGCCGAACTCCAGGCGCTCGCGGAGGAAGCCCACGAAAAAATCTGTCCCTACAGCCACGCAACCCGTGGCAACGTCGATGTCAAGTTGACGGCCCACGGCGCCTGAGCCGCCTTTCGAGGGCCGGAGGAAGGCCGGCGAAGGCGTTCCTCCGGTGCGGCAAAGCGCCGCAAGTGCATGGTCGGCAGCGGTCGAGAGGCTCGCTAGCCGGACGAAGACTCCCGTATTGCGCAAAGACTTCCGCCGATGGCTGCCGGCCGCTCGGCTTTCCGTAGCGTTTTGGGTGACGGTAAATCTTCGCGCGGCGGGCCATGAAGTTGACGGGAAATCGGAAACACGGCGGCATAATATAGGGATCGGCTCGAAACCTTACGGCGCCACTCTAAATCGCTTAGTTTACTACTTACAGGTTGAGCCGGGTTGCGAGCCGCTCGATGTTTGTCGCACAAACGAAATGTTAGCGGCGTTATGCTTGATGCTGTCGAGCGATGTGGCTTCGAGCAATATTCCGATAATTCTGTTCTACTGGCGCTCTTGATTTTAGAAGGAGTCTCGCGGCATATGAGTTTGCTTGCGTGGGGCGGGGGCCTCTCATGCGAGCTCAAGAACCTCAGTCGCAATTGTCCCGCCAGGGCGTCGCGACATCGCGAGAAAGCACTGGCAGATGGAGCAACCCGCCCCCCCCTCCGGCGAGGCTGCGCCGCTCGACCCTGGTCTGCGGGCGCTGAGCGGAATCGCCGCCTACTACAGAATTGGCGCCGATCCGAACCAGATTCGACGGGAACTCGCGCTCGGCGAGCGCGCATCGGACGACTTCGACCTCATTCGCGCGGCGCAAATGATCGGGCTGAAGGCGCGGCTGGTCACCGGGGCTGACGAGCGGCGCATGGGAAAGATTCCCACGCCCGCGATCGTTCGCCTCAGCAACGGCGCGCTTTTCGTGTTTGGCGGCCGGAATCCGGCCGGCCTTTGCCGTTTGGTCGATCCGATCAGCCACGCGGCGACCGACATCCCGCTCGAGGAGCTGACGCGCGAGACGGGCGGCCGAGCGCTGCTGATCGCGCGCCGCATCGGCGGCGCCGGGATCAGTCCGAAGCAGTTCGGGCTGCGCTGGTTCCTGCCGACGCTGTGGCGCTACCGCAAGCCGCTCGGGCACGTGCTTGCGGCGTCGCTGTTCGTTCAGATCTTCGCGTTGACGACGCCGCTCATTTTCCAGGTCATCGTCGACAAGGTCCTCACCCATCGCGGGTACGAGACGCTGTTCGTCATGATCGCGGGCCTCGTCGTCGTCTCGCTGTTCGACGTGGCGCTGCAATATCTGCGCGCCTACGCGCTGTCGCACACCACCAATCGGATTGACGTCGAACTCGGCCAGCGCCTGTTCGCCCATCTCCTGCGTCTGCCGATGAGTTACTTCGAGACCCGTTCGGCGGGCCAGACCGTCGCGCGCGTGCGCGAACTCGAGACGATCCGCGCCTTCCTGACCGGACAGGGGCTGTTCTCCGCGATCGATCTCGTGTTCACCGTCGTCTTTTTCGCGGTGATGTTCGCCTATTCCGTTCCGCTCACGCTGATCACGCTGATCGCCCTGCCGGTCTATGTTCTGATCGGATTCACGGTGCGGCCGCCGCTGCGCGACCTCATCAACGAGAAGTTCAACCGCGGCGCGGCGAGCCAGCAGTTCCTGGTCGAGACCGTTGTCGGCGTCGGAACGATCAAGTCCGCCGCGGTCGAGCCGATCATGCGCGCCCAGTGGGAAGAAAAGCTCGCCGCCTATGTCAAGACGAGCTTCTCCGCCACCATGCTCGGGACCGGCGGCCAGCTCGGCATCCAGTACGTCAGCAAGCTGACGACCGCGGCGATCCTGTTGTTCGGGGCCAAGGCGGTGATCGACGGCGACCTCAGCGTCGGCGCGCTCGTCGCCTTCAACATGATCGCGTCGCAGGCGGTGCAGCCGATCCTGCGCCTCTCGCAGATCTGGCAGGACTTCCAGCAGGTCCAGATCTCGATCGAGCGGCTGGGCGACATCCTCAACGCCCCGCCGGAGCCGGCGCCGATGATGCGGCTTGCGCCGCCGACCCCGCGCGGCGCGATCGAGTTCCGCAACGTCAGCTTCCGCTATCGCCCGGGCGCGGCCGACGTTCTGAGGAACGTCTCGCTCAAGATCGCGCCGGGCGAGACGATCGGCGTGGTCGGCCCGTCGGGCTCCGGCAAGTCGACGCTGACGAAACTCGTGCAGCGCCTCTACCTTCCGACCGAGGGGCAGGTCTTCCTCGACGGCGCCGATCTGAGCCAGGTCGACCCGGCGTGGCTGCGCAGCCACATCGGCGTGGTGCTGCAGGAGAACCTGCTGTTCAACCGGACGATCCACGAGAACATCGCCTTCTCCGATCCCGCGATGCCGAGGGCCAGGGTGATCGAGATCGCCCGCCTCGCCGGCGCCGACGAGTTCATCGACAAGCTCGCCGAAGGGTACGACACGATGGTCGAAGAGCGCGGCGCGAACCTCTCGGGCGGACAGCGTCAGCGCATCGCGATCGCCCGGGCGCTCGCCACCAACCCGCGCATCCTCATCCTCGACGAGGCGACGTCGGCGCTCGACTACGAGAGCGAGCGCATCATCCAGCGCAACATGCGCCGCATCGTCAAGGACAGGACGGTGATCATCGTCGCCCATCGGCTGGCGGCGGTGCGCGCGTGCGACCGCATCGTCGGCATGGCCGACGGACGCATCGTTGAAATCGGCTCGCACGAGGAATTGATCCGTCGCCCGGGCGGGCTCTACGCCTATCTGTGGGGTCTGCAGACGAAGCCGGTGGAGGTGGCGGCATGAACGAGGTCGTGCGAACGGCCGCCCCGCGGGCGCCGCCGTGCGCGCCGCGCCGCGCCGCAATCGGCGCTCGCGCTGCGCGATACGCGCGCGCGGCGAGTCGTCCGACCGGGAGTTTCTTGCGCCCGTTCTGGAGATCCTGGAGACGCCCGCTTCGCCGGTGCGCATGGCGTTCCTCTGGACCATCTGCGCGCTCGTCGTCGCGTGCCTCGGCCTCGCCTATTTCGGGCGCATCGACATCATCGCCTCGGCGCAGGGCAAGTTCCAGCCGACCGGGCGCGTCAAGGTGATCGAACCGGTCGAGACGGGCCGGGTCGTCGCCATTCATGTCGGAAACGACAGCGCGGTGAAGGCCGGCGACGTTCTGGTCGAGCTCGACCCGTCCGCCGCGGAGGCCGACGCCAGGGCGGCTCGCGCCGATCTCGCCGCCGCCGAGGCCGAGAGCGTGCGGCGGCGCGAGGCGCTCGCGGCGGCCCGCGCCCATGCCTACGCGCCGTCTCCGGCGATCGCCTGGCCCGAGGAGGTCGATTCGAGCCTGCGCGCGCGCGAACAGCGCGTGCTGGCGGCGGATCTGGGCCAGCTCGCGGCGACGGTCGCTTCGTTCGACGCGCAGAAGACGCAGAAGGCTCGCAGAGCGCGACATGCTGACGCAGACCATCGCGACGCAGAAGAATCTGGTCGCGACGCTGCAGGAGCGCGTCGACATGCGCACCAAGCTGGTCGAGTCCCAGTCGGGCGCCAAATCCGCCGTCATCGACGCGACCGAAACCCTGCAGTATCAGCAGACCCAGCTCGCCATGCAGCAGGCTCAGCTCGCCTCGGCGTCGACCGGGCTCGACGTCATCGCGCGCGATTCGGAAAAGGCGGTGCAGACGTTCCTTTCCGATCAGGCGCGAGAAGCTCGACGCCGCGGAGCGGCAGGCCGAGGAAGACCGGCAGAGACTCGCCAAGGCCGAGGCCATGCTCGACCATCTCACGCTCAAGGCGCCGATCGACGGCCGCGTCCAGTCGTCGATCATCACCAATGTCGGCCAGGTTCTGACCAGCGGGCAGGAGGTGATGCGCATCGTGCCGCAGGACTCTGCAGCTCGAGATCGAGGCCTATGTGCTCAACCGCGACATCGGCTTCGTCCATGTCGGCCAGGACGCGGTGGTGAAGGTCGAGTCCTTCCCCTTCACCCGCTACGGGTCGGTCAAGGCCCATGTCGTGCGCATCGCCAAGGACGCGATTCCGTCGCCCGACGCGAGCGCCATGGAGGGCGACCCCGCCCGCGCCTCGAACGCGTCCGGCTTCGCCGGAGGCGAGCGGACGCAGAACCTGGTGTTCGCGGTCGAACTCGCGCCGGACGCCGCCGACCCTCTCGATCGACGGGGTCGAGCGCCCGCTGACCTCGGGCATGGCGGCGACGGTCGAAATCAAGACCGGCGCGCGACGCCTGATGGACTATATCTTCTCGCCCCTCGTCGAGGTCGCCTCGCGCGCCATGCGGGAGAGGTGAAGGCGTAACCCCGCCGAGCGGACGCAGAGCCGCGCTCGACGTCTGATCAGGCGCGGCTCGCGTCACTCCCCCGCCGCGCGCGCCGCCAGCGGCGCCTCCTGCTCGCGCATGATGTCGCGCAGCCGGACAAGCTGCGCCTCGAGCGCGTCGAGCTCGGCATCGTCCAGACGCCCGAGGGTCGAGGCGAGCCACTTGTGCTGCGCCGCGATCGCCCTCTCGGCCATCGTCCGCCCCGCTTCGGTCAGATGGATCGAATGCTGGCGCCGATCCGAGGCGAGCGAGCGGCGCTCCACGAACCCTGCGGCCTCGAGCCGGTCGAGCAGGCCGGAAATATTGCCCTTCGTCACATAGAGACGCTTGGCGAGCTCCTGCTGGTTGACGCCCTCCTGCTCGCTCAGCGTCGTCAGCACGTCGCACTGCGGAATGGATACGCCGATCATGCGCAGCCGATCGCCGACGGCGGCCTGCATGCGCGCCTCCAGGCGGATGAGGCGAAGCCAGACCCGCATGGCGCGCTCGGGGGGAGGGGGGTTCGGCATCGGGGACCTTCACTCTCTACGTTTTGCGGCTACGGCGGCTGTCCGGCGACGCTGGAGACGCGCGCCGGGTTCGATTGCTCTGGCGTTCGGCGCGCGTCATAGTATAGACATGAACAATCTGAGCGCCGCGATCAAGCCGCGCGTTCGTTGATTCAGGGAGGATGCGACGATGCTCGGACGGATGCAGGAATGGCCGCTGTTGATGCACAAGATCATCGACTTCGCCGCGATCCAGTTTCCGAATCAGGAAGTCGCCTCGCGGATGGTCGAGGGTCCGATGCACCGGACGAACTACGCGGAGATCCGCGAGCGGTCGCTCAAGGTCGCCAAGCGGCTCGAACGCGACGGGATCAAGCTCGGCGACCGCGTGGCGACGCTCGCCTGGAACGGCTACCGGCACCTCGAGGCCTGGTACGGCATCACCGGCCTCGGCGCGATCTACCACACCGTCAATCCGCGGCTCTTTCCCGAGCAGATCGCCTGGATCATCAACCACGCCGAGGATCGGATCGTCATGACCGATCTGACCTTCGTGCCGCTGCTCGAGGCGATCGCCGGCCACCTGCCGAGCGTCGAGCGCTACATCATTCTGACCGACGCCGCCCACATGCCGGCGACCAGGCTCAAGAACGCTGTCCCCTACGAGGAATGGCTCGCCGAGACGGACGCCGACTTCCGCTGGCGCGAATTCGACGAGCGAACGGCGGCGGGCCTCTGCTACACCTCCGGCACCACCGGCAACCCGAAGGGCGTGCTCTACTCCCACCGTTCGAACGTCCTGCACTCGATGATGGCGACCGGGCCGGAGGTTCTGACGCTGAACGCGTACGATTCGGTTCTTCCGGTCGTGCCGATGTTCCACGCCAATTCCTGGGGCCTGGCGCTCTCCTGCCTGATGCGCGGCGCGCGCATGGTCATGCCCGGGGCGAAGCTCGACGGCGCGTCGGTCTACGACATCCTCGAAACCGAGAAGGTGACGATGACGGCCGCCGTGCCGACCGTCTGGCTCGGCCTGCTGCAGTACCTGCAAAAGGAGGGCAAGCGGCTCACGACCCTGAAGTTCGTCGGCATCGGCGGCTCCGCCTGCCCGCCCGAGATGATCCGCGCCTTCGAGGACGACTACGGCATCGAGGTGCGCCATGCCTGGGGCATGACCGAGATGAGCCCGATCGGCTCGGCCGGGCGCGATCAAGCCGAGCCAGATCGGGATGTCCCATGAGGAGAAGCTCGCCATCCAGGCCAAGCAGGGCTGGGCGCCGTTCGGCGTCGAAATGAAGATCGTCGACGAGGAAAACAACGAACTGCCGTGGGACGGCAAGCGGTTCGGCCGGCTGAAGGTGCGCGGCTTCGCCGTGGCCGAGACCTATTTCCGCGACGAGGGCGGCAAGATTCTCGACGACCAGGGCTTCTTCGACACCGGCGACGTCGCCACCATCGACCCGAACGGCTTCATGGAAATCACCGATCGGGCCAAGGACGTCATCAAGTCGGGCGGCGAATGGATCTCGACGATCGACATCGAGAATCTCGCCGTCGGCCATCCCGACGTCGCCGAGGCCGCGGTCATCGGCGTCCATCACGCCAAGTGGGACGAACGGCCGCTGCTCGTCGTCGTGCCCAAGGAAGGCTGCGAGCCGAAGACCAAGGAAGTCCTCGAGTTCCTGAAGCCCAAGATCGCCAAGTGGTGGATGCCCGACGACATGCAGATCGTGCAGGAGATCCCGCACACCGCGACCGGCAAGATCAACAAGCTGAAGCTGCGCGAGACCTTCAAGGGCTACAAGCTGCCGACCGAGTGACGCGGGCGATGGCCGGCGGCGCTCCAGAGCGCGCCGCCGGGCCGATCGGGCGAGGTCACGCCGCCGCGCCGTTCCGCGTGCGCGAGACGATCGCGTCGGCGAGCGGGGGCAGGTTCCGGTCGTTGGCCGCGCGCTCGGCGTCGGCGACGAATTTCGCCATCTGTTGGTAGCATGGGCTGCCGGGCTCGTGTCTCTGGCTCAGAGAGTCCAGGAATTCGCGCGCCGTGCGATAGAAATAGCCGTGCACGAAGGTCGTCTCCTCGCCGGGCCGTCGGAAGGCGAAGGCGTACAGCGCCTCGGACGGCTCGAACGGCGAAATGGCGATCACGCTGTCGTCCGGTCCGCGGCCTTCCACGCCGCTGAAGGCCGGCGGCTCGACATGCGCCTCCTTGGCGATCGCGCGCAGAAGCGAACTCGCCGAATGGCCGTTGAGCTCGATACGCGCACTGGGCTCCGAAAGGCGCGCCACCTCGTTGGCCGCGGTGAGCATGACCTTCTGGCGCCGGCCCGGGTCGCCGCCGCGCGCGGCGAGTTCCTCGCGCACCAGCGACCAGAACCGCTTCCTGTCGAGCGAGCGCGTGACCTCGCGCAGCTCCTCGGCGAAGGGGTCGATCTCGGGGTTGTCTGGCCGCTCTGACATGGGTCGCTGCTCCTCAATGCTTACGCGCGCCCCGCGTCTTTTCCGCACCCCCGCGGACTGGATGGGATCCGGTCGGTTTGTTCTTGCGCCGGCGGAAAGCTTGTACTATATGGCCCTTAACAGCGTCTCATAACCTTTCATCAGATTGATGGAGGGTCATTTTGAGAGTGGGCCCGGCCGGGACCCGCTCTTTTTTATTGCCACGAGGTCCATGGTCGAGTTGACGCCCCTTGAAGCCGACGGCGCCGCGGAAGCGCTGGATGAGCCGCGCCTGATCGAGGACGCGGGCGCGGCCATGCGTATTGGCCGGATCGCCGCGCCGGTGCTGCGCGATCTCGGCCTCCGGCTCGTGCGGGTGAAGATCTCCGCGGCCGCGGGCGCAACCGTGCAGATCATGGCGGAGCGGCCCGACGGCACGATGACGATCGACGATTGCGAACGGGCGAGCGAGGCGCTGTCGCCGGTGTTCGACGCCGAGGACATCATGACGCAGGCCTATCGGCTCGAACTTTCGTCGCCCGGCATCGACCGTCCGCTCGTGCGCCGAAGCGATTTCGAGCGCGCGGCCGGGCACGAGGCGAAGATCGAAATGGCGACGCCGGTCGATGGCCGAAAGCGGTTTCGCGGCCGGATCGAGGCGATCGCCCCCGGTCCCGACGGTCCTGTCGGTCCGGCTCGCCTTCGTCGCCGACGACAAGAGCGAGACGGTCGTCGACCTGCCGCTCTCCGCGATGGGCGACGCGCGGCTGGTTCTGACCGACGACCTGATCCGCGCGACGCTGCGGCGGGAGAAGGCGGCGCTCAAGCAGGCGAAACGCCGCCCCGGCGCGGAGCCCAAGCCAAAGCCAACAAGCCGAACGCGAACAAGCCGCGGCGAAAGTGAAACGCAAAGCCGCGGCCCGCGGCGCGGCCGATGAGCCGCTCGGGCCCGATCAAGGAGACAGCCATGGCCGTTAGCGCCAACCGACTCGAACTCTTGCAGATCGTCGACGCCGTCGCGCGCGAGAAGTCGATCGACCGTGCGATCGTGCTCGCCTCGATGGAGGACGCGATGCAGAAGGCCGCGCGCTCGCGCTACGGCCAGGAGACCGATGTCCACGCCGAGATCAACCCGAAGACCGGCGAGATCCGCTTCACGCGGCACCTGCTCGTGGTCGACCGCGTCGAGAACGACGCGATCGAAATTTCGCTCGTCGACGCGCAGCGCAAGAATCCGTCGGCGCAGATCGGCGACATGATCTCCGAGTCGCTGCCGCCGTTCGACTACGGACGCATTCCCGCCCAGGCCTCGAAGCAGGTGCTGGTGCAGAAGATCCGCGAAGCCGAGCGCGACAAGCAGTATGAGGTGTTCAAGGACCGGATCGGCGACATCATCAACGGGGCGGTCAAGCGGGTCGAATACGGCAACGTGGTGGTGGACCTCGGCGGCGCCGGCGGCGAGGCGGTGGTGCGCCGCGACGAACTGATCCCGCGCGAGATGTTCCGCCCGGGCGACCGCATCCGCGCCTATGTCTACGACGTGCGCCGCGAGGCGCGCGGGCCGCAGATCTTTCTGTCGCGCACGCATCCGCAGTTCACCGCGAAGCTGTTCACCCAGGAAGTGCCGGAGATCTACGACGGCATCGTCGAGGTCCGGGCGGTCGCGCGCGACCCCGGCTCTCGCGCCAAGATCGCCGTGACCTCGAACGATTCGTCGATCGATCCGGTCGGCGCCTGCGTCGGCATGCGCGGTTCGCGCGTGCAGGCGGTGGTCAACGAGCTGCAGGGCGAGAAGATCGACATCATCCCCTGGTCGCCCGACGCCGCCACCTTCATCGTCAACGCGCTGCAGCCGGCCGAGGTGATGAAAGTCGTGCTCGACGAGGACTCGACCCGGATCGAGGTCGTCGTGCCCGACGACCAGCTGTCGCTGGCGATCGGCCGGCGCGGCCAGAATGTCCGTCTCGCCTCGCAACTCACCGGCTGGGACATCGACATCCTGACGGAAGCCGAGGAATCGGAGCGCCGTCAGAAGGAATTCGCCGAGCGCACCACCCAGTTCATGGACGCGCTCGACGTCGACGAGACGGTCGCGCAGCTGCTGGCGTCCGAGGGTTTCCGCACCGTCGAGGAAATCGCTTATGTCGAACCTCGCGAGCTCGCGCCTCGATCGAGGGATTCGACGAGGACACGGCGGCCGAGATCCAGGCGCGCGCGCAGAATGCATCTCGCCGCGATCGAGGCCGAACTTGACGACAAGAGGAAGGCTCTGGGCGTGGCGGATGAACTGAAGGAGATCGAAGGCCTGACCACGGCGATGCTGGTCAAGCTCGGCGAGAACGGCGTCAAATCGCTCGAGGACCTCGCCGATTGCGCCAGCGACGATCTCGTCGGGTGGACGGAAGGGCGATTCGGCCAAGCCCGGCTACCTCAGCGGCTTCGACGTGACCCGCGCGCAGGCCGACGCCATGATCCTGGACGCGCGCGTCCGCGCGGGCTGGATCGAGGCGCCCGCGCCCGCGCCGGAAGGCGAGGCCGGACAACGAGGAAGGCGAGGCGGCCTGAACGCGGCCTCGAGGATTTCGGATTGCGATCGCGCGAGCGAACCGATGACGGCGGGTCGGAGCGGACCTGCATTGCGACGGGGGCCAAGGGGCCGCCCGAGGCGATGCTGCGCTTCGCGCTCGGTCCGGACGGCGCGGTTGTCCCCGACATTCGCCGCAAGCTGCCGGGTCGCGGCGTCTGGACGAGCCTCAGCGCCGCGGCGGTTCGACGCGCGTCGGCCAAGGGCGCGTTCGCGCGCGCCTTTCGCGCCAAAGCCGAGGCCGCGGGCCGATCTGGCGGACGCCGTGGACGCGCTTCTCGAGCGCGACGCGCTGCAGTCGCTGGCGATGGCCAACAAGGCGGGACTGGTCGTCGCCGGCGCGTTCAAGGTGGACGCGGCGATCGCAGCCGACGGGGCCGCCGCCCTGATTCAGGCCTCCGACGGCGCGGCGGACGGCGCGGCCAAACGCGAACAGGCGCTGAGGGCGCGGCTCGGCGCGGCCTCCGAAGCCGTCGCCCGGATCAATCTCTTCTCTTCAAGTCAATTGGATTTGGCATTGGGGAAGGCAAATGTGATACATGCTGCGCTCAAATCCGGCGCGGCGACCTCGGCCTTCCTGACGCGGGCCGAGCGGCTGCGCCGTTTTCGCGCGGGCGCGGCGGACGCGGATCTCAAAACCGGCGGCGGCGACGCGCCGGACGCAAATGCGACGGCGCTTGGCCGAGCGGACGAATTGGCTGAAAAGCCAACCGATTAGGAATGGGCATGAACGAAACGAGCAATAGCGACAAGCCGTCCGGCGCGGCGCCGCCGAAGGCGACCCTGCACCTGAAGCGTCCGGTCGAACAGGGCACCGTGCGCCAGAGCTTTTCGCACGGCCGCAGCAAGGCTGTCGTGGTCGAGAAGGTCAAGCGTCGCGTTCTCGGGCCCGGCGAGACGCCGCCGCCCGCGGCGCCCAGCGCTGCGCCGCCGCCAAGCCGACGGTCTCGCTTGCCCCGGGCAAGGGGGCGCCGGCGCGTCCGAGCGCGCCGCCTCCCAAGACCGGCGTCGTGCTGCCGACGCTCACCGCCGAGCAGCGCGAGGCGCGCGCCAGGGCGTTGCTCGACGCGAGGGCCCAGGAGGAAGAGGACCGCCGTCGTCAGGAGGCCGAGGCCGAAGTGCGCCGCGAGCGCGAGGCCCGCGAACGCGCCGAACGCGACGCGGCCGAAACGCGCAAGCGCGAAGAAGAGGTCCGTCGCGCCCAGGAAGCCAGTCTCAAGCGACAAGTCGAAGAAGAGGCGCGGCGCCGCCTCGCCGGCGGCGAGCCGGCCCCGCCGCCCACGACGCCGCGCAGGCCGCCGCAACCCCAGGCCCAGCCGCTGCCACAGCAGCCCGCCGCCTCGGCGGCGGCGCCGGCTGCTCCGCCCGCGGCGCCGAGGGCCGGGGTTGAGGAGGCGCCGCGCGTCGTCAAGCGCCCGGCCCTCGGCCCGATCCTGCCGCAAAAGGTGATGTTGCCGACGCCGCGTCCGACGCGCGGCGCCGAGCAGCGTAACCGCGGCCGCCTGACCGTCACGACCGCCACCTCGGCCGAGGAGGAGCGCACCCGTTCGGTCGCCTCGTTCCGTCGTCGCACCCAGCGCCTCAAGGGCGGCGGGATGCAGGACCACAAGGAAAAGATCGCGCGCGAGATCGTGCTTCCGGAAGCGATCACCATTCAGGAACTCGCCGCCCGCATGTCGGAGCGGGCGGTCGACGTCATCAAGCTCCTGATGCGCCAGGGGCGGATGGTCACGCTCACCGACGTGCTCGACGCCGACACCGCCGAACTGATCGCCGAGGAAATGGGCCACACGGTCAAACGCGTCGCCGATTCCGACGTCGAGGACGGTCTGTTCGACCGTCCGGACGAGGAAGGCGCGCCGATTCCGCGTCCGCCGATCGTGACGATCATGGGCCACGTCGACCACGGCAAGACGTCGCTGCTCGACGCCATCCGCCACGCCAACGTGGTGGCGGGCGAAGCCGGCGGCATCACCCAGCACATCGGCGCCTATCAGGTCATCGCGCCGGGCGGCCAGGCGATCACCTTCATCGATACGCCCGGCCACGCGGCCTTCACCGCCATGCGCGCACGCGGCGCGAAGGTGACGGACATCGTGGTTCTGGTGGTGGCGGCCGACGACGGCGTCATGCCGCAGACGATCGAGGCGATCCGTCACGCCAAGGCGGCGGGCGCCCCGATCATCGTCGCGGTCAACAAGGTCGACAAGCCCGACGCCAATCCGCAGCGCGTGATGCAGGAACTGCTGCAGCACGACGTGCAGGTCGAGACGTTCGGCGGCGACACGCTGGCGGTCGAGGTCTCGGCGACCAAGCAGATCAACCTCGACAAGCTCCTGGAGGCGATCGCGCTGCAGGCGGAGCTGCTCGACCTCGTGGCCGATCCGACGCGCAGCGCCGAGGGCACGGTCATCGAGGCGAGGCTCGATCGCGGCCGCGGCCCGGTCGCCACCGTGCTCGTGCAGCGCGGCACTTTGAGGGTCGGCGACCTCGTGGTCGCGGGTTCGCACTGGGGCCGCGTTCGCGCGCTGATCAACGACAAGGGCGTGACCCTCACCGAGGCGCCGCCGGCCATGCCGGTCGAGGTGCTCGGCTTCTCGGGCGCGCCCGAGGCCGGCGATCGCGTCGCCGTCGTCGAGTCGGAAGCCCGCGCGCGCGAGATCACCGAGTATCGCGAGCGCATGAGGCGCGAGAAGGCGGTGGCGCGCGGGCCCGCGGTGCGCACCTCGCTCTCCGACATGATGAGCAACCTCAAGGCCGCCGGGCGCAAGGAGTTGCCGGTCGTGGTCAAGGGCGACGTGCAGGGCTCGGTCGAGGCGATCACCGCCGCGGTCGAGAAGCTCGGCAACGACGAGGTCACGGCGCGGGTCATCCACGGCGGCGTCGGCGGCGTCACCGAGTCGGACGTCACGCTGGCGGAGGCCTCGAAGGCGGTCATTCTCGGCTTCAACGTGCGCGCCCACAAGGAGGCGCGCGAGCTCGCCGAGCAGGCCGGCATCGAGATCCGCTACTACAACATCATCTACAATCTGGTGGATGACGTGAAGGCGGCCCTCTCGGGCATGCTGTCGCCGACGCTGCGCGAGACCATGCTCGGCAACGCGCAGATCCTCGAGATCTTCCACATCTCCAAGGTCGGCAACGTCGCGGGCTGCCGGGTCACCGACGGCGTCGTCCAGCGCGGCGCGCATGTCCGGCTCATCCGCGACAATGTCGTCGTCCACGAGGGCAAGCTGTCGACGCTCAAGCGCTTCAAGGACGAAGTCGCCCAGGTCCAGGCGGGCCAGGAATGCGGCATGGCGTTCGAGAACTACCAGGACATGCGCGCAGGCGACGTCATCGAGTGCTACAACGTCGAGGAAATCCGCCGCACGCTGTGAAGGCGCGCGGCCGGGG
This sequence comes from uncultured Alphaproteobacteria bacterium, assembly GCA_963783275.1. Classification (GTDB taxonomy): domain Bacteria; phylum Pseudomonadota; class Alphaproteobacteria; order Rhizobiales; family Beijerinckiaceae; genus Roseiarcus. Next base: position 82,765 of record CAWANA010000006.1, on the reverse strand, counting down.
ACAGCGGACCATGAGGGCGAACGTCACGCGCGCCGCCGAGGGTTTCGACCGCCGTTCGTTCACGGTGGCCGAGATCCTGCGCATGCAGGACGCCGGGATCATCTCGGACGACGAGAATTTCGAGCTGATCGAAGGCGAGATCGTCCCGATGCAGGCCAAGGCGCACATCCACGAACTGATCAAGTCGGCGCTGACGACTGGCGTCTCTCGCGCGCTGCCCGACCGTCTGTGGCTTGGCGTAGAAACGACAGGCTTCTCGGCGCAGCTGGCGACGGTCTGACCCCACGTCCGATGGCGGCCGACGCGGTCCGCCATCGGGCGCCCTCTTTCCGTGCGCAGAAAGCGCCAGGTTCCATTGCGATGTCGCGATCCTCTCCCAAGTCCCCGACCCCGACCCATCGCCTCGAACGGGTCGGCGAACTGATCCGCCACGCGATGGCCGAGATCCTCGCCCGCGGCGACGTGCTCGACGACACGCTCGAGCGCCATCCCGTCACCGTGCACGCGGTGCGGATGTCGCCCGACCTCAAGCACGCGACGGTCTCGGTGATGCCGCTGGGCGGCCGCGACGCGGCCGCAACCATCGACGCGCTGAACCGTCACAAGAAGGAACTCAGGACGCTGATCGCGCACAGGATCAACCTCAGGTTCGCCCCGGACCTGCGCTTCGAGCTCGACGCGAGCTTCGATGCGCAGGCGCGTATCGACGCGCTCTTGAAAACGCCTGAGGTCGCGCGCGACCTCGCGCCGCGCGGCGAACCCGAGGGGAGCGAGCCGTGACCGACGAGGCGACGGAAGAAGGCCGCTCCGCGCCGGGTCGTGACCGCGGGCGGGGCAAATCGCCGCAAAAGCGCTCGACCCGGGTCGAGGTCAACGGCTGGATCAATCTCGACAAGCCGGTCGGCGTCTCGTCGACCCAGGCGGTCGGCCGCCTCAAATTCCTGTTCAACGCCAGGAAGGCGGGACACGCGGGCACGCTCGACCCGCTGGCCTCCGGCGTCCTGCCGGTCGCCTTCGGCGAGGCGACCAAGACCGTGCCGGTCGTCCAGGACGGGGCCAAAGCCTACCGGTTCCGGGTGCGGTGGGGAGAGGAGAGCGCGACCGACGACGCCGAGGGCGCAATCGTCGCCCGCTCCGACAGGCGCCCGAGCCCGGCGGAGATCGAAGCGGCGCTTCCGCGCTTCACCGGCCTCATCGAGCAGACGCCGCCGACCTATTCGGCGATCAAGATCGATGGCGCGCGCGCCTACGATCTGGCGCGCGAAGGCGAGACCTTCGCGATCGCCGCCCGGCCGATCCACGTCTATCGTCTCGCGCTCGTCGAGGCCGACGCCGATACCGCCGTGCTCGAGGCGGAATGCGGCAAGGGCGCCTATGTGCGGGCGATCGCGCGCGACCTCGGCCGCGCGCTCGGCTGCTACGGCCACGTCATCGCGCTGAGGCGCACGCGGGTCGGGCCTTTCTCCGCCGACGACGGGCGTCCCGCTCGACCGCCTGCCGGACGATTCCGAACTGATGGCGCGCGCCATGCTGCCGCTGCAAGCCGGTCTTTCCGAACTCCCAGCGCTTCCGGTCGACCGCAGCGGCGCGGCGACGCTCAGGCGCGGACAGTCGCTGCTGGTGCGCGGGTCCGCGGCGTCCGAAGGACCGGCATGGGCGTCCTGCTTCGGCGCGCCGGTCGCCTTCGGCGTGATCGAGGGCGGCTATTTTGTTTCGACGCGGGTGTTCAACCTGAAAGGGTAGCGTGGAGGTCCGGTGGTCGTCTCGGCAGCCGCGAGACAATCCCGATCAGATCGGCCAACCCCCTCACCACTCCTCGCGGAGGTCCTTGGCGGCGGAGTAGATGTCGAGCGCCGCAAAGACGATGGGAATCCTGGTCAAAACCGATTTTGCGGCGGAGGCCCCCTTCAGCGCCTGCGAAGCCGCCGCGGCGGAAGTCTCGGAGCGGTCCAGGCGGCGCATCATTTGCGCGCTCTTGCTCGGGCTCAAATCGCGCGCGAGGCGTCTGCTCAGAACTTCGATCTGGCGTTGAGCGTCGACCAGGAGATTGCTGTTGTCGGCGACGCTCCTGCTGGCGGCGTCCTTGCCGATCTCGATCCCGCCGTCGCGCGCCGCCTTGGCGAATTCCCCTGCGACGTCGAAGGCCACAACATTCGGACTCGCGGGCCGGCTGTAATCTTTGATCCTAGAAACAGCAGTTCGTCGGATCGCGATAGACGAGCTTCTATTTTTCGCGCTCTGGTTGCATCAGGCCGGCGCGAGCCGCGGCGGCGCCCGCAGCAGGCGGCCTTTGAGGAACGCCTGGAAGGCGCGCGAGAGGATGGCGCGCCACGTTTGCAGGCGGGTCAACTGCTCCGCATTTTTCGTCAGGCCGCGCAGGAATCCTGCGACGGCGGCGAGCGCGCGCGACGCGGGCCTCGCCTTGGCGTGAGAGCTGGCGACCCGGATCGTGGTCTGCCGGGCATGGCGCGTCCGCGTCGCGACGGCCGACAGGAACAGCGGCCGGCTGGTGATCGCCTCGCGATGCGCAGTGGGATCGGCGAGACGGACGAAGATGTTCCACCAGTCGTAAACGAGCGCGAGCAGGCGCGCCGCGAGCCGGCAGCGCGCGAGGTCGTGCGTGGTGAAGCCGCCCCAGCCCCATTGGTTCTTCATCTCGTCGAAGATGTTCTCGTCGTCCCCCCGGTCGCGATAGAGCTGGCCGAACGTCTCCGTCTCCTCGGCGAGCGACGTGACCAGAACCGAGTACTCGTAGATCTCGGTCGCCTCGCCGATCTCGGCGAAAGCGAGCTGCTCCGCCCCGGTCTCGTCCTGGTAAGAAAGGCCCACGGCCCCCTTCAGAGGCCGCCTGAGCACGATGGCGCGCCGCTGCCGGCTCCAGCCCTCGAGCCGAACCTCGCTCTCCTTGGCCCAGAAGCCCTGACCCGCGGCGACCCAGTCGCGCCCGGAGAGCTTCTCGATCATGCGCCGGACGTTCCGGGTCAGACGCAGCTTGAAGAGATAGGGCAGCCGGCGCGCCTCGGCCTCGCGCATCACGCCCTCGTTGCCGAAGCCGCTGTCGCCGCGCAGAAGCGTCGGCCACAGGTCGGGCGGGGTGCGGTCGAGGAACGCCCACAGGCCGGGCGCACTGTGTTTTGACGTGTGCTCGTCGCCGGGGCTGACGTCGACGTCGAAGACCAGCCGCGTCGAGGCCATCGAATAGGTGTGGTAGCAATGGCTCGGCCGTCCGGGCTTCTTCGGATTGTAGCCGAGAACCGCCCCCTCCTGATGGCCGTAGAGCGGCTTGATCGTCGTGTCGACGTCGAGGATCCAGGGCTCTGCGAGCAGCGGCTCCACGCAAAAGGCCAGATGACCGCGCAGCCAGGCCGCGCCTTCCGTCTCCTCGATCATCTTGAACGCGCGTCGGACCGCGTCCTCGCTCACGACCTTCGTCATGCCGAGCAACTCCGGCAGCACCCCGTCCCCTCGCACCGCCGCGACATGCGCGTACCGCTTGGCCCCGGCCAGCATCGCCAGCATCGCCGTGCCCAGGACGTCCCGCTTCTTCGGCGCGTTGGGGCTCGCGTACCGCAGCGGGCAATCCGCGACGAAGGCGTCGAACAGCCCCGCCGTCTTCAGATAGTCGATGAAAAACGCAAGCTGACCGAGCGTCGTCGTCGCCGCCTCGTGGTCCCACTCGACCCGCACCGTCCCAACGAAGCTGTCGACCTCGACCTCCGCGGCCTCCCCCTCGACAACCAAAGGTTGCTCACCCGCAGGGTGAGGCGAAAGGGCGTGGGGATCGCGCGTCATGCCCTACAAGATGCGCGATTCTCGCCCACCCGCCAAAGGGCGAACTGCTGTTTCTAGGTTGATTGCGCCTTGACCCAAACCGTATGCCAGAGAAATGGCCAGGGTCGCTGCGGCCGAAAGCTCGACGGTCGCGATGAAGATCGGCGCCAGCGGGATCACCGCGACCCCGACCGTCGCTCCGAACTTGATCACCGAAAGCGTATGCATGGCCAAGGTCAACTTCGCTTCGATTTCGCTGCTGACCCTGCCCGCCTCGTTGAATACCGCGTTGACGCGCGCCAGATTGATTCGCCGTTCGTGGTCCATTCGCGCCAGGGCCGCCTCGAACGCGTTCAGGCCGTAGCAACTTGCGGCAATGGCGTTCTGCAAATATCCGGCCGCGAATTTCCGGCGGTCCGCGTCGATCGCCCGCGAGTCCTGCTTGATCACCGGCAAGCCGGGCTCGCTCGTCAGCGCCTCGGCGAGAAAATTGACGATCGCGCTCCGATCAAACTGCTCATAGCCCATCGACGTGTGCAGCGCCGCCGCACGGGCATAAGCTGCGCCGCTCGCCGAACCGGCGAGACGCCGCAAGTCCACGACGACCGGTCTCAGGGCTGGGACTGCCATTGCGCCCCTCTCCAGGAAACCCAGAAAGTATCGTGACTACTCCCGCCTGGCGCAACTGTAAACCTGCCGGCCCGTTCTCGGCGCGCGCGTCCTCGATCTCCTCCGTCCCGGAGCGGAGCGACTGTCACATTTGGCGAACGCCGCGCCTCAACGTAGCCGCGGAGGGCCCGGGCATGCCGCGCTCGCCTTCTCTGCCCCCGCGCCAAGCGCTTATTTCCACGCGTCGAACGCCTTCTCCAGCATCGCGTCGCCATCCGCCGACTTCTGGAAAACGAGTTTGGCGATGCGGTTGTCGTTGAGCAGCAGCGGGAAGTCGAACCACGCGCGGGTCTGCATCAGGTCGAGGTTGCGCGCGGCGTCCTGGTCGGTCTTGGCCAGCGCAAACAGGAAGTAGTCGTCGCCGATCTTGACCTTGACCGCGCTCAGGGCCTCCGAGGCGGTCGAGTTCGAGCTTGCGCATCTGCGGCAGGCCGACGTCCTTGAACCCGTTGAAGGGCGCGCCGTCCTGGAAGGTGAACTTCAGGTCGATGGTATGGGTAGCCTGCAGCGTCGGATCGGCGTTCTTCCGCAGGATCATCGATGCGTGCATCTTGAGGTCGGGGATATCGGCGTCGGCCTCGACCGCGACGCCGCTCGGCTGTCCCTGGGGCGCGGGAATCGTCGACCAGACGGTCGAGCCGAGGTTGACGACCGGCTTCTGGGGATTGTCGGCCGAGGCGATCAGCATCGCCGCCCGCGCCGCGCTCGGCAGTTGCGGCTCGGCCTGGGCTCGGCTGCGGAGCGTTGGCGGGCGCGGCGCCCTCGGCTGGCGCTTGGGCGCCCTGCGGCGGACTCGCGCTCGGAGGCGAGGGTTGCGACGGGGGAGCGGTCTCGGCCGACGGCGGCTGCGCCCGCTGGGCGATCTTGGCCGGACCCTGATTGGCCTCCGGCGCGGAAGCCGTCGGGGGATTGATCGCGAGATCCTGAGGCTTCTGCCGCATGACGATCGCGACGACGGCGACCGACAACACAATTCCGAGCACAAGCGCGAGCGCCGCCCATGGCCATGACCGCCGCCCTTCGACCGGCGCGGAGGGCGCGACCGGCCGCAATCCCTCCGCTTCCGGACGCCCGAGGCCGACGCGTTCGCCGTCGAGCGGCACTTCCGGCGCAAGGGCGAGCGACTCGGCGTCGTCTGCGACGCTCGAGACGATCGGCGGAGCGCCCGATGTCTCGACCGCGCGCGCCTCATCGCTCGGAACAACCGTGGCGAGGTTGGCGGAGTCGGAGGCGTCGGTGTTCCCTTTCGAGGCGATCACCGGCGGCGCGGCCGCTCCGGTCGCGTTCGGCGAGGAAACCTGAACCGGCGGGGGCTTTGCGGCCTCGGCTTGCGACGGGCCTGCGGGTCGCGCCGAAACCGGCGGCGGCGCTGGACGCGAAGGCGCAACCGGGGCGGAAGGCCGAGCAGGACCCACAGGGCGGGGCTCGGCAAAACGAGTCTCGGCAGGACGAGTCTCGACAGGGCGTGACGTCAAGGGCGCCACCCGCGGCGGGGGAACCGGGCTCGCGCTGGGCGCAGGCGTATGCGCCGCAGGAGAAGGGGCGGCCGCCGGTTTTGCCGACGGCGCCGGGCGCGGCGCGGCGTCAGGGCTCGGCGCCGTCTTCGGCGGAACGGGCGGCTGGGGGCTGTGCGGCGGAGGCGCCTGAGGGCTCGGCGGAGGCGGCGCCTGAGGGCTTGGCCCGACGTGCGGGACGGGTTCGGCGACCGGTGGAGCGGCGACGCTCGCCTGCCCTTCTGCGACAGGCGCAAATTTCGCCTCGACCGCCTCGATGGCCTTGTCGAGCGAGGTTTCCTCGCGCTGAATGTCGCTCTCCGGCAACGGCGGACGCAGCGAACGCAGTTGCGTCACCAGCGCCTTGCGGGCGCGCTCGTAGATCGCCTGCCGGGCCGCGGCGGTGCTGGAGGGCGGCAGGTTGGCGACGGCGCGCGTGAGCAGCGATTGATAGTCAGCCATGCGACATCCGCTCGATCGGTCTCCGGCCGGTCAATCCTGAAAGGGATCGTGGACGAGGATCGTGTCGTCCCGCTCCGGACTTGTAGACAGAAGCGCGACGGGAACGCCAACCAATTCCTCGATCCGGCGCACGTATTTGATCGCCTGCGCCGGGAGCTCGGCCCAGGACCGCGCCTTGCTGGTGACGCCTTTCCAGCCTTCGATGGTTTCGTAGACCGGTTCGATCCGCGCCTGGGCGGATTGCGAGGCCGGCAGATAGTCGATGTCCTTGCCGTCGAGCCGGTAGCCGGTCGCGACCTTGATCTCGTCGAAGCCGTCGAGAATGTCGAGCTTGGTCAGCGCGATTCCGTCGATGCCGCAGATCCGCGCGGCCTGGCGCGCGAGCACCGCGTCGAACCAGCCGCAGCGCCGGGGCCGGCCGGTGTTGGTGCCGAATTCATTGCCGCGCCGGCCGATCAGCCGGCCGATGTCGTTGTCCTGCTCGGTCGGGAACGGTCCGGCGCCGACGCGGGTGACATAGGCCTTGGCGATGCCGAGCACATAGCCGATCGCGCCGGGCCCCATGCCGGATCCGGTCGCGGCGTTGGCCGCCACCGTGTTCGACGAGGTGACGAACGGATACGTCCCGTGATCGACGTCGAGCAGGGCGCCTTGCGCGCCTTCGAACAGGATGCGCTTGCCCGCACGCCGCTCGCGGTCGAGCAGGGCGAAGGTCGGCGCCATGAACGGCAGGATTTTCGGCGCGATCGCGAGGAGTTCGTCGCGGATGGCGCTCGCGCTCGGCGGGGGCAGGCCGAGGCCGCGGGAAAGCGGGTCGTGGTGGGCGAGCAGCCGCTCGATCTTGTCGTCGAGCGCGTCGGGCTCGGCGAGATCCATGAGGCGGATCGCGCGGCGGGCGACCTTGTCTTCGTAGGCCGGTCCGATGCCGCGCTTGGTGGTGCCGATCTTGGTCCCGCGGGCGGAGGCCGATTTGCGGTGGGCGTCGAGTTCGCGGTGCAGCGACAGGATCAGCGGGACGTTCTCGGCGATCTTGAGCGTGTCCGGCGTCACCTCGACGCCCTGCCCGCGGATCTTCTCGATCTCGTCGACGAGGTGATAGGGGTCGAGCACGACCCCGTTGCCGATGACCGACAGCTTGCCTGGACGGACGATGCCCGAGGGAAGCAGCGCGAGCTTGAACACCTTGCCGTCGATCACCAGCGTGTGGCCGGCGTTGTGGCCGCCCTGGAAGCGGACGACGACGTCGGCGCCGACCGACAGCCAGTCGACGATCTTGCCTTTCCCTTCGTCGCCCCACTGGGCGCCGACCACGACGACATTGGCCACCGGCGTTCGCCCTCCTTGCGCTCCTCGAAAGCGGAAACCCCGGCGCCAGACAATAAGCTGGGGCCGGGGCTTATTGCGGAAATGGCGTAGACGATTGGGATAGCGGAGTAAAGCCGCGCCGAGCGGGCTTCTCCCGCGGCTGACGTGGCGCGCCGACCTATCGAGCCCGGCCGGGAAAATCGGCGCGCCCGTCTTGGATTGGTCACAGGCAATGTCCATATCCCCGGCGCGGGCGGTTCAGGCCCGAATTGGAGACCGATATGACCCCCGAAGAACGCCAGATGCTCGCTGGTCTGTTCGAGCGCATCAACGCGGCCGGCGCGACCCCGCGCGACCGCGACGCCGAGGCCTTCATCAACGACGCCATTCGCGCAGCGCCGTTCGCGCCCTACGTTCTGGCCCAGACCGTGCTCGTCCAGCAGCACGCGCTCGAAGCCGCGGCGCAGCGCGTCTCCGAACTCGAGGCGGCGGCGCAGCACGCGGCCCAGCGCAGGAGCAGGGCAGCTTCCTCGGCAATCTCGGCCGGTCGATTTTCGGCGGCCCGCCGTCTGCGCCCCCGCAGCCGTCCCGGCAGGGCTATGATCCGGCTTATCCGCAGCAGCCTCCGCCGGCGCCGGGCTATGCGCCCCCGCCGCCCTCGGGCTACGCGCCGCAGCGGCCCGGTCCCTGGGGCGGCGCGCCTCAGCCGCAGCCGGCGCCTTTCCGCAACAGGGCGGCGGAGGCGGCGGCTTCCTGCAGAACGCCGCATCGACCGCGACGGGCGTCGCGGGCGGCGTCGTTCTCGGCAATCTTCTGGGAGGCCTGTTCGGCGGCCATTCGGGCGGCGGCCTGTTTGGCGGCGGCTCGAACGCGGGCTTCTTCGGCGGCGCGCCCGGCGGCGGCAACGAGACGGTCAACATTTTCGAAGACGGGCCCGGCCGCCACGATCAGGGCCAGTTCGACCCGAGCATGCCCGACGACGCCGGCTTCCTCGACGATTCCTCGTTCGACGACAATTCGGGCGGCGGCTTCGACGACGTGTGACGTAGGGCGCGTCCCTTCCCCAGCTTTGCTGGGGAAGGTGGCGCAAAGCGCCGGATGGGTGCGGCCAGCCGCTTCCGCCCAAGTCGGACCGCGCGACCGTCAGCGCAAACCTTCGGGGACCCATGCCTGCATTCCGCACCCCATCCGGCCCTCGGCCACCTTCCCCGCTTCGCGGAGAAGGAACCCGCTGCGGGCCGCTTAGCCGTTGTTTCGGAGCGCAGTTCGGGCTGGAGCTGTCCCACTCAGCGGGTTGGTTTCGTCCCAGCCGTAACGCAGGGTCTCGAAGCGCATCGCCCTGAGGTCGATCATCAGCAGCCGCCCGACCAGGCCCTCGTCGCCCTCGCCGAATCCGCCGACGATTTCGCGGATGGCCTCGAGCGCCATCAGCGCGCCGAGCACGCCGCCGGCCGCGCCGAGCACGCCGGCCTCCGCGCAGGTCGGGATCGTTCCCGGCTCGGGCGGGTCGGGAAACAGGCAGCGGTAGGTCGGGTTCGGCCGCCCCTCCCGTCCGTCTCGTAGGGCTTCAACAGGGTCAGCGTCCCGTCGAACTCTCCGAGCGCCGCCGTCACCAGCGGCCGGCGTTCCCAGTAGCACGCGTCGGACAGCGCATAGCGCGTGGCGAAATTGTCCGAGCCGTCCAGGACGACGTCGTAGGTCCTGACGATCTCGCGCGCGTTCGCGGCCTCGAGTCTCAGTCTGAGCGGCTCGACCGACACGTGGGGATTGAGGCGGCGGATCGCTTCGGTTGCGCTCGCCGTCTTCGGCCGGCCGACGTCCTCAGTTCCGTGGATGATCTGGCGATGCAGGTTGGACAGCGCCACGTCGTCGTCGTCGGCGATCCCCAGCGTCCCCACGCCCGCGCCGGCGAGATATTGCAGCGCCGGCGAACCGAGACCGCCGGCGCCGATCACGAGAACCCGCGCCGCCTTCAGCCTGTTCTGCCCCGGGCCGCCGACGCCGCGCAGCACGATCTGCCGCGCGTAGCGTTCGATTTCTTCGCTGGAAAGGCTCATGGGCCGAGTTCTACTGGGCTGAACGTCAGGGCGAAAGTCAGACGGGGCGAGCGGCCGCCAAATCCTTCGCCCCGGCAGCCCAGCCAGCGCTGGCGTTGCGGCGCCGATCACAAGGCGGCGGCGCAGGCCATCGGAACCGGATGTCGATACGGATGAGAACTCCTGTTCCGTCAGTCGCCGGCCATGCCGCCAACCGCGATTCCGGTGATCTTGCCGGCGGCGTCGAATCCGAACAGGAGGCTGGTCGCGTCGCCGCGCGGAAAGACAAATTTCACGATGGCGAAGGCCTGGTCGCCGTCCTTCTTGGTTTGCACGATTTCGGCGCGCAGCGGCGCGGCGCCGTAAGCGTTGAGGTCGCGCGCGATCCCCGCGACCGCCGCGTCGGTCACCTGGGGCGCGAATGCGGGCGCGTATTGCGAGCGGTCGGTCCGCCCGGCCATCATCTCGGTAAACCAGTGCAGCGCCCACCGAGAAAGGCCGTTGGCGTCTGTCGACGCCCCGGCGGGCGGCGTCTCGTCCGCGCGCGCAGTCGCACCCGGAGAGGCGGCAAGCATGGCGATGAGCAGGGACACGCCGACACGGCGCAACCCCGCGGCGGCGCCTCGGCACGACCTGTCTGCTATGGTCGTCAGGAGCTTCACGGTTCTCGCCGTCTCATGAGCGCCCCCAATCCGGGTTCGCCTTGCCGTCGATCCTCCGAGGCGAGGCCGCAATGTGTCATCCCCGCGAACGCGGGGCTCCAAAGCGGCTCCTCATTGTCGAGCCGCCTTGCGCGAAGCGGCCCCGGACGCCCGTTTTCCGGCAAATGGAGGGGCGGGAGAGCCCGCCCCTCCGTAAGCTCAAACAAGACTCAGCCGCCGCTGCCTTCGACATGCGGATCGCCATGTTTTTCGATCTCCTCTCTCAGCAGCGGAGCCGGATCATCGGGACGCTGGAGATTGGGGATGAGGTCGGTGGAGGCGCCGCCGACAAAGCGCTTGATGTTCGGGAACTTGATGATCGTCTTGTCGAAATCGATCATCACCGGGCCGGTCAGTCCGGCGATCCAGCCGTTGTCCTGCCCGGCATATTTGCCAGGCGACGCCTGACGCACCGTGGAGGGCGCTGCGCCGTTGAACGTCATGTCGTATTTCTCATACGGATCCATCGTCAGATTGTAGATCGCGGGGACCGCGCCCAGGTCCGAATTCACGCCGAGCCAGGAGTCGCGCGCGGTGTAGAGCATCTTCCAGGCGATGTTGACCCACGGCTCCTTGGGGTCGCCGGCGATGTCGACCCGGGTTCCCTCGAAGACTTCGCCGTCGATATAGATCCAGGACCGGCGCGCCGAATGCTCCGACTTGCCAAGGATGTAGGCGCTGTTGTCGATCGAGTCGAAGTAGATCGGCTTGCCGTCGTTGCCAACCCATTCATGCGGCGGAGGAGTCAGGCCGACCATGGCGGCGAGCGTCGCCCAGGCGTCGATATGCGACATCATCTCGTCGTACTTGGAGCGCGCCGGAATGTGGCCCGGCCACCACATGATGCCGGGCACCCGCCACCCGCCCTCGAACGGCGAGCCCTTCTCGCCGCGGAACGGGGTCGTGCCGGCGTCCGGGTAGGCGTCGAGCCACGCGCCGTTGTCGGCGGTGACGATGACGATGGTGTCGGGCGCATCCTTGCGAATTTCGTCCATGATCTTGCCGATGTCCGCGTCGAGCTCCATCAGCGAGTCGGAATAGTCGCCCAGATGCGACCGGCCTGCGAAGTCCGGCGCCGCGTTGGTCGGGTTGTGCATCTTGAGGAAGTTCACGTCCATGAAGAAGGGTTTGTCGCCCCTGGCGTGCGCTTTGATGTAACCGACGGCGTTTGCAGCTTGCTCTTCATCAAACGTGGCGAAGCGGTCGTAGGTGATCGTGCCGAGGTTCCTGGCCGGCTGGCCGGCGACGCCTTCCCACTCCGCCAGGTTTACGTTTTCGCTGTAATATTTGGCGAACTGAGGATTATAGGACGGAAACCACGGGTGAAACCACTTGTTGGTATTGTCATAGGCATAGACGCCGGCGTAGTAGGCGGCGAAATTCTTCATTTCGTCGAACCCGTGCACGATCGGATAGGAGTCCGGGATATCGCCCATGTGCCATTTGCCCGAGAAGTAGGTCTGATAGCCGTTCTTTTGGAAGAACTCGGCGATCGTCGGCGTTTCCTTGCGCAGGTAGTTCGGATCGCCCGGCGCGACGACGATCGACAACGCCGAGCGGACCGGAATGCGTCCGGTCATGAACGAAGCGCGGCCTGCCGTGCAGCTTGCCTGCCCGTACCAGTTGGTGAAGGTCGCGCCTTCTTCTGCGATCCTGTCGACGTTGGGCGTCGGGTGGCCGAGCGCCTTGCCGCCGCCTGAATAGGCGCCGAAGTCGTTCCAGCCGGTGTCGTCCGTCATCAACATGATGATGTTCGGCCGCTTTTCCGTCTGGGCTTGGGCGGGAGCCGGCGGCATGGTCGCCAGGGCCGCGCCAACGGCCATCGCGCCTCCGATGAGTAACGCTTCTTTACGCAGTCTCATTGACCATCTCCATCAGCAATCGCCGACATTGAGGAGACTTGACTACACCTCCAACGGCGACCTTGCGGGCCCTTGATATGCGTCAAATAAGCACGGGGGTCGTCAACTTTATAAAGTAACCCGTCGGAAGGAGGCTGTAAGCGCAAACGGAAACGTTAACCAACAGCCGAGCTCACCTTGCGCCTACACTGAAGAGAGTCTTTAAATTGATCAGCGCCGGATCAATTCACTCCGCCCGTTGGTTTCCTCGATGCGATGCTCTGCGCCACACGCTCAGGCGCATCGGACTGAGGCGAGACGCGATAAAAGACCATATATAAAGAGTATAATAGCTCTCGGCCGCCCGGAATTTCTGTCGCAAGCTCTTGAAAAGGCTCAAAACCGACTCGGATCCTCCCTTCGACCCACCCGGATCAAGTCCGGGATCGGTTCGGGGGTCGGGGCCGCCCGGGAATCCTGCCGCAAGCGCTTGAAAAGGCTCAAAACGGGCTCGGATGCGCGGACGCGGCGGAGTCGAGCCGCGCCATCCCGCGAGCGCCTGTCATCCGTCTGGAACCCGGATCGCCGCCGCCGCAGGTCTCCCGTTTTTTCGCGGGTCAGCCCTAACTTCGCCACCGAGGTCGTTTTCATCGGCGCCCTATGTTAGATGAACCGACGGGGCTCGATGACGTGGCGACGACGGCGGGCGCCGATAGCAGGGAGCGCATGGTGATCGGTGAAGCGTACGCGGAGACGCGTCGCGTTGCGATCGCGCCGCAACCGGAACGCGAAAAGCTGTTCGCCGCGGCCCGGCGCCGCTCCGGCCGCGTGCGCTTTTTGCGTAAAGCGCTCCTGGTGAGCGTCTTCGGGGCGATCGCCGCGATGGTCGCGATCGCCATCTTCGACCCGTTCGGTCCCAGGATGGGCTCGCTGAGCTTTTCGAATTTATCGGTGGACGGAACCAAGGTCGCGATGGCCAAGCCTAGGCTGGCGGGCTTTCGCAGCGACGGACAGCCCTATGTCCTGACGGCGGAACGCGCCCTTCAGGATCTCAAGCATCCAACCGTCGCGGAACTGCAAAACCTTGTCGGGGACATGGGGACGGGGAGCGATGCGACGCGCCTCACCGCCGACGCCGGAGTCTACGACAGCTCCGGCGAACGCATGAAGCTGACGGGGAACGTGAAAATCGACAGCGCACGCTTCGAAGTGCGTTTGCGCAGCGTGGACATCGATTTCAAGACCGGGCTATATCGGAGCGACGAACCGGTCGAGGTGCACATCGGCGGCGACACGACCGTGACCGCCGACCGGGCGACGGCGCAGAACAACGGGAAAGAGCTGATTTTCGAGGGGCGCGTCAAGACGACCGTCATTCCGCATGACGATGCGTCCGTCGAGGGTCAGGCGAAGAGGACCAATCCATGATCGAAACCCGCGCCCTCCTGACCGGGACGCGTCTCCTGACGTTTGTCCTGGCGCTCGGCGTCGCGGGCGCCGACGCGGCGACCAAGCCGCCTCCGGCTTCGACGCCATCCTCGAGCCCCGTCCAGATTCTGCCGGGAACGAGTTCGAAGGAGCCGATCTCGATCGATGCCGACAAGCTCGTCTATTTCGACAAGGAGCAGAAGGCCATCTACTCGGGCAACGTGGTCGTGATCCAGGGCGACACGAAAATGACATGCTCGGTCATGACGGTCTATCTGGATCGATCGCCCGCGCCATCCTCGTCGCCCGCGCCAGCGCAGGCGGCGGCGGATGCGAAAGGAGCGGCCGCGGACGCGCAGGGGCCATCGCAAAATTCCGGCATCAAGCGGCTCGAGGCCGCTGGCCCGGTGACGGTCGTATCCAAGACGCAGGTCGCCACGGGCGACAGCGGCACTTACGACAAGGGTCAGGACAAGGTCTTCCTGATCGGCCATGTGACCCTGAGCGACGGTCAGAACGTGACCAAGGGCGACAAGCTGACCTATGACCTGAAGTCCGGTCAGGCGACGATCGACGCCAACGGCGGCAAGGCGGCGCGCGTTCACGGGCAGTTCACGCCGGCCAACGGCGCCGAACCGGCGAAGCCCAAGTAGGAGCGGGGCATGCCGGCCCAACGTGAGCCCTCAATCGAGGCCGAGGCGAGCATCTTGTCGTGAGCGAAGACCTGTTGAGCGAGAACGCCTCCACCCGCCGGTCCCGGAGGCTCGACGCCGAGGGGCGCCGATCGGCGGCGCCTGCCGGCGCGGCTCGACCCGACGTTGTCGGGGGGCAGGGGATGCTTGCCGTCCATCACCTCGGCAAAGGGTACAAGGGCCGTATGGTCGTACAGGACGTCAGCATATCCGTCCGGCGCGGAGAGGCTGTCGGTCTGCTCGGTCCGAACGGCGCCGGAAAGACGACCGTCTTTTATATGATCATGGGCTTGGTCACGCCGGACAAGGGAACGATCGAACTCGACGGCCACGACGTCACCGCCCTTGCCGATGTTCCAGAGGGCTCGGCTCGGCGTCGGCTATTTGCCTCAGGAGGCCTCGATCTTTCGTGGCCTGAACGTCGAGGACAACATCCGCGCCGTGCTGGAGGTCAACGAACCCGACCGCGCCGCGCGCGAGGCGACGCTGGAATCCCTCCTCGACGAGTTCGATATCGCCCGATTGAGAAAAGCGCCGTCGATCTCGCTATCCGGCGGCGAGCGCCGCCGCTGTGAAATTGCGCGCGCGCTCGCCGGCAAACCGTCTTTCATGCTGCTCGACGAACCGTTCGCCGGCATCGATCCGATCGCGGTCGGCGACATTCAGGATCTAGTCCGTCACCTGAAAGGGCGCGGGATCGGCGTGCTGATCACCGACCACAACGTCCGTGAAACGCTCGGACTGATCGACCGGGCCTATATCATCCACAGCGGCCATGTGCTGACCGAGGGTCCGCCAGACGCCATCATCAGCCATCCGGACGTTCGCCGCTTCTACCTTGGCGAGGACTTTCGCATGTGACGCGTCGCTCATGCGTTATTCGTCCTCGCCGAACCGCCTGGCGACCAAGTTCCTCCAACGCGTCGAGCGCCTCCTTGGCGTCCGCTCCCGACGCGGAGACCGTGATGGTCGAGCCCATGCCCGCGCCCAGCGTGAGGATGCCCATGATCGAATCGCCCCCGACGGTTTCGCCGCACCGCGTGACCTTGATGTCGGAGTCGAATCGGTCGACGCATTGGACGAATTTCGCCGTCGCGCGCGCGTGCAGGCCCTTGCGATTCACGATCCGCATCTCCCGGGACAGTTCGCCCGGCGAAACTCGGGGCCGGCTCGCGACAGTCGTCGGATTCGAGGTCCGTCATTTTCCCGCGAGAACTTTGCTTGCGACGGTGATGTACTTTCGTCCCGCTTCGCGGGCCTCGACGACCGCGTGATCGAGATCGCTGGACTCCCGCATTGTCGCCAGCTTGATCAGCATCGGAAGATTGACGCCGCAAATCACTTCGATCCGGCCGCCGTCCATAACCGAAATCGCGAGATTGGACGGCGTGCCGCCGAACATGTCGGTCAGAATCACGACGCCGGCGCCGTCCTGAACTCGGCGCCGCCGCGTTGAGGATGTCGGACCGCCGCTGCTCCATGTCGTCGTCGGGACCGATCGTGATCGTCTCGAGCTGAGACTGCGGTCCCACGACATGTTCGAGCGCTGCCCGAAAGCCAGTGGCGAGCTGGCCATGGGTCACCAGGACCATTCCGATCATCAAATATCCATCAGTCGTCCGGCTCGAGCTTCCGACGCTATCAATCCGTCCGCGAACTCGCAAGCTGCCTATTTTTGTGCACTGCGGCGCATTGTTCAAGCGAAATTCCGCGACGTCCGCCTCTATCGGCGACAACGCTCCAACCGGTCGACGACGGAAATCGCGTTATCGACGGACGCTGGCGGCGGAATTCAAGCCAATCCGGGGCACGTCGACCCCTTCGACGGTCGAAATGTCCGGATCGGCGGGCCAACGGGGCCAAGTGCGGTTCGGGCCGCTCAGTTCGACAAAAAGCCTGATCACGGCGGCGAGTTCGCTCGGCGCAGACTGCATCCCTGCCGCGCGCCGCTCGATGAGCCCGGCCATATGCGGCGCGCCGGACGCGATGAGTCTGCCGTCCGATCGGCGCGAACCCAAACCCGATCGTCGCCGATCAAAGCCCCGAATCGCCCGCTCATTCTCGCGCGGGCCAACAGCGCGAGGGCAAGCGCGCTCTTTCCCGATCCCGACGCTCCGAGGATTATCACGCCGCTCTCGCCGTAAATGACCGCGGTCGCGTGGAGTCCGGTTCCGAGGCGCGCCGCCTCGAACTCATGGACTGAACGCCGGCAATTCAACGACGAACCGCGCGCCGGCGCCATGACGCGACCGGCTCCTGCAGCTCGCCTCCCGGCCTCGGACGCGTCCGCCTCGGCCTGCCGGTTCACCGCCCAGATTCTTCCGCCGTGGGCCTCGACGATCTGCCGCGAGATCGAAAGCCCGAGCCCCGAATTCTGTCCAAAACCCTGACTTGGGCGATCGGTGTAGAATCGCTCGAAGATGCGTTCGAGCGCATGCGGGGGGAATGCCGGGACCGTCGTCGTCGACCGTAATGACGACCCATTTCTCCGGCGTCTCGACCTCCGATGAGATGGCCGTTCTTGTGAGCCCAACGCGAACGGTTCCGCCCGGCTCGGAAAAAGAGCAGGCGTTGTCGATCAGATTGGTGACGACCTGCGCCAAGCGCGAGTCGTGGCCGATAACGAGGAAGTCGGCCTCCGCGATGGCGGCCGCGCCGCGTCTCGATCGAGAGCTCAATCCGCGTGCCGTTGGCGCGCGGCGAATCCTGGGCCATCGACACGACCGCTCGCAGGAGCGCTGCGACGTCGACTGGGCTCGCTTCGCCGCGCGCAAGCTCGGCGTCGAGGCGCGAAGCGTCGGAAATGTCCGAGATCAGCCGGTCGAGTCGCCGGACGTCGTGCTGCATGACCGCGATCAGGCGATCGCGCGACTGGTCGGCGTGGACGCGCGGCAGGGTCTCGAGCGCGCTGCGCAGCGAGGTCAGCGGATTCTTCAGCTCATGGGCGACGTCGGCGGCGAAGCTCTCGATCGCGTCGAGACGGCTGTACAGCGCCATGGTCATTTCACGCAGCGCCCGCGAAAGGTGCCCGATCTCGTCGGTGCGGGCCGTGAAGTCGGGAATTTGCTCGCGCGATCGAATGCCGCGCCGCACGCGCTCGGCCGCTGTCGCAAGCCGCCGCACCGGCTCGGCGATGGTGTTGGCGAGCGACAAGCGACAGCACGAGCATGACAGAGGCCAGGACGACGAAGAAGCGAAAGATCGCCCAGCGTTCCGAGGCGATCACGCGATCGATGTCGCCGCCCTGCGTCGAAAGCTGAAGCGCGCCGCGCGTAGCCATCATGTATTGGATGGGAACCGCGACCGATACGATCGTCTCGCCCTCGTTGTTGATACGAGCGGCGACTTCCGTCTTTCCCAGCAGCGCCGCCCTGACCTCGGGCACCGTCATTCCGTCGACGAGCCACGGATTCTCCGGCCGAGGCGCCGAAGGGGTCGCGAAAAAGTTCCGGAGAGCGCCCGCAAGCCGGTCCAAGAGCGCCGCGGCGCTCGGCGGAATCAGGCAAATCGGAACGCACCACGACGCCGTGCGCGGAAAGCGATCGTGAGTCCAGCAGCAGCCGGCCGTCGCTGTCGTAGATGCGCGCGCGAGTGTGAGTCGGCGTGACGAGCCGATGAAGAACCGGCCCGACGCGCTCTGGATTGATGGAGAACTGGATCGCTTCTTCGTCGCTCTGCGAGGGCGCGCGCGGTCTGTCCGGGAGCGAGCTGCAGAAGCTTGTCCGGGTCGATCGTGATCGAGTCGGTGTCGACCCCGGCCGATGCGGCGACCGCCGCCGCGATGATGTCCGCCTGAGTCGTCAGGCTCTGCTCGCGCGCCGCGATGATGTCGGCGCGGAACTGGTTCAGAAGCAGAAAGCCGATCATCAGGACGACGAGGCCGCCGAGATTGAGGACCACGATGCGGCGCGTGAGCGACGAGGAAAAACGGGCGGTCAGAAGCCGCCAGGCGAATCGAGCCCTGGCGCGCACCCATTGCCGCCGGGCTCTGCTGCGCGGCGCCGGCCATAATTCGTTCGCGATCGACTCCTGCGGTCATGGAGCTCGCTCTGAGCCGCCTAGCCTTCCTTGAATCGGTAACCGACGCCGTAGAGCGTCTCGATCATCTCGAACTCCGGCTCGACGACCTTGAACTTCTTGCGCAGCCGCTTGATGTGGCTGTCGATCGTGCGGTCGTCGACGTACACCTGATCGTCATAGGCGGCGTCCATCAGCGCGTTGCGGCTCTTGACCACGCCCGGGCCGGGTCGCGAGCGCCTGCAGGATCAGGAATTCGGTCACGGTCAGCGTGACCGGCGTCCCGTCCCAGGTGCAGGTATGGCGCTCGGGGTCCATCTTCAACCGGCCGCGTTCGAGGATCTTGGCTTCCGTCTCCTTCTGGGCGACTGGCGTCCTTCGGACTCGATCGGCGCAGGATCGCCTTCACGCGCTCGACCAGCAGGCGCTGGGAGAACGGTTTCCGGATGAAATCGTCGGCGCCCATCTTGAGGCCGAACAGCTCGTCGATCTCCTCGTCCTTCGAAGTCAGGAAGATCACCGGCAGGTCCGACTTCTGCCGCAGACGGCGGAGAAGCTCCATGCCGTCCATGCGCGGCATCTTGATGTCGAAAATCGCGAGATCCGGCGGATTGGCCTTCAGGCCTTCGAGCGCCGCGGCGCCGTCGGTATAGGTCTGGATCCGGTAGCCTTCCGCTTCCAGAGACAGGGATACGGAGGTGAGGATATTGCGGTCGTCGTCGACCAGGGCGATCGTGGGCATGAGACTCCCGTTCCTTCGAATCGCGCCGCCGCCCGGGCGACGCGGCGCGACCATCATAACCGTTCGCGGCTGAAATGTGTTCCCTTTTTGGGAAATAGGCCACACGACCCCTTCAGATGGGGGCGGGGCGTCGAATGACAAGAGCCAGCCGGACGAACAACCCGGCGTCGCGGGTCGCTGCGGCGTCGTTCGGGGCGAGCGCGGAGGCCTCGGCGAAGCGGCGTCCCTTTTCGAACCGAATGCGCCCGTTTTTAAAGGCTTAGCGCTGTTTTTGCAACACCTCCCTTTGATATCAATGAGTTAGAGGTGAATGCAGGCGGTTCTGGAGTCAGGCTCCCAATCTTTTCAAGGGCTTGCAGCGATATTGCGGTTCCGGGCCGCCGCCGCCCGCGCCGACGTCGTTTGGCCGCCGCCCTTGACCAGGCCCTCGCCGGGGTCTTCTGTTGCGCCGGTCTCCCCTCCCAAGGTCGTTCCCGTGAAAGCTCCTGTCGATCCCAAGCCGGCGCACGCGGAGGCGGTCGCCGACGCCAAGCGCCTCATGCGGCTTGCGCGGACCGCGGCGCTCGCGACGCTCGATCCCGCGTCGGGCGCGCCGCTGACGACGCTCATCGGCGTCGCCAGCGACTTCGACGGGGCGCCGCTGTTTCTGATGTCGACGCTTTCGCGCCACACCGGGCATCTCGCCGCCGATCCCCGCGCTTCGCTCCTTTTGACCGACGAGCCGGAGCGCGGCGACCCGCTGAACCATCCCCGCATCACTCTGAACGGCCGGGTCCAAAGGGCGCAAGGCGCGCGGGTTCGCGCGCGCTATCTCCAGCGCAATCCCAAGGCGAAGCTCTATGTCGACTTCGCCGATTTCGCCTTTTTCCGGCTTGACATCGAGGCCGTTCACTTCAACGGCGGCTTCGGTCGCGCCGACGCGCTGACGCCGGCCGACATTCTGATCGCGCGCGACGCCGAGACGGCGTTGGCCGATGCGGAGCCGGGTCTGATCGACTGGGTCAACGGGCTCGGCGACGAGGCGGTCGCCCGACTTGCCGGACGCAAGTCCGCCGGCCGGCAGATCTGGCGGGCGATCGGGCTTGACGCCGAGGGCCTGGACCTCGCCGCTGGCGGCGAGGCGGCCCGCCTCCAGCTCGTCTC
Organism: uncultured Alphaproteobacteria bacterium; assembly: GCA_963783275.1. Classification (GTDB taxonomy): domain Bacteria; phylum Pseudomonadota; class Alphaproteobacteria; order Rhizobiales; family Beijerinckiaceae; genus Roseiarcus. The sequence continues at coordinate 62,465 of CAWANA010000006.1, read as the reverse complement.
GCCGGCGCGCGACGAGAAGGCATGGCGAGCGGGCGTCGAGGCGGCGCTGCGCCGTTAGGGATCTCCGCACGCCGGCGTCGATTCTAAAGGCGCTTTCTGAGACAAGCGTCGGGATTGCGCGGCGGTCGGCGCGGCCGCCGGAAAGCTTGCAGACTCTTACTGGACAATTCCAAACCCTGCGATCATGGTTATGGCCAACGGTCGTGGTCACGATGGCCGGTAAGGGAGGTCCTCATGGAATTCAGGACGTTGGGCGTCGCGCTGTGCGCGGCTTTTTTTGTCGCTCCGGCATGGGCGGAGGATACGGTCAAGATCGGCTACATCGACCCGCTCTCGGGCGGCGGCGCCTCGATCGGCGAGATCGGGCTGAAGACCTTCCAGTATCTCGCCGACGAGCTCAACGCCGCTGGCGGCCTGAACGGCAAGAAGGTCGAGATCGTCCCGCTCGACAACAAGACCAACCCGCAGGAAAGCCTGATCCAGGCGCAGAAGGCCGCCGACCAGGGCGTCCGCTTCATCACCCAGGGCAATGGCTCGTCGGTCGCCGCCGCGCTGCACCGACTGGGTCGTCGAAATACAACGAGCGCAATCCCGGCAAGGAAATCCTCTATTTCAATTATGCCGCGGTCGATCCCGTTCTGACCAACGACAAATGCTCGTACTGGCATTTCCGCTGGGACGCCAACTCCGACATCAAGATGGCGGCGCTGACGACTTTCATGAAGACCGAGCCGGACATCAAGAAGATCTATCTGATCAACCAGGACTATTCGTTCGGCCAATCGGTGTCGCACGACGGCGCGCGCCATGCTCAAGGAGAAGCGGCCCGACATCGAGATCGTCGGCGACGAATTGCATCCGCTGCTCAAGGTCACCGATTTCTCGCCCTACATCGCCAAGATCAAGGCGTCCGGCGCCGACAGCGTCATCACCGGCAACTGGGGCCAGGACATCGCGCTGCTGCTCAAGGCGGCCGCCGACGCGGGCCTGCAAGGCGAACTGGTACACCTATTACGCCGGCGGCGCCGGCGGCCCGACCGCGATCAAGCAGACCGGCCTGTCGCACCGCGTCTTCGCAGATCACCGAAGGCGTTCCCAACGCCGCCACGCCGGACGGCGCAGGACTTCGGAGACGGCGTTCCGCGCCAAGGAGGGCGTCACGCTGTTCTATCCCCGCGCGGTCAACGAGATGCGGATGCTCGCCAAGGCGGCGGCGGAAGGCCAAGTCGACCGACGCCAAGGCGGTCGCCGCAAAGCTGGAGGGCATGAAGGCCGAGGTGTTCGACGGCGGCGACGGCTTCATGCGCAAGGACGACCACCAGTTCTTCCAGCCTATCTACATCAGCAGCTTCGGCGTCCTCGATCCGGGCGCGAAGTTCGACGAGGAAGGCACCGGCTGGGGCTGGAAGATGGTCGGCTCCGTCAAGGCCGAGGACACGGTTCTTCCGACCACCTGCAAGATGGAGCGGCCCTGAGGCGAGTCGCCGCGCCGGAGCCGGCACAGGCTGCCGTCGCTCCGAAGGGGTCGGCGTCCAATGCTGGAGATCGTCGCGTTCTCGACGCTGAACGGCGTCCTGTACGGCATGCTGCTGTTCATGCTGGCGAGCGGGCTGACGCTGATCTTCAGCATGATGGGCGTGCTCAACTTCGCCCATGCGAGCTTCTACATGCTCGGCGCCTATTTCGGCTTCGAGATCGAGCGGCGCATCGGCTTCTGGCCCGGGTTCGTCATCGCGCCGATCGCCGTCGGGGCGATCGGCGCGGCGGTCGAGCGCTACGGCCTTCGGCGCCTGCACCGGCTCGGCCATGTCTCCGAGCTGCTGTTCACCTTCGGGCTGGCGTTCGTCATCGAGCAGATCGTGCGAGATGATCTGGGGCAAGCTGCCGGTCGACTATCGCGTCCCGCCGTCGCTCGATTTCGTCGCCTTTCGCCTGTTCGACACCACCTATCCGGCCTACCGCATGTTCATGCTGCTGACGGCGGTGGCGATGTTCGCCGCGCTGTTCGTGGTTCTGAAGCGGACGCGGGTCGGCCTCGTCATCCAGGCGGCGCTGACGCATCCCGACATGGTCGCCATGCTCGGCCATGACGTGCCGCGGATCTTCATGCTCGTGTTCGGCGCCGGCGCCGCGCTCGCCGGCCTCGCCGGCGTCATCGCCGGCCCTGCGCTGGTGACGCAGCCGACGATGGCGGCCCTGCTCGGGCCGATCCTGTTCGTCGTCATCGTCGTCGGCGGCCTCGGCTCGCTCGCCGGCGCCTTCGTCGCTTCGCTGCTGATCGGCCTCGTCCAGACTTTCGCCGTCGCGATGAACGGCTCGCTCGCCGCCGTGTTCGGTCCGGTCGCGCCGCCCTATCTCGGCGACCTCTGGCAGGTGACGGTCGCGCAGCTCGCGCCGATCATTCCGTATCTCCTGCTGGTGGTCATCCTGATCTTCCGGCCCACCGGCCTGATGGGGACGCGGGAATCGTGAAGCCTTGGGTCCGATTCTCATGGCCCTGGCTGGCGCTCGCGGCGGCTCTTCGCGGCTCGCGCCTCTGATCTTTTCGTCGCCGACCGCGCTGACGATGGAATCGATCATGGGGATCATGATCATCTTCGCGCTGTCCTACAACATGCTGCTCGGACAGACGGGCCTGCTGTCGTTCGGTCACGCCGTCTATTTCGGCCTCGGCGGCTTCGTCGCGATCCACGCGATGAACGCCGTCATCCACGGCAAGCTCGGCGTGCCCGTGGTCGTCATTCCGCTGGTCGGGGGCCTCGCCGGGCTCGCCTTCGGCGTCCTGTTCGGCCTCGTCTCGACGCGCCGCGCGGGGCTGGTCTTCTCGATGATCTCGCTCGGCATCGGCGAACTCGTGTCGTCGAGCTCGTTCATCCTGCGCACGTTCTTCGGCGGCGAAGAAGGGATCACGACCAATCGCGCCAAGCTCGCGCCGCTCCTCGGGCTGAAGTTCGGACCGCAGATCCAGGTCTACGATCTGATCGCCATCTGGTGCTTCCTTTGCATCGCCGCGATGTACGCCCTGACCCGCACGCCGTTCGGACGCATGTGCAATGCGGTGCGCGAAAACCCCGAGCGCGTCGAATTCATCGGCTACTCGGCGCGGCGCATCCGCCTCATCGCCTTCTGCTTCGCCGCGTTTTTCGCCGGGATCGCGGGCGGCCTCGCGGCGATCAACTTCGAGATCATGAACGCGCAGCAGCTCGGCGCGCAGCAGTCGGCCGTGGTGCTGCTGATGGCCTATATCGGCGGCGTCGGCTATTTCGCCGGCCCGATCCTCGGCGCGATCATCGTGACGCTTCTGCAGATCAATCTTTCCGACGTGACGACCGCCTGGCAGCTCTATTTCGGCCTCCTGTTCATCGCCGTCGTGTTCTTCGCCCCGAGCGGCCTCGCCGGATGGCTGATGTCGCCATTGGGAGGCGACTGCGCTCCGGCGAGGCTGGCCGTCTGGCCGCCCGCCTACGCGATCGTCGCGCCGGGCCTTGCCGCCGGCCTGATCGGCGCGGTGATGCTGATCGAACTCGCCAATCGCCAGCTGGCGGCGACCGGTGACGAGGACACGATCATGACCGTCGTTCGGCCTGAGCGATCGACCCGGCCTCGCTGACGCCGTGGGCGGCGGCGGCCGTCCTGTTCGCGGGCGGCGCGGCGGCGACCTGGCGTCTCTGGCCGAAGGTCGACGACGCCTGGGGCGTCGTCGACAAGGGGCTGCGCGCGAGGGGCCGCGGATGAATCCCGCGCTCGAACTGATCGGCGTCACCAAGAACTTCGGCCTCGCGCAGATCATCCGCGGCGTCTCGCTCGACGTTGCGGCGGGCGAGCGCCACGCGATCATCGGCCCCAACGGCGCCGGCAAGTCCACCCTGTTTCACCTGATCAGCGGCCGCATCGCGCCGGACGTCCGGCGAGATCCGGCTCGACGGCCGGCGCATCGACGGCCTGCGGCCGTTCGAGATCAACCGGCGCGGGCCTGTCGCGCAGCTTCCAGATCACCAACATCTTCCCGAAGCTGTCGGTGTACGAAAACCTGCGCTGCGCGACGCTCTGGTCGCTGGGCTACGGATACGCTTTCTGGCGGTCGATCGACCGCCTGCGCGACGTGCACGAACGACGGAATGGCTGATGGACGCAGATCGGCTGACCGCGCGCCGCGACGTGCCGGCGGGCGTGCTGACCTACGCCGAGCAGCGCGCGCTCGAAATCGGCGTCACGGTCGCCGGCGGCGCGGAGGTCATCCTGCTCGACGAGCCGACCGCCGGGCATGAGCGCAAGCGAGACGCGAGCAGCGGTCGCGCTGATCCGCAAGGTGAGCGAAGGCCGGACGCTGCTGATGGTCGAGCACGACATGAGCGTCGTGTTCGGTCTGGCCGACCGCATCTCGGTGCTGGTCTACGGCCAGATCATCGCCAGCGACACGCCCGAGCGGATCCGCGAGAACGCCGAGGTGCAGGAGGCCTATCTCGGGCAGGCGGCGGATCCATGACGGCGCCCTGCTCGAAGTCGTCGATCTCCACGCCTATTACGGCAAGAGCCATATCCTGCACGGCGTCACGTTCCGCATCGACGACGGCGAGATCGTCAGCCTGCTCGGCCGCAACGGCGTCGGCCGCTCGACCACGATCAAGGCGATCATGGGCGACGTGCCGCCGCAAGGGCTCGATCCGCTTCAAGGGCGAGGAGATCGCCGGCCTCAAGCCGCACGAGACGGCGCGCCGCGGCCTCGGCTATGTGCCGGAGACGCGCGACATCTTCCCGGGCCTGACGGTGCGGCAGAATCTGATGCTCGGCGAGAAGCCGCGGCAAGGCGAACGGCCGCTGGACGATGGCCGACATGTTCCGCATGTTTCCGCGGCTCGAGGAGCGCGCGGACACGCCCGGCGGCGTGCTTTCGGGCGGCGAGCAGCAGATGCTGACGATCTGCCGGACGCTGATGGGCGACCCCGACCTGATCATGATCGACGAGCCGACCGAGGGTCTGTCGCCGATGATGGTCGAGCATGTCGGCCATCTCCTGGAGGAGATCGCCCGCCGCGGCGTCGCGATCCTGCTGGTCGAGCAGAAGCTGACGATCGCGCTCAAGATCAGCCACAGGCTCTACGTGATGGGCCACGGCAAGATCGTCTGCGAAGGCGCGCCGGCGGCCCTCAAGACGGCAACCGACGTCCGCAAGGAATGGCTGGAAGTTTGACGCGGCGGCGCGGCTCGACGCTTGCCCCGGGCCCGTTGAAAGGACGCTCCAGATGGCGCCGGGTCTGACGTCGACGTCACATGCCCTCACGGTTCGGGATTGAGCGCCCCGAACCGGCAGACCCTGCGTGTGCGGCGTTGGAGCGGGATTTTGCGGGACGCGATTCGACCGAATCGCAACCCGCTCCGGGCGCATCGGATTTGGCGGCGACGGGGGTCTGGCGGCGCTCCCGCTCCATGGCGGGGGTCGCGACGCAGCCGGTGTCCCCCGGAACGCTATTGCGGGCTCGTGGTCGGGCTCGGTGACAGCTCCGCTGATCTCCGGCGGCGTCGCGCCCGCCTGTTGGACACGCTCGGGGCATCGGCGCCAATTAGGGGTTCTACGTAGAATGTCGGTGCGAGATGTCCTATCCCCGCGGCCATTCGCCGCATGTCGAGCCCATCGCTGTTATTTGGCCAAAATACGGGGCGCCCGGACCATTTGTCACTTGCAGACCCGAAGAACCCGTGGTGTTGAAAAACCAAGTCAGGGTGGGGCGTATTCGTGGCCGCCGGCATCAACACACTTTCCAAAGCGCCGTCCGGCATTACGGGACTCGACGAGATCACAGGCGGAGGTCTTCCCCGCGGCCGCGCCAGCCTGATCTGCGGCGGCGCAGGCAGCGGCAAGACGCTTTTCGCGCTCACCCATCTTGTCGAAGGCGCATTGAAATACGGCGAGCCGGGCGCTTTCATCTGCTTCGAGGAGACCGAGGAGGAACTCGCCGCCAACGTCGCCTCGCTCGGCTTCGATCTCAAACAGCTGATCGCGTCCAACAAGCTCGCTGTGGATTACGTGCATGTCGAGCGCAGCGAAATCGAGGAAACGGGCGAGTACGACCTGGACGGGCTGTTCGTCCGGATCGACTACGCGATCAAATCCGTGGGCGCGAAGCGGGTCGCGCTCGACACGATCGAGGCCTTGTTCTCCGGGCTGTCCAACACCGGCGTGTTGCGCGCCGAGTTGCGCCGCCTGTTTCGGTGGCTGAAGGATCAGGGCGTCACGTCGGTCATCACCGCGGAGCGCGGCGACGGCGTCCTGACCCGGCATGGACTGGAGGAATATGTCTCCGACTGCGTGATCGTGCTCGATCACCGCGTCGCGGACCAGGTTGCGACCCGGCGTCTGCGCGTGGTGAAATACCGGGGCGCGTCTCATGGCACGAACGAATACCCGTTCCTGATCGACGCCGGCGGCATCGGCGTCCTGCCGGTCACCTCCGTCGAGTTGGCGCACGACGTCTCCAACGAACGCGTGTCCACCGGCGTGGCCGGCCTCGACGCGATGTTGGGCGGCGAGGGCTTTTGGCGCGGCTCCAGCGTCCTCGTCTCGGGCATGGCGGGAACCGGCAAGACGACGCTGGCGGCCGCTTTCGTCGACGCCGCCTGTCGACGCGGCGAGCGGGCGATCTATTTCGCCTTCGAGGAAAGCCCGCATCAGATCGTGCGCAACATGCGCTCCGTCGGCGTCGATTTGCAGCCGTGGATCGACGCCGGACTCTTGCGCTTTTCGGCCTCCCGGCCAACCCTCTGGGGGCTCGAGATGCATCTCGCCCGCATGCACAAGGAGGTGGAGACTTTCGCCCCGCAGGTGGTCGCGATCGATCCGATCTACAACCTCAGCGCCGTCGGTTCCGCCACGGAAGTCCGCATGATGCTGCTCCGGCTGATCGACTACCTGAAGAGCAAGACCGTGACGGCGCTGTTGACTGCTGCGGACGCCGGCGACGTCAAGGACATCGGCGCATGCGGGAGTCTCCTCGCTGATGGACGCCTGGCTGCTCGTGCAGACGATCGAAGGCCGTGGCGAGCGCAACCGCGGCCTCTATGTCATCAAGGCGCGCGGGATCGACCACTCCAACCAGATTCGCGAGTTCCATCTGTCCGATCAGGGTATCGTCCTGCGCGAGGCGTATCTCGGTCAGGGCGAGGTTCTCACCGGCTCGGCCCGCGTCGCCCAGGAGGCGCTCGAAAGGGAAAAGGAGATCGAACGCCAATCGGCCGTCGCCGTGGCGCGGCACGAGATCGAGCGCAAGCGCCGGCAGATCGAGGCGCAGGTCGCGGCGCTGCAGGCCGAGCTGGACGGTTCATGCCCTCGAATCCGAACTGATGGCGTCGCGGGAGCGCGCCGCCTCCGACGCCGTCGTCCAGGCGCGCCAGGAGATCGCCAGCTTGCGCAGGAGCGGGCGATGACTCCGATCCTCGATTCGAACGGCGCTTGGACGCTGCGGCTCTATGTCGCCGGCAGTACGCCGAAATCGGTCACGGCGCTGGCTAACCTGAAGAGGCTTTGCGAGCAGCAGCTGGCCGGCCGCTATGAGCTCGAGATCGTCGATCTCTTGCAACATCCGGAGCGCGCCAAAGCGGACCAGATCGTCGCAATCCCCACTCTGGTGCGACAGTTGCCGCCGCCGTTGAAGCGAATCATCGGCGACCTGTCGAACAAGGAACGTGTTATCGTAGGGCTCGAGCTCGATCCATCAGGAGCGTAGGGGGGCGACATGAGCGCGGCCTTCGACGACAAGCAAAGTCCCGACGAGTTTCGGCTGCGTCTCTTTGTCAGCGGCGCGACCCCCCGGTCGATGCGCGCCATTGCGACGGTGCGGAAGCTCTGCGAAGCGAAGCTGACGGGCCGCTATAGCCTGGAAGTCGTCGACATCTATCGCAATCCGGCGGCGGCGCGCGAGCACCAGATCGTCGCCCTGCCGACCCTGCTCAAGCTCGCGCCGGTTCCGAAGCGTCTTTTCATTGGCGATATGTCCGATGGCGCGCCGCTTGCGGCCGGTCTGGGCTGGCGAGTTGACCGATGAACAAGCCGGCCGAGACGCGTGACATCCCGCTGAGCGCGTTTGCGCCGACCGGCTTGGCGGCGGAGGAGACGCTGCACGCCATCGTCCTGGGCGAGGCTGACGCGGTCGTCATCGAGACCAGCGACGGCCCGCGCGTCTATACGCTCCGCGACGCCAGCGAACCTTATCGCGAGCTCGTCGAACGCATGCCGGGCGCGGCGACCGTGCTCGATGCCGAGCATACGGTCCTGTACTCCAACGGAGGACTGGCGCGGATGCTCGGCCGCGCCGAAGTGGCCGGAGCGAATTTTCTCGACCTCGTGGCGCCAGCGCAACGCGGCCTTGCAAGGGAGATGCTGGCCGCGGCGCTCGAGGCCCAGACCGCCGCCGAGATGGCGCTGATCGCCGAAAGCGGCGCAAAAACGCCGGTGCGGGCGTCCGCCGCGCCGATATCCTTCGACGGCAGGCCTTGCGTGGCCCTGGTGGTGACCGCCCTCGACGACATTGAGGCGCTCAAGGTTTCGGCCGCGGAATTGAGAGAAAGCGAACGGCGCTTTCAAACGGCGTTGAGGAACTCGCCCATCTCGGTGTTCGAGCAGGATTTGGACCTTCGCTACACCTGGATGTACAATTCCCGTCTTGGCTATGCGGCGGAAGCGATCGTCGGCAAAACCGACGCGGACCTCATGGATCCGGTTTGCGCCGCCAATCTCACGGCGATCAAGCGTCGCGTGATCGAAACCGGCCAGCCGTCCCGACAGGAAGTGGCCGCGGCGGCCCCGGGCGCGCCTCTGCAATATTACGACCTCCATGTCGAACCGCGTTATGACGGCACCGGGAGGGTCATCGGCGTCGGATGCGCGGCGACCGACGTCACCGCGCGCAAGAAAAGCGAGGAGCAGGCCCTCAGCCGCGCTGTCCTGTTGCGGACCGTGATCGAAGCGACGCCCGACCTCGTGTGGGCCAAGGACACCGAGGGACGGGTGATTTTGGGCAATCAGGCGACCTTCGATCTTCTCGGCCAAGGCGATCCCAAAAAGGTGTTGGGCTTGACCACGCGCGAGCTCGTTCCCGTTCCGGAATTCGCCCAAACCACGATTGACAGCGACGATCGCGTCATGGCGAGCGGGCGCACGGAAACCGTGGAACAGCTGTTCGGCGCGCCGGACCGCCCCTTGGTCCTGCAGGTCGTCAAGTCGCCGCTGCGCGACGGCGCCGGAAAGGTGGTGGGCCTCGTCGGCGTGTCGCGCGACGTCACCGACGCAAAAATGGCGGCTGAGGCCCTGCAACGCAGTGAGCAGCGTTTTCGTCTGGCGACGGAGCTGAGCAAGACGGTCGCCTTCACTTATGATCGCGATTTGCGCTGCACTTGGTCGCACGGCACGCAAACCGGATTTGCCGACGCAGAAGTCCTCGGGAGGACCATCCACGAACTGTTTGCTGCAGAGAGCGCCGATAGGCTTGTCGGCCTGTATCGCCGGGCGCTGGACGGCGCCGTCGTCCGCGAGGACGTTACGCTGCAAAGTCTCGCGGGCTCCGCGCCGCAGGTTTTCGATCTCTTTGCGGAACCGCTGCGCAACGCGAGCAACGACGTTGTCGGCATCATCGGCGCGGCGAACAACATCACTGCGCGGGTCGAAGCCGCGAGCGCGCTTGCGGCCGCCAAAGCCGAGGCCGAACGCGCCAGCGAGGCCAAGTCCAAATTTCTGGCCGCGGCCAGCCACGACCTGCGTCAGCCGGCGCAATCGCTGATTCTGCTCATGAGCCTCCTCGAGCGCAGGGCCGCCGGCGAGCCCAAGCTGATCGAGATCGTCAGGGCGATGGAGTTGGCGGTGAGGGGGCTGAACGTCCTGCTCTCCGGCATCCTCGACATCTCCCGGCTCGACGCAGGGGTGGTCGCGCCCGCGATGCAACCCGTCGATGTGGGACTGCTGATCCAGCAGATCAGCGAGGAATATCGCGAGAGGGCGTCGAAAAGGAGCCTGGAGCTGCGCCCGAGGCCGCGCGCCGTTTGCGCCAGCAGCGACCCCGCGCTGCTGCAGCGCGCGATGCGCAACCTTATCGAGAACGCGCTGAAGTATACCGAGCGGGGCGGAATTCTGATCGGCGCAAGGCTTCGCGGCGAACGCGTCCGCATCGACGTCGTCGATACCGGCATCGGCGTCCCGGCCGACCAGCAAAAGCAGATCTTCGAAGAATTCTACCAGGTTCACAACTCGGGCCGAGCCACGGGAGAGGGACTGGGTCTCGGCCTCGCCATTGTTTCCCGCATCGCACGGCTGTTGGGCGCCGAGGTGGAAGTGACGTCCAGAGTGGGGCGGGGCTCGCGCTTTTCGGTGCTGTTGCCGCTGGACCAGGACGGGATCCTGGCTGAGGCGCCCGAGCCGGCGCCCCCGGGGCTGCGCGGCCGAGTCCTTCTCGTCGAGGACAATTCGATCGTGCGTTTCAGCGTCGCCGCGCTGCTGGAGGAATGGGCCTGCGAACACATCTCCGCCGCGAGCGGCGAGGAGGCGTTGGAACGCGCAGCCGCAGAACGCTGGCGCTTTGATGCGATCATCGCCGATTATCGGCTGGGCGGAGACCTCACCGGGGTTGGGACCGCGAAGGAAATCGAGCGTCGGTCCGGCCGGGCCATCCCCACGATCGTTCTGACCGGGGACACCGCCGTCGAGCGTATCTCGGAAATGGATGTCAGCGGGTACGTCGTTCTGCATAAACCGGTCAACGCGGAAAACCTGCGCGGCGAACTCGAGCGCCGCCTCAGCGGCCGGTGACAGGTTGCGACAGCTTTACGAAAAAATGTTCCGCCTCGACAGGCGGGCCAAGCGCCCGTAGTTTTCTGCGCCATGAAACATGGACAAGCCAGCCGCACGGCTTTGGGCGCGGCCGGCCACCGAGCGGCGCATCAGGCGCTCGAGGGCGGCCTCGTTTTCGCCGACCCGCTCGCCATCCGCATTCTCGGCGGCGACGCCGAGGAGGCGATCGCCGTCGCGAAAGCCGAGCCGGGACGGCGCGGCCTCCGCTTTTTCATCGCCATGCGCAGCCGCTTCGCCGAGGACTGCGCCAAGGCCGCGATCGAAGCCGGCGCCCGGCAGATCCTCGTGCTCGGAGCCGGGCTCGACACCTTCGCCTACCGTCTCGAGCCGCGCGACGGGCTCAAGGTTTTCGAGCTCGACCATCCCGCGACCCAGCGCGACAAGCGCGACCGCCTCGCCGCGGCCCACATCGCCGAGCCCGCCCATCTCGCTTTCGTCGCCCACGATTTCGAGCACGGCGACATGACCGAGGCGCTGACCGCGGGTGGCCTCGACGTTCGGCCGCCGGACCTTCGTCGTCTGGCTCGGCGTGACCCCCTACCTCACGGAGGAGGCCGTCTATGCGACGCTTGGCGCGCTCGCGCGCTTTCCGGGCGGCGCGGAGGTCGTGTTCGATTACGCCAACCCGCCGCATGCGATCGAGGAGGCGGGCGTGCGCGACACGCATCACGCCCTGGCGGCGCGGGTGGCGGCGAGCGGCGAGCCTTTCCGCTGCTATCTCGAAACCGGCGCGCTGCACGAGCGGGCTCGCGCGCTGGGTTTCGCCGATATCGAGGATCTCGACCGGGCGGCGCTGGTCGAACGCTACCTGCCGCATCTTCCGGCAAAACCGCGTCCCGGGCCAGGCGGCCATGTCGTGCGCATGGCGACGCGCCAGCATCCCGAAGAACGCGGTTGACGGCCAATTTTTTCAGCGCCGCGCAGTCTTGAAAAACGATCGGCCCTAACAGGTAAGTTGAACTTACCAACTGTTCATGTCGTCGCCATCGGTGCGTAAACGACCGTCCAGCATAAGGGCTCCATCGCGCTGGTCGAATTCAATCCAGCGAACACTTAAAGTATGGAGTCTTCGAAGTGGGCAATCTGTTTTCCGTTCGTTCGAGCCGGCCGAAGTCGGTGCGCGCGGCGTTGCTTGGGGCGGTCGCCGTCGCCGCGGTCGGCGCGGTGACGATCGAGGCGCTGCCGCTTTCTGCTTATCCCGCCGTCGCCGGCGCCGTCGTGACCTCAGCGGGTCCCGCGTCGTTCGCCGACGTCGTCGACCATGTCAAAGGCGCGGTCGTTTCGGTCAAGGTCAAGATCGACGAGACCAACGTCGCCGACGACAGCGATGCGCAGCCGATGCCCAATATTCCGAAGGGCGGCCCGCTCGAGAAGTTCTTCCGCCAGTTCGGCGCGCCCGGCATGGGCCAGCCGTTCGGCGACAATGAGCAGCCGCATCAGCATCCCCACATGGGCATGGCGCAGGGTTCGGGCTTCTTCATTTCCCCCGACGGCTACATCGTGACCAACAACCACGTCGTCGATCACGCCAAGGACGTCACCGTCACCACGACCGACGGCAAGACGATGTCGGCGCGCGTCGTCGGAACGGACCCCAAGACCGACCTCGCCCTCTTGAAGGTCAAGGAAGGCTCGGATTATCCGTATGTCTCGTTCGCCTCGCAGACCCCGCGGGTCGGCGATTGGGTGATCGCGGTCGGCAATCCGTTCGGCCTCGGCGGCACCGTCACGGCCGGCATCGTCTCGGCGCGAGGTCGCGACATCGGCGCCGGCCCCTATGACGACTTCCTGCAGATCGACGCGCCGGTGAACCACGGCAACTCGGGCGGCCCGACCTTCAACGCCCAGGGCGAGGTCGTCGGCGTCAACACCGCGATCTTCTCGCCGTCGGGCGGCAGCGTCGGCATCGGCTTCGCCATCGCCAGCGACGTGGCCAAGACCGTCGTCGAGCAGCTCAAGGACAACGGCAAGGTCGCGCGCGGCTGGCTCGGCGTTCAGATCCAGCCGGTGTCGCAGGACATCGCCGACAGCCTGGGCCTCAAGGACGCCAAGGGCGCGATCGTCGACAAGGCCGAGAAGGACTCGCCCGCCGCCGCCGCCGGACTGAAGGACGGCGACGTCATCACGGCGCTCAACGGCGAAGCCGTCGCCGATTTGCACGACCTTGCCCGCAAGGTCGCGGCGCTCGGTCCGAAGAAGGACGCCGAGCTCACGATCATGCGCAACGGCTCGCCTCAGACCCTCAAGGTCACGCTGGGCTCGATGTCGGACGAGCATCAGGCCCAGGCGGACGAACCCGAGCAGCACGGCAAGGACGCCATGGCGAAGTACGGCATGGCGCTGGAGCCTGCGACCGCTGTCGAGGGCGCCGGCAAGACCGGAGTCGTCGTGGCGCAGATCGACCCCGAAGGCGCGGCCGCGCAGAGGGGCCTCCAGACGGGGGACGTGATCGTGGCGGTCGGCGGCAAGTCCGTGTCGAAGCCTTCAGAGGTGGCCTCGGCGATCGACTCCGCCAAGTCCGACGGGAAGAGGTCGGTGTTGATGCAGATCAAGAACGACAACGGCACGCATTTCGTCGCCCTCCCGACGGAAGCCGTATCGTAACCTTAGGCGAATGGATCCGGCGCGGGGGGTGTTTCCCCTTCGCTCCCTCGCCGGGCCACACGGCAGGCCGATTCGAAAGGATCGGCCTGCCAATTTGTTTGCGATCCCCTCAGGGTCCGCTCACGTCGGGATCCCAATAGGGCCGCTTGCCGAACCGCTCGACGAGAAAGTCGACGAACGCGCGCACCTTCGGCGACAGGTGGCGCGAATGCGGATAGACCGCGCTCATCGCGAGGTCCTGCGGAAGGAAGCTTTCCAGCGCCGCGGCAAGCGCGCCTTCGCGGAGGTCCGCGCCCACGATGAACGTCGGCAGGTTCGCGATCCCGAAGCCGGCGAGCGCCATGCTTCTCAGCGCATCGCCGTTGTTGGCGCTGACCCGGCCCGACACCGGCACGAGCAACGGCTTGCCGTCCGCGTCGACGAAACGCCACTCCTGCGTGCGCGAGACATTGCTGTTGCGCAAGGCTTCGTGCGTCTTCAGATCTTCGGGCGCGTGCGGCGTTCCCCGGCGCCGGAAATAGTCGGGGCTTGCGCAGAGCGTTCGGCGGATCGGCGCGATCCGTCGCGCCATAAGGCTCGAATCGGGCAGCGCGCCGATGCGGAGGGCGACGTCGAAGCCATCGTCGACCAGATCGACGAAGCGATCGTTGAGCGACAGATCGACGTCGACCTCGGGAAAGCGGGCGAGAAAGTCCGGCAGGGCGGGCGCCAGGTGCAGGAAGCCGAAGCTCATCGGCGCGCTCACCACCAACCGCCCGCGCGGGCTCGCCTGGTGATGGCCGAGCGCGCGGTCCGCGTCGTCGAGATCCGCCAGCACGCGGCTCACCCGCTCGAAATAGGCGCGGCCCGCCTCGGTGAGGTTCAGCGAGCGCGTCGTGCGGTTGAAGAGGCGTGCGCCGACCTCGGCCTCGAGCGCCCCGACGCTGCGGCTGACCGTCGACTTCGACGACCGGAGCCGGCGCGCGGCCTCCGAGAAGGACTGGGTTTCGGCCACTCTGACAAAAGCTTCCAGCGCCGCGAACCGATCCATATTGTTGCTCCATGGGCAACAGTCATGTGCCAAGACTGTAAATTGTTTCGTCCTGCGCCGCAAGATAACCGATTGCGGGTCCGCGTCGGCCCTTCCGGGCGCACTCGGAACGTCGACAACCCTCTCGCGCCGGTCCTTGCGGCCTCTGCCGCAGCGGCTCTGGTTCTTGCCGTTGCGACCCGACTTCCCGCCGGCCGGCGCACCTTCGTCGGCAAGACCTGCACCAAGAAGGACGACAAAACCGGTGTCGTCACCGGTGACCTGCTTGGCGTCGCCAAGCCCGTCACGCTCGACGTCACCCTCAACAAGGCCGGCGTGCGTCCGACCGACAAGGGGACACGACCGGAGTCTCCGCCCGCGGCTCGCTGAGTTGGTCCGACTTCGGCCTGAAGACCGTCATTTCTGACATCGGCGACAAGATCGACCTGATCATCGAGAGCGAGGCGACGCGCTAGGCATCGCCGCTTCAAGCGGGCCCTGCGGAATTCGCTCTTATAGCGTTAGTTGTTGGTACACGCCGTGGCCGAGTGCCGATAGCATCCAGCTTTGTGGATTGATGGGTTCGGCAGAGGCTTCGAGCGCTCGGCGCCAGCCCAGATAGTTGGGCAGGTTTCTCGTGGCGACGCCGTGGAAGCGGCGCAGCCACTCCTTGAGACGCGAGTGGTAGGCATTGACGTTGTTGATGTGGATATCGGGCGCGCCGGGCAGCGGCTTTCCCGGGGCAGGGACCACGCGGACGGGAATTTTGGCGCGTCGCGCGAAAGCCCGCAAAGGGCGTCCACCGTCGCAGACCAGCAGGTTGGCTGGCGACATGGCGCTCGAGAGCGCCTGGGTTATGCACAGGGCCGTGTCCTCGGGCAGGACGGCGTCGGTCGTGGCGCCGGAACGGTCGCGGGCCACGAGAACGGGGATGTTGTCGGAAAAGGCGCCGGGATGTCTCGCCTTGCCGCCGCGCTTGCGGGCTTTGCGCGCCAGACCCGAGCGCCGGCCTTTGAACAATTCGAGGATGAAGGTTTCGTCCGCTTCCACAATCCCCTGCAAAATCTGCGGCTTGTCCAGCGCCGGGGCGCTCAGGAACCGATGCCGCCACCGATAGGCCGTGGTCGGGTGGACGCCGCAGCGCTCAGCCGCCTTCGCGAGGCTGACGCCCTCGATCATCGCCTGCGCCTGGTCAAGCCAGCGGTCCTTCTTGCGCAACCGGGCCATCGCCGTCCCGGTCGCGGCGTTGAAGGTGCGCCCGCACGACTTGCAGCGATACCTCGGCAACCCATGCGATCGACCCCAGCCGATCATCTCTTCGGCGCCGCAATGCGCGCAGCCGAGGCGATCGACCTTCTGCTCGCCAATCGCCGCCAACTCGTCCCGCTCGGCCCTCGAAGCCTTTCGTTCGCCCTTTCCAGTCGACGACGCCGGATCGGGCCGAACCTCGGAAGACGGAGGGGCGCCGGTTTCACCGGGTCGCCGCGCAAATTCCCAAAGTTCGGCGAGCGCCAGCGCAATCTGCGCGCCGCTCAACCGTCCCATCCCCGAAAGCCAACCGGCAAACTCGCCCGTATCCATCGCCAATCCCCTTCGCTTTCGGACAGATGCTCCGCTCCTTACCACATACCAACAGCTAACGCTATAAGAGCGGCGGAATTCTTTCTATAAAACAGAATGACTCCCGGTGAAAGCGGACGCCGTTTTCGTTTTTCAGGTCGATGATATTGGGCTTTCGTCGCAGTTCGCGACTTTTGCTCGAACAGAGATACGAAAGTTCTTGCAATTGGTGCGGCGCAGCACTAATTTGATTTGGTGCGGTGCAGTTTGCCCGCACGTGCCCTCCTTGGGCGTTTCCTCCCTAGACTTGAAGGCCGCCGAAAGGCGGCCTCCTTTTTTGTGGGTCCGCGTGTCGTTCGCCGGACCGTCTGTCGGCTGTGGCCGACCGCCCTTACGGGCCGCAAAGTTGCGATTTCCATCTTTCTTCGTGATCGTTGGCGATCTTTGTGGGGAAATCAAACCCAGGTTCGCGCGCGTGGCCTTCAGCGTCGCCGTGCGGCGAAAGCCTTGGCGAGAAACTGCCCGCCGTGGCGCAGGCCGCCCGCGTCGATGCCGTGGCCGACGCCAAAGGAAATGTGCCACTGGGTCGGGATCTCGGCCCCGGCGAGGGCGTCGGCGGCAAGAAACATGGCGTCGATCGGGATCAGGGGGTCCTGGTCGCCGTGGACGAGCAGCACCGGCGGCGGCGCGCCGCGCGCGTCGCGCGCCTTGGCCTCGCCGAGCCTTTCGGGCCCGACCAGCATGCCGGAGAAGCCCAGAATCGCCGCCGGCGCGAGCTTCCGGCGCAAGGCTACGTGCAGGGCCATCATCGTGCCCTGGCTGAAACCGACCAGCGCCAGCCGCGATTCGTCGAGGCCGAGGCGCTGAAGCTCCGCGTCGAGGAACGCGTCGATCGCCCCGCGCGCCTTGACCACGCCGTTCCAGCGTTCTTCCCCGCCGGAGGGGTCGTCCGGCGGCCGGTTGGCCAGGGCGAACCATTGACGGCCTGTTGGAGAGGCGGGGCAGCGCTCGGAAGCGTTGGGGGACACGAAGGCGGCGTTGGGCAGGAGTTGTCGCCATTGGCGTCCAATCTCGATCAGGTCGTTGCCGTCCGCTCCATACCCGTGCAGGAAAACCACCAGCGCCGCCGCCCGGCCGCTGCTCGCCTGTATCCGGGGTCCGTCCAGCGCGACGCTCATTCCGCTTGCTCCAATCCAGTCCGAGACTGCGATGCGACCGGTCGAATCGAATCGGGTCCATTATCCTTGAACACTCGGGCTTCTGGCGAAAGCCCGCTCGGCCGGACTTAGCCCGATCCGTCGGCGAGCACCATCCCGGAACGTGTTTTCACGGCGCGGTAGTAGGCCCATAGCATGCGCGCGGCGACGCCCCGCCACGGGCGCCAGCGCTCGGCGATCCGCTCGAGCCGGGCGGCGTCCGGCCGCGATTTCAGCGCCAGCGCCAGTTTCGCCGCCTCCTGCAGGGCGAGATCGCCGGCCGGAAAGGCGTCCGGATGGCCGAGACAGAACAGGAGAAAAATATCCGCCGTCCACGGCCCGATCCCTTTCACCGCGACAAGCGCGCGATGCGCGTCCTCCGCGTCGAGCTCCGACAGGCCCTCGAGATCGAGGCGCCCCTCGGCGATCGTCTGGGCCGCCGCCCTCAGCGCGCGAATCTTGGGAGACGACAGCCCGCAGCCGCGCAAGCTCCTCGTCGCTCGCCGCGGCCAGCCGCGCCGCTTCGAGCGGCGTCAGCCGGGCCTCGAGCCGGCCGAAGATCGCGCTGGCGCTGGCGACCGACACCTGTTGCGAAACGATGATCGCCGCGAGCCCCGCAAATCCGGGTTCGCGGCGCCGAAGCGGCGGCGGCCCGGCGACGGCGAGAAGCCGCCCGACGAACTCGGGATCCTTCAGTCGCAGGCCCTCGGCCGCCGCCGCCAGGGTCGCTTCATCGGCGATCGGCGGCCCCGGATGATAAAGCCGCCGCGCCGCCGGCCGGCTCTTCCGTCTTGCGCGCGCCGCCGCTTCGTGCATCCGCTTCTTCGCCATGCGTCCCGACGCTCAGTCCCTTTTCCCGGTCCTGCGGTTCGCGCCGTCGCCGAACGGCGCTCTGCACCTCGGACACGCCTATTCCGCGCTCTTAAACCAGCGCCATGCGGCCGAGACCGGCGGACGCCTGATGCTGCGCATTGAAGACCTGGACCGGACGCGCTGCAAGCCCGCCTTCGAGGCGGCGATTCTCGACGACCTCGACTGGCTCGGGCTGCGCTTCGACGGCGCGCCGCGGCGCCAGAGCGAGCACGCCGAGGACTATGCGGCGGCGCTTCAGCGCCTCGATCAGAAAGGCCTCGTCTATCCGTGCTTCTGCAGCCGGGTCGAGGTTGCGCGCGCCGCCGCCGGGCGCGATCCCGACGGCGCGCCGCTCTACGGGGGCGCGTGCCGCGCCTTGCCGCCCCGGGAAAGGCAATCGCGGCTCGCGCGCGGCGACAAGGCGGCCTGGCGGCTCGACATGGCGAGGGCCGTCGCCCTCGCGCCCGCCCGGATCGGCTGGATCGAGTATGGCGAGGGCGACGTGGCTGAGGAGCGCGCGGCCGACCCGGCGGCATGGGGCGACGTCGTCCTGAAGGGACGGGATCTCGGCGCGAGCTATCATTTGGCGGTGACGGTCGACGACGCGCTTCAGGACGTCACCGACGTCGTGCGCGGCCGGGATCTCCTCGCCGCGACCTCCGTTCATCGCCTGCTGCAGGAGGCGCTCGGCCTGCCCTCGCCGCGCTATCGTCACCACCGGCTCGTGCTCGACGCCGACGGCGGCAAGCTGTCGAAAAGCCGCGGCTCTCCGACGATTCGTTCGCTCCGCGCGCAACGGCGTGACGGCGGAAGCCGTTCTCAGAACGCTGGGGTTCGCGGGCGAAGGCGCCCCGGCCTTCGTCGTGATTATTGCCTGATCCGGCTCAGTTGAGCTTGGCGGTCACGCCTGCGGCCGGCTTCTCGACCGAGTCCGGCGTCGGCCGAGGGCGCCTGCGACCGAAGCTGATCGATCCGGTCGCGCTCACGCTTGAACGCCGCCAGCATCTTGCCGTCGAATTCGCGGGTGCGGGCGAGCTTGATCGCCATCGGGTCGACGAAGTTGCCGTTGATGATGATCTCATAGTGCAGATGCGGTCCGGTCGCGAGACCGGTCTGCCCGAGATAGCCGATCGTCTGGCCCTGCGTGACGTGGGCCCCTTCCGTGACGCCCCGTCCAAAGCCCGACATGTGATTATAGGTCGTCACGTAGCCGTTGGCGTGCTGGATCTCGACCCGGCGGCCGTAGCCGGAGTCCCAGCCCGCCTTGATGATGACGCCGTTCCCGGCGGCGTAGATCGGCGTGCCGATCGGCGCGCCCCAGTCGACGCCGGTGTGCATGCGCGTGAAGTGCAGGATCGGATGAAAGCGCATGCCGAACGGCGAGGTGATGTCGCCTTCGGCGATCGGTTTGCGCAGCAGGAACTTTCGGTTCGACCGGCCGCTCTCGTCGTAATAGTCGACGCTGTTGTCGTCGGGCGCCTGGAAACGGTAGTACTTGTAGCTCTGATCGTGGACCGTGATCGTCGCGTAGAGAAGTTCGGGCCGCGGATCGATGTCGTCGGGGTCGGAATAGAACGCTTCGATCGAGTCGCCCGACGACGTCGAGCGCTGAAAGTCGACGTCGTTGGCGAAAACGCGCGTCAGGAGCTCGATCATCGGCTTGGGCAGGCCCTGCTTCAGCGCCGTCTCGTAAAGGCTTTGGTAAAGGCTCATGCCGCCGGAATCGCCGGTGTCGGCCTGAGGCTTGCGCGGTCCGGCGGCGACCTTGGTCGAAACCGCCGCGTAGGACCCGGCGTCATTGATCGCGACCGTCGCCTTGAGTTGGTCGTCGGCATAGACCGAGACTCGGGCGATTCTCGGCTTCTCTCCGCGAACGCCCGGCTCTTGCGGAAGCAGAATGATCTTCTGGCCCTCGCCGACCGGCAATTCGCCGCGCTTCACGCCGAAGGCCGCGAGGATCGCCGCGGCCGCTTCCGGCGTCGCGCCGTTGGCCTTGAGGACGTCCTCGAAGGTTTCGCCGCGCCGCATCTGCACCAGCTTCTCGCTCGGCGAAGCGTCATCGCCGCCGGCGGATTTGCCGACGTTGGTCACGTTCTCCGGGATCATGCGCACTTCGATCGAAGCGAACGGCGCGCTCGGACTGACGCTGCCGACCGTCGCATAGGAGAGCGCAGAGGCGAGCGGATCGCCCGCGGCCTGGCTCGTGCGCATCAGCATGAGCTGAGGCGCAAGCGGCTGGGCCGGCGCCTTCGGCGTCTCGGGCTGGGCCTTCAGGGTTTCGACCACCTGCGCCTGCGCTTCGGTCGCTGACAGTTCGCCGGTCGCAAGGCTCGCGTCCTCCGCGGTCAGGTCCGTCGTCCGGAACGAGACTTCGGCGTCGTCCTGCACCGGGCCGGGATCGGGGGCGGCGTCGGCCGTCTCCGCCCGATTGGTGAGTTTCAGCGGATTGAAGGGCGGGACCGCATCGGCGAAGCCGGTCGGCGTCAAGGTGAGGGTCGTCTGCAGCCGCGTGAAGGCGCGCGCCTTCACCACTTCCTTGTCGCCGACCTTGATGGTGGTCGGAACGCTGTAGGTCTGCTTGTCGGAGACGATGTCGACCGGGCGCAGGAGCCGGTCGCCCTTGCCGGGGCTCACGCCCTCTTCCTGCGCGTCGGTCGGGGCGGCGCTCGTCACGAATTCGGGCGCGTCGGCGAAATTGGACTGGCTGTCGAGGTCGAAATAGAGCGCGGCGCCGATCAGCGCCACGCCGCTCAAGCCGGTCAGCGCGGCGCCGGCGAGCCAGCGCAGCGACGCCCGGCGACGCTCGGCGCGGTCGAGCCGGTCGTCGCCGAGGCGGATCGGCGTCTCGACGCCGAGCTCGACGCCGAGCGGCGCGATCGCCGCGCGCGGACGAGACGAGAAAAAGCAGCGGCAGCTGTCGTCAAAACGTGTCTTTCCGCTCGATCCCGTCGTTGGCAGACCCGTCCCCTTGGGAGCGATCCTAAACGTGTTAACGCTGTGCCGGGCGCGACGCAACGCGTCGGTCGGGGCGTGGAGTTCGGGCCGGGCTATCGCCCTCAACCGTGGCGAATCCGCGGCGCGCTTTGATTTCTCAGTGGCTTTTACAACCGTCATGACGCTGTGACAAATTTTTCAAAAAAGTGTTTGACAGCGAAATCCGATCTCCCTATATCCCCACCACCGACGGCGCTGCCGCGATCCGCGGCGGGTCCGTTATCTGGGTTCAGAAGCGAACGATCGAACCTCCCATCTGCTGAGAGGCGGGTGTGAGAGGGTTTGATCGTTTTTGGCCGCCTCCGGGTAGGCGAGCGTCGGTTAAAGGGTTTGGGGTTCCGGTTTTCGGGAGAGAGCATCGCTCCTCAGGGATGACGGCATCCTTGAGTTACGGTTCCGGTCTTCGGGCTGGAGCAGAACTTACGCTGTTTGACAATTTCATCGGAAGGAAGAGAGACGTGGGCGGCGTTGTCCTTGCGTCTGGGCTTTTTTGGTTGAGTTTGGGTTTGGCTTTCGGGCTGGGTCTGGGCTGACTGGGAGGCCTGGAGGAAGAGACTTAACGACGGTCACGTTTCAGACACCATCGCGCTTGGATTTGAGGGTTTTGGGAACGCCGTGAGGCGGGCCTTGAGGCTTTGGATTTGAGCGGAGAAGTGTTCGGAAACTCGTCAAGAGTAAAGTGAGAGGCGCTTGAGCGGCGTCTTGAGCCAGAGTGACCAGTCGGGATTGAGATCTTCAAGTTCAACTTGAGAGTTTGATCCTGGCTCAGAACGAACGCTGGCGGCAGGCTTAACACATGCAAGTCGAGCGCCGTGCAATACGGGAGCGGCAGACGGGTGAGTAACGCGTGGGAACATACCCTCCGGTACGGAATAACTCAGGGAAACTTGAGCTAATACCGTATACGGCTTAGCGGCGAAAGATTTATCGCCGGAGGATTGGCCCGCGTCCGATTAGCTAGTTGGTGTGGTAACGGCGCACCAAGGCGACGATCGGTAGCTGGTCTGAGAGGATGATCAGCCACATTGGGACTGAGACACGGCCCAAACTCCTACGGGAGGCAGCAGTGGGGAATATTGGACAATGGGCGCAAGCCTGATCCAGCCATGCCGCGTGAGTGATGACGGCCTTAGGGTTGTAAAGCTCTTTCGCCAGGGACGATAATGACGGTACCTGGATAAGAAGCCCCGGCTAACTTCGTGCCAGCAGCCGCGGTAATACGAAGGGGGCTAGCGTTGTTCGGAATTACTGGGCGTAAAGCGCATGTAGGCGGGTCTTTAAGTCAGGGGTGAAATGCCAAGGCTCAACCTTGGAACTGCCTTTGATACTGGAGATCTTGAGTCCGGGAGAGGTGAGTGGAACTGCGAGTGTAGAGGTGAAATTCGTAGATATTCGCAAGAACACCAGTGGCGAAGGCGGCTCACTGGCCCGGAACTGACGCTGAGACGCGAAAGCGTGGGGAGCAAACAGGATTAGATACCCTGGTAGTCCACGCTGTAAACGATGGATGCTAGCCGTTGGGGAGCTTGCTCTTCAGTGGCGCAGCTAACGCTTTAAGCATCCCGCCTGGGGAGTACGGTCGCAAGATTAAAACTCAAAGGAATTGACGGGGGCCCGCACAAGCGGTGGAGCATGTGGTTTAATTCGAAGCAACGCGCAGAACCTTACCAGCTTTTGACATGTCCTGGACGGATTGCAGAGATGCGATCTTCCCTTCGGGGCCGGGAACACAGGTGCTGCATGGCTGTCGTCAGCTCGTGTCGTGAGATGTTGGGTTAAGTCCCGCAACGAGCGCAACCCTCGCCCTTAGTTGCCATCATTCAGTTGGGCACTCCAGGGGGACTGCCGGTGATAAGCCGGAGGAAGGTGGGGATGACGTCAAGTCCTCATGGCCCTTACAGGCTGGGCTACACACGTGCTACAATGGCGGTGACAGAGGGATGCGAAGGCGCGAGCCCTGGCAAATCTCAAAAAGCCGTCTCAGTTCGGATTGCACTCTGCAACTCGAGTGCATGAAGTTGGAATCGCTAGTAATCGCGGATCAGCACGCCGCGGTGAATACGTTCCCGGGCCTTGTACACACCGCCCGTCACACCATGGGAGTTGGTTTTACCCGAAGACGGCGCGCTAACCGCAAGGAGGCAGCCGGCCACGGTAGGGTCAGCGACTGGGGTGAAGTCGTAACAAGGTAGCCGTAGGGGAACCTGCGGCTGGATCACCTCCTTTCTGGATCGGACGACAGAGGACAGAGGACGGAGGACGGAAGGCTTTGAGCCTTGCGTCCGTCGATGTCGGCATGTCCTGTCGTCCGGTCAGAAAACAAGCGGCCGAAGTCATACGGCCGCATTTGCGGGATGACGCCGCCTTCGTCTCTCTTCCTATCGGACAACAGACGACGGATGACAGAGAACAGAAGCTCTTTCTGTCGTCTGTCCTCCGCCCTCTGTTCTCTGATACGGGCTTGTAGCTCAGTTGGTTAGAGCGCGCGCTTGATAAGCGTGAGGTCGGAGGTTCAAGTCCTCCCAGGCCCACCAGGTTCGGACGGCGGACGTCGGATGACGGAGGACGGAATTGATCTGTCGTCTGGGGTCTGTCCTCCGTCATCCGACGGGGCCATAGCTCAGTTGGGAGAGCGCGTGCTTTGCAAGCATGAGGTCGTCGGTTCGATCCCGTCTGGCTCCACCAGTGTTTGGGTCGGGGCGCGGCGGTTGAGCGTTCCGCTTTTGCCTACTGCCTTCAGGCCAATCCTGATCCGTTCCGATGAGATTTATCAGTTTCGCTTGTTGCGTCTTGCGCGCGCGACGCGCGCGGCGGAATTCGGGAAAGCGTTGATCGGGAGGTGTTCTGGCCGCTGTCGGTCCAGAATCCTTCCGATGTCTGACATTGTGAAGAGGAAGCGCATTCGGTTACGGACGTCGGAGGACGGACGCCGGAGGACGGATGATCTCTGTTCTCTGTGGTCTGTTGTCTGTCGTCTGGTAAGCACCAGTCGTGATCCAGGCTTGACCGCTCGGATCTCCGGATGCGTTTGAAGCAAAACTGGTCTTTTCGCGCCAGAGTGTGTGGAGGCCGCCGACGCCGAGTCGGGGGCCTCGAAAACACGCGCTTTGGCGATGAGAGCAATCAAGTGCCATAAGGGTATCTGGTGGATGCCTTGGCGCTGAGAGGCGATGAAGGACGTGGTACGCTGCGATAAGTCTCGGGGAGCCGCGAACAGGCTTTGATCCGGAAATTTCCGAATGGGGAAACCCACCTTCGATCTCTGTTGCTCCGAAGAGGACCGCCGTTTGGCGAAGGCGAAGCTGCACAGGCTGACCTTCGTTTGGGCGTCGGGCCGGCTCGTCTCGTCTTGACCGAAAGGGGTCCCGCAAGGGACGTCTCGAGGGACAGGGGAAGGGAGCGGTCTTTGGACCAACAGAGATCACAAGAAGGGACTTATTCTCTGAATTCATAGGGGAATAAGAGCGAACCCGGGGAACTGAAACATCTAAGTACCCGGAGGAAAGGACATCAACGAGACTCCGTTAGTAGTGGCGAGCGAACGCGGATCAGGCCAATGCTTTTGCTTTTGTCGACCAGAACCGGCTGGAAAGCCGGGCCGCAGCGGGTGACAGCCCCGTATGGATAGGATCGAAGCAAGAGATTCGAGTAGGGCGGGACACGTGCAATCCTGTCTGAACACGGGGGGACCACCCTCCAAGCCTAAGTACTCCTCAGCGACCGATAGCGAACAAGTACCGTGAGGGAAAGGTGAAAAGCACCCCGACGAGGGGAGTGAAACAGTTCCTGAAACCGGATACCTACAAACAGTCGAAGCCCGCAAGGGTGACGGCGTACCTTTTGTATTATGGGTCAGCGACTTAAAGTATCGAGCAAGCTTAAGCCGATAGGCGTAGGCGCAGCGAAAGCGAGTCTGAAAAGGGCGTTTCAGTTCGATGCTTTAGACCCGAAACCGAGTGATCTAGTCATGAGCAGGTTGAAGGTAGGGTAACACCTACTGGAGGACCGAACCGGTGCCTGTTGAAAAAGGCTCGGATGACTTGTGATTAGGGGTGAAAGGCCAACCAAACTCGGAAATAGCTGGTTCTCCGCGAAATATATTTAGGTATAGCCTCGAGATGAGGCTCCAGGGGGTAGAGCACTGGATGGGCTAGGGGGGCTAAAACCCTACCAAACCTAACCAAACTCCGAATACCTGGAAGTCATTCTCGGGAGCCACACAGCGGGTGCTAACGTCCGTTGTGGAGAGGGAAACAACCCAGACCAACAGCTAAGGCCCCCAATTCGTGGCTAAGTGGGAAAGGATGTGGAAATCCCAAAACAACCAGGAGGTTGGCTTAGAAGCAGCCATCCTTTAAAGAAAGCGTAACAGCTCACTGGTCTAAACAAGGGTTTCTGCGCCGAAGATGTAACGGGGCTCAAGCCACGAGCCGAAGCTTTGGGTGGCGCAGGACAGAAGACAGACGACAGAGGACAGATGGAGCAAGAGCGGCGCAAGGCGGTCGTATCGTTTGAGGACCTTGAGGTCTTTCAGCGGGCGTATCGGCTGTCGCTCGAGGTCCATCGCACGAGCCTGGAGATGCCGACGATCGAACAGCGAGCGCTGGGCGATCAGATGCGTCGGGCGAGCAAGTCCATCTGCTCCAATCTTGCGGAAGGTTATAGTCGCCAGAAACAGTCGAAAGCGGAATTCAAACGCTTCGTCTGGATGGCGATCGGATCGTCGGATGAGATGCGGGTTTGGGCGCGCTATGCGCTCGATCTCGGCTACATCGACGATGAGACCTGGCGCAATTGGCGCGACGAATATCAAATCGATCTCCAGACATGCTGCAAGTGTTGGCGGCTCGTTCGTGAGGTTATCCGTATTCCGTCGTCCGTCTTCTGTCCTCCGACCACGGTAGCGGAGCGTTCCGTTTGCCGATGAAGGGAGACCCGTGAGGGCTCCTGGAGGCTTCGGAAGTGCGAATGCTGACATGAGTAACGACAAACACTGTGAAAGACAGTGTCGCCGAAAGTCCAAGGGTTCCTGCGTAAAGTTAATCTTCGCAGGGTTAGCCGGTCCCTAAGGCGAGGCCGAAAGGCGTAGTCGATGGGAATCACGTTAATATTCGTGAGCCAGAGGAAAGTGACGGATCGCTTATGTCGTTTGGCCTTACTGGATTGGCCGGGCGGCGGAGCGGTTCCAGGAAATAGCTTCCTCATCAGACCGTACCCGAAACCGACACAGGTGGACAGGTAGAGCATACCAAGGCGCTTGAGAGAATGACGTTGAAGGAACTCGGCAATTTACCTCCGTAACTTCGGAATAAGGAGGCCCTCGGGTCGCGCAAGCGGTCTGGGGGGGCACAGTCCAGGGGGTGGCAACTGTTTAACAAAAACACAGGGCTCTGCGAAATCGTAAGATGACGTATAGGGTCTGACGCCTGCCCGGTGCCGGAAGGTTAAAAGGAGAGGTGCAAGCCTTGAATTGAAGCCCCGGTAAACGGCGGCCGTAACTATAACGGTCCTAAGGTAGCGAAATTCCTTGTCGGGTAAGTTCCGACCTGCACGAATGGCGTAATGACTTCCCCGCTGTCTCCAACGTCAGCTCAGTGAAATTGAAGTCCCCGTGAAGATGCGGGGTACCTGCGGTCAGACGGAAAGACCCCGTGCACCTTTACTATAACTTTGCGTTGGCGTTCGTTAAGTCATGTGTAGGATAGGTGGTAGGCTTGGAAGCCGGGGCGCCAGCTCTGGTGGAGCCACCCTTGAAATACCACCCTTGACTTGATGGACGTCTAACCGCGACCCCTCACCGGGGCCCGGGACAACGCATGGTGGGTAGTTTGACTGGGGCGGTCGCCTCCCAAAGAGTAACGGAGGCGCGCAATGGTTGGCTCAGACCGGTCGGAAATCGGTCGTCGAGTGCAATGGCATAAGCCAGCCTGACTGCGAGACCAACAAGTCGAGCAGAGACGAAAGTCGGTCATAGTGATCCGGTGGTCCCGCGTGGGTGGGCCATCGCTCAACGGATAAAAGGTACGCCGGGGATAACAGGCTGATACTCCCCAAGAGTCCATATCGACGGGAGTGTTTGGCACCTCGATGTCGGCTCATCACATCCTGGGGCTGGAGAAGGTCCCAAGGGTTCGGCTGTTCGCCGATTAAAGTGGTACGTGAGCTGGGTTCAAAACGTCGTGAGACAGTTTGGTCCCTATCTGCCGTGGGTGTCGGAGAATTGAGAGGATTTGCCCCTAGTACGAGAGGACCGGGGTGAACACATCTCTGGTGGACCTGTTGTGGCGCCAGCCGCAGTGCAGGGTAGCTATATGTGGAATGGATAACCGCTGAAGGCATCTAAGCGGGAAACCAGCCTCAAAACCAGTTCTCCCTGAAGAGCCGTGGAAGACCACCACGTTGATAGGCCGGATGTGGAAGCGCGGCAACGCGTGAAGCTGACCGGTACTAATCGCTCGTTCGACTTGATTGCTCTCGTCGCCAAGGCGCGTGCGCGCGAAAAAGCGCGCCAGACGGCGGAGGACAGACGACACAGGACGGATCGCCCTGCTGTCGCGCCTCTCCCGAAGCCAGCGACAACAAAACCAGTTTTGCTTCTGTCAGACGACAGACCTCAGACGACAGAGGACGGAAGGCTCGTGCTTTTTCCGTCCTCTGTCGTCCGTCCTCCGTCGTCCGAACCGTTCTTTGCCGGCCTGGTGGCTCTTGCAAGGCGATCAGACCCGATCCCATCCCGAACTCGGCCGTCAAACGCCTTAGCGCCAATGGTACTCTGTCTCAAGACATGGGAGAGTAGGTCGTCGCCAGGCCTGCAAAGAACGGAAAACAGACGACGGAGGACCGACGACAGATCGGCCCCTCCTCCGTCTCAGCCCCCTTCCTCTTCACCGGACATGTCGGTCTCGCCGACCGCGAGACCCATCAGGCGTGACCCGCGGAGCATCGGGCGCAGACCTCGATCAGGGCGATCCGTCCTCCGTCGTCCGCCCTCCGTCCTCCGCTCGACGCGGGGTGGAGCAGCCCGGTAGCTCGTCAGGCTCATAACCTGAAGGCCGCAGGTTCAAATCCTGCCCCCGCAACCACCGATAGATCAGCCCCGGAAGCCGCCGCTTCCGGGGCTTTTTCGTGCTTCAGCGCGTAACGCTCCACCAGCCCCGCCGCCTGCATCACGCCAGCGAACCGGCCGCGCACCGTCACCTCGACTTGTCCGTTCACGTGACGGGCGATCGTGATCCGTTCGATCATGCTCCGAACAACCTCGCGGAAGGCGGCGCCGTTCGGCCCTACCGGATTGCTCAAGAGCATTTCGATCTGGTCGCGTACCGATTGGATCGTGGCTTCAACCTCGCCCGCGATCTCGGCGGGTTCCGGGGCCATCTGCTCGTCGATGGCGTCGAGTTCGGCCCTCAATCGTTTCTCCTCTGCCTCCAGGTCGCCGAGCTTGGCGATCAGCGCCGGATTGTGCCCGGCGTCGACGATCGCGTTGACGATGCGCGCGCTCTGCGCCTCCGTTCGCTTCAGAGCAGCCTGGAGCTTCGTCGTTTCGCCGTCCGATGAGGCGAGCACCTCCTGGCGATGCGCGATCGCCTCGGCGCGAATCCGCGCCAACGCCGCCTCGTTCATCCACTGATGTCGAATGGCGTCGCCGACCAGCCGCTCCAGATCGGCGCGCTTGACCAATTGGCTTTGCGTGCATGTTCCTTTCGAGCGGAAATTGCTACATCCGTAGTGTTTGGCGTCGCGCATAGCGAATGGCGAGCCGCACGCGCCGCAGTAGATCAGACCGGATAGCAGGTGCTGCGCGCGATGGGCGCGGTTGAGGGGGACGCCGTTCTCGTCCCTGTCCATCTCGGTGCGAACCTCGGCCTGCTTGGCCTTAACCCGGTTCCAAAGGACGTCGTCTACGATGCGAAGGTTCTCGTCTTCGCTTGTCTCCCATTCGTCTCGTGAATTAGGCCTGGCGACCCGATTGCCGGTCGAGGGATCGCGGATATAGGAACAGCGGTTCCATTCGAGTTTGCCGATGTAGGCGGAGTTGTTGATAATTCCGGTTCCGCGATCCGCCTGTCCACGGATGGTCGTATCGATCCATTCCCGCCCTTGCGGGCCAGGAACGTTCTCGGAATTGAGCTTGGCCGCAATCGCCCGTGGCGAGGCGCCGTTGGCCGGTAGCCGAAACCGAGCGAGCCCGCGGACAGTCCCGAGAGGATTTTGCCTCTCAGACCGCGCTTGGTTTTGCCCTTCAAATCGTCCAGATAGCTTTGGGCCATTGCTCCGAGGACACCGACCATCAAGGAGGTGATCTCGCCGCGATCGACCGCGAAGAGCTTAATCTGGCGGAATGCCAGGCGGTCGTGGAAAAAAGCGACGTCCGAAAGCCGGCGGCTGAGGCGATCCAGCGCTTCGACGACCACAACGTCAAAGACGCCGCGCTCGGAGTCGGCAAGCAGGCGCTGGTACTGCCGGCGGTGCGCAGTCGAGCCCGAAATCGCGGAATCTGCGTAAGTTGCGACGATCGTCCAGCCGTGCGCAGCGCAGTAGCGCCGACAGCTCTCGATCTGGTCGTCGATCGACTGCGGCCGTTGCTCGTCGGTGGAATAACGGGCGTAAACCGCAGCGCGCTGACGATTTGCGGTCTTGTTCTGAACGGTCGGCTTCAACTCTCTCTCCAAAAAACCGGATTTGGCCGGGGGCAGCTCGCCCTCTCGCCCCCCAACCAACGCCTGATCATTGGGACAATGCGTGCATACGTCCAGGAAAAAACGATCTGAGGCGGCTCGTGGGTCGAACGTATCGGATAGGTGGTGCGGGCTTCGGCTTTCTTGTCCTTGAATCCGCATTCGACATGCTGCCGCTTGCCAATCGTAACGACCGGCCTCGAAGATATCGAATCTCCGCCGCGTCCTGTTGACACTCATGCGGAGTTCGCAAAACGCAGGAAAACAAGGGCGATAGACATGGCGCCGCTAACGAGTTGCAAGCGTGTATGCAACACGACAGAGCCGACGGAGTTCGCCCGCTTCTTTTCTTGCTAGGTGCGGTCGTAGGGTCTCGGGGAACTGGAGGCTCCCATGACGATCCCCAACTTCTGCGCTGCTCGGATGCGACTGCTCCACAACGTGGCAGCGCTCCAGAAGGCCACCCGCCACGCGAACCGGCAGGATGCGTCATCGCAGCGTCGCATGCGCCCCGACGCCAACTCCACCGACAACTTGCACTACCTCCCTTGGTCGCCCGGCTTCACTGAGACAGCCGATTGTCCAGCGCCCGCCGAGAACGTCGATTACGTCGCCGATTTCCGGCGCCAGTGCAGGAGCCGAGAACTCAGACCGGCTCTTGGCGCGGCTCCTGTGGCCCATCTGGAACTGATCGTTAGTCCGGCCTGGATCCTCGAAACCGGGGATCTGCATAGCCCCAAAAACCCTCGCAATCTCGCGCTGTTCCGCACGGCCGTCGAGTTCTGCCAGACGCTTTTCGGCACGGCATGCATTGTCGCCGCGCGGGCTGACATGGACGAAAAGGGCGGCGGGGTCGTGGACGTCCTCGTCACTTCAGAGGCGCATTCGAAGCGTGTGGGCCGCTATTGTTCGACGCGCCCGGCACTCATGGCTTTGCAGCGCCGGTACCAGGTCAAGTCGGCCTTCTCAGCGTTGCAAACCGCCTGGGCGGAATTTGTGCAGGAGCGCCTCGATCCGTCGATCCAACGAGGTCGCAGAAAGTCGGGCGTGGGTCCGGATTGGGTTACGCCCGAGATCTACGCGGCCAAAGCGGAACTCGCCAAGCTGGAAATTGACCTTGCCCAAAGGGTGGCCGCCCTTGAGCTAGAGAAGGCGAAAATATCGGCGGCGCGAGAGACTCTGGAGATCGCGCGCGCGGCTCTTGAGACGGACCGAGCGGCCAATGCGGCGATGGCAGAGCGACTGGCCGCGGATCGCAACGCGATCGCACACGACAGGGCGGAGATCGCGGCGGAGCGCGAGGAACTCGAGCGGGAACGCGCCGACCAGTACGCCGCCCGCGAGCGCCTGGACGCGGCGTCCGCGCATCATGCAGCCGAAAATGACGCCACTGAAATTCTCCTGGGGGCCGCCACTAGCGGGCACCTCGTGAGCATCAGCCTCGAAGGAAAGCGCGTCGGCTTCGCGACCAAGGACCCCGCGCGCCGCGCGGCGATTTCGGCTGCCCGCCGGGCTGCGCCGCAATCGATCCTGAAGTTGCTGGCAGTGTCGACCGGTGTCGCCGCGAAATTGAAAAGCGGGGCGCTCGCCGAATTGGCCGAGGAAGCCGCAAAGCTGCGTAACGTCGCCTCACGCGAGGGTTTCAGAACAGGCTACGAACAAGGCGTCCAGCGCGCGGCCAAAATACCATTTGTGTTACAACAGGCTCTCGATGCGCTGTTGGAGGGTCGCCTGAGGGTCCTTGGAGGGGACGACCCGCGCATTGTGCCAGTGAGACCGGAATTCGCCGACCTCGCGGCAGCCGCGCAGGGTTTCGCCTTCAATCACCTTTTCGCTCATGTTGAAGATGTTCTGCGGACGCTCGGGACCTATCAGGATGCGGCACTTCGTGACCTTCACGCAAGGAGTCCGAACTGACGATCGGAACTCTTTGCGTGGAGGTCGGCTTCAACCTCTGAAAGTTCGTTAGCGCCGACATCATCCGTAATATGCGAGGAAAAATTTCGAGCGCCCTAAGCGCTGTTCTGTAAGCGATGTTCTTAGGCCGCGTCTTTGAACGACGGGGCCTCGGCGTAGGCCCATGGTAGGAGCTCGTCGATATCGCGGGCGAGATGGCCACCGACGATGCGCGTGAGCACGTCAGCGAGATAGCGCTGCGGATCGACGACGCAGAGTTTGCAGGTCTCGATCAGCGAGGCGATCACAGCCCAATTCTCCCCTCCGCCATCGGAGCCGGCGAAGAGAGCGTTCTTGCGATTGAGGGTGATCGGGCGGATCGAACGCTCGACAGTATTGGAGTCGATCTCGATCCGGCCGTCGTCAAGGAAAAGCGTGAGGCCGTCCCAGTGCGAGAGCGCGTAGCGGATGACCTCGGCGAGCTTACTCTTCTGGCTGATGACGGCGAGCCTGTCGTGCAACCACGCGTGGAGAGCGACGATGAGCGGACCCGATCGTTCTTGGCGGACGGCGCGCCGCTCGTCCGGCACGCGGCCGCGAATGTCGGTCTCGATACGATAGAGCGCGGCGATGCGTTGTAGCGCCTCGGCTGCGATCGGCGAGGCCTCCGAGACGAAGCGTTCGTAGAAGCGGCGCCGCAGGTGCGCCCAGCAAAAGGCGAGGCTCACGTCGCCTTTCTCAGCGAGCGCGCGATAGCCGGCGTAGCCATCGACCTGAAGGATGCCCTTGAACCCGGCAAGATGCGCGATCGGTTGGGAGGCCTTGCGGTCGGGCGCGTAGACATAGGCGACCGCCGGCGGGTCCGATCCGCCCCAAGGCCGGTCGTCCCGCGCATAGGCCCAGAGCTGGCCGGTCTTGGTCCGACCGCGACCCGGGTCGAGCACGGGCGCCGTCGTCTCGTCGGCGAACAGCTTTGTCGAAGACTTGAGATGCGCGAGAATCCGCTCATGGACGGGGCGCAGATGGAACGCGGCCCGTCCGACCCAGTCGGCGAGCGTCGAGCGGTCGAGGTGGACGCCCTGACGGGCGTAGATCTGCGCCTGGCGATAAAGCGGCAGGTGATCGGCGTATTTGGAAACCAGCACGTGCGCCACCGTCGCTTCGGTTGGCAGGCCGCCCTCGATGAGCCGCGCCGGCGCCGGCGACTGGACGACGACATCCTCGCAGGCGCGGCAGGCGTATTTGCGCCGGCGCACCACCAGCACGCGGAACTGCGCGGGAACGACGTCGAGCTTCTCGCTCACGTCCTCGCCGATCCGGTGCAGCGCTCCCTTGCAGCACGGGCACGTCTTGTCCTCGACGTCGACGAGCGTCTCGATGCGCGGCAGATGCGCCGGCAGGGCGCCGCGGTTGGCGCGCCGTTTGCGCGCTCCTTCCGCACGTGCGGCCGGCGACTTGGCTTCGGTCTCGGCCGCCGCCCCCGCCTCGCCCTGCTCGACGTCTTCGAGCGCAAGCAGCAATTGATCGTCCGGCAAGCTCTCGGCGCGGCGGCCGAAGCGGTGACGCTGCAAATCCTTGATGATCTGAACAAGCCGTTCTGTGCGCTGGCGCTCGGCGATCAGCATCGCCTTCAGCGTCTCAGGATCGTCGGGAAGCGCCTCGCCGGCCTGCGTCATGTTCCCGAGGACACCATGATTCGCAGGCCTTTGCGACGGTTTTCGCGCCCCTGATTCACTTCGCCGCAGGTCAGCCTGGCAGCTTCGGCGCCGGCGTGTCCTTCGCAGCGCCGACGCGCTTCCAGTCAAGACCTTCGACGAGCGCCGAGAGCTGCGCGGCCGATAATCGCATCACGCCGTTCTCGATCTTCGGCCATTGGAAACGGCCGTCTTCGAGACGCTTGTAACTCGCCTGCGAAAGCAGACCATGCCGTCGCTTCGGCGCAGCTTGTCCGCGTGACCCACCCCTTCCATCCGTTCGCCGACCGGGAGCTTGCCTGCGTTGGCGAGCGCCATAACCGGTCCGGCAAGCGGCTCCTGCTGCGCATCGACGACAGCACAATTTGCTCTGTTCCACCGCAGTGGACCGACGCTGCGGCCCCGGATCCCGAGGTCGTCATGGGGCGCGGGCGAGCGCTTCTTCGGGTTGTGGACCTCGTGGGGCTAGCCCGTCTTGTCGAGCAGCTTTCGGCAAGGAGGCGTGCGCGCGATGTGTAAGGATAATTACGCCGCACTTGTAAGCCAAATTACGCCGCTTAAGCACTTCAGGTGGTGCATATCTGGCGGTTTTACAGCTATTCAACCGTCCATGGGAGCATTGACGGGTTCCACTTCGCGGCATAATAATAGTTACGTTCTTGGCGCTCTTGTGACGAGGTTCAGCGTGCCGGCAGGACGGGACCGCAAGCGCTCGAAGACCGACGCGCTCGCCGAGGATGGCGCGCTCAATCCGGCGCCCGAGAAGGTCCGCGACCTGAAGTTTCAGGAAGGCGGCTTCTTCGATCCAGGCGACATCGTGCAGGTGAAGTACGAGATGCTGCGCCGTGCCTCGGTCGAGAAGGCGTCGGTGACAGAAGTTTCCGAGGAGTACGAAATCTCGCGGCCGACCTACTATCAGGCCAAGGCGGATTTCGACGAAAGCGGCATTGCCGGACTCGTACCCAGGAAGCGAGGTCCCCGCGGCCCACACAAGATCCAGGGCGAAGTCTCGGCGTTCCTCAGGGCGCAGATTTCCCCTGGCGAACCGATACGCGCGCGCGAGTTGGCGAAGTCGCTCCAGAAGGAGTTCGGCCTCGATGTCCATCCAAGAACGATCGAACGAGCGGTCGGTGCAAAAAAAACTCCGAGATGACTGGGATCACGGCCAGTCTGACTGCGCCTGCGACCGTCGTCGTCGCCCGCTACGAGAGGCTGCGCTCGGCCATGCTTGGTGAAGCGCTGCCCCCTGACGCCCGGAGTGGGCTGGTCGTCTTTCTTCACCGCGGCATGTGGGGATGGGCGCGCGCGCTGTCGGTCGAACCCGCCAGGTTGGAGCCGATGCCATCCCGATCCTCGGCGCCGGCGCAGCTCATCGAGCGCCGAGCCATCGTCTGCCTCCTCGCCGGAATGGTGATGGCGATCAACGACCGGAGGGCGCTATGAACGCCTCGCTCAAAGTTCAACCTCGCCATCTCGAACGGGACGCCGCCAGCTTCAATGACAGATTGCTGTTGGGCTTGAAAGGAACCATGAGCGAGGCCGCTGACGATGTCGACCGCGATCCGGAAGGTCTGACAATTGGAAGTGCGTGCTCAAAGCTTCCACTTCAGCCTTCGTTGCAACGAATTCTTCGCCGGAGCCCATACCATCCTCACGTGTATATTTCCCTTGGACGTCACGTCAGACCATGCGGCCCTCTTTCGACATCGGCCAGCGGGCCGACATGAAAAGTCGTCGCAACCATGATCGATTCCTCAGTCGAGGGCCAAGGGCTCTAGGTCCAAAGCCGTCGGATCATTTCTTTCGCGAGCTCCAACGAGAATGAAAGCCCGTAGGGCGCCCTGCAACGTCCGTGGGTCCCATTTACTGCCAACGTTCCACTGCGAAATGCGTAGCTCACCGGCGGACCGGCCGCGATGGTCGCGGGCCGCTCACCACTTTGCTGCCGCGCGTCCGCGGACGGATTGGGAGACACCAGCAAACGTCAATCAGAGCGCGGCCCTAACCCATATTTCCCCGTTTGTTTCCCCGAATTGGTCTCTAATGTCTCGGCCGTTATTTGACGTTCCCAACAACGGACGAATAACTATACTGCGAACGGAACCCATCGCATCTTGGATTTGCGTAGCATCGAGATAAGAGGTTACGAACAGCGCCTTGCCTAGACGTTCGAGCGCATCTCGGTTTTCCGACAGTGCGCGCCGCGCCTCGGAGCCGGCGTGCTGAATGATATCACGTACCCGCGCGCCAAGCTGAGTTTGATGGAGAGCTGGAATTAGCTGTCGCGGCGGGCCGAGCCAGAGCGGGCCAAGCGATCCGAGACCGAACGAACCCTCCAGCGCGAGCGCGAGAGTGGTCGCTCTCGCCGAGTCCGAATTCCCGTCCCCGCCCGCGCCCGCCGTGACATCGCCAAGCACAAGCTGTTCGGCCTCTCGACCGGCGAGGAGTTGCGCGATACTTGCGATGAGTTCGCTCGAAGTGAGGGCGCGCGGCTCGATGGCCGTTTCTGTGAGCCCGCCCTCCTGATGAATGGTAACGATTTTCGGCACGCCCAGCCCGAACACGACGGCGACCATTGCATGACCAGCCTCATGAATTGCGATCCGCTCGCGCAACCTTGCTGGAAGCGACGTCCGCTCGGCCTGGATCGTAGCGATCATCCTCTCGATGGTCAGCGGCGAACCGGTTCTGCGCGCTTCTCCGCGCGCCCGTCGTACCCAGGCCTCGCAATCCGCGCCCGAGCCGCCTCGGGCGGCAATGGCAGCCGGCCTTAGATCGGGAGCGTTCCCGTCACTACGCCAATGACGAATGCGACGCCCTCGACATCGAGCGGAGCTACGAAAAGCCGATAGTCGGCAGCGCGTAACAAGTCGGGCGATAGCTCGGTCTGCGCGTCCGCGGCCAAACCGAGAATGACTGCACCTGACTGGATCGCTCTCGCCGTCCGTTTGTCTCGTAACCCCAGTAATGGGACGACGAGCAGGCCTCGAGAGCGACTTCGCAGGGCGGCAACGAGCCGAGAAAGCCCAGGACCTTGTCGCGCGGGAGCTTCCGATTGAAGACCTCCTTGTCCGCTTCGTCGACGCCGCGAACCTGAAACCAGCGCTTGGCGATATCCAATCCGATGCGGACGATCCAGTGCATGATGAGCAGCCTGTCGCGATCCCGGTCGAAATCGACCTTCGGCCGCCCTGTACGCTCAGGCTGGGCTGGGGCCGTCCACATCATCAGCTCCGCCCCCGCCGCGGCTCCCATCCGTGTTCGGAAACACCGTCCGTCAGATTAAGTTAAAACTTTCTCACCTTCGGATTGCGTGGCCGCGGCTTCTGGATCGACCAATCGATCACCCGCAACGCCTCCCAGCCGCGTTGCGGAGCTACCGAGGCCAAGCCCAACTCAGCCGCCATCCAGCGCGCCACTTTGCCGCTCGTCCACACTCCGCCGTCGGGCGGAGGTTCGCCCAAACGGACACGCAGACGTTGCAAGAGTTCGGGCCTCAGAACCCTCGCCGGCGCGCCGTTGCCCCGACGCAGATCCCCCAAGGCTGAAGGCCCAAAGGCGTTGTAGCGCTCCAGAAGCTGCTCAATCCAGCGCTGGCCAAATGAGGTCATCGCGGCAACCTCGCCGGTCGAATGCCCCTTCGCCAAAAGCCAGATCGTCTGAAAATGCCGCGATGACATAACGTCCTCGCAGGCCTCGTACCGCGCCTCCAACGCCTCAACGCTCAAATGACTGGCCACGTGCGCCATACCCGCCCAAGTCCCTGGAAAGGCTCGAAACGGAATGGAAAATGGCGGCGGGGGCGCGAGCGCGTCGGCCGAACGGCGGGCGCCTACATCCCGCCGAGATGCTCGGCGACCGCGAAAATGTCCTTGTCGCCCCGGCCGCAGAGATTCATCACCATCAGGTGGTCCTTCGGCCGCTTCGGCGCGAGCTCGATCACCTTGGCGAGCGCATGCGCCGGCTCGAGCGCCGGAATGATGCCCTCGAGCTTCGACAGAAGCTGGAAAGCGTCGAGCGCCTCCTTGTCGGTCGCCGACAGATAGGTCACCCGGCCGACGTCGTGCAGCCAGGAATGCTCCGGGCCGACGCCCGGATAATCGAGGCCGGCCGAGATGGAATGGCCCTCGAGGATCTGGCCGTCGTCGTCCTGCAGGAGGTATGTCCGGTTGCCGTGCAAGACGCCCGGCCGGCCGCCGGCGATCGAGGCGGCATGGCCGTTGTCGACCGCCGAGCCCATGGCCGGCCGCCTCGACGCCGAAGATCTCGACGAACTCGTCGTCGAGGAACGGGTGGAAGAGGCCGATCGCGTTCGAGCCGCCGCCGATGGCGGCGACGAGGCTGTCGGGCAGGCGGCCCTTCCGCCTCGAAAATCTGCTCGCGCGTCTCGTTGCCGATCACGCACTGGAAGTCGCGCACCATCATGGGATAGGGGTGCGGGCCGGCGGCGGTGCCGATGCAATAGAAGGTGTCGGCGACGTTGGTCACCCAGTCGCGCAGCGCCTCGTTCATCGCGTCCTTCAACGTCCGCGCGCCCGCCTGGACCGGCCGACTTCGGCGCCCAGCATCTTCATGCGGAAAACGTTCGGCTTCTGCCGCTCGACGTCGACCGCGCCCATGTAGACGACGCAGTCGAGGCCGAAGCGGGCGCAGGCGGTGGCGGTCGCGACGCCGTGCTGGCCGGCGCCCGTCTCGGCGATGATCCGCTTCTTGCCCATCCGGCGGGCGAGCAGGATCTGCCCGAGCACGTTGTTGATCTTGTGCGCGCCGGTGTGGTTGAGCTCGTCGCGCTTGAAATAGATTTTTGCGCCGCCGAGGTGGTCGGTGAGCCGCTCGGCGAAATAGAGCGGGCTCGGCCGCCCGACGTAGTGCTTGAGGAGGTGGTTCAGTTCGGCGTGGAACGCCGGGTCCGCCTTCGCCTCCTCGTAGGCCTTCTCCAGCGACAGGATCAGCGGCATCAGCGTCTCGGCGACGAACCGCCCGCCGTAGATGCCGAAGCGTCCGCGCTCGTCCGGCCCCTTGCGGAAGGAGTTGGGCTTGTCGAGCTTGGCCATTCAATTCACTCCAACGGGGGCGCGGGCGAAGGCCTCGCGGGCGGCTGCGACAAAGGCCGCGATCTTGACGTCGTCCTTGACGCCGGGCGCGCTTTCGACTCCCGACGAAACGTCGACGCCCGCGGGCGCCGGTGGCGCGGATCGCCTCGGCCACATTGGGCGCGTCGAGCCCGCCGGACAGCAGCCACGGGCGCCTCGGCGCGAAGTCACGCACGAGCCGCCAGTCGAAGGGCAGACCGTTGCCGCCGGGCAGTACGGCGTCCTTGGGCGGCTTGGCGTCGATCAGGAGGAAGTCGGCAGCCTCGGCGTAAGATCGCGCGGCGGCAAGGTCCTCGGGCGCTGCGACGCCGATCGCCTTCATGGTGAGACGGTTAAAGCGCGCGCCGATCCCGGCCACGCGTTCCGGCCTCTCCTTGCCGTGCAATTGCAGGACGTCGGGGTCAAGCGCCTCGACGACGCCTTGAAGCAGCGCATCGTCGGGGTCGACGGTCAACGCCACGATCCGCGCCCGTCCGCGCGCCCGGACGCCGAGGGCGCGCGCGGTCTCGAAATCGATATGACGCGCGCTTTTGGGGAAGAACACGAAGCCGACCATGTCGGCGCCCGCCGCCAGGGCGGCGTCGAGGGTCGCGGGCGTCGAGAGGCCACAGATTTTCACGATTGGCGTCATCGCGGCCTCTTTCGGTCAAACCGCCGGCGCTGTCAAAGGCGCCCGGTAAGCGCTCTCTCGGCTCGCCTTGACAATCCGGGAGCGCTCTTGTCTCTACCCCGCCGCGTCCGCGGGCGACGTCAAGGAGGCAAAGCGTGAAGCGCATTCGGGCCGCGATTCGCAGCGGTGGCGCTGACGGCGTCGGCGTCCGCCGCGTCGGCGGCGGGCGACGCCGCCGCCGGAGAGACCAAATACAAGGTCTGCCGGATTTGCCATCAGATCGGAGAGAACGCGAGGAACTTCGTCGGTCCGGAGCTCAACGGCGTCGTCGGCCGCAAGGCGGGGAGCGTCGCCAGGTTACAATTATTCCGACGCCAACAGGAATTCGGGCGTCACATGGGACGAAGCGACTCTGGCCAAGTACCTTCGCAGCCCTCGCGAGATCGTCCCGGGCACCAAGATGGCCTTTCCCGGCCTCAGCAAGGATGACGACGTTGCGGACGTGATCGCCTATCTCAAGCAATTCGGCCCCGACGGGAAGAAGATGTAGGGCTGCGCAGGCCGCCAGCCGTCCGTTCAGGCGCTCAGGGCCTGACCGGGTGGGGCGAGCCCCCGTTCGATCGCATCGATTTCGGCCTCCGCGGCCGCGCGCATCTTGGCTTCGGCGTCTCGATAAAGAGCGACGATCCGCCGTCCCTCCTCGGTCAGCGACGCGCCGCCGCCTTTGGCGCCGCCGTGGTGGGCGGCGACCAGCGGCGCTGCGAACGATTGGTTCAACTCGTCGACCAAAAGCCAGGCGCGACGGTACGACATCGCGTGAGCGCGGCCCGCCGCCGAGATCGAGCCGGTCCTTTCGATCGCTTCGAGCAAGGCGATCTTGCCTGCCCCGAGCCTTCGCCCCGCGTCGAAATCAAGCCGGACCGTTAATCGAGTTCGGCATCCATCCTCCCACAGGTCTCGCGGCGGCGTAACCATCGCCCTTCTTGCACGGTCAGTCCAGTGGAACAACGCCGCCGCCCTCCGCGCCGAGGTCCGCCAGCGCATCCTCGACCCGCCTTCCGCCGATCACGCGACCGGCCGCGATCTCCGCGAGCGGCGCGAGGACAAAGGCGCGATTGAAAAGCTCCGGATGCGGCAGGGTCAACCGGTCGGTCCGCAGTGTGATGTCGTCATAGGCGATGATGTCGATGTCGATGACCCGCGGTCCCCATCGCTCGGAGGGCGTGCGGCCGAGCGCCGTCTCGATCGCCTTGATCCGGTCCAGCAGCGCCTCGGGCTTAAGGCTCGTCCGCGCCAGCGCGCAGGCGTTGACGAACCAGTCCTGATCCGTTTTTCCCCATGGCGGCGTTCGATAGAAGCGAGAGACTGCGACCAGCTCGATGTCCGGCGGGTCGTCGAGCGCGGCCAGTCCGCGCCTCAAGGCCGCCGCCTTGTCGCCGACATTGCCTCCGAGCGCGAGGACGACGTCGGCGCGTCCGTCGCGGGCTCCCGGAACTGGCGGCCGGTCGGCCGCCGCAAGCGCACGGAACACGTCCAGCGCTTGTCGGTGCTCGGCGACGTCGTGCACCCGCAGAACCGAGGCGCCGCGCATCAGCGCAACCATGTCGGCCGCAAGCGTGCCGACTAGGCGTTCGTCCGGAGCGCCGCCCACGATCCGGCCGATGAACGACTTGCGGGATAACCCGACAAGAAGCGGCGGTCCGAGCCGGCGGAAACGGTCGAGATTCCAGATGCAAGCATAGTTCTGCTCCGGCGTCTTGCCGAAACCGAGGCCCGGATCGAGCAGAATTCGGCCGAACGGCACGCCGGCGCGCGCCAGCAAGCCTGAGAGATTGCTCGAAGAAACGCTCGACCTCGTCGAGGATATCAACCGCCGCGTCCGTGGTCCCTCGATTGTGCATGACGACCACAGCCGAGCCCGTCCCGGCGACCGCGTCGGCAATCCCGGGGTCGCGCTGCAAGCCCCAGATGTCGTTGATCACCGAGGCGCCGAGGCGCGCCGCTTCCCACGCCACCGCCGCCTTGCTGGTGTCGATCGAGAGCGGCGTATCGAGATCGATGGCCAGGGTTTCCAGCACGGGCGCAATGCGTCTCAATTCTTCTTCGACGCTGATCTGCGCGTGGCCGGGTCGGGTCGACTTGCCGCCTATGTCGACGATCGCCGCCCCTTCGGCGACCATTGTCTTGGCTCGCGCGACAGCCGCTGCCGGGTCGAAGTGACGGCCGCCGTCCGAGAACGAATTGGGCGTGACGTTTACGATGCCCATAAGCGCGGGCGACTGCCTGATCCCGGCGAGGAAGCGGTCGCGCTGACGCGCGCGGCGGTCTTCATTCATAGTGGGTTGGCTACCGCCGGCCGGCTCGCTGCGCAAGGTCGGCGGCGATTCAGGCCGCAAGGGCCGCGAGAATGCGCGCCCAGGAGCGTGCGCCCTTGTGGAACGAGCTCAGCTCGTATTTCTCGTTAGGCGAATGGATGTTGTCGTCCTCGAGCGCAAAGCCGACGAGCAGGCTGTCCATGTTCAACTCGCGCTTGAACGCGCCGACGATCGGAATCGACCCGCCGCAGCCGACCAGCACGGCGGGCTTGCCCCATTCGGCTTCCAGTGCGCGGCGGGCGCGCCGCAGCGCCTCATTCTTGATCGGAAGCGTGATCGCCGGACTTCCAGCGTGGCCTACGAATTCGGCTTTGACGTCAGGCGGCAGGCGGGATGTGACGAAGGCGCGAAACGCCTGCACGACCTTCTCTGGATTTTGCTTGCCGACCAGGCGGAACGACACCTTGGCGCTCGCCTTCGCCGGCAACACGGTTTTTGTGCCCTCGCCCGTGTACCCGCCGAGGATCCCGTTCACGTCGCAGGTTGGGCGGGACCACGCCTGTTCGAGCGGCGTACGGCCGCGCTCGCCCGCGGGCGTCGTCAAGCCGACATCGCCGAGAAAGGCGCCGGCGTCGAAATCGAGCGCGTCCCATTGGTCCTTTATTTCTTCCGGGAGTTCTTCCACCCCGTCATAAAAACCCGGGAGAGCGACCGCGCCGTTCTCGTCGTGCAAGGCGCCGAGAATTCGGCCCAACGCGTGGATCGGGTTCACGGCGACGCCTCCGTAGAGCCCGGAATGCAGGTCGCGGTCGGCGCCCCTGAGGATCACCTCTTCGGAGACGATGCCGCGCAGCGACGTCGTGATCGCGGGCGTCGAAGCGTTCCACATGCCCGTGTCGCAGACGAGCGCGACGTCGGCCCTCAGCATATTGGCGTTCTCGGCGAGGAATCCCGGCAGCGACGGCGAACCGGTTTCCTCCTCGCCTTCAAACAGGACCGTGATCGAGCAGGGCGGCCCTCCAAACTTCTGGAACGCCCGGCACGCCTCGAGAAACGTCATCAATTGGCCCTTGTCGTCCGAGGCGCCGCGAGCGACGATCCGTTCTCCGCGTGGGCCCTGGTCAAGCTTCGGCTCGAAAGGAGCCGATCGCCAGAGCTCGAGCGGGTCTGCGGGTTGGACGTCGTAATGGCCGTAGAACAGCGCGTGCGGCGAATCCCGGCGCGTCGACTTGATGTGGCCGACGACCATCGGGCGTCCGGTTGTCGGATATTTGGCCGCCTCGAAGCCAATCGCGCCGAGCTCGAAGACCAGCCAATCCGCCGCCCTTTCGCAGTCGGGAAAATGAACGGGCGCGGCGGAAACCGATGGGATCCTCAGAAAGTCGAACAGCCGCTCGAGGGCAGGGCCCGCGTCGGCGTCGATCGCCGCGAGTGTCTCGTCGATCATAGTCATCGCATTCCGACCCTCTCCGCCCAAGCCCAAACCTTAGCAGGCTCGAGCGCAGTCTTCCATCAGCTGGGAAGGGCGCAAGCATGACCTTTGTCGACTTGCCAAGCGCCTGCGGGACAGAGACAGTTTGCCGGACTGAGGCGGAGAAGAACTTTGGCGCAAAACTTCGATCCACGCAGCGCGCCGTTCGACCGGTTGACCGCCGACGAGATCGACATCGTCCGCGATTCGCTCGATATCGCCTACTATCGTCCGAACGAAACGATCATTGCGGCCGATAGCGCGCCGGAAAGCCTGTTCATCGTGATCAAGGGCGCGGTCGAAGAGCGCGACCGCGACGGGCTTGTCGCGCTGCGCGGACCCGGCGACATGTTCGACTCGCGCGCCGTGGTGCAGGGCCGCAGCTCCAACGCGTTCGTTGCGCGCGAGGAAACATTGTGCAACGTCTTGCCGCGCGACGTCACCCTCCGACTGATCAACCGGAGCCCGCGCTTTGCCTCGTTCTTCTATCTCGACATCGCG
The DNA here is from genome assembly GCA_963783275.1 of uncultured Alphaproteobacteria bacterium. Taxonomy (GTDB): domain Bacteria; phylum Pseudomonadota; class Alphaproteobacteria; order Rhizobiales; family Beijerinckiaceae; genus Roseiarcus. The sequence goes on along the minus strand of CAWANA010000006.1, from coordinate 19,158 downwards.
CACAAGCTCGACACCGTCTCGCGCGAAGAAGAGGCGGCGCGCTTCACGCCGCTCCTCGGCGTGCGCGTCGACGAACTATTCCTTCATCCGGCGATCTTTGTCGACGCGATGGAGTCCATCGCCGACGCGGGCGCGCTGATGCGCGAGCACAGAGCCTACGCTCTGTTCGTCACAGCGGCCGAAGGCGTCGGAGTCGTCACGCGCTCGGATCTTCTCAACGCCACGCTCCGCGACCGCCGCCCGCCCGACAGCGCCATCGGCCCGCTCGCCCATCGCCCGATCGTCAGCGTCGCGCCGGATGACCTGGTGACGACCGCGCTTCTGCGCATGACGAAGCACAACAAGCGCCGTCTCGCCGTCGGCGAAAATGGCCAGTTCGTCGGCGTGCTCGAGGACATCGATCTGTTGAGCTTCCTGGCGGGAAACGCGCAGCTCGTGGCTGGGCGCATCGATCGCGCGCGCGGTATTGCGGGCCTCGCACGCGCGGCGCAGGGAATCGAGCCGCAGATTCGCCAGCAGCGTCGCCAGGGGGTCAAGATCGACCTTGTGTGCGAAATCGTCTCCGATCTCAACCGCCGGCTGCACAACAAGCTCTTCTCGCTGGTTGCGCCACAATCGATCCGCGAGACCGGCTGCTTCTTCGTAATGGGAAGCGAGGGGCGCGGCGAGCAGACGTTTCGCACCGATCAGGACAACGGGCTCATTCTCGCTGCGCCCGTCCCTGAGGAGGACCTCGTGCGGTTCCGTGCCGCCGTCTTCGACGCACTCGCTCAGTGCGGCTTTCCGCCTTGTCCAGGCGAGGTCATGGTGCGCAATCCGTTGTGGTCGAAGACGCTTGACGACTATCGCGACGATTTCCGACGCTGGCTTGCCGTGGCGGATGACACGGGCACGATGGACATCGCGATTTTTTACGACGCAGAGGCGACAGCAGGGGACGCCGCGCTTCTCCGGGCGGCGAAGCAGGACCTCATCGACTTGATGCACGGGGAGCGCGTGCGGCTTGCCCGGTTTGCCCGGGCGATCGACGCCTTTCCAACGCCTATTGGTTTCTTCAACAATCTCGTTACCTCCAAGGCCGAGGGCGACGCTCTCGACCTGAAGAAGGGCGGCATCTTTCCGATTGTGCATGGGGTCCGGGCGTTGTCGCTGGAAAAGGGGTTGCACGAAACCGCCACGACCGCGCGCATCGCCCGCCTTGCCGAGCTGAACGTGTTCGACGGCCAGTTCGCGCGTGAGCTGACTCAGGCGCTGCATTACCTGATGACGCTGCGGCTCGACGCGCAGATCGCGGAGAAGGCGTCGACCAGCCTTGTCAAGCCGGGCGCACTGTCGACAATGGAGCGCGACCTCCTGCGCGATGCTTTTCAGGTGGTCAAGCAATTGCGCGATATGCTGCGGCGCCACTTCAATCTGGCGATGTTCTGATGTTGCACGGACTGAAGCGGCGGATCCGGCTGCATCTCCTGCGCGATCCCGCCTATCACTTCTTGTTCGAGCCCGCGCCGCCTGGGGAGGTGGTGTCGATCGACTGCGAAACAACGGGCCTGAACACACGAAAGGACGACATCGTAACGGTCGCGGCCGTCAAGATCCGGGAAAACCGCATCCTGACCAGCGAACGCTTTGAGGCCATGGTCAAACCTAGGGCCAAGCTAAATCCGGACGCGATTAAGGTCCATGGATTGCGCGAGCAGGACGTCGCCAGTGGGCTGCCGATCGAAGAGGTGCTGCCCGACCTCTTGCGTTTCATAGGCTCGCGGCCTCTGGTTGGGTTTTATCTCGAATTCGACGTCGCGATGCTTAATAGGCACGTGCGGCGCCTGCTCGGGATCGCGTTGCCGAACGCCCAAATCGAAGTGTCGGGAACCTATTACGAGCGAAAGTACGGCGACGCGCCTCCGGGCACCGAAGTCGACCTGCGGTTCATGAGCATACTCCGGGACCTCAGCCTGCCGGCTCTCGACCAGCACGACGCCTATTCCGACGCGCTGATGACGGCGATGATGTATTTAACGCTCGAGGATCTGAAGGCCCGTGACGTGCGGATTCCGCGGTCGCGGGCCAAGCCGATCACCTTTTACGGCGGCTGAGTCAAACAAAAAGGGCGCACGAACTCGGCCTCTCCAATGCCGTCTTGATTCAGTCCTGCTCAGAAGATCTGACGGAAGATGAAGAACAGGACGCCGGACAGGACCATCGCCGCGGGCAAGGTCAGGACCCAGGCGAGCGCAATGCTTCCGATCGTTGACCACTGCATTCCCGAGCCGTTGGCGACCATCGTGCCGGCGACGCCGGACGACAGTACGTGCGTCGTCGACACCGGCAGGCCGAGACCATCGGCCGCGCCGATCGTGGCGGCGGCGATGAGTTCGGCGGCGGCCCCTTGGCCGTAGGTCAAATGCGTTTTGCCGATCTTCTCTCCGACCGTCACGACGATGCGCTTCCAGCCCACCATGGTGCCGAGGCCGAGCGCAATCGCCACGCAGATCTTTACCCAGATCGGGATGAACTTGGTCGACAGGTCGAGCTCCTTCTTAAACTCGCTGATCTCCTTCTTCTCGACGTCCGTCAATTCGCTCTCCTTGTCCTTGGCGAGGACGCGCAGGGCTTCAGAGGTGAGATACATGTCGTTGCGGACATTCTGCACCTTGTCGAGCGGCGTTTTCGCGACGGAGCCGTAGTCTTTGACCTGATCGCTGATCTCTTTCACCAGCACCGCGAGCGACGGATAGGTGCCCTCGGAGATCTTGTGGGCATGGATGTAGTCCGTCACCACGGGACGGGGGTCGCCGATTACATTATAGCCCGCGCCGTGGGCTGCGACGACCTTCGAGGCATTCTGCGCGGCGGCAATGAAGGCTTCGGCGTGCCCCTCTGGCGGCGCCCGGTTCAAGGCGTAGGCGGTCGGCGCGACGCCGATCAGGATCAACATGATCAAGCCCATGCCCTTCTGGCCGTCGTTCGATCCATGGAAGAACGACACCAGCGTGCAGGTCAGGATGAGCAGCCCTCGGATCCAGGTCGGCGGGGGGTCGCGGCCCTCGGGCGCCTTGTAGAGAGCCGGCACCCGGATGATCGCCTTCATCAGGAGCAGCAGAAGCGCCGACAGGAAAAAGCCAAAGAGCGGCGAGAGCAGCAGAGACTCGCCGACCTTGGTCACCTGGTCCCAATCGACCCCGGAGGTCCCGTCCTGGCCGCGCAACAGCGCGTTGGTGATGCCGACGCCGACAATTGAGCCGATCAGCGTGTGCGAACTTGAAGCCGGGATGCCGAAAAGCCAGGTGCCCAGGTTCCAGATGATCGCTGCGATCAGCAAGGCGAACACCATCGCGTAGCCGGCGCTGGAGCCGACCTGCAGGATGAGTTCCACCGGCAAGAGCGATACGATGCCGAAGGCGACGGCGCCGCTTGATACGAGCACCCCCAAGAGGTTCCAGCAGCCCGACCAGACGACGGCGAACTGCGCCGGCAGGGCGTGGGTGTAGATGACGGTCGCGACCGCGTTGGCGGTGTCGTGGAAGCCATTGACGAATTCGAAACCGAGCGCGATCAGCAGCGCCACGCCGAGCAGCACGAAGGGCAGAATCGTCGTCGGTCCGCCGCCGGACTCCGCAATATCCGACCTGATCGAATAGGCCATGTAGAACAGGCCTCCGGCGAGCACGGCGAGGATTCCGAGCGCAAGCCGGATGTCCATGGGGTGGTCGAGATGGGGCTTGCCCGACGAGTGTGCGGCGCGCGGCGTCGAAACATCGGATACGGCTGTCATCGGGGGCGGCTCCTCGGGTGCGACCCCAGTTGTATCGCGGCGCCCCATGACAGGACTGTGAAGGCTCGCGCCGGCCCCTACGCTGAAAGGATGGCGGCGTCGGCATGAGGGCCTCAGCCCGCCTCCGCCAGAAGCGGCAGGCGCCCGCCGTTCCGCTCGCCGTCCCGGTCGATCAGCCGGGTCGGATAGTCGCCAGTAAAGCAATGGTCGGTGAATTGCGGCTGTCTGGCGTTGCGCTCGGAAAACCCCATCGCGCGATAGATTCCCGCGATGGACAGGAAGGCGAGGCTATCGGCCCCCATGAACTGGCGCATGCTTTCGAGGTCCATGCGGGCAGCGAGAAGCTTGTCGCGCTCCGGCGTGTCGATGCCATAGAAATCGGGATAAGCGATCGGCGGCGAAGAAATGCGGAAATGAACCTCTCGCGCGCCCGCCTCGCGCATCATCTGCACGATCTTGACGCTGGTCGTTCCGCGCACGATCGAATTGTCGATCAGAACAACCCGCTTGCCGGCGACGACCGCCCGGTTGGCGTTGTGCTTCATCCGCACGCCGAGCTCGCGAATGGACTGGGTCGGCTGGATGAAGGTCCGGCCGACGTAATGGTTGCGGATGATGCCGAGTTCGAACGGCAGGCCGCAACCGCGCGCGTAGCCGATCGCCGCCGGCACCCCGGAGTCGGGCACGGGCACGACGACGTCGGCGTCCGCCGGCGCCTCGCGGGCGAGTTCCTCCCCCATCGCCTTGCGCGCGTCGTAAACCGAGCGTCCGTGAACGATCAAGTCCGGCCGGGCGAAATAGACGTATTCGAAGATGCAGGGCCGGGCAGGCTGGCGGGGCAGCGGAAAGAAGCTCTTCACGCCGTCGGCGTCGATCACCACGACCTCGCCGTTTTGGATGTCTCGAATGAACTTGGCGCCGATGATGTCGAGCGCGCAGGTCTCCGAGCAGAGAATCGGACAGCCGTCGAGTTCACCGAGCACAAGCGGGCGTATGCCCAGCGGATCGCGGGCGCCGATCAGCTTCTTGGTCGTCAGCGCCACCAGCGCGTATGCCCCCTCGATCTCGGCCAGCGCCTCGACGAAACGGTCGATGATTCTGGGGCGACGCGAGCGCGCGGCAAGCAACAGAACGACCTCGGTGTCGGTGGTGGACTGGCAGATCGCGCCGCTGCGAATGAGTTCGCGCCTCAGCGTCAGGCCGTTGGTTAGATTGCCGTTGTGGGCGACGGCCAGTCCACCCGCCTCCAGTTCGGCGAACAGCGGCTGAACATTCCGCAGCGCCGTTTCGCCGGTGGTCGAATAGCGGACGTGACCGATGGCGGTGCGACCGGGAAGCCGGTCGATGGTGGCCGCGCTGGAAAAGTGGTCGCCGACGAGGCCCTGTCTGCGCTCCGAGTGGAACCGCTCGCCGTCGAAGGCGACGATGCCGGCGGCCTCTTGCCCGCGATGCTGCAGGGCGTGCAAGCCGAGCGCTACAATCGCCGCCGCGTCGGGATGACCATATATTCCGAAGACGCCGCATTCCTCGTGGAGCCGATCCGCGTCAAGATCGACGCCGAAGGATGCGAGCGTCTGCCCGGTCACTGCTTCGGCGCCGGAATCGGACGTCCGTTGATCAGCGCGTCGAGCTTCTGCTTGTCCGACGCGGTCGCTGACGGCGCTGGCGAGTCGACTTTCTTCTGAGCGTTCTGTGCGCCTGCCGCCGGGACCGGCGACGGCGTCGGCTTGACCTCGGTCGGGGCGCTCGATTCGTCGACTGGCTCCTCGTTCGCCGGCGTGACCGCGCCGCGAGACTTGATCCATGTGTCTATCGTCGCCGCCGCGTCTTCCGGCAGCAGGGCCACGATCTTGTCCGCTGTGTCGGTCAGGATCGGGCGGGTCTTTGCGGTTTTCACCCATTCTGGTTGCTGTTTGTCCGAAACCAGCCAGTTGAAGATTGCGAAAGCGACGACCGCGAGCAGGAACCCGCGCCCGACGCCGAAGACAAAACCTAACGTCCGGTCGAGAGCGCCGATCTTGCTGTCGAGAATCGCATCCGAGAGTCTCACGGTGAAGAGCGAGACCACGATCAACGTGGCGAAAAAGACGATCGCCGCCGCCGCCGCCTGCGCGATGACATCCTTATGAATATAGGGCGTCAGATAGGGGGTCACAACCGGATAGAGGTAATAGGCCGCCGCGGCCGCGGCCGCCCAGGACGCGATCGCCAGGACCTCGCGGGAAAAGCCGCGCAGCATCGACAGCAACGCTGAGACGAGGACGATCGCGAGAACGGCGAGATCGAGATAGGAAGGCATCCGAAACAACCTCGTCGAAGCGCTCGTAGAACCATGGGCGGCGTCCGGCGTCCGGCGCATCCTGCGGGAGGCCTTATAGACAAGGCGCCGGGGTTCGTCACCCGGCGCGCGTCGGCAATCGGTCCCAAATCGGGGGCGGCGCAGCAGCCTTGGCTTCAACCGCGGCGGCGGCGATCAGCGCCACAAGCGATGCGACCGAACCGATCGGCGTGACAGCGGCGCCGGCCGATTCGCTCTCCGCGCGCGGCGCGGGGGGGGCGAAAGCGCGCGAAAATCCGAGCTTGGACGCTTCCTTCAGCCTGAGGCCCGCGTGCGCGACAGGCCGCACCGATCCTGATAGCGCGATCTCGCCGAAATAGACCGCATCGTGGGGGAGAGGCGCGCCGGTCAGCGAGGAGACAAGCGCGGCTGCCGCCGCAAGATCGGCCGCAGGCTCCGAGACTCTCAGGCCGCCCGCGACATTGAGATAGATGTCGTACTGGCCGAGCTTGAGGCCGCCGTGCGATTCGAGCACCGCCAACACCATCGCGAGACGATTCGGCTCCCAGCCGACAACCGCCCGCCGCGGCGTGCCGAGCGACGTCGGCGCGACCAACGCCTGAATCTCGACGAGCAGCGGACGCGCGCCTTCGACGCCGGCGAACACCGAGGCCCCGGGCGCCGCGGCGGCCTCCCGGCCGCCCAGAAACAGCGACGACGGGTTCGGCACCTCGGCAAGCCCGCCGCCTGTCATTTCGAAGACGCCGACCTCGTCGGTCGCGCCGAAGCGGTTCTTGGCCGCCCGCAAAAGGCGGAACGCGTGGGCGCCGTCGCCCTCGAAGGAAAAGACCGCGTCGACCATGTGTTCGACGACGCGGGGGCCGGCGATCTGGCCGTCCTTGGTCACATGCCCGACAATTAAGAGCGCGGCGCCGCTCGCCTTGGCGAACCGGATCAGGGCCTGGGCGGAACCGCGAACCTGACTTACCGTTCCGGGCGCTGATTCGATCGCGTCGCTCCACATGGTCTGGATCGAATCGATGACTACGAACTTCGGTGCGTCGCCCGAGGCGAGCGTCGCAACGATATCCTCAACGAGCGTCTGAGCCGCGAGCTGGACCGGCGCGCTCGCGAGGCCCAGACGAGCGGCGCGGAGACGAATCTGAGCAGTCGATTCCTCGCCCGAGACGTAAACGACACGGACGCCGGTTCGCGCGACCGCCGCACAGGCCTGGATGAGAAGGGTCGACTTGCCAATGCCCGGTTCGCCGCCGATCAGGGTCGCAGAGCCCGGCACGAAGCCTCCGCCTGCGACGCGGTCGAACTCGTCGATTCCGGTGGCGACGCGCGGATCGGGCCTTGACGCGCCGGAAAGGTCCTCCAACGCAAAAGCGCGTCCCGCTGGCGCGCGTCGCGCGGATTCGCCCCCGACGCCGAGCGCGGCGGCTTCCTCGATGATCGTGTTCCACTCGCCGCAGGACTTGCACTTGCCCTGCCAGCGTTGGGTGATCGCCCCGCAGTTCTGGCAGACGTATGAAGAGCGCGGCCTCGCCATGGGTCCCAGTGGCGCCTTTAGGAAAATCTGTCGAGCCGAAAGAGCGCAAATCCAAGAGATTGGCGCTCAACGCGACGGCCTTGAGCCGCATGCCAGCGGGGCGTCGCGCTGACCGGCGAGATCATCGATCGCGTTCGCCGCCCTTGTGTTATGGGGATGCTCGCGCTTTGGCGGGCCAAAATTTCCGGGCGCGGATTTAACGTTTTGAAGACCTTGCGGCCAGTTTTCCGGGCGGCGGGGCGGCGGCAACGCCCAAGCGCGATCGTCCCATCGCCGTCATCGCGCCGCCTCCCCCGCCGGCCGGGGCTTTGGGAGGCCTCGTGAATTCCGGGCGCGAATCGTGTCTTCTCAGAGCCTTGCGCCGGATTTTCCGGGCGATTGTCAGTCCCGGTCCGGGCGCCGGCGTTTGGGGGCGGTCTCCTGTCGGCGGGCGGGCTGAACGTCCCAGCGCCAAGCGCAGGCGCCCCAAGCCGGCATGGCGCACGAACCCAAACCATGCCAACTAAAGCCAAATCCATGCCAACTCGAGACAAGGCCTCGCCCATTGGTATTTTAAGTCTTTTCAACGGCTTACGCACCCGGTCGATTGCCGTCATCGCGCGCGGCCCCGGATCGAGTCCAAGACCAAGTCCGGGTTGGCGATCCAGGGCGTAGGGCGCCTGCGGCCCCCGGATCGCCCAGGGCGCGGCTGGCGAAGCGACCTCAACGCAATCGGACATGCAGCGCGTTCTCCGTTTGATGAGAACAAATGTAGAACATTGTCGTTTGTGTGGCAAGACAATCTCGGCGCCCTTCGGAGCGATCGTCACCCATGTGTTGGGGTGAACGCCCGTCTCTGGACGGACTGCAGCGTCCAGGCTGAGGGATGCCGCGCAAATGGGCCGATATCGCGCACCGGAGCGTGCGCTGCGGCAAAAGGTCCTGTTCCTTCGGGCGCCGCCGCGACCATATACTCCAGTGGCGCGGGGCGGAAAGTTGCCCGGGCGTCGTCGGCGGCCGAGGTCGATGCCCCTCGACGGCGAAGGGAATGGTTTCGGATGGCGTATGCTTTCAACCCCAATATGGAAGGCGCGCCGAGAATCGACGAACTGTTCGCCGAAAGTTTCCCGCACTTCGAAGGCCTGATTGTTCCGTTCGAGGCCGGCCAGGAGGTCGTCGGCGAGGGCGATCCGACGGAGAGCTATTACCTGGTCATGCGGGGGATGTTTCGCGCGGTGAAGTTCACCCGCGACGGCCGCCGGCAGGTCTTCGCGTTCTACATGCCCGGCGATATCTGCGGGCTCGAGCCGGAGGCGGTTCACAAGCTGACAATCGAGGCGGTGGACTCCGCGGCGATGGCGGTTCTTCCGCGCCACGCCTGCCGGGTCCGGATGAACGACGACCCGCGCCTGAACGGCGCGCTTTTCGAGGGCGCGACGCGCGCGCTCACGCTATCCATCGATCACATGATGATGATCGGCCGCAGTTCGGCCGAGGAGCGGCTCGCGTGGTTCTTGTGCATGCTCTCGGCGCGTTCGGACAACACGGACGCGCTTGCGCTTGATCTGGCGATGCAACGCCAGGATATCGCCGATTATCTTGGGCTGACCATCGAAACCGTGAGCCGGACGTTCACCCTGTTCAGGGACCGGGGCTTTCTCAGACTGCCCCGCAAGCGGCGGGTCGAGATTGTCCGGCCCGACGCGCTGGCCCGCCTTGCCGCCGCCGACCGCGACGCCGCGACGCCGATTCGCGCGGCGCCGGAAACGGTCGAATTTGCCGCCGCCGGCTGACGCAGATTCGGAGACGATCGATTCGTCGTTTGCAGATTTTTGGGCTCGGCCGGCGGCGGAGCGTGCCCGTCCCATAAAAATCAAAGAGGGCATTCGGCCTGCGGAGGGACAGGCGTCAAGTGCGACAGATGGTCACGCTGGCCGCCCGCCACGGCGCATTAAACCTAAGAATGGCTTCGATTTCATGCGCGTTTCCGGGCGTGCGCGGACGCTCGGGCGAAAATGTTCGCGAAATGCGACGATGGAACGGGTGGACGTCGGCGGGGCGAGCATGCATTAGAGGGCCGTCGCGTAATCCGGCCCCGCATTAGCGACCGTCGGAAGGCCGTGATTTAACTCGATGTTTTCGGGGTCGTGAGATTGCTCGCGTGCAGTCATGAAGTGTCCCCGGACACCCTCTTGTGTTGGGGATGAGGAATGCCAACGGTATCTCAACCAAAGTCGCTTTGGAGCGGCGAAATCGGAATGATCGCGGTCCTCGCGATCCTTGCCCTGCTCTGTCTCTATATCGCGATTAACACGATCGAGCCCGCCTTCGGCTTCCATATGGTGCTCGGCGTCCTCTGCGCGGGGCTCGGCATCTATGCGATCTTCCAGCGCTATAAGAATCGCGACGCGGATCGTCCCCCGCTCGAAATCAACGGCCTGCCAAACTATAACTTCGGACCGGTCAAGTTCTCGACCATCATGGCCCTGTTCTGGGGTTTCGCGGGCATGGCGGTCGGCGTCTATATCGCCTCCGAGCTCGCGTTTCCCGACCTCAACCTCGCCCCGTGGTTCAATTTCGGCCGCCTCCGGCCGCTGCATACCTCGGCCGTGATCTTCGCCTTCGGCGGCAACGTGCTGCTCGCGACGTCCTTCTATGTCGTCCAGCGCACCTGCCGCGCCCGCCTCGCGGGCGACCTCGCGCCCTGGTTCGTCGTGCTCGGCTACAACTTCTTCATCCTGATCGCCGGCACGGGCTACCTGCTCGGCATCACCGACGGCAAGGAATACGCCGAGCCCGAATGGTACGCCGACCTCTGGCTGACCATCGTCTGGGTCGTCTACCTGCTGGTGTTCCTCGGGACCATCTTCCGCCGCAAGGAGCCCCACATCTTCGTGGCGAACTGGTTCTATCTCGCCTTCATCCTGACGATCGCGATGCTGCACATCGGCAACAACGCCGCGGTGCCGGTCTCGCTGTTCTCCGTCGAAGTCCTACATCGTCTGGAGCGGCGTGCAGGACGCGATGTTCCAGTGGTGGTACGGCCACAACGCGGTCGGCTTCTTCCTGACCGCCGGCTTCCTGGCCATCATGTATTATTTCGTGCCGAAGCGCGCGGAACGGCCGATCTACTCCTACCGGCTGTCGATCATCCACTTCTGGGCGCTGATCTTCCTCTACATCTGGGCCGGCCCGCACCACCTGCACTACACCGCGCTGCCGGACTGGACGCAGACCCTCGGCATGACCTTCTCGATCATGCTGTGGATGCCCTCCTGGGGCGGCATGATCAACGGCCTGCTGACGCTTTCGGGCGCCTGGGACAAGCTGCGCACCGATCCGGTGCTGCGCATGCTCGTCGTGTCGGTCGCCTTCTACGGCATGTCGACCTTCGAAGGCCCGGCGATGTCGATCAAGACGGTGAACTCGCTGTCGCACTACACCGACTGGACCGTCGGCCACGTGCACTCGGGCGCGCTCGGCTGGGTCGCCTTCGTCTCGTTCGGCGCCCTCTACTGCCTTGTTCCCTGGCTGTGGAACAAGCGGGAGCTTTACTCGCTGAAGCTCGTCAACTGGCACTTCTGGATCGCCACCCTCGGCATCGTCCTCTACATCACCTCGATGTGGGTTTCGGGCATCCTCCAGGGCCTGATGTGGCGCAGCTACACCCCGCAGGGCTACCTCGAATATTCGTTCATCGAGACGGTCGCGGCCATGCATCCGTTCTACGTGATCCGCGCGCTCGGCGGCCTGCTGTTCCTGCTCGCCTACTGCCTCATGCTGTACAACGTCTACATGACGATCACGGCGTCCGAGGCCGCGGCGCCGGCGGCGCAGCCTTCCCTCCAGCCCGCGGAATGAGGATCTAGACCATGAGCAGCTCCGCGCAGACGCCGCACGGCGGTCGTCGCTCTTCTCCAAGCATCATATCCTGGAGAAGAACCCGATCCTCCTCGTGCTCGGCATCCTCATCATGGTCGCGATCGGCGGCCTGGTTGAGATCGTCCCGCTCTTCTACCTGAAGAGCACCATCGAAACCGTGGAGGGCATGCGGCCCTACACGCCGCTGGAACTCGCCGGCCGCAACATCTACGTGCGCGAAGGCTGCTACCTTTGCCACAGCCAGATGATCCGCTCGCTGCGCGACGAGGTCGAGCGCTACGGCCATTTCTCGCTCGCGGCCGAGAGCATGTACGACCACCCGTTCCAGTGGGGCTCGAAGCGCAACGGCCCGGACATCGCCCGGGTCGGCGGCAAATACACCGACTCCTGGCACGTCGCGCATCTGATGAACCCGCGCTCGGTCGTGCCGCAGTCGATCATGCCGAGCTACGCGCTTCCTGTTCGACACGCCGCTCGATACCCGCGAGCTCGTCGCCAACGTCGAAACCAACCGCGAAGTCGGCGTGCCCTACACGGACGAGCAGATGGCGAACGTCATGGCCGACCTGAAGGCGCAGGTGAAGCCCGGACTCGCCCGAGGCGGCGGCGCTGCTCAAGCGCTATCCGAAGGCGGTCGTGCGCAAGTTCTATCCGGGCTCGCCGGATATCACCGAAGGCGACGCCGTGATCGCCTACCTGCAGATGCTGGGCACGCTCGTCGACTTCAAGCAGTTCGACGACAAGGCCAACCTGCGCTGACCGGATAGGAGGATCGCACATGTCAACGACCTACGAATGGCTGGCGCAGTTCGCGCAATCGGCCGGCACCGTCTACTGTTTCCTGTTTTTCCTCGCGACGCTCGTTTACGCGCTTTGGCCCAAGAACGGCGCGCGGTTCCATGATGCGGCCCGCATGCCGCTGCGGGAGGATTGATCGATGATCACCGACCCGGTTCAAGTCGACAAGGTCTCCGGCCAGACGACCACCGGACACGAATGGGACGGCATTCGCGAGCTGAACACGCCGCTGCCGCGCTGGTGGCTGTGGCTCTTCTACGTCTGCATCGCGTTCGCGTTCGTCTACTGGATCTTCTATCCGGCCTGGCCGCTGGCCAGCAGCTTCACGACCGGCGTATCTCGGCCATACCAACCGTGCCGCGGTGCTCGCAGGACATCGCCTTCAGCCAGCAGGTGCGCAAGGAGATGGCGGCGGGCCTCGAAAAGGCGAGCCTCGCCGCAGATCGCCGCACGATCCCAAGATGCTCGAGCTCGCGCTCGCGCAGGGCAAGGCCGCCTTCGGCGACAATTGCACGCCGTGCCACGGTTCGGGCGGACAGGGCCAGAAGGGCTATCCCAACCTGACCGCCGGCCGCTGGCTGTGGGGCGGGACGCTGGACCAGATCCAGACGACCATCACCCACGGCATCCGCGCGCCCGACGATTCGGACACGCACACGAGCGCGATGCCGGCGTTCGGCAAGGACGGCATCCTCAAGCCCGACGAGATCCGCCAGGTCGCCAACTACGTGCGCACCCTCGACGGCCTCGAGCCGGAGCAGGGCGTCGACGTCGCCGCCGGCAAGAAGATCTTTGCCGACAATTGCGTCGGCTTGCCACGGCGAGGACGGCAAGGGTAATCTCGACATGGGCTCCGCCAACCTGACCACCAAGGTCTGGTTGTACGGCAACGACATCAACGACCTGATCTACACGATCACCAACGCCCGCAACAGCCAGATGCCGGCGTGGGGCAAGCGGCTCGATCCCGAGACGATCAAGTCGCTGGCCGTCTATGTCCACAGCCTGGGCGGCGGCAAGTAGATCGGGCAAAGGACGGAATTGACCACGTGACGATAGCCGAGGAGATCTACGACGACGGTCCATTGTACGAAGCGGCGAAGAAAGTCTACCCGCAACGGGTCTGGGGAACCTACCGGCGCATCAAATGGATCGTGTTGTGGATCGCCCTCGGCGTCTATTACGTTCTGCCGTTCATCCGCTGGAATCGCGGACCGAACCTGCCTGACCAGGCGGTCCTGGCCGACATCGCCCATTCCCGCTTCTATTTCTTCTTCATCCAGATCTGGCCGCAGGAAGTCTACTACTTCACCGGCCTGCTGATCCTCGCGGCGCTGATCCTGTTCCTGTCCAACGCGCTGTTCGGCCGGGTCTGGTGCGGCTACGCCTGCCCGCAGACGGTCTGGACCGACCTTTTTTCTGGGTCGAGCGCCGGATCGAGGGCGACCGGCGCGAGCGCATGAAGCTCGACGCCGAGCCCTGGACGACGGAGAAGATCATCGAAGCGCGTCGCCAAGCACGCGCTCTGGCTCCTGATCGCGCTCGCGACCGGCGGCGCCGCGATGCTCTATTTCGTCGACGCGCCGACGCTGATGAGGCAATTCTTCACCCTGCAGGCGCCGGCGATCGCCTATATCTGGGCCGGCATCCTGACCTTCACGACCTATTCGCTCGCCGGCCACATGCGCGAGCAGGTCTGCCTCTACATGTGCCCGTGGCCGCGCATCCAGGCGGCGCTGACCGACAACGAGGCGCTCAACGTCACCTATCGCCTCGATCGCGGCGAGCCGCGCATGTCGTTGAAGGACGCCGCCCAGGCCCACGCGCATGGCCAGGCCGCCGGCGACTGCGTCGACTGCCTGCAATGCGTCGCCGTCTGCCCGACCGGCGTCGACATCCGCAAGGGCCCGCAACTCGGCTGCATCAATTGCGGCCTGTGCATCGACGCCTGCGACGCGGTGATGGACAAGATCCACCGCCCGACCCGCCTCATCGCCTACGACAACGACGAGAACCGGGAGCGGCGCGATGCACGGGCAGCCGAACGTCTATCGCTTCGATCCGCCCGCGCACGATCATGTACGCCGCGCTGATCGCGCTGACCGGCCGGCATCATGCTCTATGTGCTCACGACGCGCTCGAATTCGCATCTGAGCGTCCTGCACGTGCGCGCGCCGCTCTTCACCCAGACCGCCGAGGGCGGCATCCGCAACGGCTACACGCTGCGCTTCTCCAACAAGCTCGCCGATCCGGCGGACTTCACGCTCGAGGTCAGCGGCATTCCGGGGATCGCGCTGAGCAGCGTCGTCGCCAAGCCGCTGCCCGACGGACGTCTCGGCGTCCGCCTCGACCCGGATTCGACCCTCGAAGTTCCCGGTCTATGTGACGACCGCGCCGGACGTGAACCTCACGGCGTCGTCGACGCCGATCACCTTCACCGCGGTCGACCCGAAGACGGGCGAGCGCAACGTCGTGGTCGACCACTTCTTCGGGCCGTGATCGGGCGGCGCGAGACGCATGGAGGGGCTTGCAGGGCGCGGGGGCGGGCGCATATTGGCGCCATCGCGTGGAGAGAGACATCTCGTGTCTGGACAACTGACAGGACGCCACGTCCTCGCGTGGCTCGGCGGCTTCTTCCTGGTGATGTTCGCCGCCAACGGCGCGCTGATCTACTTCGCCCTGCACACGCTGCACGGCGAGGCGATGGAAAACTCCTACGACGCCAGCCAGGCGTTCAACAAGCGCATCGCCGAGGCGCGGGCGCAGGACGAACGCGGCTGGAAGGCCGACGTGCTGACCCGCGCCGAAGGCGCCGGCGAGCGGGTCATGGTCGAGTTCCACGACAGGAACGGCGCGCCGATCTCCGATCTCGCCGTGACGGCGCGCTTCCAGCATCCGTTCGACGCGGCGCTCGACCGCAGCGCCGCGCTCGTCTCCGACGGCGACAATTACGAGGGCGTCGCGGCCCCGATCGGCCACGGCCGCTGGACCCTGATCATCGAGGCGAGCCGCGGCGCCGAGCGGATGTTCCGCAGCGAGAACAAGATGACGGTCACGGACACCGCTTCGGACTAGGAGCGCTGCCCTGACGGAAGCGCAGGACCTCTCCCACTTCGTGCGCCATCCCGCCGACGGCGTCGCCGCGATGGACCTCGTGGTCAACGGGGTCTATTGCGGCGCCTGCATCGTCACGATCGAGAAGGGCCTCGGCAGGCAAGCCGGCGTCCGCGGCGCGCGCGTCAATCTCGCCAACAAGCGCGTCACCGTCGAATGGAACGACGGCGCGCTCGAGCCGCCCGCCATCCTCGAGCGGCTCGAGGCGCTCGGCTACCCGGCCTTTCCCTTCACGGCGGAAGCTCGCCGACAGCGTCGAGGCTCAGGAGGAGAAGCGCCTTCTGCGCTGCCTCGGCGTCGCCGCGTTCGGCGCGATGAACGTCATGCTGCTCTCGGTCTCGCTCTGGGCGGGCGCCGAGAACGATCCCAATTCCGCGACCCGCGACCTGTTCCACTGGCTCTCGGCGCTGGTCGCGCTGCCCTGCGCGGCCTACGCCGGCATGCCGTTCTTCGAGAGCGCCGCGCGCTCGATCCGCGGCGGGCGCGCTCAACATGGACGTGCCGATCTCGCTCGGCGTCATCCTCGGGCTGGCGATGTCGCGTTCTGCAGACGGTTTCGCATCAGCACGGCACCTATTTCGAGGGCGCCGTCATGCTGCTGATGTTCCTGCTCGCCGGGCGCCTGCTCGACCAGCGCATGCGGCGGCGGACGCGCGACTACGCCATCAACCTCTCGGCCATGCGGGCCGACCGGGCGCTGAAGCTCGTGCGACGACGGCGAAGCGCGCGAGACGCCGATCGGCGCGATCCGGCCGGGCGACCTCGTGCTCGCCCGCCCCGGCGAGCGGATCGCCGTCGACGGCGCGGTCGAGGACGGGCGCTCGGAGGTCGACCAGAGCCTCGTGACCGGCGAGACGGCGCCCGTCGCCGGTCGCGCCCGGCGCGCAGGTCTACGCCGGCACGCTCAACCTGACCGGCGCGCTGCGCATCCGCGTGCGGAACGCCGGCAGGCGGCGCCTTCCTCGACGAGGTCAACGGCCTGCTCGCCGGCGCCGTCGAGCAGCGCTCGTCCTACGTCCGCCTCGCCGACCGCGCCGCGCGGCTCTACGTGCCGATCGTGCATGTCGCGGCGCTCGCGACCTTTCTCGCCTGGCTCGCGCTCGGCGCGGGCTGGCAGCAGGCGCTCATGATCGCGATCACCGTGCTGATCATCACCTGCCCCTGCGCGCTCGGGCCTCGCCGTTCCGGCGGTCCAGGTTGTGGCGGCGGGGGCGCTCTTCCGCCGCGGCGTCATCCTCCATTCCGGCGAGGCGCTCGAGCGGCTGCCGAATGCCGACACGGTCGTGTTCGACAAGACCGGCACGCTGACGCAGCCGCGCCCGATCCTCGCCAACGCCGCCGACATCGCGCCGCCGATCTCGCGCTCGCCGGCCGCTTGGCGCTGGCGAGCCGGCATCCGCTCGCGAAGGCGATCGCCGAGGCGGCCGGCGCGACAGGAGCCGATGGCGGCGCAAGAGTTTCCCGGCGAGGGCGTCAGCGCCGGTTCATGAGGGCGTCGCGGTCAGGCTCGGCTCGGTCGCCTGGGTCGCGGCGGAGCGCGAGGCGGCGCCGGTCGCGGAGCGCTGGCCGGACGCGTCGCTGATCGTGCTTGGCCTTCCGGGGCGCGCGGTCGTGTTCGCGGTGCGGCAGGCGCTGCGCCCCGACGCGGCGGCGGTCGTCGCCGAGCTGGCGCGCGACCGTGAGGTCGAGATCCTGTCCGGGCGATCGCGAGGCGGCGGTGGCGCTGGTCGCGCGGGAACTCGGCGTCACGCGTTATGCGGCCGGGCGTGAAGCCGGCCGACAAGATCGCCCGGCTGCGGGCCCTGAAGGAGGACGGCCGCAGGCCCCTGATGGTCGGCGACGGCCTCAACGACGCGCCCGGCGCTTGCCGCCGCCTATGTCTCGATCTCGCCGATCTCGGCCGCCCACGTCGCCCAGGCGCAGGCCGACGCGCTTTTCCTCGGCGAGCGGCTTCAGCCGGTCGCCGACGCGCGTGCGCATTGTCGACCAAGGCGCGCCGGCTGATGGTGCAGAACCTCTGGCATTTCGGCGATCTATAACGTGGATCGCCGTGCCGCTCGCCGTGCTCGGCTTCGTGACGCCGCTGATCGCGGCGCTGGCGATGTCGGGCTCCTCGGTCGTCGTGACGCTGAACGCGCTGCGGGCGCGCGACGGGGAAGAGGCCGCCCGATGAACGTTCTCGTCTATCTCGTGCCGATCGCGCTGGCGCTCGGCCTCCTCGGCCTCGCCGCGTTCCTGTGGGCGCTGAGGAGCGGCCAGTTCGACGACCTCGACGGCGCCGGCTGGCGGGCGATCAGCGACGACGACCTGCCGGAGGACAAGAGAGGAGGGGAACAGGGCTGACCCTCGCGCCGTCAGCAGGCCATGACGCCATTGAGCGTCATCCGAACATTCACGCGTCGGAAACCGGTCGGGTTCGGGAGAATCGGGCTGACATGAGGCGCTGCGCCGGAGGATGACGCTTTCGCGGGGCCATCGTTTCCGGGCGCGGAATCCACGTTTTCAAGACCTTGCGGCGGATTTTCCGGGCGACCGTTCGGCCCATTCGGCTCATCCCCGTCATCGCGAGCGGCCCCCGGCCTTGACCCCAGGGGAATCGCGGTTGAGTAGAGGGCTGTTGCGCTTGAAGGAGAAGTTGATTCTGAAAGGGCTTCCTGATTCGGAGGGGGCCGGTATTGCAAGCGCTGATCGCCATTTTTCGCGAGGTCCGCGATCCGCGCGACTTCAACGCGCGCCACGATCTGGCGGCGATGCTGTTCATTGCGCTCGCGGCGACTTTGTGCGGGGGCAAGACCTGCGTCGACATCGCCGATTTCGCCGCCGCCAACGAGGTCGAGTTGGCGCAGATCGTCGACCTGCCGCACGGCGCGCCGAGCCACGACAGCTTCAGTCGCCTCTTCCGTCTGCTCGATCCCGAGGAAATGACGGAGGCGTTCGCCCGGTTTCAGGCGGCGTTGCGCGCCGAGCTCGGGCTTCCTCCGGCGAAGGGCGTCGTGGCTGTCGACGGCAAGAGCTTGCGGCGCGGCTACGAGCGCGGACGCTCGTTCATGCCGCCGCTGATGATCAGCGTCTGGGACGCAGAGACGCGGCTGTCGCTGGCGAGCCGCCATGCGCCGGGCGGCGACGAGGTGACGGCGACCCTGGCGGCGCTGAAGGCCGTGACCCTGAAAGGCTGCGTCGTCACCGCCGACGCCTTGCATTGCCATCCGCGCATGGCCAGCCAGATCCGCGACCAGGGCGGCCACTACGCGTTGAAGCTGAAGGGCAACCACGGGCCGCTGTTCGCCTGCGCCGTGAAGGCGTTCGCCGAGGCGGACGCGAAAGGCAAGCTCCCCTCTTACGAGAAGGCCGAGAAGGGACACGATCGCTGGGAGCGGCGCCGCGCCTGCGTGATCGCCGCGCCTTCGGACGCCCCCGCCTTTCCCGGTCTCGCCGCGCTCGGGCGCATCGAATCCGAACGGCGCCAGGGCGACGGCAAGCCCACGCGCTGGGTGCACTATGTCGCCCTGTCCAAGAAGTTCTCTCCCAGGCGGATGTTGGAAGTCAATCGAACGCACTGGAGCGTGGAAAATCATCTGCACTGGCCGCTCGATGTCGTCTTCAACGAAGACGACGCGCGAACTCGCAAGGATCATGGGCCACAGAATCTCGCCGTCATCAGGCGCCAGGCCCTCGACATCTTGCGGGCGCACCCAGACACCCGCTCTCCCGGCCGCAAGATGAAGCTCGCCGCGTGGAGCAAAGAATTCTTCTACGAACTCTTTGCTTACATGCGATAGC
>CAWANA010000005.1:0-103419 GCA_963783275.1 uncultured Alphaproteobacteria bacterium | reverse complement strand
GCAAGAAGGCGAAGCTCATCCGCGAGACGACGCAGCGCCGACCTCGCGAGCTTCAAGGGAACGCTGCCGTTCGACCGGGCGCTGGTCGAGATCATGGCGACGGCGCGCCACATCGAGCGCGTGCAACTCATCAACGGCCTCGTTCCCGGCCGGCTGACCGCCGCGCTGCGCGGCGAGCACGTCGGGACGATCATCCGCACCGGGGCGCGGGCAGGCCTAACGGAGGGCGGCGTCGTCGCGCGCTTGGGTCCGCGACGAGAGGCCCCTCCGGAGGGACGGCGTCTCGCCGTCCTCAGGCGCACCGGCCGCGCGCGCTCCCACGCGCTGCCGAAACGCCAATGCGCCCGACTTCGCCGCGAGACCCGCTTCCCTCCCTTGTTACTCCGCCGCGCCGTCGATCAGGTCCTCGTCGGGCAGGGCGGGGGGCAGGCTCAGGCGGCTCTTCATCGCCTTGAACTCCGTCTGCAGCATGAGCGGCGGGACCATGCCGGCGGCGAGCTCGTTGGCGCGCTGCTGCAAGGCCGCAACCTTGTCAGGATGGGCGGCGGCGACGTTGTCCTTTTCCGACGGGTCCTTGGCGATGTTGTAGAGCTCGACCGCCTGCGGCAGCGGCGTGCGCCAGACGAGCTTCCAGTCGCCCTGCCTGATCCCGGCGCGGAACGGCTGGAGGTCGTAGACGATCTCGGTCGCGCGGGCTGGGCTTGCCGTCGCTGATCGTCCCCCAGACGTCGAGGCCGTCGATCGGCTTGCCTCCGCCCGCGCTGCGCGCCGGCCAGGCCGAGCAGCGTCGGGTAGAGGTCGACCTCGTGGATCATCCCGTCGACGACCGTCCCGGGCTTGATGTGGCCCGGCCAGTTGGCGATCGCCGACGACGCGGGTTCCGCCCTCGTAGACCGTGCCCTTGCCTTCGCGGTAGGGCCCGTTATCCGGCGGCAGGCTCTTCAGCGTCGAGGTGTCGACCTCGCCGGAGAACATCGGATTGCGGGTGCCGCCGTTGTCGCTCTGGAAGAGGATCAGCGTGTTGTCGCGCATCCCCTTCTTGTCGAGCGCTTCGACCACCCGGCCGATCTGATCGTCCATCGCCGTCACCTGCGCGGCGTAGGCGCGCCGGGCCGGGTCGGCGATGTCGGTGTAACGGTCGAGATCGGCCTTGGGGCGCCTGGAACGGGCGCGTGCGGCGCGTTGAACGCAAGGTCGAGAAAAAGCGGAACCTTCGGGTCGTGGGTCTCGATCAGCTTGACGGCCGCGTCGCCGAGCAGGGTCGTCGAGTAGCCCGGCTCCTGCACCGGCTTGCCGTCGCGGAACCAGTCGAGCACGCCGTGCTGCTCGTGGGTGAAATAATCGATCTCGCCGAGCAGCGGGCCATAGTGGTGGTCGAAACCGCGCGCGAGCGGCCAGTATTTCCGGTCGGCGTGGCCGAGGTGCCATTTGCCGATCAAGTCGGTCTCGTAGCCCGCCGCCTTCAAATCCTGGGGCAGGAGCCGTTCGTCGGTCGCCAGGCCATATGTGTGAGCGGAGGGAATGGCGATCTGCAGCCCGTAGCGGAACGGATAGCGGCCGGTCATCAGCGCCGCGCGGGTAGGCGAGCACATCGGTTGGGCGTAGAACTGTTCGAGCCGCGCGCCGCCAGCAGCCAGCGCGTCGATGTTTGGCGTCTTGATGTCCGAGCCGTGAAAACCGACGTCCTTCCAGCCCTGATCGTCCGAGATGATGACGACGATGTTGGGCTTCTGCGGCTTTTCGTCCGCGGCTGACGCGGCGACTGAAGCAAGCGCTATCGTCGCGAGCGAGACGAACGCGATCCCGATGACCCTCATTCCGATCTCCTCCCCGAAATCGGCGCTGGCTAACCGTCGGACGGGCGGCTTCCCGCCGCCCAAGCGGCGTGCGGGACGCGAACCCTCCGAACCACTGCGCCGTCCGCGAAACCGTGCGCCCTACACCGCCCTCAAGAGCACGTGCTTCTTGCGTCCGAGCGACAACTTGACCACGCCGCCCGCCTGCAAGGCTTCGCGGGTGATGAGCGCCTTCTCGTCGCCGAGCGCCTCGTCGTTGACCTTGAGGCCGCCGCCGCGGATCTGCCGGCGCGCCTCGCCGGTCGAGGCGACGAGGCCGGCGCGGACGAAGGCGGAGAGCGCCCCGAGGCCGGCGTCGAACTCCGCCCCCGGCACGTCGACGGTCGGCAGGCTCTCGGCGAGCGCGCCCTCCTCGAAGGTCTTGCGCGCCGTCTCCGCCGCCGCTTCGGCCGCCGCGCCCCATGCAGCAGCGTGGTCGCCGCGTTGGCGAGCGCCTTCTTCGCCTCGTTGATCTCGGCGCCCGCCGAGCGCTTCGAGCCGGCGGATCTCGTCGAGCGGCAGGAGGGTGAAGAGCCTCAGGAACCGGCCGACGTCGGCGTCCTCGGTGTTGCGCCAGAACTGCCAGTAGTCGTAGGGGCTCAGCATCGAGGCGTCGAGCCAGACCGCGCCCGCCGCGGTCTTGCCCATCTTGGCGCCCGAGGCGGTGGTGATCAGCGGCGAGGTCAGGGCGTAGAACTGCGGCAGCCCCATGCGGCGGCCGAGGTCGAGGCCGGTGACGATGTTGCCCCACTGGTCCGACCCGCCCATCTGCAAGGTCACGCCGTGGCGCTTGTAAAGCTCGGTGAAGTCGTAGGCCTGCAGGCACATGTAGTTGAATTCGAGGAAGGTCAGCTCGTGCTCGCGGTCGAGCCTGAGCTTCACCGAATCCATCGCCAGCATGCGGTTGACCGAGAAGTGCCGGCCGACCTCGCGCAGGAACTCGATGTAGTTGAGCTTCGCCAGCCACTCGGCGTTGTCCGGCATGATCGCGTCGTGCGGCCCTCGCCGAAGCGGATGAAATGGGCGAAGGCCTTGCGGATGCCCGCCTTGTTGGCCTCGATCTGCCTCGACGGTGAGCAGCTTCCGGCTCTCGTCCTTGCCCGAGGGGTCGCCGACCCTGGTCGTGCCGCCGCCCATCAGCGCCACGGGCTTGCCGCCGGTCTGCTGCAGCCAGTGCAGCATCATGATCTGGACGAGCGAGCCGACGTGCAGCGACGGCGCCGTGCAGTCGAAGCCGATATAGGCGACGAGCTCG
This sequence comes from uncultured Alphaproteobacteria bacterium, assembly GCA_963783275.1. Classification (GTDB taxonomy): domain Bacteria; phylum Pseudomonadota; class Alphaproteobacteria; order Rhizobiales; family Beijerinckiaceae; genus Roseiarcus. The sequence continues at coordinate 100,329 of CAWANA010000005.1, read as the reverse complement.
CCCGAGCGCGCCTTGTCGTCGAGGCCCGCGAGGTCCGAGCACTGATGGACATAGCCGCGCTCCTGCATCACGCGCAGGAAGTCGGATCGGGGCTGGAACGCGTCGGTCACGCCGGGTCCTCGGCCAGAAGAGTGCCGCGTGGTTTAGGGAAGGGGAGGGGGAAGCGCAACCCGCTCCGCGGTTTGGGCGCCGAAACAGGAGGGGCGGCGTCTCGCCGCCCCGTAGCGCGTCCGAAAGGACGCCCGTCTTTCGAGGCGAGACGCGCACCCTCCATGCGGGTCAGTCCCCGCCTCGGTTAGCGGGCCGCCAGCGCCGCGGGGTTCGGCGTCGGCTCGGCGATCTTGACCAGCGTCGCGGTGTCGCGGTGCTCGAACGGCGCCGCCTGGCCCTTGATCTCCAGAATGGTCGTCTCGTCGTAGGACCATTTGCCGTCGGCGTGGACCGTCACCTTGATGCGGTAGTGGGTCGTCTTGAACGCCTGCTTCGAGGAAACGCGCCCGAGGCGATGCCGTTGACGGTCGAGCCGCGCTTGGCGACCAGCTCGAATTCCTTCGCGTCCGCCGTGGCCTCGCCGTAGGCGAGCGCGACCTGGGCGCGCGGGATCGCGAGCGTCTGATAGATCGCGCCGGTCGCCGGCTCCCACAGCCAGTAGCCGATCTGGTCGTGGTAGGTCTCGACCTCGCCCGGCTTCACGATGTGCTGGTGGTAGCGCAGGCCGTAGAGGAGCTGCGGCCCGTTGGTCTGCGGGTCGATCGGCTGCATCTCGAGGCGGTCGACATAGGCCTGGACTTCGGGACCGGCCGCCTTCGGATTGACGTCGACCCCCTTGTCGGACGTCCAGACGCCGGCCAGCGCCCGCAGCGGGCCGAGATTGGCGAGCGTATCCGGGTCGACGTTCGCCGGCTCGGTGAAGATGTCGTCGGGATAGGTGTGCATGACTGCCCCTGTTGCGCGCCGCGCTCTTACGGGCGTCCGGCAGGTTCGAGTTCGAGCACCGGCGCGCGCGGCGGGAAAGCCCCCGGGCGCCCGGAATGGGCGCGGCCAATGATCGCAGGGGCGCTCGCGACAGCGGTTCGCGAATGCGCTAACAGAGCCGCAGCCGACCGTCCGGCGGCGCCAGAGCCTTGGGTTTCTAAGCAACATGTCCTCCCGCCCGAGCGAAGACGCGCTGATCGCGCGGTTTTTCGCGCCTTACGCCGGCCCGGCCGCCCTGGGCCTGCGCGACGACGCCGCGCTCCTGCGGACTTCGCCGGGCGAGGACCTCGTGCTGACGACCGACGCGCTGGTGGCGGGGGTGCATTTCTTCGCCGACGATCCGCCGGACTCGATCGCGCGCAAGGCGCTCCGGGTGAACCTCTCCGATCTCGCCGCCAAGGGCGCGCGCCCGCTTGGCTTTCTCCTGTCGCTCGCCCTGCCGCCCGACTGGACCGAGCCCTGGCTCGACGCCTTCGCCGCCGCGCTCGGCGCCGACGGCGCCGACTACGGCTGCCCGCTCGCGGGGGGCGACACGGTCAAGACGCCTGGGCCGCTTACCCTGTCCATCACGGCCTTCGGCGCCGTCCCGGCGGGACGCATGGCGACGCGAACCGGCGTGCGGCCGGGCGACAAGCTCTACGTGACCGGCACGATCGGCGATGCGGCGATCGGCCTTCGCCTGCGGCAGGGCCGGGGGCCCGAGCATCCCGCACGCCGACCGCGACTTTTTGCTCCGGCGCTACCTCGAGCCCCAGTCCGCGCATGGCGCTCGCGCCGGCGATGGTCGCGCACGCGCATGGCGGCATGGACGTCTCTGACGGCTTCGTCGGCGACCTGACCAAGATGCTCGCCGTCTCCGGGGTCAGCGCCCGGGTGCTCGTCTATCGCGTGCCCATGTCCTCGGCCGCGCGCACGGCGATCGCCGTCGATCCCGCCCTGTACACCGTCGCGCTCACCGGCGGCGACGATTACGAGATCCTGGCTTCGGTCCCGCCCGAGGCGGCGCCCGCCTTCGAGGCCGACGCCTCCGCGGCGGGCGTGCCGGTGGTGTGCATCGGCGAGGCGTGCGAAGGCGCCGAGCCGCCGCGCTTCGTCGCGCCCGACGGCGCGGCGATGACGTTTGCGCAAGGCTCCTACAGCCACTTCTGAAGGACTTTCCGATGAAAGCAGATTGGCAAGGAACGCGCCGAATATTCCACGACCTCGTCCTGAGGAGCCTGCGAAGCAGGCGTCTCGAAGGACGTTTCCGTGCGCGCTGGAGCGTCCTTCGAGACGCGCCGCCTGCGGCGACGCTCCTCGGGACAAGGGGGAGGGGTTTCCCCAGCCGCCTCGCACGCTATAAGGAATTCTTCGATGAAAGACGCCGATCCGATGCAACTGCGCCTTCTGGCGGCCGAGGCCGTGGCGCGCGAGGCCGGCGCGCTCGCCCGCAGGCGGTTCTTCGACTCCTCCTTCAAGGTCGGCTTCAAGGGACCGCAGGACTATCTGACCGAGGTCGACGGCGAGACCGAGGATCTGATCGCCGCGCCGCCTGCACGAGGCCTTTCCGCACGACGGCTTCATCGGCGAGGAGACCGTGGGACGGCCGAGTGCGCGAGGGCGGCGCGGTCTGGGTGGTCGACCCGATCGACGGCACCGCCAATTTCGCCCGCGGCATCCCGCATTTCTGCGTGTCGATCGCCTGCGTCCTCGAAGGGTTGATCGAGGTCGGCGTGATCTACGATCCGGTGCGCGACGAGCTGTTCGCCGCGCGGCGCGGCGGCGGCGCTGTCCTCAACGGCGCGCCGATCAAGCCGTCCGAGGCGACCTCGCTCGCCAACGCCACCGTCGAGGTCGGCTGGAACATGCGCGCCGGCGCGGCGAAATATCTCGATCTCCTCCGCCGCGTGACGCTGTGGGGCGCGGCGCCGTTCCGCACCGGATCGGGCGCGCTCGGCCTCGCCTATGTCGCCGCCGGCCGGCGCGACGGCTATGTCGAGCACCACATGAACGCCTGGGACTGCCTCGCGGCCATCCGGATCGTGCAGGAAGCCGGCGGCTACGTGAGCAACTTCCTCGCCGGCGAGGGGCTGACCAAGGGCAATCCGATCATCGCCTGCGGGCCAGGGATCAAGGACGCGCTGATCGCCGCGGTCGAGATCGAAGGGATCGTGCTGTGAGCGAGGTCCTGCTCGCGCATGGGCCGGCGCGCGCCGACGATTGCGCTCGCCGGCGCCGAGGCGCGCCGCTGGACGGTCGGCGGGCGCGAGCTCCTGTGGCCGGGCGATCCGGCGATCTGGGCCGAGATCAGCCCGATCCTCTATCCGGTGGTCGGCTGGACCCGCGACGGCGCCCGGGTCGGCGGCCGGCAATACGCCCTCGGCCTGCACGGCTTCGCCCGGTTCGAGACCTTCGCCGTCGAGACGTGCGGAGCCGGACTTCGTCCGGCTCACGCTTCGCGACAACGAACGGACCCGCGCCGTCTACCCCTTCGCCTTCGCGCTCGCGCTCGAATACCGCCTCACCGACGACGCGCTGGCGAATGACGATCGAGGTCGCCAACCCGGGCGACGAGCGCGCGCCTTACGCCTGCGGGCTGCATCCGGGCTTCCGCTGGCCGCTCGGCGAAGCCGGCCGCGACGGCGCGTTCGTCCGGTTCGAGAAGCCGGAGCGCGCAGAAGTCCCGGCGATCGCGCCGGGCGGCCTGATCGGCGCGGGCGTCAAGCGCGTGCCGCTGGCGGGCCGCGACCTTGCCCTGAGCGACGCCCTGTTCGCCAACGACGCCGTCTGCTTCCTCAACCTGCGCGAGCCGCTCGCTCGCCTTCCACGACGCCTCGGGCGCGTCGGTCACGATGGAATTTCCCGGCTTCGACCACGCCGCGCTCTGGACGCGCCCGGGCGCGCCGTTCGTTTGCCTGGAAGCCTGGACGGGCTACAGCGATCCGGAGGGATTTGCGGGCGATCTGTTCGAAAAGCCGTCGATGCGCGTGCTTGCGCCCGGCGCGCGCGCCCGGCATGAGGCGCGGTTCGTGGCCAGAGCCTGAAGCGCCGCCCTCCGTCTACCGAGAAGCGCTGATTCGTTGAACGCCCGCCTTCCGTAATGATAAGACATGAGGAGCGGGACTTACGCGGGAGGCGGCGATCAAGGACTTGAGCGGCAAGATCGCCTTCGTGACCGGCGCCGCGTCTGGCATCGGGCTAGGAGTCGCGACCGCGCTCGCGCAGGCCGGCGTCAAGGTGATGCTCTGCGACATCGAGCAGGAGGCGCTCGCCAGGGCGGTCGAGGGGCTGAAGCAAACCAACGTCGACGTCGAAGGCGTGCGCGCCGACGTCTCGCTGAAAGACGAGCTCGCCGCGGCAGCCGACGCCATCATCGCCCGCTACGGCAAAGTCCACATTCTGGTGAATAACGCGGGCATCGGCGGCGTTGGACCCTATGGCCTTTGGACCGAGGCCGGCTGGGATTGGACGATCGCCGTCAACCTGCGGGCCGTCGTCTGGGGCGTCGCGATTTTCGGCCCCCTGATCGAGAAGCATGGCGAGGGCGGACACGTTGTGTCCACCGCGTCGATCGCCGGGCTGATCTCGAGGAACAGCCTTCCCTACAACGTGACGAAATACGGAGTCGTCGCCCTGTCCGAGGGCCTGCGCGTGGAGCTTGCTCCGCGCGGCATCGGCGTTTCGGTCTTGTGCCCCGGCTTCGTCCACACCCGGATCATGGATTCGATGCGCAATCTTCCGGAGAGGTTCGCCGCCGCCAGGCCGCTGGGGCTCTCGCCTGTCGAAGGTCCGCTGGCCGAGCGCATGAAATGGATGCGCGATCGCACCGATGCAGGAGTTGATCCGCTCTACGTCGGCGAACTCGTTCGCGAAGGCATCGAGAACGACTGGCCCTACATCATGACCGACGCCGAATACGAGCCCGTGATCGAAGCGCGTTTCGCTTCGATCAAGGAAGCGTTCGATCGCATTCGCGACCGGACGCCGCGCCGATGACTAAGCGCGCTCGCCCGCCAATGGATTTCAAATGACCAAGGCTTACATCCTGGACGGCAAGGCGATTGCGGACGAGGTGATCGCCCGGGTCGCGGCGGAGACGGCGGCGCTGAACGGGCGCGGCGTGACGCCCGGACTCGCAACCGTGCTCGTCGGGGAGGACCCGGCGAGCCAGTCCTATGTCGCCTCCAAGGGGAAGGCCGCCAAGAGCTGCGGCTTCCATTCCGAGCAATTGACGCTTCCCGACACGACGAGCGAAACCGAACTGCTGGCGCTTGTCGCAAGGCTTAACGTCGATCCTGCGATTCACGGCGTCCTGGTGCAGCTTCCGCTGCCGAGAGCGATCGACGCGCCGCGGGTGCTGGAGGCGATCGATCCGAGGAAGGACGTCGACGGCTTCCATCCGATCAATGTCGGCCTGCTCTCGATCGGCGAGATGGCGCGCGCGCTCGTGCCCTGCACGCCGGCCGGCGCGATGATCATGCTCGACAGAGCTTGCGCTGTGCTCGGGACGACGCTCGCCGGCCGGGAGGCGGTGGTGATCGGCCGCTCCAACATCGTCGGCAAGCCGATGGCGCAACTCCTGCTTCAGCGTCACTGCACGGTGACGATCGCCCATTCGCGCACCCGCGACCTCGCGGCCGTCGCGCGGCGCGCCGACATTCTGGTCGCGGCCGTCGGCCAGCCGGAGATGGTGCGGGGCGACTGGGTGAAGCCGGGCGCGATCGTGATCGACGTCGGCATCAACCGCGTGGCCGGCGAGGGGCTCGACGCCGCCGGCAAGCCGAAGACGCGACTCGTCGGCGACGTCGCCTTTGCCGAGGCGGCTGAGGTCGCGGGCGCGATCACGCCGGTCCCCGGCGGCGTCGGCCGCATGACCGTCGCCATGCTGATGGCGAACACGCTCGAGGCGGCCAAGCGGGCGGTGGCGGCGCCATGAATTCGGAGGGGCGGCGTCTCGCCGCCCGTGGCGCTCAAGACACCGCCCCCCGACTTGCCTCAGATCACAGGGCCGACGATCGCAGAGACGACGATCGACAGGATGATCGCTGAGACGAGGATCGCCAGGGTGTAGGGGCCGGTCTTGTCGGATGGGGACTTCATCACGATCGGCAGGCCGAGCCAAAGGACATAGACGGCGTAGATTACGGCGAGAAGCCGCAGGAACCCGAGGCCGGGGATGAGGGCGAAAACGCCTGCGAGCCAGATTGGCGTCATCGAATAGACCGCGAGCTTCAGCGCGTTCTGAGGATTTTTGGGGGCGGAAAAGGTCGGCGCCAGGCCGTCGATGACGACCGCCATCGCGTAGAGCACGACGAACGTCACGAGGTAGTGGACGATCCCGCCGAACAGGCTCGAAAAGAAGCCGTGGTGGTGGAGATGGCGGAGGTGGCCGCCCGCCCAGCCAAATACGCCGCGGCGCAGGAACTCGCAGACCGGCGGGATCGCCGCCAGGAAGGCCGCGTAATTGGCGAAGAGATAGCCGGCGTCGCCGGACTCCGGCTCGATTCTCCGCCACTCGGAGGCCGGCGACAGAACCATGGCCTTTGCGCGCTCGAACACTTCCATGGACAGCCCCCATTTGCGGCCGTCGAAAGTCCCGACGCCCCGATGGCCGCCGCGCGGGACTATAGGCCGAGGCTCCTGATCGCGCCAGCGCGTGCCCCGAAGATGAAACAAAAGACCGGCCGGTTCGTATAGCCGACGAAGCTTGAAACGCAGCCGTCACCGGATAAGGTCTTTCCATCATGATCGCCCTCAAAGCGCCCTGGAACGAACGCAACGGCCATTTTTCCCCGCTGAAGGCGGTGGTGTTCGCCGGGCTGTTCGTCCCGGCCGGCATGGATCATCTATCTCGCTGCGACCGGGGCGCTCGAGCCGAAGGTTGTGACGGAAATGATCCACCGCACCGGCCTGTGGGCGATCCGTTTCCTCCTGCTCTCGCTCCTCGTGACGCCGCTGATCCGCTCGGCGCGGTATCCCAAGCTGATCGCGATCCGGCGCATGGTGGGGGTCGCCGCCTTCGCCTATGCGGCGGCGCACCTCTCGCTCTACGTGGTCGACCAGCATTTCAACCTCGCTCATGTGGCGAGCGAGATCGCGCTGCGTTTCTATCTGACGATCGGCTTCATCGCCTGGCTCGGCCTCGCGGCGCTCGCCGCGACCTCGACCGACGCCATGATCCGCCGGCTCGGGCCGAAATGGCGCACCCTTCATTCGCTGATCTACGGGATCGGCGTCCTCGCGCTCCTGCATTTCATGATCCAGGCGAAGTCCGACGTGACCGAACCCACGATCATGGTCGGGTTCTTCCTCGTCCTGATGCTGTTCCGCGCGGCGGTGAAGCGTCAGCTTGCGCCCTGGGTCGCCGCCCTGGCGAGCGTGCGCTCGCGACGCCGTCTGACCGCGCTGATCGAGGCCGGCTGGTATGCGCTGGTGCGCCATATCCCCTTCTGGGAGGTGCTCGAGGCGAACATCGACCCGGACATGGCGTTCCGTCCGTCCGCCTATGTCCTGGCCGGCGGCGCGCTGCTGGTCGTCGTCGCGGTTCTGCGCAGGAATCCCGCGCCGAAACGGGCGCCGGCGGTCGGCGCCGCGCCTTCTGCGCCTTCGGCCGTCTCGCGGCGGACCCTCGGCGCGCCTCAGAACGTGATGGTCGTGCGCAGGCCGATCACGAATTCGTTCTTGAGCTTCTGCGTCGGCTCGTCGGGATTGGCGAGCCCCGCGCCGGGGTTGATGACGTACTGGAGATCGGGCTGGATCTGCCACGGACGGCAGGATCTGCGCCTGATAGGTGGCTTCCACGAAGGTCTCGGTGTCGCGCACGGGGGTGTAGACGGCGGGCTCGAAGACCTGCAGGTCCCTGTCGTAGTTCGACGCGCCGCTGGTCGACGCGCGCGACGCCGAACCCCAGGCCGAACACGTCGTTGTCGCGGCCGGGCAGGGGATCGTGCAGGGTCAGGCCGCCGTTCATGCTGAAGCTGATCTCGTTGCGGTCCTGAAGCGTCGTGAACTCCCCGCGCAGGAAGGCGCTGATATTGCGGGCCGGATCGCTGGATCGCCAGATCATCTGGTCCGCCATGGCGTAGAGCGAATAATTGCCCTGCTTCTTCGCCGGCATAGCCGTTGCTCTCGGGGCTGGCGAGCGGGACGCCGAGATTGTCGAATTGCTGGCTGTCGAAATCCTCGCTGTCGTACCAGCCGCCGATCTTGTACGTGCCGGGCAGCGGGCCGTCGGCGGCGGGCTTGCCGGACGGAGAGGCCGCCGGAAACGTGTATTGCAGTTCGGCGATCGCGAGAACGCCGGTGTTCAGCGGGAAGCTCACGCCGTTGGGATTGCTTTGCGGGGTGTTCGGCGAGTTCAAGGGAATCGGGCTCCCGTTGAAAACGCCGACCATGATCGTGACGGCGTCGGACGGATGGGCGCGCGCGCGAACCCCCAGGCCCGCGAGCGGGTAGGCGGGGCCGCCGCCCGGCAGGTTCGCCGACGGCAGCATCGGCCAGCCCATCACCGAGTTCAGGAAATAGCCGGCGTTCTGGCTCATCATGAACTCGTTGTCGAGGCTCTGTTCGCCGATCTTGACGTCGAAGCGCGCGCCCAAATTCTGCTGATACCAGAGCTCCCAGAGGCGAAGGGAGGCGGGCGCCTCGAGCCCGCTGACGGTCTGCAGGTTCAGGAGATTGGAGTCGCTGAGATCGCCGCCCCAGATGTGAAAGCCGCTGACGCTGAGGATGCCGCCGGCGAGACCGAACAGCGGCTTCGTGTCCAGCTGCACCTGAGCGGTCGTGACGCCGTTGACCTCGAAGCCCTGGCGGACGCCGCCGGTCAGGTTGCCGAACGTTTCCGCCTCCTCGTAGAGCTGCACCGAGAGGCCGTATTTGGCGAGCGCCGGCCTCAAGCCCCCGATGTCGCCGAGCAGGTTCGCGTTCTGCCAGTCGCCGCTGAGCACGCCCCAAGGCCCGGGGCTCGCCGGGGCCGGGGCGCGCCGGTCGGCGCCTGCACCGGCGCCTGGGCGCGAAACAGCGGGTCCATCGCCGACAGGGCGGGAAGCGCGGGAAGGGGCGCGGGCGCGCCGGCCTCCGCCGTTGACGTCCCGGCCGCCTGCGCCGTTTGGGGAGCGGTTCGAGGGGCGAGGACAGCGAACGGACACCGGACGCCGGGTCCGCGTGCGCCCGGCCCGCTGAAGGCGGCGGCGGCCAGTCCAGCCGCGACGGCGAGCGGCGAGCCCTGCCAGCGCGGAACGCGCATGGGCGCGCCCACCCGCCGCGATGCCGTGGGAAAAGCATTCGAACTCCGAGTCAGACGCCGACGTCCCGCCCACTACGCTCCGAGACGCCGTGCGCCGTCAATCGAGGCTCCGCGACATAGAACCTCTGCAAAACCGTTCCATGACAGGACCATGTGGGTCAATGACACGCGCAAGGCATCCGCCACTCCGCGCAGCCATCGAAAAGCGCTCGCTCAGCGTTCGTCGGGGAGAAGATCGAGCAACACGCGATGCAGCCTCGGCAGGTCCTCTTGCACCGTCCGCCAGACGCGCGCGCGATCGATCGTCGCGTAGCCGTGGATCAAAATGTTCCGGAAGGCGACGATTTGCCGAAGGTCAGGGATTTTAGCCGCGAGCGCAGCGTCGAGCTTAGCAAGACGGTTTAGCGCCTCGCCCATAATCTCGAACTGGCGTTCGACCGCCGATCGCAGAACGATGTCCACGTCGAAGTCCGCGAAGTTTCTATCTTTCGTCATGCCAACGAGCGCGTTCGCAGCGTCTTGGGCGTCCCAGAGAAAGCTCCTCGGATCACGCTTCAAAAAGGCGCTCCTGCAACTCGGCGATGCTTTCCCTTAAGTAAGGATTGCGGATCGCGCTCGGTTCGACGAGGTCGACGCAGCGCCCAAACAGCGCTTCCAGCGCGTCCTTCAAGCCGAAATAGGCGTCAAAATAGCGCCCGGCCTGCGAATCCGGCTCGAACTCGACGAGGAAATCGAGATCGCTATGCTCCGGGTCGAAGTCGCCGCGCGCCGCCGAGCCGAACAGGTCGAGCCGGCGCACGCCGAAACGGCGGCACAGGGCTCCCAGTTCCTCGCGACGGGACTCGATATCGGCGATCATCGAACGCTCCTGCGACCCCTTATAGCACAGTGTGGGCGCCATAAGGGGGCGCGGCGGGATTCGGCGCTTGCGTCGGCCGCCAGCCTCACTCCTTCTTGCCGCTGAACAAAAACGGCGCGACGTCCTTGACGCCGGGCGGCTTCGTCGACGGCGAAGGGGGCGGGGCGGCAGACGGCCAGCGCCGAGAGGCCGACGCGGGCGGTGAGCAGCCCGTTCAGCACGCCTTCGCCCATCTTGGCCGAGATGCGCGAGGCGATGCCGTGGCCGACGAGCTGCTGGATCAGGCTGTCGCCGACCGCCATGCCGCCGGTGATGGCGATATGGGCGCCGATCGAGCGGGCGAGCTTGATCAGGCCGAGCAGGCCCGGCCGGCCGCCGTAGATCTCGGCGATCCGCCGCACGAGCCGGATGATCTGGGCGATCACGAAGATCACGTCGAGAATGGCGCGCGGGCTGATCGCGGTGACGATCGAGACCGCCTTGGCGGCCTTGGCGATCTCGCCTTGCGCCTTCTCGTCGAGCGGCTTGAGCAGCGCGCGCTCGGCGACGTCGATGAGATCGCGCCCGTCGATGATCGCCCGGGCCGCCTCCTCGACCTCGGCGCGGGCGCGCGCCGTCTCCGGCCGGTCGCGATAGAGCGCGACGAGCTTGGCCGACCAGCCGCCGCGCCGCGTCGCGGTCGTCGGCGGCGCGCGCCTCGGCGAAGGCGACATGCATCTCGGCGATCTTGGTCTGGCGCGAGACGGCGAAGACTTCGCGCGCGATCAGGCCGATCAGGCCGATCAGCGAACAGGACGCCGAAGGCGAGGCCGACGAAGCCGAGCGATTCGGCCTTGGCGAACAGGCCCTCGATCAGATTGGTCGTCCACAGGCCGAAGGCGAGCGAGACGAGGCCGCCGAGCCCCGACCAGAGGATTCCCGCGAGGCTGAAGCGCCAGCGGCTGAGGAGGCCGGATTTCTGCGCGGCTTCGACTTCGCGCTCGGCCTCGTCGATCCCCGGCGCCGCGGTCGCGGACGGGATCGGGTCGTGCTGCGACTGGATGACCGCGGCCGGGGCGAGCGGGGCCGGGCCGTCGTCGACCGCGATGCGCTGGTCGTCGAGCCGGAAGGCGCGGGGGCGGGGAGGGCGCTCGTTCATGCCAGACGATCACCGATCAGGAATTGCAGGACGCGGTCGAGCCGGATCTGCGGGGCGGGCTGGCCGCGCTGGCGTGACCGGCGGGCGGAACCGCACGAAGCGCCAGTCGTTGTCGGCCTCCGGCAGGGCGATCGCGTCGCCCTCGAAGATCGCCATCGGGTCGGCCGGCAAGCTCGCCGGGGAAGACCGCCGCCTCGGCGGCGCCGTCGAACACCTCGCCGCCGATCGTCTCGCCCCTTTCGGGCACGCCGATGATCGCCTTGAGGATCTCGCCGTGCTGGCGGATCTCGGCCTCGCGCGTGGCGCGGATCGCGGCGAGCGCGATGACGTCGATCTCCGCCCCGACCCCTTCGGCGCGGGCGATCGCCTTGGCGGTCAAGGCCCGCAGAATCGCCTCGAGCCGGTCGTGGCTCGTGTGGTGCAGATGGTCGGCCTTGGTGGCGGCGAACAGGATGCGGTCGATCCGCGGCCGAAAGATCGAGGCGAAGCTCGAGGCGCGCCCGGCGCGGAAGGCGCGACAGCACCTCGGTCAGCGCATTCTCGAGGTCGCGCAGCGCCGCCGGGCCGGAGTTCAGCGCGGTCAGCGCGTCGACCAGCACGATCTGCCGGTCGAGCCGGGCGAAATGGTCGCGGAAGAACGGCCTCACCACGTAGGTCTTGTAGGCCTCGTAGCGGCGCTCCATCATCGCCGCCATCGTGCCCGAGGCGATCTCCGCGCCCTCGCCGATCGGAATCGGCGCGAAGGTCAGCGCCGGCGAGCCTTCGAGGTCGCCCGGCATCAGGAAGCGGCCGGGCGGCAGGGTCGAGAGCGCGTAGACGTTCTCGCGCGCCTTGCGCAGATAGGCGGTGAAGCGCTCCGCCACGTCGCGCGCGCTGATCCTCGTTCGCCTCGGCGTGCGGGTCGAGGCCGGCGAGCGCGTCGCGCCAGCCGGCCGACAGCGGCGCGCGGGCAGGGGTTTCGCTCGCGGCGAGGGTCTCGCGCGCCCAGTCGCGCATAGGACTTGTCGAGCAGCGGCAGGTCGAGCAGCCATTCGCCGGGATAGTCGACGAGGTCGAGCGCGAGGCTCGAGCTCGCCGCCGCTCCAGCGGGAGGCGCTTTCGAACTCGATCGTCAGGCGCAATTGCGAGATGCGCCGGGTCGATTGCGGCCAGCGCGCGGTCGGCGCCGGAGAGGCTCGCCAGATGGTCCTCGTAGGCGAAGCGCGGCACCGCGTCGTCGGGCTGCGGCTCGAGCCGGGCCCGGACGATGCGCCCCTCGGCGGAGGCGGCGAGCACCGGCAGCCGGACGCCGGCGATGAGGTTGCTGACGAGCGCGGTCAGGAACACCGTCTTGCCGGAGCGCGAAAGCCCGGTGACGCCGAGGCGCAGGCCGCCGCCGGCGAAGAAGTCGCCGAGCGAACGGGCGACGAGCCCCGCCTCGAACAGAAGATCGGAGATGAATGACAAGGCAGGGTCCGCGGGTGAAATCCAGCCGCGCCTATCTAGGGAGCGCGGCGGCGATATTGTGACGGGGGTCAGTCCGCTTCGGCCTCGAGCTCGGCGGGCGTCAGGAACAGGGCGAGCAACCCGGCTCTGGCGGCTCGATGTCGTCCCAGGCGGAAATCTCGAAGTCGATCACCGCGACCGCGCAGGTCGGATACTTGATCGCCATGCGGCGCAGCTCCGGATGGGAGCCGTAGCCGGCGAGCGTCGCGGCGAGCTCGCCGATGCCGGGATTGTGGCCGACGAAGCCGACGCAGTCGACCGCGTCGGAGAGGGCGGTCACGCGGGCGAACAGCATCTCCTGGGTCGCGTCGTAGAGCCCGAGCTCCTCCTGCAACTCGACCCGGCGCGGCCAATGGGCGGCGAAGATCTCGGCCGTCTGCTTGGTGCGCAACGCGCCCGAGTGGATGAGCACCTCGGGCAGCCGGTCGCGGTCCGCCAGCATCGGCCGCGATGCGCGCGCGCGTCGTTGCGGCCGCGGTCGGTCAGCGCGCGCTCGTAATCGTCCTGCCCGACGCCGGGCTCGGCCTTGGCGTGACGGATCAGGAACAGGCGTCGCATGGGCGAAGATTGCGCGACGGCGTCGCCGCGCGCAAGCGGGCCGCGCTCAAAAGTCGCAGGGCGTCAGCGCTCCCGGCGGCTCAAAAAGCGAGCTTCGCAACCGTCTGCTCCTTCAGTTCGCTCTCTTCGCCCGCGATCGCCGACAGCCGCTTCAGAACTCGTTCTCGTCGGGCGCAATGAGCTCGACGCCCGGAAAATAAGCCCGGTAGCGGCGCGGATCCCGGGTCAGCAGGTGGAACCGCGCGACGGCCGCGTGCGCGCCAATGAAGAAGTCCGGCAACACGCTCGTGCGCGTGCCGCCTCGCGCCCGATAACGCTGAAACGCCTTGCCCGCCAGGAAGAGAGCCGGACGCGGCGTCTCCGCGAGCTGAAGGTCGACATCGACAAGCACCTTGTCGATGTCCTCGATATGGGCGTACCCGATGGAGAACTCGGCATAGATCACCGCGTTGATCAGAACCGGGCCTTGAAATCGCCGCCGCATCCAGCCGCCGCAATGACCACGTCGCCCATTTCGGATCGTTCGTGGCAATGTCGAGGAGAACGTTGGTGTCGACGAGCGTCATCCGCTAGTCGCCGCGGGTCAACGCCATGATCTCGTCCGTCGTGAGTCCGCTCGTCGCAGTGTCTCGCATCCGCTCGAACCGGCTAGGCTTGACCAGCGGCTTGCCGAACTCGACGCAGAAAGGCGCGACCGTCCTCGTCGACCTCGAAATCGACCTTGCTGCCCGGATTGATGCCGAGGCGGTCTCGAACCGGTTTCGGGATTGTCACTTGACCTTTGCGCGTCACCGTCACCGCCATTTGCGACCTCCGTAATACCTGTCGAGGAGAAGTATTACCTATCATGCCAGCGCTTGTGCGGCGAGCGGCGCAAACCCTCGCAAGCGTGCGGCGGGGATCTCCTCGATTGCCTGGCCTGGAGCGGGATGCGAAAAAGTGGATTCCGGCATTTTCTGGAAATCTTGAGCGCGGCGCGATTCAACCGAATTGCATCGCGCTCGCAGGCGGCGCCTATCTTTCGCGCCGGCTGAGGAACGCGAGCTTCTCGAACAGGTGCACGTCCTGCTCGTTCTTCAGCAGCGCGCCGTGCAGGGGCGGGATCAGCTTCTTGGCTTCGCGCTCGCGCAAGGTTTCGGGCGAGACGTCCTCGTTGAGCAGAAGCTTCAGCCAGTCGAGCAGCTCCGAGGTGGTCGGCTTCTTCTTCAGGCCGGGCGTCTCGCGCAGCGAGAAGAACGAGCGCATCGCCTCCTCGACCAGCCGCGGCTTGATCGTCGGATAGTGCGACTCGACGATCCGCTCCATCGTCTCGGCATCGGGAAAGCGGATGTAGTGGAAGAAGCAGCGGCGCAGGAAGGCGTCCGGCAGCTCCTTCTCGTTGTTCGAAGTGATGATGACGATCGGCCGGATCTTCGCCTTGACCGTCTCGCCGGTCTCGTAGACGTGAAACTCCATCTGGTCGAGTTCGAGCAGAAGGTCGTTCGGGAACTCGATGTCGGCCTTGTCGATCTCGTCGATCAGCAGCACCGGGCGCGCGGGCGAAACGAACGCCTCCCACAGTTTTCCCCGCCGGATGTAATTGGAAATGTCGGAGACGCGCGGATCGCCGAGCTGCGAATCCCTGAGGCGCGAGACCGCGTCGTATTCGTACAGGCCCTGCTGCGCGCGGGTGGTCGACTTGACGTGCCAGGCGATGAACGGCGCGCCGATCGCGGTCGCGATCTCCTGGGCGAGCAGGGTCTTGCCGGTCCCGGGCTCGCCCTTGACCAAGAGCGGGCGCTCGAGCGCTATGGACGCGTTGACCGCGGTCTTCAATTCGTCGCCCGCGACGTAGGATTTCGTGCCCTCGAAACGCATGAAGTATCGGCTCCCTGGCGCGGCGCCCGGAGGCCGCGATCCACGAAGCTACGCGATCGTCGCGCGGGACGCCATGCCGCGCTTTCGCATCGCAACAGGACAATCGAATGAAGGCAGCGCAGAGCTCGGCGCGCTCTCCCGACCCCACCCGGGCCGCTCTTGCGCGCGCCCGGGCGCAGGCTCTTGCGGGGGCGGGTAGGGGTGGGGGATCGCGCGGGCTTTGATTTGGAGGAGCGAAGCGCGCCAGCGTCACAAGGTCGGCGCGATCGGGCCCCGGCTTCGACGTTCGGCCCGTTTTCTTTCGACCGCCCCGGCGCGTATGATCGACGCGGCCGGCCGCGCAGCCGGCGCCAGAGAGACACACGCCTCGGAAGTCGTCCAAGTGCCGTCCGACTATTCCTATACCGCCGTCGACCGGGCGGCGGCCGCCGTCGACCGCCGGCTCCTGCTGACGTTCGACCGCAAGTTCAAGCCGGTGGTTGAGGCTCTGAAGGAGCTTCCGCACGAGCTGCGGCGTCCTGCGCTGCAACTCATGGAGGGCCTTCACCGCGTCAAGAAGGACGACCGGGACAAGGCGGCCCTGATCGCCGCCGCCGCGCGCTGCGGCCACCGGCCGACGTTCCGCTACCGCGCCTCCGCCTTCCTGATCGCGATGGGCGGGGTCCTCGACGCCGTGATCCAGACCTTCAACGACATCTCCCGCCAGAGCCGGGCGGCTCTGGGCGGATATCTGGTGGCCGCCGACCAGGGGCAGCGCCCCTCGAAGGCGGGATTCGAGTGCGCCGACAGCCGCTGCGGGACCGAGGCCAGCGGCGAGGGCCATGGCGACGCCTTCGCGCATCGTTCTCCCGGGATCCTGGACGCGATCGCCCCCAGCCTCGACGGCCTCGGGGAGGGCGCGAGGAAGACGTTGCGGCTCGCCGTCGGCGTCGAGACGCCGTGGATCAACGTCGCGCCCCATTTCGACTGCGCCGCGCTGACGCGCATCTACGAAGTTTGCCGGAAGGGCGACGGCGCGGGCGCGCGGACGGCTTACGAGCGCGACGACGAGGCGTACGGGCGTCGCCACGAATGGCTGGTGAGAACCGTCGAGGAGAGGATGGGCGGGGCGGGCTTCGGCGTGTACGAGGACCTGGGACTGGTCTTCATAGGCTCCGACGACGAAAAATTCGTCGACGCGATGGCCGTGGAGCTAGGCCTGATCGTCGGGCGGATGACGGCGGATTACCTTCAGGCCGTGGGCGGCGGCCACAGCCTGCCGGCCGTGATCGTCTCGCACGCCGACCCGGGCCGATGCGTCTTTCTGTACTGCCCTTCGAGACGCCGCTTTTACAAACTGCCGGAGGCCGCCTTTCCTTGGCCGTTCTACCTGTCGGGGGTCGACCGGGCGCTCGGCGTCGGCGCAAGCCGGGACCCGGACTCCGGCGAAGCGCGTCGCGCGTGGACCTTTCCCGCGCTCATGGGCCCGCTCGAGCGAGCCGCAGGAGCGCTCGGCTGCGAACGGCCGATGGCGGAGGCCGTCGCCGACCAACGGCTGAGGATGGAACGGGCGTCGTGAGGCGCCCGCTCCGGCCCCCGCACACGAGCCTGCCTGCGCAATCGCCCGGCTTTACGCCATCGTCGCCTTCACCGTCTCGACCCGCTGCTTCAAGGCGAAGGGCTTCGCAGGAACACGAAGTTGACCGCGGTCTTCAGGTCGTCGCCCGCGCCGCAGGATTTCGCGCCCGCGAAACGCATGCCGCCGCCTTGCCGGTTGATAGGGGTAGGGAAGGTGTGAGCCTCCCCTCCCTCCGAACCGTGCGTGCGGTTCTCCCGCACACGGCTCTCCAGTCGCGGATTTCCTCATCGGGAACGTCTCGCCTGATCTCGGGCCGCGTCCAGGGTGAACAGCCCGAGGTTGGCGAAGAAGGCGTTTGGCCATCGTTGGTGGTCGTCGGCGCACCGTCCGAAGCCGGGGCGTTTCTCCTGCTTGCGCAGGATGGCGCGCAGGCGTCGGCGGACGAAGCCGTCGAGGGACGGGAACTCCGGCTTTGCGGCGTGCTTGAAGTATTCGAACCAGCCGCGCAGCATCGGATTGAGGTCGGCGACGATCCGCGCCATCGCGTCGCCGCGGGTGCGCTTCGTCTTCGCCCTCACCTTGTCCCGGATCGCCTTCCGGCTCTTGTCGCGCGCCCACCGGCGGCCCGCCTCGAACCGGTAGCCGAGGAACTCGAAGCCCTGGCCCGGTTGTCGGCAGTCGCCGATGCGCGTCTTCGTCGGGTTGAGGGCGAGGCCGTGGGCCGCGACCCACGCTTCGACCTCGGCGAGCGCCGCAGCCGCCTCTTCTTCCGTCCGGCACAGGATGACGAAGTCGTCGGCGTAGCGCGTCATCCGGCGCCCGCGCGCCTCCATCAGGAGGTCGAGCGGATGCAGGTAGACGTTGGCCAGAAGCGGCGAAATCACCGCCCCTTGGGGCGTTCCCGCCGTTGGCCGCCACGTCGCCGCCTCCGTCATGATATCCTGGCCGAGGAAGCCCTCGATCAGCGCAAGGATCGCTCCGTCGCTGATCTTCTCCGCGACCAGCGCCATCAGCCGCTCGTGCGGGATCGTGTCGAAGTAGCTCTTCAAATCCGCGTCCACGACGTGGACATAACCGTCCTTGATGAGCCGGTCGACCTCCCGCAACGCGTCCTTCGCGCTCCGCCCCGGGCGGAAGCCGTAGCTGCCGTTCCGGAACCCGGCCTCGAAGATCGGCTCGATGGTCAGCTTCAGCGCCGTCTGCACGATGCGGTCCTTGACCGTCGGGATCCCGAGGGGCCGGGTCTTGCCGTCCCCTTTGGGAATCTCGACCCGCTTGACCGGAGCCGGGCGATACGTGCGCGCGCTCAGGCTTTCGCCCAGTTCGCGCAGATAGTCGTCCGACCGCGCCGCGAACCGCTCGACGCTCTCGCCATCCACCCCCGCCGCTCCCTTGTTGGCGGCGACCTTGCGCCACGCGACCGCGAGCGTCGAAGGCCGGATGGCCTTGTCGATCAACGAGAACCACTTGCCTCCCTTGACGCCGTTGTCCAGCGCCGACGTCATGCGCTCCGTCCAGATCGAAGCTTCCGCCCAATCCCAGCGGGGATCGCGGGCCTCTGACCCTTGCTTAGCCCTCGCGGGCACTGCCGGGCCTGTCGCTTGCTCCTCTCCAGCCAAAAGCGCCTTCCGCTTCCTGCCTCCCTTCCCTCGGGCCGGTTTTGCTGGCCGCCCCTCTCGCGGCGCTCGCCGCAGCGGTACTATGAAGGCTCTGACTCCCGCCGCCCTCACCCAGGGCGACGGGTCTCTCCGCTTCCTCCGCTTCGCCTTCCCGACGTTCCGACCTCAACCACGTGAGCCGTCCGGGGGCCGCTTTGCCATTCGCCTCAGCGCCCTCGGCTGTTCCGGGCTTCGCCTTTCCTTCGCAGGCTCGCCACGGCATCCCGCCGAAACAGGTTCGTCATCCTACGGACCGCCGGTTCGCCTCCAGTTGCTCTCCACCCCGCCTCGCAGCGACGCGGTTACCTTCGACTTCCGGGCTCGCGAACAGCCCGGGCGTGGACTTCCACCACGCTGACAAAGCGTCCTCGCGGACGCACGAGGGCGCGCGTCTCGCGCGCCTGGGACGCCGAGACGCCATCCCTCCGGCTCGCCACCAAGCCCTGGGGTGAGGAAACCGGGACCATCCGCCCCTTGGCGTTCCCGCGCCTTTCCCGGCGAAGGGCGCGCGGTCCGGGGGCGTTCGCAGGGAGTCGGCTTGGCGTCGGGTTGGAAGGGCAGGGGTGCGCACGGAGCGGGCGTTCACAGGCTGCCTGATGCACGTGACCCATCGCGGCTTTTGCTGCCGTTCACGCTGGCTCGGTTACGGTGAGAGTGCGCAATCATTTGCCGTTCCGGGTGGCGGTCCGAATGCATCGTCTAGACCCTGTGAGCCACAAGCAGGACGACCAGGACCGCGCGGTGAACATCGTTGCGTAACAGACAGTGTTTGCGCAACCAGTTTGCGCGGTTTATCGTGGACCGAGCACATGGCGCCGAGGTTTTAACGAGTTGCTAATGCATATGGGCCAAGCGAGGCCAACGAGAGACAGATGCCCACGAAAGTGAAAGCCCTCAGGAGACGCTAACCGCGGTCTCCCCTATATGTGAAACCATGATCACTGACGCTGCCCCCCCACTGTTCCACCTTCATTTTGAGGGCGAAGCGGCGCGCGGCCACACTGTGCCGGCCTCGGCCCTTGTGCAGGCCGTGCAGGCTCTCCAACGCGCCATCCATCTCCTCGCATTTGCCCATGAAGGGCGCGATTTCAAAGAACGCCTGCGCGTCGGGCCTGAACTTGACCGTAAGTACGCCGTGATTGTCAAAGTGCCACAAGATGGCGGTTACGACATTCCCTACGTCATCGGGAACACGGCCCGTATCCTGTTTGAACCGGAGGATATTGCAACCGTCACGGCGCAATACCTGGCGAGCCTTGAGGCCGTTCGAAACAATGATCAACAATCCCTCAAGCGCATTATTCCGATTGCATCAATACGGCGGCAATACGTTACAGCTCTCAAAGATATGCAGCCTCCAAAGCGCACGGGGCTAATCGTCAGCATTGAGGATGCTCGAAGGTCCAAACTCCTGGACGGCAACACGGCGATCGAACACCTTATGCCGATGCTCGCCGAACCCGTAGCACCGAGCGTTCAGCCACGCGTGGTGACTGGACGCCTCGATGCTCTCGATTTCCAAGCGCGTAAGCTAACCCTCGCGCTATTTACAGGGCGGCATTTGGATTGCGTCTATGGCGAGGATTTCGAGACGGCGTTAGTTGAGAATAGGCGCGAGTGGATTCAAGTTCGCGGTGAAGCTGTCTTGAACGACGACGACACGCTTAAAGCTCTCAACAACGTCACAGAGATACTAGAGGTTGATACGAGCCCAATGATAATCGAACAAGCCATTCTTGGTGGCAAAGTTCGCAAAGCGACACAGCCATACACTGTAGAGGTCGTATTCGAGCCGGAAGATGGATTTTACATCGCGACTGGCGACTTTAATTTGATGGTGACGGCAATCACGCGAGACGAATTGGAGGCGTCTGTTCTGGAAGCGCTCGCGTTCCTGTGGAATGAATACGTACTTGATGAATTTGCAATCCTTACTGCCGACGCCTTGACGCTGCGTCAGCGCTTTGTTGGCTTATTTGGAGGTGGCGATGCCATTGGAGCGACGTGATGTTGAGACGGCTCTTGAGAAAAAAGGGTTCAGGTCGGCCAGTGGCGATCACAATTTCTTTATCTATTATACGCAGAGCGGCCAAAAGACATCCGTCTGGACCAAGACCAGCCGTGGCAGTGGCTACAAGACATTGACTGACAACTTAGTGAGCGCGATGGCCAAGCAATGCGGTCTCACATCCCCTCAGTTTAAAAATTTGGTAGCCTGTCCTCTTTCTCAGTCCGCCATGGAAAGGATCTTAATCGACACGGGACGAATTACCGTTGCGTAGGCCAGCAGAACACTCAGGCGACTTACGTTGGGTTTCCGACTGGCCGCGCTAATAGTCCGCTATCCCACCCGGTCGTTGGGCCAACGCGAGGTCTCCGCCGTTGGAGCCAATCCGCCGAACCTCCGACGTATGCATGATTCGGGCGGAAACCGCGCCTTCGATGAACGCACGCTTTCGGACCCACTCGTCCTGTTCGCGGTCAGTATCTCCAACGCCCGCTCTACGTCGACTTTGCCCGTTGGATGGCTCCGCGCGGCGACTGCCCGTTCCGGCGAAGAGCTGATGTCCGCAACGCCCGCTCGCTCTCGCCATTTGTCCGCGTGGCGCTTTCCCCGAACCGATTCCTAAAACGCGTCAGCGCCGGGGCCGCGGTAGGATTCGCGATGTCACTTTCGTTTTTCCGAAACAAAAGCTTGCCAAGCGCGGCGAAGCTCCGTAAATTTGTCATTTCAGAAACAAGGAGCCGCCCGATGACCGCGTTGACAGAAAACCCCGCCGCCCCCGAAGAGTCCTCCGCCGCCGCGCTCGCCCTGCGCCTGAAGGCGCTCGAGCGCGGGCGGGTCGTCGTCGACTACGCCAATCGCGGCGTGGCGATCCCCGAAATCGCCGCGCGCATGGGGCTGTCGGAGAGCGCCGCGCGCGCGACGCTGCGCGATGTCCTCGCCCGCTCGATGCCGGAATCCCCGGAAGACTTCGCGGCGATCCAGATGAGCCGGCTGAACGAGGCCTTGCTCGTCGCCTACGGCGCGATGGCGGAGATGAACCTCAAGGCGGTCGATCGCGTGGTCAGGATCGTGCGCGCGCTCGACCGCTACGCAGCCGTGCTGGCCGCCCGGCCGCTGACGCGGACGCCCGCCCTCGACCGCGCCGCCGAGGCCGCCGCGCCGCCCGCGCTTCCCGACGACCGCGGCCGGTCCCCAATCGTAGCGCAACCCCCTGAAAATGTTGAATCCCGGAGCCTCGCCGGCTTGGCCCTGACGGGGGAGGCCGAGGCCAAACGGCCGGCGCGGCCGGCCGAGGCCGCGGCGCCCGACCTCGCCCGCGCTCCGACCGACACGCGCCCGAAGATTCCGCCGCAACCCCTTGACATCTCTCGATTCGGGCTCGGGTTTACGCCCCGTCCCGAGCCCGGCGAGGTCGCGCCCGATCCGCTCGGCCTCGCCGCAAACCGCTGGATGGAGACGGCCGCGTCGGTCCGCGCGCTGGCCGCGGCCGGCGCGTAGAGCGGGATGCTATTGCTTGTGATCATCGGCGCGCCCCCTCCACCATGCTTCGCATGGTCCCCCTCCCCCGCGCGGCGGGGGAGGATAACGCGCCGCCCCTCTCCTCCCCCGTCCCACGGGGGAGGGGGACCGTCCGAAGGACGGTGGAGGGGGCGCTCGGCGATTATACCGAAAAGCAAACAGCTCTAACCCATCGTCGCCTTCACCGTCTCGATCAGCTGCTTCAGGGTGAAGGGCTTGGGCAGGAAGACGAACTCCTGCTTGCCCGGCAGGTTGCGGGCGAAGGCGTCGTCGGCGTAGCCGGAGACGAACACGACCTTGGCCTCGACCCCGCGCCGGCGCAGTTCCGTCAGCATGGTCGGCCCGTCCATCTCGGGCATGATGACGTCGGAGACGATCAGGTCGATCCGGCCGCCGGCCTCCTCGACCACCGCCAGCGCTTCGACGCCCGTCTCGGCTTCGAGCACCGTATAGCCGCGCGAGGCCAGCGCCCGCGCGGCGAAGGCGCGCACCGCCTCCTCGTCCTCGACCAGCAGGATCGCGCCGCGGCCGGTGAGGTCGGCCGGCGGGCTTCGCGGCCTCCGGCTTCGCCGGCGCCTCGGCCTCGGCCTCGATCAGGCGCGGCAAGCAGGATGCGGAAGATCGCGCCCTTGCCCGGCTCGCTCTCGCAGAACACATAGCCGCCGGTCTGCTTGACGATGCCGTAGACCATCGACAGGCCGAGGCCGGTGCCCTTGCCGACCTCCTTGGTGGTGAAGAACGGCTCGAAGATCTTGTCCCTGACCTCGGCCGGAATGCCGTGGCCGTTGTCCTCGACCTCGATGAGCACGTAATCGGCCGGAGCGACGCTCGCGTCCTTGAAGTTCGCGCATTCGGCCGCGGGCACGTTGCGGGTGCGCAGCGTGATCTTGCCGCCGTCCGGCATCGCGTCGCGGGCGTTGACCACGAGATTGACGATCACCTGCTCGAACTGGTTGAGGTCGGCCTTGATCAGCCACAGGTCGCGGCTGTGGACGACGTCGAGCGCGATCGGCTCGCCGACCAGCCGGCGCAGCAGCATCTGCAATTCCGACAGGACGTCGTTGAGCTGCAGCGTCTGCGGCCTCAGCGTCTGCCGGCGCGAGAAGGCGAGCAGTTGCCGCACCAGGCCCGCCGCCCGGTTGGCGTTCTGCTTGATCTGCATGATGTCCTGGAAGGACGGATCGGTCGGCCGGTGGTTGGCGAGCAGGAGGTCGGAATAGCCGATGATCGCGGTCAGCACGTTGTTGAAGTCGTGCGCGACGCCGCCGGCGAGCTGGCCGATCGCCTGCATCTTCTGGCTCTGGGCGAGGTTCTCCTGCAGCGCGCGCTGCTCGGTCGTGTCGAGCGCGAAGACGATCGCGCTCGCCCCTTCGTCGCTCGCCGGGTCGGCGGCCGAGACGAACAGGCGCGCCGATCGCGCGGGCTCCGCGCCTTCGAGCGTCACGTCGAGCGGCTCGATCCGGCCCTCGCCCTCGGCGGCCGCCGCGAGGGCGGCGCGCGAGCGCGCCGTGGTCGCGCTCGGCGACCAGGCTGAAGATCGACGGCTTGCCGTCGCCGCCGGCGGCCTTCAGCGCGGCGGGCGCGAGACGGGCGAAGGCGGCGTTGGGGCGCAGCAGCGCGCCGCCGGCCTCGACCTCGGCGATGGCGACCGGGGTCGAGTTGAAGATGCGCGCGAAGCCGCACCTCCGCGGCGCGCAGGTCCTCCTCGCCCTTGACCTCGCCGGGCGCGCGGCTGATCACCAGCGAGCGCGACGGGCCCGGCGCGCCGTCGCTGGAGAAGGCGACCTTGTGCAGGATGCGCGCCGGCAGCACCCGGCCCTGGCGCGGCTTGAGGTCGACGTCGAACGGCTGGGTCTTCACCTCGCCCGGCCGGCCGGACATGGTGGTGAGCATCGCGCCGCCGTCGCCGGCGATGATGTCGCCGACCTTGAGCTGGCCGAGCCCGAACTGGGCGAGGTCGTAGTCGAGCCATTCCGCCAGCGTCGCGTTCATGTGGACGATCGCCCCGTCCGGCTCGGCCGAGAAGAACCCGGCCGGCGCGTGGTCGAGATAGTCGATCGCGTGCTGGAGATCCTGGAAGAAGGTCTCGTGCCGGTCGTGCTCGCGCGTCTCGTCCGAGACGGTCCAGACCGCGGCGCCCGTCGCCGCGCGACGCCCTCGAGCGGCCGGACGCGGATGCGGTACCACGCCACCGCGCCGTCGCCGGCGAGGCGGCGGCGCGAGGCGCAGGTCCTCGCTGGCCGCCTTGCCGGACTTTGCCGCCTGCGACAGGCGGTAGACCGATTCGGACACGTCGGGCGAGCCGGCGAACAGCCGCTCGACCGGCTTCAGGTCGCCGCCGCCCGAGAGCGCGCGGTAGGCGGCGTTGGCGTAGAGGATTCGCGACTGCGCGGTCGGTGACCACGAGCCCGTCGGGGCTCGAATCGGCGATCGCCTTGGCGGTGTCGGAACGGCGCGCGCGCGGGCGGGAACCGCAACAGGCCGAAGCGCGAACAGCAGCAGCCCCAGCGCGCCGAAGAAGGCGAGCGCGACGATCGCCCAGGTCGACGATGGTCGGCCCGAGGCCGTTCGGCGCGAACCAGACCGCGGCGGCGACGCCCGCCGAGCGCCAGCGCACGAGAACGGCCAGCACGATCGGATTGGCCGTTCGCTCGATCCGGTCCACCACGGGCGGGGGCGGCGTCGAATTCATGGCCAGGATGGACCCCAATGTATCGCGGGACGCGCGCGCCGAGTTCGATCTCCACAGGCTTGTGCTACCACGCGCCCCGAGCGATGTCTTGGCGGGGCCGCGAGACGACCCGGCGCGGAAACGCGGCGAAAGCCACAGTTTTCATCGGCCGCATGTTTTGTTATGGTTTGCGATCCGGTTCATCCGGAGCCGAGGTGGGCGTTGCGCCGAACCCTCGGGCCTCAAGCGCCCGCGGTGTCCATGGAGTGATAGAGAACGCGTTCTGGCGCGAGGGTCGGCGGGAGACCGCGGGCGCGCCGGAGCGCGGGATGTGGCTTGCGCGGTCGGCGGCGCGAGGCGCGGGATTCAGCATGCAGTGGTTGAGTGACCTTCCGTTCGGCGACAACCGGGTCGTTCAGATCGGATTTCTGGCGGCTTGCGGGATCGCCGCCCTGGTGGCGCTGGCGATCGTCTACCGGCTGGTGTTCGCCCACCGGCTGCGGGTTCCCGGCGGACGGACGCGCCAGCCGCGGCTCGGGCTGGTCGACGCGTTCAGCCTCGATGGACAGCGGCAGCTCGTGCTTGTCCGCCGCGACAACGTCGAGCATCTGGTCATGATCGGCGGCCCGAACGACGTTCTGCTCGAATCGCAGATCAATCGCGCCCTTGCCGCGCCGCGCGAAAATGGACTGGCCGCTTCCGGCCGGCGGCGCCCACGCGGCGGCGCACCGACGTCGCGGCGGTCGCGCCCGCTCCCGCCGCTGCGCCGCCGCCTCCGGCGACCGCAGAGCCGCATGCGCCGGCGGCGCCGCCGCCGGTCGCGGCCGAATCGTCGCCCGTTCCGATTCGCGCCGTCGTGAAGCCGGCCGATCCGGCCTCAGCCAGCGCCGGTCGCGCCGCATGCGCCTGCGGCGGCCGTCGCTCAGGCGCCTTCGCCAGCGGCCAAGGCCCGCCGAACCCGCGCTGGCCGCTGTGGCCGCCAGCCGGCCCGCGCCCGCGCCGGCGCCTGCTCCGGCGCCGGCCCGCCGCACGATGCCGCCTCCGATCGCGCCGCTCAGCCGGACGAACGTCGCGCGCCTGCCCGAAAAGCCGGCGCAACCGGCCGCGCCAGTCGCCGCGCCCGCCGCGGCGATCGCGCCGCAGCCCGTCCATCCGTTCGACCCGCCGCACTCCGCGCCTGCTCGCATCCGGTCGAGGCCGCGCCGCGCCCAGCCGGCATGCCGACAAGGCGGAAATGTCCGAGACGACGAAAGGCCGAAAAGGCGGAGCCGCGAGCCGTTCGTCGCCCACGCGGTCAAAACGGGCGCCGCCGCTCCGAACCGGCGGAGGCCGGCCCTCCGGCGCCGAAGCCCGGCCTGCGCGAGGCGACCGTGCGCATCCGCCCGTCGTCCCGCGGCTGCGCCCGACCCGCATCCGCAGCCGCCCGACACGAAGCGCCGGGAGCGGCGCTCCATGTGGAGCCGAAGATGGCGACGAAGGCCGATGGGCGCGGGCTGTTCGCGCAGGCCGTGCCTTCGCATCGGCGCCGTCGCGCCGCGGCGCCGTCAGAGGCGTATCCGCGCAACGAGCCGGGACCGGTTCCCACGCGGAGCCGAAGGGCGCGCCTAAGGTCGATGGCCGAGGCGCGTTCTCGCCGGCCGCGCGACTCATCCGTCGCCGGTCGCCCCCGTCACGCCTTCGCCTATCGGGCCGATCGCGCCGTCCGGCGCCCTGTCCCGTCTCGCCGCCGCCCGCTCGCCGCCGAACGCCGCGGAGAAACGCCCCGCGAAGCCGGACGATCCGTTCGCCGGACTCGATTCGCTCGAAGCGGAAATGGCGAAGCTGCTCGGGCGCGAAAAGCTGAACTGAGCCCGCTGCTCCGGGACGGGCCGCGGCCAGCCGGTCAATCGTCGCGGTAGATCTTCTCGCGCCGCTCGTGGCGCTCCTGCGCCTCGACCGACAGGGTGGCGATCGGGCGCGCGTCGAGCCGGCGCAGCGAGATCGGCTCGCCCGTCTCGACGCAATAGCCGTAGGAGCCGTCCTCGATCCGGGCGAGCGCGGACTTCGATCTTGGAGATCAGCTTGCGCTGGCGGTCGCGGGCGCGCAGCTCGATGGCCCGGTCGGTCTCCGACGAGGCCCGGTCGGCGATGTCGGGGTGATTCTCGCTCTCGTGCTGGAGGGCGTTCAGCGTGTCGCGGCTCTCGGCGAGGATCGATTCGCGCCACGCAATCAGCTTGCGCCGGAAATACTCGCGCTGTCGCTCGTTCATGAACGGTTCTGCGTCCGACGGCTTGTAGCTTTCAGAGCCGAAATCGTTCATGCGTGATCCCTGTCTCCAGTGGATTTTGGCGGCCTTATAGCGACACCGCGGCTAAGGAACAATGACTATCGTCCGCGCGTCGCCCGCGACCGCATTGCGGCGCCGCGCCGGGCGCTCGGGCCGTAGCATATTGCCGCAGGCGGCTTGCCAGACGGCCCGCGCGCGCTTCACCTTGCGCGTCAGAATTCGGTCCCGAGCGCGCGGATCCGAATGGAGGCTGTTCATGTACAAGCGCATCATTCTCGCGGTCGATCTCGCCGAAGCGCCGGCGACGCCCAAGGGGCTGCGCCGAGGCGCTGGAGCTGGCCAAGGCGTGGGGCGGCGTCCTTGCGGCTGGTCAACGTCCAGCCGGTGGTGCCGGCGACGTTCATGGAATACGTGCCGGCCGACTTCGACGCGGAGCAGACGAAGCGGGCGACGGAGGCGCTCGACGAGATCGTCGCCAAGATCGACCTGCCGGCCGACCGCAAGAGCAGCGCCGCGCGCGCCGGCGGCATCTATCACGAGCTTCTCCAGGAAGCGTCGGACTGGGACGCCGACCTGATCGTCGTCGGCTCGCATCGCCCGGTGATGAGCGACTACCTGCTCGGCTCGAACGCCAAGACGATCGTGCGCCACGCGCAGTGCTCGGTGCTCGTGGTGCGGTGACGAGCGCCGGCGCGCGACATTTCGGGGGCGCCGCGCGCTTCGCTTGGCGAAGTGATGCCGCTGAGGGCCCGGGCGACAGGCCCGGCGGCCGAGGCTATCGTCAGGCGGCGAGCGCCTTCATCGCCGCCTCGACCCCGTCCGGCGTCAGCGGGAACATCCGCCGCTGGAAGATGTCGGCGATGATCTGGGTCGACTGCGAATACGCCCAGTGCGGCTCGGGGGTCGGATTGATCCAGACCGTGCGCGGCCAGGTCGCGATCGCCCGCTCGAGCCACACCCTGCCGGGTTCGGGATTGAGATGCTCGACCGAGCCGCCGGGCGAGACGATCTCGTAAGGGCTCATCGAGGCGTCGCCGACGAAGACGACGCGGTAGTCGCGACCGTAGGAATTGAGGAGGTCGCGGGTCGGCGATCCGCTCCTCGTAGCGGCGGCGGTTGTTCTTCCACACGCTCTCGTACAGGCAATTGTGGAAGTAGAAATGCTCGAGCCGCTTGAACTGGCTCTGGGCGGCGGAGAACAGCTGCTCGGCCGCCTCGACGTGCCAGTCCATCGAGCCGCCGACGTCGAGGAACAGCAGCACCTTGACGGCGTTGCGCCGCTCCGGCCGCAGCTTGACGTCGATGTAGCCCTTGTCGGCGGTCGAGCGGATCGTGCCGTCGAGGTCGAGCTCGTCGGCCGCGCCCTCGCGGGCGAAACGCCTGAGCCGTGCGCAGCGCGAGCTTGATGTTGCGCGGCCCGAGCTCCGCGTCGCCGTCGAAGTCCTTGAACTCCCGCTTGTCCCACACCTTGATCGCGCTGCCGCGCCGGCCCTTGTCCTGGCCGATCCGCACGCCTTCGGGATGGTCGCCGTAGGCGCCGAACGGCGACGTCCCGCCCGTGCCGATCCATTTCGAGCCGCCCTGATGGCGGCCCTTCTGCTCGGCCAGCCGCTGGCGCAGCGTCTCCATCAGCTTGTCGAAGCCGAGCTTCTCGATCTCGGCCCGCTCCTCCGGACTGAGAAAGCGCTCGGCCATGCGCCGCAGCCATTCCTCCGGCAGCTCCTTGGCCTCGACCGCCGCGGCGACCGACAGGACGCCCTTGAAGGTCGAGGCGAAGACCACGTCGAACTTGTCGAGATTGCGCTCGTCCTTGACGAGGAGCGGCGCGCGACAGCCGGTAGAACTCGTCGACCGACCTGCTCCGCGAGATCGCCTTCGAGCGCGCGCATCAGGTCGAGATACTCGCGCGGCGTGACGGGGACGTGCGCCTGCCGAAGGTTGGCGAAGAAGGTCAGGAACATGGAAACAATCTAGCGCGCCGCGCGTAGAGCGTGCAATGCTCGCGCGCGGGTGCGGAGAAGGGAGTCCATGGCGGCCGTCGTCGATCGACAGACGTTTGTCTTGCCGCGCGCCGTCGCGCCGGACACGGAAGTCTTCGCCATCGGCGACATTCACGGCCGGCCCGACCTGCTCCACGCCCTGCTCGACGAAGCGGCGCTCGAGCCGCGGCGGCGGGAAAAGCGCGTCCTCCTCTTTCTCGGCGACCTCGTCGACCGCGGTCCCGACAGCCTCGGGACAGTCGACCTCGCGGTCGGCGCCGGCGCCCTGATCGGCGCGGACGCGTGGATCGGGCTCATGGGCAACCACGAGACGATGATGCGGCTCGCGCTCGATCCTCGTACGCCGTGGGACGACGCGATCGAGGCGCTGGAGGGCTGGCTGCGCAACGGCGGCGGCGCCGTGGTCAGGCAGTTCGCCCGCTTCGAGGTCGAGCCGGCCGGCCCCGAAGAGCTGCTGACCGTCATCCGCGTCGCGCTGCCGGACCGGATTCGCATCTGGCTCGAAAGTCTGCGCACGAATTGGCGGTCGGGCCAGACGCTGTTCGTCCATGCCGGCGTCAACCCCGCCGTGGACCTCGAACGGTTTTCTCGCCCTGCCGTGGAACACGCCGCTCGCGGAGATCGACGAGGACATGCACTGGGCCTGGGTGCGCTGGCCTTTCCTGGAGGCGTCTCCGGGTCCCGGCGGCTTCAGCGACTATTTCGTCGTGCACGGGCACACGCCGAACGACGCCCGGCCCAACCCTTCGCACGCGGATCAGATTCGCGGCTTCCGCCTCAACCTCGACGCCGGCTCCGGGACGGACCGGACTGGCGAAGATGGGCGTCTTCCGCGGCGCGGAGGTCAAGGTGCTGACCGCTCTCGGCCCGACCAATCCGATGATGAGCGGCGCCTGAGCAACCGAGGACGCGACGACCATCTTCGCCCCCGTCGCAGTCGTGACAGGGAAGAACGGCTCCGCCGAAACTCTGCTTCCCTACGCCGGTTGTCACCGGACAGCGTGGAGCCGCGGCCGAACTTCGCGGCGCTCTTCTTCAACGGCCGCCGGAGCGATCCACCGGTAGACGGTTTCGCGGTGGCAGGCCGCCAACAGGGATACGCCGCCGGAGAGACCCTCCCAGAATTGCGGATCGAGAACCAGCTCGCCATTCGTCCAGCGGAACCGCGCCGCGTGACCCTCGACGTCATAAACGCCCTTGCGAAGGCGCTCGTCGTCGATCGCGACGCGGCGTGGTTCGCCGCTGCCGCCCGAAAAGACGAAACCGAACAGCATCACTCCGAGGACGCGCGGGTCGCCGTACCCGAAGTCTTTTGGCGAGAACGTGTTCGAGACGAGCCTGACGTCTCGGGCCTCCGCGGGAAAAAGGAACACCGCCGCGTCGCGCTCGACGAGCGGTCGCCGGACCTGACCGTCCACGACGAGATGGAGGTCGCCGTCGTACGAGCGGGTCCACCCGAGCGAACGCGCGCGGTCCGTCAGACGAGTGCGAACGAAGGCCGCAATCGGCCCGTCGACCGCGACGGGACGGCAGAAATCGGCGTACGTTTTCGTCGCGCCTTCCTCAAAGGATTCGAGCGTCGCGCCAGCCTCTTCGAAGAAGCCGCGATTGCCCATCGCAAGGTAACTCTCGGCGGGAAGGTTGTTGGCGATGAGGACGTCGTGGCTATCGAGTTCCACATGCCACAAGGTCACCTCGTCGAGCAACGCTCGGACGACTGTCGCGCCATTAACGAGAGTCATCGCCGGGATCAGCACTTCGCCGATTAGGTCGACGCAGATCGAGTGGCCGGGCGATACGACGAGGTCCTGCGAGGGGCGGTCCGGTCCGAAGGCGTGCGCGGCGATGCGCACGACCTCGTGCTTGCGCGACGAGGCGCCTCCGAAGGCCCGAGGAAACCTGCGGTGGCCGAGCCACTTGATCGGGCGACGCGCCTCCGATGTCGTCAGAACGTGGTCGCCGACCTGAAGAGCTTCAACAGGGACGTCGCCGTGAGGCGTTCGGATCAGAGTTCCCGAGGCGAAACAGACGACAGTCGACGTCAAGTCGTTGCTGACGAACTCGACGAAATTATTGCTTCCGTAATCCAGCGAAACGGTGGCTTGCAGCAGACTGTCCGGCTGTTGTCCTGTGTAGGAGAAAATTAACGCGTTAGAACCCGCAATCGCACCGCCATAATAGTTCGCGGAGATCGACCCCAGCGATCCGAAGTCGGTAAACTCCGCGATGATAGGGCCGGTCAGGGCGTCGGTGACTGTGGCGGTCAGCGCCCCGCTTATGGTCAGTGTTGTATAGTCAATCTGCAAGGCGCCGGTGATCGTGGCGAAATCGCCCGCGCCGTTGGAGAGTTCGACATCGGTGAATGCAATGTCGACGATGTCATCGGCCATCGCTTGCCCCCTGACCGACTGCGTCACTATTCGATTTGACCGAATTAACCCAAGCGCTCTTATAGCGTTAGTTGTTGGTACACGCCGTGGCCGAGTGCCGATAGCATCCAGCTTTGTGGATTGATGGGTTCGGCAGAGGCTTCGAGCGCTCGGCGCCAGCCCAGATAGTTGGGCAGGTTTCTCGTGGCGACGCCGTGGAAGCGGCGCAGCCACTCCTTGAGACGCGAGTGGTAGGCATTGACGTTGTTGATGTGGATATCGGGCGCGCCGGGCAGCGGCTTTCCCGGGGCAGGGACCACGCGGACGGGAATTTTGGCGCGTCGCGCGAAAGCCCGCAAAGGGCGTCCACCGTCGCAGACCAGCAGGTTGGCTGGCGACATGGCGCTCGAGAGCGCCTGGGTTATGCACAGGGCCGTGTCCTCGGGCAGGACGGCGTCGGTCGTGGCGCCGGAACGGTCGCGGGCCACGAGAACGGGGATGTTGTCGGAAAAGGCGCCGGGATGTCTCGCCTTGCCGCCGCGCTTGCGGGCTTTGCGCGCCAGACCCGAGCGCCGGCCTTTGAACGATTCGAGGATGAAGGTTTCGTCCGCTTCCACAATCCCCTGCAAAATCTGCGGCTTGTCCAGCGCCGGGGCGCTCAGGAACCGATGCCGCCACCGATAGGCCGTGGTCGGGTGGACGCCGCAGCGCTCAGCCGCCTTCGCGAGGCTGACGCCCTCGATCATCGCCTGCGCCTGGTCAAGCCAGCGGTCCTTCTTGCGCAACCGGGCCATCGCCGTCCCGGTCGCGGCGTTGAAGGTGCGCCCGCACGACTTGCAGCGATACCTCGGCAACCCATGCGATCGACCCCAGCCGATCATCTCTTCGGCGCCGCAATGCGCGCAGCCGAGGCGATCGACCTTCTGCTCGCCAATCGCCGCCAACTCGTCCCGCTCGGCCCTCGAAGCCTTTCGTTCGCCCTTTCCAGTCGACGACGCCGGATCGGGCCGAACCTCGGAAGACGGAGGGGCGCCGGTTTCACCGGGTCGCCGCGCAAATTCCCAAAGTTCGGCGAGCGCCAGCGCAATCTGCGCGCCGCTCAACCGTCCCATCCCCGAAAGCCAACCGGCAAACTCGCCCGTATCCATCGCCAATCCCCTTCGCTTTCGGACAGATGCTCCGCTCCTTACCACATACCAACAGCTAACGCTATAAGAGCGAACCCAAGGGAGGGTAACAGGGAAAGCCAAAAGGTCTATGGATTGCCGCGATGGCCGCGCTACCGCGTTGATCCGGCCCGCCGGAACTCTGCGGAAGGCCATTGCGTAGCCCAACCCCGCAAAACCAGCGAGGAGCATTGTCCACGTGGACGGCTCCGGAACCGGAACCGACTGTGAAATATTTATCATTAGACTGCCGTAATTACCGAAGGACACCAACCAAGGCGCCCGGTCGTATGACGCATTGTCGATCAGGACGTCATCGATGTCCTTGAAGCCCAGGCCGAACGCGTTCGCCGTCGCATCCCCGTTCAGAATGACGGGTCCCATGTCAACCTCCGGATGGTCGGCGGATCCGAGCATGGCGAAATCCGGTCCCGAATAAACGGATTGATCGTCTGGTACACGTTCGGGACGCTGCGGGACGATCCCGCCACGGGCGTCGGGAACGCCGTCTTCGCCTACCCGACGCCGACCAGTTTCTCGCTGACTTACAATGAGACGCTCCGTGTGGGCGGCTCCGCCGCCAGCGTCAGCTTCACGGCGCAGGGCGCCAGCAGTTGGTCTATGCCTTGATAATTCAGTTGAAATGGCGCGCCGCCGGTCTCTCCCGTCATCGTTCCCAGCCACTGCCAGTCGTTTGCGATCGAGCCATAGAGGTAGGACGTCGACCCGCCGACTTGGCCACCCGAAAGAACCGTCATCAGGATGGCGTCGACGTCGTTGTAGGTGGACTGAACGAGCCCTTCCGCCTGGCTCTGCTCCAATTGCGCTTGGGAGGGGCCTGCCGCCGCCGCCGCTGCGAGGACGATCGCAATCCCGATTGTCGCATTCCTGCCCATGACAGACTTTTTCTTAGCCCCTCCGCTCCACGCCCCTAGCCGCCAAAGCTTCGCGTGTGGTCGATGAGGAACGCCCGCGCGCGGCGCGAAATTGGCGGCGCCGATAAGCGCTGGTCTGCGCGAGAGCGCACTGAAACGCTGCGGTCGCGATGTCGCGTCGCTGAATTCCCACACCCCACCCCGCCTGCCGCTCGTTCGCGAGCCCGTACCAAACCCCCAAGCGAGAACGAATGCGCCATGCTTCCCAGACCGGGCGTTTCGTCCTTGGACGCAACGTCGTGTGTGCAACCTCGGTTGCGCCCGTTTCTTCGGGCGAACTGTTCGACACCGCGACCGTGACCTCAACGAAAGCCGCAGGCTTACGCTACGTCAGTTGTAAACATGTAAGCGACATGTGAACAGTTGTCTATGGTCGCGGGCGAAAATATTGAGCTCGCGAGCTTCACAAGCGGCCCGGATCGGTTGACACGCGCCTCGGGCGCTTTCCTATTGGGGCCCTTCCCGATTGTGGGCGGCGGCATGCGAACCTGGATCAAGGATCCCTTGGCGATTTTTGCCGAGGGCGCGGAGCGCGGAGTTGTCGTCGAGGGCGCGCGGATAGCCGAGCTTGTCGGCACGGGCCGAACGCCGGAGCGCCTCGACGCGACGTTTGAGGCGTCCCGCCACGTTTTGCTTCCGGGCCTCGTCAACGCGCACCATCATTTCTATCAGACCCTGACCCGCGCTCATCCCGACGCGATCAACAAGAAGCTTTTTCCCTGGCTGACCGCCCTCTATCCGATCTGGTCGCGGCTGAAGCCGAGACACCTG
Organism: uncultured Alphaproteobacteria bacterium; assembly: GCA_963783275.1. Taxonomy (GTDB): domain Bacteria; phylum Pseudomonadota; class Alphaproteobacteria; order Rhizobiales; family Beijerinckiaceae; genus Roseiarcus. The sequence goes on along the minus strand of CAWANA010000005.1, from coordinate 66,312 downwards.
CGTCTCGCGGTGCGGATGGCGCTGACCGAACTCCTGCTTTCGGGCTGCACCACGGCTGCGGACCATCATTACCTCTATCCCGCCGGGCTCGAGGACGCGGTCGACATCGCGGTCGAGGAGGCGATCCGCCTCGGCGTGCGGATGACGGTTTCGCGCGGCTCGATGAACCTGTCGCAAAAGGATGGCGGCCTCCCGCCCGACAGCGTCGTGCAGGACGAGGATACGATTCTGGCCGACAGCGAGCGGGTCCTGAAGCTGTTCCACGATCCGAAGCCGGGGGCGATGATCCGCATCGCGCTTGCGCCCTGTTCGCCGTTCTCGATCAACAAGCGTCTGATGATCGACAGCGCGCGGCTCGCCGAGCGCTACGACTGCCAGCTTCACACCCATCTCTGCGAGACCGACGACGAGGAGCGGTTCTGCCTCGACATGTACGGCCTGAGGCCGGTCGATCTCCTCGAGGAAACCGGCTGGATGTCGAGCCGGGTCTGGCTCGCCCACGGCATCCATTTCAACGCCGGCGAGATCGCGCGGCTCGGCCGGGCGGGCGTCGGCGTCTGCCATTGCGCCGCCTCGAACATGGTGCTGGCCTCCGGCATCTGCCGGACCTGCGAGCTCGAGGCGGCCGGGGCGCCGCTCGGCCTTGGCGTCGACGGCTCGGCCTCGAACGACGCCTCGAACATGATGGAGGCCGCGCGCCATGCGTTGATGATCGGCCGCCTTCGCTACGGCGCCGACGCGGTGACGCATCTGGACGTGCTGCGCTGGGCGACAGAGGGCTCGGCGCGCTGCCTCGGCCGTTCCGACGTCGGCCGGATCGCGGAGGGTTATCAGGCCGACCTCGCGCTCTACACGCTCGACGAGCCGCGCTTTTCGGGCGCTCACGATCCGCTGGCGGCGCTCATTCTCTGCGGCGCCCATCGGGCGGACCGGGTGATGGTCGCGGGCGAATGGCGCGTCGTCGACGGCATGCCGGTCGGGGTCGACCTCGGCGCGCTGATCGCCGAGCACAAGGCCGCGGCGCTGGACTTCGCTTGACGCCACGCGGGCGGGCGCGGCCTGAGCGCCTAGTCGTTGAACTGGACGATGCGATTGTCGTTCATCTCGATAATGGCGGGCCGGCCGTTAACCATCGCGCGGCCGTAGCCCGGACGATCGGACATCGGGGTCGCCTGTACGCCTTGCGGGAGCGACTGGCCCTCCATCGCTGTGCCCGGCACGGTGACGTTCGGAACGCTGCCGGAATTGGAGGCGCTCGGACCGGTGATCGTCGTGGGGAGGGACGTCGTGAGGGACTGCTGCCCGGCGCCATAGACTCCGCTGAGATGGCCGGGGGTCGACTCGGGGGCGCCATAGACTCCGCGCAGGCCGCCGGGGGTCGAACTCGGGCGAACCGAGGGCGCTCTGAGCCGCCCCGGCATTCTGGGGCGCGCCGGCGCGCTGAGGCGCGCTTGGCTTCTTGAAAACACTCTTAGGCGCGCTCGCGTTCTGGGGCGGCCTGACGTTGGTCTGCGGCGTACTCGCGTTTTGAGGCGCGCTGACGTTCGGAGGCGCGCCCGGGTACTGAGGCGCGCCCGCGTTCTGAGGCGCGCCAGAGTTCTGAGGCGCCCCGGCGTTCTGAGGCGGGTTCGCATTCTGAGGCGCGCCAGAGTTTTGAGGCGCCCCGGCGTTCTGAGGAGCCCCGGCGTTCTGAGGAGCGCCCGCGTTCTGAGGTGGGCTCGCATTCTGAGATGCGCCGGCGTTCTGAGGCCCGCTCGCATTCTGGGGCGCGCCGGCGTTGACCTGCTGCGCGTGGGCCGCCGAGAGTGCGCCGCACAGGACGATGACCGCGAGGGGGGTACGGACCATGAAGCGCTCCGACACAAACGCCCCCGTGTTTTGCACGTCTCCCCGCGCCCATCAGTACAGGAAGCCGCAAGAGATCGCCAAGCGTTTCTCGGCCGTGCTAGGGAGGGCGCTTCAGCTTCCTTGCAACTCGGTGAGCCACCCGTTGTTCCGCGTCGTCAAGCCATGACCCTCTCGCTCGTCATCCTTTTCGTCGCCTCGATCTGGGCCGGGGCGCAGAATGCGCTGGCCGGCGGGGGATCGTTCATCACCCTGCCGTCGCTGATGCTGACCGGCATGGACGCGCGCGCCGCCAACATCACCTCGTGCGTGGCGCTTTTCCCCTCTCAGCTCGTCATGGGCGCGACCGGGCGCTCCGACTCCAGGAGCCTGTCGGGCCTCTCCTTCACGGCGCTGGTCGTCATCAGCCTGATCGGCGGCGCGATCGGCGCGGCCATCCTGCTGTCGACCCCGCCGACGGTGTTCGCGAAGCTCGTGCCCTGGCTCGTGCTGTTCGCAACGGCCCTGTTCGCCTGGGGCAGCTTCCTGCGTAAGCCGCCGAAGCCGGGCGAAGTCCACCTTCCGCCGTGGGGCGCGGCGACGGTCCAGTTCTTCATCGCCATCTACGGCGGCTACTTCGGCGGCGGCATCGGCCTTCTGATGATGGCGTCGCTGACCATGGCCGGCCTCGCCGTACGCAACGCCGGCGCGACCAAGAACATCCTCGCGGGCGTGATGAACGCCTCGGCGGTGGCGATCTTCGTCTTTTTCCCGGATGTGCACTGGCTGCAGGCCGCAGTCACCGCCGTCGGCGGCTCGATCGGCGGCTGGGCTGGGGCGCATATGCTCAAGACCGTCAACGAGAAGCTCCTGAAGGTCGCGGTCGTCGCCATCGGCCTTTTGCTGACGATCGGGCTGTTCCTGAAATCGTCCTAGTCCCGGAGCCGGCCATGACGCGACGCATCATTGACATTTCCACGCCCCTGCAGAACGACGTCGAGGTCGATCCGCCGATGATGCGCCCGAGGATCACCTACCTCGAACATCGCCAGACCATCGCTCAGATCCTGCCCTTCTTCCCCGGCCTCAAGGCGGAGGACCTGCCGGACGGGGAGGGGTGGGCGATCGAAATGGTGCAGCTGACGACCCACAACGGCACGCATCTCGACGCGCCATGGCACTATCATTCGACGATGAACGACGGCGAACGCGCCTCGACCATCGACGAGATCCCGCTCGACTGGTGCTTTCAGCGCGGGGTCAAGCTCGACTTCCGTGACTGTCCCGACGGCTATGTGGTCACGGCCGCCGATGTCGAAGCGGAGCTCAAGCGGATCGGCCACGAGCTGCAACCGCTCGACATCGTGCTCGTCAACACCAGCGCGGGCTCGAGATACGGCAAACCGGACTATCTTGCTTCGGGCTGCGGCATGGGCGCGGACGCCACGCTCCGCCTGCTCCGGCAGGGCGTGCGCGTGACCGGAACCGACGCCTGGAGCTGGGACGCCCCGTTTGTTCATACCGCGCGGCGCTACGCCGAGACGCACGACCCGTCGATCGTCTGGGAAGGCCACAAGGCTGGACGCCGGCTCGGCTATTGCCACCTGGAAAAGCTAGGGAATCTCGAGGCGTTGCCGTCGGTCGGGTTCACGGTGTCCTGCTTCCCGGTGAAGATCGAACGCGCCTCGGCCGGCTGGACGCGGGCAGTGGCGATCATCGAATTGTGAAGACCTGCGGCGAATTGCGGTCTTGAGATTGTCGCGATTGCGGATCATTAACTGGCGTCACTCGTCAATGGACGCCGCGTCATGAAGAGTATTTCCCCTTCGCAGTTCATCGCCGTCTATCACCCGTTTGTGCGGACGCTGCACTGGCTGATGACGCTCCTCATCTTCGCGGCCCTCGCTCTCGGCGTCTGGGCGACCCAACTCCCGCGCGGCGACCTTCGCTCGGAAGTGCTGTTCGTTCACAAGTCCTTCGGCGTCACGGTGCTGGCGCTGATCGTCGTGCGCATTCTTGCGCGGCTCGTCCTCGGGACGCCCCCCTACGCGGCGCCGCTCGACCGGCTGACGCATGCGGCGGCGTCCGCGGGCCATCTCGGACTCTATGCGCTGATGATCGCGCTTCCCGTCAGCGGCTATCTGACCTCGACCGCCGGGGGCCACGACGTTTCGTTCTTCGGCCTCTTCGCGCTGCCGAACCTCGTCGGCCCGGACAAGGCGCTCGCGGAAAGCGCCGGCCAGGCCCATTACGTGTTCGCCTGGGCGATGGGCGTCGTTCTCGCCCTGCACCTCGCCGCGGTCGTCTGGCACGCCAGGTTCAAGCGCGATGAAGTGCTCACCCGGATGTGGCCGCGCTTCCGGCCCTACGCCAAGACGAGCTGAACGCGCGGACGCCGAGACGCCGTCCCTCCGGGTGCGCCCGGATTTCGCCACCGGACGGAGGCTGTGCTATGGTGCTTGCTCGCACCGTCGGCCAGGAGTTCGCCATGGCGCAAGGATTGACGGCCCGCATCGTCGGGCTCGCCGGGAATGATCCGCTTTTCGCGCGCATCCGCCAGGAGGCGGACGAGGCGATGCGGCGCGAGCCCGAACTGGCGACGTTCCTGAAGACGACGATCCTCAATCATCCGACGCTGGAAAGCGCGGTCGCCCACCGGGTCGCGGCGCGGCTCGACAACGCCGACGTGTCCGCCGCGCTCATCCGCCAGACCTTCGCCGAGGCGATTCTCCGCGATCCGTCGATCGGCGAGGCTTTCCACGCCGACATCATGGCGGTCGCCGACCGCGATCCCGCCTGCCTCAGGATGATGGAGCCCTTGCTCTACTTCAAAGGCTTCCAGGCGCTGCAGGCCTATCGGCTGGCGCACTGGCTCTTGAGGAGCGGGCGGCGCGACTTCGCGCTGAGCCTGCAGAGCCTCGCGTCGGCCGTGTTCGGCGTCGACATCAATCCCGGCCGCGCGGATCGGCAAGGGGATCTTCATCGACCACGCGACCGGCGTTGTGGTCGGCGAGACGTCGGTGGTCGAGGACAACGTGTCGATTCTCCAGGGCGTCACCCTCGGGGGAACCGGCAAGGAGACCGGCGACCGCCATCCCAAGATCCGTCATGGCGTCCTGATCGGGGCAGGGGCGAAGATCCTCGGCAACATCGAGGTTGGCCATTGCGCCCGCGTCGCCGCCGGCTCGGTGGTGCTGCAGGCGGTGCCGCACAACAAGACGGTCGCCGGCGTGCCGGCCCGGATCGTCGGCGAGGCGGGCTGCGCGGAGCCCGCGCGGGACATGAACCAGATCCTCGCCGAGAAGGGCGGGGAGTTCTAGCCCGAGGGGCAGCGCTCTCGCCGCCCATAGCGGCTTGCCGCAGCTCGTCCGCTTGCGGGCGGCCTGCGCATCTGGCAAAGGCTGCGGCCCAAGATCAACAGAGGGCCCGGGTCGTGGACAAAGCCGAGATCGTCAAGCTGCGTGAGTTCCTGCGCAAATCGTTCGGCGCGGCGACGTTGCAGGTCGCGCCCAATTCGCGCTCGGCGGAGGCGGCGGACGTCTCGGTCGGCGAGCGCAAGATCGGCGCGATCACGGTCGACGACGAGGACGGCGACCGCTCCTTCGCCTTCGAAATGAAGCTGCCGGTGGGCCGCGAAGTGCTTCAGGAATACCTTCGGAAGCTGTTCGACAACGACAAGCTGACGATCATCGCCCGGCACAAGAAGACGGATTTGGTCGAGCTCAACAATGCGGCGGAGTTCCTCGGCGTCGTCTCGGCGGACGATCCGAAAGGCTCGAGCTGGACGCTGCAAATGGCGATTCTCGATATCGATCTCGATGAAGAGTGAGCGCGGCGAGCCTTTCTTCCTGAGCGCGGGGACTTCTGATGCCGATCTACTCGCTTCACGGCGTGAGGCCCACGCTCCCCGCAGAGGGCCGCTACTGGATCGCGCCCGATGCGAATCTGATCGGCGATGTCCGTCTCGCCCAGGACGTCGGCGTGTGGTTCGGCGCGGCGCTGCGCGGCGACAATGAGCCGATCGTCATCGGCACCCGCACCAACATTCAGGATCTGTGCGTGCTGCACACCGACCTCGGGTCGCCGCTGACGATCGGCGAGGACTGCACCGTCGGCCACAACGTCACGCTGCACGGCTGCACGATCGCCGACGGGTCGCTGATCGGCATGGGCGCGGTCGTGCTCAACGGCGCGAAGATCGGCCGCGGCTGCCTGGTCGGCGCGCGGGCGCTGGTGACGGAAGGGAAGGAATTTCCCGACCATTCGCTGATCGTCGGCTCGCCGGCCAAGGCGATGCGGACGCTCGACGCCGCCGCGATCGCGGCGCTCCGCGGGGCGGCCGCGCAATATGTCGCGAACTGGCGACGCTACGCCGCCGGTCTGAAGCGGGTCGACGGGGACGCCTGAGCCCTGGAGGTCCTTCCGCCCCCCGATGGTCGGCGGGCGGATGGCTCTCCGGCAACGCGCCCTTACGCCCTCCTGCGGTCGCGCGTCCGCACGAACCGGGTGACCGCGGAAAGCGCGGGGACCGTGCGATGCGGGTCGCCCGCGTCGGGCTCGATCGCGCGCCAGCCGGTCAGCGCCGCCGGGCCGGAGCCGATCAGGCCGAGCCAGTCGGAGCCGACGCCTGCCGTGAGCGAGCCGAGCATGCGCGCGTGCGTTGCGCTGTGATGGCGCAGAGGCAGGAGCGTGATCTCGATCTCGACCGGCGCAAGGCCCGCCGGCCGCGCCTGCGCAAGCAGGAGGTAGGGGGCTTCCTCGTCCGCGGCGGCCTGAAGGATCGCCGCGACCGCGGCGCGATCGCCCTCCCGCCAGATTTGCAGGAACGGGGCGCCGCGCAGTTCTCTCAGGAAGACGGCGTTGACCCGGGACCCCGATATCCGGAACGGAAAGCCGTCCGCGACGTCGAAGTCGAGCACGAACGTGTCGGCCAGGGCGCCGCGAATGGCGCCAGGCTCGACCGCGTTGCGTTCAGGGGCCAATCCCCCTCGCCGGAGCGCGCGCCAATACCGATAAAGTTCGTTCGAGACTGCATGTCTCATCATCCTCTCCCCACATGGAGGGTCGGCGCGCGTCCCAACAAGACACATCAGGGCTGAATTGCGCCTGCCCGCGCGCACCGCTGCAGAGAACATGCCGTTGCGGCGCGAGACAAGCGAAACAACCGCTTTCCACCGCTCGGTTGCATATTAACAATAACGGGCCGGTTCCGAACGACGCCCGGAACCGCCGCGTTCCGAACAAAGTTGCAGTTTGGCTGAATTTCCTCCAAGCCGCTGGCGACCAACAAAGGCTTCGACACGCATGGATGAGATGCCGGGCAACGCCACGCCGCGCCGCGAGCCGATTTTCAACGTACCGCCGGTCGTGCTCGGGCTTTCGGTCCTGCTCGTCGCCATCTATGCGGCGTTCAGCCTTGCCCGTCCCGAGATTCAGGACCTGATTCTGCGTGAATTTGCTTTCGCGCCCGGACGACTGACCGTTTCGCTCTGGCCCGCGCGCGCAATCGACCTTTTGATCCGCGCCAATACCGATCCCGCCGCTTTCGATCAGGTTCGGGCCATGCGTGAGCTGCAAGCGCTCGGCGGCGGCTCGAAGGTTTGGACGGTCCTGACCTACGCCTTCCTGCACGGGGCCTGGTCGCATGTCCTGCTCAACACCATCTGGCTGCTCGCCTTCGGCCCTCCGGTCGCGCGCCGCTTCGGCTCGGCGCGATTTCTCATCTTCATGGCCGTCACCGCAATCGCCGCCGCTCTGGCCCACTGGGCGCTGTCCCCGATGGACTTCATGCCGCTGATCGGCGCCTCGGGCGCCGATTCGGGACTGATGGGGGCGGCGACCCGGTTCATGTTCCAACCTGGGGCGCCCCTCGGCCCGCATGGCTACCGGCGTCTCGAAAGCGACGCCGTTCCGGCCGCGCCGCTCAAGGCGGTGCTCACCGACCCGCGCGCGCGGATCTTTCTGATCATCTGGTTCGGGACGAACTTCATTTTCGGCGCCTTCGCCCAATCGCTCGGCCTCAGCGCCATGCCGGTCGCCTGGATCGCGCACGTCGGCGGATTCGTCGCCGGGCTGCTGATCTTTCCGCTGTTCGACCGCGAGAACGCGGCGCGGAATGGCGTTTGACGGGCATGGATCCGTCAGTCTCTCACCGGGTCGGAATTAAATTCCAGCCCGGTCGAGACGCCACGACGCCCGAAGCGCCGCGAACGGGCGCTCCCGAATAGATCCCCTGCAAGATGTCGAATTGACGCTCCTCTACGACGTCCCGCCGTTCTATCACGTAATACTACGGTCAGTGAAAGCAGGTTTGGCCTTAAGATTTCTCGATTTGTGATATTCGTATTGTGACCGCAAAGGAGCGCCCTCCGAAATATGCACAATGAAGTCGATCTTAGTCTTGCCGGCCGCCTCAATTCCTTCATCGAGAACGCGCCAACGGCTGTCGCCATGTTCGACCGGGACATGCGCTACCTTGCCACAAGTCCGGGTTGGCTCAGAGACTACAAGATCGAGGGCCCGGTCGTCGGCCGCAGCCACTATGATGTGTTTCCCGAAATCCCGGATCACTGGAGGGCAATTCATCAACGCGCGCTGGCTGGAGAGGCGTTGTCTGAAATCCTCTGAAGCGTTCCACCGCGCCGACGGTTCAATTCAGTGGCTGAGGTGGGGTGTCAGACCCTGGCGCCTTCCTGACGGCGGCGTCGGCGGCGTCGTCATCTTCACCCAGGACGTGACCGAAATGAAGGCCGCAGAAGTCGAACTCGCCGGGCGCGAGGCGCATCTGCGCTCCATCCTCGCGACGATTCCCGAAGCGATGATCATCATCGACGAGCAAGGGATCATCACCTCGTTCAGCGCCAACGCGGCTGCGCTTTTCGGCTATAGTCCCGAAGAAGTCGTCGGCCAAAACGTCAAGATGCTGATGCCCCAGCCCTACAGGGCCGAGCACGACGGCTATGTCGGGAACTATCTGAGGACCGGCGAGGCCCGCATCATCGGCTACGGCCGGCTTGTCCAGGCGGTCACCAAGGATGGAACCGTCTTCCCGGTCGAGCTTTCGGTCGGCGAAGCGGGCGCGAACGGGCGGCGCATCTTCACCGGGTTCATCCGCGACCTCACGAGCCGGCAGCGAATGGAGCAGGAGCTGCGCCAGTCGCAGAAGATGGAGGCGATCGGCCAGCTCACCGGCGGCGTAGCCCACGACTTCAACAACATCCTGACCGCGATCATCGCCAATCTCGAGCTGCTCGTCCCGCAGCTCCAAGACCCCGACCATCTGGAACTCGCGAACGAAGCCCACGGCGCCGCGCAGGACGGGGCCAAACTCGCATCGCAACTGCTCGCCTTCGGCCGCCGCCAGCCCCTCAATGCGGAGCCGACCGACGTCGGTCCCCTGATCTCGAATTTTGCTGGTTTGCTGCGCCGGACGCTCGGCGAGACGAGCGAGCTCAGGATCGTTACGCCACAATCGGCGCAGCTCACGGTCGTCGACGCCGCCCAGCTGCAGAACGCGCTGCTCAACCTGACGATCAACGCCCGGGACGCCATGCCGCGCGGCGGGCGATTGACCATCGAAGTCTCGGCGGCGAGGCTCGACGCCGACTACGCGCAGATGTACCCGGAGGTGCGGACGGGACGCTATATCCTGATCGCGGTTTCCGATTCCGGACTGGGCATGTCGGAGGATGTGCGAAGGCGCGCCTTCGAACCGTTTTTCACCACCAAGCCGACCGGCGCCGGCACGGGTCTCGGCCTCAGCATGGTCTATGGATTCGTCAAGCAGTCCGGCGGCCACATTCAGCTCTACAGCGAGCCCGGGCGCGGGACGAGCGTGCAAATCTTTCTGCCTGTCGCGGAGGGCGCGGCCGGGGCGGCGCGAGCGCCGGAAAGGCGAACGCCGGAACTGGCGAAGGGCTCGGAGGCGATCCTGCTGGTCGAGGACGACCCGCGCCTGCGGCGCGTGCTCAGCAGGCGGCTCAGAAGCCTTGGCTATCAGATCTTCGAGGCCGACCACGGCGCCGCCGCCCTCGCTCAACTCGCGGTTCTACCGGAAATCGCGCTGATCTTCACCGACATGGTGATGCCGGGCGGCATGACCGGCCTCGAGCTTGCGGAGGCGGCGTTGGCGATGCGGCCCAGCGTCAAAATTCTCTTCACGTCCGGCTACGCGGAGCCGGCGATCGCCCGGCTCGGCCAAAAGAAGGGCGCCTGGCTGAAGAAGCCCTACACGGCGGACGAGCTTGCCGAGACGATCCGCGAGGTTCTGCGCGAACCGCCAGACTGAACCCGACCGGCCCGGCGCATCCGCCGGCGCGATTCGAGCGCAAACGTCTTTATCGGCCGAACAGCCGACGGATACATTCAAGCTCTGTTGGCGATCCAAATCGTTGGAGCGCCAATGACGCCGGCGCCCTGCATAGCCTTCTTGAGTTCTTCGCTCGCAACAAACGCCTGCGCTTCCTTCACGGAGGCGAACTCGTGGGTGACGGTGACGTCATTCGGGTCATCGGCGGCCTGATACACCGCCTCCGCCTTGACCGCCTTTGCTTTTTGAATTGGGCCAAAGGCGTCATAGGCTTTGCGCCAAGCCGTGAAGTCCGAAACGGTGTGCCTTACGAACAATGTCGCCATCTGCGCTCCTCCCAAATCCTATTGTTCACGACCGTCAAAGATGACGGGCGTCGCACAAACGTGCGATGCGCCACAAGATAATCACCCTCCCGTCGCCAAGCAATATAAAACAGACGGAGTACGCGAAGAATACGTGGCCTAGCAACGTGCAGGGCCGCGTTCCGCGAAGGCTAACTCAATTGCGGCCCTCGCCTGACTGAGTGCACGTACCGATTTCGTTGGGCGACGCCACGTTTTATTGTCGCACCTGTTATCGGCCCTCCGGCTCATCGAGCGGCGTTTAACGGTTTCGGTTCGGGCTGACTGGCGAAGCCATCGCCCGCCTCAGCCCTTGCCGGTATCCTTGCGCGCCTGAGCCACCTTGCCCGCCTGGGAGACGCGGCCCATTTCGCGTTTCGACGTCCCGCCGGTGAACTCCTCGGTCCGCTTCTTCTCGCGGATGCCGCTGGACGCCGTCTGTCCCGGGTCCGGGTGGCTGTTGGTCTTGGCGCTCATCTTCAACTCGAGCGCGCGGCGCGCGAATTCCGACGAACTCGGCCGCCCGGTTTCGGCTTCGTCGCGCCGCGAAAGCTCCTGGTCGACGCGCTGAATCGCTTCGAGCAGCGCCTGCGCTTTCTGAACGGTGCCTGCGTTCTCCCGCACCGGGGTTGCGCCATGGGGTTCCGCCTTGCCGCGAATCTCGCGCCTCTGGCGGGCGCTGATGTCGTGCGCCCGGCTGTGCGCCTGCCTCAACCGGTGAACCAGAGCCTTGAGCTCCTCCTTGGTTTTCTGCTCGATTGCCGGCGGCCGGGTTCCGTTCACCATTTCGACTTCGGCTTCGTTTAGTGCGCGGTCTTCGGCGTCTGGGCTGCTCATGCAAAATGCCTTTCCGGGTTCAAAAACGGGATGGAAGCGCTGTACGGAACTGAGCCTAGCACGGTTCGGCCGCCTTGAGGCGCCGTCTTGAGGCGACGCCGACCGCGGCCGAAAACGGCGCTAGCCGTCCCGTTGTTGTCCCGCATCGGCGGCGACCGGAAGCCGAACGAGCATGGCGATCAGGCCGCGGTCGGCGAGCACGGCGACGCGCTCCTTGGGTTTCAGCCAGGCGCAGGCGTCTTCGAGCGTCTCGGCGTCGTTGAGCTTTACGGCGGCGACGGCCATGTCGACGTCGACCTCGCCGAGCCGGTGCCGGGGCTTCTCCGGAAGGAAGGTTTCGTGAACGGCGCGGAAGGCGGGGTCGGAATGGACGGAGACGAGACCGTCTTCATGGTCGCGCCCGAACCGGGCGAGTTCGTCGGCGAGGGTGTTGGCGCGCTCGACGACTTCGGGCGGCGTGGTCTCCTCGGGCGTCCGCAGAAGGCCGATCCGCTTGAGCCCCAAGCCGATCCACAATTGGCCGCTCGCCCAGGACAGCGGGATCGAGAGAATAAGTCCGGCGATCGTCGGCGACATCCACAGGACCAGGGACGGGGAAATCAGAGCGGCGGCGAACAGGGTGACGACGCCGAGCAGCGCGTGCGACCGATGGCGCCGCGCAATGCTGGAGAGCGGAATCGATCCGTCGTCGCGGCGCTGCGGGTTCCAGCCGGTGTCGCGCCCGGACAGGATCTGCAGCACCGACCCCGACTGGATCAGCATCATGATCGGCGCGAGCGCCGCCGAAATCAGGATTTCGAGGAAGGTCGAGGCGATCAGCCCCAGGGCGCCGCCCGACCCGCGCCGGGTCGGGCCGTCGATGAGCGCCAGGATGAGGCCGAGGAACTTCGGCGCGAGCAGGATGGCGATCGTCAGCTCGAACAGCCAAAGGGCGCGTTCGAAGTCGAACCGGGGCCACGCCGGAAACAGCGAGAAGTCCGTGGTGAAATATTCCGGCCGGATGTAGTGGGTCTGCAGAACCAGCACGATGCCGACCAGCAATTGGGCCATCCACAGCGGCGAGGCCAGATAACCCATGATGCCGGTCGCAAAATGCTGGCGGGTCGGCCAGACGAAGCCGCGCGCCCCGATGATCCGCGAGTGCTGAAGGTTCCCCTGGCACCAGCGCCGGTCGCGGGTGGCGAGATCGATCAGCGACGGCGGGCTCTCCTCATAGGACCCGCCCAGCGTCGGCAGCATGTAAACGGAATAGCCGGCGCGCCGGATGAGCGCCGCCTCGACGAAGTCGTGACTGAGGATATGGCCGCCAAACGGGGGACGGCCGGGCAGGTCCGGCATGCCGCAATGATCCGCGAAGGCGCGCGTTCGGATGATCGCGTTGTGCCCCCAGTAGTTTCCGTCGCGGCCCATCCAGGCGGTAAGGCCTGCGGCGAGAACCGGTCCGGCGATCCGCGCGGCGAACTGCTGAAGCCGGGCGAACATCGTGTTGCGGTTGACGATCAGCGGCAGGCTCTGGATGATCCCGCTGTCTGGATCGGCCTCCATGGCCGCGGCGAGCCGCACCACCGCGTCTCCCGACATGACGCTGTCGGCGTCGAGCACGAGCATATGGGCGTAGCGCCCGCCCCAGCGGGTGACGAAGTCGGCGACGTTGCCGGCCTTGCGGCTCGTGTTCTTCCGCCGCCGCCGATAGTAGATTCGCGCGTCCGGGCAGCCGTTCGCGCATGGCCAGGAACGCGCGCTCCTCGGCGATCCAGACATTGCCGTCGGTCGTGTCGGACAGGAAAAAATAGTCGAAGGCGTCGCCGAGACCCGTGCGCTCGACGTCCTCGAGGATCGCCTGCATGGCGCCGAACACCCGCGAGGGCGCCTCGTTGTAGATCGGCATGACGACCGCGGTCCGCTCGCGGAGCGGGACGCGCAGCGGATCGCGATTTCGCCCGTTCATGATCAGCCAGACGAACCCGACGATGCTCGCGGTGAACGAGAGCGAAATCCAGGAGAAGGTGGCGACGAACAGGACGACCATGACCCATTCGAGGGCGGTCGTGGTCCCGACGCCGACGACCTTGTACATCTGGTACGCGCCGTAGGCCGTCAGCGCCAACGCGCCGCCGAACACGGCAAGACGGGCGAGGAGAGGCGAGGCGGCGAGGCTCGGATTGATCCAGGCGCGCCGGTCGTTTTTCGAGAATTTGCGAAACGACTGAACCGGCATGGCGAGGGGCGCATAGCCGGGCATCGAGGCGCCGAGCGATGCGCTCGGCGCCGCGGCGGCGGCGCTCTGGGAAGGCTCCGCTGGTCTCAGCGTCAAGCTGTCCATCGATAGAGCCATGTCTCGCTGACTGCCTGATTGTCTACATTAAGCGTTAGCCGCAATTCGGAAAAGGCGTCCGAGCCGGGATCGAGGTCGAAAATCGACCCGCACCGAACGCCGGTCCTTGTACGGGAAGAGCTTGACCGAAGCGATCTTGCCTGGACTGGCGTGCAGATCAGCGACGGCCGCCGCGGCCTTCTGCGGATCGGCGAACACGTCCCCCGTCATTTCCACGGCGAACCGCGGCTTGCCGTTGAACTTTCCCGCGCGGCTCGAGGTGCAGACCGCCAGTTGCGGCTTCGACGGCGGAGTCCAGCACCAGAACTGCCTGTAGGCGAGCGACAAGACGCCGCCCGGCCGCGATTCCCGCCTTCGGGCGCCATTGGGCCAGGATGTTGGCGTTGTTCTCGGTCGCGACCGGAATCTCGAGCAGGCGCAAGTCCCCTGCGCTCCAGTCCCCGATCGGCTCGATCCAGAGCGTGGGCCTCAGCTCCCAGCGGCCCTCGTCGTCGTAGAAGGCGTCGAATGTCCGGCTTCGCTGCACGAGACCGAATCCGCGCGGGTTGACGTCGGCGAACGCGGAGATCTGCAAGGTATCCCGGTTCGACACCGGCCGCCACAGCCACTCTCCGGCGCCCGACAGCATCTGTAGGCCGGTGATCTCGTAGACCGCCGCCCGCCAGTCGTCGGTGTGGCGATGGTCGAGGGGGCTGAACAGATAGCCCGCGGCCATCGCCCCGACGCCGAGCTTGTCGGTCGCGACGCGGGCGATCAGCGTCATCTCGGTGTCGATGATGGTCGTCTCGAGCGGACGGATGGTGAAGCGAAACGCGCCGGTGACGCTTTGCGAATCGAGCAGGGCGTGAACGGTGAGGGTGTTTGCGGCCGGCGCGGGCTTTTCCACCCAGAACTCGCGGAACAGCGGGAACTCCTCGCCCGGGTCGTCGCCCGTCCGAATCGCCAGGCCGCGAGCGGTCACGCCAAAATTCTGCCCGCGGGCGCGCGAGCGGTAGAAGCTTGCGCCCTGGAAGATCGCGGCGTCCTGGAAGCCCTGGTCGGAAGCGGCGAGGATCCGCAGCCCGGAGAAGCCGAGGTCGCCCGCCGAGGTCGGCGGCTGCAGCTTGCCGAAATCGTAGTCGGCGGGGTCGTAGATGAGCCTCTGCGACTGCCCGTTCTCGACGATGTTGATCGCGATCGGGGTCGTGTAAACGAACCCTCGGTGCAGCGGCTCAAGCGAAAAATCCGAGCTTTTCATTGGCCCAGATGGCGCTGCCGGGCGCACGGCGAATCGCGGCGTACTGCTCGAAAGTGAGTCCGGAAAACTGCGACGGCAGCGGCGCATCGGGCGGCTTGTAGGGCGAAGCCGCAAGCGTCATGGCCGCCTTCAGCACCGTGTCGGCGGCGAAGGGCGCCGGCTGGGCGAGCGGCTCCGCAACGGCCGCGTCAATGGCCGTCCGCGTTCCCGCCGCCGCCAACGCGCCGCCGAGCGCCAATTCCAGAAATTCGCGACGATGCGGCGCCATGGGCTTCGTTTCGTTTGCTCGCCGCCCGCCTGGCCTGCGGCAAGGCCGGCCGTCGGGCGTTCTTTCTTGAGACAAATGAAGACTTCGAGTCTGCCGAGGACAAGGCCGATCCTCGCGCCGCACAGCGCCTCCAGTCGCTCAGTTGTATATGCTATTTTGCGGCGCCGCGAGACGCATTTTGTCTCAGTTTGAAATCGGAATATGGCTTGACCTCTGATGTCGCGCCAACTCCGGAGCCCATGCATGAGTCTCAACGCCGCCGCTGCCTCACGATCGTTCTCGCCGCCGGCGAGGGCGTCCGCATGCGCTCGAACCGTCCCAAGGTTTTGCACGCGGTCGCGGGGCGTCCGATGATCGCGCACGCGCTCGCAGCCGCTCAGGAAGCCGGCGCCGGCGACATCGCGGTGATCGTCGGACCTGACCGGGACGACGTGGCCGAGGCGGCGCGTCAGGCTGCGCCCGCCGCGGACGTGTTCGTCCAGCGCGAGCGGCGCGGGACGGCGCACGCCGTTCTGGCCGCGCGGGCTGCGATCGCACGCGGCTACGACGCGATCCTCGTCACCTATGCGGACATTCCGCTGATCCGCGCTGCGACGCTGAAAGCGCTCGTCGACGGATTGGCGGATGGGGCGGCGCTTGTCGCGTTGGGCTTCGCGCCCGCGGACCCGACCGGCTACGGCCGCCTGATCGAGCGCGAGGGGCGCCTCCTCGCCATTCGCGAACACAAGGACGCGAGCGAAGCGGAACGGGCGGCGCGGCTCTGCAATGCGGGCCCCCTGGCCTTCGCCGGCTCGCACGCCCTTGCGATGCTCGACGCCGTGACGCCGCAAAACGCGCAGAAGGAGTACTACCTCACCGATCTCGTCGAGATCGCCGCCGCGCGCGGCTTCGAAGCGCGCGCGCTCGAGGTCGACGCGGAAGAAGCGATGGGCGTCAACGATCGGGTCCAGCTCGCAGCCGCCGAGTCCGCGATGCAGGCTCGGCTGCGCCGTCGGGCGATGATCGAGGGCGCGACGCTGATTGCGCCGGAGACGGTCTTCCTCTCCTCGGACACGAAGATCGGCCGCGACGTGCTGATCGAGCCGCATGTCGTGATCGGACCCGGCGTGGTCCTCGAGGACGGCGCGATCATCCACGCCTTTTCCCATCTCGAGGGGGCGCGGGTGGCGGGCGGCGCGACGATCGGTCCTTACGCGCGGCTGCGGCCGGGCGCCGACATCGCCGCCAAAGCGAAGGTCGGCAATTTCGTCGAGATCAAGAAGGCGACGGTGGAGGCCGGCGCCAAGGTCAATCACCTGAGCTACATCGGCGACGCCCGGATCGGGGCAGGGGCCAACATCGGCGCCGGGACGATCACCTGCAACTACGACGGCTTCCACAAGTTCAGGACCGACATCGGCGCGGGCGCCTTCATCGGGTCGAACTCGTCGCTGGTCGCGCCGGTCAAGATCGGCGACGGGCGCCTATGTCGGCTCGGGCTCCGTCATCACCAAGGACGTCGAGCCCGACGCGCTCGCCGTAGCGCGCGGCCGGCAGGAGGCGCGGACCGGCTGGGCGAAGGCGTTCCGGGCGCGGAAGACGAAGGGGTGACCTTCGTCAACTCGTGACCAAAGCCGTCCGGCGGCCCACAGCCCGTCGCGAGGCGGGAGTCAAAAGGACGCCCTTTGGACCACGCCGGCGCTCTCAGCGAGCGCGCCCTACAAAGTCGGCGCTTCGTTGGGCGTTCTTGCCGCCTCGCCTCGGCTCGCGCTCCAATGGGCGCAGGCGAGGCCGAAAAGGATCAGCGCGACCGCCTGATGGGCCAGCGCTATGGCGATGGGGACGGACCAAAGCAGGGTCGTGACGCCGAGCACCACCTGGAGCGACGCCGACGACGACGAGCCAGCCCGCGCGTAGGGCGACCGCCTCAGGAGCCGCCCGGGCTGCGGCCCACGCCTGGACGAGCGCGAAGGCGAGCACGAGGTAGGCGACGAGGCGGTGATCGAACTGCGCCGTCGCCGCGTCGTTCAGCGGCGCCCCAGGACTGCCGAACGCCTCGCCGGGCAGGAAGCGATCTCCCATCAGCGGCCAGGTGTTGTAGACGAGTCCGGCGCGCAGGCCCGCGACCAGCGCCCCGAGGCCGAGCTGAACATAAACGAGGAGCGCGAAAGCCGCCGCGGCGATGACGAAACCGCGCGGGGCAGGCGCGCGCGCCCGCGCACTTAATGCCGACCGCAGCGATAGATCAGCGTGCCGAACACGCCGGCCGCGATCAGAAGATGCAGCGCGAGTCGCTCCTGCGCCACCTCGGTGCGTTCGCTCAGGCCCGACGACACCATCCACCAGCCGACGATCGGCTCGAGCGCGAGGAGCGCCGTCGCCAACGCGACCCGCCGCCCGAGCGCCCCCTTGAACGCTCCGCGCGCCCAGAACCAAAGAGCCGGCAGGACGTAGACGAGGCCGACGATCCGGGCGAGAAGCCGATGGCTCCATTCCCACCAGAAGATGGTCTTGAAGCCTTCGAGCGTCATGTCGGGGTTGAGTTCCGGCGTATTGCGGGATCTGCTTGTAGCGATCGAACGCCGCCCGCCAGTCGGCCGCCGAGAGCGGCGGAAGCACGCCGGTCACGGGCTTCCATTGGGTGATCGAAAGGCCCAACTCGGTCAGCCGCGTCGCCCCTCCGACCAGCACCATCGCGAACACCAGCGCGGCCACGGCGAGAAGCCAGACGCGGACGGCCGTCCGGTCGCTGACGGCTATCGGGCGGGCGCGGTCGGGCAGGGCGTCGGTCGAGGCCATCGGGGCGTCAGTCTAAGGTGGCTTAGGGCGACAATGCGGCCGGGACTGCGTGTTCCTTCTCCGCGAAGCGGGGAAGAGCCTGCCCCCGGGCGAAGACCCGGGGGTGGGCGAAGGCCGGATGGGGTGCGGAAAGCAGGTCGGGTCCGATGAAGGTCTGCGACGAGGGTCGTGCGATCCGACATGCGCCGAAGCGGTCGGCCGCACCCCATCCGTCGCCTTCGGCGCCGCCTCCCCCAGCAAGCTGGGGAAGGGTTTCGCGGGGCGGCGTCGAATGCCGCCGGCTCAGACGATCAGCTTGCGGTAAAGATGCCAGGTCGTGTGGCCGAGGATCGGGAAGAGGACGATCAGCGCGACGTGGAAGGTCACGAAGGACACGGCGAGGTCCATCCCGATCACCACCATCCAGGCGAGCATGGTGCGGGGATTGGCGATGACGGCGCGGACGCTGGTCGTCAGAGCGGTCACGAACATCGACGTCGCGGTCGACCACCAGCGGCGGCGAGACGGCGGTGAAGGAAAAGACGAACAGCGCGATCAGCGCGCCGATTCCGTTGCCGACCAGGAGAAAGAGCAGTCCGTAGGGCGTGGTGAAGACGTTGGCGAAGATCTCGGCGAACGAGGACAAGCCGCCGCCGTAGAACATCAAATAGATGAAGACCGCGATATCCATCCAGATCATGAAGGTGAAGAGGCTGACGAGCGCAAGCCAGCCGAGGTCCTGGCCGGTGCGTCGCCAGACGGCGCCGAGAACGGCCGGCCCAGGACAGGGGCTCGCCCGCTTCGAGGCGGCGCGAGATCTCGTACGTGCCCGACGGCGCCGAACGGCGCCAGGAGCGCAAAACCCATGATCAGCGGGATAGGCGAGATACCAATAGCCGGTGTAGACGGCGAGCCAGACGATCAACGCTCCGCCGACCGCGTAGAATCGCGCCGAAGAACATACCGTATTTCGACGACCGGGTGAAGTCCTTCACCCCCTTCTCGATGCATTCGATCAGGTCGGCGACGCTGATCTGCCGGATCTGCAGCCGATGCCCGCCGCCCTCGGAGCGGCTCCATCAGGGGCGCCTGTTCAGCCTCGGCCATCATCGCCATTCGTCCACTCCCTGATTGTCGGCCTCTTTTCGGGCGTCAAGCCGATTTGACCACGTTCCCGGCGTCCGGGCAATGCCTCTTCGACTTTGGTCTTGCTTGCGGCGCCCGGGTCTCGCCCCGCGGCGCCAAGGTCTGACAGGACGGGATTGCATTGCTGCAATGCGGGGAAAAACATTGCCGTTTTGCTCGCGCTGTGGCATGAGCCCGCATCCCCGATAAACTCTCGCATCAGGAACCGGATGTCTTTTATCAATGGTAACAGCTTTGCCGATCGCCAGGCGGCCGCCGCCAAGGCGCGCAAGGCGTTGGCTGAAAAATTCCTCGCCAACGCCAAGTACGATCCCGACCGACCCGGCGGTCGTCGAGCGCGAAGCCAAGCGCAAGGCGATTCTCGAGGCGCGCGCAGTGCGCGACGCCGAGCGCGCCAAGCGCCGCGCCGAAGAGGCCGTCGCCGAGGCCGCCCGCAAGGCGGCCGAAGAGGCCGCCCGCCAGGAGCAGCTGCGGCTCGAAGCGCTCGCCCGCGAGGCCGAAGAGCAGCGCGCAGCGCGAGGAGCAGGAGCGGCTCGAATACGAGCAGAAGCTCGAGCGCGACGCGCGCTACGCCGCGCGCAAGGAGCGCAAGAAGAAGAAGAAGTCGGCTCGCCGAGCGCTGGGGCTGACCGGCGTCGTCCGCAGCTTCGTTGATCCGCGGACCGCAACTCGGGCATGACGACGCCCGGGTCTGAACTTTCCGGATAGCGGAGCACGGGCGTCATGACAAAGCCGCTGCGGTTGGGCGTCGCCGGTCTCGGCGTGGTCGGGACCGGGCTCACGCAGCTCCTGCAGCGGCAGGGCAATGCGCTCGCCATCCGCGGCCGGACGTTCGACTCGCGCTCGCCGCCTACAGCGCGCGCCGACAGCCGGGACGGGCCGCCCGGAGCTCGGCGGCGCCGGTTCTACGACAACGCCGTCGAGTTGGCGGCGAACGGCGACATCGACGTCTTCGTCGAGCTGATCGGCGGCGCCGACGGGGTCGCATTCGAGGCGGTCAAGGCGGCGCTCAGGCGCGGCCTGCCGGTCGTCACCGCCAACAAGGCGATGCTCGCCGAGCACGGGCTCGAACTCGCGGCGCTGTCCGAGGCCCACGACGCGCCGCTCTTCTACGAGGCGGCGGTCGGCGGCGGCATTCCGGTGATCAAGACCCTGCGCGAGAGCCTCGCCGGCAACGCGATCGAGCGCGTCTCCGGCATTCTCAACGGCACCTGCAACTACATTCTGTCGCGCATGGAGACGGACGACCTGCCGTTCGACGTCTGCCTCGCCGAGGCGCAGAGGCTCGGCTACGCCGAGGCCGACCCGACCTTCGACGTCGGCGGTTTCGACACCGCGCACAAGCTCGCCATCCTCGCCTCGCTCGCCTTCGGCTCCAAGATCGACGCCGCGGCCGTGTCGGTCGAGGGGATCGAGTCGATCACGCTCGCCGATCTCGCCGCGGCCGACGAACTCGGCTTCCGCATCAAGCTGCTCGGCGTCGCCGAGCGCACGCCGCATGGCGTCGAACAGCGCGTCCACCCGACCATGGTCGCGAAAAGCTCGCCCCTCGCCCAGACGATGGGCGTCCTCAACGCCGTGTCGATCGACGGCGACGCGATCGGCGAACTGACCCTGGTCGGGCCCGGGGGCGGGCGGCGACGCGACCGCCTCCGCGGTCGCGGCCGACCTCGTCGACGTCGCGCGCGGGACGCGCCTGCCGGTGTTCGGCCGTCCCGTCGGCCGCACTCGCCGACGCCGACCGCGTGCCGATGCAGCGCCACGAGGGCGGCTATTATGTCCGCCTCGCCGTGGTCGACCGCCCCGGCGCCATGGGCGCGATCGCCGCGCGCTTCGGCGAGCGGATGATCTCGCTCGAGGCGATCATGCAGAAGCGGGCGACCAAGGAAGCGGCCGCCGCCGGCGTCGTGCCGGTCGTGCTGATGACCCACGGCACGACCGAAGCCTCGATCCGCGACGCGCTGGCGCGCGCACGTCGAGGAGGGCGTGGTGCGCGAGAAGCCCCAGGTCATCCGCATCGAGCGCGAAGCGGTGTGAGACCGCTCTCGGCGACTGAAAAGAGCCGCATCAGCGCCGCGGCCGAAGACCGCCGCATGCGCATCGTCGCGATCGCGCTGATGTGCGGCGCGATGGTGCTGCTTCACCGGGCTCGACACCTCGTCGAAGTGGCTCGGCCTCAGGCTGCCGATCGTCGAGATCGTCTGGGCGCGCTACCTGGGCGCGACCGTCATCGCGCTGCTCAGCGCCCGGCCCGTGGTCGCGGCCGGCGGTGCTCGTGTCGAAGCGCCCGGGGCTGCAGGCGCTGCGCTCGCTGCTGCTGCTCGGTTCGACGGCGTTCGGCGTGGTCGCGCTGCCGCAGCCTGCAACTCGCCGAGACCGCGACGATTTCCTTCCTGACCCCGATCTTCGTCGCGCTGCTGGCCGGACCGCTGCTGGGCGAGCGGGTCGGCTTCGAGCGGATGATCGCCATCGTCGTCGGCTTCATCGGCGTTTTGATCGCGACCCGGCCGGGAACGAGCGCCTTTCAGCCCGTCGTCGTGATCGCGGTCGTCGGCGTCGTCTGCAACTCCGGCTACATGCTCGCGACCCGGAAGCTCGCCGGCGTCGATTCCTCGCAGACGACGCTGATCTGGACGCAGGTCGCGGGCGTCGTGCTTGCGACCCCGTTGCTGCCCTGGATCTGGGTCGCGCCGCAGTCGCTCCATGTCTGGGCGGTGCTGGCGGGCTTGGGCGTGTTCGGCGCCGCCGGGCACGGGCTGCTGATCGTCGCCCACAAATTCGCCCCGGCGCCGGTGCTGACGCCATTCTCCTATACCCAGCTCATCTGGATGATCGTCTCCGGCTTCCTCGTGTTCGGCGACGTCCCCCCGGCCGCGACCCTGATCGGCGCGGCGCTGGTCGTCGCCTGCGGCGCGTGGCTTGCGCTGCGGGAGCGGGCAGGGCGGGGGGTCGAGGCGGCGTAGGAGAGACTCGGACGCTTGGCGGGGCGCCCAAAGCCCTCAAGCAGCTTACGCGCCCTTCCGCGCCGAAGCCCGTCGCGTGCCCTGGCTTCGCGGGGACGTCCGGCAGCGTCCGGCTCGGAGCCGACTGCCCCGGAGGAAAGGCTTGCCCTCGCGCCGATCGACAACGCTCTTATAGCGTTAGTTGTTGGTACACGCCGTGGCCGAGTGCCGATAGCATCCAGCTTTGTGGATTGATGGGTTCGGCAGAGGCTTCGAGCGCTCGGCGCCAGCCCAGATAGTTGGGCAGGTTTCTCGTGGCGACGCCGTGGAAGCGGCGCAGCCACTCCTTGAGACGCGAGTGGTAGGCATTGACGTTGTTGATGTGGATATCGGGCGCGCCGGGCAGCGGCTTTCCCGGGGCAGGGACCACGCGGACGGGAATTTTGGCGCGTCGCGCGAAAGCCCGCAAAGGGCGTCCACCGTCGCAGACCAGCAGGTTGGCTGGCGACATGGCGCTCGAGAGCGCCTGGGTTATGCACAGGGCCGTGTCCTCGGGCAGGACGGCGTCGGTCGTGGCGCCGGAACGGTCGCGGGCCACGAGAACGGGGATGTTGTCGGAAAAGGCGCCCGGATGTCTCGCCTTGCCGCCGCGCTTGCGGGCTTTGCGCGCCAGACCCGAGCGCCGGCCTTTGAACGATTTGAGGATGAACGTTTCGTCCGCTTTCCACAATCCCCTGCAAAATCTGCGGCTTGTCCAGCGCCGGGGCGCTCAGGAACCGATGCCGCCACCGATAGGCCGTGGTCGGGTGGACGCCGCAGCGCTCAGCCGCCTTCGCGAGGCTGACGCCCTCGATCATCGCCTGCGCCTGGTCAAGCCAGCGGTCCTTCTTGCGCAACCGGGCCATCGCCGTCCCGGTCGCGGCGTTGAAGGTGCGCCCGCACGACTTGCAGCGATACCTCGGCAACCCATGCGATCGACCCCAGCCGATCATCTCTTCGGCGCCGCAATGCGCGCAGCCGAGGCGATCGACCTTCTGCTCGCCAATCGCCGCCAACTCGTCCCGCTCGGCCCTCGAAGCCTTTCGTTCGCCCTTTCCAGTCGACGACGCCGGATCGGGCCGAACCTCGGAAGACGAAGGGCGCCGGTTTCACCGGGTCGCCGCGCAAATTCCCAAAGTTCGGCGAGCGCCAGCGCAATCTGCTCGCCGCTCAACCGTCCCATCCCCGAAAGCCAACCGGCAAACTCGCCCGTATCCATCGCCAATCCCCTTCGCTTTCGGACAGATGCTCCGCTCCTTACCACACACCAACAGCTAACGCTATAAGAGCGATCGACAATTTCTTGACAATGAAAAATACCGGCGTACATACTTCCCTAAAGCAGAAAGACAGTTCCGTGTCCGACCTGGCCAATCGCTCTCGATCCCCGTCCCGGCGGCCGCCTCGCCAAGCTGGCGCGCGAGACCCCGCGGCGCGCCGACCGGTAAGCAGGGACGTTGCGCGAGCGCGAGCGCTATTGCGACGGGCGGCGGATCGCGGAACCAAACGCGCCGCAACACCTTGATAGATATCAATTCGGGAGCCGAAGAGGTGCGCTATATTTGCTTCCCCCTCGTCCTGAGGAGGATCCCGCGAAGCGGGCGTCTCGAAGGACGCTCCAGTGGGCTCTGCGGTGCGCTCTGCACGTCCTTCGAGACGCGTCGCCTCGGGCACCGCTCCTCAGGACGAGGGGGGTGATTGGCAACCGGAAAACGGAACCGAAACGCGCCGCAACACCTTGATAGTTCTCAATTCGGGAGCCGGAACGACGCCAAGCGCCCTCTCTTCGCCAGAGCCGCTCAGACCGCCGCCTCCAAAAGTTCGAGCGCGACGCGGACCGAGGCGAGGCGCACCGCGCCGCGGCCGATCTCGCCGAACCGTTCCTCCCGGGTGACCGCCGCCGCGCCCCGGCGGGCGCAGCCGAACCAGACGAGGCCGACCGGCTTCTCCGCCGAGCCGCCGTCCGGTCCGGCGACGCCGGTGACGCTGACGGCGACGTCGGCGCGCGAGGCTCCGAGCGCCCCCTCGGCCATCGCCCGCGCGGTCGCCTCGCTGACCGCGCCGTGCGCGGCGAGCGTCTCGGCCGGCACGCCGAGCAGCTCGACCTTGGCGTCGTTGGAATAGACGACGAAGCCGCGCTCGACGACGGCCGACGAGCCCGGGATTTCGGTCAGCAATCCGGCGATCAGCCCGCCGGTGCAGGATTCGGCGGTGGCGATCTTGAGGCCGGCGGCGCGGC
Source organism: uncultured Alphaproteobacteria bacterium (assembly GCA_963783275.1). Classification (GTDB taxonomy): domain Bacteria; phylum Pseudomonadota; class Alphaproteobacteria; order Rhizobiales; family Beijerinckiaceae; genus Roseiarcus. The sequence continues at coordinate 42,036 of CAWANA010000005.1, read as the reverse complement.
AGCGGTCGAGCAGCGCGGCGGCCCGGGCGGCGAGATCGGGGGGAACATGGCGGATGCCTGAGAACCGAGGTCATCGGCGAATCGTACCGGAGCGGCCGCCAGCCAGCAAAGTCAGGGCGTCGCGTCGAGGCGCTTGCGCACCTTGGCCGCCAGCTCTTCCAGCGAGAACGGCTTGCCGAGCAGATGGACGCCGGGTTCGAGCCGGCCGCGCCAGGAGAGCGCGTCGCGGCTGTAGCCGGTCATGTAGAGCACCCTCAGGCCCGGACGCCGCCGCACCGCCTCGTCGGCGAGCTCGCGGCCGTTGTATTCGCCGGGCATGACGACGTCGGTCAGCAGGAGATCGAGATCGTGCGCGTTCGTCGAGGATCGAAAGCGCCGCCTTGCCGCTCGAGGCCTCCGCGACCCGGTAGCCGAGATCGCGCAGCGCTTCGCTGGCGTAAGGCGCGCACGCCGTCGTCGTCCTCGACGAGCAGGATGCTTTCCCGCCCGCCCGCGCCCGCGAACGGCGCCTCGGACGGCTTCGGCGCGTTCGACCGGCGCGGCCGGACTGGCGCGGCAGGAACATCCGGACGGTCGCTCCGCGTCCCGGCTCGCTCTCGATCTGGGCGTAGCCCCCGGACTGGCGGCAGAAGCCGTAGACCTGGCTGAGGCCGAGCCCGGTGCCCTTGCCGACCTCCTTGGTGGTGAAGAACGGATCGAACGCCCGCGCCGAGCGTCGCGCGTCCATGCCGGCGCCGGTGTCCATGACCGCGATCGACACGTAGTCGCCGGGCTCGACCCGCTCCGGCGAACGCCGCGACGTCGGCCTCGTCGAGCGTGCGGTTGGCGGTCTCGATGACGAGCCTGCCGCCGCGCGGCATCGCGTCGCGCGCGTTGAGCGCGAGGTTGATCAGCGCGTTCTCGAGCTGATTGGGATCGACGAAGGCGCTCCAGACGCCGTCGGCGAGGATGGTCTTCGAGCGCGATCGGCTCGCCGAGCGTCCGCTGCAGGAGATCGCTGACGCCCGCGACCAGGGCGTTGGGGTCGACCGGCTGCGGCGCGAGCGCCTGCCGGCGCGCGAACGCGAGCAGGCGCGCGGTCAGCGCGCGGGCCCGCTGCACGCCCTGCAGCGCCATGTCCTTCGGCCCGTTCGATCCGCGCCCGTGGCGGCAGTCTCCGGCAAGTGCGCGAGCTGGCGGTCGATGGCGTCGAGGCCGCCGAGGACGACGGTCAGCAGGTTGTTGAAGTCGTGCGCGACCCCGCCGGTGAGCTGGCCGAGCGCCTCCATCTTCTGCGCTCTGGCGCAACTGCTCCTCGAGCCGCCGCCGCTCGCGTCACGTCGCGGGCGCTGACGACGACGCGGCGCGGCTCGCCTTCGCGGGCACGGAACCGCCGTCGCGACGGCCTCGACCATGCGGCCTTGCCTGCATGCGCTCGTAGCGATAGGCTGCCGCCGCTTGCGAGGCACGCGCTGATGTTGCCGGTCGACCTCGCGCGCCCGATCCCGGCCCCAGCACTTCGTCGGTCCGGCGCCCGACCACCTCTGTCGCGCGTCTTGCCGTAAAGCGCGAGCGTCGCCGGATTGATCTCCTGGAAGCGGAAGCCGTCGCCGTCCTCGACCAGCACGGCGTGGCATTCGGGCGAGTGCTGGAAGAACGTCCTGACCAGCGCCTCGCTCGCGGCGAGCGCGGCCGTGCGCTCCGCGACGCGGCGTTCCAGCGTCTCGTTCATCCGGCGCCAGCGCTTCCTCGCGCCCGCTTGGCGGCGGTGACGTCGTAGGCGACGCCGATGAAGCCGGCGTGCTCGCCGGATACGCGTCCACCGCGGCTGCGATTCCGCCCGCATCCAGCGCCACGCCCCGTCGGCGCGGCGGAAGCGGGCCTCGACCGTGACCAGCCTGGTCGAGGGCTCGACGGCCGGCGCCGCTTGCAAGGATGCGCGGCAGGTCGTCGGGATGGAGGGCCTTGCGCCAGTCGAATGCGAGCGCCTGCCTCGTAGTCGCCGCCGAAAAAGTCGAGGTAGGCCTGATTGACGAATTCCCGGCGATCGTCGGCGCCGGTCACCCAGATCAGCACGGGCGCGCTGTTGGCGATGGCGCGGAACCTGGCCTCGCTTTCGGCGATCGCGCGTTCCGCCAGCTTGTGCTGGGTGACGTCGGTCACGACCACGTAAACGCCGAGCACCCGCCCCGCGCGCGTCGCGGTGGGGGACATGGACGACCTCGGTGAACGCCACGCCTCCCGAGCGCGGAAACTCGACCTCGTAGGAGACCTCCTCGCCCCTGAGCGCCCGCTCGAGGTTCTCGCGCCGCGCCGCATACATCTCCGGCGTCATCACCTCTTCGACGCGGCGGCCGACGATCTCGCTCCGCGGTCGCTCGAACCAGATCTCGTAGGTCCGGTTGACGAAGCGGAAAACCTGGTCGCGGTCGATGTAGGAAATGAGGACGGGCAGGGCGTCGGCGATCGCGCGCAGCCGTTCCTCGCTCTCCCGCGCCTCCTCCTCGGCCCGCTTCCTTTCGGTGATGTCGGTATGCGCGCCGACCAGGGCGACCGGCGCGCCCTTCTCGTCGCGCTCGATCTCCGCGACCGCGCGAATCCATCGCACGGCGCCGTCGCTCGGACGCACGATGCGGTATTCCGAGGCGTAGGTGGTCGACTGGCCGTCGAGAACCGCGAACAAGTGCTTGACGGCCCGCTCGCGATCCTCCGGGTGAATGCGCTTCACCCAGTCCTCGTGGGATTCGAGGGCGGCCTCCGCGGGCAATCCATGGATGCGCAGGTATTCGGGCGAGCGCATGGCTCGGGAAACCGCCGCTCAGCTCGACGCGCATGCCGCCGATGTCGCCGATTTCCTGAACGCGCGCCAGTTCGAGCTCGCGCTGGCTCAGGCGTTCGAACATCGGACCGGCGCTCGGTCGCGTCGCGGAAGGAGACGCCGATCCCCTCGCCGAGCGGAAACGCGCGCACCTCGTGCCAGCGGCCGGGGATGCGGGTCGGAGACGTCTCGAACACCTGCTTTTCGCGCTCGGCCATGACCTTGCGGTAGCGGCGCTCGAACTCGCTGCCGACGATCGTCGGCGAGACCTCCCAGATGAGCCTGCCGATCACCTCCTCGCGCGACAGATGGAAGATGTCCTCGGCCGCACGATTGAAGGCGGTGAACCGCCAGTTGGAGTCGAGGGCGAAAAACCCTTCCGCAAGGCCGTCGAGAAGCTCGCCCACCACCGCGCGGCTTTCGACCGGAAGGCCCGGCAGCGTCGAGACGCTTTCTGGGGACGAAGCGGACTTGTCGGCCGGTCGTTTTGCGCTCATGTGGCGAAGCTGCCTTGCAACAGGGCGCCCGAGGCCCAATGGCCTCCAATAACGTCTTGAAAATGGCTCAAAAACGGCGAGTGTGAACAGACTGTCCACTTGATCCCGAGGAAAAGCGCGTCCGCCGGAGCCTGTCGAAAGGGTAGACGAAAGCCGGCCGCGATGACGCAAATTTCGCTCGCCGCCGCCGGAGGGACGCATGAGTCATCACGCCAAGCATCGCCCGTTTACCCTCGAGGAGCTTCGCGCCTATCTCGAGGAGGTCTTCCCGCAGGTCTGGTCGCGCGGCGACTATGCGATCGAGGACGTCGGCCCGATGAGCGCGACGGTGCGCCTCGCCTATCATCCCGACCACCTGAGGCCCGGCGGGACGATCTCGGGCCCGGCGATGTTCACGCTCTCCGATCTCGCGCTCTATGTCGCGATCCTGCACGAAGTCGGCCGGGTGAAGCTCGCGGTCACGACGAGCGTCTCGATCAATTTCCTGCGCAAGCCCGAGCCGAAGGACCTGATCGGGCGGGCGAAGCTGATGAAGCTCGGGAAGCGGCTCGCAGTCGGGGAGGTGGCGCTGTTTTCGGAGGGCGCCGACGAGATCGTCGCGCACGCGACGGGGACCTATTCGATTCCGGCGAAGGGGGACGACGCGGGGTAGGCGATTGGTCTTCCTGTCACATTTGACGCCTAATAAGACCCGTCACATTTGATGGCTGGGAGTTTTCGCCATGACCGCTCGACCGATTGATACGCTGCCGAAAGTCTGGGATCCGGACGCCTCGATCGGGGAGATGCTGAAGGGCAAGAAGGGGCTCGTCGTCGGCATCGCCAACGACCAGTCGATCGCCTACGGCTGCGCGATGAAGCTGCGCGCCTTCGGCGCCGATCTCGCCGTGACCTGGCTCAACGAGAAGGCCGAGCCCTATGTCCGGCCGCTGGCCGAAGCAGCTGCAGGCGCCTCGATCATGGCGCCGCTCGACGTGTCGAAGCCCGGCGAGCTCGAGGCCGTGTTCGACAAGATCGCCAAGGAATGGGGCCGGCTCGACTTCGTCATCCACGCCATCGCCTTCGCCCCGAAGGACGACCTGCACGGCCGGGTCGTCGACTGCTCGCTGGGAGGGCTTCTCCCAGGCGATGCAGGTCTCCTGCTGGTCCTTCATCCGCATGGTCAAGCTCGCCGAGCCGCTGATGACGCGACGGCGGCGTGCTGGTGACGATGAGCTATTATGGCGCCGACAAGGTCGTGAACCGCTACAACATGATGGGTCCGGTCAAGGCGGCGCTCGAGGCGTCGGTCCGCTACATGGCCGCCGAGCTCGGCCCGCGCGGCATGCGGGTGTTCGCCGTCTCGCCGGGACCGCTCAAGACCCGCGCGGCGAGCGGCATTTCGCATTTCGACGAGCTCGTCCAGATGGCTCAGGAGCGGGCGCCTGCGCAACGTTTGGTGGATATCGCCGAGGTTGGCCGCGTGGTAGCGTTTCTGGTCGGCGGCGCCTCTTCGGGCATGACCGGCGACACCATTTACGTTGACGGCGGCCTGCACAACATGGCTTGACGGCGCCCACAGGAACCAAGGGAGAGAAATCATCATGGAAGACATCGTCATCGTATCTGCGGCCCGGACGCCTGTCGGCAGTTTCAACGGCGCACTGAGCGCGCTGCAGGCGCACGAGCTGGCCGTCGTGGCGCTGAAGGGCGCGTTCGAGCGCGCCGGCGTCTCGCCCGCCGACGTCGACGAGGTGATCCTTGGCCAGATCCTTTCGCGCCGGCGAAGGCGCAGAACCCGGCCCGGCAGGCGGCCTCGCCTGCCGGCATTCCCGACAGCAAGACGGCTTTCGGCATCAACCAGCTCTGCGGCTCGGGCCTGCGCGCCGTCGCGCTCGCCGCGCAGCAGATCCAGACCGGCGAAAGCAACGATCGTCGCCGCCGGCGGCATGGAGAGCATGACCAATGCCCAGCACGCGGCCTATCTGCGCAGCGGCGTGAAGATGGGCCCGCTTGAACTCGTCGACACCATGCTCAAAGACGCCCTGGTCGACATCTTCAACGGCTATCACATGGGCGTCACCGCCGAGAACGTCGCGACGCAATTCCAGATCACCCGCGACCAGCAGGACGAATTCGCCCTCGGCTCGCAGCAGAAGGCGAGCGCGGCCCAGAAGGGCGGCAAGTTCAAGGACGAGATCGTTCCGGTCACGATCAAGACCCGCAAGGGCGACGTCGTCGTCTCCGACGACGAATTCATCCGCCACGACGCCACGCTCGACGGCCTGAAGAAGCTGCGTCCCGCCTTCAGCAAGGAAGGCACGGTGACCGCGGGCAACGCCTCGGGCATCAACGACGGCGCGGCCGCGCTGATCGTGATGAGCGCCGAGGAAGCCAAGAAGCGCGGCCTCACGCCGCTCGCGCGCATCGTCTCCTTCGCCACCGCCGGCGTTGATCCGAAGATCATGGGCACCGGGCCGATCCCGGCCTCGCGCAAGGCGCTCGAGCGCGCAGGCTGGAAGGTCGGCGACCTCGACCTCATCGAGGCGAACGAAGCCTTCGCCGCCCAGGCTTGCGCGGTCAACAAGGAGCTCGGCTGGGATCCGTCCAAGGTCAACGTCAACGGCGGCGCGATCGCGATCGGCCATCCGGTCGGCGGCGTCGGGCGCGCGCATCCTGACCACGCTCCTGTACGAGATGCAGAAGCGCGGCGCGAAGAAGGGCCTCGCCACCCTTTGCGTCGGCGGCGGCATGGGCGTGGCGATGTGCGTCGAGCGCTGACGAACGGCTTTATTGGCGATACTTCAACTCAAAAACGGAGTATGACAATGGCTGACAACGAAAATCCGGCCGCGGCCGCGTCGAAGATGAGCGAAGCCGTGGCGTCGCAGTTCGCCAACGCCGCAAGCCTCTACGGCGGGGCCTTCGCAGGCTCGTTCAAGGCGCTGCAGGACTACCAGTCCAAGCTGCTGCATCTCGTCCAGGAGAATGCGACGGCCAACATGCAGTTCGCGCAGAAGTTGTTGCAGCCGCGCTCGCCGTCCGACTTCGTCGAGTTCCTGAGCACGCATTTGCGCGAGCGCGCGACCGCGATCACCGATCAGGCGAAGGAACTCGCCGCGATCGGACAGGAAGCGGCGAAAAAGGCCGCCGAGTCGCTGACGCCCCCCAAGGGCTGAGCGAACGCGCCCATGAGGTATACGCCGTCCGGCCGCACTCGCGACCGGCCGGTCGCGTTTCTGCTGGCCTTTATGCCGCGGCGCGCCGTTCGGCTTCCCGGATTTCGTAGATCTGGAAGGCCTCGCTGACGCCGCGCAGGTTGAGAAGGCGCGAGGTCGTGCGGTAGCCCGCCTCGCTCAGAAGGCGCGCCGCCTCGGCGCTGCTCACGACCGGCTCGGTCGCGAGCACCGCGGTCGGCTCGGCCAGCCCCTGGACGCGGGCGGCGATATTGACCGTCTGGCCGAAATAGTCCTGCCGGTCGTCGAGCATCACCGCGAGGCACGGGCCCTCGTGCAGGCCGATGTTGAGCGCGAGGTCCTCGCTGCCGCGCTCGGCGTTGATCTGGCGCATCGCCTCGCGCATCCGCATCGCCGCGCGCAGCGCCCGGTCGGGCGAGGTGAAGGTCGCCATCACCGCGTCGCCGATCGTCTTGACCACCGCGCCGCCTTCGGCCGCGACCGCGGCGATCAGCTCGCCGAAATGGCTGCGCACCAGATCGAAGGCGGCGAGGTCGCCGACCCGGTCGTAGAGCGCCGTCGAGCCCCTGCAGATCGGTGAACAGGATCGTGAGGCTGGTGATCTTGAACCGCTGCTCGGGATCGAACGTGCCGCTGCGATAGAGGTCGCGGAACGTCTGGTTGCTGAGGAGCCGCGTCGCGGTCAGGAACGGCCGGCGGGTTCGCGAGAACGCGTGCGAGTTCGTCCCCGTGGACCCAGAGCGCGGGCAGCGTGCGGCGGCCCGCCTTGTTCTCGAAGGTGATCCGCACCGGCCCGGGCGCGAGCTTCAACGTGCCGCTGTGGGCGTGCGACTCGGCGAAAACCAGCGAGAGCGTGCGCCGCTCCTGGCGTTTCGTCCCCCGATACGTCGAGGAACACCGAGGCGTGGGTGACCGGGTCGAAGACGATGATGAAGCCCTTCGGCAGGACGAGCGACATGGACGCCCGTTCCCCGGGGCCGAGCTCCATCTGGTCGAGCGTGACGCGGCTGACCGCGCTCTCGATGTCCTCCGGCAGCTCCGCGCCCGAACCCCAGAAGATCTGGCGCATGTATTCGGCGTGGGACAGCGAGTCGGGATCGTGCGCGGCGATGCGGCGGATGCGCGGATTGACGGTGAAGGTGACCTCGACCAGTTGGTCGAGCGTCGGCTCGTGGCCTTCGGCGCAGAGCGAGCAGAAGTACTCGTGCCGGTTGATCGGTCTTCAGCGCCCCGGCGGTCTCCAGGACGCCGCCGCAGCCCGGGCAAAGCACGTTCCACGACATGTCGAACAGGCCGAGCCGCGCGGCATGGACGAGCGCCCCGATCGTCGCCTCCTCGTCGAGACCGTTGCTCGGCGGCGAAAGCCAGCGGATTGATGCGGTTGAGCGCCCGGTCGGGCGCCGAGGCGACCGCGGATTTCAAGGCTTCGGCCGCAGCGGGATCCGCCGTCTGACGCAGCAGATCCCATAGCGCGGATGCTTCACTCATTGGAAACCTCCTTTCGGCGGCTCCCGGTCATGTAGGGCGACCAGGGGTCCGCGCCAGAATGAGGCCCCAGACTGGCGGGGGAGGGCGGCGAAGTTGGGGCCGGGTCTCAAAATCCCGTCAACTTTCCGCCGTCTGCGAGCGCGACTTTTCGGCGCCGCTTTTGATCCCCCGCAAACACCCGCCCGCGAAAACGCGCTAGCATTTTTGTTTACTGGCGGAGGCCGGAGGGGAATGGGCCGAAGTCGTTTGGAGGATCATGATGCAAACCCCGGTCGAGATCGCCTTCCGACATTATCAGCCCACGGACGAGGTGCGGGCGGAGATCGCCGCGCAAGCGCGGCGGCTCGAGCAGCTCAGCGGACGGATCACCAGTTGCCGCGTAGTCGTTTCAGGGCCGCAGAACCGGCATCGCAACGGCGACGTGTTCGATGTCGTGCTCAGAATCGCGATGCCGAACCATAAGGACATCATCGTCGACCAGTGCTGCGACGACGCGCCTGAGCGCGAGCATGCCCTCGTGGCGATCCGGGAGGCTTTCGGGGCGGCCCGGCGACAGATCGAGGATGCCGAGCACAAGATGCACGATTCTCTTAAGTTGTACGCGCCGGCTAATCGCGGACCGGTCGCCAAGGTCATCGAGACCAGACGGTCCCACCATCATTGATGCGGCTGCCGCGAAGCCGTTCCTCCCCACGAAGCCCAGGAAACAGCACTGCGGCCGCAGAAACGCGGCCGCAAAGGGAACGGCTGGCTTTCGGGAGCATTTCCAAAGCGCGCCGGTCCGCCGGAGGGCGCCCGGCGCATCTCGAAGCGAAGGAGACGAGCATGCGTAAACCGATCCTTCCTCATGATGCAATCGTCTTTGTCGGCGACGGCCGCAAGGCGCTTTTCCTTCGGAACGCCGGCGACGAAAAATTCGCCAACCTGGTCACCGAGCGAGCCTTTGTCGACGACAATCCCTCGACGCACGACCAGGGCACGGATCGCCCCGGCCGCAGCTTTGCGAGCGCAGGGGTCCGGCGCAGCGCTATAGAGGCGACTGACTGGCACGACATCGAGGAACATCGGTTCGCCGAGCGGGTGTCGAAAGCGCTGGAGACGCTTGTGCGCGAACGCAAAACGCCTGCGCTCGCGATCGCCGCCCCGCCGCGAACGCTCGCGGACGTGCGCACCGCACTGCACCCGGACGTGAAGGCGAAAGTGGTCGTCGAGATCAACAAGGATCTCACCGGAATGCCGGTCTGGGAGATCGAAAAGCATGTGGTGGGGGCGCTCGAGAGGGCCTGAGTCCGTCTGGACCGCAGCCCGCGGATGGCGGTCAAACCGGAGGGGCGGCGTCTCGCCGCCGGTCATGGACGGGTGATGGAGCGGAGACGCGCTCCCCCCATTGGAGCGGCAGTTAGAGGCGTTCATGACGGGCGAGACGCAGGACAAGGCAGCGGGGAGCGCCGGCGCCGAACGCGAGCTGAAGTTCATCGCCGATCGCCGGACGCTGAAGGCGGCCCTGGCGGCGCCGCTTCTCGGGGGAGAGGCCGGACCGCCGCGCGTGGCGAAAGCTCAGGACGGTCTACTTTGATTCCGAGGCCGGCGATCTTGCTCGCGCGCGCGTCGCCTTGCGCGTGCGCCGCATGAACGGCGGCTGGATCATGGGCCTCAAGCGGGCGGCGCCGGAGGATCGGGGCGCCTTCGAGCGCGAGGAGACGGAAGTCGCGGCGCCGTCCGGCGAGCCGGACCTGACCCTGTTCGACAAGGCGGTCGCGCGGGAGATCACGGACCTCACCGGCGCAAAGCCGCTGACGCCGCAATTCGGCTCGGACATCCGGCGCGCAACCCGGACGATCGAAGCGAACGGCGCGGCGATCGAGGTCGCCTTCGACGCAGGGGTTCCTGTTCGCCGGAGAGATGCGCGCGCCGGTCGCGGAGATCGAGCTCGAGCTCAAGTCCGGCGATGCCGGCTGCGCTGTTCGACCTCGGCCTCGCGCTGGTCGAAGCGTTTCCTGTCCGACTCGGATTTCAGAGCAAGGCCGAGCGCGCCCATGCGCTGATGGCGGCCGAGCCGCCCGAGCCTGTCCGGGCCGACGATCCCGCTCTTCGTCCGGACACCACGCTCGACGAGGCGATCGCCGCCGTCATGCGCAACTGCCTCGCGCATTTCCTCGGCAACCTGCCGGCGCTCGACGCGGGCGACAAGGTCGAGGCGGTGCATCAGATGCGGGTCGCCATGCGCCGGCTGCGATCGGCGCTGGGCCTCTTTGGCCGCGCCCTCCCTCATGCCGAATTCGAGGCGCTGCGGGCGGAATCCGAAGCGGATCGCCGCCGTGCTCGGAGAGGCGCGCGACTGGGACGTGTTCGTCGAACGGCTCCGCGACGGCGCGCTCGCGCGCTTCGCTGGCGAGCCGGGCTTCGACCGTCTCGTCGCCGCGCGCCGAGGCGAGGGCGGCCGCAGGCCACGCGGCGGTGGCGCGGCTTGCCGCGGACAAGGCGGTCACGCGATTCGCCCTGCGTCTCGAACGTCTCGCGGCCGTGCGCGGCTGGCGGGACGGGGCGGGGGACGAGGCGCTCGCCGAGCTCGACGAGCCCGCTCAGGCCTTCGCCGCGCGATGGCTCGAAGCGCTCGATCGCAAGGTGAGGCGGCGCGGGCGGCGCTTCCGGTCGCTGACCCCCGAGGCGCGTCACGCCCTGCGCATCGCCATGAAGCACATGCGCTACGCGACCGAATTCTTCCGCGCCCTGTTTCCCGAGGAGCAGGCCGCCGAGCGCTACCTCCGCAAAGCCGCTGCGCTGCAGGACCTGCTCGGCGATCTCAATGACGCGGCGATCGCCGGGGGTCTCGTCAAGACGCTCGGCCTCGCCCGCAATCCGCACGCAGCCTACGCGGCGGGCGTGGTGACCGGATGGTGCGCGCGGCACAGCGCGGGCGACCCGGATGCGCTGAAAAAGAGCGTGGCGCGGCTTCGCCAAGGCGGCGCCGTTCTGGCGGGACTGATCGTCAGGCTGCGACCCGCGCGTCCGCCATCACGGCGTCGACGAGCTCGGGCAGATGGTCGAGATGCGCGAGGGCGTGGAGCCGTGCTTCGGCCTTGCGCAGGAGGTCCGGGTCGCCGCCGACCTCGACGAGGCTGATGAGACAGCGCCGCTCGAATACCGGCGTATCGATCGCGCGGGCGCGCTCCGCAGCAGTCCACAAACGCCCGGCGGCGCGTTGCCGGCCGTCGGGCGAGAGATCGGCCTCGATCAGCGCGTCGATCCTGACGATCTCGGATTCCGACCAGGCGGCGCCCGAAGACTGCGCCCTCTCGATCCCGCGCGCCGAGACGGCCTTCGCCTCGTCAAGCCGGCCCGCGCGGCGCAGGGCGTCCGCGAGATTGGACAGATGGACGCAGACGCCGAGCGTGTACTCCATGGCGTCGAACGCCTTGACCGCGGATTTCATCAGGACGATCGCTTCCTCGTATTCCCCTCTCTGGGCGAGGCCCCAGCCGAGGAAACCGAGGGCGTGCGGGCGAAATCCGGGGAGATCGTGCTGGTCGGACACCGCGACGTTTCTTCGCGCCTCGCGCACGAGATGCTCGGTCGCGCCGCAATAGCCGAACACGTTTCCGCCGACGTAGCTGAGCACGATCGCGGTCGAATGCGGGTGGTTGAGGGTATCCAGCGCGAGCAGCGCCTCCCGTCCTACGTTGAGCGCCGCGCGCACGTCTCCGAGGCAGAACAACGTCTGGGACAACAGGGCCAGCGAATGAAGGTGGGCGTGCTGCCCGAACGTGCTCGTGCTGCCGGCGTCCCGCTCCGCCTCATAAAGGCAGATCGAGCGTTCCAGATGCGCCTTGGCGTCGACGAGACGACCGCCTGCAAGCGCCAGCATGCCCTTCAGGCGATGCCCGATGACGCGGCCGGCGTCGTAATGCATCTGTTCGGAGAGCGAGAGGAACATGTCGGCGCTCGCCGTTGCGTCGGCAATCCGGCCACGGCAGTTGGCGAAGGTGAACTGGCCGAAGATGAATGGAAGCGCCGTAGGCGTCGGGAAGTCGCGCGACAGCTCGAGCCCGCGCGCGCAAATCGCGGACAGCTCGAACGACGTCGCGCCCTGCGTGATGGTCATCGAGCCGATCATCTCCGACAGACATTTCAGTTCGAGCCCTCGCCGCAAGGCTTCGTCCGGAACCTGCTCGAGGAGCGACAGGCCCTTGCGCAAATGGTCGATCGCCTCCTGGTGGGCGGACTGCTCCGCCGCCTTGCGGCCGGCTTCGATCCAGCTTGTGATCGCGTCGCCGAACAGGGCCGCCTCGGTCTGATGATACGCGAGCATTTCCGGCGTGGCTCGAAGGTCGCGCTCTCTGTCCAGAAGCGCGACTGTCCGCGCATGGATGGCGCGCCTTTCGCGGTCGAGGATCGATTTGTCCGCCATGCGCTGGATCAAGGCATGGCGAAATTCGTAACGGATCTCCAGGCCGTGGCGCTTGGGCAGAAGAATTTCGGCCTCGACCAGCGACTTCGAGCGGGTCGGCGAGCGCGGCCGGCTCCTCGTCCAGAAGCGCCGCGAGAAACTCCGGCCTGAACGAGCGCCCGAGGCATGCCGCCGCCTGGACGATGCGCCGGCAGCCGGGAAGACGGTCGAGACGTTCCGACATGATCTCGGCGAGCTGGAGGGGCAGGGACCCGCCCCTGCGGTTGCGGTCGATCCCCTGCGAGGGGTTGTCGATCAGGGAGCGGACCAACTGTTCGACGAACAACGGCACCCCCTCCGCCGCTTCCGCGGCGTCGCGGATCGCCTTCGCCGACAGACTCTGCGCGCCGGGGAGGTTCCTCGCCAGCGTCAGGCAGTCGGCCGGGCTCAGCTGCTCGAGCCGGATCGTCTCTTCGGGCTGCGGCAGCGCCGGCCCCTTGGGAAACGATCGTCGCGTGACGACCACCAGATACGCCTCGTCCCGCCGCCCGGCGATCTCGGTGAGAAGCTCGGCGGTCGACGGATCGAGCCAGTGCGCGTCCTCCATCAGGAGGATTGTCGGCTTGGACCGTGCAAGTTTGTGGAAGGCCTCCGCGATCAGACCGAACCGCGCGCGCTTGAACAAATGCGGCGTCGGCGCGATGGCCTCGATGACCGGAGCGGTCGAACCGAGGCCGGGAAAACTGGCCAGGATCAGCGCGTTTGGATCGGAGCGGAGACCGAACTCGTTGAGAAAGTCGCCGAGCTTTTGTTTCCGCGCCGCCTCGTCGTCCCCGACGGTCAGGCCGGCGCGTCTCCACAAGTGGCTTCCGACCGCATAGAGCGGCGTGTTGGCGAACAGCTCGTGGCAATAGATCAGGAATGATCGAGGCGCCGTTGGCCGCGGGATGGGAGCAGAACTCGTTGACGAGCCGGCTTTTGCCGACGCCGGCGTCGCCGACGATCTCGATGATCTGGCTTTGACGGTTCTTGCAGACGGACCGCCAGCGCGCGAGCATTTGCGCCAGCGCGGATTCCCGGCCGATCATCGCGGCCGCCTTCGACCGCTGCGGGACGTCGCTCGCCTGCGCGCTCGACCTCGCTTCCGTCACCTGAAAGGCCTCGATCGGCTGGGTCAGCCCCTTGAGCGCGCGCAGGCCGAGGGGCGCGAAATCGAACAGCCCTTCGACGAGCCCCTTGGTCTCGCGGCTGATCACGACGCCTGAAGGCGGGGCCTCGTTCTGCAGCCGAGCGGCGATATTGACCGCCGCCCCCACAACCCCGAGCGGCGTTTCGCCGGCCCTGACCGATTCGCGTCCGACGACGACGAGCCCTGTGTGCACGCCGACCCTCGCCTGAAGCCTGCGCGTGCGCCCATCGCTGAGCGGGAACTCCGTCCGGCTCAGTTGCAGGATCGTTTCGAGGCCCGCGCGCACGGCCCGCTCCGCGTCATTGCCGCGCGCCGTCGGATATCCGAAATAAGCGACGACGCCGTCGCCGGCGAAATCCCCGACGAAACCGCCGAATCGTTCGGTCACGCCGAGGGCGAGCTGCCGATAGCGGCGCTGAATGCTCAAAAGGTCTTCCGGATCGACTTCCTCGGACAGACGCGTGAACCCGACGACGTCGACGAACACGATCGACAGGTAGCGGCGCTCCGGCGAAGGCTCTGATCCTCTCCCTTCGGCGGCCATTGTCACGTAAACTCCGCGATGGACGCCTTGCGCCGAGAGGAATGTTCGAAACTCATTGCCGCCGCCCGTCTTGCTTGTCTCACCCGACGCGTCAAAATTCGATCGGGAAGGGAGCGGGACGGCACGAACGCAAGTCGACAGCGGCAGGGTTTGGATCATTCGGCGGGCAAAGCGCCTAGACCGAAAGACTATGAGCCGCGGCGCGAAGCTGCAAGCCCTAGTTGTTACCAGCTGTTTTCGAGCATGCGCCCGCCCAGATGCCGCCGCGGCTGGCGACGCCTGCGCGCCAGCCCGATAATCGGCGGCGTCGCCGCCGGGATTCTCTCAAATCTCCGTGCAGCAACGACTGCGCGGTGGCGAGATAGCGCAGGCGCAGGTCGGCGACCGCGCTCTTCAGCGCGATGTCGGCGCGGAGCGCCGCGCCCCATTCCGCAAGCGCCGCCTTGCGGCCCGTCGACGAGGAAGACGGCGTTGAGGTTGCCGTCGGCGACGTCGCGCACCCGCCAGTCGCCCTTCGCCCCGCCGAGGATGCCGCGGACCTGCGGCAAGTCGGCGAGGTGGTCGATCACGTCGCGGTCCGCGAAGACGCGATAGGGGCCTGGCGGTCTGTCCAGCATCGTGGGCGCGTCAGGTTCACGCGGCCTTGTCGTACAGCGGGAACGTCCGCCAGATGTCGTCGCCGGTGTAGTGCGCCTCCCAGCCGGCCGGGTCGGTGAAGACGCGGATGCAGGTGAAGTCCGCCTTCTCGCCGCCGTCGAACCAGTGCGGCGTCCCCTTCGGGACGGAGAGAAGATCGCCGGCCTCGCCGACGACCTGGAGGACGCGGTCGCCGGCGTGGATATAGAAGGCGCCGCTGCCCTCGACGAAATAGCGGACCTCGTCGTCGTGGTGGGTGTGCTCGATCAGGAACTTCTGCCGCAGCGCCGGCCAGTTCGGGGTGTGAGGCTTGATGCTGACGACGTCGGCGGCCTGGTAGCCGCGCTCTCGTCTTCAGCCGCTCGATCTCGGGGGCATAGGCGGCGAGGATCTCCGCCTGGGACGCGTTCGGGGGCAGGGGGTGCGTCGCCTGCCAGCGCTCGATGCGGGCGCCGAGCGCGGCGAGTTCGCCGGCGATCACGCCGAAGTCCTCGGTGTCGAGGCTCGCGTCCTTCGGGTCCGCGGCGGACGTGATGATCAATCGTGTCATGGTCGGTAGCTCCTCATGAGAAGGATTTGTCTGAAAGAGGGTTTCGAGCGCTTCGAGACGGCGCCAGGCTTCCCTCGGGTCGCGGCCCCAGGCGTCGAGGCCGTGACCGGCGAGAACGTAGCCCGGGGCGTTAACGGGAAGGTCGTCCTCGTTCAGCATCCCCTTCTCGACGCCGCTACACGTGACCGCGAACGACCGCTTGTCGGTCCGCGCGGAAAAATTTCCCGAAGTCGCCGGAACCCGGCCCGCCTCGATGACGGCGCTGACCGCGCGGGCGAAGTTGGATGCCGAAGGCGAGACGGACACGATCATGCGGTTTGGTATATCGTTTTAATAGACTAAGGCAACGCCTATCTTGTGGAGCGCCCGTCCCAGTATTACACTGCATAATTACGTATAATATGGCTGGCCTGGCCTGGTCTGGCCTGGCCTATTCGAATTGAAGATGGCGCCGCAAACCTTTAAAAAGGTTCGATTCCGAATTGCGAATGGCGCCGGCCGATCGGGCCGCGCGGGACGGCTCGTCTATCGGCCCGCGGCGGCGCTTAAGCGCCGACCGCGAGCGCTTCGAGCACCCGCCGCGCCGTCTCCGGCGCCTGCCGTCGCAACTCGGGGACGGCCAGCATCTCCCAGAACGCGCCGCGCGTGAGAGGTCCGGTCGCGAACAGGCTCGCGTGGGGATGGTCCGACGCATCGACCACGGCGCAGTCGGATGTGACTTCGAGTCCCGAGCCCGACCCGGTCGGGTTTGGCGAAGCCCTTGCTCAGAAGCGCGCGAACCAGCGGATCGCCGGTCCGCGCGAACGCCGGGTTCGGCCCGGTGCAGTTGACCACGCGGTCGGCCCGCAGGGTCTCGATCCGGCCGGCGCCGCGCAACCGCACGTCGATCTCGATCGCCTCCGGCGTGGACCGCCCGTCCACGAGCGCGCCCGCGATGACCTCGAGGCGTCCCTCGGCCCGCAACGCCGAAAGGCGCGCATCGATTTCGGGCGCGATGCGGTGGCGATGCGCGTCCCAATAGGCCCGCAGATGACGGAGCGCGCGCATCTGCTCGCCGAGCGGCAGAGCGCGCCACAGCAAAATGAGATGAGGGCGCAGGCTGTCGACGACCGCGCGCCAGTCGACCCCCTTCGTCCGCGCTTCGGCGGCTTCGCGGCGGACGAGCCTGAGCAGCGCCAGGCTTGTTTGCGGCGGGCGATCCGAATCGATGAAGGAGGGCCAGAACGCCGTCGGGGCATGGACGTTCGGGAGAAGACCATGCCGGGACACGACCAGGATCGGGCCGCGATGACCCCGGTCCTGAAGCTCGACCGCCACGTCGGCCATCGTCAGGCCGGAGCCGATGATGACGACCCGGTCATCCCGGGCGACGGCCGCAAGGCTTTCCCGTCCCCACGGATCGCGGATCGCTCTCGGGTCGGAGCCAAGCCCGTCGCCCGCCGACGCCGGGAAACGAGGCGGGAAGTGCCCGAGGCACAGCGCGACCGCGTCGGCCGTGATCGCACGGCCATCCGCGAGGCCGAGACTCCAGCCGCCGTTGCGGCGGATGTCGATGCAGTCCGCTGTAACCGGAGTTGATCGACACGCGGCCCGACGCACTCTTGACCGCGGTCGCCAGGATCTCCTCGATATAGGCGCCGTAGAGCCCGCGCGAGACGAAGGCGAGTCCGTCGGCCTTGAGTCCGGTCCGCCGCTCCAGCCAGTCGCGGAAATGGTTCGGATGCTCCGGCAGGGCGCTCATGTTCTCGACGCGGACGTTGAGAAGATGATGGGGATTCTGGGCTGAATAGGCGAGGCCCTGGCCGCGGCTGCCCGCGCGATCGATGAGCGCGATATTGAGGCGCCCGACCGCCTGGCGCGTCAGCTGGACCGCGAGCAGGGCGCCGCTGAAGCCCGCCCCGACGATGGCGACGGTCGGCGTGGTCTCGTCTCTTGTCTCGGGAAAGCCAGGTCGCGCCGTCGATCCCATCGCCCTTACGACGCCGCGCGCAATCCGGCGCGCCCGCTCCATCGCGCGAGGCGTTCGAGCGCGGCCTCCAGCGTCTCCCGCTTCTTGGCGAAGCAGAAGCGGATGTGGCTCTTGACGTCGCGCTCGCCGTAGAAAGCGGAGATCGGCACGGCGGTCACGCCGGCCTGGAGCGTGAGAAGGCGGCAGAATTCGGCGTCGTCGCCCGCGCCGTCGAAACGCGACGCGCGCGGCGACCGCGAAATAGGTGGCGCCGACGTCGCCGACGTCGAAGCCGATCCCCCGCAGCCCCTCGACCAGAAAGTCGCGCCGCTCCTGCAAGCGCGGCCTGAAGCCCGAGGAAATAGGATTCGGGCAGGCCGAGCCCGAATGCGACCGCGGTCTGCAAGCGCGGGCGGCGTGGTGAAGGTGACGAACTGATGCGCGCGGGCGATCGGCGCGATCAGCTTCGCGTCGGCCGTGACGTAGCCGACCTTCCAGCCGGTGACCGAGAAAGTCTTGCCGGCCGAGCCGATGCGCACCACCCGGTCGCGAACCTCGGGCAGCGCGAACAGCGGTCTTGTGGCGGCGGCCGTCGAACACCAGGTGCTCGTAGACCTCGTCGGCGATCGCGACGAGATCGTGCTTGAGGAGGAGATCGGCGATGAAGCGGAGATCGTCGTCGCCAAAGATCTTGCCGATCGGGTTCATCGGCGTGTTGATCACGATCGCTCTTGTGCGCGGCGTGATCGCCGCTGCGAGTTCGTCGCGCGGCAGCTCCCAATTCGGCGGCCTGAGGCGCACCGGGACCGGCATCGCGCCCGCGCGGCGGACGATCACCGGATAGCTGTCGTAGGCCGGCTCGATCAGGATCGACTTCGTCGCCGGCGTTGAGGAGACCGAAAAAGGCGTCGGCCAGCGCTTCCGTCGCGCCCGACGTGACCAGCACCTCGCGCTCCCAGTCGACATCGAGGCCGAGGAAGCGGCGGGCGTTGGCGGCGACCGCCTGACGCAGGGCGGGCAGGCCGAGCATCGGCGGATACTGGTGCGGGCCGTCCCGCAGGGCGCGTATCGCCGCCTCGACGACTTCCTTCGGCTCGAGCCCCTCCGGAAAGCCCTGTCCGAGGTTGACCGCGTCGACCCGCATGGCGAGGCGCGACATTTCCTCGAAAATCGAAGTTCCGCACGAATCAAAAACGACGTTGCCCACGAGCCCTCAACACCTGATCCTACGCTTCGCCGCCCGGCGCCAGGCCAACGGCGCGGGAGATTTCGTCGCGGCTCCAGCCGAGCTGGTCGTAGACGCCGCGCCAGCGGACGAGCGCTCCCGAGCCGCCGCCGATCAGGGCGCGCCGCACGCGCGCGACGACGATCGCCCCGCCGTGGCGCTCGATCGTCTCCTCGGCCTCACATTCGAACACTGCGGCGCAATCGGCAAGACAGGAGAGGTCGTCAGCCAGGGTCAGC
This sequence comes from uncultured Alphaproteobacteria bacterium, assembly GCA_963783275.1. Taxonomy (GTDB): domain Bacteria; phylum Pseudomonadota; class Alphaproteobacteria; order Rhizobiales; family Beijerinckiaceae; genus Roseiarcus. The sequence continues at coordinate 23,360 of CAWANA010000005.1, read as the reverse complement.
CAGCGGCCGACCTCGAACGGCCCGGCGCCCGTCGGATCGCCGAGGCCCGCGAAATGCTCGGCGACCTCCCGCTGATCGCCCCCCAGCACATTCACCGCGAAGCGGCCCGACCCCGTGAACGCTGCGTTCGCTGAAGAGGGGCTGAGCGACACGAGAAGCGTCGCAGGCTCCGCCGACAGCAGCGAGACCGAAGCCGCCGTCAGCCCGGCGCGCGTTTCGCCCGCACCCCAGGTGACGACGGCGACGCCGGTCGCGACCTGTCGCGCCGCGGCCCGAATCGTCGCCTCGTCGGCGATGACGCGCGAGGCGTGGAAGGTTCCTGGACGAAGACTGCGGACGTTGGCCGAGCCCATTGCGACAACCGGAGTTTGGGGTTATCACTCGATATAAGAAAGTCGATCAAACAAGTCAACTAAATTGACGAACCGCCCCCCGGGTTATGGAAGGCGGCGCTTTAGCGCGAGCCTGCCTGGGCCTGGAGCCATTGAGACGGGGCGTGGTGACCGATGCGCCCAAGGAAGATCAATCTGCTATTTATTCGATACATCTACTCAGCTATAAGACGCTCGCAAGGCGGATTGGATTGGAGCGGCAAGTCCTGTCGCTTCGAGATTTCGGCGCTTGCCGCCGAGGATGACGTGCTGACGAATAAAGGCAAATACGGTCTCAAGGCCATGGTTCATCTCGCCGGGTTCGAACCGGGCGTGCTCGTCCAGGTGGCCGACATCGCCGAGGCCAACTCGATCTCGAAGAAATTCCTCGACCACATCCTGACCGAGCTTCGGCACGCGGGACTGGTTTATTCCAAGAAGGGGAGGGGCGGCGGTTACGCGCTCGCCCGCCCGGCTCACGAGATCCGCGTCGGCGCCATCGTGCGCGTCCTCGACGGGCCGCTCGCGCCCATCCCTTGCGCCTCGGTCACCGCCTACCGGCCATGCGAGGACTGCCGCGATCTTAGCAGTTGCGCGGTTCGGCAGGTCATGGTCGAGGCGCGCAACGCGATCGCCTATGTGCTCGACCATCGGACGCTCGCGGAATTGCGGGCTATGACCAATCCGCCCGAACTCTCCACCATGTATCACATCTGAGGCAGAGCCTTCGGATGGCGAAATGACCGTCTTTCACGTCGACGCTGCGTCGAGGCGCTTGCACAGCGCGAGACTGCGGCGCGCAGGGCGCTGGACCAGGGCGCGCGTGCAACCATCGTACGCAATTTTCGCCGGTTGCAGCTTCACATGAGACTGCCGAGAGGGCCGCTCTTCAGTAACTGACGCTGAAACGCTTCTCCTCAGGACGCGTCCGCACGTCGACGCCGGGCACTTCCGCCGGCGCATAATGCTGCTCGAGATCGCGGATCAGGTCGAGGTAGCGCTCGGTTGCGCGCTCCAGCACCTTGCGGCCCTTCTCGGCGCTGGCGGTCAAGATCGCTTCGGTCGTGCCGATCCCGGAGTGGCTGAGTTGCCCGCGGTTCGGGATCGGAATGATCTGGGCGATGTCGAAGACCTGGAAGGTCTCGCTGTCGTCCTGGGTGATTGAGCGCTTGAGCAGCGACTTGTCCACGAGCGGCTTGAGTTCCTTGCCGCTGACCCGGTCGAGCTTGACGAGATCGGGACGGGCGAGCAGCACGTTGCTGGTTTCCTCCTCACCGGAATGGTAGAATGGCGTCGAGACTTCGCGGCGCAGGGTTTCCGCGGCGAGCTCCCAGTAAGTCGCCCCCGCGATGAACAGGTTCTTGCCTTCGCGGCGCAATTCAGTGGCCGCCTCGTGCGTGATGACCTGGAAGTTCGGCTCCTGGCCATGGCCCTGGACGATGACGACCTTGCGAAAACCCGTGGCCCACAGGCCCCGGAACAGGTCCTTCAACAACAGAAAGAGCGTCTGGTGCGAGACGGCGAGGGTTCCGGGGATCGGATCGCCCGCGACATCGTAGTGGAAAGTCGGCGACGCGCCGGCGCGGATCGGCGTGGGCGAAAGGACGGGAAGCCCGCTGCGCCTCGACAATTCGAGCGCGATCCATTCGGCAGTGATCGTGTCGGTCGAGAGGGGCAGGTGGTCGCCGTGCGCCTCGGTGGTGGCGACCGGGAATATGATGATCCCGCGCTTCTGGGCGAGTTCGGACGCCTCAACGACCGTGAGTTCTTCGAAGAGAATGGGCTTGGACATGTACGCTTCCTGCATTTTTGGCCGCGGCGCGGACCAGACTGTCGGGCACGACCGGCGGATGGATGGTTCAGGTCGATTGTCGATGTTGTCGCCGCCGCCCCGTCAGGCGACTATTTCTATAAAGATGATGGTCATTAAGACTTGACAGCGCGCCTCTGTCAATTCAAATTGACACGGAACGGCCCTCTGGCGCCTGATCATAAAGTCTATAATGTACATAGAGAAACTTAGCTTTATGATGCCGCGTCGTTTCCGAATCCCAGAGGCCTCTCATGTTCCGCAAACTCCTCGCGATCGCCGCCGCCGTCGGACTCGCGCTTTCCGCCAGCCAGGTCGCGCGCGCCGACACGAACCTGAAGGTCGGCGTCTCCGCCGGTCCCTATGCCGACATCCTGCGCTACGCCGCCGATCTCGCGGCGAAGGAGGGCATCAAGGCGCAAATCATCGAGTTCACCGATTGGACGCTGCCCAACGAGGCGCTGAACGCGGGCGACATCGACCTCAACAACTTCCAGCACCTGCCCTACCTCGAGAACCAGGTTAAAACCCGCGGCTACAACATCATTCCGCTCTCCAAGAGCATCATCGTGCCGTTCGGCCTCTACTCGAAGAAGGTCGACAAGATCGCCGACATCAAGGACGGCGCGACAACCGCGATCCCTAACGATCCCTCGAACGGCGCGCGCGGGCTGCTGTTGCTCCAACAGGCGGGCCTCATCAAGCTGAAGCCGGGCGCCGACCTCACCGCGACCGTCGCGGACGTCGCCGAGAACCCCAAGCACCTGAAAATCCAGGAGCTCGACGCCGCCCAGTTGCCACGCGCGCTCGACGACCTCGACTTTTCCGTCGTCAGCCTGAACTACGCGGTCAACGCCGGCCTCGATCCGAAAAAGGCGCTGATCCTCGAGGACGACCAGACGGAGTATAACCTGGTCTTCGCCGTCAACGCGAAGAACAAGGACAATCCGGCGATTCTGCGCTTCATCCAGATCTACCGCTCCGAGCCCGTCAAGGAGTTCGTCCAGAAGAAGTTCAACGGCGTCATCCTGACGACCTGGTAAGCTCCAACCCAAATTCCGGCCTTTCGGCCGCCGCCTCGGACCACGCGCCGGAGCGGCGGCCGACCTTTTTGATCAGGTACGACTGCCTTGACCCGCTCTCCTTCCGAATTCCCGCCGTCGTCGCAGCCCTATTGGGACCCGGCGCTGGAAACCCAAAGCCGCGCCTCCTGGAAGGCCAATGCGCTGGCTCACCTCCAGCGGCATCTCGCCTTCGCCTATGACAACGCGCCGTTCTATCGCAGCCATTTCGACGCTGCGGGCGTCCATCCGCACGATCTGAAAACGCTCGACGACCTGCAGCGCTTCCCGTTCATCGACAAGAAGGTGTTGCGCGACCGGCAGCTTGCGAAGCCGCCGTTCGGCGACCTTTGCGCCACGCCCGAACGGGATGTCGTCTACATCTCCGCCTCCAGCGGCTCGACCGGCGTGCCGACCGCTTCGCCCTTCACGTCGCAGGACTTCGACGACTGGATCGACTACGAAGCCCGGCAGTTCTGGTCGTCGGGCTTGAGGCCCGAGGACCGCTATTGCCACTCGCTCAACTTCTCGCTGTTCGTCGGCGGACCCTGCGTGCTCGGCGCGCAAAAGCTCGGCGCGCTGTCGATCCACGCAGGCGCCGTGCCCTCCGAGCGGCTGCTCGGCATCCTCAGGCAGTTCCAGGCGACCGCGATCTGGACCACGCCCTCCTACGCCTGGCATCTCGGCGAGACGGCGACGAAGGAGGGGATCGATCCCAAAGCTGAGCTCGCGGTCAAACGGATCTTTGTCGCGGGCGAGCCGGGCGGCTCGATTCCCGAGACCCGGCGCCGGATCGAGGCGCTGTGGGGCGCCTCCGTCTACGACTATTACGGCCTGTCCGACATTTTCGGCTCCTGCGCGGGCATGTGCGAGGAGAAGAACGGCCTGCACTGGGCCGAGGACCACATCCACCCCGAAGTCCTCGATCCGGAGACGCAGAAGCCGGTTGCGCTCGGCGAGCGGGGCGAACTGGTGCTGACGACGCTCAAGAAAGCGGCGCGGCCGATGGTCCGTTTTCGCACCGGCGACATCGTGTCGTTCACCGACGAACCCTGCCGATGCGGCCGCACCTCGCTCAGGATGCTCGGCGTGCACGGCCGCCTTGACGACATGCTGATCATCAAAGGCGTCAACCTCTTCCCCTCGGACGTTGAGGCGGTCGTCCGCAAGGACCACGAGCTGACCGGCGAGTACCGGCTCGTCGTCGACCGCGTCGAGCGCCTCGACCGGCTCACGATCGAGATCGAGCACGTCCGGGGCTACAACGGCGCGACCGAGGCGCTCGCGCATCGCATCACACAGCATCTGAAAGGCCTGACCGGAGTCAGCGCGGTCGTCAGCGTCCTTGCTCCCGACACGCTGCCGCGCGCCACCCACAAGGCCAAGCGCGTCGAGGACCGGCGCACGGACGTGTGGAGCTGATGGGAGGGCGGTGCCTCGCCGCCCATAGGGGGTCCGAAAAGGACGCTCGTCTTTCGACGGGCCACGGGTGCGCGAGACGCGCACCCTCCGGCGCGAGGCGCCGCGGCCGCGCTATTCGGCCGGGATCGGGCGTGCTCCCGGAGGGGCGGCGTCTCGCCGCCCGCGAGACGCGGACCATCCCGACAAGAAAGCGCGTCTATTGTTTTTGTCAACTTCGCCGACTAGGGTGAGCCATGAACCAGCGGCCCGAATTTTCCGCGAGCCTATACGCGACCGCAGCAAACGTTGCGCCGATGATCCGTTTCGACGGAGTTCGCGCCTGTATCCCGCGACGAAGAAGAGCGCGGCGGTCGCGGCGCTCAAAGATGTCGACATCTCCGTCCGCACCGGCGAGATTTATGGCGTGATCGGCCGTTCCGGCGCCGGCAAATCGACGCTCTTGCGCGTGATCAACGGCCTTGACCAGCCGAGCAAGGGCCGTGTTTTCGTCGACGGCGCCGACATCTCGGCGCTGCGCGACGAGAGTTTGCGCGCGGCGCGCCGCAAGATCGGCATGATCTTCCAGCACTTCAATTTGCTGTCGGCGCGCACGACGTTCGACAATGTCGCGCTGCCGCTCGAATTCGCCGGCCTCGACCGCAAGGCCATCCGTACGCGCGTGGACAGCCTGCTCGAACTCGTGGGGATTGCGGACAAGCGCGACCGCTATCCCGTCGAGCTCTCAGGCGGCCAGAAGCAGCGTGTCGGCATCGCCCGCGCGCTCGCCACCGAGCCCAAGGTGCTGCTCAGCGACGAAGCAACCTCGGCCCTCGATCCGGAGACGACGCGCTCCATTCTCGATCTGCTCGCCGACATCAACCGGTCGCTCGGCGTGACGATCGTGCTCATCACCCACGAGATGGCGGTCATCAAGGAGATCTGCCACCGGGTCGGCGTGATGGAGGGCGGCGAGGTGATCGAGGAAGGCGACGTCTATGATGTCCTCACCCGCCCGCAGACCGAGATCGCGCGCTCTTTCTTAAGCTCGCTCAGCGGACGCGAGCTGCCGCGCTGGCTCGCCGAGAAGCTGCTCGCGGATCGGAAACGCGCGCGCGAGGCGGTCTTGCGCCTGAGCTTCACCGGAGAGAAGGCGACGGAGCCCGCGATCGCGCGTCTCGCCCGCAAGCTTGGCGCCGACGTCGCCATCCTGCAGGCGCAGGTCGACGAGGTCGGCGGGCGTCCGTTCGGCTCGATCATCGTCGCCATGCCCGCCGACGAGGCGCTCGGCGAGGCGGCGCACGCCTTTCTCGCCGACTACGACGTTGCGATCGAAAGGATCGGCTATGTCGACTGACATCTGGCTTCAGGTCCGCGACGCGCTCCTGGAGTCGCTGTACATGGTTGCCGTGGCCTGGGCGATCGCGAGCGCGATCGGCGTGCCGCTCGGCGTGTTTCTGGCGACGAGCCGCAAGGGCGAGTTCTTCGCGTCGCCGCGCCTTCACGCCCTGCTCAACGTCATCGTCAACGCCACCGGCTCGACCCCGTTCATCATCCTGGTCGTCGCGCTCATTCCCGTGACGCGCTTCATCGTCGGCACGTCGATCGGCACCACGGCGGCGATCGTGCCGCTCTCTATCGCCGGCGCGCCCTACATTGCGCGTGTGATCGAAGGTTCGGTCCGCGAGGTCGACCAGGGCTTGATCGAGGCCTCTCTGGCTATGGGCGGTACGCCGTTCCAGATCGTCCGCAAGGTTCTCCTGCCCGAGGCTTTGCCCGGCATCACGTTGGGACTGACGCTGGTCGCGGTCGCCCTGATCGCCTATTCCGCGATGGTCGGCGCGGTCGGGGGAGGGGGCCTCGGCGATCTCGGCATCCGTTACGGGTATCAGCGCTTCCGGGTTGACGTGATGGCGATTGTCATCGTGATCCTGATCGCGCTCGTCCAGGGCGTGCAGATGCTCGGCGCCACGATCGCCCGCCGCGTCAACAAGCGCCTCCGCCCGACCTCGCGCGCGGCGGTTGCGAAGTAGCGCGGCGCAAGGGCGGCGTGGCTAGACCGGCTCCAGCGCGGCGAGGCTGCGCAGGGCCGCGAGCAATTCCTCCGGGCGTTCGGCCGGCAGCAGATGGCCCGCCCCGGGCACGACGACGACGCGCGCTCCGGCGATGGCTTTGCCGAGCGCCTCGCCCGCGGCCCGCGGCGTCATGAGGTCGCGTTCGCCAAGCACGAGCAGCGCCGGCTGGGCGACCTTGGCGGCGGCGGCGAGGCCGTTCTTGTAAGCGTTGCAGGCGGAGAGATCGACGCCGAGGACGCCGGGCGCGGCGTTCGGTCAGCAGCCGCTGCGCGCCGCCGAGCATCCACAGGCCCGGCGTCTCGCTGCCGCCGAGCGTCGCCTCCGGGCCGAGCCCCCAGAGCGAAACCATGGCGACGGCGTCCGGATCGTTCGCCGCCGCGGCCGCGAGCAGGGTCGGGTGGACAGGCATGGCCGCCGCCGTTCCGATCAGCGCGAGGCCCGCAACCTGATCCGGGCCGAGCGCCGCCGCCTCCAGCGCCGCGAGCGAGCCCATCGAGTGGCCGATGATGAGCGCCTTCCCGCCGCCGAGGCGCTTGACGAGCCCGAGCGTCCATGCGGCCAGCGCTTCAATCGAGGCGAGCGGCGGACCCTCCGAGCCCCCATGTCCGGGCAGGTCGACCGCCGCCGCGCGATAGCCATGGTGGGCGAACCAGCGGGCCTGGAGGGCCCAGACGCTGTGGTCCATGCCGGCGCCGTGGAGAAACACCGCGAGCGGACGCGTCAGAATCGTGGGCGCGGCCGCCGGTGGCGACGAACACCTGCCGCCCGTCGAGATCAACCCGCATGGCGTCCCTTTCCCCTCGGTTGAGAGCGTTTCAGCGCCTGGTCGAGATCGGCGACAATGTCCGCCGCATCCTCGAGCCCGATCGACAGGCGGATCAGGTCCTCGGTGACGCCCGACGCGACGAGCGCCTCGGCGTCCAGCTGCGCATGGGTGGTCGACGCGGGATGGATGACCAGCGTCTTGGCGTCGCCGACATTGGCGAGGTGGCTCGCGAGCTTCAGGCTCTCGATGAACCGCGTCGCCGCCTCGCGCCCGCCGCGGATGCCGAAGGTCACGATCGAGCCCGCTCCGCGCGGCATGAGACGCTTGGCGAGCTCGGCGTCGGGATGATCGGCAAGCGACGGATGGAGGACCCAGGCGGCCGCCTCGTGCGCGCGGAGCGCGGCGACGACCGCGAGCGCATTGGCGACATGCCGGTCCATGCGCGGTCCGAGCGTCTCGACGCCGAGCAGAATCGTCGCGGCGCTGGACGCCGGCAGGGCAGGGCCGAAATCGCGCAGGCCCTCGACCCGCGCCCGCATGATGAAGGCGGCGGGCCCGAAATCGTCGGCGAAGTTGAGGCCATGATAGCCCTCGTAGGGCTCGATCAGCGTCTTGTGCCGCCCCGACGCGCGCCAGTCGAAGCGCCCGGCGTCGACGAGGACGCCGCCGAGGACCCGCCCGTGTCCGCCGATCCACTTGGTCAGCGAATGCATGACGATGTCGGCGCCGAAGTCGATCGGGCGGCAGAGGTAGGGCGTGGCGAAGGTGTTGTCGATGACGAGCGGCACGCCGGCCGCGTGGGCGACGCCGGCGACCGCCTCGATGTCGAGCACTTCGAGATTGGGGTTGCCGATCGTCTCCGCCAGAACCAGCCGGGTTTCCGGCCTGATCGCCGCGGCGAAGCCGGCATGGTCCCTCGGCGCGACGAACGTCGTGCGGACGCCGAAGCGCGGCAGGGTCCGCGCGAGGAGGTTGACGGTTCCGCCATAGAGCGCGGAAGACGCGACGATGTGATCGCCGGCGCTGGCGAGCGTCGCGATGGCGAGATGCAGCGCCGCCATGCCGCTCGCCGTCGCCACCGCGCCAACTCCGCCCTCGAGCGCGGCCAGGCGTTCCTCGAGCACGGCGACGGTCGGATTGGAGATCCGGCTGTAGATGTGGCCGGGACGCTCGAGATTGAACAGCGCCGCGGCATGCTCGGTGTCGCGATAGACGTAGGACGTGGTCTCGTAGATCGGGACCGCGCGCGCGCCATTATTCGGATCGGGGCGCTGCCCGCTGTGGAGGGCGAGCGTGTCAAATGCCGGGGGTCTCGGCGCAGCCATATCGATGCCTCCGCTCAGCAGCAAGCGTCGCTGCGCCACAACGCAGCGCAAGCCGGCGCGCGGCGGACGGCGTGGAGGAGGCTGAGAAGGCGACTTCCAGTCGGAGCACGTTCCGCGCGCGTGACCGGATCCCCGCCTGACAGGAGGCTTTCGACGCCCTCGACCCTCAACATACGATCACCCTCTAACTCTATCGAATGGATAGTTGAATGCGCGCCTCAACGCCAGCGCCGGCCTTCGGCCAAGCCGCCACGCGAGACGCTGGACTGGTTCCGGCTGCGTTCGCACAGCGATTCGCAACGTCTCAAACTCCGTGTGCGGCTTACTTTTCGGCTATTAAATCATTATCTATATCAACAAAGTTATGTTAACTCTATTCGGCGGAGCGGGCGTCCGCGAGTCGAAGCCGGCTCCGCTCCGCCAAAGAGGCGCTATGCGGAATTGGACGGGCGCGGGACCCTGGTCGCTGGAGAGGCGGATGGCCCGCGTCCTGATCCAGATTTCCGCAAATTCGGATTCAAGAGCCAACACGCTGGGGTTTACAATGAGCGGTCGAATTACGCTTCTCGCACGGGTTGTCGCCTGCGCGCTCGCATCCACCATCGCGAGCCGCGCCAGCGCGACCGAGGGTTATATCCTGGGCGGATACGGCGCGACCCAGACGAGCCTCAGCGGCGCGGGCGTCGCCAATTCGACCGACGCGATGTCCATGATTCTCAACCCTGCCGGCCTCACCGACATCGACCGGCAGTTCGACCTCGGGCTGTCGCTCTTCGCGCCTGTGCGCAGCTACGACGCCACCGGAACCTTGTTCGTCGCTCCTGGCGTACAGAACAGCTCGATCCCTCTGTTCGCTCTGCCGAACGGCGCCTATTCGCAGCCGATCGACGGAACCTCGGCCTGGGGCCTCGCCCTCTACGGCAACGGCGGCATGAACACTTACTACCGGGAGCGTTACAAATTACGGGTATTTCTGCCCCGGGGCCAACGGCGCCTTCTGCGGCGGCGCGACCGGCGTCAATCTGAGCCAGGTCTATCTCGAAGCCGACTACGCGAAATCGTTCGGCGCGGTCTCGATCGGCGTCGCGCCGGTGTTCGCCCTGCAGATGTTCAGCGCCGAGGGCCTCGGCGCCTTCAGCCAGTATTCGGCCAGCCCCGGCAACCTGACCAACAACGGCGGCGACAACACGGTCGGCGTCGGTTTGCACGCCGGGCTCGAATGGAAGGTGAACAGCGTCTTCCGGGTCGGGCTCGCGGGCGCCACGCCGACGTGGATGCAGAAATTTTCGAAGTACCAGGGCCTGTTCGCCGACCAGGGCGCCTTCAACATTCCGGGCTATGTCGACGCCGGCGTGGCCTGGGACGTCTTGCCAGCGATCACCGTGATGGTCGACTACAAGGGCATTTTTTACGAAGGCATACCCGCGATCGCCAATGCTTCCAACATCCAGCTGCCCTACGGCGCCTCGGGCGGCCCGGGCTTCGGATGGAGCAACGTGAACGTGCTGGCGCTCGGCGCGGAATGGCGCGCGACCCCGGTTCTGACCCTGCGTGCGGGCCTCGAATTCAACAACAATCCCGTCCACGGCGCCGACGTCACGCTCGGAATGCTCGCTCCGGCCGTCACCACGAGCCAGTTCAGCGGGGGACTCAGCTACCGCGTGTCGAAGAATTCCTCGATCGACCTCGCGGGCTACTACGCGCCCAAGGGCAACGTCTCCGGATCGGAGATCACCCCTTACGGTCCCACGCCGGGCAGCAATATCACCGCTTCGCTCAGCGAAGCGCAGGTGACGATCGGCTGGACCTACCACTTCGACTCGGACGCGCCGATCAAGGCGAAGTATTGAGTTCGCGGGGACTTTGCGGCGCGGCGCGCCTTCCGCTCCGCTCAGTCGCCTTATCCGTCGAAAGCTATTTGTCGCCGAGCCGCTGCAACGCCCGCGTCGCGAAAGAGTTGTCTGACGCGCGACGCTTTTTTCGCTAGCCAGAGGAGAACACGATGAACTTGCTGAAGTCGCTAATCGTCGGCCTTGCGCTGAGCGTCGCCGTGTCGGCGCCAACGCTGGCCGACCCGATCGTCGTCTCGTCAAAAATCGACACCGAAGGCAATCTGCTCGGCAACATCATCCTGCAGGTCCTGCAATCGCACGGCCTGCAGACGACCAACAAGGTGTCGCTCGGCTCCACGCCGATCGTGCGCAAGGCGATCACCAACGGCGAGATCGACATCTACCCGGAATATACCGGCAACGCAGCGTTCTTCTTCAACAAGGCTGACGACTCCGTATGGAAGGACGCGGCGAAGGGTTACGAGGCGGCCAAGAAGCTCGATTACGACGCCAACAAGATCGTGTGGCTGACCCCGGCGCCGGCCAACAACACTTGGGCGATCGCGCTCCGGCAAGAAGTCGCAGAGGCCAACAAGTTGAAATCGCTGGACGACTTCGGCAAGTGGGTGTCGGGGGGCGGCAAGGTCAAGCTTGCGGGGTCGTCGGAATTCGTCAACAGCGCCGCGGCCCTGCCGGCGTTCGAGAAGGCCTACGGCTTTACGCTCAAGCCTGACCAGTTGCTCGTCCTGTCGGGCGGCGACACTTCGGCGACGATCAAGGCCGCGGCCGAGCAGACCGACGGCGTCAACGCCGCGATGGTTTACGGCACGGACGGCGCGATCGGCGCGGCCGGTCTCGTCGTGCTCGACGACGACAAGGCCGTTCAGCCCGTCTACGCGCCGGCCCCGATCGTCCGCGAAGCGGTGCTGAAGGCGCATCCCGAGATCGCCGACGCTCTTGAAGCCGGTGTTCGCGAGCCTTGACCTGAAAACCCTGCAGACGCTCAACGGGCGCATCCAGGTCAACGGCGAAGCGGCCAAGGATGTGGCCGCCGACTATCTCAAGTCGCAAGGGCTTCCTGAAAGAAGTGACGCGCCTCGGGCGAGACCTTGCCCGACGAACGGGGCATTCGTCGCCGAAGCCCTTGCCGCCGTGCGTCTCGACAAGCTTGGCGCGGCGATCGCGGCGATTGTCGCGGTCGCGCTCATCTTCGAGCCTTTTGCGACGCTGCGCCCAACCGCATCGTTTCCGGAAAGGGGCTCGGCCTTTTCGAAGCCCTGCCTGCGACAATTGCAGCGCGCTGGCGCCGCTCTGATCCTCGCCGGCGCGTTCATCGCGCTCCTGCGCACGGGCCCCAGTCTCAGGCTCGCCGGCGGCGCCGCGGCGCTGGTCGGCGTCCTCGTGATGATCGGATTTGTCCCCGCGCATGTCGCGCCCGCCGGCAATGCGCTGGCGCGGGTCGGGCCGGCGGCCGGATTCTGGATGCTGGCGTTCGCCTTCACTCTTCTCGTCACGGACGCCGTGGCCAAGCTCGAACTCGGGCCCGCCGCACGGGTCGCGGCGCTTGCGGCAGCGGCCGTGATCGTCGGGGCGATCCTCGGCTCCGGGTCCTGGAGCGGCCTTTCGGTAATGAAGGAATACGCGACCCATGCCGACAGTTTCTGGCAGGACGGCGCAAGGCACATCGAACTGGCTTTCGGCTCGCTCGTGGCGCGGCGGTCGCTGGTCGGGGCTGCCGCTCGGCGTCGCCTGCCAGCGTTCGGCCGGCCTCGCCGGCGTAGCGCTGCCCGTCCTGAACATCATCCAGACCATCCCGAGCATCGCCATGTTCGGCCTGATGATGGCGCCGCTCGGCCTGCTCGCGGCCCGCTTTCCGCTGCTCGGCGAGCTGGGCGTTCGCGGCATCGGCGCCGCGCCGGCGCTGATCGCGCTGTTCCTCTATTCGCTGCTGCCGGTCGTCGGCCAATGTGCGTGGTCGGCCTTCAGGAGTCCCGGCGGCGGTCGTCGAGGCGGCGCGCGGCATGGGCATGACGGAGCGGCAGCGTCTGTGGCGGGTCGAGCTGCCGCTGGCGATGCCCGTGATCCTCACCGGCATTCGCATCGTGCTCGTGCAGAACATCGGCCTGGTCACCGTCGCCGCGCTGATCGGCGCCGGCGGCTTCGGCGAGTTCGTGTTCCAGGGATTGGGCCAGTCGGCGACCGACCTCGTGCTGCTCGGCGCCGTACCGACGGTCGCGCTGGCGTTCGTCGCCGCGATCCTGCTCGATGCGCTGATCGAGGTCATGGCGGAGCGGCGCGCATGATCGAGATCGAGCGACGTCAGCCGCTATTTCGGCGACAACGCCGCCGTCGAGAGCCTGTCGCTGACGATCGAACGCGGCTCGCTCGTCACGCTGGTCGGCACGTCGGGCAGCGGCAAGTCGACGCTGCTTGCGCATGATCAACCGGCTGATCGAGCCGACCAGCGGCGCGATCCGGATCGAGGGCCGCGACACCAGCACGATACGCGGGCGAAGAGCTGCAGGCGCGGCATCGGCTATGCGATTCAGGGCAACGGCCTGTTTCCGCATTGGACGGTCGCGCGCAACATCGCGACCGTTCCCCAGCTGCTGAAATGGGACGCCGCCCGGATCGACACGCGGGTCGAGGAGCTGCTCGACCTATTCGGGCTCGACCCCGGCCTCCACGCTGCGGAAGTTCCCGCACCAGCTTTCGGGCGGCCAGCAGCAGCGCGTCGGCGTCGCCCGGGCGCTCGCGGCGGAGCCGTCCGTGCTGCTGATGGACGAACCTTTCGGCGCGCTCGATCCGATCATCCGCGCCAAGGCAAGGGAGGACCTGCTCGCGCTGCAGCGCCGGCTCGGCATGACGGTCGTCCTGGTGACGCACGACATGGAGGAGGCGATCGCGCTCGGCGACCGCATCGCCGTCATGGATCGCGGCCGCCTTCTGCAATACGGCACGCCGGCGCGAAATTCTGACGCGGCCCGCGCCGGGCTTCGTCGAACGGCTTGTCGGCGACAGCGAGCGGCCTTTCCGACTGCTGTCGCTGACGAAAGTGGGGTCGGCCGCCGAGCCGGGCGAAGCCGGAGGCCCGTCGATTTCCGAGACCGCATCGCTGCGCGAGGCGCTTTCCGAGCTGATGGTGCGCGGGGCCGACAGCCTGGCGGTGGTGAACAGCGAAGGCGCGGCGCGCGGGCGTGTTGCGCTGTCCGCCATTTTCGGCCGGGCCAAGCTCGCGACATGAGTTGGACAGGGCTCATCGCGCGGGCAGCGGCGCTCGCTCTGCTGCTCGCGCTGATTCTCAAGCCCGACCTTTTCACGCCGGTGTTCGAGCCACTGACCGAAAACGGCGCGCCGGCGATCTACAATCAGGGCAGCCTCTTCGATCTCACCCTCGACCACCTCGCGCTGGTCGCGGCGTCAAGCCTCATTGCGGCAATCCTGCGCGGTGGCGGCAGGCATCTTCGTCACCCGCGACGCGGGGGCCGAATTCCTGCCGCTGTCCCGCAGCGTCGCCCATATCGGACAGACTTTTCCGCCGGTCGCCGTGCTTGCGCTGGCCGTTCCGGCGGTCGGCTTCGGGGTGAAGCCGACCATGATCGCGCTCGTTCTTTACGGACTGCTGCCGATCTTCGAGAACACCATCACGGGCTTGAGGCAAGTATCGCCGACCACGCTCGAGGCGGCCGACGGGATGGGCATGAGCCCCTCGCGCCGGCTCGTCTCGGTCGAGCTTCCGCTGGCGCTTCCCGTCATTCTGGCTGGCGTTCGCGTGTCGACAGTCATCAACCTCGGCACCGCGACCATCGGCTCGACCGTGGCGGCGAAGGGTCTCGGCGAAGTGATCATCGCCGGCCTCAATACGTCGAACACCGCATTCGTACTGCAAGGCGGCGTCATCGTCGCGCTGCTCGCCATTCTGATCTACGACGCGCTCGGCTTCGTCGAGCGCGAAGCCGCCCGCGCGCTCCGGGCGCGCGGCTGAGGGGTCCAATTGAAGCTTTCGCACAGCCAAGCGCGGATGTGTTCTGCAACGGGGGATGGTTTGGGTAAGGGTTGGGCGAGTGCCCGAACGGTCTCGGCAAAATCAAATCCGGGGGCTTGGGGTCTTGGGTTCGAATCCCGCCACTCCGACCATTTTCCTGCTACGGCGCGCCATCCGCTTTTCCATCGGGCCGGTTGCGGCCATAGCGCTCGTGGCTCGACACCCAGTCGCCGGCGAGAATCGCGCAGGACAGCGAGATGTCGCCGGCGAGCGCCATCGCCGCTGCGATTTCCGCAAGCTTGTCGCGCCCTGCCGGCGCCGCGGCAGCCGAGCATGTCGAGGCACTCGCTCTGGGTGGCGAGCCCGGTGCCGCCGCCGACGGTGGCGACGATCAGTGCGGGCAGGGTGATCGACCAGTAATAGTCGCCGTTGTCGAGAAGCTGCGCATAGACGATCGCCGCGTGCGATTCGGCGACGTTGGCGACGTCCTGCCCGGTGGCGATGAACAACGCGGCGAGGCCGTTCGCGGCGTGCGCGCCGTTGTTCGCCGACCCGGCCAGGAAAGCCCCGGCCTGAGAAATCTGGCGGGAGTAGAAGAGATCGGCGCGGCTCGACCCGCATGATGCGCCTCAGCGCCTCGCGCTTCAGCGTGACCTCCGCGACAACCCTGCGCCCGCGGGTCATCAGCATGTTCATCTGCGAGTGCTTCTTGTCGGTGTCGGTATTGCCCGACAAGATATAGCGCGCGCCGCCGGGGTAGGCGGCCTTGATCCATTCGCAGGCGGCGAAGGTCGCCTTGCCGGACATGTTCTGGCCGGCGGCGTCGCCGGTCCGGTAGTTGAACCTCAGATGCAGGAGCGGCCCGACCGCGAATTGCTGGATCGACGTCAGGCGGCCGGACCGGGTGGTCGTCTCGGCGGCCGCCTTGATCGCGGCGAAATGGACTTCGACCCATTCGCCAAAGACCCGCGCCTGAAGCGCGTCGGCGAAGATGAAGGCCGGCGAGCGCTGCATCGACCGGGCGACGACCGTCGCCCTGGCGCCGCCGCACTCGCCGATCAGGCGCATGCCGCGGTTGTAGCTCGCGACCAGGGTTCCCTCAGTCGTCGCCATCGGAATGTAGAATTCGCCCTGGGCGTGCTCGCCGATGACATGAAGCGGTCCGGCTAACCCGATGGGCACCTGCGCCACGCCGATGAAATTCTCGATGTTGCCCGGTAAAATTGACGGGATCGAAGCTGTGGCGGCCGACGTGGTCGAGCTTCGCGCCGGTCTCGGCCTCGACGAAGGCGCGGCGGCGGCCGGCGGCGTCCGCCGTGTAGTCGTTGACGGGGTCGCGCGGTACCCGCGCCCGCCGGGCGTCCGTCTCCTCGGTCATCGCGCGGCCTCCCTTAAGGCGCCGCCCGTCTTGGCGCCGCGGCGGCGGTAGGGCGAGACGGTCAATCGTCGCAGGGCGGGGCCGCGCTCGGGTCGAAGCGGCCAGAGAGTTGGGGAGGTCGAGGCCGACACCGGGTCCGTGATTTGCATAATGTATATTATGGAACCTAAACGGGAGGCGGCCTGCTTGCGCTTGGCACGCGCCGTCATCGGCTTGGAGTTCGTAGAGCGCGTTCAGCATCTTGATCGTCATAGCGCCGCTGCGCGCTGGCGACTTCGCCGATGTGTTCGCGCGCCCAGCGCGTCAGGCCGTCCAGGGTCGCCGCGAGCGTCCGGCCGAGCGGCGTGATCGCGTATAAGACCGAGACCGGCGTGGTCGGCAGCACCGTGCGGCGTGACGAGGCCGTCGCGCTCCAGCGCTTTCAGCGTCTGGGACAGCATCTTCTGCGTCAGTCCTTCAACAGCCCGCCGCAACGCATTGAAACGCTGCGGTTCGTCGCGGATGAGGCCGAGCACGAGCACAGTCCATTTGTCGCCGATCCGGTCGAGCAGCAGCCGGGTTGGACAGCCTGCGGCGTAAGGATCGGGACGCGCCGGTTCCTCGGGTTCCGGCGACGAAACCTGGTTTCCAAGAGGTGCTTTCTTTACAAGCGCGGCCGCCGCAGTCATCTCTGTCGTCCGATACCTAGTATCAAAATCATACCTTACAGGAGGCCCACATGAAAGTCGCCCTCATCGGCGCGTCCGGCCAGGCCGGCTCGCGCATCCTCGCCGAGCTCTCGGCTCGCGGGCATAAGGTCACCGCGATCGCCCGTCACCCTGAAAAGATCGCGGCCCTCCCGGGCGTCGGCGCGGTCAAGGGCGACGTGTACGACAAGGCCGGGCTCGCCGCGCTCATCAAGGGGCACGACGCGGTCATCAGCTCCGTCCATTACACCGCGAGCGATCCCGCGCTCCTTCTTCAGGCCGTGCGCGAATCCGGGGTCAAGCGCTATTTCGTCGTCGGCGGCGCCGGCAGCCTCGAGGTCGCTCCCGGCGTGCGCCTCGTCGATACGCCCGAGTTTCCGGCGGTCTACAAAGCCGAGGCTATCAAGGGCGGCGAATTCCTCGATCTCCTGCGCACGAGCGCCAGCGACCTCGACTGGACGTTCCTCTCGCCGGCGGCGATGTTCGTTCCCGGCGAGCGCACGGGAAAATTCCGCCGCGGCAAGGACCAGTTGCTCGCCAACGACAAGGGCAGCAGCATCTCGTTCGAGGACTACGCGATCGCCGCCGTGGACGAGCTGGAAAAGCCGGAGCACATCCGCGAGCGGTTCACCGTCGGCTATTGAGGCGGCAAGGGCAGGGCCGCCCCTGCCCCGTTCTCTCAAAGTTGATCGGCGCCGCGTCCGAGGGCATGCTCCGACTTATCGACAAGGGGTCAGAGCCATGACCGAGGCGCGGACGATCATCGAGCTTGCCGGACGGAGGATCGCCGCGCCGCCGCTCGGCGAGGCGACGCTGGTCCTGATCGACTACCAGAACGAATATTGCGAAGGGCCGCTGAAGCTCATCGGCGTCGAGGCCGCGATCGGCCGCGCTTCGGCGCTGCTGCAGGCGGCGCGGCGAGCTGGCGCAAAGATCATCCACGTCGCGCACAAGGGCGCGACGGGCGGCCTCTTCGACCGGGCGCAAAAGCGCGGCCAGTTCATAGACGCGATGAAACCCGCCGTGGGCGAGGCGATCGTCGAAAAGACGTTCGCCAGCGCCTTCGCCGGGACGCAGCTGGAAAGTCTGATCGGCGGCGCCGGCTCGGCGGTCGTGTTCGCCGGCTTCATGACCCACAATTGCGTGTCGTCGACGGTCCGGGCGGGGATCGAGCGGGGCTATGCGATGACGGTCGCCGCCGACGCCTGCGCTGCGCGCGACCTGCCGCTCGCCGGCCGCGTCATCCCCGCGGCGGAGCTGCACGACGCCGAACTCGCCGGCCTCGGCGACGCGCACGCGGCGATCCGGACTGTCGCCGAGATCATCGGCTAAGCGGTCCGGGTCGTCATCTCAGGCCACCGCCCTGCCCGCCTCCGTCGCCTTTTTGACTTCGTCGAGGCGACCGGAGCGGACATCATAGACGTAGCCGTAGGTCGGCACGCTTTTGGGAACGAGCGGGTGGTGGCGTATGAAATCGCTCGCGCCTGTTTCGCGGCTGCGCGGAACGGTCCGGCGGAGGCTGCCTCAGCTGAACGCTATTTCGTGCGGCGATAGAGGCCGGTGAAACTCACGCCGGCGCCGCCGCAGCCTCCGTTGTCTTCGACGACAAGCCACGGGCCGACGCGCTGCATGCGCACGCGGCACGCCTCCCCATCCGCGAAATCGATGGCGTCTTTCTGCGGCACGACTTGCGCCCTGAAAGCGCCGTTGTGAAAATCGCGAGCGGTCGGAACGGTCATCTCCGCATCAATGCCGAGCTTGCCGCCCTCGCCCTCGCGGATCCTCACGCCGCCGCCCGGGTGGAACCACGCGCCGATCCAGTCGGAGCTCTTTGTCGGAGACTTCGGCCGAACCGGCGTCAGCGCCGCGGTCGGCAGCCAACCCTTCGCCCAGATTTGCGTCGTCGCCAGCGGCGACTGGTAGGAGACACAGGTGAAATCTCCGTCCGTCCTGCCGGCCAACACAAGATCGCCGGTCACGAGAAAAGACTGCTTTCGGCAGGACGTGGCCGTCGCCGGGCAGGCTTCGGCTTTGAAATCGTCGTCGTATGGGCTCTTGACGAAATTCACGCGAGGGCTGGCCGTCACGCCCGCCACGACCAGACGGCGCTTGTCGTCCCAGTCAACGCCGTTGCAATTCTTTGGATCGTAAGGGTCGTAGGCCGAAGCCGATCCGGCGATAAGCGCCGCACTCAGAAGAAATAGGGCGCAGACCGCGGCGCGCATCCGATCCTCCTGTGCGCAGCCCCTACCCGCCCAGCAACTCCGCCAGCGTCAGCGCGATGACCTCGGTCGCCTTGTACAGGTCCGCAAGCGGCAGGCGCTCGTCGGCGCGGTGGGCGTTGGCTTCCTCGATCGTATGGGGGCCCGCGCCATAGAGCACGATCGGGACGCCGGCCTTCGCGTAGTGGCGGGCGTCGGTATAGAGCGGCACGCCGGAGGCCGCGACCTTTTCGCCCATGATCGCGGGTCGCGTGGCGGCAAAGCGCCTCGGTCAGCTTCTCGCCCGCCGGCGTCGGCGTCAGCGGCTCGGCGAGCAGGATGCGGTTGACCGTGACCTTGGCCTCGGGATGCAGTCTCCGCGGCTCGCGCGATCACCGCGCGCAACTCCGCCTCGACCTCGGCCGGATTCTCTTCCGGGACGATGCGGCGGTCGAGCCGGAACACGATCCGGTCCGGCACCACGTTGGTGTTGATGCCGCCGGAAATAAGTCCGACCGTCATCTGCGGCGAGCCGATGCCGGGAACCTTGGACGTCCGCGCCGCGAGGCCGCCGCGCCAGCCGTAAAGCGCGGTCAGAATCGCGTTGGCCGCCTCGAGCGCGTCGACGCCGGTGAAGGGCCGGGCGGCGTGCGCGGAGCGGCCGAGAACCTCGACCTCGAGATGCAGGCAGCCGTTGTGGGCGGTGACGACCGCATAGGAGAAGCCCGCGCCGATCGCGAGGTCCGGCTTCGACAGGCCCTGTTCGAGAATCCAGCGCGGGCCGATCTCGCCGCCGGCCTCCTCGTCGTAGGTGACGTGCAGTTCGACCGTTCCGTTCAGCGCCGCGCCGCTCTTGTCCAGCGCCAGCATCGCGAAGGCGTAGGTCGCGATGTCCGACTTCGACACCGCGGCGCCGCGCCCGACCATCCAGCCGTCGACGATTTCGGCGCCGTAGGGGTCGTGGGTCCAGCCGGCTCCCGGCGGCACGACGTCGCCGTGAGCGTTCAGCGCGATCGTCGGCCCGCCCTGCCCGAAGGTCTTGCGGACGATCAGGTTGGTCGCGCTGATCATGCCGTTGGCCTTGACGAGGGCGTCCGGAACCTTGTGCCGCTCGACCGACGAAGCCGAGCCCTTCGAGGAGCGTCGCGACCGTCTCGGCGGAGGGGTCGCAGTCGCCCGGCGGATTGTCCGACGGGATTTTCACGATCTCGGCGAGGAAGCGCGTCTCGGCCTCCTGATGGGCGCGGATGTATTCGCGGATGGCGTCGTCAGCCGGCATGTCCATTTCCCCTTAGTCGTCGAAACCCTCGATCCGCATCCCGTCATAGGCCGGAACGACGTGCTCGGGCAGGCGCTTCCGCAGGGTCTCGTAGTCGAGATCGGTGTGCAGGTTGGTCAGGATCGCGCGTCTCGGGCGCATCGTCTCGATCTCGGCCAGCGCGTCGTCGAGGCTGAAATGCGACGGATGGGGGCGATAGCGCAGCGCGTCGATGATCCAGACGTCGAGCCCTTCGAGCAGCGGCCGGCTCGCCTCGGGAATGCGTTTGACGTCCGGCGTATAGGCGAGTTTCCCGATGCGGAACCCGAGCGCGTTGATCTCGCCGTGGTTGAGGTCGAACGGGATCGCCTCGATCGCTCCGCCGCGCCCTTGAACCGTGCACGGGCTCCCGGAATGGATCCGGCAGATCGGTTGCCATCGGAGGATAGGAACTCCCTTCAGGCGTCTCGAAAACATAGGAAAAAGCCGTCCGGACCCTGAGCGCGGTCGGCTCGTCCATGTGGATGTCGATGCGCGCGCTGACGTTCGTGATAGAGCGGCCTCAGGTCGTCGATGCCGTGGATGTGGTCGGCGTGGGGATGGGTCAGCAGCACGCCGTCGAGGCGGCGCACGTCGGCCCCGATCAGCTGCTCGCGGATGTCGGGTCCCGACGTCGATCAGCACGGTCGTCACGCCGCCGTCGCCGACGCGCTCGACCAGCAGCGCGCAGCGGCGGCGGCGGTTCTGCGGATTGGCCGGGTCGCACGCGCCCCAGCCCTGCCCGACCCGCGGCACGCCGGCCGAGGAGCCGCAGCCGAGGATGGTGGCCGTCAGGCTCATGCCCGCGCGCCCCGGACGCCGATGCGGGAAAAGAGGCGCAGCGTGTTGGCGCGCGCCGCCTCGGCGAGCGCCTCGGGCGCGATCCCCCGCGCCTCGGCGACCACGCGGGCCGTCGCGGCGACGAAGGCCGGCTCGTTGCGCTTGCCGCGATGGGGCGCGGGCGCGAGATAGGGCGCGTCGGTTTCGACCAGAATCCGGTCGAGCGGAACGTCGCGGGCGATCGCGCGCAGCTCGTCCGACTTCTTGAATGTCACCACGCCCGGAAAACGAAATCGAGAGGCCGAGGTCGAGCGCGGTTTCCGCAAGCGCGCGCGACGAGGTGAAGCAATGGAGAAGGCCCTTGAACGGCCCCTGCCCCATCTCCTCCTTGAGGATCGCGGCGGTGTCGGCCTCGGCCTCGCGGGTATGGATGACGAGCGGCAGGTCCAGTTCGCGGGCGAGCGCGATCTGGCCGCGAAAGACGCGCTTTGGCGACCTCGGGCGGCGCGTAATTGTAGTGGTAGTCGAGGCCCGCCTCGCCGATGCCGACGCATTTGGGATGGGCGGCGAGGCGCCGCATGGCGGCGAAGTCGCTCGACGCCTCTCTCGCCGCCTCGTGCGGATGCGTGCCGACGGTGAAATAGACGTCGTCGTAAGTCTCCGCGATCTCGACCAGCCGCTGAGCCGTCTCGACCCGCGTGCCGATGGTGATCATGCGCTCGACGCCCGCCGCGCGCGCGCGCGCGACGACCGCGTCGAGTTCGTCGGCGAAGTCGGGAAAGTCGAGATGGCAGTGGCTGTCGATCAGCCTCACGGCGCCGGGGCCTCGGGCTCGACGTAGCGGGGGAAGACGGCGCAGGCGGAGGCAGCGCCCTGCCCGGCTCGAGCCGATGCGGCGCGTCGAGCCGGCCCGCCGCCTCGCCCGCTTCGAGCGCGGCGAAGGTTCGCGCGTCCGGCGGGACGGCCAGCAGGTCGAGGAGCTTGCCCATGCTTGCCGGCATGACCGGCTGCAGCAGGATCGCGGCGATCCGCAGCGTCTCGATCGTGACGTAGAGCACGAGGCGCATACGCGCCGGATCGGTCTTGGCGAGCTTCCAGGGCTCGGCGTTGGCGAAATAGCGGTTCGTCTCGGCGACGACCTCGAACACCGCGGCGACGTAAAGATGAATCTGGAACGCCGCCATGTGCCGGCGCGCCTCGCCGATCAGCGCGTCGGCGCGCGCGAGCATGGCCAGATCCTCGGGCGAGGCCTGCGCGCCAGTCGGGTCGGGAACCCTGCCCTCGCAGTTCTTGGCGATCATGCTCGAGCGAGCGCTGCGCGAGATTGCCGATGTCGTTGGCGAGATCGGCGTTCATGCGCGCCACGATCGCCTCGTGCGAATAGCTGCCGTCCTGGCCGAACGGGACTTCGCGCAGGAAGAAATAGCGCACGGGGTCGAGGCCGTAGGCCGCGACGAGGCTCGCCGGGGCTCACCACGTTGCCGACCGACTTCGACATCTTCTCGCCGCGGTTGAACAGGAAGCCGTGCACGACGACCTGGCTTCGGCAGCGGGCAGGCCCGCCGACATCAGGAACGCCGGCCAGTAGATGGCGTGGAAGCGGGTGATGTCCTTGCCGATCACATGCGCGTCGGCCGGCCAGTATTTCGCCCGCGGCGCCGTCGGCGTCGGGGAAGCCGGTCGCGGTGATGTAGTTGGTCAGCGCGTCGACCCAGACGTACATCACGTGCTTCGGGTCGCCCGGCACCGGCACGCCCCAGGCGAACGTCGGTGCGGCTGATCGACAGGTCGGACAGGCCGCGCTTCACGAAGGCGACGATCTCGTTGAGGTACTTCTCCGGCGTGACGAAGTCGGGATGGGCCGCGTAATGGGCGAGGAGCTTGTCGGCGTAGGCCGACAGGCGGAAGAACTAGCTCTCCTCCTCGACCCACTCGACCGGCGCGCCGGTCGGCGCGAGCTTCTTCCGTCCGGGCCGGCGGTCAGCTCGCTCTCGTCGAAATAGGCCTCGTCGCGCACCGAATACCAGCCGGAATATTTCGACAGGTAGATGTCGCCGTTCGCCGCCATCCGCTCCCAGATCGCCTGCGACGGAGCGGGCGTGGCGCGGCTTGCGTCGTGCGCACGATGTCGTCGGCGCGGGCGTTGAGCAGTTCGCCCATCGCCTCGAATTCGGCCGCGACGCGGTCGACGAATTCCTGCGGCGTCACGCCCTCGCGCGCCGCCGTCTGCTGAACCTTCAGGCCGTATTCGTCCATGCCGGTGACGAACAGCGTGTCGCGGCCGTCGAGCCGCATGAACCGCTGGATCGCGTCGGTCGCGATGCGCTCGTAGGCGTGGCCGATATGCGGCGCGCCGTTGGCGTAGGGGATCGCGGTGGTGATGTAGAAGCGGCTC
>CAWANA010000004.1:0-135038 GCA_963783275.1 uncultured Alphaproteobacteria bacterium | reverse complement strand
TTCGCCAACGAGGAGCTCGTCGGCGAAGCGCTCGCGCCCTTCCGCGACGAGGTCGTGATCGCCACCAAGTTCGGCTTCAAGAACGGCGATCTCGTGGCGGCCATGGACAGCCGGCCCGAACGATCCGCGAGGTTGCCGACGCCTCGCTGAAGCGGCTGCAGCACCGACCGCATCGATCTGTTCTATCAGCATCGCGTCGACCCGAGCGTGCCGATGGAGGACGTGGCCGGCACCGTGAAGGACTGATCCGCAGGGCAAGGTCAAGCACTTCGGCCTGTCGGAAGCCGGCGCGCAGTCCATCCGCCGCGCGCACGCCGTACAGCCCGTCGCGGCGCTTCAGAGCGAATACTCGCTGTGGTGGCGCGAGCCGGAAGCGGAGATCCTGCCGCTCTGCGAGGAACTCGGCATCGGCTTCGTCCCGTTCAGCCCGCTCGGCAAGGGATTTCTCACCGGCAAGATCGACGACGCGACGCACGTTCGACAAGACCGACTTCCGCAACGTCGTGCCGCGCTTCTCCGCGGAGAACCGCAAGGCCAACCAGGCTCTCGTCGATCTGCTCGGCGCGATCGCGACGAGCGAAGAGGCGCGACGCCCGCGCAGATCGCGCTCGCTTGGCTGCTCGCGCAGAAGCCCTGGATCGTGCCGATCCCCGGCACGACCAAGCTGCATCGCCTCGAAGAGAACATCGGCGCCGCCCGCTCACGCTGAGCGCCGCCGATCTCGCGAGCCTCGAGACGGCGCTTGCCGGCGTCAAGGTGCAGGGCGACCGCTATCCCGCGCATCTGCAGCGCGCGTCGGCCGCTGACCATGGTCCGCGTGCTGATCCTCGGCGCGAACGGCCAGCTGGCGCGCAACACGACGCGCGTGTTGCTGGAAAGCGACCGACGCGACCCTGACCCTGTTCCTGCGCCGGTCCGCGCGGCTGAAGAACCCGCCGCCGGCCCGCGTCAGGATCGTGGAGGGCGACGCGCTCGACGAGGCCGCCTTGCGCGGCGCGATGCAGGATCAGGACGTGGTCTACGCCAATCTGGCCGGAGACATGGCGCGCCAAGCGCGCTGCATCATCGCCGCGATGCGCGCGACCGGCCTGAAGCGGCTGATCTTCGTCAGCTCCATGGGCATCTACGGCGAGGTTCCCGGCGAGACATTACCGCAGCATCCTCGATCCCTATCGCGACTCGGCGGCTTTGATCGAAGCCTCGGACCTCTATTACACGATCCTGCGTCCGGGCTGGTTCACCCGGCGTCCCGAAGGCGCTGCGCGCATCACGCAGAAGGGCGAGCCGTTCCACGGCCACGACATTGCGCTCGACAGCCTCTCGGCGCTGATCGCCAGAATAGCGACAACTCCCGGCCTCTACGTCCGCGCCAGCATCGGCGTGAGCGACGAATAGGCCCATTCGCGAGGAGACCTCAATGACACGAGTGAATGTGGTGATCGGCCCCGGCTCCATTGGGCAGGCGATTGCGCGACGAGTCAGTGCGGGCAAGCGCGTCCTCCTTGCCGACCTGCGCCAGGAACACGCGGACGCCGCCGCCAAGACCCTCGGCGACGCCGGCTTCGAGGTGACGGCGACGACCGTCGATGTCTCCGACCGCGCGTCGGTCGAGGCGCTCGTCGGCAAGGCGCGCGCCATGGGCGACATTCACGGCTTGGTGCATGCCGCAGGCGTCTCGCCGTCGCAAGCCTCGCCGGAAACCATTCTGAAAGTCGACCTGTACGGGACGGCGCTCGTGCTCGAAGCCTTCGGCGAGGTCATCGCCGAGGGTCGGAGCCGGCGTCGTCATCGCCTCGCAATCCGGGCATCGTCTCCCGGCGCTGACCGCAGACGAGAACCGCGCGCTCGCCACGACGCCGGTCGAGGACCTGCTCGCGCTGCCTTTCCTTCAATCCGGCGAAGTGAAGGACTCGCTGCACGCCTACCAGCTCTCGAAGCGGGGCAACGCGCTGCGGGTCATGTGGGAGGCCGCGAACCGCTGGGGCGCGCGCGGCGCGCGCGTGAACACGATCAGCCCCGGCATCATCATCACGCCGCTGGCGAACGACGAGTTGAAGGGACCGCGCGGCGCAGGCTACCGCCGTATGATCGACGGTTGTCCGGTCAAGCGGGCCGGCACGCCCGACGAGGTGGCGACGGTCGCGGCGCTGCTGATGGGCTCGGACGGCGCGTTCATCACCGGCAGCGATTTCCTGATGGACGGCGGGGTGACGGCTTCCTATTGGTTCGGTGAGCTTGCGCCGTAGGCTGCCCGCACGATCTCAGGAAATTCGCCCGCTCCGAACCGATAGGCCTACGGCAGCCCCAAGCGGGCCTCGAAATCTGAAACTCGCTCTGACACTTTGTCTCGCCGGGAAATCAAACTCCAAGCGTCCCGGCAGTTTCGGCTGGGACGGCCTAATCTGAACGACTTGCGCACAGTCACCTTCGGGCGGAGACTGCGTCTACAAGTCTCGCCTAGGAATGCCCGGTTGCCTACCCACTTGCGACGCTCGTGGTCGCGACCTGCAACTACAGCAATTACGTCACGCGCTAGTGGCTTCCGCGGATCGGCGTCCTCGCCCTCCCCTGCCCGCCCCCGGAGCCCGCCTAGGCCCGACGCACGACGAAGGCTACGCCCGGCGCCTGGGGAATGGCCGGCGCGAAGGCGCGCTATAGAATCCCACGCTCTCACAAGACGCCCCATGCCCGATATCGTCCGCGCCCCGTCGCCTCGCGCAGGCCCAGTTCGGCGACGAGGTTCTGCGCCGCGCGCGGGGTGACGCCGAGTTCCTTGGCGATCATGCCGGCCGAGACAAGCGGCCGTGAGAGCACGAACTCGATCAGCTCGGGCAACCGGGAAGTGGAGCGGCGGCCGTCGAGCTTTCGCAGGAGCAGCGTGCGGGCGAGGAGCCAACGGTCGTGCTGCTTCATGCCCTCTTCGGCCGCCGCGGCGATCGCCTCGAGCTCGGCGACGAGGCGCGTGGCCGCGTCGCGGCTTCGGCGGCGTTCGCGCGGCACGGCCTTCGCGCCCTCGGCGAGGCAGGGCAGATGCGCGCGAGTCTTGCCGCGGTCGCGGAGCACAGCGGCGGCGAGCAGGCGGCCGAGCCCGGGCGCGCGCCGCAGCGGCTCGATCGCGATCCAGGCCTCGTGGGCAAGCGCGGCGGCGAGGGTCGGCGGCAGGTCGCGGGTCTCGTCGACGACGGCGCGCCATTCGGCTAGGCGCGCGTCCTCGTCCCAGTCGAGGTCATAGACCAGCGGATCGCGCTCGCCGGTGGTCGGCGCCGCAGCATGCCGTTCGCTGGCGAGGGTCTTGTCGGCATGGGCGATGGCGGCGTCGACCGACGCGAACAATTCCGCGAACTCGTCGTCCTCGGCGATCGGCGGATCGAACGGTTCGTGGTCGCTGTCGACAGGCTCGGGGTCCTCGCCCTCGGGATCCGTTGCGTCCGACTGCCCTGCCCTGCCCCGCAGCGCCTCGAGGCCAGCGGGCGACAGCGCCCAGCCGGGCGCGGCGTCGGCGATGCGCCGGCGCGCGCGCAACACCGCGTGGGCGCGCGTGAGTTCGTGGGTGGGGACGCGGATGTCCATGCCGGCGTCGTGCAGCACGAGGTCCTCCAATGGACGAGCTCGCCCTCGAGCCAGAGCGCGGCGGCGGCATCGGAAAAATGCGTCCTCGCGATCCAGCCCTCGCGGATGGGGCTCGTTCGCAGCCGCTCGTCGAGCCGCGCCAGCGCGTCTTCGGCGCGCGCCAGCGGCCGCGCGAGCTCGCGCCAAGGCAGCGGATCGGGAACGCGGGCGCTCAAGGGGGGCATCGGGAGGGCGGCTTGGGCAGGTGAGGATTGCACATCAGAGATCTTTGCGAATTTCCGGAGTCCGGACCGAAATACCAAACAGATCAAGGCGTTGTCGGGTAGCGCTGAAATCGCAAGTGAAAATCCGGCGCCGATTTTCCGCTAAGCGTTGCAAATTGAAATCGCTAGCGGGAAGCTGACAGACAATGTCTCTGCAGCGACGTCGGCGAAATGCATCCTAGCGATACAGCCGTCGCGGATCGGGCTTATTTGCTAACGATCGTCGAGACGCTAGCGCGTCCTCAGCGATCGTCACCGATAACACGATTTGACCAGGGCAGCGGCGAGCGAGCGGGAGTCATCGACGAGGTCTTCCGGAGGCGAAATCGGTCACGAGGCTTCGCGCAATCTTCGCAGGCCAGGTCGAAAACATCCAATAAAACATAGCCTTGGCGAGGTCGTCGCTGACATCGCAAGTCGAAAAGCCGACGTCGATTTTTCGCTAAGCGCGTCAAACTGACATCCTTAAGCAAAAGCGACAGGCGCTCAGCGGCCCCACGATCGAGGGCCATGGCATGGAGAAAGCGTCATACTCATAACGCATTGATAATAAAGCTGTCATGGCATTATACAGAAGTCAATATCGAGCTTTGCTTCTGTCACAGACCACGCTCTGCGCCGACCCAAAAGATGGAGCCTTTGGCCGCGGTCGCCGGTTCGTCAGAAGGGCGGCCTCGCGGCGGCCTCAGAGGCATGGTTTTCGAGGCCGCCAGGCCTTCAAAGGCCCGCCAAGCGTAGGGCTGTCGGGCCTGAGGCCCCACAGATGGCCTCAGAGGCGTCGGCTGGACCGGCCGTTCAGAGACGCCTGCAAACGGTCGTTTGCCACTAACTTCCGATATTGTACAAACGGCTCCAAACCGCCCGAAAAGGAGCGATTCGTGGCCCGCAGACCCCTCCCCGGCTCCCATTCCAGCCCGACAGGACGGCTCCTGGGCTACGCGCGGGTCTCAACCGAGGACCAGGCCACGGACGCCCAGACCGACGAACTGCGCGCCGCGGGCTGCGCGACAATCTACCAGGAGCACGGCTCGGGCGCGTCGCGGGCCCGGCCGGAGCTCGCCCGATTGATGCGCGAGATCCGGCCCGGCGATGTCCTCGTCGTCGTCCGCCTCGACCGCCTCGCCCGCTCGGTCAGCCACCTCCTCGAGGTCATCGAGCGGCTGGAGGAGAGCGGCGCCCACTTTCGCTCGTTGCGCGACCCGATCGACACGTCGACCCCCCAGGGCATGTTCTCGCTCCAGGTTCTCGGCGCGGTCGCGCAGCTCGAGCGCGCGCTGATCTCCGAGCGCACCAAGGCCGGCATCAAGGCGGCGCAGGCGAGAGGAAAGCTTTCCGGCAATCCCGGTCTCAGGGCGAGGGATCCGGCGGCGATCGCCAAAGCGGCGCAGGCTCGAAACCGCGTCTTCACCGGCGACGTCATTGCCTCGATGGACCGATGGCTGCCGACGGTCCGGCGCATGCGGCCCCAATACCCCTGGGAGGACGTGGTCCAGGTCCTGAACCAGGCTGGCGGGGCTCGATGGACCACCGAGCGCTTGCGGCGAGCTGTGGGAAGAGCCGTGCGAGAGGGGCTGGCGGACGCCAATCTGCTGGAGAGGACCCCGCGCAGACCGCCCGAGGATCGCCTGATGATGATGGTCGCGGGCATCGCCATGGCAAATCCGGAAATGTCGCTTCGGGCCATCGGCGCCCAGCTCGAGGCCATGCGCGAGCGAACCCCTCGCGGCGGCCGCCAATGGGCGGCATCGTCGGTCAAGAACCTCCTGGACCAGGCTGAGAAACTGGGCTTGGCGCCGTCGGCCGGCAACAGGGCGGAATGAAGCCGCGTCCTCCAATGGCGAGAAGACAAGAGAGCCGCTTTCGCACTCGCCATCTGCGCCGGAACGGCGTATCATCTGACTAGATAGTCAGGAGAATCCTTCGATGTCGAAGGGACAGCGTGCAGCGTCCAAGTCTGCGAGCCAATCGGTGTCGCCGGCACGCGAGCCTCGTGTGAAACGGGACGAAGGCATCGCCGCGGCAAGACCGACTGCGGCGCAGGAGGCCGGCGCCACATGGCGGTTGGAGGAGGCGAAGGCGAGATTCAGTGAAGTCGTCAGGCGCGCCCACGACCAGGGACCTCAATACGTGACCGTGCGGGGCAAGCGGGCGGTCGCAATCATCGACGCCGCGGAGCTCGAACGACTGCTGCCTCCCAGTCCAGACGCCATCCCGCTCGTTCAATTCCTGGAGGGCCTTCACGTTGAAGGGTTGGACCTGACGCGCGAACGTGACCTCGGCCGGGATACCGCGCTTTGATCGGCTGGCTTGTCGATACGAACGTCATCGCCTCTCTCATTGCGCCGAACGGAGCCCCGAGCGTGAAGGCCTGGGCGCGCGTTGTCGACGAGCGCCGCCTCTTTCTGAGCGTCCTGACGCTCGCCGAGTACGACAAGGGCATCGCCAATCTCGACGGCGACGACCCCAACGTTCAACGCCACATCGCGGCTCGAGACGCGCTCGAGGCTCGGTTCAACGGCCGAATTTTGTCCCTGAGCGACGCAAT
Source organism: uncultured Alphaproteobacteria bacterium (assembly GCA_963783275.1). Lineage (GTDB taxonomy): Bacteria > Pseudomonadota > Alphaproteobacteria > Rhizobiales > Beijerinckiaceae > Roseiarcus. The sequence continues at coordinate 128,660 of CAWANA010000004.1, read as the reverse complement.
CGTGCGCCGCTGGGGCGCCATTTCCGGGCGGGTGAAACGGGAAACCGGTCATCCGCCACCCGTCATCGACACCTTGCTTGCGGCGACGGCGATCGAGGCGGACCTGTACCTGGTTTCTCGCAACACGAAGGACCTGCAGCACAGCGGAGCTGCCGTCTTCGACCCATGGCGCGACGACATCGGCGCCTTTCCGCTTCAGCCGCGACGGCGCAAGTAGCGCCGCTTCCTCGGGAAGATCCTGCGGGATCAAGCCGAGCGCGTGGCTCTCAGCCTGTAACAGGCATTATCGGACATGAATCAACATTATAGAAGGAAGCGCCGATTCGAGCCCGGGAGCCCCTTTTTGACCGCCAATCCGAACGCCGGAACGCGCCTGACGGCCCGCCGCCACCGGCGACGCCGGCGCGGCCGTCTCCGAGCCCGGCGCGTCGCTCGCCCGCGCCCGGGAGGTCGCCACGGCCCCCACCGCCGTACCCGTCCGATCTCGAGACGGCCGGCGCACGGCCTCCGGGAACCGCTCGCCGCTCCGGCGACCGGCGGACAGGCCGCTCGCGGCGCCGATCGGATCGAGCCCGTGACGGACCCACGCCGCGTGACCGGAAACCAACCCCCTGCCCTGCCCGAGGCGAACGCCCGGGCGGAGCCCCCTCCCCGCAAAGCTCGAGCCGCTGGTCGAGACGGCCGCGCGCCTACGCGCGCGCCGCGACCTCGGCAGAACACCAACCGCGCCTACGCCGCCGACTGGCGCGACTATCTGCGCTGGCGCGCCCGCCAGGGCCTCGACCTGCAAGCCCGCTCGCCGACCCCGAATGCGTCGGCCTCTATCTCGCCGCGCTCGCCTCCGGCGCCAGGGCGCCGGCGGCCGGCCGCGCGACCGTCGCCACCATCGAGCGGCGGCTGTCGGCGCTCGTCTGGAATTTCGCCCAGCGGGCCCTGCCCTTCGACCGCAAGCGACCGCCACGTCGCCACCGTGCTCGCCGGCGTCCGGCGCACCCACGGCCGGCCGCCGGTGCAGAAGGAGGCGCTGCTGCCCGAGCACGTCATGGCGATGCTCGACGCCCTGCCGCCTTCCGATCTGCGCAACCTGCGCGACCGCGCGATCCTGCTGATCGGCTTCGCCGGCGGCCTGCGCCGCTCGGAGATCGTCGGCCTCGTCATGAGCCCCGAGGATTCGCTCGAGGGCTCGGGCTGGCCGGAATTCTTCGACGACGGCGTGCTCCTCACCTTGCGCGGCAAGACCGGCTGGCGCGAGGTCGAGATCGGCCGCGGCTCGATCGGACGCGGACCTGCCCGGTCGCCGCGCTCGAGACGCTGGCTGAAATTCGCGCGGATCGCGCGCGGGCCGCTCTTCCGCGCGCGTGCGTCGGGCGCGAGGTCGGGTCCGAGCGCGCTCAACGACCGCCATGTCGCGCGGCTGGTCAAGCGGCTCGCGGTCGCCGCCGGCGTGCGCGGCGACCTGTCCGAACGCGAGCGGGAGGAGAAGTTTTCCGGCCATTCGCTGCGCGCCGGGCTCGCCTCCTCGGCCGAGATCGACGAGCGCTACGTGCAGAAGCACCTCGGCCACGCGTCGGCGGAAATGACCCGCCGCTACCAGCGCCGCCGCGACCGCTTTCGCGTCAATCTCACCAAGGCGGCGGGGCTGTGATCGCGGGATCGGCGGCGAGCCCCCTGCCCTACCCGATGGAAAGCGCTCGAAAGAGGCGAGAGCCGCAGTCGTGAGACGCAATTGTCCGAAGCGTCCCGCCGCGATCCGGAAACCTTCACGGCGATTGCGCCCGACCGCCTTTTCATGGCCGACGAGAAGCAGGATGTCGGATAAGATGCCGCGGCGTCTTCACCCGAGGTGAACCCATGAGCGACTTTCCCCGGATCACCCTTGATCCCGCCGTAATGGGCGGCAAACCCTGCATTCGCGGCCAGCGGGTCACGGTCGGCATGATCGTCGGCCAGATCGGTGCCGGCTGCAGCATCGAAGCGTTGCTTGGCGACTATCCCTACCTCGAGCGGGAGGACGTGCTCGAGGCCTTGCGCTACGCGGCCTGGCGGGCCGAAGAGCGGGAAGTCGATCTCCAACGCGCCTCCTGATGCGGTTCCTGATCGACATGAACTTGTCACCGGTCTGGGTTCCTTTCTGCAGGAAGCCGGACTTGAGGCCGTCCATTGGTCGACGGTCGGCGCGCCGGACTCATCCGACCACACGCTGATGCAATGGGCGGGCGCGAACGACCATGTGGTGGTGACGAACGACCTGGACTTTTCGGCGATCTAGGCGGCGACGCGGCGGAAGAAGCCGAGCGTCATTCAGATCCGAGCCGACCTTCTGACCCTGCCGCGATCGGGAGCGCGGTGCTCCGTGCGATCGCTCAGACCGAATTCGAGCTCGTCGAGGGGGCCTTGATCTCGATCGATCCTGTCCGAGCGCGCGTGCGCATCCTGCCGCTTGGGTTGTGATCAAATCGGAAGCTTCGGCAGCGAGGAAAGGGACTACCCGTTCACCGCTGGAGGGGACTTGAAGGCCCATCCTGCCCTTCGCTCGGCGATCCGGCTCGCCGTGCGGGCATCGGCGCGGCCGCGGCGGCGAAAAAGCAAGCGCGCCGTGACGCGCGACGTCCTCGACCGGCTGACCGTGAGCTGCGGCTCGGACCGGCTCGTCGACACCCGCGATCTAGCGATCCTGATGGTGGCGTTCGCCTCGAGCGATCGCCGGCGGAGCGAGGTGCCGACGCTTGGCTGCGAGCAGCTTGCGGACGAGCCGCCGGTTCCCCTCGATCCCGCTGGGCCTGCCTTGCCTTTCGATCCATCTCGGCCGCACCAAGCGTCCACGGCCGACGACGACAGCAAGGCCCTTCTTGTCGGTCCTCTTTCGCGCGCTCGACCGCTGGGGCGCTGTCGAGGACCGCGCTCTGACGCCGCAGTCGATCAATCCGATCGTCAAGCGTCGATGCGAGGCCGCCGACCTTGACCCCTCGGAGTTCTCGGCCCCCGGGCTCCGCGCCGGCTACCTCACCGAGGCGGGCCGGCGCGGCGTCTCGCTACCGGAAGCGATGCAGCAGTCGCAGCACCGGTCGGTTCAGTGGTCGGCGCTACTACAACGACGCCGACCGCGCGCGGGGCAAGGGGGCGCGGCTGGTCACGTGGGCGCCGACGGGCGAGCGAGCAGATGGAAAAGGATCAGTTCAAGATCGGGGAGACGTTTTGGTGCAGCGGTAAGGCGTGGCGCTGCACGGACATCGGAACGCGCGTCGTCGTCGCCTTCCGTCATCGATCACGATGACGATCCGACCTGGTACGACGGGCCTTCGTAGGCCGTCGCTGAAGTCGTCTTCGACGAATACGACTTCGAAGGGTGCTCGCTTGAACCGAGCGAGGGGTGACCGGCGGCGCCGCTGTCGGCGTCGGGCGGGCAGAGGTTCGCAGTAGCCTCGCCGGCGCTTCCTCTCCAGCCAGACGCCGAGTTCGACCCTTGCCGTCGCGGCGTCGGGGCGGAACTGGACGACGCGTGGCTCTCTCCTGCCGATCCGTCCCAACTCGCCGAAGAGACTGACATCCGAGCAGGATTTTGCACCACTTCTTGACAGCCGTGCAGACCGCCAAAATCTAAAGCGGGGTCAGACGGATAGCTATATTTTCGACCCGAAGGACATCGTTTGAAGGTAGGCCTCAAGCTCATGTTGGCCAGGGGCCGGCGACGAAGCCCGCGATCAGGGGCCGGATCGTTACGCCTCCTTCCGCCCATTCATGTGCATCAGGATGGGTTGTCTTTCCTCTAAAGAGCCGTCGGTAATCAGGACTGGATGCTGTTAACTGCGCACTTGCCAGTCCACCGGGGAGAGCGCCTGAAGGGCCCCTGACGGAGGAAGATAGTCGCACCGCTCTCGCTCGAACGCGCACCTTCGCGTTAACGTCTCGTTAACGGAAAACTTGTTGCTCCCATCAGCGAATCGGCCCAAATTCACGCTTAGCGCCACGAAGTCGGCGGAAAAGCGTTATTCCGGGACGTAGCGGATGAGCATTATGCCAGTGGCCGACGATTTCGAGGCGGTCACCTTTCACGAGATGATCCTCCAACAGGGGGAGTTGATCTCGGACAAGCTGAACATGCTTCGGCACGAGCACTACCCACCGAACGCGAAGAAGGGGCTTCGGCAATTTTCCCTGGCCGAGGTCGCCTATTTTCTAGGGGTCACGCCCTCAAACATCAAGAAACTCCATCTTGAGCAGAAAGGTCCGACGCCCACCACCTCAAAGTCCGGCCGGCGCACCTACACAGCCGAACAGATGCAGGAGTTGCGTCAGTACCTCGACCAGTTTGGACGGGCTGACTACAAGAAGTACATCCCGCATCGGCGGGCTGGGGAATCCCTGCAAATCGTCTCAGTCGTCAATTTCAAGGGTGGTAGTGGAAAGACGACCACCGCGGCGCATCTTGCGCAGCATCTGGCGCTTGCCGGACATCGTGTGCTGGCGATCGACTTGGACCCGCAAGCCTCTCTCTCAGCGCTGCATGGCGTCCAGCCAGAACTCGACAAGACCCCGTCGCTCTATGACGCCATACGGTATGACGACAAGAAGGCGTCGATTGCGGATGTGATCCGGCCTACAAACTTTCCGAGCCTCGATATCGTCCCTGCAAATCTGGAATTGCAGGAATACGAATATGAGACCCCACTCCACTCTGGCCAGAATTCATCCGGAGCCGGGCGCACCTTCTTTACCCGCATCGCGGACGCTCTCCGGCAGGTCGACGATCGATATGATGTTGTGGTGATCGACTGCCCGCCGCAGCTCGGCTACCTCACGCTGACCGCGCTCACGGCTTCCACCGCCGTCCTCGTGACAATTCATCCTCAGATGCTCGACGTCATGTCGATGAGCCAGTTCCTGCTCATGCTCGGAGGCATTCTGCAGTCGATCAGCAGCGTAGCCCGGGTCAATCTCCGATGGTTTCGATATCTGGTGACGCGTTACGAACCGACCGACAGCCCGCAGACCCAGATGGTCGGGTTTATGCAGTCGCTGTTCCCCGACCATATTCTAAGCAACCGAATGGTAAAATCGACCGCCATCTCGGACGCCGGTATCACGAACCAAATCCCTTTATGAGGTCGATCGAGCTCAGTTCACTCACCAGACCTATGACCGGGCGATGGAGGCGCTCGTCAAGGTCAATGAGGAAATCGCGGGCTTGATTCACAAGGCATGGGGTCGGCGATGAGCGCTTTTTTGACAGCCGTGCAGAACGACAAATTCCTTCGTTTTCTCAAAGAGTTCCGAGCAGGACAGGGGGCAACGAATGGCGCGTAAGCATTTGCTGGAGAGCGTGTACCGGCCCCGGCTGTCTCGACCCAGACGAGTGAGACCCGGGCAGACTACGCCCTGCGTGGCGCATCCCGATCGATGAAGCTCTCGATCGAGGAGCTGGCGGACAACGCCAAGCGGATCGTCTCAGGCGAGACCATCTCGGACCTCGATCCGGACCTGGTGGACCCGTCGCCGGTCAAAGATCGCATCGACGATGACGAGGAAGAGTTCGCCCTGTTCCTCGAAAGCATCAGGGAGAAAGGGCAGCATCAACCCGTCCTGGTTCGCCCACGCCCGGATGAGCCGGGTCGCTACGTCATTGTCTTCGGCCGACGCCGGGTCCGGGCAGCCAAGGAACTCGGACGACCCGTTCGCGCCGTCATAAAATCGATCGACGACACGACCCATGTGATCGCCCAGGGTCAGGAGAACACGCGGAGAAAGGATTATTCCTTCATCGAGAAGGCGCTGTTCGCACAACAGTTGATCCGTCTGGGCATCCGAAGGATGTCGCGAAGGCCGCGCTGAGCGTCGACGACACCTTGCTTTCTCGGATGCTCTCCGTGACCGAGGTCATTCCTTCCGGAATCGTCGCCGAGATCGGGGCGGCGCGCACCGTGGGGCGGGATCGCTGGGAAGATCTCAAGAAGCTCTTTGCCCTTCCTCACGCCGCAGACGTTGCTGACGAGTTGCTGAAATCTCCGAGACTTCACGGCCGCAGGACAGTGTGGGTCGATTCAATCTCCTTCTGTCAGCCCTAAGAGCCATCGGCGGAAGCCGCGAAAGCGACAGCAGGAACCATCGGCGGAAGTCTGGACGGCCCACGACCAGCGAGTGGCCGCTACTTGTCGCGACACAGGCAAGACATTCAACCTGTCGCTGAGCGCGCCCGACGCTGGCGATTTCGGCAGATTCATTTCGTCCCAGCTTGAAGCTCTCTATCAGGCCTTCAAGGAGGCGAAACCCGTCAAACCCAGCAGGAGAATAACCGCGCAAAAGAAAAAGGCCCCCGAAACGTCGCCGTTCCGGAAGCCCTTCTCTGATACTTGGCAGCTCTGAGAATCTCACTTCCGCGAATCACTGTCAAGAGTTCTGAGAGCGCCGATTTCGGCGAGCAGATTTCTTTTGCCCAACTGAGGGCAAAGAACATGGAACCGCATCATCCCAACGACGCCCTTTGGGCGGCGATCGCTGACGCTTGCCCATGTGGCGGCGCAGGTGGTCGCACGAAGCGCGGCCGCCCGAAAAAGCCGTGCACAAATGGCAGGTCTTTCGCGCGATCTGCGCGGCCCGGCCGCGGCTCGGCGTGTCCGAGCGGGCGCTCGCGGTGCTCAACGCCCTGCTGACCTTCCATCCGGAGACGACGCTCACCGGCGAGGACGCTCATCGTCTTTCCGTCCAACGAGCAGCTTGTCGCTGCGCGCGCACGGCATGCCGCCGTCGACGCTGCGGCGGCATCTGGCCGCCCTGGTCGACGCCGGCCTCATCATCCGCCGGGACAGCCCCAACGGCAAGCGCTATGCCCGCAAGGGCAGGGAAGGGGAGATCGGACTCGCGTTCGGCTTCGACCTCTCGCCGCTGGTCGCGCGCGCCGAGGAGTTCGAAGCGCTGGCCGAAGAGGTCGAGGCCGAGGAGCGCGCGTTCAAGCTCGCCCGCGAGCGCATCACGCTCTGCCGGCGCGACATCGCCAAGATGATCGCGACCGGCATCGAGGAGGGCGTTCCGACGCGCGGGCAGGGCAGGGGCCGGCGGGCTGGCAGGACGTCCACGGCGTCTTTCGGGCGATCGTCGAGGCGCGTTCCGCGGACGGCGACGCACCGGGAGCTGGAGCCGGTCGCCGAGGAGCTGACGGTGCTCGCCGACGAAATCCTCAGCCTGTTGGAAACTCAGCGTAAAATGATCAAATTCGAGCGCCAATGAGTTCCAAAATGAGCGCCACATACAGAATTCAAATCCAAACCCCCTAATTGAACTTGAACCTAGCCTTCGAGAAGGCAGGGGGCGAGGGCGGAGCCAAATCCCGAACCGACGGCGTCGCCGGAACGGGCCTACCCTCTGGGGATGGTGCTCGAGCGCCTGCCCCGACATCGTCGACTACGCCAAGGGCGGGATTCGCGAACTGGCGCGACTTTCTCGCGACGGCGGCCGTCGTTCGCCCGATGCTCGGCATCAGCCCAAGCGCCTGGGAGGAGGCGCAGAGCGGTGATGGGCGAGGTCGCAGGCGGCGGTCGTCGTCGCCGCATCCTGCAGCGCGGGACGGCGATCCAAGCGGCGGGCGGCTATCTGCGCGAACTCACGCGCAAGGCCGGGGCAGGGGAGTTCTCGCTCGGGCCGATGCTGATGGCGCTGATCAGTTCGAGGATGAGGGAGAAGCGGCCGGCATGAGCGTGAGGGTGGGAGTGAGCGCGGCGAAACGCTGGACCTTGTACCGGCGCCGGTCGATAATCACCGTCATCCTCGGCAAGACGTCGTTTGCTGCCATGACCAGACCCCTGATCCCGTTGGCGCTGTGGCTGGCCGTCGCCGGCGGCCTCTTTCAGGCGGTGTTTTCGCGAGCTTCGGTGGCGGGTCCGCTCGAGACGTCTGGGGATGTTCGCTGGATCGTCTTCGCCAGCCGGCAGGACCCCGACGAGGCGATCGGCGTCGCGAGAGGGTTCGGCTCGGAGTTCGGCGCCCCATCGGTCATGTCCACGACGAACGGCTGGTACGCCGTGGCGGCGGGTCCGGTCAGCGTTAGGGACGTGGCCGCCTTCAAGAAGAGGCTTTCGGACGCCTGGTGGCCGCCGAAGGACGCTTTTTTCTCGAAAGGGCAGACCTTCATCGAAAAGGTCTGGGAAGCCCCGAGGTCTCCCGTCTTGGCGTCGGCGTCCAGTTCCGAAGGTCAGCCTCGCGTCGCCGTGGCGGAAGGCGTCGAGGCGACAATCGACGGGAACGTCGTCCATGTGCGCATCGGCGGCAGGGATGTCGCGGCAGTGTCCTTCGACGACGACGCGTCCAGAGACGCCAGCGCTTCGATCGTGCGGCTCGACCCCTCGACGCCATACCCGCAGATCGTCGCGACGCACTTCACCGGCGGGGCGCATTGCTGCACGTTCATGAAGGTGGTGACCTTCGTCGACGGCCGGTGGAAGACCGTCAATATCGGAGAGTTCGATTCCGAAGGACCATTAATCGAGGACTTGAATGGCGACGGCGCGGCCGAGCTCGTCGGGAAGGATGACAGCTTCGACTATGCGTTCGCCTCATACGCCGAGTCCCACGCGCCGCCGAAAATCCAGCGGTTGATTGGCGACCGCATCGTCAATGTCACCACCCAGCCCGAGTTTCGGAAGCCGCTCGTGCAGTTCCTGCTCGCCGACCAAGGCAGGGCCACTTCCGAACGTTGGCGCGACAACGGCTTCCTCGCCGGCTGGGTGGCGCACAACGCGCTGATCGGAAACGGCGTCGAGGCATGGCAAAAGATGCTCAACCTCTACGACCGAAATTCCGAGTGGGATCTGTCAGTCTGTACGGTCGCGACAAAGAACTTCGACCCGTGCCCGGAAGACGCGAAGCGGTACCGCGACTTCCCGACTGCGCTTCGTGAGCACCTGGCCAAGAACGGGTACGTCCTGGAAGGGGCCGCCGCGCCACCGCCACCAGTTCCGGCCGTAGCGCGCGCTGAGGAGGCTACGCCTTCGCCGAAGCCGAGCCATCAGGGGTCGTCGGGGACCGGATTCTTCGTCACCGCGGACGGCGCGGCGGTCACGAACGCCCACGTCGTCGAAGACTGCCACGTGATCCGCGTGACTTCCGACCAGGGGGATACGGCCACCGCGAGAGTCGCTGCGCGCGACGGTCGAAACGACCTCGCTCTCCTCACGACGGGACTCTCCGCTCGAAAGCCGGCCGCGTTCCGGACCTCCATCCGGCTCGGGGAGCCAGTCGAGGCGTTCGGTTATCCGCTCACCCAGGTTCTCGCGAAAAGCGGGAACTTCACGCTGGGGAACGTCTCGGCGCTCGTAGGACTCTCGGACGACAGCCGCTATCTCCAGATTTCGGCGCCGGTTCAGCCGGGGAACTCCGGCGGGCCGCTGCTCGATCAGAACGGCAATCTCGTCGGCGTCGTCTCGGCCAAGCTGAATGCCTTGAGGACGATGGTCGCGACGAACGGCGACATTCCGCAGAACGTCAACTTCGCGATCCGGGCGTCCATCGTCGCGAGCTTCCTCGAGGCCAACGGGATCGCCTACGCGTCCGGCGCCGCTGTCCAGCCGATGCAGCCGGCAGACCTGGCGGATCAGGCGAAGGCGGTGAGCGTCTTTATCGAATGCGAATAGGTCGACGGGGCGCGTTCCGGCGCTTTCGGTCACGATGCAAGCGGGCGGTCCGAGCGGACGCGGGGAGAGTGGTGGAGGCGGGCTATAAGCTCGATGTTTGGCAGCTTGGCTGCACGATTCGCCTCCAGCGCTCTCAGTTGGTACGTAAACCTGAGAATGCGGACCTTCCGATCGGCGTGGGCACTTAAAGACGAGAATCGAGGTCGCGACGTTCTCAAATTTGCTGCCACAGCGCAGCCAGACTGAAATTACAAAGAGTGTGAGATAAAATCCATAAACTTCTGATAATGCAACATTATCGGACATGTTTTCCGCCCGACAGGTGGGGCGCTTTCGCGCGCGTCCGATGGCCATAAGCGCCGCCGTCGGCTACCCTTGCCGACGTGATTCGCGCCGACCCCGTCCCCTTCGACCTCGCCCCGCGCGCCCGCCCTGGGCGCGGCCGAGCGGGAATTTGCGCGAGATTTCCGAGGCCGAGGCCCTGTATTTCGCCGGCGCGGCGCTCGTCCGCGCTCGATTCCGTCGCCAAATCCGAGCCGCCGTGGGCCGGCGCCTGGCGCGCCCGCCTCGCCCTGAAATCCGCCGCCGCGGTCGCCCAGAACCTGCTCAACCGGCGCGAGGACGAGGCGGCGCTGCGCGACGCCGTCGCCCTCGCGAAACCCGGCCAGGACCTCGGGCCCGCGGGACGAGTCTACGCCGCCTTCCGGACGCTCTGCGGCCCCGGCGATCCGTTCCGCGCCGAAGCGGCTCGCCGCCGTCGCCGCCGACCTCCAGGCGCCGCTCGACCCGGACAGGGCAGGGGAGCTCGCCGCCGCGCTCGAAGAACCTGGCGCGCGCGGCCGGCCGGCCCCGCTCGCCGCGGCCGCGGCCGCCGAGGCGGTGATCGAGATGCGCGCCGACGCCGAGCCGCTCGCCCTGTTTTGCGCCGACGCCGCGCTGGCCAGAGCGCTCGGCTGGCCGGTCGCCGCTGCCGCTCCTCGCCGGCGAGCTGTTTCGCGCGCCGCGTCACGGGCGAGGGACGGCGGCCGCGCCCGGGCGAACCCGGCTGGGGCAAGCTCGTCGGCGCTCGCTTACGCCCGCGCCGCGCTCGCCGCCCTCGACCTCGCCCACGACCTTTCCCGCCGCGCCGACAGGCTCGCCGAGGCCGCGCCAAAACTGCGGGCGAAAGGGAAGGGGAGGGCGCTCGAGGCGCTGCTCGCCGACGACGCCGTCTCCGCCGCCGCGCCCATCCCGGGTCTGAGCGACCGCGCCCGCCGGCGGCTGTTCGAGCGCCTCGTCGCTCTCGGCGCCGCGCGCGAGCTCACCGGCCGCCCGGCCTTCCGGCTCTACGGGCTCTGACCGCCATGGCGCGCCGGCCGAGCCCAGGAACCCGACTTCGACCGCGAGCTCGCCGACCTGCCGCCGGAGCTGCGCTGGCGCGAATGGAAGGCGCGGGTCGAGGCGGTGCTGTTCGCCGCGGCGAAGCCGGTCGACCGCGAGACGTCCTCGCGCGCGTGGTCGGGCGCGACTGCGCCCTCGACCTCCTGCTCGACGACCTGCGCGAGGATCTGAGGGGCCGGCCGATCGAGCTCGTCAGGGCAGGGGAGAGTCCTACACCCTCCACACCCGGCCCGCCTTCGGGCCGGCGGTGCGGGTCGCCTTCGACATCCCCGCCGACGCGAAGCAGCTGACGAAACTCGAGGCGGGCGTGCTGATGGCGATCGCGATGTTCCAGCCGGTCACGCGGGGCGAGCTCACGGAGACGTTCGGCAAGGAAATCTCGCGCGACCTGATCGCCTCGCTCCGCGAGGAGGGGCTGATCGCCGCGGGGCCGCGCAGCCCGAAACTCGGGGCGCCCTACGCCTACGTGACGACGGAGAAATTCCTGCTGGAGTTCGGGTTCGAGTCGCTGCGCGACCTGCCGGATCTGGAAAAGCTCGAGGATGCGGGGCTTCTCGGCGCGGCGAGCCGGGGGGAGGGAGCCATGGCTGTGTCATCCAGGAACAGAAACGAAGGAGGCGCCGCCACCTTGCACCCGAAGTTCCCTCATGCCGCCTTGGTCAGCGTGAAATCCACGTGCACGGCGTCATAGGGAAAGATCACGCGGCCATCGTCGGTGCGGTCGAGCACCCCCGCATCGAGCATGGCGCGGATGTCGCCGTGGACAGCCTTTACATCCCGCCCGACGCGACGCGCCGCCTCGCGAATGGTCATGCCGCCCTCGCCGGTCATGGCCTTGAGCAACTCCCAGCGCTTGGCGGTGAGCACCTTCCACAGCAACTCGGCCGAGGCGAACGAGATGTGGGCGCCCTGGGCCTTGCCGTCGAACGCGGCGCGCGCACGCCGACGGACGTCCTCGGCGGAGGCGACGGAGAGGGTCACGGTGTTCATTCGGGCCTCCATCTCTCGACATCGTCCCAGAAATCCGCCAGCAACGCGTCCGGGGTGGTGAACCGATAGGGCGTTTCCATCGCCCCGACATGCCTGTGGTCGCCCTTTCATCGGCTCCTTTCTAGACCAGCCGCTTTCGGCGCAACCGGCGCCCGCGGGTTGGCCGAGGCCCCAGCCGAATCCGTGTTCTCCAGGCTCTGCACGCGTCGGCGTTTTTCGGCGATTTCCTCCTTTGTCGACGGCCGAAATTTGCCCCCTTTGATCAACTCGCTGCGGCTTTCGATGAAGGCCTGGCAACTCATCGGGTAAGATGGCGACAATCCATAGGTCGCGCGATACTCGAGCTCGCCTATATGGTGGGTCATCTTGAGATGCCGGTTGAGGGTCGCGAAAACTTTGCCGCATTCCAGGCAGTAAATTCGGTCCGTGTAAATCGACAGCTCGATCGGGATGACCGGCGTCTTCGCAGGTTCGCTCATGACGAAAGCCGCTTTATAGGCGTTCTCGCTCTTGAGTTGAGCGCCATCGACGGGTGACTTGACAGGGGAGTCTGCGACGGTCAGAGCCGCCGGGTTTATGATCTTCGGCTGCGCAATCACAGTCCGCTGGGGTGGAGCGTCAGCGGCCAAGGCGGCGTGCTGAACCAATGCCTGGATTGTCACAGACTGAGCAGCGTCCGTCGGCTCCGCATAGTCGATCGGCTCGGAATTCTTGATCAGCGTCAAAATCGTGGCGTGCACTTCTGCAATCATTTTCGGCACAGATGCGAATGTCATTGCATTCTTGGAGACGTAACTACTGACGATATTTGCGGCGGCAAGAGCAATGTCGATCTGTGCCCGGGACACCACCGACCGTTCGCTGGAAGGGGTGTCTGACGAGCGTCTGACATCGGTTGGGAGAGAAGTCGTCTGGACGGGTTGATTCATGAGAGGCTCGCACGGCGATTTTGCAATTCATCCGGGCTTATAGAGCTAGACCATGTTGGGCCGCGTTCGCAACATGGCTCTGGCGCCTTGCTCCGATTGTTGCGTCCGTCAGATCGAGGGATCCCCCTCTTCGAACTCGGTGATCTCGACCTCGAAAGGCTCGAGGTTCTCGGGACTGAAGACATGATCGGGCGGCGCTCCGGAGAGTTCGATCGGCTGGACGGGCGCAGACGTAGCGGTCAATCCAGTTATTTCCTGATCATTCTCGACCAGGACCACCGATTTGCCAACTCCAGCATGCCGCGGATTGGATTGCCCGAGCGCCGGATCGGTCTTGACGGTGTTGTCTTCGGGCGCGGCCGGCTCATTTTCACGCGCTGCGTCTGCCGTTATCGAGTTGTTCTTCCACGCTTCGGCGTCGGCGCGCCCGCGATTGTAGCCGTCACGCGCAGGACCCTCGCCGGGCCGGAGCTTTCGCCGCTTGCCCTCGATCCCGTCATCGAAGCCCCTCTGGTAATTGGCGGCCCATGTGATTTTGTATCCGATCTGGCTCTTTGTGCTGTTGGAGCCGGGAGGCTTTGCGGGAACGGTGACGTTGAGGCGACCGACCGTCACGGGCGCGGAGCGCTTGGCGAAGGGTGAACCGCGCGACGACCTTGACTCTGCGGCGTTCGGCGGTTGGGTCGTTGGGTCACCTGTGCGCGGCTTCACAGCATCGGCAACCGGAGGTTGCCTTGGCGGACAGGGGGTGGCCTCGACGGACGCACTCGCCGTGGCTTCGGGCTCGTCGTTGATGACGGCATCGAGGAGCCCAGCACGGTCTAGCGCCGCAACTCTCTCCGTCACGACCGGTCCGAGCGCAGGGTGGCCAGCGAGGAAGCGATCCCAATCGGCCTTGCCGGCGGCGTACTGCGCCTTGAGTTCCGCAAGTCGCATTTCCGCCGTTTCGATCGCCGCTCGCGTTTGGATGACCGCGATGTACAGCGACTCGCCCGTTTGAATGGCGGCGATGAGCGACATGATGAGGGACGCCTAGTCATGAGGGACAGAAGTTGGACAATAGCCCTCAAAGAGCGGCCGACAAATCGGACTGTTCATCGCCGCAGGGGTTAGCCCCGTTATAGCTGGATAGATGGCGGTCAAGTCGCTGCAGAGCAGGGCAGGGGAGACGGACATGACGCATTGCCCCAAGGGGCGGGCGAAACCGTCCGCCGGTCCAACGGAAGCCCTGTGCCATTTGTTGGCACTCACCTCGTCGCGGACGGCGACAGTGCGCACATTGCGGGCGGTCGCGGGCGGTCTGATGAACGTGACCAATCGGGGCCTTTGCCGCCGTTCCCGCTCGCTCCTGTGCGGCAGGCGGGCGCCAGGACCGGACTTGCGCGAGCCTCTCCTTCAAGCCGCGCCAGCTACGCGTGAGTCAGGCCTGCGCTTCCTGAAGCTTCGCGATCTCAGCGCGAGCGGCGGTGACGAGTTCCTCGTTCGTGTGCGCGTGACCCCAGAGGCCCCAGCCGCCGGGCGCAGCTTCCGTCAGAAGGACCCAGGTGCGCTGTTTTAGGCTGTCGTCCCCGGCGGCTGCGGCGACAAGTTCGGTCAGCCTCCGCACGACTTCGATCTGCTTGTTGCGGTCCAACGCGCCGGCGTTGGTCAGCACTTGGACCCGCACGTAATGGCTGTCGCCGTCGACGTTCGCCAAGGCGTCCGAGGGCAACTCGTGAACGAAAGCGGCCGTGTTCTGGCGGAACATCGCGATGTCCGGAACCTGCTCGACCGCCTTCACCGTCGCCGCCGCCTCGGCGGCCAGCTTCGCCTTGTCGCGGAACAGGCCCGACGTGGCGTAGATGTCGATCATGGGCATGATGAGGCTCCGTGCTATGATGGTCATCATAGCAAAGCCTATGATGGTCGTCATAGTCAAGGGGGCAGCGTTGGCGGAGGGGGTAAAACGGAGGATGATCGAACAGGCGGCCCTGTCTCTCGCGAGCAAGGGCCTGCAACGCACGTCGTTCACGGAAGTGCTGGAGGCCTCAGGCGCGCCAAGGGGTTCCCTCTACCATCACTTCCCCGGCGGGAAGGAGGAGTTGATCCTCGCAGCGCTTGATTTGACGTGCGAATGGGCGATGAACAAGATGGCGTCCTCGCCGGGCGCCAGCGCTGTAGAGACAGCGCAGTCTTTTCTCGATCTCTGGCGCGGCGTGCTGCTGCGCTCGGACTTCGGCGCCGGCTGCGCGGTCGCCGCCGTCACGGTTGCGGCCGAGGCGCCGGACCTCGTGGCGCGCACGACGGAAATCTTCCGCAAATGGCGCTTGCATCTCTCGTGCATGCTGCAACAGGGAGGAGTCGCTGCGCCGCGGGCGGACGCGCTCGCCACGATGCTCATTGCTGGCGGCGAGGGCGCCGTCCTCCTCGCGCGGGCCGAAAGGTCTATCGAGCCCTTCGAGCAAACCGAGAGAATGCTCGTTGAACTGATCGCCGAGGAGGCAGGAGCGAAGCGGCGAACAAGACGCCGGGAACGGAAGGGCTCTTCTCCGGCTCGCTAGCTCGCGCCGGCTTTTTGCTTCTCCATTCCATGAGAATGGTGACTGCAATGGGCCGCGCCACATTGAACCCGCGCTATCCTGAACAGAGACTTCGCATGCTTCATCACTTCGGGCGCCTCCAGCGGGCCGCCGTGGCCCATGTAGAAGCGCTTGGCGCCGTTGCTCAACATGCGATCGAGTTCGCGAGCGACGGTCTCTGGATCGTCTTCGAAGGGAGGACGAATGGCGCGCCCGGTGAGGGCGACGCCGCCTATCCCGATCCCCGATGCGACCAAATCACCGACCAGGACATCTTGTGACGCCAGTTCGACCGCTATCGAGCCGGGAGTATGCCCGGCCGTATGGCGAACAAGCCCATCGACGCCGAAGTCCAGAAGGTTCACGGAGTCGCCGTTTTTCATCATTATGTCTGGCGTAAAGCCTTCATAGGGCTGGTGCGGAAACGGCGTTTTGAGAAAGATCCTGCCGACCCCGCTGGTCGGGCAGAAGGTCATCGGCTCCTTTCGGCTGTAAAAATCCGCATCGTCGGCATGCGCCAATATCGGCGCCCCCGACAGATCGCGCAGGCGCTTGGCGCTTCCCGCGTGATCGGTGTGGGCGTGGGTGACGACGATCAGCTTTATGTCTGGAAACGAAAGGCCTAGCCGGGCGAGCGCGCGCGCGATTCTGCGCTCGGACCCCGGTATGCCCGCATCGACGAGTATGCAACCG
Organism: uncultured Alphaproteobacteria bacterium; assembly: GCA_963783275.1. GTDB lineage: Bacteria > Pseudomonadota > Alphaproteobacteria > Rhizobiales > Beijerinckiaceae > Roseiarcus. Next base: position 112,490 of record CAWANA010000004.1, on the reverse strand, counting down.
GCCTCGCTTCGGATCAGATGGGCGTTGACCGTCTTCAACGGCAGAACGGGAATTCGAATGATCTCGGTGGGAGACATGGCGGTTCCCTATTGGCGGGAGTTGACGAAGAGCCGCGCCGTCAGCGAGTGGGAGCGGAGGTTGTCCGAGCGGTCAGGGTCGAGATGGCAAAGGTTCTGATGAGAGCGGCGACGTCGTCAGGCGCCTCGTAGGGCAGGAGATGGCCGACTCCCGGCAACACATGAAGCTGCGCCTGCGGAAGGCGCGGAAGCAGTTCGCGCCGTAGAACGTGCGGCGGATCGACCCGATCGCCTTCGCCTGAAACGACAAGGGTCGGGATGTCTATGCCGACCACGGCGGCCGCGATGTCTTCCTGGCTCGCGAACAACGGCCACGCCTTCTTGGCTGCGGAAGCGCCGGCCAGACTGTCGGCAATGACGGTTTCCAAATCCTCGGGGGTTGAGACCGTTAGGCGCCAGCACCTGTTCGACCGTGGCGATGATGCTAGCTCGCGTGTCATAGGCGCGCACCATGCCTTGGCGGACCTCCAGCGGCAAATTCAAAGGCGAGGGCGGCGACGGCGCGATCAGGGCCAGACCCGCCAGTCCGCGAGGATGGCGAGAGGCCATCAGTTGCGAAACCTTGCCGCCCATCGAATGCCCGATGAGAATATATCGCTCCAGGTCAAGCGCCTCGATCACGCCCTCAACGTCATTGGCCATATCCGCCAGCGCATAGCCGGTTGCGGGCGCCTCCGATCTCCCCCAGCCGCGCTGATCGATCGCGACGGTGCGGAATTCAGGCGCCAACGCCTCGATGACGCGCCGCCACGTGCGCGAGGACCCACCCCAGTAATGCAGGAATACCAGCGCCGGCGCGCCGGCGCCTCTCTGCTCCACATTCAGAAGGACGCCATTCGCTTCGATCTTCATGACAGCCATCCTTTCATGACAGCGGCGGCGGATCTCTTGCGCTCCGCCGCGCCCGCTCCACCTCTTGGTTGGAGACGAATAGGCCGCGTCAGCCGGCGGCTTGCAGAATGAAGTCCGCGACCGCCTTCGGCTGCGACAGCATCGGCACATGGCTGCTGGCCACATGCGCGACGGTCGCGTTCATCCGGGCCGCCATTCGCTCTTGCTCCGCGCGCGGAATCGCATGGTCCTGGTCTCCGACAAGGTAATATGTCGGCCGGCTGCGCCATGCGGCTTGCGTGAGCGCGCCTCCGAGCGCGGCGCCGTTGATCGGACCCTGCGCGGCGTAGGCCACGGTCTTCTCATCCTCGGTGAGGTCCTGGGCGAAGAGTTCGAACACGCCGGTGCGGGTCAGCTTGAGAAAACCTTCCGCGTCGGGCCTCAATTCTGCGCTCAGAGGCGCGGATTTGAATTGGCTGAACAGCGTTCCCGCCAACTTGCCGGCGTCCGGGGCGAACGCGTCGACATAGACGAGGCGCGCGATCTTGGGATCGTTGCCGGCTTCGCCGATCACTGCGCCGGCGTAGCTGTGGCCGACCAGGACAACATCGCCATCGGCAATCGCGATCGCGCGCCGCACGGCGGCGACATCCGCCTCGAAGCTGCTCAGCGGCAACTGGACGGCTGTGGCGTTCATTCCTTTTTCGGCGAGAAGAGGAATGACCTTCGCCCAGCACGATCCGTCCGCCCACGCGCCATGCACCAAGATGACGTTGGAAATCGTAGTCATCGCTAGTCTCCGTCTCTGATCGGCGGCGTCGGTCGGCGCCGGTGGTCAGAACTTAGGGCGTGCATTGCGTGGCAGAAATGACATATTTCCCTCTTTTTCCGCCCTACGGGGATCCGTGAAATGCCGAGCCCCAGCGTCTCGCGATCCATATGGTTCGTGGTGTTTCCCGGCTTTGAGCTGCTCGACCTCGGCGGCCCGCTCTGCGCTTTCAATCTTGCCGTCGATTTCCACCATGCCGCCTATGACGTGCGCGTCGTATCGACGAAGGGAGGCTTGGTCTCCGGCTCCGCGGGCGTGGCGATTGACACCAAGGCGCCGACATCGACGAACCATCTCGATACGCTCGTAGTTGTGGGCGCTCCGACCGATGAAATACTCTATGCGCAAACCGAAACCGCGGACCTGATCCGCGCGCTCGCGCCCCGCACCCGGCGCAAGGCGAGCGTCTGCACCGGAGCTTTCCTCCTAGCCGCGGCGGGATTGCTCGATGAGCGTCGCGCGACGACGCACTGGCGATACGCCGCCGAGCTGCAACGGCGTTACCCTGCGATCAAGATCGACGCCGATCGGATTTTTATTCGCGAGGACGATATCTGGACCTCGGCGGGCATCACGGCGGGCATCGATCTCGCTTTGGCGATGATCGAAGAGGATTGCGGGATCGAAGTCTCGAAAGCGATCGCGCGGGACCTAGTCGTGTACCATCGCCGCAGTGGCGGGCAGTCGCAGTTCTCCGCTTTGCTAGAGTTGGAGCCTCCGCCCGGCCGAATTCGCGACGCTCTTGCCTTCGCTCGCACCCATCTCAACGAAAGGCTTTCCGTCGAGCAATTGGCGGACGCGGCGAGGATCAGTCCGCGCCAGTTTGCGCGCCAGTTCGCCGCCGAAACCGGGGAAACCCCGGCGCGCGCCGTCGAGCGGCTTCGTTGCGAGGCGGCGCTCCCGCGCATTGAGGGCACGAGCGAACCGCTCGATCAGATCGCGCTGCAAGTTGGCTTTGGCGATATGGAGCGCATGCGCCGGGTATGTCTTCGAATCTACGGACACCCCCCGCAGGCGTTGCGACGCCGAAGCCGCGTTGTAGGGGGCTGACAACGCCGGCTACCTCCAACGTCTTTCACCTGGATGCTTCTGTGCGAGGCTACTCAAGCGAAGGTCGCATTTGGGCGGATTTCCACCCGTTGAGGCAAAGTCCGCTTTCCTACAAAATCTGCGCCTACCCGGCGGCGATCCGCAACGCCCGCTCAACGTCGACACCGGCCGTTGGATTGCACGGATCGCGTTCCCCGCCGGCTGGGCGCTGCGGGCTCGCGCTTGAACGCCCGCAATCCCGTCCGTTCCCGCCTTCGGGGCAAGAGCCGGTTCCCGCCCGTCCGCGACAACCCGGGCGGCGGCGAGGCTGGGTCGGCTACCGGATTTCCGCGATCGTGTCTTCCCGGGCGAGCGAGCTGAAACGGGTCACCTCGGCGTCGAACTGCAGTTCGATCGTTCCGGTCGGCCCATGGCGCTGCTTGCCGATGATGACCTCGGCGCGGCCGTGGGCGCTCTCCATCTGCGTCATCCAGTCGATGTGCTCCTGGGTGCCCGGCCGCGGCTCGCGGTTCTTGAGGTAATATTCCTCGCGGTAGACGAACAGCACGACGTCGGCGTCCTGCTCGATCGAGCCGGATTCGCGCAGGTCCGAGAGCTGCGGCCGCTTGTCGTCGCGCGACTCGACCTGGCGCGAGAGCTGGGAGAGCGCGAGGATCGGCACGGCGAGCTCCTTGGCCAGCGCCTTGAGGCCGGTGGTGATCTCGGTCAGTTCCTGCACGCGGTTGTCGTCGCGCGTCTTCGAGCCCGACAGAAGCTGGAGATAGTCGATCACCAGGAGGTCGAGCCCCTTCTGGCGCTTGAGGCGCCGGGCGCGGCGCGGTCAGCTGCGCAATCGAGATGCCGCCGGTCTGGTCGATGTAGAAGGGGATCGACTGCATCTCGGCGACGGCGTCGGCGACCCGGCGGAAGTCGCCCTCGGTGATGTCGCCGCGGCGGATCTTGTAGGAGGCGACGCCGGACTGCTCGGCGATGATGCGGGTCGCCAGCTGCTCGGCCGACATTTCCAGCGAGAAGAAGCCGACGATGCCGCCGTTGACGGTTTCCGCGACGCCGTCGGCCCGAGTCCGGCCCTCGTAGGCGCGGGCGATGTTGAAGGCGATGTTGGTGGCGAGCGCCGTCTTGCCCATGCCGGGCCGCCCCGCGAGGATGACGAGATCGGAGGCCTGCAGGCCGCCCATGTAGCGGTCGAGGTCGCGAAGCCCGGTGGCGATGCCGGAGAGCGAGCCCTCGCGTTCGTAGGCCTTGGCGGCCATGTCGACCGCGATCTTCAGCGCGTTGGAGAAGCGTCTGGAATCCGCCGTCGTAGCGGCCGCCCTCGGCGATCTGGTAGAGGCGCCGCTCCGCCTCCTCGATCTGCTCGCGCGGGCTCGAATCGACCGGCGCGTCATAGGCGACGTTGACCACGTCCTCGCCGATCGTGATCAGGTCGCGCCGGAGCGCGAGGTCGTAGATGCTGCGCCCGTAGTCGTAGGCGTTGATGATGGTGGTCGCTTCGGTCGCGAGCCGCGCCAGATATTGCGGAACGGTCACGCCGCCGAGGTCGTGGTCGCCGAGAAAGGTTTTCAGCGTGATCGGGGTCGCGAGCTTGCCCTGACGGATCATCGTGCCGGCGATCTCGAAGATGCGGCGATGAATCTCCTCGACGAAATGCTCGCTGCGCAGGAAATCCGACACCCGGTCGTAGGCGTCGTTGTTGATCAGGATCGCGCCGAGCAAGGCCTGCTCGGCTTCGACATTGGCGGGGGGAACGCGATAGGTCCGCTCCGCCTGCTGAGGCTGGCGCTGGATGAGAGCTTCTACGGTCGCCATGGGCGTTGAGCGCGTCTTTCGGCGGTTGGAGGAACGAGGCGAACGCGACGGCTACGCGAATCAGAACGCGACAATACGGCGGCGACAGCCGCGCGCAGGAGCCGCGACGGAGGCCATAGCGCCGACGCCGGACGCCGCCAACGACCGTTGGAGAGAAACGGAGGCTTGTCCCCGCTATCCACGCAGCGCCGCATGTCGCGCTTGACTGTGAAGGGACAATCGGTCGCGCCGGCGTGCGCCCTGCCGCGCGATCGCGCGAAGGCCGTCCGTTCGAAGGCGCATCGGCTTCCCGAACCCTGGCTGTCGTGCGTTGGCGGGAGGCCGCGTCGGCGCGTCGCTCTTAACCTTTCGTCAACCAATCGGCCCCAAACATGGTTAACGAAGCGCCAACGGATCGGCACGATGAACGCGCATGTGACCCCTCAGCAGGCATTGAATTTCCGGGGCCGGTCGCTGCTGGCGTTCGTTCTCGAGCCGACGCCGCCGCTCGCCGACTGGTTCGCGGCGCTCGACGCCTGGCTCGTCCGCTCGCCGACCTTCTTCGCCGCAAAAGCCCGTCATCCTCGCGATGGCGGGGCTCGATATCGAGCTCAAGGACTATCGCGACCTGCTCGGCGCGCTGGCGCGGCGCCACATCCGGGTGATGGGGGTCGAGAACGCGAGCCGCGCGCTGGTCGGCCCGCACCTGCCGCCGGTCGTCTCGGGCGGCCGGACGGTGAGCGCGGCCGCGCTCGCCGAGGCCGACGCGCCGCCGGCCGCCGGCGCCGGCGAAAGCCGCGCCGCGCCGCCGAGCCGCTGATCATCGACGGCAACGTGCGCTCCGGCCAGTCGATCATGCATCCCGACGGCGACGTGACGATCGTCGGCCGCGTCGCCTCCGGCGCCGAGATCGTCGCGGGCGGGTCGGTGCATGTCTATGGCGCGCTGCAGGGGCGGGTGATCGCCGGCATCTCCGGCTCGCCCGACGCGCGCATCTTCTGCCGCGAGGCGCACGCCGAACTCCTGTGCATCGGCGGCGCCTACGTCGACCGCCGAAGACATGGACCCCGAATTCGAGGGCCGGAGCCTCGAGGTCCGACTGGTCGGCGAGGAGCTCAAGCTCCGGACCCTGGACTGAAACATCGAGAGGAACGAGCCCATGAGCAAGGTGATCGTCGTAACGTCCGGAAAAGGCGGGGTGGGCAAGACCACCTCGACCGCCTCGATCGGCGCGGCGCTCGCGCAGACCGGCAAGAAGGTCTGCGTCGTCGATTTCGACGTCGGCCTGCGCAATCTCGACCTCGTGCTCGGCGCGGAGCGGCGGGTCGTCTACGACTTCATCAACGTCGCTCAGGGCGACGCCAAGCTCGCGCAGGCGCTGATCCGCGACAAGCGGGTCGAGACCCTGCATCTGCTCGCGGCCTCGCAGACCCGCGACAAGGACGCGCTGACCGACGAGGGCGTCGAGCGGGTGATCGGCGAACTCCGCGCAGAGCTTCGACTATGTGCTCTGCGACAGCCCGGCCGGCATCGAGCGCGGCGCCCTGCTCGCGATGCGCTTCGCCGACGAGGCCGTCGTGGTCACCAACCCGGAAATCTCGTCGGTGCGCGACTCCGACCGCATCATCGGCCTGCTCGACTCCAAGACCCGCCGCGCCGAGGCCGGCGAGCGGATCGAGAAGCGCCTGCTGCTCACCCGCTTCGACGCGGCGCGCTCCAGCCGCGGCGAGATGCTCAGCGTCGCCGACGTGCTCGACATCCTCTCGATCCCGCTGCTCGGCATCGTCCCCGAGGACCAGGAGATCCTGCGCGCCTCGAACGTCGGCGCGCCGATCACGATGAACGGCTCGACGAGCCTCGCCGCCCGCGCCTACCGCGACGCCGCGCGCCGCCTCGCCGGCGAGACGCGTGCCGATGGCGATCCCGGACGAGAAGAAGACCCTGTTCAACCGCCTCTTCAGCCGGAGGGCGGCATGAGCCTCTTCCGCCTGTTCAAGCCGCGCGGCACGGCGCCGGTGGCGCGGGAGCGCCTCCAGATCCTGCTGTCGCACGAGCGCGTCGCGGTCGGCCCGCGCGACCTCGTCGCGATCCTGCGCGACGAACTGCTCGCCACGATCCGCCGCCACGTCGAGATCGACCCGGAGAAGCTCTCGGTGAAGATGGACCGCTCCGCGGGCTTTTCGACGCTCGAGATCGACGTCGAGATTCCGTGCGACAAGGTCGCGCTCGCAGCGGCGCGGCGCGGAGCAGGCGACGGCGGCGTGAGCCGGCTCGCGCGGTCTGTAGCCGCGATCGCCGATCGCGGCTGCGACGCGACGCCGATTTACCGCTCGAAGAGTCCGACCAGCGTCGCTTGGGCAAGGACGTGCTTGCGCGCCTCCCGCTCGACATCGCTGCAATGCGCGCCGGCGTGGACGCTGAGTTTGTCGACCGAGAGCGCGAGCACGCTGAACCGATAGTGATGCAACCCGTCGCCTCGCGGCGGACAGGGCCCGCCGTATCCCTCGCGTCCGAAATCGTTGATCGCCTGCTTCAAGCTTCCGGCCGCGCGTCCGGCGCCGCGGGCAAGATGCGACCAGCCGTGAGGAATGTCGTAAGCCGCCCAGTGCCGCCAGACGCCGTTCGGCGCGTCCGGATCGTTGCAGAGCACGACGAAGCTCCGCGCCTGCGGCGGCGCGTCGGTCCACTGCAACGCCGGCGACAGGTCCTCGCCTTCGCAGGTGCAGACGCTTGGGATTCTGCCCGTCGTCGGAAAAATCGGTCGAGATGAGGCGCATCGCGTTTTCTCCTTGTTCTTTGCGATTTGGCTCCGGCGACAGCCTCGCGAGAGAGGCCCGCCGCCCTTTTCCGGCTTTCCTCATTTGCAGGGATTGACCCAGCGAAGGCCAGGAAACCGCGCGAAATCGGCGTCGGTCGAATAGAGCACGTACCCACGCTCCATCGCGAGCACGGCGAGATGAGCGTCGGTCGTGAGATTGCCCGCCGCCCCGATGCGCTCCAGTTCCGAGCGCAGCCTCGCGAAATGAGCGTCCGAAGGCTGCGCGACATGGACGTGCGGCAACGCCAGCCACTGCCCGAGCCTGTCCATGACATCCGGAACGGCAAGCGGGCGCTGGACAATCTTGCGGTTCGTGGTGATCCGCACGAACCCCAGCATCGCGGCCCAGGCCAGACCCACGCCTTCGCTTCCCGAAAGGCAGGCGTCCCACCAGCGCAGAGCCTTCTCGTGGACCGCGGAGTCTGCGTTATGCGCGTGGACGAGAACGTTGACGTCGGGCAGGATCATGCGCTTTGGCGGCGTAATCCTCCGCCTCCAGTTCATCGACGAGTTGGCCGAGCTTGTCGAGATCGACGCCCGGCCGGAATCCGAAGGAATGCGGAATCGTCTTCGGCGCCGGATGGGTCCGCACCGTCGCCTTGCCAAGTCCAGCCCGGATCGTTCGATTGACGGCGACCTTGAACGGCACACCAAGTTCCTTCGCGCGCGTCTTCAGGAGGCCGGCGAGATCGTCGTCGAGCGTAAGCGTGGTCCGCATGCCGAGCATATTGATGCTTCGAATTCTGATGTCAAGGCATCACTGAGCTGCGACCGAATATCACATTCGAATGGGGAAAAACAAGTGGGTCCAGTGCAATTTTTCTGTAGCAAAGGCGGTTGTGGAGTCTTGGGGTAAGAAGGCGCAAGAGTTTTCCGCCAGAATGGCAGCGAAGCCATAGGCCCGCCTCACACCGTCATCCGCCCCCGCACCGCGGCCTCGTCCATCTCGGCCGCGCGTTCCCGACAGCACGACGCGCCGCGGTCCATCACCGCATAGTCGTCGCAGATGTCGCGCGCCCATTCGAAATATTGCTCGACCACCAGGATCGCCATGTCGCCCTTGCGCCGCAGGTGCACGAGCGCCCGGCCGATGTCCTTGATGATCGAGGGCTGGATGCCCTCGGTCGGCTCGTCGAGGATCGAGGAGCTTCGGCTTCGTCACCAGCGCGCGGGCGATGGCGAGCTGCTGCTGCTGGCCGCCCGAGAGGTCGCCGCCGCGGCGTCCGAGCATGTCGTTGAGGACGGGAAAGAGCGAAAAGATCTCGTCGTCGATCGCGCGCTCGGAGCGCTTGCAGCGCGGCGAAGCCGGTCATCAGGTTCTCGCGCACGGTGAGCAGCGGAAAGATCTCGCGGCCCTGCGGCACGTAGCCGAAGCCGGCCTTGGCGCGCAGGTGGCTCGGCAGCCGCGTCATGTCCTCGTCGTTCCAGCGGATCGCGCCGGAGGCGACCATGTGCTGGCCGACGATGGCGCGCAGCAGCGACGACTTGCCGACGCCGTTGCGGCCGAGCACGGTCAGGATGCGCCCGGTCTCGGCCTTGATCGAGACCGAGCGCAGCGCCTGCGCCGCGCCGTAGAAGAGGTCGATGCGGTCGACGGTCAGCATGCCCTCACCGCCCCAGATAGACTTCGACGACGCGCGGGTCGGCGCTGACCTGGTCGAGCGTGCCTTCCGCCAGCACCGCGCCTTCGTGCAGGCACGTCACCTTGACGCCGAGTTCGCGCACGAAGGTCATGTCGTGCTCGACCACGACGACCGAATGGTCGTGCGCGATCTCGCGCAAGAGCTCGGCGGTCGCCGCGGTCTCGGCGTCGGTCATGCCGGCGACCGGCTCGTCGACCAGCAGGAGCTTCGGGTCCTGCGCCAGCAGCATGCCGATCTCGAGCCACTGCTTCTGCCCGTGCGACAGCGAGCCGGCGACGCGCGCGCGATGGTCCTTGAGGCGCGTCGTCACGAGGATGCGGTCGATGGTCGCGCGCACGTCGGGCTCGTCGCGACCGAACAGGGTCGCGCGCGACGCTGCGCGGCGCCTTGGTCGGCGAGCAGGAGATTGTCCTCGACCGTATGGTTCTCGAACACCGTCGGCTTCTGGAACTTGCGGCCGACGCCGAGCGTCGCGATCTCGGCCTCGTCGAGCCGGGTCAGATCGTACTTGCCGTCGAACATCGCCTCGCCCTCGTCGGGCCGGGTCTTGCCGGTGATGACGTCCATCATCGTCGTCTTGCCGGCGCCGTTCGGGCCGATGATCGCGCGCATCTCGCCGGGCGCGAGCGTCAGCGACAGGCTGCGCAGCGCCTTGTAGCCGTCGAACGACACGCTGATGCCGTCGAGGTAGAGGATCGACGAGGTGAGGGTCGGGTTGCTGGTTTCGGCGAGCGTCATGGGTCGGCCCCCTCCTCGACGGCGAGCGCCGGCGCCTCCGGCCTTCGGCGTCGTGTCGCGCGGGGCGCTGAGCGCCAAGCCGAGCAGGCCGCGCGGGCAGGAACAGCGTGACCAGGACGAACAGGCCGCCGAGCCCGTAGAGCCAGTATTCGGGGAAGGCGCCGGTGAACCAGGTCTTGGCGAAATTGACCGCGATCGCGCCGAGCGCCGCGCCGACCAGCGTCCCGCGGCCGCCGACCGCGACCCAGATCGCCGCCTCGATCGAGTTGGCGGGCGCGAACTCGCTCGGGTTGATGATGCCGACCTGCGGCACGTAGAGCGCGCCGGCCACGCCCGCCATCACCGCCGAAACGACGAAGGCGAACAGCTTGTAGTTCTCGACCCGGTAGCCGAGGAAGCGCATGCGGCTTTCGGCGTCGCGGACCGCCACCAGCGCCTTGCCGTATTTCGAGCCGATGATCGCGCGCGCGACGAGATAGGCGAGGATCAGCGCGATCGCGCTCGCCGAAAACAGCGCCGCCTTGGTCGAGGCCGACTGCAGCGAGAAGCCGAGCAGGTCCTTGAAGTCGGTCAGGCCGTTGTTGCCGCCGAAGCCGAAGTCGTTGCGGAAGAACTCCTTGAACAGCGCGAAGGTCATCGCCTGGGTGATGATCGAGAGATAGACGCCGGTCACGCGCGAGCGGAAGGCGAACCAGCCGAAGGCGAGCGCCAGCAGGCCGGGAACCAGCACCACCATCAGCATCGCGTAGGGGAACCAGTTGAAGCCCCACCAGGCGACCGGCAGCTCCTTCCAGTTCAGGAACACCATGAAGTCGGGCAGGATCGGGTTGGCGTAGACGCCGCGCGTTCCGATCTGGCGCATGAGATACATGCCCATCGCGTAGCCGCCGAGCGCGAAGAAGGCGCCGTGGCCGAGCGACAGGATGCCGCAATAGCCCCAGACGAGGTCGAGCGCGACGGCGAGGATCGCGTAGCAGAGGTACTTGCCGAACAGCTGCACCAGATAGGGCGGGATGTTGAACGGCGAGTTCGCCGGCGTCGCGAGCGACAGCACCGGCACGAGGATCGCGGCCGCCGCCAGCAGGACGACGAAGACGAGGCCGATCCGGTCGAGCTGCGCGGCTCATGCTTCCACCGCCCGGCCCTTGAGCGCGAACATGCCGCGCGGCCGCTTCTGGATGAACAGGATGATGATGATCAGCAGCACGATCTGGCCCTGAACGGCGCCGATCAGCGGCTCGAGGATCTTGTTGGCGACGCCGATCATCAGCGCGCCGAGCGCGGTTCCCCATAGGTTGCCGACGCCGCCGAACACCACGACCATGAAGCTGTCGATGATGTAGCCCTGGCCGAGGTTCGGCGAGACGTTGTCGATCTGCGAGAGCGCGACGCCCGCGATTCCCGCGACGCCCGAGCCGAGCCCGAAGGCGAGCATGTCGACCCGCGCGGTCGAGATGCCCATCGCCGCGGCCATGCGGCGGTTCTGGGTGACGGCGCGCATCTGCAGGCCGAAGCGGGTGGCGCGCAGAACGAGTTGCAGCCCGACGAACACGACGATCGCCAGAACGATGATCCACAGCCGGTTGGTCGTGATCTCGAGGCCGCCGACGTGGAACGCGCCGGACATGAACGGCGGGTTGGTGACCAGCCGGTTGTTCGGCGCCGAACAGGCTGCGCACCGGCCTGCTGCAGGATGAGCGACACGCCCCAGGTCGCGAGCAGCGTCTCGAGCGGCCGGGTGTAGAGATAGCGGATGACCAGCCGCTCGATCAGCGACGCCGACGATCGCCGGCGACGACGAAGGCGAGCGGAATGGCGAAGGCGAGCGACCAGTTCTGCAAGCGACGGCGGCAGGAGCATCTGGACGACATAGGTCGCGTAGGCGCCGAGCATCACCATCTCGCCGTGCGCCATGTTGATGACGCCCATGACGCCGAAGGTGATGGCGAGGCCGATCGCGGCGAGCAGCAGAACCGACGAGGCGGAGAGGCCGTACCAGAGATCCTGCGCCGCGCCCCAGAACAGGAGCCGGGTATGGATGGCGGAGAGCGCCGAGTCCGCGGCGGCCTTGACCTGCGGGTCCGTCGTCTTCTGGTCGATCGCGTCGATCAGGTTCTGCGCGTCCTGGTCGCCGCGGCCCTTCAGCGTCTCGATCGCCGCGAGCCGGTCCGCGGAGCGTCGCGTCATCGCTGGCCGCGACGATCGCGGCGACGGCGAGCTTCAGCGCGTCGGCGACGCGCGGATCGCTTTCCTTGGCGAGTTGGGTCTTGATCGCGGGCAGCGCCTTGGCGTCGCGGCTCTTGAACACGTCTTCGGCCGCGGCGAGGCGCTTCTCGGGATCGGGATTGGCGAGGGTCAGCGAGCCGATCGCGCCTTCGATGGCGCTGCGCAGCGCGTTGTTGACGCGCACTTTCTTGAACGAGGCGGTGTCGGCGATCGCCGCGCCGGTCTTTGCGTCGACGACTTTTCCGTCGGCGGTCGCGATAGGCGACGACGCGGCTGCGCCGGATCGAACAGCAGGCGGTTGTCGCCCAGCGCCTCGAGGATCGCGGCGCCTTGCGGCGGCGCCTCGGCGGCGAGCTCGCCGATCGCCTTTTCGCTGTCGGCGAACTTGTCGGTCGAGGAACCGCGCGAGCGTGTCGTCGAGGGCGTCCGCCCGCGCCGCGCCGGAAAAAGCGAGGCCGCCGAGAAGCGCGAAGACGGTCAGCGCGAGCGCGAGCGCGCTTTGGCGAACGGCGAAATGCAATCGGGCCTCATGCTGGCGCGGTTCGGAGGGGACCCTCCCGCGCAGGCAGAGCGCGCGGGAGGGACGTTTTGAGGCGGCGTTCAGGCGGTCAGCCGCCGCACTTGCCGGTCTTCACGTTGAAGTTGCCGCAGGACATGGGCGGACGCCAATCGGCGATCAGGTCGCTGCGAGCCTTCGAGATAGGGCGACCATTCCTGAGCGACGACCGTGCCCGGCGTCTGCCAGACCGTGTTGAGCTGGCCGTCGGCCTGGATCTCGCCGATATAGACGGGCTTGGTGATGTGATGGTTCGGCATCATGGTCGACAGGCCGCCGGTGAGGTTCGGCACCGCGACGCCGATCATCGCGTCGGATGACCTTGTCCGGCTCGAAGCTCTGCGCCTTCTCGACCGCCTTCACCCACATGTTGAAGCCGATGTAATGCGCCTCCATCGGATCGTTGGTGGTGCGGTTCGGCTTCTTGGTGAACTCGTGCCACTTGTCGATGAACTCCTTGTTGGCCGGCGTGTCGATCGACTCGAAGTAGTTCCAGGCGGCGAGATGGCCGACGAGCGGCTTGGTGTCGAGGCCCGCGAGCTCTTCCTCGCCGACCGAGAACGCGACGACGGGGATGTCGGTCGCCTTGATGCCCTGGTTGCCGAGCTCCTTGTAGAACGGCACGTTGGCGTCGCCGTTGATGGTCGAGACCACCGCGGTCTTCTTGCCGGCCGAGCCGAACGCCTTGATCTTCGACACTTCGGTCTGCCAGTCGGAGAAGCCGAACGGCGTATAGTTGATCATGATGTCCTCGGCCGGCACGCCCTTGAGCTTCAGGTAGGCCTCGAGGATCTTGTTGGTCGTGCGCGGATAGACGTAGTCGGTGCCTTCGAGCACCCAGCGCTTCACCGAGCCGCCGTCCGCGCTCATGAGGTAATCGACGGCGGGGATCGCCTGCTGGTTGGGAGCGGCGCCGGTATAGAACACGTTGCGCTCGGATTCCTCGCCCTCGTATTGCACGGGATAGAAGAGCATCGAGTTCGAGCTCCTTGAACACCGGCAGCACCGACTTGCGCGACACCGAGGTCCAGCAGCCGAACACGACCGAGACCTTGTCCTTTTCGATCAGCTCCTTGGCCTTCTCGGCGAACAGCGGCCAGTTGGACGCCGGATCGACGACCACCGCCTCGAGCTTCTTGCCGAGCACGCCGCCCTTCTTGTTCTGCTCGTCGATCAGCATCAGCATGACGTCCTTGAGCGTCGTCTCGCTGATCGCCATCGTGCCCGACAGCGAATGCAGGATGCCGATCTTGATCGTGTCGTCGTCCGCCCAGGCGGCGGTGGCGCCGAGCGCCAGCGCGCCGCCGAGGAGCGCGCCCGCCGCGCGCGAAATTATTCGTCTTGTCAAGGACATGTAGGACCTCGTCGAGTGCGCCCTGTAGCAGGGCCGTGAGCAGCCTGACCCCACAGGAGGCCGTGAGCGATCACGCAACGAGCATGCCAGCGGCGAAATGCCGCAGTTTCGCGTGTCCGGGCGCCGACGAAGGATGCGTCGGCGCCGACGAATTCATCAGACGAATGGATTGAAGGCCGCGCGCGGCGCCTCAGGCTTCAGCAGCGCGATAGCCGACGCCCGGCTCGGTGGTGACGATCTTCGGCGATGTCGGGTCGCGCTCGATCTTCGCCCTGAGCTGACCGATGAATACGCGCAGATACTGCGTATCCTCGGTATGCGCGGGCCCCCAGACGGCGGTCAGGATCTGGCGATGGGTGACGACCCGCCCGGCGTTGCGGAAGAGGACGGCGAGGAGGTCGTATTCCTTCGGCGTCAGCTTGACCGGCGCGCCGTCGCGGGTGACGAGCCGCTTCTCGAAGTCCATGACGACGCCGTCGATCTCGATCCGCGGCTGCGGGCTGCGCCACGCTCGCCTTGTGACGAAGCGCGGCGCGCAGCCGCGCCGTCAGTTCGCCGATGCCGAACGGCTTCTCGACATAGTCGTCGGCGCCGAGATCGAGCGCCTCGATCTTCTCCGACTCCCGATCGCGCGCCGAGAGAATGATCACCGGCGTCTGCGAGAACGTCCGGATGTCGCGCAGCACCTCCTTGCCGTCCCGATCGGGCAGGCCGAGATCGAGCACGATGAGATCGGGCGCGCTGGTGACCGCCATGCGCACGGCCTGCGCGCCGGTTTCGGCCGAGACGACCTCGTAGCCCGCGGCGGTGAGCGCGACATGCAGGAACCGCTGGATCTGCGGCTCGTCGTCGACGACGAGAACGCGGCAGGCGCCCGCGTGGGTCATGCAGCGGCCTTCACGGCGATGGCGGACGGCTCGGCGGCCGGAAGACGCACGACGATGCGGGTTCCCCTCCGCCGCACCGCCGGGCTCTGCGCGACGATCGTTCCGCCCATCGACTCGATCAGGCCGCGGCAGATCGAAAGGCCGAGCCCGGTGCCGGGCTTGCGCCCGTCGGCGCGACCGCCGCGGTAGAACTTCTCGAAGATCTTCTCGAGGTCGGCCGGCTTCACGCCCGGCCCCTCGTCGGTGACGCTGAGGACGACCTCGTCGCCTTCCCGGCGTCCGTGAATGGTCGCGCCGCTGTCGGCGGCGTATTTGTGCGCGTTGTCGAGCAGGTTGAACAGCACCTGCTCGAGCAGCTTGTCGTCGCCGCGCACGAACGGCAGATCGGGCGCGAGATTGACCTGCACCGGCTGCTTGGGGAACGCCTTGCGGCTGCGCTCGACCGCGCCCTGCACGACGTCGGCGACGTCGACGAGGTCGCGATTGACCTTGAGGCCGCCCGCCTCGATGCGCGACATGTCGAGCAGGTTGGCGACGAAGCGCGACAGGCGCGCCGTCTCGTCTTCGATCGAGGACAGGAGCTCGACCCGCTCCTCCGGCTTCATCTTGTCGCCGAGCGCGCGCAGCGAGGTCGCCGCCCCGGCGATCGCGGAAAGCGGCGTGCGCAGGTCGTGCGAGAGCGAGGCGAGCAGCGCGTCGCGCACCTTCTCGTTCTCCTGCATCGCCGCGGCGTTGACCGCCTCGCGCGCAAGCAGCGACGCGGTCGAGCGCGATCGCCGTCTGATCGAGGATCGAGGCCAGCGCCCGCTCGTCGTCCGCCGGAAATCGGCTGGTCGGCGCGAATGGGGCTCGAAGCCGCACACCGCGATCGGTCCGCGCGCGGCGATCAGCGGGCGGAACTGGAAATCGACGCTCGGCAGCGTGCCGGTGCCCCAGCCGGCCGGCTCGTTCTTCTGCTGCGCCCAGCGCGCGGCCGTCATGGCGGTCGGCGTCGAGTTGCGCGTCCGGCGGCCAGGCGGCGCGCAGGTTGAGCTCGTCGCCCTCCGCCACCAGAAGCACGATCCGGCCGCCGAAGGTCGAATGCAGATGCGCCGCCGCCGCCCACAGCACGTCGTCGGCGCGTCGAGGCGCCGGAGAGCTTGCGCGAATAGTCGTACAGCGACCGCATGACCTCGGCGTTCTTGATCACGCCCTCGCGCTGGTCGCGCACGCGTCCGGTGAGCGAGCCGGTGAGGACCGAGACGCCAAGGAAAATCAGGAGCGCGAACAACTCCTGCGGCTGCGCGACGGTGAAGCTGTAGATCGGCTCGATGAAGAAGAAGTTGTAGGCGGCGAACGACAGGAACGAGGCGATGACCGCCGCCCGGGTGCCGAAGCGCATGCCGGTGAACAGCACCGCGGCGAGAAAGATCATCGACAGGTTCGGGAGCTTGAGCGCCGCGGTCAGCGCCTCGCCGACCAGCGACCGCGCAGGCGACCGAACCGAGCGCCGCGCCGATCTCGGCGCCGAGCCCCTTCGGATTGAACGTCGGCTTGGGCAGGAACGCGTTCGGCGGTCCGTCTCCTCGTGCGGCACGATATGGACTTCGATCGACCCGGACCGGCGCATGACGGCGTCCGGCAGCGAGCGGCCGAAGAGGCGCGCCAGCGCTCCCGCGCGCGACTGGCCGAGCACGATCTGGGTCACGTTCTCGCGCCGCGCGAGCCGCAGGATCTCCTCGGCGAAGTCGGCGCCCTGGAGCCGCGTGGTGTCGCCGCCGAGCCGCTCGGCGAGGCTGAAGGTCTTGGCGAGCTGGCTCGCGCGCTTGGCGTCGTTCACGTGGCCGACCGGCTCGACATAGACCGCCGTCCAGGCGGCGTTGAGCGAGGTCGCGAGCTGCGCCGCGCGGCGGACGACCCGCTCGGAGACCTCGGCGGCGCCGACGCAGGCGAGCAGCCGCTCGGACGCGCCCCACGGCCCCTCGATCGCCTTCTGCCGCAGGTAGTCGACCATCTGGTCGTCGACCCGGTCGGCGGTGCGGCGCAGCGCGAGCTCGCGCAGCGCGGTCAGATTGCCGGCGGTGAAGAAGTTCTGGATCGCGCGCCGCGCCGTCTCCGGGACGTAGACCTTGCCTTCGTTGAGGCGCTGGATGAGCTCGTCGGGCGTGATGTCGACGAGGACGACGTCGGTGCGCCTCCTGAAGCACGCGATCGGGCACCGTCTCGCGCACCGTGACGCCGGTGATGCGCGACACGACGTCGGCGAGGCTTTCGAGATGCTGGATATTGAGCGCGGTCCAGACGTCGATGCCCGCCGCGATCAGCTCCTGCACGTCCTGCCAGCGCTTGGGATGGCGGCTTTCGGGCGCGTTGGTGTGGGCGAGCTCGTCGACGACGATCAGCTTGGGCTTGCGCTCGAGCGCCGCGTCGATGTCGAATTCGGCGATGGCGCGGCCGTGATAGTCGATGATGCCGGCGCGGCAGGACCTCGAGCCCCTCGAGCAGCGCGCCGGTCTCGGCGCGCCCATGCGTCTCGACGAGGCCGACGACGACGTCGACGCCCTCGTCCTTGAGGCGGCGCGCGCTCTGCAGCATCGCGTAGGTCTTGCCGACGCCGGGCGCGGCGCCGAGGAACACCTTCAGCCGGCCCGCGGTCTCCCGGCGGAACGCCGCCAGCAGCGCGTCCGGGTCCGGGCGTCCGTCGTCGGGTCGACTCGATTGGGCCATCTGGAGCCCGCGGTTTGTCACGACGACTTTATCTGATCCAGCGCCAAATTCAGCCGCAAAACGTTGACCCGCGGCTCGCCGATCCAGCCGAACACCGGCCGCTCGATCGAGGCCTCGACCAGAGCGCGCACGCGCGCTTCGTCCAGGCCGCGCGCCTTCGCCACCGACGGCGACCTGGCGAAGCGCGTTCTCCGGCGAAATGTCGGGATCGAGCCCGGAGGCCGAGGTCGTGACGGCGTCGGCCGGAACCGGGCCCGGGCCCGACTTGCGCGCGCCAGGCCTCGACGGACGCCTTGACCCGGTCGACCAGCTTCTGCGACGTCGGCCCGAGGTTCGAGCCGGACGAATTGGCGGCGTTGTAGGGCGCGTCGATCGTCTTGGTCGAATCGTTCGGGTCGGTGTCGGTCGTGGCCGAGGGGCGCGGATGGAAGTAGCGGTCGCTCTTGAAGTTCTGCCCGATCAGCGCCGAGCCGACGACGACGCCGTCCTTCTCGATCAGGCTGCCGTTCGCCTGATGCGGGAGGGCGAGCTGGGCGATGCCGGTGACCGCGAGGGGATAGACGAGGCCGGTCAGCGCCGAGAACAGGACGAGCAGCACGACCGCCGGGCGGATGTGTTGAAGCATGGGTCGACCCTCTGTCAGGCCAGATGCAGCACGGCGACGATCAGGTCGATCGCCTTGATGCCGATGAACGGCAGGATCAGGCCGCCGAGGCCGTAGATCGAGCAGATTGCGCCGCAGCAGCGCCGCCGCGCCGACCGGACGGTAGGCGACGCCCTTCAGCGCCAGCGGGATCAGCGCGATGATGATGAGCGCGTTGAAGATCACCGCCGACAGGATCGCCGACTGGGGCGAAGCGAGACGCATGACGTTCAGCGCGCCGAGCTCCGGATAGGTCGCCAGGAACAGCGCCGGCAGGATGGCGAAATATTTCGCCACGTCGTTGGCGATCGAGAAGGTCGTGAGCGAGCCGCGCGTCATCAGGAGCTGCTTGCCGATCTCGACGATCTCGATGAGCTTGGTCGGGTTGGAATCGAGATCGACCATGTTGCCCGCCTCGCGCGCGGCCTGCGTGCCGGTCTGCATGGCGACGCCGACGTCGGCCTGGGCGAGCGCGGGCGCGTCGTTGGTGCCGTCGCCGCACATGGCGATGAGCCGGCCGCCGGACTGCTCCTTGCGGATGTAGCCGAGCTTGTCCTCGGGCGTGGCCTCGGCGAGGAAATCGTCGACGCCGGCTTCCGAGGCGATCGCGGCGGCGGTGACCGGATTGTCGCCCGTCACCATCACCGTGCGGATGCCCATGGCGCGCAAGCGCGGCGAAGCGCTCCTTGATGCCGGGCTTCACGATGTCCTTGAGATGGATGACGCCGAGCAGCCTGCCGCCGTCGGCGACGGCGAGCGGCGTGCCGCCCGACATCGCGACCCGCTCGACCGCCAGGCGGAACTCGGCCGGCGCCTTGTCGATCGACGTCTTCAGATAGCGCAGGATCGAGTCGATCGCGCCCTTGCGGATCGAGCGGGCGCCGACGTCGACGCCGGAAATGCGGGTCTGGGCGGCGAACGGCACGACTTTCGTCTCGGCGGGATCGAGATCGGGCTCGGGCAGTCCGTAGTCGCCCTTGGCGAGCGCCACGATCGATCGGCCCTCCGGCGTTTCGTCGGCGAGGCTCGAGGCGAGCGCGGCCGCGGCGAGATCCTCGGCTCCGGACGCCGCCGACCGGCAGGAACTCGGTCGCCATGCGGTTTCCGAAGGTGATCGTGCCGGTCTTGTCGAGCAGCAGCGTATCGACGTCGCCCGCGGCCTCGACCGCGCGCCCGGAGGTGGCGATCACGTTGAAGCGGATCAGCCGGTCCATGCCGGCGATGCCGATGGCGGACAGGAGGCCGCCGATGGTCGTCGGGAATGAGGCAGACGAGCAGCGCGATCAGCACGGTCGCCGACAGCTCCGTCCCCGAATATTTCGCGATCGGCCAGAGCGTCACGCAGACGATCAGGAAGATGAGCGTCAGGCCGGAGAGCAGGATCGACAGCGCGAGTTCGTTCGGCGTCTTCTGCCGCTCGGCGCCTTCCACCAGCGCGATCATCCGGTCGATGAAGGTCGAGCCCGGCGCGGCGGTGATCTTCACCTTGATGTAGTCGGAGAGCACCGTCGTGCCGCCGGTGACCGCCGAGCGATCGCCGCCGGCCTCGCGGATGACGGGCGCGGATTCGCCGGTGATCGCCGATTCGTTGACCGAAGCGACGCCCTCGAGAATCTCGCCGTCGCCGGGAATGATTTCGCCGGCCTCGACGAGAACGACGTCGCCGAGCTTGAGGTCGTGCGCGTTGACGACCTGCGACGGCGCCATGCAGGTTCGCGGGGTCGACGTAGCGCCTGGCCGGGCGTGTCGGTGCGCGTCTTGCGCAGCGCGTCGGCCTGCGCCTTGCCGCGCCCCTCGGCGACCGCCTCGGCGAAATTGGCGAACAGCACGGTGAACCAGAGCCAGGCGGCGATCTGGCCGGAAAACGCAGGCCTGCCCGTTGTGGGCGACGAGGTCGCGCACGAAGAGCAGGGTCACCACGGCCGACACGACCTCGGTGACGAAGATCACCGGGTTCTTGGCGAGCGCCCGCGGATCGAGCTTGCGCACGGCGTCGAGCGCCGCGGCGGCGATGATCCGGCCGTCGAACAGGCCCTGCGGTTGCGGCTTGTGCGAGGCCATGGGAACTCGCCTTTCCGATCAGAACGTCTTGCCGGCGAGCATCAGGAAGTGCTCGACGACCGGCCCGAGCGACAGCGCCGGGAAATATTGCAGGAGGTAGAGAATGACGATCACGCCGACGAGCAGGCCGACGAACAGCGGCCCGTCGGTCGGGAAGGTGCCGGCGGAGGCCGGGATCTTCTTCTTCGCCGCGAGCGAGCCCGCCAGCGCCAGCACCGGAACGACATAGGCGAAGCGGCCGAGCAGCATCGCGATGCCGAGCGTCGTGTTGAACCAGAGCGTGTTGCCGTTCAGGCCGGCGAAGGCCGAGCCGTTGTTGGCGTTGGTCGAGGCGTAGGCGTAGAGGATTTCCGACAGGCCGTGCGGGCCGCTGTTGCCGAGACTGTCGAGCGCCGTCTGCAGCAGCACCGAGGCGCCCGACGAAGCCGAGCACGACCAGCGGATAGATCAGCACCGCCAGCATCGCGAGCTTCATCTCGCGCACCTCGATCTTCTTGCCGAGATATTCCGGCGTGCGGCCGACCATCAGGCCCGCGACGAACACCGCGATGATGGCGACGACCAGAAAGCCGTAGAGCCCGGAGCCGACGCCGCCCGGCCAGATGCAGCCGGCGAGCAGATTGAACATCGGCACGAGGCCGCCGAGCGGCGTGAAGGAGTCGAACATCGCGTTGACCGCGCCGGTGCTGGTGCCGCTCGTGCCTGTCGGTGAACAGCGCTGACATCGCCTGGCCGAAGCGGACCTCCTTGCCCTCGAAATTGCCGAGCGAGCGGATCGACGCCGAGCGCCGTCAGGATCGGATTGCCGGCGGATCTCGGACCAGTAGACGACGAGAACGCCGAGCGACGAGGAAGACCGCCATCGCGGCGAGGATCGCGCCGCCCTGCCGCACGTCGCCGACGACGCGGCCGAAGGCCAGAACCGAGGCGGTCGGGATGAGCAGGAGCGCCCAGATCTCGAGGAGATTGGTCCAGGCGTTCGGGTTCTCGAACGGATGCGCGGAATTGGCGTTGAAGAAACCGCCGCCGTTGGTGCCGAGCTCCTTGATGATCTCCTGGCTCGCGATCGGGCCGATCGAGATCGTCTGCTTCGCGCCTTCGAGCGTGGTCGCGTCGACCGCGCCGGCGAGCGTCTGCGGAACGCCGAGCGCGACGAGCGCGAACGCGAGGATGAGCGCGATCGGCAGGAGGAGGTAGAGCGTGATCCGGGTGACGTCGACCCAGAAATTGCCGACCGTCTGGCGCCGACGAGCGCACGAAGCCGCGCGCCAGCGCAAAAGCCATCGCGAGGCCCGTGGCCGCGGACAGGAAATTGTGGACGGTGAGGCCGAGCATCTGGGTGAGATGGCTCATCGTCGTCTCGCCGCTGTAATTCTGCCAGTTCGTGTTGGTGATGAAGCTGGTCGAGGTGTTGAAGGCGAGGTCCGGCGCGACCGCGTCGAAGCCTCTCGGGTTGAGCGGCAGGACGTTTTGCAGCCGCTGCAAGGCGTAGAGCGACAAGAAACCGGCGATCGAGAACACCACCATCGCGACGGCGTAGCCGAGCCAGTCCTGCTCTCGCGCCGGGTCGACCCCGGCGAGCCGATAGAAGCCGCGCTCGACCGGCCCGAGGACCGGCGAGAGAAACGTCCGCTCGCCCGCGAACACCCGGGCGATGAAAGCGCTGAGCGGCACGGCGCAGGCCACGACCAGGGCGAGCGCCAGTGCGATTTGCGACCAGCCGGCAAGCGTCATCGCGAAGTCCTCGGGGTCAGAATTTTTCGGGTCGGATCAGCGTGTAGAGGAGGTAGAGGCCGAGCAGCACCGCCACCGCCAGCCCGATCATCGGTTCGGTCATTGTCTGCGCTCCTGGAGCGGGAAGCGGAAACTGCTGACCGGTTTCCGCAAGACCCGCATTCTATAGGTTAGAGGCGCCGCAGGCCTGCGGCGTAAAGCCCCATCAGTCCGATGAGCGCAAATCCGAGCGCGACGAACGCTAGATCCAGCATGACTACCCGCCTCCTTGGCCGGCGTCGTACGCGCCGCCCCGTAAGGTTTCGATCTCGATTGGACCGGCTCGCCATAAGGATTTCATAAAGCCGTCAAGAGGCGTAAATAGGCGGGCGGGGGCCACGTGAAAAAAAGGCGATCGCGAGCTGGGCGAATCTTCGATTTGTGTTTGTTTAAGCATTCTGTCGTTAGCAAAATTGGGCAAGTCGCCTTATAGCGTTCGCGCCGACAGCTCGTTCGCCGATGCTGGGGATGACAGGCGAAACGCCGCGCCGCGCAGGATGGCGCGCAGGAACCTTTACGCGCCTGCTGCAAGATGACGCGCAGCGGCAGGACCAACCCAGGAGAACAACGTTGCTGCAGGTTTCCAGTCTCATGAAAGGACGGTGGCGGGTCGCCGCGACGGTTCTGGCCGCTGACGGGCGCGATCGCGCTCGCCGGATGCGGCAAGAAGCAAGAGGCGCCCGCCGTCGTCGGACAGGTGATCGCGCATGTCGGTCCGGACGACGTCACGCAGCAGGAGCTGGACAACGAGCTGCGTCTGGCCAACGTGCCGGCCGACAAGCGCACCGACGACGTCGTCAAGGCGATCCTGAGCCGGATCGTCGAACGCAAATATCTCGTCCAGCAGGCGATCGCCGCCAAGCTCGACCGCGAACCGACCGTCCATCTCGACCTGTTGCGGTCGCGCGAGCAGATTCTCGCCGGCGCCTACGTGCAGCGCGATCTCGGCTCCAAGGTCACCGCGATCTCGAAGAGCGAGATCGACGAGCTACATCCAGAGCCATCCCAATCAGTTCGCGAAGCGCCAGATCTTCAACATCGAGCAGGTTTCCTTCCCGCCTGGCGGGAACCTGGAGGCGCTCGCCGCGGCGACGAAGGACTTCAAGACCATCGACCAGGTCGAGGCGAAGTTGAACGAACTCGGGATCAAGTATAGCCGAGGTCCCGGCGCGCTCGACAGCGCCACGATGCCCGCGCAGATGCTTGACGCTCTGCAGGCCAGAAAAGCCGACGACGTGTTCTTCATCCGATCGAGGAACAGCGCGAGCTTCTTCAAGGTGACCTCGGTCGATGATAAACCCTTGACCGGAGACGAGGCGCAGCAGCTCGGCAAGCGCGAGCTGGCGTCCGACTTGGCCAAGAAGGCGGCGGAGGACACGTCCAAGGCGGCGCTCGCGTTCGACGAAATTCGAGGGCGACTACAGCCGGATCATGACCGCAGCCGCGTCCGCCGCCTGCAGCCGCCGCCGTGCCGCGCGACGCCGCCGGCGGCGAAGCGCCTGCCGCGGAGAAGCCGGGCGAGGAGCCGCAGAAGGAACAGCCGAAGCCGTAGCGCCAGCGGCGAAGCGCCGCAGAGGCCGGCGACTTCGCGGGCGATTCAGCAGATGCGGGGGAGTTGCTCGCCGGCGAGCCAGTCGACGATCCGCCCCCCGCCGAAGGCGGTGCGCATCTCCACGAAATGGTTCGGGTCGTCGACCGCCCGGCCGATGGCCGAGGATTGCCGCGCCGAGCGGATGGGCCCTCATGGCCGCGATCAGCCGATCGGCGAATTCCGGCGCGACGATCGCCACGAGCTTGCCTTCGTTGGCGACGTTGAGCGGATCGAGGCCGAGAAACTCGCAGGCGGCGGCGACTTCGGCGCGCACCGGGATCGCGTCCTCCGCGATCGAAAAGCCGACGCGGGACTGATGCGCGAGCTCGTTCAGCGTCGCCGCAAGGCCGCCGCGCGTGGGATCGCGCATGACGCGCAAGGCCCGGTCCGGCCGCGGCGACCATATCGGCGACGAGACCGTGCAGGGCGGCGGTGTCGGAAAGAATTTCCGTCTCGAATTCGAGGTTCTCGCGCTTCGACATGACCGCGACGCCATGGTCCCCGATGCGTTCCCGAGACGATGACGACGTCGCCGGGTCGGGCGGCGTCGCTCGACAGGACAAGTCCCGGCGGCGCGACGCCGACGCCCGCGGTCGAGACGAACAGCTTGTCCGCCTTGCCGCGCTCGACGACCTTGGTGTCTCCGGTGATGATCGGGACGCCGGCCGCGCGCGAGGCCTCGCCCATGCTGGTCGCCACGCGCTGAAGGTCGGCGAACGGCAGGCCCTCCTCGATGATGAAGCTCGCCGACAGATAGAGCGGGCGGGCCCCCGCCATCGCGATGTCGTTGATCGTGCCGTTGACCGCCAGCGAGCCGATGTCGCCGCCGGGGAAGAAGATCGGCGAGACGACATAGGCGTCCGTCGTCATCACCATCCGCCCGGCCGCCACGTCGAACGCGGACTGGTCGTTGCCGGCGCGGAGCCAGGGATTGTCGAAAGCCGCGTGGAAGATGTCCTCGATGAGCTGTCCCATCGCCCGGCCGCCGGCGCCGTGCGACAGGTCGACCCGGCCGTTCTTGAGGTCGAGCTTGCGCCGGACTGGCTTCTCCAGGCTCACGCGACGACCTTTTCGGCGCGCGGCTCGGGCGTTCTCGCGGAAGCGGCCGTAGGTCCAGTGCGCCGCGCAGGCGCCCTCCGGCGACACCATGCAGGAGCCCATCGGCGTGTCCGGGGTGCAGACGGTCCCGAACAGCTTGCATTCGCGGGGCGCCTTGGCGCCGCGCAGGATCGCGCCGCATTCGCAGGCGGGATTGTCCCTGGCCGGCCGCTCGGCGAGGCCGAAACGCCGCTCGGCGTCGTAAGTCGCCGAATTCCGGCCGCAGCTTGAGGGCGCTCTTCGGCAGGAAGCCGAGCCCGCGCCACTCGAACGACTCGCGGGTCTCGAACACCGCGGCCATTTCCGCCTGCGCCTTGAGGTTGCCCGCGGGCGTCACCGCGCGGATGTACTGGTTCTCCACCTCGGCGCGGCCGTCGTTGATCTGCCTGACCAGCATGAGGATCGCCTGCGCGACGTCGAGCGGCTCGAAGCCGGCGATCACCACCGGCTTGCCAGTCGTCGCGCGCGAAGGGCTCGTAAGGGCGCGTCCCGATCACCGTGCTGACATGCGCGGGGCCGATGAAGCCCTCGATGAGGACCGGCGTTGCGTCGCCCTCGCTCGCCCCGTCGAGGATCGCGCGCATCGCAGGCGGCGTCATGACGTGATTGCAGAGGACGGAGAAATTCCGGAGGCCCTTCCTTTCGGCGGCGCGAATGGCGAGCGCGGTCGGAGGCGTCGTCGTCTCGAACCCGATGGCGAAGAACACGACCTCCCGGTCCGGCTCGGCCTCGGCGATGCGGATCGCATCCAGCGTCGAATAGACCATGCGGATGTCGGCGCCTTCCGCCCTGGCCTTCATGAGGCTCGAGCCGCCGGAGCCGGGCACGCGCATCAGGTCGCCGTAGGCGGCGAGCGTCACGCCGGGCAGGCGCGCGCAGGCGATCGCCATGTCGACCCGCGCCATCGGCAGGACGCAAACCGGACATCCCGGTCCGTGAATCAACCGGACGTTCGCCGGCAGAAGATCCTCGAGCCCGTAGCGGGAGATGGCGTGCGTATGGCCGCCGCAGAACTCCATCAGACGGTAGGTCCGATCCCGCCTCGCTTCGCCGTCCGATCTCGGCGGCGATCGAGCGGGCGAGCGCGCCGTCACGGTATTCGTCGACGTACTTCATGGTCGGCCTCCGTTCAGGCGCCGACTCCGACGGCGTTCAAGAGCTCGAGCGTCTTTTGCGCTTCTTCCGGATCGATCTTGGCGAGCGCATAGCCGACGTGCAGCACGACATAGTCGCCGACCCTCACGTCCTCGATCAGCGCGGTCGAGATGACCTTGATCACGCCGTCGAGACTGACCTTGGCCATATCGTCGGGCAGCACTTCGCGCACTTCAACGGGAATTGCGAGGCACATCGTCACTCCTCCAACCAGCCGACCGCCGGCGCGCAAACGCGCGCCAGCGCAAACGCGGCCTGCCCGAACGACACGCCGCCGTCGTTGGCGGGAACCGCGCGGGGCAGCGCCGGATCGAGGCCCGCTCCGCTCAGCGCCGCGACGAGTCCCTCGGCCAGCACGCGGTTGATCAGGCAACCGCCGCCGAGCGCCACGCGCGTGAGACCGCGCGCCGCCGCCGCCGCGCTGATCCATTCGGCGAGTCCGGCGATCAACGTACCATGGAACGCCTCAGCCGCATCGCGGCCCTGAAGCCGCTCGTCGAGCATGGCGCCCATCGCGGGCGAGAGGTCGAGCCGTCCGCCGGCGATCGTCCAGCCGCCGGCGACGATACGCGGCGCGTCGACCAGCGCCTCGAGCTCCATCGCCGCCTGCCCCTCGTAGTTCTGGACGAGGCGGACGCCCGCGAAGGCCGCCGCCGCGTCGAACAGGCGGCCGAGGCTGGTCGTCCTCGGAAAGCGCGCGCCGCGACGAAGCGCGCCCGCGAGCCGCGCCGCTTCGGGCAAGGCGGGAAACAGTCGCGCCGCGGCGTCGAGCCTGCCGAGCCGCTCGAGCATCGCAACGCCCATCCGCCAAGGCTCGCGCGCCGCCCGGTCGCCGCCCGGGAGCGCGAGCGGTTCGAGCGATCCGACCCGTTCCCACCGCGCGCCGTCGAGGACGATGAGTTCGCCGCCCCACGCCGCGCCGTCCGACCCGAAGCCCTGGCCGTCGAGCGCGACCCCGAGAATCGGGCCGCTCCACCGCTTTTCCGCCGCAACCGCCGCGACATGCGCGACGTGATGCTGCACGGCGACGACCGGCAGGCCCGACGCTTCCGCGGCGCGGGTCGAGACGAAATCGGGATGGAGATCGCAGACCGCGCATTCCGGCTCGACCGCGAGGATCGCGGTCAAATGCCGGATGGTCTCGTCGCGGAAGCGGAGGGTCTCGCGGTCGTCGAGATCGCCGATGTGCTGCGACACGAAAGCCTCTCGGCCGCGGGTGAGGGTGATCGTGTTCTTGAGATCGGCGCCGGCGGCGATCACGCTCGGACCGTCGAAGCCGAGGTCGATCGGGTCAGGGACGAAGCCGCGCGCGCGCCGGATATAGGCGGGCGCGCCGTCGAGAATGCGCACGACCGAATTGTCGGCCCTGACGACGATCGCGCGCTCGTGGCCGACGATCAGGTCGGCGACGCCCGAAAGGCGCCTTTCCGCGTCCTCGTCGGAGGCGACCAGCGGCTCTCCGCCGAAATTGGCGCTGGTCGCAACCAGCGCGAGATCGGAGGGCGCGTCGCGCCAGGGGCGGAAGGCGGGCGAACCGCTGAGCCCGTGCAGGACGAGCCAGTGCAGCGGCGTGTAGGCGAGCATCAGCCCGACGTCGCGAAGGTTCGGGGCGACGCTCGGGGCCAGCCGGCCGCGGCTCCGCGCAAGCACGATCGGCCGCGATCGATGCGAGAGCGCCGCCCGTTCGGCCGGTCCGATTTCGGCCAGACGCCCGGCGGTCGCGAGGTTCGCAACCATCACCGCGAATGGTTTGGCGTCACGGCCTTTGCGCCGGCGCAAGCTCGCGACCGCGACTTCGTCGCGCGCGTCGCACAGGAGATGGAAACCGCCAAGCCCCTTGAGCGCCACGATTCCGCCGTCGCGCAAGACGGCCGCGGCTTCGGCGACCGGTCTCGTGAGCTTTGGTCCGCAGCGCGGACAGGCGATCGGCTCGGCGTGAAAGCGGCGGTTCGCCGGATCGGCGTAATCGCGGGCGCAGTCCCCGCACATCGGGAACGGCGCCATCGAGGTTTGCGCGCGGTCATAGGGCAGAGCCCGGGTCAGCGTATAGCGCGGCCCGCAATGGGTGCAGTTGATCAGCGGATAGCCGAAGAACCGGCTTTTCGGGTCGAACAGTTCATCGAGACAGTCGTCGCAGACCGCCGCATCCGCGCCGATCCGGGTGGTCGATCGGCCCCGGCGGGTCGCGTCGATCGCGAAGCCTTCGCCGCCGACCGGCGCGATCGCGGCGACCTCGATCGTGTCGATGCGGGCGAGCGGCGGCGGCGCCGTTGTCGAGCTCGGTCAGGAACGCCTGCGCCTGAGCGCCCTCGACCTCGATCAGCACGCCCTCGCCGTCGTTGCGCACGAACCCGCTCAGCGATAGTCGCGCCGCGAGACCATGGGCGAACGGCCGGAAACCGACGCCCTGAACGGCGCCGCGCACCCGCAGCCGCAGGCGCCGCCCGCTCGATGCGCAGTGCCGGCGCCGCGCCCACGGCCGTCAGGCCTTGGCCAGGGCGGCGGCGTGGCGGGCGAAACTGGCCTCGATCCAGGCGGCGAAGGCCGCGACGCCCTCGCCCGTTCGAGCGGAGACGGTCAGCGTCTGCAGGTTTGGATTGATCCGAAGCGCGTTGGCCAGACACAGGCCGACGTCGAAGTCGAGATGGGGAAGGAGGTCGGCCTTGTTGAGCAGCATGAGGTCGGCGGTGGCGAACATGTCCGGGTACTTCAGCGGCTTGTCCTCGCCCTCGGTGACGGAGAGAACGACCACGCGTCGCGCCTCTCCGAGGTCGAAGGCGGCCGGGCAGACGAGGTTTCCGACATTCTCGATGAACAGAGCCGAGCCGGCCTCCGGGGCGCAGCGTCTCGAGGGCGTGGCCGACCATGTGAGCGTCGAGATGGCAGCCCTTGCCGGTGTTGATCTGAATCGCCGGCGCGCCGGTTGCGCGGATCCGATCGGCGTCGTTCGATGTCTGCTGATCGCCCTCGATCACCGCGACGGATAGGCGCCCTTTCAGCGCCTCGATCGTCTTGACGAGCAGGCTCGTCTTGCCTGAGCCGGGGCTCGAGACGACGTTCAGGGCGAACAGTCGCTGAGCCGAGAACGCGCTGCGGTTCTCGCGGGCGAAGGCGTCGTTCTTCGACAGGATGTCCTGCTCGATCCTGATCATTCGATCTGCGCTCACGCCCGGCGCGTGGGCGCCGTTGGCGTGATCCTGCGGCGTCAAAATCGCCAGGTCCGCGTTCTTGGCCGTGATCGTGATGCGCGTGGGGATGGAGGTGAGGCCCTGTCCCGTCGCCATGATCGTGCAGATCGCCATGCTCGTGGCTATGAGTCTCGGCGCCGCCCTGCGCCGTCCCGATCACGACCTCGGCCTGTCCGCATCCGCAAACGCTGCACATCAGGCGACTCTCCTGCCTTCGGATCGTCGCGCTTGCCGACCGCGGCCGCCCTGAGACCTATCAATCCTACAGGAGCGCGCCGCCAGTTTCCAATGAACGCGCCAGCCATGGGGCCCGTTCGGGAGCGCCGGGCGTCGCTTGTATTGCCGCGCCGCCAAGGTGGACGGGCGGGACGCCCTCAGCTGGCGGTCAGCAGTCCGCCGCGACGACCGCCGATGAGAGGCCGCCTGCGCCGCCTCGAAGCCTCGATGACGCCCAAGCAGCGGCGCCGAAGTCGCGGCGCCGAAATCGGCGGGAGCGCGGATGCGTCGATCGGTCGCCTCGGCGATGAGCGCCAGGATCATGCCGAGCGCCAGCCCGGCGGCGATCGCCAGCGGCACGACCAACATCGGCTTCGGGAACGCCGGATCGACGGGAGGCGACGGCCTTGTCCAGAACGGCGATGTCGGCGAAGGTCAACTTGCTTTGCAGCCTCGCCTGCGCGGCCACCCGCTCGCGCGCGTTGAGTTCGTCGAGTTTGAAGGCGACGTCTCGTTGCAGATCGCCCAGGCGATCTCGCTGGGCCTGAGCCGCGATCAAGGTCTTCTCGGCCTCCGCCTTGGCGACCTCGAGCGAGGCAATCTGGCTCTGCGTCGTGGCGATCCTGTCTTTCAGGTGGTCTCTCGACTTGTCGACGGCGTCCGCCAGTTGTTTGCGCATCGTTGCGAGGTTCGCCGCGGCTGACACCATCTTCGGGTTGTTCGCGCCGAGGGAGTTCTTGCCCGCTTCGATTTCGGCCTGCGCGGTCGAGATCTTTTCCTTCAGCGAGTTGATCAGCTGGAGGTCCGGATCCGACGGATCGCTTGCCAGATCCGTCGAGCCGGAGGTGAGCCGGCTCTGCAGCGCCGTCAGCAACGCGCGGTTGCTGGCCAGATCCTGGGTGACCGACGAAAAGCGCGGCCGTTTCCGCATCGCCGCTCCTGGGCGGACGGCGCCACGACGTTCGTTCGCGACTGAAACTGCTCGAGCGCCGTCCGCGCCTCCTGGAGATCCTTGCGCAATTCGTCGAGCTGCGGAGAAAACCAGCGCGCCGTCTGATCGCCAGCCGCGGCCTTCATGGCGATCGATGCGTCGATCGTCGCCGCGAGAAAGGCATTGGCGATCAGAGCGGCCTGTTTCGGATCGCCCGTCTTGTACTTGATGGTCAGAACGTTCGTTCCCAATTCAAACTTGGGATCGACGTTCTTCACGATGGTCGCCGCCATCCAGTCGTCGATGCTCTGCCGGCCGAAAGAGTCGGAGCTGCGATAGTCGGCCTGGACGGCCGGATTCGCCGTCAGATTGAGCCGCTTGCACGACATCCAGGGCGACCCGCTGGCTCTCCACGAGTTGCGATCAGGTTCCCCTGGATCATCCCACCGCCTGTCCGATGCCGCTAGCTGTGTCGGTCAAGCGGATTTATGCTGCCGGGATCGATGCTCGCGGTCGCGGTCGCGTCGTAGCGGCCGGGAACGAACAGCAGGACACCGACCGCGACCAACAGAGCAACCACAAACGTCAGCGCGACAATCCACCCGCGGCGCCACAGGATATACAGAACCTGGCCGATGGACACGAGCCGCTCCTCTACGATTTCCGTCGCGACGACTGCCCAGAACCTAAAGTCGACACGTTAACGACGTTTGTCGGTATCCGGCCGATTGCCGTAGATCCGCCCACCGCATGCGCGATCCGACCGACACTCTGGTAGCGACCCCTATGGCGGCCGCGCCCAGACCGTCGCTGCGTGAGCATACATAGAGACGACGAAAACGTCCACTGAATTCGCGCTTTCGCTCGTTCACGGCGCGCGCCCGGACCCGCGGCGGCGAGGGCCATCCCGTCGTGGGCGAGAGGACGCGCGGCGCCCCTTTCCTATCCTCGCTGACCCGCCTATATTGGCGCCTGCCGGCCGCAAGGTCGGCTATGGCGATAAATGGGCGTCGGAATAAGTCTTTCGGACCCGGGGGCAGTACCCGGCGCCTCCACCCAAGCCCGCGCGAGACGCGGGTTTCGGCGGGGGCGAAATAGGTTCGACGGGGGACCAAAAGGACGATCTTTTGCCCGGCATGATACCGCCGTTATCGGGTCAAACTTATAGTTGCCAACGACAACTATGCTCCGGTGGCCCTCGCCGCGTAATGCGGTGCTGGTACTGGGATTCAAGTCCTAAGGGTTTGCACCTTTAGGCGGGGTCCGGAGGCGCCTGGCAACAGAAGCCTCCACTTCTTCTTTTCCGTCGACCGCAGCCGCCTTGAGCCAGAGCGGGAAGCGGCGACGCTTCGATCGGGTCCGGTTTGCAACGCTCCGGACCCTCGGTAAGTCTAGGACGGAAGCGGACTCCTACGCATGTCGACCGACCTCATCCGCTATGATCTTCTCGTCCAGGACGCCCTTCGCTCCGTGGTGCGCCGCGTGCTCGCCGACGCCGCGCGGGCCGGGCTTCCGGGCGAGCACCACTTCAACATCGCGTTCAAGACCCAGGCGCCAGGCGTCGTCGTCCCGCCGGCGATCAAGGCGCGCTTTCCCGACGAGATGTCGATCATCCTGCAGCACGAGTTCTGGGATCTCGTCGTCACGCAGGAGGCCTTCGAGGTCAGCCTCAATTTCTCCCGCAAGCCGGAGCGGCTGACCGTGCCGTTCGACGCCATTACCGGCTTCACCGATCCGTCGGTGCCGTTCGGCTTCAAGCTCGAGCCGCGCCTCGCCGAGGAGGCGCCGGCGGCCGAGCCGCGCCCGCGCGCCACGGCCTCGCGGCCGAGCGAAGCGCGCGCCGCGCGCCGGCGTCGGAGGCGAAACCGCGACCGGAAAAGCCGGCGCCCGCCGCCGCAAAGCGCGCGCCGGCGGACAAGGGCGCCGGAGACGCGGCGGCGGCGAAGGTCGTGTCGATCGACGCTTTCCGCAAGAAATAGGCGGCCAGAAATAGGCGACCAGGACGGATCCGCGATGGGCGATCTCGTCAATCTGCGCCAGGCGCGCAAACGCCGTGACCGCGCGCGCAGACGCCGACGCGGCGGCGGAGAACCGCGCCGCTTTCGGAATGACCAAGGCGGAGCGGCGCAAGATCGAGGCCGAGCGGGAGAAGGCCGAGCGCGGCCTCGACTCCCACCGGCTCGACCACCCCGATGGCGAATGAGCCGGGCGCGCCCGCGTCGTCAAGCGCTCGCTCGTCGTCGCCGGTCATCGCACCAGCGTTTCGCTCGAGGACGCGTTCTGGCGGCGGCTGCAGGCGATCGCGGCGGAGAGGGGCGTCTCGGTCAACGGCGCTCGCCGCCGAGGTCGACGCGGGCGCGCGGAGAAGCCAACCTGTCGTCCGCGCTGCAGGGTCTTCGTCCTCGAAACGGTCGCGCGAGCGAGCGCCCGAGCCGCGAGGCATCAGTAGAGGCCGCCTGCGGTCGGCTCGGCGGGCGGCGCGCGGTTGCGCGGCGCGGCGGCCGAGGCTTGGGCCTCGGCGGAGGCGCCGGAGCCCGGCCGGCGCGGCGCGTTCGGGTCGACGCTCCGCCGCCCGCTCGACGCGGCGCCGGCGGGAGGTCCGGGGAGGTCCGGCGGCCGTCTCGGACCGCCGGACTGGCGTTCCGGCGTGCCGCCGCGCCTTCTCCGCCGCCGCCTTCTCGGCCGCGCGCCCTCTCCGCCGCCGCCTTCTCGGCCGCCGCCTTCTCGGCCGCGAGCCTCGCCTCTTCCGCTCGCTGCGCCGCCAGATGTTCGGCGAGGCCCTTCAGGCGCTCCTGCTCGGCGCGCCAGTCCTCGATCTCCGCGTTGCGGCGATCGAGGAACCGCTCGCCCTTCAGCCGGCGGTTGAAGAACGCGCGCTCGCGGATGTCGGCTTCGAGGGTCGCGATGCGGTCGGATTCCCGCGCGATCGCCTGGGTCGCAAGCCCCGCCGCGAGCGCCGCGACGTCGATCCGCCGCTTCGGCGCATCGAGCGCGTCCTCGACGGTCGACGATCGCGCTCGGCGGTCGGCCCCGACCAGAACTTGAGGCCGGTCGCCGGAACGCGAGCGCGAGCCGCGTCTCGAGCGCCGAGCGGCGCGAGGTCGAAGCTCGCAGTCAGCGTCGCCGCGCCGCGCGGACGAGGACAGGCGATCGGGCCGAGCTTGATCGTCCCGGCGCTCAGCGCGAGCGGCGCCGCTCCGTCGGGGATCGCGAGCGCGCCTTTGTCGAGCGCGGCGGCGAACAGGTAGGCGACGTTGGTCTCGTCGATCTCGGCCTCGGGCGCCTGCGCCGCCGCCGACGACGCGCTCGAGCGCGGCGGGATCGCTGCGCGCGAGCGCGGCGCCGGCGAATTCGGCCGTCCCGCCGCCGGCGAGTCCGGCGATCAGCGCGGCGGGGCTCCGGCCGGTCGAGGCAAAGTCGAGACGGCCGCCGATCCGGCCGGAGAATCCCGGCCGGGTCGACGGGGACGGGCTCGACCGCCAGCGCCCCGTCGAGCGTCGCGGTCTCGCCGCTGCGCCGCAACGTCGCGTGGCCCGAGACGGCGCCGCCGTCGACCTGCATGGCGAACGTCGTCGAGATCGAGCCGCCCCCTGTCGAAACGGAGGCTGGTCGAGAAGGCCTGCGCGGCGAGCGCGTCGGTAAGGCTCAGCGTCCCGACGCGGACCCGCACGGCGGCGGCGGGCGGGGCCAGCGGCGGCGCGGCGAATTTCGCCTCCGACCATGCCTTGCCCGCGCCGCGCCGGTTGCGGCGGCCCGAGCGCCAGCGCCGCAAGGTCCGCGAAGCGCAGACGGTCGAACGACAAGTCGCCGGTGAGGGCCGCCGGCGCCGGCGGCTGCGCGCCGGCCGGGCCGTCGACCGCATCCTCGGCGCGCTGAAGATCGGGGCTTGCGATCCTGTTCGGCCCCTTCCGCCGCCGGCTCGTAGGCGAGCGCGCCGCTCGCCTTGACCCCCGCGACGGTCGCGGCGATGCGCGAAACGTTCCAGCGCTCGCCGCGCAGGGTGACGTCGGCCGAGGCGTCGACCGGCCCGATCGGCGCCGCCGCCCGGCGCGAGGCCGATGAGCGCGGCGAGCGGCGCGACGTTCGTCGCCCGCGATCTTCAGCGCGCCGAACAGGCGCGCCTCGTCGCCCTCCGCGGTCGGCGCATAGCGGCCGCGCCCGGTGAGCGCGGCGCCCGGCGAGCGAGGCGGCGCGCGTCGACGTCGAAGCCCGAGCGCCCATGCGCCCGACGCGCTGAGCGTCGACATGCCCGGACTCTCTGGCTTCCATTCGGGCGCGCGCTTGGCGCGCGGCGCGCCGAGGCCGAGCTGCCGCAGGAGCGCCGCCGGAATCGGGGGAATCGAGGACGAGCGACAGAGTCTCGCCGTCGCCCTTCGCCGCCGGCTCGAGGCTGAGCGCGACCTTGGTTCCGGCGAGCGTTCCGCTCGCCTTCAGCGACCACGAGGGCCGGCGCGCCCGCCGGAGACGGGCCCGCCGCGCGCCTCGAAGGCGATCGACGCCGGCGACAGCAAGCGGCGCCCGCTGAACCAGCGTCCGGGTCCAGGGTCCGGGCGCGAGGCGCGAGACGAGCGTGGCGAAATCGGCGAGCCTCTCTGCGCGTCGAGCCGCCCGGCCGCCGTCGACCCCGTCCGGCCCGGCCGCGCCGGTCGCCTCGACCGAGGCGCCGCCGAGGCCGGCGATGGCGAGCCGGTCGAGCGTGAGCGTCGTCGCCGGTCCTGCCGACCTTGAGCGCCGAGCGAGGCGCCCTCGATCGCGGCCTCGCCGACATGGGCGAGGCTGAGGGCCTTGGCGTCGAGCGACAGCGAGAGGTCATAGTCGCCGACGAGCGACCGCGCGGCCTCGAGGCTCGGCAGCGCGTCGAGGTCGAGCGAATCGGCGGCGAGATCGGCGAAGATCCGGCCGGGGTCGGTCGCCGACCGGCCGGGTGACGGCGAGCGCGCCGGTCAGGAGTCGAGCGCCCGAGCGCGATGCGCAGAGTCCTTGCCCGAAACGCCGACCGCCGCCGCCTCGACCTGGCCCGGAGACGGCGAGGCTCGACGACGCCGGAACGGCTTCGTCGAGCGCCTCGGTCCAGGCGGCGAGTTCCGGCGCGCCCTGACCAGCCCAGCGGCCGAGCAGCGCCGGGATCCGCGGTCGAAAAGTCGACCGCGCCGGTGAACTTGCGCCGCGGCGCCCAGCTCGACTTCGCCCTCGGCCTTGAGGCGGCTCTGGCCGGGCAGGCCGAGTTCGAATCGGGCGGTCGGCGCGGCGCCCGGTTGCGCCTCGAAGCGCAGCGGCGAGCGCCGGAGAGCGTGTCGCCGCCGAGAATGGCGGTCTCGACCGCGACATGCGCATCGAGCCGCGCGGTGCGGGCGCCCGGCCAGCGCGGCGTCGAGCGCGGCGGAAAGCGCCGCGACGGCCCGTGAGGGCGGGACCGCGTCCTCGCCCTTGCGACGCAACAGTCGCGTCGACATTGGCCTGCCTGGCTTTGGCGTCGATCGCGAGCCGCGCCGCGCCGCGAAACGCGAGCGTCGCCGATCCTTCGGCGCGAAGCGCGCGCTCCTCGGGTCCGAAGCGGAACTCGGCGCCCGTCAGCGACGCGCCGTCGAGATCGGCCGCGAGCTTTCCGGCCGCCCGCCACGGCATCGGGCCCTCGACGCCCGGCGACGTCCCGGTGAGCGACCGCCGCGCCGAGCGCGCGCCGGCCCGTTGGCGTCGAGCTGAGCCTCCCGTCGAATTCGAGCGCCGGCCAGGCCGGCCCGCCTCGACCGCGATGCGGACCGGCGCGCCGCCGGGTCCCGCCTTCTCCGAGGCGAGGCGGAAGACGACCGGCGCCCCGCCCGGGCCCGCGACGCCCGCCCGAGACGTGGTAGGGCCCGGCGAGCGTCGGCGCGTCGCCGTCGAGTTCGACGCCTGCCGATCGTCCACTCGCGGCGCGCCTCCCTTGGCGGCGATCCGGATCGTCCCGTCCCGCACCGAGAATCGATCGACGCCGACCGCGTCGGCCGGGGTCGGGACCGAGCTGGGCAGAACGAGCGCGCCGTCCGCCGAGCGGGTGAGCGTCAGGACCGGCTTCTCCAGCCGGACGTCGGTGAAGCGGAACGCGCCGCTCGCGAGCTTGACCAGGGCGAGCTCCAGCCGCGCGCCCTCGAAGGCGAGCCGCGGAGCGTCCGCGCCCGCCATCGCCGCCGATCCGGCGCCGACCTCGAGATAGGGGGTCGGCAGGAGCCGCAGCGTCACCGGCCCGCTCAGCGTCACCCGGCCGCCGGTCATGGCTTCCAGGCGCTCCGCGATGTCCGCGCGATGCGCCGACCAGTCGACCAGATAAGGGACGATCAGCGCCGCCGTCAGCAAGCGTGACGAGCGCGACCGCGATGAGAGTCAGGATGACGCGCACGGATACCGGAGCAGGGTTTCCCCTCGGGAGACGCGAGGGCGCGCCCATCGCTGCGCAAAATGGCGCGAAAGTATGACGGCGGCAACGCTCGGGCGGCCGCCCGGGCGCCCGAGCCGGATTTGCCCTGCGGAAAGCGACATGGGAACGTCATCGGCGAGGACTAGGCAAACGGATTTCAAGGGCCGCCGGATGCGCGACGCGCCAGGTACGGGAGACGAGAATGACCAAAGCCTTTCACCCTTCGCTCGG
This sequence comes from uncultured Alphaproteobacteria bacterium, assembly GCA_963783275.1. Classification (GTDB taxonomy): domain Bacteria; phylum Pseudomonadota; class Alphaproteobacteria; order Rhizobiales; family Beijerinckiaceae; genus Roseiarcus. The sequence goes on along the minus strand of CAWANA010000004.1, from coordinate 75,706 downwards.
CGCGGCCGCCGGCCTTCTCATTCTCGCCGCCGCCGTCCCGGGCCAGGCCGCCGGGCTTGACGATCTCGTCGCGGCCGCCAAGCAGGAGGGCCAGCTCACCGTCATCGCGCTGCCGCACGACTGGTGCGGCTACGGCGCGCTGATCGACAGCTTCAAGGCGAAATACGGAATCGCGGTCAACGAGCTGAACCCGGACGGCGGCTCGGGCGACGAAGTCGAGGCGATCAAGGCCAACAAGGACAACAAGGGCCCGCAGGCTCCCGACGTGATCGACGTCGGCCTGTCGTTCGGCCCCTCCGCCAAGGCCGACGGCCTGCTTCAGCCCTACAAGGTCTCGACCTGGGACACGATCCCGGACGCGGCCAAGGACGCCGACGGCTACTGGACCGGCGACTATTACGGCGTCCTGTCCTTCGCCGTGAACACCGACATCGTCAAGAACGCCGCCCGCCGACTGGCCGGACCTCCAGAAGCCGGAGTTCAAGGGCGCCGTCGCGCTGGCCGGCGACCCGCGGGCCTCGAACCAGGCGACCATGGCCGTCTACGCCGCCGGCCTCGCGGGCGGCGCGACCGACGCCGCGAAGGCGGCGGAAGACGGCCTCAAGTTCTTCGCCGAGCTGAACAAGAGCGGCAACTTCGTTCCCGCGATCGGCAAGGCGGCGTCGATCGCGCAAGGCGAGACGCCGGTGCTGGTGTTCTGGGACTACAACGCGCTCGCCGCGCGCGACGCCCTGAAGGGCAACCCGAAGGTCGACGTGATCGTGCCGAAGACCGGCGTCGTGGCGGGCGTCTACGTCCAGGCGATCAGCGCCTACGCGCCGCACCCGAACGCGGCAAAGCTCTGGCTCGAGCACCTCTATTCCGACGAGGGCCAGATCGGCTGGCTGAAGGGCTATTGCCACCCGATCCGCTTCAACAACCTGGTCGAGACCGGCAAGGCGCCGGCGGACGTCCTTGCCGCCTTGCCACCCGCAGCGGGCTACGCCAAGGCGAAGTTCCCGACGCTCGACGAGCAGAAGGCGGCCAAGGACGTCATCGCCAACAAGTGGGACGCCGTCGTCGGCGCGACGGTCGCGAAGTAGCGGACATTGGAAGCGCGCCGCCTCTCGGGCGCCCGGGCGGCGAGACGCGGCCCCTCCAATTGCGCGCCAGCGCGAGCGCCTGCCGTCCCTCGCCATGACCTCCGCGCCCGCCCCTCGCCCCCACGCCCGCCGTCCCGACTGGGCCGCGTGGCTCGGCGTCGCGCCGTTCTTCGTGTTCGCCGTCGATGTTCCTGATCGCGCCGACGACGGGGCTGCTCGTCGGGGCCTTCCAGGATCGCGACGGGGCCTTCACCTTCGCCAACATTTTTCGGCTCGGCCAGCCGTCGATCAGGCTCTCCTTCTGGCTCAGCCTCGAGATCAGCGCCGCCTCGGCCGCGCTCGGCGCGCTGTTCGGCCTCGCGCTCGCGCTCGCGGCGCTCCGCGGCGGCCTGCCCGCCTGGGTGCGGCCGGCGCTCATGACCTTCAGCGGCGTCGCCTCCAATTTCGCCGGCGTGCCGCTCGCCTTCGCCTTCATGGCGACGCTCGGGCGGCTCGGACTCGTCACCGTGCTCCTGCGCAACCTCGGCTTCGACCTCTACGCGCACGGCTTCAACATCCTGACCTTCTGGGGCCTCACCGTCACCTATCTCTATTTCCAGATCCCGCTGATGGTCCTGGTCGTCACGCCGGCGATCGACGGCCTGAAGCGCGAATGGGCGGAGGCGGCGGAAACGCTGGGCGCGAGCGCCTTCCAATACTGGCGGATGATCGCCCTGCCGATCCTTATGCCCAGCGCGCTCGGCGCGGCGCTGCTTCTGTTCGCCAACGCCTTCGGCGCGATCGCCACGGCCTACGCGCTCACCGGCTCGTCGTTCAACATCGCCCCGATCCTGCTCTACGCCCAGATCCGCGGCGACGTGCTGCACGATCCCAATCTCGGCTACGCCATGGCGGTCGGCATGCTGGCGATCACCGGCCTCTCGAACCTCGCCTACCTCGCGCTCGCGCGCGCGCTCGGAGCGGCTGCGATGACCCGCGGACGATTCGGCGCCTGGGCCGCGGTCGCGCTCGGCGCGGTCTATTTCCTCGCGCCGCTGGTCGCGACCTTCGAGTTCTCGCTGCGCATGCGGCGCGGCGCATACAGTTTCGACGCCTATCGGGCCGTGTTCGCGAGCGGAAACTTCCAGGCCGCGTTCCTCTATTCGACCGCGCTCGCGCTCGCCACCATTGTGGTCGCGGCCGCGATCGTCGTGCCGACCGCCTATTTCGTTCGCATGAGACTTCCGCGGCTTGCGGGCGTCGTCGAATTCATCACCCTCCTGCCGCTGGTCATCCCGGCGATCGTGCTGGTGTTCGGCTTCATCCGCCTCTACGGCTCGTCGTCCATCCTGCCGCTGGCCTCGACTTCGCTCGGCGCCGACGCGCTGCTGATGTTCGGCTATGTCGGGCTCGGCCTGCCCTACATGTATCGCGCGGTCGACACGGCGTTGCGGGCGATCGACGCGCGCACGCTGACGGAAGCCGCGGAGAGCCAGGGCGCGGGGCCGCTCAGAATCCTTGTCGAGATCATTCTGCCCAACATCCGCTCGGGCGTGCTGTCGGGCGCATTCCTGACCTTCGCCATCGTGATCGGCGAGTTCACCATGGCGAGCCTGCTCGACCGCCCCGCCTTCGGGCCCTACCTCCAGTTGATCGGCGCCTCGCGCGCCTACGAGCCCTCCGCGCTCGCGATCATGGCTTTCGCATTGACCTGGGCCTGCCTCGGCTTGATCCAATTCGTCGGCGGGGCCCCGGCTGCTGGGGCCAAGCGGTAGGGCGCAAAAACGACAAGGCGCGTTGGCCCCGCCTCGAGTTGCTTGGGCGCTCGCTGGACGGCGGATCGCCGCTCGGGCATTGCAACAGCCCGCGCGCCGGAGGCGCCAGTCGCCGCCGCGGTTGACGATCCAAAGCCAGGGATAGCTTTTGCTTACCACGACGAGCCTTGACGCCGCCTCCGAGTTTGCCGAGCGCGCTCCCCGCGTTCGCGCGCGGGTTGGCGTGACGGCGATCTTCTTCGCCAACGGTCTCGCGATCGGCGCCTGGGCGGTCGCGATTCCGCAGGTCAAGACGCTGTTCTCGCTGTCCGCCGGAGGCCTTTCGCTGATCCTGCTCGCCGCGGGCGTCGGCGCGATCGCGGCGATGCCGGTGGCGGGGTTGCTACCGCCGCGGATCGGCGGTACGGGGCGGACGCTCAGGATTTCGGGACCGCTCTCAGCCGTCATGCTTGCGGCCTTGCCGGCGATGATCGCCTTGCCTGCGCCCGTCGCAGCGCTCGCGGTCTGCGCCTTCCTGTTCGGCTTCTCGAACATCCTCGTCGACGTGCCGATGAATGCGCACGCCAGCGTCATCGAGCGGGCCTGGGGACGGGCGATCATGTCGTCCTTTCATGCGGCCTGGAGCGGGGGAGGCCTGATCGGCGGGGCGATCGGCGGCCTCCTGATTTCGGCCGGCGCGACGCCGCTGATCCAGCTTGGCGTCGAAGCCGCGCTCTGTTTCCTTCTCGCGGGCGCCGGAAGCCTCAGGATCGGCGTCGGCGACCGACACGCCCTCGGGACGACTTTCGCCCTTCCGCACGGCCGTCTGATCGCGCTGGCGATGATCGCGCTGCTCGCGGTGTTCGCGGAGATGTCGGTCACCGACTGGAGTGCGCTCTATCTCAGGAGCGAACTCGGGACGACCGCGGGCGTCGCCTCCGCCGGCTACTCCGCCTATGCCCTGATGATGTTCCTCAGCCGGGCGTTCGGCGACTCGTTCGTGCGCCGCCATGGGGGCGCGACCGTCATCGTTTTCGGCGCTTTGACCACCCTCGTCGGCGCCGGCCTCGCGGTCGCCTTCGGCACGCCCGTCGCCGCGATTTTCGGCTTCTGCCTGATCGGCCTCGGCGTCGCGAACATGGTCCCCGCGGTGTTCAGCGCCAGCGCCAGCGCCGCCCCCTCGCCCTCGATCGGCGTCGCGACGGCCGCGTCGATGGCCTATACTGCCGGCTTGATCAGCCCGCCGCTGTTCGGCGTCGTCGCATCGGTCTCGAGCCTCCGCGCGGCGTTCGCGATGGTGATGATCGCCGCGCTCGCCATCGTCGCCCTCGCGAGGCTCAGGATCGACGCGGCCTGATGCGCCGAAGTTCGCAGGCGGGCGAACTTGGATTTGCGCAGGGATCGCTTCGCGGGTCTCCTCCCCCCTTGTGGGGGAGGACCAAGGAGGGGGGTCGCGCCGTTCCACGAGACTAGCATCGGCCGCGACTCATGCGATGATCTCACCGACCAGCGCGACTCCCCACCCCTCCCGCCCCCACAAGGGGGGCAGGCGCGCTAATATTGTCGGTTCAACCCGGCTGCATACGGCCCTAGGTTCCCCCATGTCCTTCCTCTCGCTCTCGGGCGTGCGCAAATCCTTCGGCGGCGCGCCGGTCGTGAGGGACGTCAGCCTTGCGGTCGAGCGCGGCGAGTTCGTCACCCTGCTGGGGCCCAGCGGCTGCGGGAAAACCACGATCCTGCGCATGATCGCCGGGTTCGAGACGCCTTCGGCCGGCGCAATTCGCATCGGCGGGCGCGACGTCACCCATCTTTCGGCCAGCCGCCGCGCGATCGGCATGGTGTTCCAGGCCTACGCGCTATTTCCCAACATGACGGTCGAGCGCAACATCGGCTTCGGGCTTCGGGTCGCCGGCAAGCCGGCGGCCGAGATCGCGGCGCGCGTCGCCGAGATGCTGGCGCTGATCAAGCTCCCCGACCTCGCCCGCCGCTATCCGCATCAGCTCTCGGGCGGACAGCAGCAGCGCGTCTCGCTCGCCCGCGCGCTCGCGCCGGGCCCGCAGATCCTGCTGCTCGACGAGCCGCTGTCGGCGCTCGACGCGCGCATCCGGGTTTCGCTGCGCGAAGAGATCCGCGCGCTGCAGCGACGGCTCGGCGTCACCACGATCTTCGTCACCCACGACCAGGAGGAGGCGCTGTCGATCTCCGACCGGGTGGTGGTGATGAGCGAAGGCGCGATCGAGCAGGTCGGCAGTCCCGCCGACATCTACAATCGCCCGCGCACCCGCTTCGTCGCTTCGTTCGTCGGCACGCTGAACACGTTTCAAGGCGTCATCGCCGATCCGGCGCGGGGCGCGATCCGCGTCGGGGAGGCGACGCTGTTCGCGCCTGCGCCGATCGCCGGCGCGAAGGCGGGAGAAACGCGGACGCTGGCGCTCCGTCCCGAGGCGCTGCGGCTCGGCGGGGCAGGCGCAGGCGCGAATGCTTGAGCGGGATCGTCGAGGACCTGAGCTTTCTGGGCGCCGTGGTGCGCCTCAAGGTCCGATTCGAGGACAGGGTTCTGCTCGCCGACGTTTTCAACGCCGCCGGCCTCGCAATGCCGCAGCCCGGCGAGACGGTCGAGGTCGGCTTCCGCCGCGAGGATTTGATCGTGCTGGACGAGGGGTGAGGGCGGGCAATCGGCGGCCGCGATTTTGTCCTTGCGACCTCCCTCCCGAGGCGCCGCGAAGCGGGCTCGAAGGACACGCCTTCGCTCGGTCCGCCTCGTCGAGGGACTGGGGCCTCGGCGATCGTCTCTGCGGGAGCTTTGCGCGCTGATCGGAGCTGGGTCAGCGAAAGTTAACAAATGTACACATCGGCCAACTGCGCCGCGGCCGCGGACCGAATTCGAAAAAGGCGCCGCAATGTCCTGAAAACCCTCGAATCCGAATCGGAAATGGCGCCTCGCCCTCAGCGCGCCTTCTCCCAGCCGCCGTCGTCGCCCTCGCGCCAGTAGCTGAGCGCGAAGCCCTCGTCCTTGAGCCGCTTCCACTCGCGCCGCGCCTCGCCGAGTCGCCTCCTCGTCGCGGCCGTCGAACAGGCGGATCGACGAGATCGAAGGCGGCGTCGCCGGGGCTCGTCTCGGCGCCCGCGAGCACGACCAGCGCGCTCGCGCGCGTTCGGGTTCTCGATCCTGTCGGTGAGGAAGACCGGCTGGGTCGTCGGATCGCCGTCGCCGGCCGCGCCATGCGGCAGGAAGCTCGCGTCGTCATAGGTCCACAGCCGGTCGTTGAGCGCCTCGACCATCTCCGCCGAGGCGCGCGCGGACGACGACCCTGCCGGCCCTCCGCGCAGAGCCGCTCGAGCAGGTCGGGCAGCGCCTGGTCGACCCGGCGCCGCTCGAGGTGATGGAAGCGGAACTCGCCCAAGGGCGGCTCCGGCCTATTCGCCGGCCGGCCCGACGATGACGAAGGTCCGGTCCGAATCGGTCGCCATCAGCCCGAGCGACACGCCGCCCGGCTCGTGCTCCTCGGTCTTGCCCGCGACATAGACGTCGCCGCGCTGGCGGGAGGCGTCGAGGAACTCGTGCGCGTCCGCGCTCATGCCCTTGAGCACGCCGCGGCTTTTCGCCGCGTCCCAGCCGAGCGCCGCCTTCAGCGCCGCCGCCTGGAAGCGCTCGAAATCGGTCGAGGTCCGGGCCCTGGCGGGTTCGCCGATGCGGGCCTCGAAGCGCAGGAACTCGTCGCCGCGGCAGGACGAGCGTCGCGTCGACGTCGACCTTGGTCGTCACGTCGTAGACGTTGGCGTCCGAGCGGGTGCGGGAGACGACGATCGCGCGCGAGAATTCGACGCCCATGTCGCTCGCGCTCGGTCCGCAGCGCCGCGGTGAAGGCGTCGCAGCCCGCGATCGCCCAGGCCGGGTCCGCGCTGCAGGCCGCATCCGGCGAGCGCGAGCGCCAAGACCGTCGAATCGAAGCCGCATCCTGATCTCCCAGCCCCTCGTCGCCGGACGCCGACCCTAATCTTCGTAGGAGTCGGCGATGAGACGATTCAACAGCCTGACGCCCCAGCCCGAGCCCCAGGACGGATTGATGTCCGAGGATGGCGAACCCATGGCGACGCCCGCGACGTCGAGATGCGCCCACGGCGTATCCTTAACAAACCGTTGCAGGAACTGCGCCGCGGTGATCGATCCGCCGTGCCGGCCGCCGGTGTTCTTCATGTCGGCGACCTTGGAGTCGATCAGCTTGTCGTAGGGCTGGGCGAGCGGCATGCGCCACACCTTCTCGCCCGTCGCCTCGCCCGCGGCGGCGAGCCGCTGGGCGAGTTCGTCGTTGTTGGAGAAGAGCCCGGCGTACTCGTGCCCGAGCGCGACCATGATCGCGCCGGTCAGGGTGGCGAGGTCGATCATCGCCGCGGCTTGAAGGTCTCCTGCGCGTACCAGAGCGCGTCCGACAGGACGAGCCGCCCTTCGGCGTCGGTATTGATGATCTCGATCGTCTGCCCGGACATCGAGGTGAGGATGTCGCCCGGGCGGATCGCGTCGCCGTCGGGCATGTTCTCGACCAGCCCGACGATCCCGACCGACGTTGACCTTGGCCTTGCGGGTCGGCGAGCGCGTGCAGGAGGCCGACCACGCAGGCCGCGCCGCCCATGTCGCCCTTCATGTCCTCCATGCCGGCGGCCGGCTTGATCGAGATGCCGCCCGAATCGAAGCACACGCCCTTGCCGACGATGACGATCGGCTTGCCGCGCTTTGCGCGCGCCCCGTTCCAGCGCATGGTGACGAGCCGGCTGTCGCGCGCCGATCCGCGCCCGACCGCGAGCAGCGCGTTCATGCCGAGCTTGCCCATCTCCTTCTCGTCGAGGACGGCGACTTCGACGCCGAGCTTCTCCAGCGCCTTCGCGCGATCGGCGAACTCGGCGGGAAAGAGGACGTTCGGCGGCTCGTTGACGAGGTTGCGCGCGAGCTCGACGCCTTCGGCGACGGCGAACCGCGTCATGCGCAGGCGGCGCGCGCCGCCGCGGCATGGCCCGAGCCGATGACGAACTCCGGCGCGGCGCCGTTCTCCTCGTCGTTCTCCTTCTTGCGCGTCTTGTACTTGTCGAACTTGTAGCCGCGCAGCCTGAGCCCGAGGGCGAAATCGGCGGCCGCGGCGCCGTCCCAGGCGCCCGCCGGCGCTTCGAAAGCGACCTCGACCTTCTGGGCGCCGGCGACCTTGCCGAAGACGAACCCGCCGAGCATGACGAAATCGAGCGGCGCGTTGTCCTTGCCCGGCGCGACGCCGACGACGAGGAGCCGCGACGCGTCGAGGCCGGCCGGCGCGAGAATGTCGAGCGCGGTGCGCTGCGCGCCCTTGAAATTGGCGGCCTTCGCGGCGGCGCGGATCAGCGGCTCGAGATCGCCGGCCTGCGCGGCGACCGCAGCGGCCGGCTTCATGTCCGCTCCGACGAAAACGACGAATGCGCCGCCTTTGGGCGCAGCGAGCGGCGCCAAAGGAGATCTTGACGGCAGTCGCATCGCTCATGTCCAACGCGTTCCCATGTCCGGATGCGAATCGCGCCCTGCCACGCGCAAGGAGCCGTCGGGCTTCGAGATATCGGGGGTTTGCCGGGCCCGTCAACAAGATGCCGCGATTCGAGCGCCATTGACGGGCGGGTTTTGGCCGGCGGCCGACCGGAAACGTCGCCTTGCCACGGCGGCCCGACCGGGCTAGGCGCTTTCGCGAGGCGTACCAGGCGCGTGGCCCGCGCGCAACGAAGCGGCGGCGATGAGTCGAATTGAGCGCTACGTTCTGAGAACCGCGGCGACGGCCTTCATGACCGGGCTCGTCGTGCTGACCGGCGTCATCTGGATCACCCAGGCGCTGCGCCAGATCGATCTGCTGACCAGCAAGGGCCAGACGATCCTGATCTTTCTCATGATGACCGGGCTCGCGCTGCCTTCGCTGATCGCGGTCATCGCGCCGGTCGCGCTGTTCGCCGGCATGCTCTACACCCTCAACAAGCTCAACGGCGACAGCGAACTCGTCGTGATGGCGGCCGCCGGCGTGTCGCCGGCCCGCCTCCTGCGCCCGATGGCCGCGCTGTCGGTCGCGGTGTTCGCGGTCGTCGCGGCGATCTACGTGCAGGTCCTGCCCTGGAGCTTCGGGGCGATCGAGAACCTGACGACCTTCGTCCGCGCCGACTTCATCTCCAATTTCGCCCGGCCCGGGCGCCTTCAACGACCTGACCTTCGGTTTCGTCTTCCACTATCGCGAGCGCACCCCGGACGGGGCGCTGCGCGGCGTGTTCATGCAGGACCGGCGCGACCCGGCGCATGTTTCGACCTATATCGCGGAGGCCGGCAAGACGATCGAGAAGGACGGCTCGAGCTATCTGCAGCTGACCAAGGGCGTGCTGCTGCGGCCGCAGGCGGCCGGCGACTCCGCGATGGTGAGCTTTCGACGACTACACGATCGACCTGTCCCAGTTCTCCCAGGCGATCGCGGCGGTGAAGCGCCCGCGCGAGCGCAGCACCGTCGAACTGATGTCGCCGAGCGCGGACGACCGCGCCGACGCCGCCCTGGCCGGACACATCCGCAGCGAATTGCTCGACCGCCTCGCGAGCCCGCTCTACGCGCTCGTCGCCGGCTTCATCGCCTTCGCCGCGCTGGGCGAAGCGCGGACGACCCGGCAGGGTCGAGGCTTGGCGATCGGCGGCGCGATTCTCGCCTTCGTCGCGATTCGGGGGCTCGGCATCGCCGCGACGACGCTGACGGTCGGCGTCCCGTCGGCGGCCGTCTTCGTCTGGGCGATCCCGATCGCGGCGATCCTGCGGCGCGCTGGCGATGATCTTCCGGCGAGCGGTTGTTTTCCGGCGCCGCTCCGCCGCGCCGCAGCGAGCCCGGCATGATCGGCCGGACGCTGTCGCTCTATCTCGCGGGCCGGTTCGCGCGCACGGTGCTCGCGGCGTTCGGCTTCGTCTTCGCGCTGATCTACGCGGTCGATCTCGTCGAGATGCTGCGCCGTTCGGGCGACGCGCCCAAGGCGACCGCGCCGCTGATGGCGTCGCTGTCCTTCCTGCGAACCCCGACGGTCGCCGAGCAGGCGCTGCCGTTCGCGGTGCTGTTCGGCTCGATGATCGCGTTCCTCAACCTGTCGCGAAAGCTCGAACTGGTCGTGGCGCGGGCCGCGGGCGTTTCGGTCTGGCAGATTCTTGCGCCGCCGGTCGCTCGTCATTCGTGCTGATCGGCGTTCTTTCGGTCACTGCTCTACAATCCGGCGTCGGCGTGGATGAAACAGAGGTCGGACGAGATCGAGAACAGCGTGTTCGGCGGACGCGTCCAACCCGTGGGGCGATCGTCTGGCTCCGGCAGAAGAGCGTCGACGGCCAGGCGATCATTCACGCGCGCGGCAAGGAGGACGACGGGACCCGACTCAACGGGGTCGAGATTTTCAACTTTGACGATCAAGGGCAACTTCGTCGAGCGCGTCGACGCCGCCTCGGGCGAGCTGCACGACGGCTACTGGGAGTTGCACGACGCCAAGGTCGTCACGCCCGGGCTTCGAGACGCTTGCCGGTCTCGACCTACCTGCTCGCCACGACCCTCAATCGCCAGGAGGTCGCCCAGGCGTTCGTCGCGCCCGAAACCGTGTCGTTCTGGAGCCTGCCCGGCCTCGCCGAGCAGACCGCCCAGGCGGGGCTCGACCCGACGGCCTATCAGCTGAAATATCAAGAGCTTCTGGCCCGCCCGGTGCTGCTGGCGGCGATGGTTCTGGTAGCCGCTTGCTTTTCGTTAAGATTCTTCCGAATGGGCGGCGTCGAGGTCATGGTTTCCGGTGGCGTCGCGGCCGGGTTCGTGCTTTATGTGGCCACCAAAGTGATCAACGATCTCGGCGAGGCCGGCTTCATCAGCGCGGTCTGCGGCGGGCTGGTCGCCTGGGCTCGTTGGGTGCTTGTTTGGCGTGTACGTGTTGCTGCACCAAGAGGATGGTTGATGGGCTCCGCCGTCAGCTCCTCCGCTGAGTCGAAAGCAGCGCCGGCCTCCGTGGGTCGCGCGTCCTCGGTCGCTGGCGCCGCTGGCGCTCGCGCTTGCGTGTCGCGTGCCTCGCTCGCCGGCCGCCGGCGCCGCGCAGCGCCGCGCCGCCCCGGCGCCACGCCGGCGGCGAAGCCCGCCGACAAGCTCGTCATCGACGCCGACCAGCTCATCTACGACAAGGACAAGAACACCGTCACGGCCGTAGGGCTCGGTCCAGCTGTTCTATCAGGGCCGCATCCTTCAGGCCGACCGCGTCGTCTACAACCGCGCCACCAAGCGCGTCTACGCCGAAGGCCACGCCAAGATGACCGACGAGCACGGCGACATCGTCTACGGAACTCGTTTCGAGCTCAGCGAGAATTTCCGCGACGGCTTCATCGACAGCGTCCAGGCGCTGACCTCCGACAAGACGCGCTTCACCTCGCCCCGCGGCGAGCGGTTGAACGGCGACGTGACGGTGCTCGACAAGGGCATCCTACACCGCCTGCGAACCCTGCAAGGATCATCCCGAGCGGCCGCCGTTCTGGCAGGTCCGGGCGACCAAGATCATCGAGAACCAGGAGACCCACACGGTCTATTACGAGGACGCCCAGATGCTCGTCTGGGGCTTTCCCGTCTTCTACATGCCGTATTTCTCCTCGCCGGATTCGACCGTCAACAAGCAGACCGGGCTGCTCGCGCCGCAGATTCATCTCCGGCGCGAACCTCGGCTACGGGATCAGCATCCCGTATTTCATCAATCTCGCGCCGAACTACGATCTGACCGTTATTCCCGACCTACCTGTCGAAACAGGGACTGCTGGGCGAGGTCGACTGGCGTCAGCGGCTCGACGAACGGCCAGTACAGCATCAAGCTGGTCGGGATCGACCAGCAGCAGCCCAACGCCTTCTCGGCGTGGCCTTACGGCGCCGGCGACCAGAAGACGCGCGGGTCGATCGAGACCAAGGGCAACTTCTTCCTCAACCAGGACTGGCAGTTCGGCTGGAACGCGACTTGGCTGTCCGACAAGTTCTTCGCCAACGACTACAAGCTGCAGGGCATCGACTTCACCAACTACTATTTCCAGGACATCGTCTCGTCGGTCTATCTGCGCGGCCAGGCCGACCACAGCTTCTTCGACCTCAGCGCCTATCATTTCGAGGGCACGACGGCGAACGACGACAACCGCACGCTTCCAGCAGGCCGTGCCGGTGTTCGACTACAATCGCGTCGTTCACGCTTCCCGCGGATCGCACCAACGGGATCGGCGGCGAGGCGACGGTCGACGTCAACGTCGCCAACATCAACCAGACCAACGCGGCGTTCCAGTCGACCGGCCTGCAGACGTTCGACAACGCCTACCACCTGTACAATGTCTGCGAGACGACGGTCGGCGACAAATATGTGCAACACCTATTATCCCGGCGCGTGCCTGCTGCGCAGCATCGCCGGCGACTACACCCGCGCGTCGGGACAGGCGTCGTGGCAGCGCAGCTACATCGACCCGATCGGCGAAGTCTGGAAGCCGTTCGTGTTCGCGCGGCTCGACGGCGAGGCGACCGAACTCAACGAGACCGGCTCGATCACCTACGCGAGCGCGCTCGGAACGAGCACGGTCGCCAATTCGAGTCAGGCCGCGTTCTTCTCCGGCGGCGACCAGGGCGCGTTCGCGCGCGGCATGGCGGGCTTCGGGCTCGAGTACCAGTATCCCTTCGCGCTGACCAACTCCTGGGGCTCGCAGACGATCACGCCGATCGCGCAGTTCATCGCCCGGCCGAGCGAGGTCATGCCCCGGATCCAGCCGAACGAGGACGCCCAGAGCCTCGTGTTCGACGAAACGAACCTGTTCGCCTGGAACAAGTTCTCCGGCTACGACCGGATCGAGGGCGGCACGCGGCTCAATTACGGCTTCCAGTACACCGCGAATTTCGCCAACGGCGGCCACGCCAACGTCGTCGCCGGCGAATCGATCCAGGTCGCCGGGCAGAATTCGTACACGCTCTACGACATGGCCAACACCGGCATGGAGTCCGGCCTCGACAAGACGTTCTCCAACTTCGTCGCCGGCGAGATGATCCAGCCGACCTCCGCGCCGATCTCGCTCCTCAGCAAGCAGCAGTTCGACAGCACGACGTTCCAGCTCGACCGGTTCGACGCCATCGCCAAGGCGACGCTCGCCGGCGTCACCGGCAGCGTCGACTACGCGCTCTACGCGGCGCAGCCGGCGCTCGGGCTGGGAATATCCGCGCGAGGGCCTGACCGGCAACGCCTCCTACAAGTTCCAGGACCGCTGGTCGATCGACGGGTCGCTCGTGCTCGACATGTCGCGCCACTATTACGACATCCCCGGGCAGGAGACGCCGGTCTTCTATCCGATCGGCTATTCGTTCGGGCTCGGCTACAAGGACGAGTGCACCACCCTGACCGTCCGCTATTCCTCGAGCACCAGCGCGCCGGCCGCCTTCACGGAATACGCGGGCGGCCCGCTCACCTACCTTCCGGCGACGCGCAACCAGACCTTGATGTTCCAGCTCGTCCTGCGCACGCTCGGCGACGTCAGGGCGAACGTCGGCCTGTGACGGCGCCGATCGTCCGGCCGGAGCCCTTAGTCATGACGGTCGAACGGCCGCCGCTGGCGATGACGATGGGCGACCCGGCGGGAATCGGCCCGGAGCTGGCGCTCGCCGCCTGGCGCGTGCGCGCGCCCAGCGACCCGCCGTTCTTCGTTCTCGCTTCGCCCGGCGCATCTCGCCGACGTCGGCCGGCGGATCGGCTCGGCGACGCCGATCATCGAGACCGACCCCGAGCGGGCCGCCTCGCGTCATTCGCGCGGGGCCTGCCCGTCGTTCCGCTCGACAATCCGGTCGCAGCCGAGCCCGGACGCCCGAGCGCCGCCAACGCCGCCGCGACGCTCGAATTGATCGAGCGCGCGGTCGTCGGCGGTGCGCGCCGGGGCGGCGCGCGCGGTCGTCACCAACCCGATCGCCAAGGCGACGCTCTACGAAGCCGGTTTCCGGTTTCCCGGCCACACCGAATATCTGGGCGAGCTCGCCCGCGCCTGGGGCGCGCCCTGCCTTCCCGGTCATGATGATCTGGTCGGAGGCGCTGGCGGTCGTGCCCGTCACCATCCACATCGCGCTCGCGGAGGCGCCGAAGGCGCTCACCCGCGACCTCATCGTCGAGACGGCGCGGGTGGTCGACCGCGATCTCAAGGGCCGGTTCCGCCTCGCCCGGCCCCGCCTCGCTGTCGCCGGCCTCAATCCGCACGCGGGCGAAGGCGGCGCGATGGGACGCGAGGAGATCACGATCATCGCGCCCGCGATCGAAGCCCTGCGCGCCGAGGGGATCGACGCCGTCGGCCCGCTGCCCGCCGACACGATGTTTCACGCCAGCGCGCGGGCGCGCTACGACGTCGCGCTGACCATGTATCACGATCAGGGCCTCATCCCGGTCAAGACGCTCGCCTTCGACGAAGGCGTCAACGTCACGCTCGGCCTGCCGTTCGTGCGCACGTCGCCCGATCACGGCACGGCCTTCGACATCGCCGGCCGCGGCGTCGCCAATCCGGCGAGCCTCATCGCGGCGCTGAGGCTCGCCGACCGGCTGACCCGATGACGCTCGCCTCGCGACGGGCTGCCGCCGCTGCGCGAAGTCGTCGCCCGCTACGGGCTCGACGCGCGCAAGGCGCTCGGCCAGAATTTCCTGTTCGACCTCAACCTGACGTCGAAGATCGCCCGCGCCGCCGGTCCGCTCGCAGGCGTCGCCGTCGTCGAGGTCGGCCCGGGCCCGGGCGGCCTCACCCGCGCGCTGCTCGCAGAAGGCGCCAAGGCCGGTGATCGCGATCGAGCGCGACGAGCGCGCCCTGCCGGCGCTGGCCGAGATCGGCGCGCACTGGCCGGGCCGCCTCGAGGTCATCGCCGCCGACGCGCTGACGGTCGAGCCCGAGACGCTGATCGCCAAGGCCGGCGGCGCGCCGATCCGCATCTGCGCCAACCTGCCCTACAACATCGGCACGCGGCTCCTGGCGGGCTGGCTGGAGGCCGAGCCCTGGCCGCCGTTCTTCGACCGGCTGACCCTGATGTTCCAGCGCGAGGTCGCGCTGCGCATCGTCGCCACGCCGGCCGAGCGCGCCGACTACGGCCGGCTCGCCGTGCTCGCCGGATGGCGAACCGAGGCGCGCATCCTGTTCGACGTGCCGCCGGCCGCCTTCACCCCGCCGCCGAAGGTCGTCTCGAGCGTCGTCGAACTCGTTCCCCGCGCCGCGCCCGACCCGTGCGATCGCGGCGCCTGCTGTCGGCCGCTGACCCAGGCCGCGTTCGGGCAGCGGCGCAAGATGCTGCGCCAGTCGCTGAAGGGCTTCGCCGCGTCCCGCGGCCTCGACGCCGGCGCGCTCCTCGACGCCGCCGGCATCGAGCCGACCTCGGCGGGCGGAGGAGGTCGACGTCGCGGGCTTCGTTCGGCTGGCGCGCGCGGCCGCGCGGGGCGGCCTCGACGCTGCCGAAGCCGCGGCCGACCAAGACGATCCCGTCCGGCGCCGGCGTTCGCTTCGCAGCGCCGCTCGCGCTGATCGTCGAACGCGCTTACACTTGGGGTCGACCGCGAAGAGGGACAGTCCCCGTGTTCATCAACACCCCCATGGCGAGACGGCAATGGACCGGTCTCGACGACGAACATCTCGCCAGCATCGGTTTCATCAATTTCGGCTGGAATGCGCTCGAACGGAAATTCGCCTCGCTCGTCTGGGTGACGGCCGGCTGGGACCAGGACGTCGGCGAACTCGTGATCGCGAGCATGGGCAACGTCTCGCTCGTCAAGCTGTTCGCCAATCTCCTGAAGCAGGAGCTCAACGACTGGCCGGATCGCCGGCTCTGGAGCCAGGCGGCTCAGACCGGCGCCCTGTTCGACGAGATCCGGGAAGCGCGCAACGACGTCGTGCATTGCTTCTTCCTGTGCGACCCGACCAAGGGCGTCGAGGGCCATTACAAGACGTCGACGCGCAAGACCGCGAGCGGCGACCGCCGAACTCAGGACTGTCGCGATGGGGAAAGGCGACATCGACGATCTGTGCGTCGCCATCTCGGACTGTCTCGAATTCGATCGACGACCTGGTCACTGAAGCTCTGGTTTCGCCGACGGTTGCTCGGCGCCGACGACCGCCCGACCGAGCGCGTCTACGACGAGGCGGTGCACGGCTGGGACGCGCCCGGTTTCGACGCCAGGCGCTTGCGGATCTACCCGAAGAAGCGCGCCCGGCGCCTTCGGTCCCGCGGGACGGGGAGGCGCCCCGGTCCTCGGCGGAAGCGGACGCCGCCGAGGGGCCTCTGCGCTGACTGTTTTGGAGCCGGACCACGGTTTTCAAAGCGTTAGCCTCAGGATTTGGATTTGCAAGGGCGTCCGCCGCCTTGTTTGACATGTTTTAGCCACATTTGAGGCCGGACCCGACGTTCCGGCCGGCGCGATGCAGAGGGCGACCCCGCAGGAACGGCGCCTGCAGCATGTGGAATTATTCAGATTTCACAAGGTTTTGAACGGACGGCGCGGCGCCCGAAGGCCTGCCCGGGAACCGGCTTCATGCGCCGGCGTTGTTCGGGCGCAAGTCCTACGGGTTTCGAAGCCGTGGACGGACGTCCGAAGAGCCTTTGTCCGCCCGACGAGGCCGCTCGGTGTCGGAACACTCGGAGACATGTCCATGAAAAACGCACTGACAGCGTTGATTTCCGCCGCCTCGTTCTGCGCGATGGCGTCCGCCGCGTCGGCCCAGGTCGCCGCGTATCCCTACCCTGCTCCGACTGTCGCGGACGCGACCGGCGCGCCCCTTTATGGCTACCGTGTAACCCCGGCGCAGCCGGCTGTCGTCGGGAGCTGCGACATTATATCGGGTAACCGCATTTGCAGCTCGGGCCAAATGGGCCCGACCGCGAGTTCGGGCTACGGATACGTCGGGCCGGTCGGGACCATCGTGGGCGCGCCCTTCGCCGTCGTCGCCGCGCCGTTTACCGCGTTTGGCATGACTCCGGTCATGGCCAACACGTCGGCCCCGGCGACGGGAACGGCCGTGTACAGCTATGAAAACCACGTTCCGCCGCAGCCGGGCGCGGTTGGGCACTGCGATCTCATCTCTGGAAATCGGATCTGCACGATGCCGTAAGGCGCCAAAGATCGACCTTTAACATCATAAGTTGGAATTGGGGCGGCGCGGCCGCCCCAATTTCGTTGTCGGCCATGCATTGTCACAACGTCATCTGGGTCTGGACGACCAGCGCGACGAGCCGCGCCTCTTCGGTTTCGACCCGGGTCTGAACGACTTGGGTCCGCCGTCCCCTGTGAACGACTGCGCAGACGCCGGTGAGCGTCGCGCCGACCCGCGCGGCGCCGACGAAATTGGTCTTGCTCTCGAGCGTCGTCGCGCCTGCCGCGCCCTCTGACAGATTGAGGAACGCGAGTCCCTCGGACGTTTGGGACGGCCCTGGAATTGCTATAACGCCGTCATGCGCCCGTCGCTCCTCGATCCTCTGTTCGCCCCGGCTTCCGCGCTTGCCGGGATCGGACCCAAGAACGCCAAACTGTTCGACCGCCTGCTCGATCGACCGCAGGGCGCGCGCGTTCTCGACGTGCTGTTCCACCTGCCCTATGCGACGCTCGACCGGCGCTCGCGGCCGAAAATCCGCGACGCCATTCCCGGCACGATCGTCACGTTCCAGGCGAAAGTCATGGAGCATCGCGCGCCGCAAAGCCTCCGCTCGCAGGCGCCGTTCAAGGTCTTGGTCGAAGACGACACCGGCGACGTCGAACTGGTGTTCTTCCTGCCGAATCCCGAATGGGTGCGCGGACGCCTGCCGGTCGGCGCGACCCGCTGGATTTCCGGCAGGCTCGAGCTCTACGACGGCGTCCGGCAGATCGTTCATCCCGACCGGGTTCTGGACGCCGAGGAATTCGCCCGCCTGCCGGCGGTCGAGCCGGTCTATGCGCTGACCGAAGGTCTTTTCCAGCGAATCGTGGCGCGCGCCGCGGACGGCGCGCTGAAGCGCCTGCCGCGGCTGCCGGAATGGATCGCAACCGACACCATCGAACGCCTGAAGCTGCCGTCCTTCGCCGAAGCGCTCGAGGCGATGCACCGGCCGGAGGCGCCCGAGGACGTCGACCCGGCGGGCCGCGCAACGACCCGTCTCGCCTTTGACGAACTGCTTTCGAACCAGCTCGCCCTGCTCCTCATTCGCGCGCGGATGCGCGAGACGGTCGGGCGCGCCCACGTTTCCGAAGGCGCGCTTGCCCGCCGGCTCGAGGCGGCCCTGCCGTTTTCGCTGACCGGCGCGCAACGCAAGGCGCTCGAGGACATCCGCGCCGACCTCAGGGCCGACAAGCGCATGATCCGGCTGCTGCAGGGCGACGTCGGCTCGGGCAAGACGGTCGTGGCGCTTCTCGCCATGGCCGAAGTGGTCGAGGCCGGCCGGCAGGCGGCGATGATGGCGCCGACGGAAGTTCTGGCCCGGCAGCATTTCGATCGCATGGCGCCGCTCGCCGCTGGCGCTCGGCTTGCGCATGGCGCTGATGACCGGTCGCGACAAGGCTTCCGAGCGGCGCGAAACCCTGGCGGCGCTGGCGGCAGGCGAGCTCGACATTGTCGTCGGCACGCATGCGCTCTTCCAGGACGCTGTCGCTTTCGCCGACCTCGGCCTCGCGGTCGTCGACGAGCAGCACCGCTTCGGCGTCCGCCAGCGGCTCGCGCTTGCCGGCAAGGGAAAGGCCGTCGACCTTCTGGTGATGACGGCGACGCCGATCCCGCGCTCGCTGGTGCTGGCCTATTTCGGCGACATGGACGTTTCGGCTCTGCGCGAAAAGCCGCCCGGGCGACAGCCGATCGAAACGCGCGCCATGCCGATCGAGCGGATCGAGGAGGTGGTGGCGGGACTGTCGCGCGCGCTTGCGCAGGGCGCGCGCGCCTACTGGATCTGCCCGCTGGTCGAGGAAAGCGAGACGCTCGACGTGGCCGCCGCCGAGGATCGCGCCGCCGCCTTGCGCTCGATGTTCGGAGATGCGGTCGGACTCGTGCACGGACGGATGGCGGGCCCGGACAAGGACGCGGCGATGGAGCGTTTTCAGCGCGGCGAGACCAAGATCCTGGTCGCGACCACGGTCGTCGAGGTCGGCGTCGACGTGCCCGAGGCGACGATCATGATCGTCGAGCACGCCGAGCGGTTCGGTCTCGCCCAACTGCATCAGTTGCGCGGCCGGGTCGGCCGCGGCGCCGGCCGATCGAGCTGCCTGCTGCTCTACAGGGGGCCGCTCGGCGAGACCGCGAAGGCGCGGATCGAGACGCTGCGGGCGACCGAAGACGGCTTCCGCATCGCCGAGGAGGACCTGCGCCTGCGCGGCGAGGGCGACGTGCTCGGCGCACGCCAGGCGGGCGCGCCGGGCTTTCGTTTCGCCCGGCTCGAGGTCCACGGCGGACTGCTGGCCCGGGCGCGGGCGGAGGCGCAGGCCGCGCTCGAACGCGAGGGGCGGCTGGCGAACGAAGACGGACGCAACCTGAGGCTCCTCCTCTACCTGTTCGAGCGCGACGAAGCGGCCAAGTTGATCGAAGCCGGCTGAGCGGTCGCTCCGGAAACGTGATTTTCAGGCCGGGCGAAACGCGGTGACCCGCCCCGTGATCGCGAAACGCCGCGCTGCAAGGTTAATGAACCTTTGCCTGCCCTGCGCGTTCTCAACGAGAGGCAACAAAACTTAACGACAAGACCACAAATTCGTCGGCCCCATGGGCGATGGTGGTCGATAGGTGGGGTGGCGCCGTTCTTGTGATGAGCGTCCCATGGCGAAGGCAAATCGTGTCGGCGATATCGATTTCTGGCGCGGAGCCGTGCTGATTGCGATCCTTGTTGATCACATTCCCGGCAATCTGCTCGAATCGTTTACGCCGAGGAACTTTGGGCTTTCCGACAGTTCGGAGGCTTTTGTCTTCATCTCCGGCCTTTCGGTCGGGATGGTCTATGCGCCGCGGGCCCGCACGCGCGGATTCGCGCCGGTCGCGCGCGGATGCTTGGAGCGGGCGCTGAAACTCTACGGCGTCCACATCGCCCTGACCCTGGTTGCGCTCGTCATCTTTGCCTGCGCTTTCTGGCTGAGCGGCGTCGACACGCTGATCGAGGCGCACGGCCGGTCTTACGTGTTCGCTTCGCCCGCTACGGGCCTCGCCGGCCTCGCGGTGCTCACCCACCAGCTCGGCTATTTCAATATTCTGCCGCTCTACATCGTGCTGATGCTTTGGGCGCCGGTCGCGCTGGCGCTTGCGATGCGGGACGTTCGGCTCGCCCTCGCGGTTTCGGTCGCCGATATACGCCGTCTCGCGAGCATTCGGCCTGAGCCTGCCGAACTGGCCGGAGCCCGGGGCGTGGTTCTTCAATCCGTTCGCGTGGCAGCTCATCTTCACGATCGGGCTCGTTTCGGCGATCGTCTGGCGGAACGGCCCGCCTCGCGCGACGCCCAGGGCTGATCGCGATGAGCCTCGCGGTCCTCGCGCTCGCCGCGCTTCGCCGCCACGAGCGCCGGAGGCTCTGCTCCGGGCCTGCGCGAGGCCGCCTTCGCGCGGCTCGATCTCGCCAAGCAGGACCTCGGACTGGCGCGGCTCGCGCATTTCGCGGCGCTGGCCTATCTGATCGCGGTCGCGCCGCAGGTTGCGCCGAAGATGAAGCGGCTGGTCGACAGCGTCGCCGGTCGGGCGGTGCAGTGCCTTGGCCGCAATGGCCTTGCGACCTTCGCCGCGGGTTCCGTGATCAGCGCGCTCGGACAGGCGGCGCTCGGCGCGGCGCAGCCTTATTCTTCTGACTATGTTGAGAAACTCGCCGGATTCGGGTACACGCTTGCGGGCATCGCAGCCCTTTTTGTCCTTGCCCGTTGGATCGAGTGCAGAAACACGCCTGTCCCCCCCGCTTCGAACGTGGTTCCCTACGGGGCCGCATAGCGTTTCTCTCCCGGGCGGCGCTCGTCTGCCTTCTCGCCTTGCCCGCCGTCGCCGCGCGCGCGGACCCATGTCCGGCCGAGGCGTCGGCCTTGGACGCGAACGGCGTCAAGCTCGCCAATCTCGACAGCGGCGCCGACCGCGTGCTCGACATCCTCGCCATCGGCTCGTCGTCGACCGAAGGGATCGGCGCGAGTTCGCCGGCGTTCAGCTTACCCCGCACAGCTCGCGGACGAACTCTCCAACGAAAGACGGGATCCCGGCCCTGGTTCGGAACGCCGGGATCGGCGGCGAACTCGCGGTCAAGACGCTGCAACGGCTCAAGGCGGCGCTGAAAGCCGGCTGGCCGAAACTGGTGATCTGGCAGGTCGGCACCAACGACGCCCTGGTCGGGGTGGACGAGGCGGTGTTCCGCGCCACGGTCGAGAGCGGCATCGCCGCCGCGCGCGCCGCGGGCGTTCCCCTCATGCTGGTCGACCCGCAATTCGCAGCGAAGATTCCGGACGTCGGCCCGCTACGAGCGTTTCGTCGCCATCGTCGACGAGATCGGCGAGCGGCTGCGGGTTCCGGTGCGTGTCGCGCTACGCCATGATGAAGCGCAGGGGCGACAGAACGCGCTCGCGCTGCTCTCCGGCGACGGGCTGCACATGAACGATCTCGGCTATCGCTGCCTCGCCCACGCGATCGCCGAGAAAATCGAGGGCGCGGCTGTCGCGGGCGGACGGACCGCAGCGAAGCTGTAGGGAGCGTAGCTTCAGGGAGAGACGGATCCAAGTTGGTTCGTCGAGGGCGCATTTTTCGCGCGCCTCGGGCCGCGAGACGCCGCCCCTCCGGGTCCGCACGCGTTCAGCTGCCCGCAGAATGCGGAAAATGAGACGCGATCGTGCGGAGATCGAGACGCGCGAGCGGGCGGCCCCGATTAGCATGAACTCGCGGGCGCCTTGAGCCAGCCGGCGTTGGATCGGCTGATCGCCCAGGGCTTGCTCAGGATGAGACCTGTCAACTTAGGGGGGTTGAACATGAGTTTGGTTGCGCGAAATTGCCTTAACAGCCGCCGTCGCGCGGCGCTGGCCATGTCGGCGGCAGCCGCATGTGCGTTGACCGTAGCGGCGGCGGGCCCTGCCGCCGCCCTTACGGACCCGAATTATGAGCTCAACTATTCGACCATCCCGACGGATAACCTCCCTGGATCCTATTCCGGCACGGGCTATGACCTGACTCTGACGGCGGACCCTTCCCTTCTTCTCGATTCGTCCTGGAATAGCGGCATCCCCACTTTTGGCGGCGAGGAGCAATTTCAGGGCGCGGTGACCTATCAGGTCGAGGCTATCGGCGCGCCCAACACTACGGTGAACCTCACCGCGACATACTCCATGACGGTGATCACGTCGGTCTTCGATTTCGCCTATGCTTACGGATCGTCGCGCTTCACCTATGACGAAGACCTCGGGGCGGTGGACATTAACGTGGGCGGCTCTTCCCCCTCCGACGAGACCAAGTTTGGAACAATCGATTTCAGCGTCCCCTCCGACACGCCATTTTACGCGGGAATCTCCGCCCTCGAGACGCTTTACTATTACGGCGCGTCGGCATCGATCGTGATCGATCCGGTTTATACGGTCGACCCCTCAACTCCCGGTTACACGCTGGAATTCAGCCCAGGCATCCAGAATATCGGGCCGGGGTCCCCGGTTCCGGAGCCGGCGTCGCTGTCTCTGTTGGCGTGCGGGCTGGCGGGGCTTTGGGGAAGGAAGCGTATGAGAAGGGCCTAACCGTCCCTTCGGCCGCTCCCGCATCGCGGCCTTTGGAGGTTCCCTCGGCGCTGCCCCTCGATGGGCTGCGCCTGGGGGCAATCGCGAAGATTCGCCGCGCCGCATCGGCTTGACCGCGCCGCTCTGGCGCCGTCAAAGCGTCGCCTGAGCTCGGTATCTCGGCGAGGGCACATGATGAAGCGGCGGTCCTTTGGCCCTCATGCGACGGTTTCGGCGGTCGGCTTCGGCTGCATGAGCTTCGCCGGATTCTACGGGCCGGCCGACGAGGCGCGAGTCCCTCCGGGCGCTGGCTCGCGCGCTGGAACTCGGGGTCGACTTCTGGGACACGGCGAACGTCTATGGCGCCGGCCTCAGCGAGACGCTGATCGGCAAGTTTTTGGCGCAGGACCGCAGCCGTCGCGCGAAGGTCACGCTCGCGACCAAGTTCGGCATCCACTGGATGGCCGACGGGCGGCGCGAGCACGACAACAGCGCCGCCCACATGCGCGAGGCGCTGGAAGGCTCGCTGAAGCGGCTCGGCGTCGACCACGTCGATCTCTACTACGTGCACCGGGTCGACGAGCGCATCCCGATCGAGGACACCGTCGGCGAACTCGGCCGTCTGGTCGAAGCCGGAACGATCGGCGCGATCGGGCTCTCCGAAGTCGCCCCCGACACGCTGCGGCGCGCCCACGCCGTTCACCCGATCGCCGCGGTTCAGTCGGAATATTCGCTCTGGACCCGCACGCCCGAACTCGGGCTCATTCAGGCCTGCGCCGAGGCGGACGCGCTGCTGGTCGCCTTCTCGCCGGTCGGGCGCGGCGTTTTTCAGCGGGCGGCTGCAGGACGTCGAAACCTTCGAGGCCAAGGACTTCCGCCACTCCAACCCGCGCTTCAGGGGGCTGAACTGGCGGCGGAACCGGGACCGGCTCGAGCCCTTTCTTGCGCTGGCTCATTCCTGGGGCGTCGCGCCGGCACGCTCTCGCGATCGCCTGGACCCTCGCCAAAGCCCCGCACATCGTCCCCATTCCCGGCACGCGGACGGCCGAGCATCTGGAGGAATGCGCCGCCGGGGCGGACTTCGACCTCGACGCGGCCCGGCTCGCCGAACTCGAGCGCGTTCTGCCGGTCGGCTTTGCGGCCGGCGCGCGCTATTCGGACGCGCAATGGGTCGGCATCGAGAAGTACTGACCTTCGCCCCACCCGTCATTGCGAGCGAAGCGAAGCAAACCAGGCCGAAGGGCGCCGAAGCGGCATGGATTGCTTCGGAGCTCACGCTCCTCGCAATGACGGCGGTGCGCTACGCGAGCTGGTCGTTCAGCCGGGCGAGAAAGCCGCCGAGATCGTCGGTCACCACGTCGGCCAGGCTCGCCGCCGCCCGGGCGCTCGTCCGGTCGTGCGCCTGGCGGTGGTCGGCCTGGCCGGGCTTCGGCGTCACCAGAATGGTCTTCATGCCCCGCGCTCGCGGAACGGCGAGGTTCTTCGCCACGTCCTCGAACATCGCCGCGGATCGGGGATCGACCCCGTGGCAGGCGAAGAAGGCTTCGTAGGCGGCCTCGGCGGGTTTCGGCGTCAGTCCGGCCGCCACGATGTCGAACGCGTCCTCGAACAGGCCGTCGAGCCCGAGCTGGCTGGCGGTCAGGATCGCGTGGTTGCGGGAGCCGTTGGTGAAGATCAGCTTGCGGCCCGGCAGCCGGGCGACCTCCCGGGCGAGCGCCGGGTTCGGCTTCAGCACGGAGCGGTCGATGTCGTGCACGAATTCGAGAAACCGCTCCGCCTCGTGGATGTTCTCCTCGACCAGGCCCCGCAGCGTCGTGCCGTGGCGCAGATAATAATGCTGATGCAGCGCCCGGGCGGACTGCAGGTCCATCCCGAAAAGGTCGTGCAGGAACAGGGTGATGCGCTCGTCGATCAGCGGCCAGACGCCGCTGTCGGCGGGATAGAGCGTGTTGTCGAGATCGAACACCCAGGTCGAGACATGGGCGAACTGCGCCCTTAAGGTTTCGGCCGACCAGGCGTATGCCGCGGGGACGACGTCCTCGCGAGCGGCGGAAATGGCGCCGAGTTTGCCCAAAGTTGCTCCGTGCGGTCAGGGAAGAGTCAGGCTATCGGCGATCGCTCCGCCATTTCAAGCGAATTCGACCCCATCGCCCGGGAGATAAAGGGAGGAGAGCAGCCGAGCCCTACCGTTTTATGACGGCGGGGCGGCGCGGCCGCTGCGGCCGGCGTCGATCGCATGCGCGACCGCCTTGCGCATGACATTGGAGAACCCGGCCTCGCCGACCGCCTCCCGCTCGACCCAGAAATGGCTGTCGGGCGCGCCGCCTTCGTAAGCGCGCCGCGTAAACGACGAGACTCAGCGCGAAATGGGTGAAGACCTGCTCGACCTGCCCGGGCAAGCGGCGCCAGCGGGCCGCGAGCGGCGCGCCGTCCGACCAGGACGCGCCCGGCCCTTCGCTCGTCCAGGGCGTGCCGGGGAGTTCGACGGTCGAGGCGAGCAGCCCCTTCGGCGGCCGCCGGCGGGCGAGGAAGGCGCCGTCCGCCCGGTGCGCGAAGAAGACCGCGCCCGCGCGCCGCGGCTTGACCTTCGGCTTGACCTTCGGCGGATAGGTCTCCGGCGCGCCGGAGCGGAACGCCGCGCAATCGACTCTCGAGCGGGCACGCGGCGCAATCGGGGCTGCGGGGCCGGCAGATCGTCGCGCCGATGTCCATCAGCGCCTGGGCGAAGTCGCCGGCGCGGCGGGGCGGCGCCAGCGCGCGCGCCGCGGCCGCGATGGCTTCGCGCGACTCGGCGATCGGCGCTTCGAGGGCGGTGAGCCGAGCGAGAATGCGGGCGATGTTGCCGTCGACCGGCGCCGCCGGCAGATCGAACGCGATCGCGGCGATCGCCGCCGCGGTATAGGCGCCGACGCCCGGGAGCAGCCGGAGCGCCGCCTCGTCGGAGGGAAACCGTCCGCCGCGCGCCGGCGACCGCCTTGGCGCAGGCGTGCAGGTTTCGCGCCCGCGAATAGTAGCCGAGCCCGGCGAAGGCGCTGATCACCGCCTCGATCGGCGCGGCGGCCAGATCCTCGACCGTCGGCCATTTCGCGACGAACGCCCGGTAGTAGGGCGTCACGGCCTGCGCCGTCGTCTGCTGAAGCAGCACCTCGGAGAGCCAGACCCGATAAGGGTCGGGCGTCTCGCCGGGCTCGGCGCGCCAGGCGAGCCGAGCGCCGGGCGCGGTCCCACCACGCAAGGGTGCGCGCGACGATCGCGTCGCGCTTTCCCTCGAGCGCCGGCGCGCCTAGATTGTCGTTCATGCGCGAACGCTCTCTCATGTCGCGACCATGACGCCCCGGCGCCGCGGCGCCAAGCCGCTCGACACGCTGATCCGCGGCGTGATCGAGCCGGCGCTCGCCGCGCGGGGCTTGAGCGAAGCGAGCCTGATCGCCGACTGGCCGGCGATCGTCGGCGAGAGCGTCGCGCGCTACGCCCGGCCGCTGCAACTGCAATGGCCGCCGCGCCCGGCAAAGCGCGACCCGGAAGCGCCGATCGCCCCGGCGACGCTGGTCCTGAGGGTCGACGGCGCCTTTGCGCTCGAGGCGCAGCACAATGCGGCGATCATCGTCGAGCGGGTCAACGCCCATCTCGGCTGGCGCTGCGTCGAAAAGATCGCGTTCCGCCAGGGCCCGCTGCCGCCGTTGAAGGCGAAGCGCCAGCCGCCGCCGGCGCCGAGCGAGGCGGCGGAGGCGGAAGCGCGGCAGGCCGCCGCGGCGATCGACGACGAGGCCCTGCGCGAGGCCTTGACGCGGTTCGGCGCGCGCGCCATCGACCGCGCGGCGCGCCGGCTCGCGGGCGCCGGGAAGGGAGACATGACGGTTTGAGCCGAAGCACGCTCGTCGGGCGACGAATTCAGCGGATGAACGGCGCGGGCAACAAGATCCTTGTCCTCGACCTGCGCGACGCGCCCGATCCGCCGAGCCCCGCCGGAGGCCCGCGCCATCCATCGCGCGCCGGGCCTCGACTACGACCAGATGATGGTGCTTGAGCGCTCCGCGGACGGCGGGGACGGCGGCTTATGTCCGCATCTACCAACAACGACGGCAGCCTCGCCGGGGCCTGCGGCAACGGAACGCGCTGCGTCGCCGACCGGCTTGCGCCGCGAGCTCGGGGTCGCGTCGCTGGCGGTCGAGACGGAGGCCGGCGTCATCGCCTGCGAGCGGCTCGGCGCCGGAGGTCGTACCGGGTCGACATGGGGCCGCCGCGGCTCGGCTGGTCCGACATCCCGCTGGCGCGCGCGGTCGAGGACACCCGGCGGGTGAGCTTGGGCTGGGCCGAGGGCGATCCGCTCGCGGCGCTCGGACCGGCCGCGACCGCCAACATGGGCAATCCCGCACGCGGCGTTCTTCGTCCCCGACCTCGCCGCCGTCGACGCGGCGGCCTGGGGCGCGCGGATCGAAGTCCATCCGATGTTTCCCGAAAAGGTCAACGTGACCTTCGCCCGGATCGATGGCCCGGACGCGCTGACCGCCGTCGTCTGGGAGCGCGGGCGTCGGCCTGACGCTCGCCTGCGGCTCGGCCGCCTGCGCGACCGTCGTCTCGGGCGCGCGGCTCGGGCTGATCGGGCGCAAGGCGACGGTGCGCCTTCCCGGCGGCGAGCTTGTCATCGAATGGCGCGCAGTCGGACGACCGCGTGCTGATGACCGGGCCGGTCGAGTTCGAGGGCGAGTTCATCCTCGACGCCGCCGTGTTCGAAGCCGCCGCGTGAGCGTCGAACCCGGGCGAGGCGGCGGTCCGCTGAAGCCGGACGGGCGGGTCGATTCGGTCGATGTCGCGCGCGGCGTAGCGCTGATCGGCATGGCGGCCTTCCACCTGACCTGGGACCTCGCCGACTTCCGGCTCATTTCGCCGCTCCTGCCCTTCACCCCGCCGATGCGGCTCCTGTCGCACACGGTCGCAAGCGCCTTCCTGGCGCTCGCCGGCCTGTCGCTGGCGCTCGCCCATCGCGACCGCGTGAACCTGAAGGCCTTCGGCAAGCGCCTCGCGATCGTCGGCGGCGCGGCCGCGCTGGTGACGGCCGGAAGCGCGGCGTTCGCCCCGGGGATGGCGATCTGGTTCGGCATCCTCCATTGCATCGCGGCGGCCAGCCTGATCGCGCTGCCGCTGATCGAGGCGCCGGCCTGGGCGAGCCTCGCTCGCCGGCGCCGCGGCGATCGCGCTGCCGTTCCTCGTTCAGTCGACGGCGTTCGACTCCGCCGGCGCTGCTCTGGCTCGGGCCTGGCGTGGCGCTGCCGAACACGCTCGACTGGCGCCCGTTCTTCCCGTGGGCGGGCGTCACCCTGCTCGGCCTCGGCGCCGCACGGCTGCCCGGGGTCCTCGCATGGCTGACGAGGCCCGGCCGCTGGCGGGCGCGCGTCGGCGCCGGCGCGCGCGACCGCCTTCGCCGGACGGCACAGCCTCGCAGTCTACCTCGTGCATCAGCCGATCCTGATCGGCCTCGTCTGGGCCGTCGCGACGACTGGCGTCTTTGCGCCGTCGCGAGCAAACCTCGATCGTCCCACGTTTCTCGCCGAGTGCCACCGCTCCTGCATGGCCAAAGGGGGGACGACCGACACGTGCGAACTGTCCTGCCGATGCGTCGCCGACGCCGTCGACCGTTCCGGCGACGCAGCGCGGCTGGACAAGGAGCGCGGCGAGGAGCTCAAGCGGATGGTCGACGCCTGCATCGGGCGGTGACGCCGCTCGTTAGGAGGGCGCGCGTCTCGCGCGCCCAGGGGCGGCGAGACGCCGCCCCTCCGAATGGTCTTCCAACGGGCCAAATCGCCCCTATGATGGACGCACGACGCAGCGTTGGAGGGACGGCGTCTCGCCGTCCGGCCGCCCGAGACGGGCGCCCTCCGACCATGACCGACGCCGACGCCGCCGGGAGGAGACTGGGTTTGGACGCGCGCGCTTGTCTTCGCCGAATGTTCGACGCCGCGGTCGCCGCCGCTTCGCCCGACAGCGCCGTTCCGCCAAACCTGCCGCCGCCGCCGCGCGGCCGCACGGTCGTCGTCGGCGCGGGGAAGGCCGCCGCTGCGATGGCGCGCGCGGTCGAGGCGCATTGGCCGGCCGACCGACCGCTGGCCGGCCTGGTCGTCACCCGCTACGGTCACGGCGTCGGGCGGCTCGAACGGATCGAGGTCATCGAAGCGAGCCACCCGGTCCCGGACGCCGCAGGCCAGGAGGCTGCGCGACGAATCCTCGACAGCGTGCGCGGCCTCGGCCCGGACGATCTCGTCCTCTGCCTCATTTCCGGCGGCGGCTCCGCGCTCTCTCCCTGCCGGCGCCGGGCCTGTCGCTGGCGGACAAGCAGGCGGTCAACCGCGCGCTCTCGAAGAGCGGCGCGGCGATCCGGGACATCAACTGCGTGCGCAAGCATCTCTCGGCGATCAAGGCCGGGCGCCTCGCCGCGGCCGCGGCGCCGGCGGAAGTCGTGTCGCTGATCATTTCCGACGTGCCGGGCGACGATCCGTCCGTGATCGCCTCGGGTCCGACCGCGCCCGATCCCAGCACGCTCGCGGAGGCGCGGGCGGCGCTCAGGCGCTACGGCGTCGAGGTTCCGCCGGCCGTGCAGGCTTTGCTCGACGACCCCAAAGCGGAAACGCCGAAGCCCGGCGATCCCGTCTTCGCGCGCGTGAGCAATCGAATCATCGCGACGCCGCAGGCTTCGCTCGAAGCCGCGGCCGAGGTCGCGCGCGCCGCCGGCTTTTCGCCTCTCATCCTCGGCGACGCGATCGAGGGCGAGGCCTCCGAGGTCGGACGGGTGATGAGCGGGCATCGCGCGCCAGGTCGTCGTCCACGACCAGCCGGTCGCCGCGCCCTGCGCGCTGATCTCCGGCGGAGAAACGACGGTGACGGTGCGCGGCAGGGGCCGGGGCGGGCGCAACGTCGAATTCCTGCTTTCGCTGGCGATCGGTCTCGACGGGCTCGCGGGCGTTCATGCGATCGCCGGCGACACCGACGGAATCGACGGGGCCGAGGAGGTCGCCGGCGCGATCGTCACGCCGGACACGCTCGCGCGCGCCGCCGCTTTGGGAATCGACGCCAAGGCGAGTCTCGCCGACAACGACGGGCACGGGTTCTTCGGGGCGCTCGGCGATCAGGTCGTCACCGGACCGACGCGGACCAACGTCAACGACTTCCGGGCGATCCTGATCGACCGCGGTCCAGGGGAGGAAGCGCTTCCATGATCGCCATGCCCGAGCCCGACCGGGCCGTCCTCGCACGCGTTCCGAGATCGTCGCGGCGCTGAGAGCGATCGTCCCCGGCGAGGGCGTGATCGAGTCCGAGCGCGAGCGGCAAGCCTACGAGTGCGACGGGCTCACGGCTTATCGGCAGCTCCCGATGGTCGTCGTGCTGCCCGAGACGACGGCCGAGGTCGCCGCGGTGCTGCGCTATTGCAAGAGCGCCAACGTCAAGGTCGTGCCGCGCGGCGCCGGCACGTCGCTTTCCGGCGGCGCGCTGCCGCTCGAAGACGGCGTGCTGCTGGGCCTCGGCAAGTTCAAGCGCATCCTCGAAATCGATGTCGCCAACCGCTGCGCGGTCGTCCAGCCCGGCGTGACCAATCTCGGCATCACCCATGCGGTGCAGGGGCAGGGGCTCTATTACGCGCCCGATCCTTCGAGCCAGATCGCCTGCACCATCGGCGGCAATGTCGCCGAGAACTCGGGCGGCGTGCATTGCCTCAAATACGGCCTGACCACCAACAACGTGATCGGCGTCGAGTTCGTCACCATGGACGGCGAGATCGTCCGGGTCGGCGGCAAGCATTTCGACGCCGGCGGCTACGACCTGCTCGGCGTGCTGGTCGGCTCCGAAGGGCATGCTCGGCGTGGTGACGGAAGTGACGGTGCGGCTTCTGCCGACGCCGCCCGGCGCGCGCGCGCTGCTGATCGGCTTTCCCTCCGTCGAGGGCGCCGGCGACTGCGTCGCCGCCGTCATCGGCGCCGGGATCATTCCCGGCGGGATGGAGATCATGGACAAGCTCGCCATCGACGCCGCCGAGGCCTTCGTCCACGCCGGCTATCCGATGGATGCGGAGGCCCTGCTGATCGTCGAACTCGACGGCTGCGCGGCCGAAGTCGATCATCTCATCGCGGCGGTCGAGCGCATTGCCGCCGAGCACGGCGCGACGAGCTGCCGCGCGAGCCAGTCCGAGGCGGAGCGCCTCCTGTTCTGGGCCGGGCGCAAGGCCGCCTTTCCCGCGGTCGGCCGCATCTCGCCCGACTACTACTGCATGGACGGCACGATTCCGCGCAAGGAAGATCGGCCGCGTGCTCATGCGGATGAAGGCGATGGAAGCAGCGCTACGGGCTGCGCTGCGCCAATGTCTTCCATGCCGGCGACGGCAACCTTCATCCGCTGATCCTCTACGACGCCAACAAGCCGGGCGAATTGCAGCGCGCGGAGGATTTCGGCAGCGACATTCTGCGCCTCTGCGTCGAGGTCGGCGGCGTTCTGACCGGCGAGCACGGGGTCGGCGTCGAGAAGCGCGATCTCATGGACACGATGTTCAACGAAAGCGACCTCAATCAGCAGCAGCGGCTGAAATGCGCCTTCGACAGCGAGAGCCTGCTCAACCCCGGCAAGGTGTTTCCGCAGCTCTGCCGCTGCGCGGAACTCGGCCGGATGCACGTCAACGCGGGCAAGCTGCGCTTCCCCGATCTGCCCCGCTTCTGAGAGAGCCGGCGCATGACGATCCTTCGCCCGGCGGACGAGAAGCAGCTTGCGGAAGCGATCGCCCGGGCGGCGGCGGACAGGCAACCCGCTGGAGATCGTCGCGGGCGGCAGCAAGCGCGCGTTCGGCCGGCCGCGTGAAAGCGGAGCATGTGCTCGACGTGTCCGAGATCGCGGGCGTGGTGAATTACGAGCCCGCCGAACTGATCCTGACGGCGCAGGCCGGCGACGCCGCTCGCCGCGATCAAAGCGGCGCTTCGGGCGAAGCGGCAGATGCTGGCCTTCGAGCCGCCCGACTGGCGCGGTCTCATGGGCTCGAACGCCGAGCCGACGCTCGGCGGCGTCCTCGCCTGCAATCTGGCCGGCCCCCGCCGCGTACGCGCCGGCGCGGCGCGCGACTTCTTCCTGGGCTTCTCCGCGGTCAACGGCGTCGGCGAAATCTGGAAGGCCGGCGGCAAGGTGGTGAAGAACGTGACCGGCTACGACATGAGCAAACTTCTCGCAGGCTCGTTCGGCACGCTGTCGGTGCTGACCGAGGTCACGCTGAAAGTGACGCCCAAGCCCGAGACCGAACGCACGATCCTCTTGAGCCGGGCTCGCCGACGAAGTCGCGATCGCCACGATGGCGAAGGCGCTGAACACGCCGTTCGAAGTCTCGAGCGTCGCGCATCTGCCTCAGCCCCCCGCGCGCCGTTCGACGGTTCCGCGAAGTCGCGCAAGGCCTCGGCGCCGTCACCGCGATCCGGCTCGAGGGTCCCGCGCCCTCGGTCGCGTATCGGGTGGAGGCGATCGAGACTCTCTTCGGTCGCGGCGCGCGGCTTGACGACGACGCCTCCGCCGCGTTCTGGGAGGAGGTCGGCGAGGTTCACCGCCTGCTTCCGCTTGAGGACCGCGTCCTCTGGCGGCTTTGCCCGACGCCGAGCGCCGCCGCCGTCGTTGCAGCCGACATCCGGACTGCATCTGTCCTCGGCGGAAACAGTCTTCGACTGGGGCGGCGGGCTCGTCTGGCTGAGCCTCGACGCCGGCGAGGCCGGGCCGGACGCCGGCGCGGGCGTCGTTCGCGCCGCGCTGAAGCCGCGCGGCGGCCACGCCACGCTGATCGTCGCTGACGAGCCGATCGCGCGGGCGCGTCGCCGTATTCGAGCCGGAAGACGGCTCCGCTCGACGAGCTCACGGCGCGGATCAAAGACCAGTTCGATCCGATGGGCGTGCTCAACCCGGGCCGGATGCGGGAGGGTCGGTAGCCGCGATGCAGACGAACTTCACCGCCGCGCAACTCGCCGACCCGGCCGCCAACGCCTCGGAAAAAATCCTGCGCGCCTGCGTGCATTGCGGCTTCTGCACCGCGACCTGTCCGACCTACGTGCTGCTCGGCGACGAACTCGACAGCCCGCGCGGGCGCATCTACCTGATCAAGGACATGCTCGAGGCCGATCGCCCGGCGACGCCGGAAGTGGTCAAGCATATCGACCGCTGCCTCTCCTGCCTCTCCTGCATGACGACCTGCCCTTCGGGCGTGAACTACATGCACCTCGTCGATCACGCGCGGCATCACATCGAGAAGACCTATCGCCGCCCCTGGTTCGACCGAGTGGTTCGGCGCGTCCTCGGTTTCGTCCTGCCGCGTCCGAAAATCTTTCGCTTCGCCATGACGGCCGGCGCGCTGGCGAAGCCGTTCGCCGGCCTCTTGCCGAAGACGTTGCGCTCGCCGCTCGACCTCGTCCCGAAACGTCTTCCGGCCGCCGTCGGCGCTCGACCGGCCGCAGATCGTTGCGAGCGCGTCGGCGAAGCGGCGGCGCGTTGCGCTGCTCGCCGGCTGCGCGCAGCAGGTTCTGGCGCCCGAGATCAACGAGGCCACGATCCGCCTCCTGACCCGGCACGGCTGCGAGGTGGTGATCGCCGAGGGCGCCGGCTGCTGCGGCGCGCTGACCCATCACCTCGGCCAGGACGGTCACGCCTTCGCGCGCGCCAACATTCTGGCGTGGACCCGGGAGATCGAGACCGGCGGGCTCGACGCGATCGTCATCAACGCCTCCGGTTGCGGAACGACCGTGAAGGACTACGGCTTTATGTTCCGCGACGACCCGAACCTTGCGGACAAGGCGAGGGCGGTATCGGCGCTGGCGCGGGACGTGACGGAGTTCATGAGCGAGATCGGCCTCGAGGCGCCCGCCCATCCGACTGGCCGGCGCGTCGCCTACCACAGCGCCTGCTCCCTCCAGCACGGGCAGCAAATCCGCAATCAGCCCAGGCAGCTCCTAAGGGACGCCGGCTTCATCGTGCTCGATCCGCCGGAGGGCCATCTCTGCTGCGGGTCGGCCGGAACCTACAACCTGCTGCAGCCGGACATCGCGACGCGCCTTCGGGACCGGAAGGTCGCGAACATCGAGAGCGTGTCGCCGGAGTTGATCGCGGCCGGCAATATCGGCTGCATCACCCAGATCGCCAACGGGACGACCCTGCCGGTCGTTCACACGGTCGAACTGCTCGATTGGGCGACCGGCGGCCCGAGGCCGCTGAACTGGCCCGCGTGAGAAGCCGAAGCATGGAAAGATCGGGGCTTTCCATTGCGCGGAACTTTTCGGAACATGATGGCTTTCTGGGACGTCAGGAGTCGCCAGTGCAGAAGAAGACAGAGCGCTTCCAGGATAAAGTCGCGGCGCAGCCAGCGGTTCTGCCGCTTCCCCTCGATCTCCTGGAGCGGGTGGATCGCTGGGCGAACGCGCAGCACGATCGCCCCTCGCGCGAGGAGGCCGTTCGCCGGCTGCTCCTGATGGCGTTGGGGCAGCCCACGACCGCAGGGGAAACCATCGCGCCGGAGGACCTGAACGCGAGCAACGACGAGTAATGCTCCGCTTCGAGGGGAATGAAGGGCCGGGTTTCCCCGCCCCCTTGTGGGGCAGGGCTATCGCATGTAAGCAAAGAGTTCGTAGAAGAATTCTTTGCTCCACGCGGCGAGCTTCATCTTGCGGCCGGGAGAGCGGGTGTCTGGGTGCGCCCGCAAGATGTCGAGGGCCTGGCGCCTGATGACGGCGAGATTCTGTGGCCCATGATCCTTGCGAGTTCGCGCGTCGTCTTCGTTGAAGACGACATCGAGCGGCCAGTGCAGATGATTTTCCACGCTCCAGTGCGTTCGATTGACTTCCAACATCCGCCTGGGAGAGAACTTCTTGGACAGGGCGACATAGTGCACCCAGCGCGTGGGCTTGCCGTCGCCCTGGCGCCGTTCGGATTCGATGCGCCCGAGCGCGGCGAGACCGGGAAAGGCGGGGGCGTCCGAAGGCGCGGCGATCACGCAGGCGCGGCGCCGCTCCCAGCGATCGTGTCCCTTCTCGGCCTTCTCGTAAGAGGGGAGCTTGCCTTTCGCGTCCGCCTCGGCGAACGCCTTCACGGCGCAGGCGAACAGCGGCCCGTGGTTGCCCTTCAGCTTCAACGCGTAGTGGCCGCCCTGGTCGCGGATCTGGCTGGCCATGCGCGGATGGCAATGCAAGGCGTCGGCGGTGACGACGCAGCCTTTCAGGGTCACGGCCTTCAGCGCCGCCAGGGTCGCCGTCACCTCGTCGCCGCCCGGCGCATGGCGGCTCGCCAGCGACAGCCGCGTCTCTGCGTCCCAGACGCTGATCATCAGCGGCGGCATGAACGAGCGTCCGCGCTCGTAGCCGCGCCGCAAGCTCTTGCCGTCGACAGCCACGACGCCCTTCGCCGGAGGAAGCCCGAGCTCGGCGCGCAACGCCGCCTGAAACCGGGCGAACGCCTCCGTCATTTCCTCGGGATCGAGCAGACGGAAGAGGCGACTGAAGCTGTCGTGGCTCGGCGCGCCGTGCGGCAGGTCGACGATCTGCGCCAACTCGACCTCGTTGGCGGCGGCGAAATCGGCGATGTCGACGCAGGTCTTGCCCCCGCACAAAGTCGCCGCGAGCGCAATGAACAGCATCGCCGCCAGATCGTGGCGCGCGTTGAAGTCGCGCGGATCGCGGACCTCGCGAAAAATGGCGATCAGCGCTTGCAATACCGGCCCCCTCCAAATCAGGAAGCCCTTTCAAAATCAACTTCTCCTTCAAGCGCAACAGCCCTCTACTCAACCGCGATTCCCCTGCCTTGTGGGGGAGGGTTAGGGCGGGGGTCGCGCGGCTGGTGGATTATTAAGCGCGCGTCCCATTTTGTTCGCCACAGGTCGGCGCGACCCCCCATCCCTGCCTTCCCCCACAAGGGGGGAAGGAGCGCGCTCTCGCCGAACGGGGCGTCAGCGCACTACCGTTTCGCGATCTCGTTGACGAGCTTGCGCACCATCGCCTCGCCGAAACTGTTGAAATCGTCGATCGGCACGACGAATGCTCCGGGGCCGCCGATCACGTTGTTGCGGTAGTATTGCGCCAATCCGCCTGGCGGATTGGTATGCAGCGCGAGATAGCCGCCCATCGCCGCGGCGCGCTGATTGAAAATCGTGAGCCCATTGATCGTGACGCCTCCGCGAACCGCCGCGTCGCGCGCGCCCGTGACCGGACTTCCCTGGTTGCTCGTGCCGTCGCCGGATACGTCGATCACCCGGCGGTCGGCGTTGAACCTGGTCTCGCTGAAAAGCCCGAAAGCGAAATCGATCGCCGATCCGATCGCGGTGCGCCCGACAAAAGACCGCGACGCGCCGGCGAGGCTCACCGCGAAGGCGCGCGCGTCGTCCGCGTTCCGGATCGTCGTCCAGTCGACCACGAGTTTCTGCTCGCTGTCCCCGGCCCATTCGACGTAGGCCAGCGCAATCGCGCCGTGGGGGCCGGTCGAGATCGCGTCCAGGAGCCTCTGGCTTTGGATCGCGTCGGCGTAGCCTTGCCGTTCGAGGACGAATTCGCCGTCATCGATGCTGCGCGAGACATCCGCCGCCAGAACCACCGCGGCGTCGACGCTTGCGGGCGCGTCCGCTGCGCCGGAGGCCGCGAGCGGCGCCGCCAGCGTCAGAAGTACGGTCGCAACCGCAAAGCCAGCCCGCACGCCGCGCATTTGCCGCCTCCATCGCCGGACTCGCACATAGGCGAAGAATGCGAGGGAAAATGAGGCGGGTGGCGAAGGCGAAATGCAGCCGATCCGTGGGACTTGAAGGCCCTCGCATTCCCGGCGCAGAAGCGCCATATCAGGGCGTCATTCGAAGCGCGCGAGGCGGCGCGCAGGAGATGAGGACCGGATTGCGATCCTCGGCGCAAGTTGACGACCGACGCCCCGCGCGGGAACGCGCTTCCGCGCGAGCGGCTGACGTTTCGGCAAAAGCTCCCGCTCCGTCAGACCTCTTCCATCCCGCGGTCGCGGCGTGGTTTGCGCGCGCGTTTCGCGCCCCAAGCCCGGCCCAGGTCGACGCCTGGCCTGCGATCAAGGCCCGGCGGCATACGCTGATCGCCGCGCCGACCGGCTCCGGCAAGACGCTCGCCGCCTTTCTCGCCGCGATCGACGACCTCGTCCGGCAGGGTCTCGACGGGACGCTCGCAAACGCCGTGCAGGTCGTCTACGTCTCGCCGCTGAAGGCGCTCTCGAACGACATCCACAAAAATCTCGAGGCGCCGCTCGAAGGGATCCGGCGCGAGCTCGAAGCGCGGCGGCTTTCCCGACGTCGCCATCCGCACCCTCGTCCGGACCGGCGACACCGCCGCCAACGAGCGCGCCCGCATGCGCCGCAAGTCCGCCGCATATCCTCGTGACGACGCCGGAGTCGCTCTACGTCCTGCTCGGCTCGGAGTCGGGGCGCAAAATGCTGGCGACGACGAGGACGGTGATCCTTGACGAGATCCACGCCGTCGCGCCGAACAAGCGCGGCGCGCATCTCGCGCTTTCGCTCGAACGCCTGTCCGCCCTTTGCGGCGACCGTCTGCAACGCATCGGGCTCTCGGCCACCCAGAACCCGATCCGTGAGGCGGCGAACCTGCTGGTCGGCGCGAAGGAGAACGGCGATCCGGCCGCCGAGGTCGCGATCGTCGATTCCGGACACCAGCGGCCGCGCGATCTCGCCATCGAGACCCCGGAGTCGCCGCTCGAAGCGGTCATGTCCAATGAGGTCTGGAGCCAGGTCTACGAACGGCTTGCGAGCCTGATCCGCGCGCACAAGACGACGCTCGTGTTCGTCAACACCCGCCGCATGAGCGAGCGCGTGGCGCGCGAACTCGCCGACCGCCTGGGCCTCGACGCGGTCGCCACCCATCACGGCAGCATGGCCAAGGAGAAGCGCCTCGCCGCCGAGCAGCGGCTGAAGGCGGGCGAACTGAAAGCGATGATCGCCACCGCCTCGCTCGAACTCGGCATCGACATCGGCGACGTCGAGCTCGTCTGCCAGCTCGGCTCGCCGCGTTCCATCGCGACGTTTCTGCAGCGGGTCGGCCGCTCGGGCCACGCGATCGACGGGACGCCGAAGGGGCGGCTCTTTCCGCTTTCGCGCGACGACCTGATCGAATGCGCGGCGCTTCTCGACAGCGTCCGGCGCGGCGAGCTCGACCGGCTCACGATCCCCGTCGCGCCGCTCGACGTGCTCGCCCAGCAGATCGTCGCCGAAGTCGCCGCCGCAGGACTGGGCGGAGACCGGGCTTTTCGATCGCCTGCGGCGCGCGTGGCCCTATCGGAACCTCGACGCGAGAGGATTTCGACGCCGTCGTGCGCATCCTCGCGGAAGGCTTCGCCACCCGCGTCGGCCGGCGCGGAGCGCTCATTCATCGCGACGCGATCCATGGCGTGCTGCGCGGCCGGCGCGGCGCGCGCACGACCGCGCTGACCTCCGGCGGCGCGATCCCCGACACCGCCGATTACCAGGTGCTGCTCGAGCCGGAGAACCATGTCATCGGCAGCGTCAACGAGGACTTCGCCGTCGAGAGCCTGTCCGGCGACGTGTTCCAGCTCGGCAACGCCTCCTACCGCATCCTGAGGGTCGAGCGCGGGACCGTGCGGGTCGAGGACGCCAAGGGTCAGCCGCCGAACCTGCCGTTCTGGCTCGGCGAGGCGCCGGGCCGGACCGACGCGCTGTCGCGCTCCGTCTCGCGCCTCCGCGCGGAAGCCGAAGCGCGGCTGCGCGCCGATCCGTCGGGCGGCGCGCTGAGAAGCTGGCTCGTGGCCGAGATCGGCGTCGGAGCGCCCGCGGCCGAGGAGATCGCCGAATACCTTGTCCGCCGGTCTCGCGGCGCTCGGCGTCCTGCCGACGCAGGAGATCGTCGCGCTCGAACGCTTCTTCGACGAATCGGGCGGGATGCAGCTCGTCATCCATTCGCCGTACGGCAGCCGTCTCAACCGGGCGTGGGGCCTGGCGCTCCGCAAGCGGTTCTGCCGCAAGTTCAATTTCGAGATCCAGGCGGCGGCGACCGAGGACGCCATCGTGCTGTCGCTGACCGCGGCGCACAGCTTCGCGCTCGAAGACGTGGCCGCGCTATCTCAACGCGAAAACCGTCCGGCCGCTGCTCGTCCAGGCGATGCTCGATGCGCCGATGTTCGCCGCGCGCTGGCGGTGGGCGGCGGGCGCTGTCGCTGGCGTTGCCGCGCTTCCGCTCGGGCAAGAAGGTGCCGCCGCAGATCCTGCGGATGCAGGCCGAGGATCTGATCGCCGCGGTCTTCCCCGACCAGATCGCCTGCTTCGAGAATCTCGTCGGGCGACCGCGAAGTCCCCGATCATCCGCTCGTCAATCAGGCCGTCTCCGACTGCCTGCACGAGGCGATGGACATCGAGGGACTCGAACGGCTGCTCCGCCGGCTCGAATCGGGCGAGGTCCGCGCCGTCTGTCGCGACCTGACGCAGCCGTCGCCGCTGGCGCTCGAAGCGCTGTCCGCCAAGCCCTACGCCTTCCTCGACGACGCGCCGCTCGAAGAGCGCCGGACGCAGGCGGTGATGGCCCGGCGATGGCAGGACCCGCAAAGCGCTTCCGATCTCGGCCAGCTCGACCCCCAGGCGATCGCGGCGGTCCGCGCCGAAGCCTGGCCCGACCCGGTCAACGCCGAGGAGCTGCACGACGCGCTGCTCTGGCTGGGCTTCGTGACCGAGGCCGAGGCGGCGCTCGACGCGGCCTGGACGAAATGGCTGGACGCGCTGGCGGCGGACGGGCGGGCGACCCGAATTCCGGCGGCGCACGCGGCGCTCTGGACTTCGGCCGAGCGCGCGGACGAGCTTCGCGCGCTCTGGCCGGACGCTCGGCTTCAGCCCGAAGTCGCCCCGCCGCCGAACGACGCCGGAAAGACCTGGACCGGCGAAGAGGCGCTGATCGCGCTCCTGCGCGGCCGGCTGGAAGGATCGGGCCCGATGACGGCGACCGCGCTCGCTGCGTCGCTGGGACTGGAGCCGCCGGCTCTCGCCGTCGCGCTGGCGGCGCTCGAAGCGGACGGCGCGATCCTGCGCGGCCGCTTCGATCCCGGCGTCAACGACGAGCAATGGTGCGACCGGCGGCTGCTCGCCCGCATGCACCGGCGCACCGTCAACCGTCTGCGGGCCGAGATCGAGCCGGTCGCGCCGCGCGATTTCCTGCGCTTCCTGTTCGAGTGGCAGCATGTCGACGATGACGCGCGCCTCGAAGGGCCGGACGCGCTGCCTTCGGTCCTGGCGCAGCTGGAGGGTTTTGAGGCGCCGGCGCGGTCGTGGGAGACGGAAATCCTCTCGGCCCGCCTCAAGGGCTATCAGCCGTCGTACCTCGACGCCGCGTGCCAGGCCGGCCGCGTGGCCTGGACACGGCTTACGCCCGCGGCTGGCGCCGGCGATGGCGCTCGCTTCGTTTCGCCCGTTCCCGCGACCCCGATCGCCCTCATAGATCGGCGGCGTATCGGGCTCT
Organism: uncultured Alphaproteobacteria bacterium; assembly: GCA_963783275.1. Lineage (GTDB taxonomy): Bacteria > Pseudomonadota > Alphaproteobacteria > Rhizobiales > Beijerinckiaceae > Roseiarcus. The sequence goes on along the minus strand of CAWANA010000004.1, from coordinate 35,740 downwards.
GGACGTCGCTCGCCCCTCAGCCGGGCGCGCCGGCGCTCGGCGGCCGGGCCGAGGCCGTGCTGGACGCGCTGAGGGCCCACGGCGCGCTGTTCTTCGACGAACTCGTCGATGCGACCAGAATGCTCCGCGCCGAGGTCGAGGCAGGCGCTTGGCGAACTCGTCGCGCAGGGGCTCGTCGACCTCCGACGGCTTTGCCGGCCTGCGCGCGCTTCTGACGCCGTCGAGCCAGCGAAAGCCGCATTCCGGGCTGAAGCGCCGCGGCAAAATTCTGCCGTTCGCGATCGAGAGCGGAGGCCGCTGGGCGCTGGTGCGCCGCGTCGCCCCGGCGGCGGACGAGAGCGCGAAATCCGCCGCGGTCGAGCATGTGGCGCGAACGCTGCTTCGGCGCTACGGCGTCGTGTTCTGGCGTCTCCTGGCGCGCGAGGCGGAGTGGCTGCCGCCGTGGCGCGATCTGGCGCGCGTCTATCGGCGGCTCGAAGCGCAAGGCGAGATCCGCGGCGGCCGCTTCGTCGCGGGCGTGACGGGCGAGCAGTTCGCGTTGCCCGAGGCGATCGCGGCGATGCGCGAGGTCCGGCGCCGGCCGAACGACGGCCGATGGGTGTCGCTGTCGGGCGCCGATCCGCTGAACCTCGTCGGCGTCCTGACGCCGGGCGCCCGGCTCGCCGGCGCTGACCGCCAACCGCCTCGTCTATCGCGACGGCGTGCCGGTCGCGTCGCTCTCGGGGCGCGCCGTCGAGCTCGATCCCGATCTCGCCGGGTCCGACCGATGGGAGGCGGAGCGGCGGCTCATGCGCTCTTCAGCATCGGGGCTGATCGCCGGCCTGGCCTAGGAACTGTTCACCTCGCCCGGTCGGCGAGGATCAACGGCGCGGGGCCGGGCGCTTCCAATGTCCGCACGTTTTCGAACCCCGCCTCCTTCAGCCATTCGGCGATTTCCGAGAACGTATAGGTGTCGCCGTCCTCAGTGTTCACCAGCATGTTGACCGCGAAGATCAGCCCGTTGGTTTTGGCGGCGCGGGCCTCGTCCACCAGGAATTCCGCGATGGCGACGACCCCGCCGGGCGCCAGCGCGTCATGAACCTTCGCGAGCAAGGCGCGACACCGGCTTTCGTTGATGCAATGGAGAATGTGCCCGAGCAGCGCGACCTGATAATCGCGGCCGAAATCGATCTCGAACAGGTCTCCGGCCCGCGCCTCCATCCGATCGCCGACGCCGTAGCGCGCCGCCGCCGCGAGCGTCACGTCGAGGACCTGAGGCCAGTCCGCCACAGTGACCCGAACCCGTGGCGACCGTTGCGCCAGCGCGATGCCCCAGACGCCCGACCCGGCCGCGACGTCCAGCGCCCGCAGCGGCGCGTCGCCTGCCTCGGAAACCAGAACGGCGGCCAGCGCCCGAGCCGCGGGAAAGCTCAAGGGCATGATGTCCTCGACGAATTCCCGGAAATGCTCCGCGCGGTCGTCGGCGTAAGGGAGGGGCCGCCCGGTCCGGACGATCTCCTTGAGAGCCAGCCATCGAGGCAGCAGCTGATCGGTCGCATGCCTGAAAATCCCGCCGAGATAGGAAGGGCTCGCGCTGACCAGGTAATGCGCGCTCTCAGGGCTGAGCGCATATCGACCCTCGGCGTCCTTGCTCAAAAGGTCGACGCTGGTCAGCGCGTTGAGGACGGCGCGCGCGCCGCGCTCGGAGATCGCCGTCTCGGCGGCGAGCGCCTCGGCCGTTTTCGGGCCGCGGTCGAGGGCGTCGAACAGCCCGCTTCGGATCGCCGCATCGACCATGATCGGAACGGCGAACCCCCAAGCGAACTGCAACAGGCGCGCGGGCGTCACGGGCGCGGGATTCGGCATCGTCAGCTTCCTTCCCTTGAGCAGCGACCGGGGTCGACCGGTCGCTTTCGCAAGCGCAATATCACTTTCCGAAGCGTTTAACCCCACTCATTTTCGCGGGGGCGAGGCGCAACCCGGCGGACGACTCATGACGTCATCGATCCCGTTTGAAGCGGAGGGCGTGCGGGGATACCTCCACAAGGCCGCTGATCCAGGCGACGGCCTGGTGCTGACCCATGGCGCCGGAGGCGACTGTAACGCTCCGCTGCTGGTTGCGCTGGCGGACGCGCTCCAGGGGCGCGGCGTCACGGTGTTGCGCTGCGATTTGCCCTTTCGTCAGCAAAGGCGGTCGGGGCCGCCAAGACCGGGAGACGCGGCGAAAGATCGCGAGGGGCTCAAAGCGTCGGTCGCGGCGCTGCGCGCTCTCGTCGGCGGCCGGATCGCTCTTGGCGGCCAGTCCTACGGCGGGCGTCAGGCGAGCCTGTTGGCGGCGGAGAACCAAAACCTTGTCGAGGCGCTGCTGCTGCTCTCCTACCCGCTCCATCCGCCCGGCAAGCCCGAACGGAAGCGAACCGCTCATTTTCCCGATCTTCGCACGCCCGCGATGTTCGTCCACGGCTCCCGCGACCCGTTCGGTTCGGTCGAGGAGATGGAAGCGGCGCTGAAGCTGATCCCCGCGCCCCATACGCTGACCGTCGTCGAAGGCGCCGGGCACGACCTGAAGCGCGGGCGGTTCGATCTCGGCCCTGTGATCGGCGGCCTCTTGCTCCGCGCCGGCGGGCCCTGATGGGGGCCAAGACCGCGAGCGCTGGGCGCGAAGTCCGGCTATGTTCAAGCGAAAAGAGGTCGGCCGCACCGCGTCACGCGGCCTTGCCTTCCAGCACGGCGTTCATGGCGCGCCGCTGGGCGCCGAACAGGGCAAGGCCGAAATCGACCGAGTCGCCAGCCGCCTCGCGCATCAGAGAGACGGGCGTGGGACGGAGCGCGAGCAGGCGGCCGGTCAGAGCGCAGTCCTCGAAGGTGAAGCACATCTTGAACTTCTGCGCCAGCGACCGCATTCCGACGTTGTCGGGCAGGCAGATGATCTCGATCGTTTCGACCCCGTGGTTCGACGCCGCGCGCTGGATGCGCTTGAAGAGCTTCTCGCCGATGCCGCGGCGGCGGTAATCCTGCTCGACCGAGAAAGCCGCCTCGGCGCGAATATGCCGGCCGAATGGGGCCTGCTCGCTCCAGATCGCCGAATTTGAGCGCAACTCCGCCGCGCCGACAAGCTCGCCGTCGATGAGGCCCCCGTACAACAGGTCGCCCTGGCCGAAGCAACGCTCGGCGTAATGCACCAGGAAGTCGTCCGATATCCCGCCGCAGAACCGCTCATGCCGGCTGCGCGCATCAAGGCGCAACAGGTGGTCGCGGAAGGCTTCCATGTCCGACGGCCAGAGCCGCCGAATATCGAGACTCGATGATATGAGCTTCATGAACAAGACTGTCCGAGACAGTCGAAAAATTGCACGCGGTACGGCATCGATGCCTTGTCCAGCGAATAAAAAATGGGACCGCACCTTTGTGGCGGAAGGCGCGGCCCTCGTTCCACCGCATCGAGGGAGGATTCTGCGGCGATCAATGGCATATCGCACTGAAACCGCAGCCGGAATGCGCCCGGTCGTCGCGTCAGCCATAAACAACCATAGATCGCCTTCCGTCAGCCGAAGCCTGAACGGCGAGGCTCGGGCGCGGGCTCGACCGTCTCGGCGCTGCGATCGCGGTCGGGGTGCTCCGACCGACAACGACCTCGCACTTTCCTTGGTATATTTCAGAGGTTTCGATGGTGGGCGCACAAGGGCTCGAACCTTGGACCCGCTGATTAAGAGTCAGCTGCTCTACCAACTGAGCTATGCGCCCATCGAAATCGCCGGGCGCCTCGGCCCGGCGAGGGCCGGCATGTAGCAAAGGCGCAGCGGGCTGGCAAGCGGAAATCGGAGCCGCTTTCGCGCCTGGCCTGCCGCTCGCCGCGCCCGATCGCGAGCGCTCAGTTCTTGTCCTTGTCGACCAGCTTGTTCTTGCCGATCCAGGGCATCATCGCGCGCAGCTTCGCGCCGACCTCCTCGATCGGATGGGCGTTGGCGCGGGCGCGCGTCGCCTTGAACGAGGTCTGGTTGACCTTGTTCTCGAGCATCCAGTCGCGGGTGAAACGGCCCGACTGGATGTCGTCGAGCACGCGCTTCATCTCGGCCTTGGTCGCGGGCGTGATGATCCGCGGCCCGGTGACATATTCGCCGTATTCGGCGGTGTTGGAGATCGAGTAGTTCATGTTGGCGATGCCGCCCTCGTAGATGAGGTCGACGATCAGCTTCACCTCGTGCAGGCACTCGAAATAGGCCATCTCCGGCGCGTAGCCGGCCTCGGTCAGGGTCTCGTAGCCGGCGCGGATCAGTTCGACGAGGCCGCCGCACAGCACCACCTGCTCGCCGAACAGGTCCGTCTCGCATTCCTCGCGGAACGTCGTCTCGATCACGCCGGCGCGGCCGCCGCCGATCGCGGAGGCGTAGGAGAGGCCGAGGTCGTGGGCGTTGCCGCTCGCGTCCTGATGGATGGCGATGAGGCAGGGCACGCCGCCGCCGCGCTTGTATTCCGAGCGCACCGTGTGGCCCGGGCCCTTCGGCGCGACCATCAGCACGTCGAGATCGGCGCGCGGCTCGATCAGGTTGAAATGGACGTTGAGGCCGTGGGCGAACATCAGCGCCGCGCCCGGCTTCATGTTCGGGGCGAGCTCGGCCTTGTAGATGTCGGCCTGCAGTTCGTCGGGCGTCAGCATCATCACGACGTCCGCCCATTTGGCGGCGCTCGGCGACGTCCATGACCTTGATCCCTTCGGCTTCCGCCTTCTTGGCCGAGGCGGAGCCGGGCCTGCAGCGCGACCGCGATCTCCTTCACGCCGCTGTCGCGCATGTTGAGCAGGTGAGCGTGGCCCTGGCTGCCGTAGCCGACGACGGCGACCTTCTTGCCCTTGATCAGGTTGAGGTCGGAGTCCCGGTCGTAATAGACGCGCATTGAGTTGTCCTTATCGCCGTGTTCGAGAGCGGCGTTTTGGTGGAAGCAGTCGGCGTTTCTAGTGAATGCGCGCCGCCCGATCAAGCGCGGCCGGAGGCGATTCGTCGTGCGTCCCGGCCGCGCCGGGCGCGTCGTTCCAGACCCTGAGGCCGCCCTGAAGCTGGCCGGCGGCAGGCGGGATGTCGAGCGCATTGTCAGGCGGAAATCCGGCGTTCTTGGCGCCGTCACGCACTTGGCGAAAGTCCACCGACCTGTATATTGCCGCTCGGCGGGCGCTCTTTCGTGCGCTCGGGAGTGGGGGCCTGACCGGTGACTTTTCTTTCGCGCATCCGTTCGTTTGTCGCCCTGGCGCTTGTCGCCGCTGTCCCTTGTCAGGCTGCGGCTACAACGTCATCCCGACCAAGGAAGAGGCCGCCAAGGCCGCCTGGGCGGAGGTCCAGAACCAGTATCAGCGCCGCGCCGACCTCGTGCCGAACCTGGTCGCGACCGTCCAGGGCTACGCCAAGCAGGAAAAGGACGTCTTGACCGAAGTCACCGAGGCGCGCGCCAAGGCGACCGCGATCAACCTCACCGCCGACGACCTTACCGACCCCGAGAAGGTCAAGGCGCTGCAGCAGGCGCAGGCGCAGCTCTCCGGCGCGCTCGGGCGGCTGCTCGCGGTCAGCGAGAACTATCCGGACCTCAAGTCGAACCAGAACTTCCTGGCGCTGCAGTCGCAGCTCGAGGGAACCGAGAACCGGATCGCGGTCGCGCGCAAGGACTACATCGCCGCGGTGCAGGACTTCAACACGGAGCTGAGGACCTTCCCGAGCGTGATCTGGGCGCAAGACGGTGTTCCGCTCGGTGAAGCCGCTCGTGCCCGTTCACCGCCGAGGCCGAAGCGCAGGCCGCGCCGAAGGTGAAGTTCTAGCCGCCGGAAGGGGGCGGCGGCATGCTCCGTTCCGGCCCGCGCGCGCTCGTCGTCCTGGCTTTCGCCGCGCTGCTGGATCGGCGCGGCGCTCGCGGCGGCGAACTTTCCGGCCCTCACCGGACGGGTGGTCGACGCCGCGCACATCCTGTCGCCGGTCACGATCGCCGACCTCGAACGCAAGCTCGCCGACCTCGAGCAGAAGTCCGGCATCCAGCTCGTGGTCGCCACCGTCCCCTCGCTCGACGGCGAGGAGATCGAGCCCTACGCCAATGAGCTCTTCCGCTCCTGGAAGCTCGGCGAGGCCAAGAAGGACAACGGCGCGCTGCTGCTGATCGCGCCGAACGAGCGGCGGGTGCGCATCGAGGTCGGCTACGGCCTCGAGGGCACGCTGACCGACGCCGATCTCGAGCATCATCATCGCCAACGCCATCGCGCCCCGCTTCAAGGCCGGCGACTTCAACGGCGGCGTGACGCGCGGCGTCGACGACATCATCACCACGCTCACCACCGACTCGGCCGAGTGGAAGCCGAAGCCCGACGCGACATGCGCGCCGAGCAGGACGCGACCCTGTTCGACGCGATCGCGCCGTTCCTGATCTTCCTGTTCATCATGTTCGTCCTCAGCCGCGTCAGCCGGCGCGGCGGCGGCAACGTCATCTTCATCCCGATGGGCGGGGGCGGCTTCGGCGGCGGCGGCGGCTTCGGCGGCGGCGGGGTTCGGCGGCGGCGGCTTCGGCGGCGGCGGGTTCTCCGGCGGCGGCGGCTCTTCGGGCGGCGGCGGCGCCTCGGGAGGCTGGTGATGATCTGATCCGGCGCGAGGCGGCGCGCATCGAGGCGGCGTTCGACGAGGCGCAGACGAAGACCCGGGCGCCGCTCGTCGGCGTGCTGGCGGACGCGTCGATCTCGCGCGACGCCGAGTTCCTGCTCGGCGCCTGCGTCGCTGGCCCTTGCGACGCCGCTGCCGCTGCTTCTGTTCACCGAAATGTCGGCGCAGCGCATCTACATCGCGCAGCTCCTGGTCGCCATTCTGGCGGCGGTGCTGGGCTCCATCCCCTGGGTGCGCCGCGCGCTCGATTCCGAGGCGCGCCGCGCGCTCGGCCGGCCATCGCGCGGCGCTGGCGCAGTTCGTCCTGCGCGGCCTCGACCGGACGCAGATGCGGCGTGCTCGTCTATGTTTCGCTCGCCGAGCATTACATCCGCATCGTCCCGGCCGAGGCCGCCGCGCGCCGCGATCCCGCCAGGAGGCAGTGGCAGGCCGCGGTCGACAAGGCGCTCGAGCCGCTCGCCGCCGGCGCGATCGAGACGGCGCTGACCGGCCTCGCGGAGGACTGCGCCGCTTTGCTCGCCCGGCCGTTCCCGCCGGACGGCGCCTGGGAGCCGCCGCTGCGCCACCGCTTCCACGTGGTCTGAGCGCGGTGACGGGGCGCTCCTTCCCCAGCTTGCTGGGGAAGGTGGCCGGCAGGCCGGACGGAGTGCGGCCGGCTGCTTCGCCCTAGGTCGGGTTGCGCCACCGGCGCCGCGAGCCTTCGTCAGGCCTGACCTGCTTTCCGCACCCCATCCGGCCCGCTTCGCGGAGAAGGGTCACGCCGTCGACCAGGTTCTCGGCGCGCCGCTCTCGCCTTGCTTGAGCTGGCGCTCCAGCAGGATGAGCGCATCCGCGGTCATGTCGGCGTCGAGCAGGGCGCCGTGCCGGTCGTCTCTTTCGCTGCTGTCGATCACCAGACGATCGCACACCGCCGTCAGCGACTTGCTGGCGCCCGGAAAAAGCTGCGCGAACAGAACCTGCGTGCAAATGTAGCGCGCCTCCGGGTAGGCGCTCTCGCCCCAGGAAATCGCCTTCGCCCGGGCGAACTCATAGTCGAGGAAGTCTCGTTCGTTCTTGTAGGCATGGGCGACGATCGGCGAGTCGCCGATGAAGTCCTTCACTTTCGGCAGGATCGCCGGGAAGCGCGGCGCGTTCTTGAGATCGCCGGGCCGAATCCCGTGGATCTTGATGGCGTCGGGGTTGATCGGTCCATCCGGGTTGACCCTGGAGCGCCAGGTTTCGCCTTTGCGCCAGCCCTCGCCATCGCGCAGCATTTCGACGAAGCCGACCTCGATGATGACGCCGGGCGGCTTCCAGGCGAAGGGCTGCTTGCGAATGAACTGGGCGTCGGGGGTCCGCTTGCCCGTCGTCTCCGCGTCGAAGGCGACCAGACGGTCGAAACCGTCGAGAAAATCCGGCATAATCATCGCGGGGCTCCCTTGCAGCGCCTGTTCCTAACCGTTTCGCTCATCGGCGTCACGGGGGCCGGGCGGGGGGAGACCGTCGTCCTCGCGTTCCGCCCTTTTCGTACGCTACGGATGAGCGCAAGCTGTCTGCGGACGCTTCGCCGGGCGGCAAGCCCATCGTGAAGACGAGTGCGATTGCGAGTCCGCAAATGGCGCCAGCCCGGAAGGGGAGAGAAGGCGGCATGCCAGAGACAGCCGACGATTCCCAGTCGCAGAGGGGCCCCCGAGACCGACGCGTGCTCGTCATAGGGGCGGCCGGGAATCTGGGCCGGCGCGTGGTTTCGAGCGCACTGGCGGGGCGCCATCGCGTGACTGCGTTTGTGCGGAGCCGACCGACGCTGGAAGAACGCTGGCGGGCTCCGCTTCCAGCCGCACTCAGGATTGTCGAAGGCGATGCGCGCGACCGAGCCTGCCTCGGGCCGGCGATGCGCGATCAGGACGTCGTCGTCAGCTGCGCCGGGAACGCCTTCGACGGCGAAGGTTTCGTTCAGGTCTTCGACGCCATCGCCTCCACGGCCGAGGAGGCGCTTGGGCCAGGCGGTCGCGTTTGGATGCTGGCGGGCCTCGCAGCCCTGGATATCCCGGGCGCCCGCCGGCGTGGACTCGACCTTCCCGGCGTGCCGCGCGCATACCTGTCGCATGGCGAGAACCTCCGTCGTCTCGAGCGCTCCGCTCTCGCCTGGACCCTCGTTTGTCCGGGGCCGATGATTCCGGCCACCGAAAAGAGCAGAAGCCTCGAACTCCGCGCGTCCATCGACACGATTCCGGTCGCAACGCCGAACTGGGTCGGTTGGGCGCCCGGCATCGCGCTCGCCTTGCTTCTGAAGTCGAAGGTTCCCGTTCTGACGGTGACGTACGAAGACGTCGCGCGCTTCATCGTGGAGCACGTCGGGGACGACGCCTTGGTCGGTCACCGTGTGGGACTTGCCCTTCCTCCCGGAGAAACCGCCCGCAAGGAGGGCTGGCGGCCAGGACGCCGTTCGGCGGTCGAATAGCGGCTTCGTTTACGAAGCGACGCTCCATACCGCTCCTGGAGGGAGCAGCCGAGCGTCTCCCGGTCGTCGCCTCCGCGACAGAGCGTGGCCGCGACCGCATCGGCCGTCGCGCACACCCGCAGGCGGCGCCCGGCGATCGGGCGGCTCTCGCGCGCACGAACGGCTTTGGGGTCTTTACTCGCCTCGCACGCGGGTTTAGGCGCGGGCGTCGGGCCGGACGCCGGTCGCGGAAAGGAGCCCCGCATGAGCGAAGCCGTTTTCCTGCGTGGAGTCCGGGATGTCCGCGTCGGGCCGTACGCGCTCCGCGAGGGTGTCCCAGGCGAGGCGCTGATCGACGTCGCCGCGGTCGGGATCTGCGGCAGCGATTTGCACTATTACAAGGACGGCGGCATCGGCGGGGCGACGGTCGGCGACGGCTTCGTGCCGGGCCACGAGTTTTGCGGCCATCTCTGCGAGGACGTTCCCGAACTCGGGCTCAAACGCGGCGCGCTGGTCGCGGTCGACCCGAATGGCGCCTGTGGCCATTGCGAATGGTGCCGGGAGGGCTGCGGCAATCTCTGCCCGAACGTGAAATTCATCGGAGCGCCGCCATTCGACGGCGCCATGACGAACCAGATCTGGGCGCCCAGGAAACAGCTCGTGCCGCTGCCGGAGACGATGACCCCGCTCGAGGCCGCCATGCTCGAGCCGCTCGGCGTCGCCATCCACGCCGTCGATCTCGCGAATTCCGGCCTCCTCGAACCGGTTGCGCTCCTCGGCGCCGGACCGATCGGGCTCCTCATCCTTCAGGTGCTGAAGGTCGCGGGCGCGGGTCCCATCGACGTGGTCGAACCGCTGGAGCACCGGCGAAAGGTCGCGCTCGAACTCGGGGCGCGGGCCGCGTTCGCCTCGGTCGCGGATTTCGTCGCCGGCGAGGGTAAGGGCGGGCGCCCGCTGGTGGTCGAAGCGACCAACAGCCCGGACGGGTTCCGCGGAGCCGTCGCCGCCGCGCGGATCGGCGGCCGGGTCGTGCTGGCCGGCATTCCGGATGGGGATACCTACACGCTGCCGGCGGCGGACGCGCGCCGCCGCGGCCTGAAAATCAAGTTCGTCCGCCGCATGGGCGACGACTATCCACGCGGGATCGCCCTCGTCGCCGGGGGCCGCGTGGATGTGCGGGCCGTGGTGACGCACCAGGCGCCGCTTCAAGAGGCGCCCGCGCTGTTCGACGCCCTCGCCCGGAGCCGGCCGGGCTATCTGAAGGCGCTGTTGCTGCCGAACGGGTAGAGCGCTTTGTGTTTTTCAAACGCATCGCTTTGGCGCCCGGCGCCGCCCCCTCCACCATGCTCCGCCGGCCAGGACGTTGCGGGTTCCGTTTCCCGATTGCCCGAGTTCCAAGGTGCTGATTTCCGACTGGCCGCTAGGTTACGAGTTCGGGCTTCGGCCTCTCGACGTGGTAAAGTATCTGTTGCGCGAGCGCGTGCGCGCCAATCTCCGGAAAGGCGCCTTCAATCAACAGCGATGAAAGCCCGTGCATCAAGCCCCAGGACGCCATGGCCGAAGCTTCTTTTTGCGGCCCCTCATCAATCGCGACGGCGCTGTGCTTCAACAAATCGAACACGGTTCCGGCTGAGTGCGTCAAGGAAGGGTATTTGGAACGAGCAAGCAATATTGGTCCGAACATCAGGCGAAACAGCCCAGGATTTTGCATGGCGAACTTGACATAGGCGAGGCCAGGGCTGGCCGATTCTGGGCCCTCTATTGTGGCCATGACCGAAAACAGTTCATCGAAGCCCTCTGCCGCGATCGACGCCAGAAGGTGCTCCTTCCCCGAAAAGTGATCGTAGGCCGCTGTTGGATGCACTCCTACGCGGCGCGCGACCTCGTGTAATCCCACGTGAAGCGGTCCAGCCTCCTCAAGAATGGCTCGAGCGGCTGCCCGTAATGCGGCGCCCAGAGTTTTGTGCTGATAACATCCCTTAGCAGATGTGTCCACGACGCCCGTCCCGACTAGTAAAACAACTTTCCCCGCAGCAAAAGATAACCAAGTTGTAAACATCATCAACCACGTCAACGCCCGGAAAGAATCCGATCGTTGTCAGGAAAAGCAGGACATTTAGGTCAGAGAGGCCTCGGGCCGGCCGCGGTTTTGCCACTCGGCATCCATGAGGTCGCTCCTAACCCGATTGATGGCGGCCACGCTGGCGACGGGCGGCGGGGTCCACATCAGATTTTTGCTGTCGCCGAGGAAACGAAGTCCGGCCGCCCTTCAACGTCAAACACGGCGAAAATTGGATCCGCCGCGGCCAATGGACTGCAATGGGATTCGGCCTTTCCAGACGGGACCGTGAAGGCAAGGTCAAAAAAGGCTGGGTCACATTGACTGGCGAAGTCGACTGGGGCTACCAGCAAGACGCTGCCGAGAACGACGTTTGCAGACTTTGGGGCGTCATCGGCGTTTGGAACGATATCGCCATCAAGCCGAAGCCGAACACATCGAACATTCGCGATATCATGGTCGCTTTGGACAGGTCGCGGCTTGACGCTTCGAGCGGGAAGAAGCGGGTTCTACCGCCCGGGCCGCGCCGGGGACGACCTCTGTCCAGAACGATAGCGCCGTCGGCTGAACAGCCTGGTTCCCGTCAACCGACGAATCCGGTTGACGGGCACGGATCCTGGCCTTGAGGAGAATTTGATGAAGGCGATGGTGCTCCGTCAGCCGCGCACGCCCCTCGAATGGACGGAGCTGGCCGATCCGCATCCCGGGCCGGGTGAGATCAGAGTGAAGGTGCTCGCCTGTGGCGTCTGCCGAACAGATCTGCATGTGGTCGACGGAGAGTTGCCGAACGCCAAGTCGCCCATCATCCCTGGTCATGAAATCGTCGGACGGATCGACGAGATCGGCCAAGGCGTCACGAGTTTGAAGGTCGGGGAGAGGGTCGGCATTCCCTGGCTCGGCCACGTCGATGGCGCGTGCCCCTATTGCCTGGATCACCGGGAGAACCTGTGTGACCATCCCGTGTTCACGGGTTACACGCGCGACGGCGGCTACGCCACGGCGGCGATCGCCGATGCGCGATTCGCGTTTCCGCTCGGCGAGACGGGAAGCGACGTCGAACTCGCGCCCCTGCTGTGCGCCGGCTTGATCGGCTGGCGCTCTCTGAGGATCGCGGGCGAAGGCAAGAAGCTGGGACTCTACGGCTTCGGCGCCGCCGGGCACATCGTGGCGCAGGTCGCCAAATGGCAAGGCAGAGAGGTGTTCGCTTTTACGCGGCCCGGAGACGTCGAGACGCAGGAGTTCGCCAAAAGCCTTGGCGCCGTGTGGGCCGGCGGGTCCGACGAGACGCCGCCGGAGAAGCTGGACGCGGCGATCATCTATGCGACAGTCGGCGCTCTGGCGCCGCTGGCGCTCAAGGCAGTCCGAAAGGGCTCGCGCGTCGTCTGCGCTGGAATCCACATGAGCGATATACCTAGCTTTCCCTACAGTCTCTTGTGGGAAGAGCGGCAGCTCGTGTCCGTCGCCAACCTGACACGGCAAGACGGAATTGAATTTCTCGAGCAGGTTCCCAAGATCGGCATCGCCGTCAAGACGACGACCTATCCCCTTCAGCAGGCCAATCAGGCGTTGGCCGACCTGCGGGCCGGCAAGTTCGACGGAGCCGCGGTGCTGACGCCGTGAAGACCTGGCGCCTCGGCCGACGAAACATCTTATCGGCTGGCGGCAAGGTCGTCAGAGCTGACGACATCACGAAGCCGTCGAGGCGGGCGCTGACATGAAACGAAGCGTGTCGTCGAAGCGATCTGCGCCTGTCTCGAGACCGGCGAGAGCCATCGCCAGATGGCCAACTAATCATGGTTCCGCTTTCTATTTGCGCCAGCCGAAGCTTCGGCCGCCAGCCATCCGCCAAAAAAGCCTGAACGGCGAAGCCCGGTGACGAGATAGGGGCATTCACGCAGGAGGTTCCAAACGAGGCCGGTACGATAGTTCTCGATCATCAGGAGAATCGGCCCCTGGTTGATGCCGAAGTGGAACGGCGAGACCCACAATTGCGACGGACCGGATCTGTCGGCCATGGTGGCGTTGAATGTGGCTTTGAAGCCATAGGCGTTGTTCTCCCGTAGCTTCAACGACTGGAAATGCGCCAACGCCGGCTGTACGATCTCCGGCGCGAAGGGGAGAGAGGCGGCGACCGCCCAGGGCGCGATGCTGCCGTCGTCAGGGCCGTAAGGCGCGCCCCCGGGCATTGTATCCGAAGAAGCGCCGCTTTTTTCCATTGATCATGGTGGTCGCTGGTCCCGGACCGTCGCTCGCGGTAATTCCCCAGGAGTTCTCGCCGTAGCCTTCATATTCGGCCGGATTGGCGATCGCGTACTGCCGGTGGACGTAGGTCGCGCGACGGCTGTTTTCGAAATAGTCGATTTGCCGGCCGCGCATATAGTCATCCTGGATGCCGCGAAAATCGACCCAGATGTGCGAGAATTGGTGGATGAAGAGCGGGCCCGAATAGAGAAGCTCGTGATCGTAGAGTGTTCGCCAATCGTAGGTGGAGGTCCATCCGGCCCAGCTTTCGCGCGGCAGCGGATGGGTCGGCGAGCCCAGGCCGAGCAGATAGAGAATCATCGCCTCGCAATAGCCCTCCCAACGGTAGCGGAGAAAGCCGCGCTCCGGCTTCCAGCCATGGGTCACCGTGACGCCGCCGTTTTGCGCCCAGTTCCAATCTGCGCGGAGATAGAGCGCATCGGCCAGCGTGCGGATTTCGCGCTCGTCCTCGTCTTCGCCGGAGAAGTAGGCGGCGGCGGTCAACATGCCGGCAATGAGGATGGCGCTGTCGATCGTCGACAGTTCGCATCTCCAAACCCGCCTTCCAGTCTCCATGTCCAAGAAGTGGTAATAGAAGCCCTTGTATCCGGTCGCGTCGGCGTCGGCGCTCTGAACGCTGGCGTGGAAAAAGCGCAAGATCGCCAGAGTTCGTGCGATCGCGTCAGCGCGACGCATGAAGCCGCGCTCCACGCCGACGGGATAGGACGAGAGGGCGAACCCAACAGTGGCGATGCTCGCCGGCGATCCGGCCTCGGTCTTGTCCGCGATAAGTCCGTTGCGCGGGTTCGCCTCGTGCACGAAATAGTCGAAGGATTTGCGTTGCAATGCGTCGAGGAAACCAGAACTGAGCGCGTGATCATTCACGATTGAGAACCATCACTGGATCGCTTCGATCTGACAAGAGGTTTTCCTCCACGAACGCCTCAACCTGGATGGACTGCCCTTCGCTAGGTAGTCACGGCCGCCAGGGCGACGGCGCCGAGGGTCAGAAACGCGCCGCGGTAGACGGACGGCGACGATTTCTCGCCCGGCGTGCGTTTCGTCCGTCGCGCGCGGATCGGACTCTCGACCACGAGCCGGAAGAAGCCGTCGCGGAGCCCGGCGATTGACTGGACCCTCTCTCGAATGGATCGACGGAATTGATGACGCGGCGCCCGTTTCAGGCGCTGGCCGTCTACTGCGAGAGGCGCGAGAGGCGCTGCGCATCCATCTGGATCCGGTCGCGGAGGTCCGAATCGGAGCGCACTGGATGCGTCTCTTCGCCAGTTAGTCGCGAACCGCGGGGAACCGTAAGCGTCGGAAACTACTCAGGGCTCGCCAATTTGGCCGGCCCTCGGGCGCAGGAAATCGATCTTTCGGTCATTCTTCCTGGCGGTTGATCAGACCGGCCGCCATCGGAACCGCAATCGCGTCGTGGCGCTCAACCGATCGCTGCGGCTCTCGCCCCATCACGGAGCCGCCGGTCGAGCCCTTCTACTGAGAGCCCTCTTGCGAATGTGCGAAAGTACGACGAAAGTAGGACGCAGATCCAGCCGATGCAGATCGATCGGGAGCTGGGCGGCCGCAATCAAGGAGGGGACGCCATGACGCCGAAGCATCTTGTCGAGAGTTTCGGGCCGCGTGAAGCGATGGCCTTTGACGTGGTGATCGTCGGGGCGGGCCTCGCCGGGCTCGCCACGGCGATCCGGCTGAAACAGCTCAACGCGGATGCGTCGATCATCGTGCTGGAAAAAGGGTCGGAGCCAGGCGCACATGTTCTTTCCGGCGCGATCCTGGATCCGAGGGCGCTGACCGAGCTCTTTCCTGACTGGAAAGAGCGCGGCGCGCCGCTCGACCAGCCGGTGACCGGCGACGACATCCTGATGCTCTCGGCGACAGGATCGCGACGCATTCCCGATGTCCTGGTCACGCGCAATTTCCACAATCACGGATGCTACGTGGTCCGGCTCGGCCATGTGGTCAAATGGCTCGCCGAGCAGGCCGAGGCGCTCGGGGTCGAGATCTTTCCGGGTTTCGCCGGCTCGGAGCTTCTGTTCGGCGAAGACGGTTCAGTCCGCGGGGTCGCGACCGGGCATGTCGGACTGGGCAAGGACGGCGACCCGAAGGACTCCTTCCAGCTCGGCATGGAGTTGTCCGGCCGCTACACGATTTTCGCCGAAGGCGCGCGCGGCCACCTCGCTCGGCAGTTGCTCGAACGCCTGAAGCTGACCGAGGATAGGGACCCGCAAGGCTACGCGCTCGGCGTCAAGGAACTGTGGGAAGTTCCGCCCGAGAAGGCGAAGCCCGGCCGCGTCGTCCACACGACCGGCTGGCCGATGGGCAGGGACGTTTTCGGCGGCGGTTTCCTCTATCACCTCGAGGAAAACCTCGTCGCGCTCGGACTGGTCATCGGCCTCGACTATGCAAATCCCTGGTTGAGCCCCTTCGACGAGATGCAACGCTGGAAGACGCATCCGGCCGTCCGCTCGCATACCGAGGGCGGCAAGCGGCTGAGCTATGGGGCGCGCGCGATCAACAACGGCATGCCGCAGGCGCTGCCGAAGTTCGTCTTCCCCGGCGGCGCGCTCGTCGGCTGCGCCGCGGGCTTCATGAATGCGGCGCGGATCAAGGGCAGCCACGCCGCGATCAAGAGCGGCATGCTCTGCGCCGAGGCGCTCGCGGAGGCGCTCGCCGCCGGCCGCAGCGGGGACGAACTTTCCGCCTATCCCGAACTGTTCGCCGGGAGCTGGCTTGCCGACGAATTGCAGCAGAGCCGCAACTTCAAGCTCTGGTTCAAGAAAAGGCCCAAGCTCGGCCCTGTGATGACCGGGGTCGAGCATTGGCTCCTGCCGAAGATCGGCGTCAGCTCGCCGCCCTGGACGCTGCGCAACGACAAGCACGACCATGCCAGTCTGAAGCCGGCTGCCGAATGCCTGCCGATCGCGTATCCGAAGCCCGACGGCGCGCTGACCTTCGACCGGCTGTCTTCGGTTTTCCTCGGCAACGTCAACCACGAAGAGGACCAGCCGCCGCACCTGACGCTGAAAGACCCGACCATTCCTGTCACAGTCAATCTCGCCCGCTACGGCGGGCCGGAGCAGCGCTATTGCCCGGCTGGCGTCTACGAGTTCGTGAAGAGCGACGAGGGCGACGAGCGTCTCTTGATCAACGCGCAAAACTGCGTTCACTGCAAGACCTGCGACATCAAGGATCCGACGCAGAATATCGTATGGGTGGCGCCCGAGGGCGGCGGCGGCCCGAACTATGCGGGCATGTGAGCGCGTGCGAGAGCACGATGTGGATGCGCATGCCATGGGTGAAGACCGCGACCCGGGCCATAGCCGGTTCGTTCGCTACGGTCGCAGCGAACGCTTGCAGGCAGCGCCGAAAGTGACGCGGGAACGTGCGGCTCCCGAAGAGCCGCATCCCCGTCCGGCCTGACGCCGATGGCCCGGAGGCGATGCAGGACGTCAGGCTCGCGGACGATTTCGCCCGCCTCGTCTCCGTGACCGCTGGCCGGTTGATCGCCTGAAGCTTAGGAAGGCCCGATGAAACTTCGCTCGCTTCTGTTCGTTCCCGGCGATTCGGAACGCAAGTTCGCCAAGGCGCAGGCGTCCGGCGCGGATGCGCTGATCCTCGACCTCGAGGATTCGGTCGCGCCCGGCCAGAAGGCGGCGGCGCGCGCCCATGTCGCGAGTCTTCTCGACGACGCGGAGCCGCGCGGCTGGTCCTTCTTCGTTCGCATCAACGCGCTCGACACCGGGCTGACGCTCGATGACCTCGCCGCCGTGGTGAAGCCGGGGCTCGACGGCGTGCTCGTTCCCAAAGCGAATGGCGCGGACGACATCGTCCGCTTCGGCCATTATCTTGATGCTCTCGAGACGAAGGCCGGGATGCCGGCGGGCTCGGTCAGGATCGCGGTCGTCGCGACCGAAACGGCAAGGGCGATGTTCGCCCTTCACACCTACGCGCCCGCGCATCCGCGGCTCGCCGCGCTGACCTGGGGCGGAGAGGACCTCGCCGCGGCGCTCGGCGCGACGGAGAACAGGGACGCGGGCGGCTGGACCTTCCCGTATCAGGTCGCCCGCGCGCAATGCCTGTTCGCGGCCGCCGCCGCGGAGGTCGTGCCGATCGACACGATCCACGCCGACTTCCGCGACACGGAAGGACTCGAACTCGACTGCCGCCGTTCGCGCCGCGACGGATTCCTTGGCCGGATGGCGATCCATCCCGACCAGGTCCCGACCATCAACCGCTGTTATGCGCCCTCGCAAGCGGAGATCGCGCACGCGCGCCGGATCGTCGAGGCTTTCGCCGCCAACCCCGGCGTCGGCACGCTCGGGATCGACGGCAAGATGGTCGACATCCCGCATCTGAAGGCGGCGCAGAAGACCCTCGCGTCCATCTGAACAGAGGAAAGCGCCGAGATTGAGCGGAAGGACCCGGAGCGGGTGGATATTTCGCAAGGCAAGCCGTGGCGCGACATCTGGGGCGCGGGGGCAGGGGATCGGCGCGGTCAAGGCGTCGCTGCCCGCCGCAGTCTGGATCGCGGACCTGGCCGAAGACTATGAAACGGCCCGTGAAGTGATGGGGATGAGGACATGAAATCACGTCGCGTGCTGCTTGCTTCCCGGCCGCGCGGCGTCGCGCAGGCCGAGAATTTTGCTATCGACGAGGCCGAACTGAAGCCGTTGGGCGAAGGACAAATTCGCGTCCGCAACGCCTTTCTCTCGGTCGAACCGGCGATGCGGGGCTGGATCGCCGACAAGGGCAATTATTCGGCGCCCGTCGCGATCGGCTCGGTCATGCGCGCGTTGGCCGTCGGCGAAGTGGTCGAATTGCGAGCTGCGGATTTGCATCCCGGTGAGATGGTCACCGGCTGGTTTGGCTGGCAGGACTATGCCGACGTGGCGCCCTCGGCTGTTGTACGTCGTGTGAGGGAAACGGACCTGCCGCTTTCTCTGGCGCTCGGCGTTCTCGGCATCAACGGCGTCACGGCCCTGATCGGACTCGAGGTCATCGGCGAGCCGAAGGCTGGCGACACTGTCGTCGTCTCGACGGCGGCGGGGGCGGTCGGATCGGCGGTCGGGCAGATTGCGAAGATCCTCGGATGCCGGACGGTCGGCGTGGCAGGCGGTCCGGACAAGGTCGCGATGTGCCGCGACCTCTTCGGCTATGACGCCGCCATCGACTACAGGACACCGTCTCTAAGCGAGGCGATCGACGCGGCCTGTCCGAATGGCGTGAACGTCTATTTCGACAATACGTCCGGGGCGATCAGCGACGCCGTCTGGCCGAGACTTGCGGTTGGCGGTCGCGTGGTGATCTGTGGCACCGCCTCGATCGCCTCGTGGGATCCTTGGCCGACCGGCCCGCGGCTCGAACGCCATCTCCTCGTCAAACGCGCGCGAGCGCAGGGCTTCGTCGTCCTCGACTACGCTGACCGGTGGGAGGCCTCCGTGGCGCAGCTCGCGGACTGGGTGCGCGCGGGAAAGCTCCGTTATGCCGAGGACATTCTCGACGGGATCGAAGCCTGCCCGGATGCGCTCGCGGGATTGTACCGCGGCGACAACAAGGGCAAGCGCCTCATCCGGCTCACGTCGTTTCATCAGGAGTTGCGATAGGTCGGGGCGCGTTTGCATCGACCATGTGCAGGCGCTCCTGTGGGCGCTGAGCGGCGCCGGGGCCTTCGTCACGGCGCTGGCGTGGATATTCGGACACTGACGGCAAATCGGGAGAACCCAATGAACGCGTTCATTTTCAATACCAGCGGGAGCATCCAGTTCGGACCTGGCGCGATCGCGAAAATCGGCGCGATCGCGCACGAACGACTTGGCCAGCGTGTGCTTGTCGTCACCGACCCTGGCATGATTTCGACCGGCATCGTCGGTCGCGTCATGGGCTTTCTGGGCGAAGCGGGCGTTCAGGCCGAAGTCTTTTCCGACGTCGCGGCGGATCCGCCCGCCTCGATGATCCTCAACGCCGTCGAGACGGCGGCAAGTCTCGGCGCGACCGGCGTTATCGGCCTTGGCGGCGGGTCTTCGCTCGATAGCGCCAAGCTGGTTGCGTTGCTCGCGCCGGGTCGCGAGACGCTCGCCCAGGTGTTCGGCGTGGGCGCCGCCAAGGGCCCGCGGCTGCCGTTGATCCTTGTGCCGACGACCTCGGGCACCGGGTCGGAGGTGACGCCGATCTCGATCGTCACCACAGGCGAAAACGAGAAGATGGGCGTCGTCTCGCCGATCATCCTGCCGGACGTCGCGCTCCTCGATCCCGAATTGACGCTCGGTCTGCCGCCCCACGTCACCGCCGCCACGGGGATCGATGCGATGGTGCATGCGATCGAGGCCTACGCCTCGAAAGGCGCGAACAACAATCCGATCTCGCGCGTGCTGGCGACCCAGGCGCTGACCCTGCTCGGCGGCGCGATCGAGACGGCGGTGCACAACGGCTCTGACGTCGAAGCGCGCTCGGCGATGCTTCTGGGCTCGATGCTGGCCGGACAGGCCTTCGCGAATTCGCCGGTCGCGGCGGTTCACGCGCTGGCCTATCCGCTCGGCGGCCATTTCCACATACCGCATGGCCTGTCGAACGCGCTTGTCCTCGCGCAGGTGTTGCGCTTCAACTGCAAGACGGCGCCGGCGGCCTACGTCGAAATTGCGCCCTTCGCTTTCCCAGAACTCGGACGGTTCGAAGGGCAGGAGCGCGCCGAAGCGTTCTGCGACGCGCTGGAGGACTTGTCGCGGAAGTGTGGGCTGCCGCAGCGTCTGCGCGAGGTCAACGTTCCCCAGGACGTGCTGCCGACGCTTGCGCGGGACGCGATGAAGCAGACGCGGCTTCTCCCCAACAATCCGCGTCCGGTGACGGAAGCGGATGCGCTTGAAATCTATCGTCGGGCCTGGTGACCGGATAGCCCGACCTGATAACGGTCGCGCGGGGAGCCCGGACGCCGACCTGGCGGTCCGTCGTCGCAGCGGCGACGCATTTTCCCCTTTCCCTTTCGATGTGATCGGCTATTGTTTATGCGTTGTCAGTAGAAGCGGAAAACTCGACGTCCAGGCATCGTGACCGCCGGGCGGAGTTGGGGATTGCTGGCAAGCAATCGACGAGATCGCGCGCCCGGCGTCCGCAATTGACAGGTTTCACCTTCAGGTTCCGGCGGACGGGTTCGCGATCCACGTTGGTGGCGACGGATAGGTCGTTGCGCATGCCGACTTTGGAGACGACGCATGATCATTGACATGAGCTGTTACCCCACCAAGGTCGTCGACCTTGCATGGCGGCACAACGGCGCGCCGTTCACCGGCGAACGCCTGATCAAGATGATGGACGGCCCGTTCTGGGTGCGCGGCAAGCCGCGGCGCATAGACAAGGCCTTCATCCAGCCGCCGCAGGGTAACACGCTCTACACCGAAGGCGTCGCCGACAAGCCCGGCAAGGAAGGCATCCGCGAGTACACGGCCTACACGGTCGAGCTCCTCGAAACCTATCCGGAACGGTTCATCGGCTGCTTCGTCTACAACCCGCGCTACGGAGTCCAGAACGGCGTGGAGGAGATCGAGCGCCACGCCAAGGAGCACGGCTTCAAGATGGTCCAACTTCAGGCCAACATGCACGCCTACCGGCCCGACCGCGCGCTCGACTGGCTCCGGCCGGCGATGAAGAAATGCGCCGATCTCGGACTGATCGTGAAAGTTCACACCGGAGATGGACCTTACTCCATCCCCACCGAGTTCTATCCGATCATTCGGGAATTCCCCACGGTCAATTTCGTGCTCGCCCATTTCGGCGTGCAGACCGGCGGCGTCTATTGTTTCGAGCCCTATCAGATGGCGCTGGACACGCCCAACGTCTATTGCGAATCCGGCTGGTGCCTGCAATCGCGCATCGTCGAGTTCGCCAAGGTTCTGCCGAAGCACAAGATCCTGTTCGGCTCTGATACCCCGCCGAACGAGCCGGGCATGTGGCTTCGCCTGCTCGAGGTTCTCTGTCACGAACCGCCGCAGGGCCTCGACCTCGACGAGGACACGCTCGAGGACTATTTCGGAAACAATCTCGCCCGCATGATCGGCGTGACCCCGACGCCGCCGCCACGCACGCGCGAAGAGGCCGAGGCGCGCCTCTCCGGGCTGCAGCCCGCTTGAGCCGTTCCTCCGCCGCATGAGATTCTCGGAGACTTTCGATGATCATCGACACCCATCTTCATCCGACCAATCTGGTCGATGAAGCCTGGCGCCACACCGGAACGCCGTTCAACGGCGAGCGCATGCTGAAGCTGATGGACGGCCCCTACCTGATCAACGGCAAGCCGCGCCGCATCGACATGGGCTTCATCCAGCCGCCGCCGGGCAACACCGTCTATCGCGACGGCGGTCGCAAGGGGCGAGAGGGCGTTCGCGACTACACCGCCTACTGCGCCGAACTCTGCCAGAAGCACCCCGACCGCTTCATCGGCAATTTCTCCTACAATCCGCGCTTTGGCCCCGAGAACGGCGCGGAGGAGCTCGAATTCCACGTCAAGGAATACGGCTTCAAGATGCTGAAGCTGCACGCCAACATGCACGGCTACCGCCCGGACCGCGCACTCGACTGGCTGCGGCCGGCGATGAAAAAATGCGCCGAACTCGGCGTCGTCGTGCTGATCCACACGGGCGACGGGCCCTATACGATCCCGACGATGTTCTATCCGATCATTCGGGAGTTCCCGATGGTCAACTTCATCATCGGCCATTTCGGCATCCAGACCGGCGGCAACTATTCCTTCGAAGCCTTCTGGATGGCGATGGACACGCCGAACGTTTATTGCGAATCCGGCTGGTGCTTCCAGTCCCGCATCGTCGAATTCGCCGAGCAGTTGGGGAAGGAGAAAATCGTCTTCGGCACAGATTCGCCGCCGAACGAGCCTGGCATGTGGCTGCGCGAACTCGAAGTGCTTTGCCACGAGCCGCCGCAGGGTCTCGGCATCTCCGAAGCCCAGCTCGAAGGCTATCTCGGTAACAACGTCGCAAGGCTCGTCGGCATCGACCCGACTCCGCCGCCGAAGGACCTGAAGGACGCGGATGCTCGGCTCAAGGACGCGTACGCCAACGTCAAGCGGGGCTGAGCGAGCCTCCTGACAGCGACCGAGGCCGGCTGCTACAGTCTCTTCCCGCGGAGCATGCGCGAGAAGCGCAAAGCCGCGTTAAAATTCAGCCGCCTTCGGCCACGCGAGAGGCGCCGCGCGGCGACGGCGAGGAGATCGAGAGCACCATGCCGGACGCATCGCCCCGATCGAAGCAGGACGTCCGCAGTTTCCTCGCGGACTACGCGCGCGCCCATCCCGACGATGTCCTGACGTTCGACGATCCGATCTCGAGCGATCAGGACGTAACGGCCGTCATCTGGCGTCTCGCCGCGGACGGCCGCGCGCCGATGCTGCATTTCCGTCATGTCGAGGGGATTGGCGTCGAGGTCCTCGCCAACGTCTTCGGGTCGCGCACTCGGATCGCGCGTCTTCTCGGCGCAACCCCGGACCGCCTGCACGAGGCCTACCAGGAGCGGGCGCGGCGCCCTCTGCCGCCGCGCGTCGTCGCAACGGGCCCCGTGCTGGACGTCGTCGAGAGCGAGCGAATCGATCTGGCTACGCTGCCGATGCTCAAACACTTCGAAACCGACCGCGCCCGCTATATTACGAGCGGCGTCGTCATCGCCGAGCATCCGGAGACCGGCGCCGGAAATCTCAGCTACCACCGCGCGATGATCCACGCGCCGAACGAACTCGCGACGAGCCTCCATTCGCGCGGCCACCTCTGGCGCCTGCTCAACATGGCGAAGGAGCGCGGCGAACCGCTGAAAGCGGCGATGGTCATTGGCGCGCATCCGCTGTTCATGATGGCGGCCTCGGCGAGGCTGGCGTTTGGCGAGGACGAGCGCGACGTCGCAGGCGGTCTGATCGGCGAACCGCTCGAGGTCGTCCGCACGCCAAAATATCTCCTGCGCGTTCCAGCCCACGCCGAATATGTGCTCGAGGGCGTCATCGACGGCGAGGCGCATGTCGAGGAAGGCCCGTTCGGCGAGTTTACCGGCTATTCATCGGACCGTTCGACCAACACGCTCTTTCGCGTCGAGACCCTGATGCGCCGCAAGGACGCCATGCTGGTCAGCGTCGCCGGCGGCAATTCCGCCGATCACCTCAATCTTGGCCGCGTGCCGCGCGAGGCCGAGATGGTCGAAAAGCTGAAAGCGCGTTTTCCGGGCGTCACCGCCGTTCATTATCCGGCATCCGGCACGCATTTCCACGCCTACGTCGCGCTCAAGCAGATGCGGCCCGGCGAGGCGCGACAGGTGATGCTCGGCCTTCTCGGCTGGGATCCTTATGTCAAGACGGTCATCGCGGTCGATTCCGACGTCGACGTCACGCAGGATTCGCAAGTCCTGTGGGCGCTCGCGGTGCACTTCCAGCCGCATCGCGACGTCGTAATCCTTGATGGCCTGCCCGGCAATGCGCTCGATCCTTCCGCCTCGAATGTCGGCACGACGTCGCGCATGGGCCTCGACGCGACGCGCGGCCCCGACTTCCACGGAACGCTCGCCCGGATCAGCGAAGCCGCGATGGACCGCGCCGCCGAAGCGCTCGCCAGGCTTTCGTCGGTGAACCGAACGTGACGACATCGACCAGCAGACGCCTCATCGTCGGGATGAGCGGCGCGTCAGGCGCGATCTACGGCGTCCGGCTCCTGCAGATTCTTCGCGACCTCGACATCGAGACGCATCTCGTCATGTCGCGCGCCTCGCAGATCACGCTCGCGCTGGAGACCGACTACGCGCGGGCCGAGGTCGAGGCGCTGGCCGACGTCGTGCACGCCAATTCCGACATCGGCGCCGCCTGTTCCAGCGGGTCATTCAACGCGATGGGGATGATCGTCGTCCCTTGCTCGGTCAAAACCCTCTCCGAGATCGCGACCGGCGTCACCGCGTCGCTGATCTCGCGCGCAGCCGACGTCGCTCTGAAGGAACGGCGGCGGCTCGTTCTGATGCTGCGCGAAACGCCCCTTCACCTGGGCCATATCCGCGCGATGGCCGCCGCGACCGAAGCTGGCGCAATCGTCTATCCGCCCGTTCCGGCCTTCTACGCAAGGCCGACGTCGCTCGAGGCGATGATCGACCATACGCTCGGGCGCGTGCTTTCGCTGTTCGACATCGACGCCGGCCTTGTCGAGGAATGGCAGGGAAGCAAGGCCGCGCACCGCGCGGACGAATAGCGCGGCCTCACGCGAGGCAGGCCAAAAGTCCGCGTTCGATCTCTGGCCGGTCGAGATTGCGGCCGATGACAACGAGCTTGCTGAACGGTTTTTCCTTCGCCCAGGGATGATCGGGGCGGAAGTCGACGAGCGCGTGCACCGCCTGCAGCACATGGAAGCGGCTGTCCCCGGCGATCGCCAGAATCCCCTTCGCGCGAAAGACGTCGCGACCATGTCGGCCAAGGAAGTCCACGAGGAAGTCCGCAATGCGCTCGCGGTCGAACGGCCGCTCGAAAACGAAAGTCACCGCGCTCACCGAGGGATCGTGCGCATGCTCGTGATGATGATCTCGGTCGCCGTCGAGATCGAGCAGTTCGGCGCGCTCGCGCAGGTATGACGGCGCGAAGCCGCCGACGTCGAGGATGCGGCTAAGATCGATGCTCGCATAACTCGAGCGAACGATTTCGGCTGTCTGGTTCAGCCGCCGAACCTCATCTTCCAGCCGGTCGATCTCCGATTCCTCCACGAGATCGACCTTGTTGATGACGATGCGGTCGGCGGCGACGATCTGATCCACCGCCTGATTGTCGCGCCCGTCAAGCACCGGATCGTCGATATGGCCGCCAATGTGCTTGGCGTCGATGAGCGTTACGATAGCGTCGAGGCGGACCTCCTCGCTGATGGCCTTGTCGACGAAGAAGGCGGTCGCCACGGGCGTCGGATCGGCGAGTCCGCTGGTCTCGACCACGATCCGCTCGAAACGGTCCTTCCGCTGCAAAAGCTTGCGCAGCACCTCCAGCAAATCGTTGCGCACGTCGACGAAGCAACAGATGCAGCCGTTGCGCATCTGGTAAATCTCTTCCTCGGACGCCAGGACCAGATCGGAATCGACGTCGATCTCGCCGAATTCGTTCTCGATCACTGCGATGCGATGGCCGTGATTCTCGGTGAGAATGCGGTTGAGCAGCGTCGTCTTGCCCGACCCGAGAAAGCCGGTGAGGATGGTGACGGGGATCTTCGACGGGGAACTCTCAGGCATCGCTCGGCCTCGCGGCGTCTCTCTTCCGGCGCAGGGCCCGAAGCACCTGTTCCGGCGTGATCGGATAGTGACGGAACCGCACGCCGATGGCGTCATGGATGGCGTTGGCGATCGCCGGACCGATCGCGATGATCGGATCCTCGCCGATGCCTTTGGCGCCGAAAGGGCCGCCGGGATCGGGCGCGGTTTCGAGGAGAATCGTTCGTACCGGCGGCATGTCCATCGCGAGCGGCATCTTGTAGTCGACAAAGCTCGGATTGAGCGGTCGGCCGGATGTCGGGTCGATTTGGAAATCCTCCAGCAACGTGTGGCCGATGCCCTGCTGGACGCCCCCTTCGACCTGCCCCTGAGCGGCGATCGGATGCACGATGCGCCCGATCTCATGCACGGGAACAACCTGAAGGACTTTGACCTCGCCGGTTTCGGTGTCGACCTCGACCTCCGCGAAATGGGCGGCGAAGGAATAGGACTTGGTCGGCGAATAGCTGCCGACGCCGTAATATTGCGCAGCTGGCAGGCCCCTCGCCGGCGCGACGGCCTCGGCGACCGTCATGCTGCGGTTCGTGCCTTCGCAACGGATGACGCCGTCGCTGACGCAGAGATCCTCCGGCCTGGCGTCGAACATCGGCGCGACCCGCTCGATGAGCTTCCCTCGCACATCTTCCGCCGCCATCTTCGTCGCCGTTCCGACCATATAGGTCGTATGGCTCGCGAACGCGCCGATATCCCAGGGCGCAACGTCGGTGTCGCCGTGGACGACTGAAACGCTGTCGAACCGGACGCCGAGCGCTTCCGCGGCGATCTGCGCGAGCGCCGTATGGGCGCCGGTGCCGAGCCCCGCGGCCCCGGTCAGGAGCGTGACCGATCCGTCCTCGTTCAGCTTGATGACGGCGTTGCCCTGTTCCTTGATGCCGGGATAGGCGCTGGAGCCGTGCATTTCGCACCCCATGCCCCAGCCGCGGCGCTTGACGCCGCCCTCCGCGCGCCCCGCCGCGCGCCGCGCGCGCCAGCCGGTCTCCTCGACGCCGCGCCGAATGCAGTCCTCGAGCCCATGGCCGACGATCGGATGGCCCGACGGCGCGATGTCGCCCTCGCGCACGGCGTTCATCAGCTTGAGATCAACGGGATCCAAGCCAAGCCGCTCGGCCGCCTCGTCGATCTGCAGATCGAGCGCGTAGGTCGTCTGCACCACGCCATAGCCGCGGAAAGCGCCGGCGATCGGCGTGTTGGTGTAGATGCAGCGTCCGACGACATCGATGTTGGCGCAGCGATAGAGCGAGGTCAGCGAGGCCGCGGCGACGTTGGTGACGCCAGGCCCGTGCGAACCGTAGGCGCCGGAATTGAAGGCGATGCGCGCCTGGCGCGCGACGATGGCTCCGTCGTTGCTGAAGCCCTGTTTAAGCCAGATTCGGCCCGGATGCCGCGTGCGCCCGCCGAGAAACGTCTCCTTACGCGAATATTCCATGCGCACCGGCCGGCCGGCGCGCTGCGCGAGCAGCGCGCACAGGATTTCATGCTGGAAGATGTCCTGCTTGGCGCCGAAGCCGCCGCCCATATGATCGACGAGCACCCGCACCTTGTTGAGCGGCAGGCCAAGCACTTCGGCCAGCGTTCCCCGCACCATGAAGGCCGATTGCGTCGAGGTCCAGATCGTCAGCTTCCCATTGAGATCCCAACTGCAGACGCAGATGTTCGGCTCCATATAGCACGGCGTCGGTCGCCCGAGCCCGTATTCGCCCTCGAGAACGAAATCGGCTTCGGCGAAACCTTTCTGCACATCGCCGCGGGTGACGACGACCGGGGGCAGCACGTCGTTGCCGGAGAGCCCGTTGCCGTGCAATTGCGGCGCGCCCTCGGCCATCGCGTCCTCGAGCGTAAAGACGGCCGGCAGCGGATCGTAGTCGACGGCAATGAGGTCAAGCGCTTCCTCCGCGATCTCTTCGCTCGAGGCGGCGACCGCCGCGACGCCCTCGCCCCAATAGCGCACGCGATCATCGAGGATGAACTGGTCCTTGGTCACCGAGGCCGAGCGCGGATGCGGCGACCCGTAATGAAGAACGCGCGGCACGCTGGCGTGGGTCAACACGGCCCTGACCCCAGGCAGGGCGATCCCGCGAGAGACGTCGATGTGCGCGATTCGGGCGTGCGCAATGGAGGCGCGTTTGATCTTGCCGTGCAGGAGGCCGGGAAAGGCCATGTCGCCGACGAACTTCGCCGCGCCCGTCACTTTCTCGAGCGTGTCGGCGCGCCTGACGCTCTGGCCCACGATCGACAGCCGACGCTCGTCCGCCTTCACGGGCGGCGGGCTCACGAGGCGTTCTCCCGTTTCATGTCCTCGGCGGTCGCGCGGATGGCGGCGATGATTTTGGTGTAGCCGGTGCAGCGGCAGATGTTGCCGGCGAGCGCGAAGCGGATCTCCTCTTCGCTCGGGTTCGGATTCTCGTCGAGCAGCGCCTGCGCCATGACGAGAACGCCGGGCGTGCAGAAGCCGCATTGCGCGGCGCCGTGGGTCATGAAGTTTTCCTGCAGCAAATTCGGCTGCCCGGGCGCCCTCTGGAGCCCCTCGACCGTCCGGATCCTGGCGCCGTCGGCTTCGATTGCGAGAACGAGGCACGCGTTGACCGGCTTGCCGTCGAGGATGACGGTGCAACTGCCGCAGTCGCCGACTTCGCAGCCCTTCTTCGCGCCGGTCAAGCCGCAATCATTGCGCAGAGCATCGAGCAGAGTTCGATAGGGCGGAACTGTGATCGTGTAGTCTTCGCCATTGACGATGAGCGTCACGGTTGCGGTCATCGGATCGCCTCCCTCGCGCTTTCGATGGCGCGCCGCGTCAGCACGCCGACCATCTCCCGGCGATAGTCGGCAGAGGCGCGGACGTTGCCGATCGGCGCGCATTCCGCCATCGCCGCCGAGGCCGCCTCGGCGAGCGCTTCCGCCGTCAGCAACCGGCCTTTCAACACGGCTTCCGCGCCGCGCGCGCGAATTGGCCTGGGGGCGACCGCCCCGAGGGCAATCCTGACATCGGCGCAGCGCTCGCCGTCCAGGCGCAGGTTTACGGAGACGCCGACGGTCGCCAGTTCCATGGCGTTTCGACGGCCGAGCTTCAGATAGCATCGACCGCCGCCCGGATAGGGCGGCGGCAACTCGACCCGAGTGACGATCTCTCCAGGCTGTAAAGCCGTCTTGCCGGGGCCGACAAAGAAATCCTCGATGTTGATCCGGCGCTCGCCGGAAATCCCATGGATGACGACGGTCGCGCCGCCGGCGACCAGCGGCGGCGAACAGTCCGCCGAAGGCGACGCGCGGCAGATGTTCCCCACGACAGTTGCGCGATTGCGCACCTGGATCGAGCCCAGCGACCGCGCGGCCGCAGCGAGGTCTGGATAGTGCGCCCGTACAAAAGGCGCGGTCTCGATTTCGCGAACCGTGACGAGCGCCCCGATATGCAGTCCATCGACAGGGTCGAAAGTCAGCCCGGAGAGGCCGCCGATGTGATTGAGGTTGATCACATGAGCGCAGGACCGCAAACCTTCGCGGATTTCGACGAAGAGGTCGGTGCCTCCGGCAAACAGGCTCGCGCCTTCGAGTTCGGTGAGGAGCCGCGCCGCCTCGGCGAGCGTAGCTGGCGCATGGTGCTCAAACGGTCTCACGACCAAGCCTCGAGGCGCGGCGCAATCCCCGAGGGCCGCGGGTCGCGGAGGGCGGCAAAGAAGCCCGTTGAGCACGCGCCTCTTGGTCCTCAGTCGCTTTCCGGCGATCTGCGCCATGAATGCATGGCTGATTTCAATACCAAG
Organism: uncultured Alphaproteobacteria bacterium; assembly: GCA_963783275.1. Classification (GTDB taxonomy): domain Bacteria; phylum Pseudomonadota; class Alphaproteobacteria; order Rhizobiales; family Beijerinckiaceae; genus Roseiarcus. The sequence goes on along the minus strand of CAWANA010000004.1, from coordinate 6,364 downwards.
ACCCATCAAGAAACAGCTCTGCGCGCAAAGTTTGTCATCCATACCGGGTTCAGCGCGCACGACGCCCTCGATCTCGCAAATTCCTCCGGGGGTCGGCGCATTCCAAAAAGGCGCCGGTCAAACGCGCGCGGCGCCCGTCCCATCTCTCCGGCGCGCGCGTCGGCAGTGGCGTCGGACAGGCGGGGCGAGGCGGGTCCATTCTTTTTGCACCTTCGGCGACTTTGCCTGACTGCATTCTCGGCGCCGAATACCGGCGCCGGCATCTTTTTTAGGCAGCCCGTCGTTGTCTGAGAGCGGCAGCAGATATTGTGGATAATCGATTTGTGCAAGCAAGGAGTCGGTGATTAACTGGACGAGCACGAATGTAGGACGCGCAATTGAGACAGTGGGACAGCCTGCTCCGGAATCTCAGCCGAGCGCGAAAAGGGTATATCCTGGCCGGCGCGACTGCGCTCCTCGGCGTACGTGGCGAAGCGGAAAAAGCGGATATTCTGGTCGGCGGCGATGGCCGCATTGAAGCCGTCGGCGCTCTCGACGCGCGGTCGGACCGCCCGCGTCTCGACCTGTCCGGTCTGACCGTCTCGCCGGCGCTCGTCGACGCGCATCAGCACCTCGACAAAACCCAGACGCTTAAATTGGCCTCCAATCCGTCGGGTACGTTGCAGGGCGCTCGCGACGCCTTCGCCGCGTTCGCCCGCGGCGTCACGCCGGGCAACCTCGCCGCGCGCGCCGAGACAACCATGACGCGTTGCCTTACGCGAGGCGCAACCGCCATCCGCACCCACGTCAACGTCGACAAGGACGCGGGGTTCGTCGGCATCGACGTTCTGGCCGGCCTGCGCGCGCAATGGGCCGATCGGCTGACGCTGCAATGCGTGGCCTTCATGATTCCGCACCCGCGGCAGGATTACGATTGGCTTGCGGCCAACATCGACGCAGCCGCCGCGAAGGCCGACGCGCTTGGCGGCACGGTCGCCGTCGCCGAGGATCCCGACCGTTATCTCGACCTCATCTTCTCGGCGGCGGTCCGTCACGGCAAGCCGATCGACCTGCACATGGACGAGCACCTCGACGCGGGGCGGCAGCGTTTCGACTTCGTGCTCCAACGCGTCCGAAAATTCGGCATGAAGGGCCGCGTCGTGCTCAGCCACTGCTCGGTTCTGAGCGCTCTTCCGGACGACGAGTTTGAGCGCATTCTCGATCAGATCCTGGAACTCGACCTCGGCGTCGTTACGCTGCCGGCGGCCAATCTCTATATCCAGGGACGCGGACAGGACCTGCTGCCGCCGCGCGGGCTTACCCGCGTCGCGCCGCTCGCGCGGGCCGGCGTCAAGATCGCCGCCGCTTCCGACAACATCCAGGATCCCTTCATCCCGACGGGTTCCGGCGACATGCTGGAGATTGCGCGCTGGACGCTGCTCGCCGGCCACTTGCACGCCAGCGAGCTTCCGATCGCCTACGGCATGGCGACCCACGTTCCCGCCGGATTGATGGGCCTCGGCGCGGATTACGGCATCAAGGCTGGCGCGCGCGCCGACTTGCTGATCACGGATTGCGAGGACGCTGAACGGCTTATTGCCGGCGGGCCCGACAGAATGATTGTTCTCGCGAGGGGCAGGCCGATCACGGCGGAGGGGCGCCTGGCGACGGACCTTTGAGGACGAACCGGCCCGGCGCCAAATCGCTGAGCGATCCAAGGGCGACAGGCCAAGCAAGCAGGAGGGTAGTCATGACAATAGACCGCAGACAATGCCTTGCCATCCTTGGCGCCGCCGGCGTTCTCGCCATGACGCCGGCGAGGGCGGCGGATCAGTTCAAGATGGGCCTGCTCGTGCCCGGCAGCGTCGCCGACGAGGGTTGGAACCGCATTGCGTACAACGCGCTGAAGCAGGTCGAGAAGCAACTCGGCGCCAAGGTCAGCTACGTCGAGCTTCAGCAAAATCCGGCCTCCTTTGAGAAGGCGTTCCGCGACTACGCCGCGCAGGGCTACAATGTCGTCATGGGACACGGCTTCGAATTCCAGGACGCGGCGCTGACGGTCGCCGAGGACTATCCCGACGTCTGGTTTCTGATTTCGTCGAGCAGCATCCACAAGGGCAAGGTGATCGGGCTCAACACCGACTCCAGCCAGCCCTTCTATCTGATGGGCGTCATCGCCGCGAAGATGGGCAAGTCCGCCGGGCTGGTCGGCGGGATGGAGATTCCCCCGATCAAGGAGGCGCTCGAGGGCTTCATGAAGGGCGTCAAGGACACCAAGCCGGACATGCCCGTGAGCTCCGTCTATGTCGGCAATTTCGAGGACCTCACAGCGGCCAAGGAAGCCGCGGTCAACATGATCGCCAAGGGCGCGGATTTCGTGATTCCCGACGCCGACGCCGCCGGCATGGGCGTCATTCAGGCTGCCCGCGAGGGGGGGCCGAACATCGCCACCTTCGGCGTCTTCACCGATATCACGTCGAGCGCCCCCGAAAACGTACTCGGCACCTATCTCGCCGACTACGCGACCGGCGTCGAGCGAATCGTCAGCGGAATCAAGGACGGCTCATCTCTGCCTGCGAGCAACGTCGCCTTCGGCCTCAAGGACGCCGACGTGATGAAGTTCTATTACAACGACAAGGCGAAGCGCTCCGTACCCGAGGACGTGCGCACCTATGTCGATGGCGTGAAGGCGAAGATCGTCTCCGGCGAGATCAAGACGCTCGACAAGTGACGAACTCCCCAAAGCTTGTGGCGCGGCGGCGGGGAAGCGGATTGAAGGACATCTTTCTCGCTTCCCCCTTTGCAACGAGGCTCGCGAGCCGTGTCGGCCTTGCCGTCGGGCCGCCGATCGCAGCCGTCGTACTCGCGCTGGCCGTGAGCGCGCTTATCCTCCGCATCAACGGTTTCGCGGCGTCCGACGTCGTGAACTTCATGGTGCTCGGAGCCTTCCAGGACAAGCGCTCCGTAGCCGAGGTGCTCCTGAAGGCGACGCCCTTGATCCTCATCGGGGTCGGGCTCTGCGTCGCCTTCCGCTGCAGTATCTGGAACATCGGCGCCGAAGGTCAGCTTTACGCCGGCGCCTCGGCGGCCACGGCCTGCGGCGTCGACTTCGGCGGCCTGCCGGCGCCCCTTCACATCGCCCTGATCCTCGTGGCGGGCGCCGCCGCTGGCGCGCTATGGGCGGCGATCGCCGGCCTGATGAAGATCTATTTCCGCGCGAGCGAGGTCGTTACGACAATCATGCTCAATTACATCGCGATCATCGGGACGAGCTATCTCGTCACCGGCCCGATGAAAGATCCCGCCGTCCCCTATCCGCAGACGGCGAAACTCGCGCGCGAAATCTGGCTGCCTCGACTTTTGCCTCCGACCCGTCTTCACATTGGCATCCTCGTCGCGGTCGCGGTCGCAATCGTCGTCTACGTTTTCCTGTTCCGCACCAGCGCCGGCTACGCAGTGCGGGTCGTCGGCCTCAATCCGCGCGCTGCGGCCTATGCCGGCATCGACGTCTCGAGAAACATCCTTCTGGCGATCGCGATCAGCGGCGGCCTTGCGGGCCTTGCCGGCGCTATCGAGATCGACGGCGTCAACTACCGCCTTTACCAGGACATCTCGCCCGGGTACGGCTTCGAGGGCATCGCAGTCGCCCTGCTCGCCAACAACAATCCGCTCGCCGCCGTCGCGACAGGCATCCTCTTCGCCGCCCTGCGGTCGGGTTCAGAGGTCATGCAGATTTCGGCGCAAGTGCCTCAGGTCCTCGTCTTCATCATCCAGGGACTCGTCATCCTCTCCGTCGTCGCCTTCTCGGCGCTGCGCCACCGCGCCGCGGGCGCGGCGGTTTAGAAGCCGTGGGCGCGCCAGAGACGTTCGCCTTTCTCTCGACGACGCTCGGCGCCGCCTGGCGCCTCTCGACGCCGCTCGTTTTCGCGGCCACAGGCGAAGCGATCTGCGAGCGTTCGGGAGTTCTGAATATCGGCGTCGAAGGCATGATGCTCATCGGCGCCTTCTTTGGCTTCGCGGCGGCTTCTGCGACCGCCAGTCTTCCGCTCGCCTTCGCCGTCGCGATCCTCGCAGGCTCCGCCGCTGCGTTCGTCTTCGCCATCTTCGCCATATCGATCAAGGCCAACCAGATCGTCGTCGGAGCGGCGCTCAATCTTCTCGGCCTTGGCGTCACATCCTTTCTCTTTCGAACCTATTTTGTCTCGACCGGCAGGGGCGTCGACATCGCGCCGGCGATCCAAATTCCCTACCTCAGAGACATTCCCTATCTCGGTCCGGCGCTGTTCGAGCAGAACCTGCTCGTCTATCTGACGATTCCCGTCGTGCTCGCCGCGCGCTTCCTGCTCTTCCGCACGTCCTACGGACTTACGATTCGGGCGGTCGGCGAGCACCCGACCGCCGTCGACGTCGCCGGCAAGAGCGTCGCCGGCTACCGCTATTCCGCCGTCCTGATCGGCGGGGCGCTCGCCGGACTCGCCGGCGGCTACCTCACGTTGGCCCATGCCAATCAGTTCGTCGAAAACATGACGTCGGGGCGCGGCTTCATCGCCCTCTCCGTGGTCGTGTTCGCCCGCTGGTCGCCGATCGGAGCTTTTTTCGTCTCGCTGCTTTTTGGCGCCTTCTATGCTCTGCAACTCCAGTTGCAGGCCGATCCGGAACTCAAGATTCCCTATCAGGCCCTGCAGGCCCTCCCTTATCTGATGACGCTCGTAGCGATGATGTTCGTCCGTAATCGCCGGGACGCGCCGAGCGTGCTCGGCACGCCCTACAGCAAGGCATGAAGGCGGTCGCCGTGACGCCCGAACCGATCCTGCGCATGGAAGGGATACTGAAGCGCTTCGGCCCGGTCGTCGCCAACGCCGGGGTCGACCTGGAGGTGCGCAGGAGCGAGATCCACGCGCTGCTCGGTGAAAACGGCGCAGGCAAGAGCGTGCTGATGAACATTCTGTGCGGCATGCTGACGCCCGACGAGGGGCGGATCACGTTCGAGGGCGCGCCGCTCAGGCTCGGATCGCCGCTGGAAGCGATGCGCCAGGGGATCGGCATGGTGCATCAGCATTTCATGCTCGTTTCCAATCTGACCGTCGCCGAGAACTACGTTTTGGGGCGCGGCTCGCCGATGCGGGTGCTCACGCGCATGAAGGACGTCGCGCGGCGGATTGCGGAGCTCAGCCGACGTTACGGCCTCGACGTCCGGCCGGAAGCACGTGTGAGCGACCTCTCGGTGGGGGAGCGGCAGCGTGTCGAGATCCTCAAGATTCTCTATCAGGGCGTCAATCTGCTCGTTCTTGACGAGCCGACGGCGGTGCTCACGCCCGGCGAGACCGACCGCCTGCTCGAACTCCTTCGCGGCCTTGTCGCCGACGGCAAGACCGTCATCTTCATCTCGCACAAGCTCGATGAAGTGAAGCGCGTGAGCGACCGCGTCAGCGTGATGCGCGACGGGCGAGTCGTTTTCACCGCCGAGACGTCGTCCACCAATCCCCGTGAGCTGGCGCGCGAGATGGTCGGCCGCGATGTGCTGATGGACCTGCCCGCGCGCGGCAGGGCGCCGGGACGGGTCGTGCTTTCCGTCGAAAACCTGCATTGCCGCGACACGCTCGGATTGCCCGCGGTCAAGGGCGTCTCGCTCGAGGTGCGCGCCGGCGAGATTGTCGGCGTCGCCGGCGTTTCGGGCAACGGACAGAGCGAGCTTGCGCTCGCGCTCTCCGGGCTCGTTCCCCGCACGAGCGGATCGATCTGGCTGAACGGCGAGGACATCGCCGGCCTGTCCGCCCGCGCGATCAGTCATCGCCCGATGGCCCATATTCCAGAGGATCGGCACCTCTACGGCGTCGTGCTGCCGCTGCCGCTGACCGAAAACGCCATCCTCGAGCGATACGCCCGGAGGCCTTTCGCCAGGGCGGGATTTCTCGACTTCATAGCGATCGAGCGCCACACCCGCGAACTCGTGAAGCAGTTTCGCGTGCGCGCGGCGAGCGTCCGAACGCCGATTCAGAGCCTCTCGGGCGGCAACCAGCAGAAGTTCGTCGTGGCCAGGGAGCTGGCGCGCAACCCCGAGTTCCTGCTGGTCAACCAGCTTACTCGCGGCATCGACATCGGCGCGACGGAGCTCGTCATGCAAGCTGTGCTCGGCGAGCGCGAAAAGGGCGTCGCCATCCTCCTGATATCGACCGAGCTCGAAGAGCTTTTCGCTCTCTGCGACCGCATCCTCGTCATGTACGAGGGTCGGCTCGTCGGCGAGCTGCCTCCGGACCGGGCCCGCCTCGAGGAGCTTGGCCTGATGATGGCGGGCCATGCGGCGGAGCCCCGGCCCCTCAAGGGCGTGGGGCCGTAAGACGTCGCCAAAGGGAGACCGACTGTGCGCATTTTGTCGCGATGCGTT
>CAWANA010000003.1:0-91495 GCA_963783275.1 uncultured Alphaproteobacteria bacterium | reverse complement strand
CGCTGCCGCTCCGCTGTCCGTCGGCTGACGTTCAGGAACGTCGCGATCTCGTCGAGAGTCAGGCCCTCGGCGCTCGCGGACAGCTCCAAAGCCAGCCGGATCAACTCTGCCAGCTTCTCACCTCTCATCCGACGCCCCTTTAGAACCTGCGACCAAATCTGGCGCAGCAGAGGCGCATGGGTTCATTCTGTCAACCGGGCTGATCAGAAATGCATCCTTACGAACGCTGGATTTTCTCCAGCGCTACCTCGCCAACGCGCTTCGGTCGAAGCCGCGCGACGGGGGGGCCGTTGCACGCCGCCTTCCTCAAGCGGATCCATGCGCGGCGACGCGGTGCGTCCTTTCCCGTCATGACGTTCGACGGCAATGTCGAGATCTTCGTCAACGAAGCGAGCGGCGATGAGGACAAGCGGACCTGGCCGGCGGCCCGCCTGCGGCAATGGCGGTCGGCCACCATCGCGGCCGCGAACGCGCCCGCGCCGGACCCATCGCCGCTGCAGGCGCGGCTCGACTGGCTCGGCGACGCCTGCAGCCTCGACGCCACGCAGCGCCTCCTGCTCGGCCTCGTCGCACGCGTCGCGCGATCGCCGAACGTCGAGAAACTGGTCGCGACCGTCAACGCCCACGACTACCGCTCGACCGCCTACGACCACAACGAACTGCGCCATCTGTTCGGCGCGACCGTGCCGCCGCGCGAGGTGTCGGACGAAGGGCTCCTCGTCCGCCTTGGACTCCTCGACTGCGACAATTGCGGCAACGTCCGTATCTCCGGCCTCACCGAGACGCTGCTCGCCGCCCGCCGCGCCTCCCAGACGCAGATGCGCAATCTGCTGCTCGGCAAGCCCGTCGCCGCGACGCTGGCCTGGGAAGACTTCGCCCATCTGGGAGGCGCGCGCGATCTCGCCGCGCGCCTGGCCTCATCCGGGGCGACGGCCGCGACCGGCGCCGCCAACGTCCTGCTCTACGGCGCGCCGGCACGGGGAAGAGCGAGTTCGTCAAGACGCTCGGGGCGCACCTGGGCTGCCCCGTCTATTTCGTCGGCGAGGACAACGGCCGGGGAACCGAGCCGAAGCGCCAGGAGCGCATCGCCGCGCTCACCATCGCCAACGCCATCGGCGCGACGAGCGAAGCCATGATCGTCGCCGTGGACGAGGCCGACGACCTGTTCGCAGGCGTCGACGAGGACAACGCCTCGACCCGCCAAGGCAGCAAGGTTTTCATGCACCGGATCGTCGAACGCGTTCGGGCGCCGACGATCTGGATCGTCAACGACGTCGATCGCCTCGGGCCGGCGGTGTTGCGGCGCATGAACTTCGTCGTCCGGTTTCCGCAGCCGACCGAGGCCGTCCGCCGCAAGATCGTGGAGCGGATCGCCCGCCGCGAGAAGGTCGGGCTGGAGGCGTCCACCGTCGCCCGCCTCGCGAGCTTGCCCGCGGCGCCCGCCCTCATCGAGAATGCAATTCGCTCCGCCGGCCGCATCCGTGGCGCGGGCGAAGAGGCGCTCGCGATCCTCAGCGGCAGCCTGAGGGCGATGGGACAAGGGGAGGTCGCGCAGTCCGCCTCACCGATCGGCTTCGACCTTTCGCTCTGCAAGGCGGATGTCGACCTCGCCGCGTTGACGGCCCGGATCCGGAACGCGCCCTCGAAGGCCCTGTCTTTCTGTCTCTACGGTCCCCCGGGCACCGGCAAGTCGGCCTACGCCCGCCATCTCGCCGCCGAGCTCGGCCTCGAGGCGATCGAGAAGCGCTACTCGGACCTGGTCTCGAACTATGTCGGGGATTCCGAGAAAGCGATCGCCGCCGCCTTCCAGGAGGCGGCGGACGCCGGCGCCTTCCTGATCCTCGACGAGGCGGATTCCCTGCTGCGCGACCGCGCCCTCGCCCGTCACTCCTGGGAGGTCACCCAGGTCAACGAGATGCTGACCTGGATGGAGCGCCACCCGCTCCCCTTCGCCTGCACCACCAACGCCGCCGACCTGCTCGACCCTGCAACGGCGCGGCGCTTCCTGTTCAAGGTGCGCTTCCTCCCGATGGACGCCGGACAGGTCGCCGCGGCCTTCCGCAAATCCTTCAAAGCCAGCCCGCCTGCATCGCTCCTTCAGCTCGAGACGCTGACCCCCGGAGACTTCGCCGTCGTCGCGCGCAAAGCCGAAGCGCTCGGAGAGACCGACCCGCGCCGGCTCGCGCAGTGGCTGGAGGACGAGGCGGCGGCGAAGCCCGAGGGCAGGGCCATCAAGATGGGGTTCTGACAGCCCTCCGTTCCGCCGAAGATCGGCGCTCACACGCCGCCGCCGGTGATGCGCGTTGCATCGTGAGTACGCAGCGCCCATTCTGTCGGCGGGCAGCGAACATTTGGAGCCCCCGTTTGACCGTCCAATACCTCACGAAGTCGCGTTACATGGCGGGCTTGCAGTGCCCGCGCCGGCTTTGGCTCACGGTCCATGAGCCCCAGCCGTACGTGCCGCTCGAACCAGGATCGCCGCTCGACTTCGGCCAAAGGATCGGGATCGAGGCTCATCGTCTCTTTCCCGGCGGGTTGCTGATCGACGAACCCCCGTGGGAGCACTTGGCGGCGACTGCCCGAACCGCCGCCCTGATGGCCCAAGGTGCGCCGGCGATCTTCGAGGCGGCTTTTCAACATGACGGCGTGCGCGTCCGGATAGATTCCCTCGAACGTCTGCCGGATGGAGCCTGGGGGTTGAGGGAGGTCAAGAGCAGCGCCTCGGTGAAGGACCCACACCTTGACGACGTCGCGCTCCAGGCCTGGATCGTTCGCGGCACAGGCGTCTCGCTCCGGTCCGTCGAGGTCATCCACGTGAATTCGGCCTACGTGCGCGGCCCGGAGGGAGTCGACTGGCCCGCCTATTTCACGCGCGCTGACGTCCTCGAGGAAGTCGAGGCGAGGATCTCCGACATTCCGGCCCGTCTGTCGACGATGCGCGAGACCCTTGCGCGCGAAGACATCCCAGCCGCCGAACCCGGCCGTCAGTGCAGCGCCCCTTACGAATGCCCGTACTGGGATCGCTGCGCCGGCGACAAGCCGGCCGACTGGATTCTCCGTCTGCCTCGACTGTCCGAAGACGGCGCAGTCCGCCTGAGGGAGATGGGGATCGAGGCGGTGTCGGCGATCCCCGCCGACTTTCCGCTGACCGGCAAGCAGGCCGTCATGCGCGAGGCGATCGTGAGCGGAAGGCCCTGGGTCGCCGATGATCTCAGGCGACAGCTCGAACCTTTCGGTCCGCCGGCCATCTATCTGGACTTCGAGGCGATGTCGCCGCCGATCCCGCTCTACGAGGGCACGCGGCCCTATCAGGCGCTCGCCGTTCCAGTGGTCGCTGCACGAACTCGACGCCTGCGGGCGCCTCGGGCACCGCGAGTTCCTCGCCGACGGCGACTGCGACCCACGACGGTAGTTCGCCGAAAGCCTGGTGGAGGCGCTGGCGGCTTCGAACACGCCGATCATCGTCTACTCGGCCTATGAGCGCACGCAACTGTACGCGTTCGCCGAGATCTTCCCGGACCTGCGTCCGCGCCCTCGACGCGGTGATCGGCCGGCTCGCCGATCTTCTGCCGCTCGTGCGACGGGCCGTCTATCTCTCCGCCTTCGATTTCAGCTTCTCGATCAAGACGGTCGGGCCGGCGCTGTGCCCGGATTTCACTTACGACGATCTCGAAGGCGTCGCCGACAGGATCGCCGCAGCGTCAGCTTTCCTGATGATCGCGAGCGGCGCGATGGAGAGCGCGAACGAAAGGGAGGCAACGCGGCGGGCGCTGCTCGCTTACTGTCATCGCGACACGCTCGCGCTCATCAAGGTTCACGAAGCGCTTCGCCGGCTCGCCGACGAAGCCGGCCGCGGCGCATAGCCTTGTCACGCCCAAGTCGGAAACCCGCCGGAACCCGAACGCCATAGATGCACCACCTGTTCGCTTTCAGAGGGGCGAGTTGGGGACGGCGGGACTGCGCAAAGAGTGGTCGTTCCTCGGCGTCGCAGCCAACGGCCCATATCGCATTATAGAGAGCGCGAGAAGCGGACGTAATCGGCGAACGCCCCGGGCGAGTTGCGGTGCACCTTCTGAAGGGGGCGTCTCAAATAGATCTGGCTTTAGCCTTTGTACATATTAATACAGTACTTTATTGCGCTTGTTTGAATTGCCATCCGTGCTACCAACGGCAGTCAAGCTCTAGGCAGACGGTCAAGGATATGTCGGAGGAAACGGCGCGGCTTCCTATAGGGAGCGAAGTCAGGAGTTTGCAATGATGACCCTCAAAGGTCCCATTTTGGTCGTCTTGTGTATTTTTGTATTAAAATTGAATACTGGAACGAGCGCACTTTCAGCGCCTGTCAGCCATGAAGACGCTAATGGATCGCGTCTGACATTTGAATCCGAGGGGATTCCCGACTGAGTTGCGGCGTGCGAGTCTGCGGCATGCGCCCTGGCATTTCCATATCCGTCACGCCCGCCGACCTTGATCGGCTCCTCGCTCTGGTCAAAGACCGCAACGCGCCGCAGAAGCATGTCTGGCGGGCGCAGATCGTATTGCTGAGCGCCAGGGGCGCCGGGACGAACGCGATCATGTGCGAGACGGGCAAGTCCAAGACCTGCGTCTGGCGCTGGCAAGAGCGTTTCGCCGCCGAAGGCGTGGACGGACTTCTGCGCGACAAAACGCGGCCTTCGCGCATCCCGAAGCTCGATCCCTCGGTCGCCGAGCGTGTCGTGGCGCTGACCATGGAGGCGCCGCCGCACGAGGCGACGCATTGGACCGGGGCGGCAATGGCCGGGGCGGCTGGCGTCAGCGTCAGCTCCGTGCAGCGCATCTGGCGGGCTCACGGGCTCCAGCCGCATCGCGTCCGGCAGTTCAAGCTGTCCAAGGACCCCGCGTTCGTCGACAAGCTGCGCGACATCGTCGGGCTGTATGTCGATCCCCCGGCGCACGCGGTCGTGCTCAGCGTCGACGAAAAGAGCCAGATCCAGGCGCTCGACCGCACCCAGCCCGGCCTGCCGCTCAAGAAGGGCCGCGCCGGGACGATGACCCACGACTACAAGCGGAACGGGACGACAACCCTGTTCGCCGCGATGAACGTGCTCGACGGAACCGTCATCGGCCGCAATATGCAGCGCCACCGGCATCAGGAGTTCACCCGCTTTCTCAACGCCGTCGAGCGTGAGGTCCCCGCCGGCAAGACAATCCATGCGGTCCTCGACAACTACGCCGCCCACAAGCATCCGGTCGTGCGGCGGTGGCTGGCGCGCCATCCCCGCTGGACATTCCACTTCACCCCGACTTCGGCCTCCTGGCTCAACGCCGTCGAGGGCTTCTTCGCGATCCTGACCAAGCGCCGCCTCAAGCGCGGCGTCTTCCGATCCGTCACAGACCTCCAGGCCGCCATCAACCGCTTCCTCGAAGATCACAACACCCACTCGAAGCCGTTCCAATGGGTCGCCGACCCCGACAAAATCATCGCCGCCGTCAGACGAGGGCATCAGGCGTTAGATTCGATCCACTAACTTTTTTGCCAGCATCGATGATCGTACAATTACTTCTCGCCCCTATCCTCGCGAAGGCATTATGGTTGGTCAAGGTTGGGACTTGTTTCTAAACCGAAAGGCTTCAGGATTTTGCATTGATGGAAAGGTATTGACCGATACCGCTGCAGCAGCAACGACAATCGATTTTACTAGGATCGATGACCATGAGCAATTGTTTGACTCTCTTAATATTGACGCAAGCGCAAGTTACTCAGGGTTCGGTGCCTCGGCATCAGCAAATTTCAGCTTTGCAAAATCGCTGAGCGTCGACTCAGATGCACTCAATGTGCTTGCGAAGGTAAAACTTGATCGAGAAGTCATAATGATGGTGCCTGACGCCGAGGATGGAAATTCCGTTCGCTCTGGAAAGTTGATTCTGAACAACGATGCAAAAGCTCTCCTGCAACTGGACACCACTGACGCGGCAAAGAGCGGAAAATCTTTAGATGAGCAGCAAAAAGAAGCGTATGAGCGATTTCGCTTACGATGTGGTGATGCATTCGTAATTGGCTTAAGGAAGGGTGGCGAGCTTGACGGATTCCTAACATTCAAGATGACAGACCGAAACGCGAAGCAGGCTTTAGCAACTTCTGTTGGCGGAGGCGGTTTTGGCGCTCAAGTGAACGTTGCAGTAACTGCGATTTATAATGAACAAACAAAGGCCAGTTCATTTGAATATAAATGGTTCCAGTCAGGTTATACTCCGGGTGCAACCAATCCAAAAACTGTAGATGAATTTATCGAAAAATTTTCAAAATTTGGAACTGAGTTGACGTTTTCCGCCATTCCGTATGAAATCTATTTGCTCAGTTATTCTCAGATAGAAAGTGCCATCAAAACAGATAAATACCTACCAGCTAATTCGTATCTAAACACCTTGGCAAATCACTATTGGCGTCTGAGTGATCTCTTCAAACAGTATGATGATGTTGTTTTGAGTCCGGATAACTTTTATGTATCGACTTTCGCGCCTAACGGCTGGCAAGATATATACGATACTCAATCGTGGATATGGAATGCGTCGCACCTTTTGGACACCGCTTTGTATGTCTGCTACCGACAGGGTAAATGCGATGAAGCTGAGAATTCAAGCGCCGTATTGGAACAACTTTCAGTCACCCCTACCGACGCGGACACGTTAATCGCAATTATCGCGGGTTCGGCCGCTACCTATCGTGGTTCGCCCAAAAATGCACTTCTCCAGTCCCTACAGAGTTTAATTTCCCACAAAGCGGCGGACGCGCTCGGCGCGGAATATAGCAAGCCAACATGTGGGGATTATTGTATATACTATGTTTGGCTAGCATCGAAGCCAATTAGCAAAGTCGAGTTGTCTAGCCTTTGGTCTTTGGATTACAATGACGATAAGAGCCTAAAGGGCGGTGTCAAAAGTGCAGGTGCACCTGCTGGATCCCCGAGTCCCGATGAACTCGTTAAGTACGCAGACGCGGAATTAAGAGGCTGGATTCTTCGTAATCGGTTGCTCCCGATCAGCGATTCATTTTGTAAAAAAGCGACAAAGCACCCGTTATGCATGACGGCGGAACAATTGGTTAATATCGTTAGCACCGTTAGACTGAATCTTGACCCTCAATATTTGACTCCTCCGGCGGGGACACCCCCTCCTCCTCGTCAGTTGCCAGCACCGGAACCACCGGTGGGTCCGCCCCCCTATCATGATCCCTGCCATGGTCACCCTTGCAAATAATTACTCCGAGTTGTCGTTGTTCCGTGTATTTGAGAGCTCATACAAACAGTAGTATGGTTTTAGCGGACCACGCCCGATGATTTTTAGACCTGAGAGCTGAGAATTTAGTCGTAATTAGATCGGCAAAGCGAGATAAACGCCAATTTCGCCGAGTATAAGTCTGTAACATGTAATCCTGGACCAACCGACGAACTGAAAAGGACGCTTCTCGTGCGACTATTAGGACTGCGTTTGTTTATATTCGCCGGCTTATTATGGACTGCTGAAACTTTGCGCGCTCAGGAACAGGATTGTGGTGATCCTGAGGGAGCAAATCGACCAAACGTTTGCCATATTATGGTCGACGGGACGCAGGTACTTCGTCAATCGACATGCACGAAGATTGGGGAAATGAAGTACTTATATAAGTCCTGCGGAGGACGAAGTGAGGAATATGATTGGAACGACGGCTGCTGCCTTAGCTCGACCGAGGAGTGTCCTGGGTCGGAATACGTCGGTCATTGCGTAAGCAAGTAGCTTTTTGCTTGTTTCGGTCTGAACCGCCCCTTCACGGGGGACCCCAGATAACCCCGGGTTGCGCAGGGTGGTGCTTTGGTTGTGCTCGTCGATGAAGAAGACTTGAGCGAACCTATTCAACCCGCAGCCCGGGCGATCGGCAGAACTAATGGCACACCGGTGTCACTGATTCGATGCTGCGTGACGGCAAACAAATCGTGAGCGTTTCAGCACGATCCCATTTGCGCGCCACAGCATCCCGGACGCCAAACGAGTTTGCTCGCCGCTTGCAGTCGGCGCCACAGCGGCCCTGATCCTCCGTCGCCATGAACGCGACCAAGATCCTCTGGGGCCAGGTCCTCCTCGTCAGCGTCGTCGTGCTCGCCTTCCTCTGGGGGGCGACGGAGTGGGTCGCATGGCGTCTTGCGTTCCAGCCCCAGCTGGGCCGCCCCTGGTTCGAGTTGCTCGGCTGGCCGGTCTACCGTCCGCGGGCCTTCTTCTGGTGGTGGTTCGCCTACGATGCCTACGCGCGGGACATTTTCGAAGAGGGCGCGTACATCGCCGCGTCCGGCGGGATCGCCGCGGTCGTCGTGGCGATCGCCATGTCGGTGTGGCGCGCCCGGGAGGCGAAGCGCGTCACCACCTATGGCTCGGCCCGGTGGGCGGAAACCCGGGAAGTCCGCGAGGCCGGCCTGCTCGGCCATGACGGCGTGCTGCTCGGCCGGTGGCGCGACGATTATCTGCGCCACGACGGCCCCGAGCATGTGCTGTGCTTCGCGCCGACCCGGTCCGGCAAGGGCGTCGGCCTTGTCGTCCCGACGCTGCTGACCTGGTCCGGCTCGGCGATCGTCCACGACATCAAGGGCGAGAACTGGACCCTGACCGCCGGCTGGCGCGCGCCGGTTTGGCCGCGTGCTGCTGTTCGACCCGACCAACGCGGCGAGCGCCGCCTACAATCCGCTGCTCGAGGTCCGCAAGGGCGAATGGGAGGTCCGCGACGTTCAGAACATCGCCGACGTCCTGGTCGATCCCGAGGGCGCGCTCGAACGGCGGAACCACTGGGAGAAGACGAGCCACTCCCTGCTGGTCGGCGCGATCCTGCACGTGCTCTACGCCGAGCCCGACAAGACGCTCGCCGGCGTCGCGAATTTCCTCTCCGATCCGCGGCGCCCGATCGAGACGACGCTGCGGGCGATGATGACGACGCCGCACCTCGGCGAACGCGGCGTCCATCCGGTCATCGCCAGCTCGGCGCGCGAGCTTCTGAACAAGAGCGACAACGAACGCTCGGGCGTCCTGTCGACCGCGATGTCCTTTCTCGGTCTCTACCGCGATCCGGTCGTCGCGACGGTGACCTGCCGATGCGATTGGCGCATCCGCGACCTGGTCGAGGGACCGGCGCCGGCCACGCTCTATCTGGTCGTGCCCCCGTCCGACATCAGCCGCACCAAGCCGCTCGTGCGCCTGATCCTCAACCAGATCGGCCGCCGCCTGACCGAGGAGCTCGAGCCGAAGCTGCGACGGCATCGCCTGCTCTTGATGCTCGACGAGTTTCCGGCGCTCGGCCGGCTCGACTTCTTCGAGAGCGCGCTCGCCTTCATGGCGGGCTACGGACTGAAGAGCTTCCTGATCGCCCAGTCGCTGAACCAGATCGAGAAGGCCTACGGCCAGAACAACTCGATCCTCGACAATTGCCATGTGCGCGTGAGCTTCGCGACCAACGACGAGCGGACCGCCAAGCGCGTCTCCGACGCCCTCGGCACGGCGACCGAAATGCGCGCCATGAAGAACTATGCCGGGCATCGGCTCAGTCCCTGGCTCGGCCACCTGATGGTCTCCCGGCAGGAGACCGCTCGGCCCCTGCTCACGCCGGGCGAGGTGATGCAGCTCCCGCCATGACGACGAACTCGTGCTGGTCTCCGGCTGCCCAGCCGATCCGCGCGAAGAAGGCGCGCTATTACGAGGACGCGGAGCTGAAGGCGAGGATCCTGCCGCCGCCGGCGCTGTCGGGTCGCGTGCTCGCGCCTGGCCCGGAAGAGCCGCGACGCTCCGCGCGAGGGCGATTGGGCCGACGCCATCGTGCCATCGCCCGCGGCGGCGCCTGTCGAGGACCCGGCAAACGCGGGGATCAGACGGGAGCCGGAGTTGCCCGAGCATGAGGAGATTGCGCCGGAGCCGCGCAAGACGATCAACGAATTCGAGCCGATCGAAGACGACGCCGACGACGAGCCCCAGCGGCAGCGGATGATGCGGCGAACGATGGGCGCGGTGGCGCGGCAGATTTCGCTCGACCCGGGCGACGACATGCGGATGTGACCGCGATGCGGACCAAGCACACGTTCCGGCTGCCGCCCGATCTCATGGGCAAGCTCGCCGACTACGCCGCGCGCAAGGGCGTGACGCAGTCCCTGGTGGTGGAGGCGGCGCTCGCGTCCCATCTGTCGCCGGACGGCGCCGATCGGCTGGAGGCCGCGCTCGCCCGCCGGCTCGACCGCATGACCCGGCAGATGGAGCGGATCGAACGCCACGTCGACATCTCGAACGAGGCGCTGGCCGTCTTCGTGCGCTTCTGGCTGACGAGCACGCCGCCCTTGCCGGACGCGGCGCTAGCCGCAGCACAGGCCAAAGGCCGTGAGCGCTACGAGGGCTTCATCGAAACGCTCGGCCGGCGCCTCGCGCGCGGGCGGAAACTCGCCGACGAGATCGTCCGAGACGTCGACGCGCAGGACGAGCGGCGGAATTCCGCCGAGCGTCAATCTTGACGGGGCGGTCCGTATCGCCTGCATTCCTGCCAGTCGGTCAGTAGCCGGCCCGAGTTCGAACTCGTAGCGCGATTTGCCGTCCGGTCGTGCAATGGAAGGGGGGTGCCATCTTTCTTCGTTCCCGGGGGGAACGTCGAGCGCTTCCTTTCGACCCCGTGCGGACGGCGGGGAGCGGGCGGTGAAAACTACTGTTATCGAAGTGCAACCAAACCGCCAGCGCCGCGCCCGCGAACGACGGTCGCTGCTGCCGCGTTCCGGGGGAAGATGTCTCCTACCGAAACTTTGAAAGCCAATCGTGAACCGGTTCAAGCAATGCAATGGCACGTTTCACCGCAGTATCGATCTTGTCCTGATCCCATTTTGGATCGGCTTCGACCGCCGTACTAATATGAAGGTGGGGCGATATCCCACGCTGCGGTCTTGTGTCAGACCACCATAGAACCTTTTCGCCTGTTTTCCGCATAGTGACGGTTTGGGCCACTCGACCCCGATACTGTTTCTTAGGGTCAAGGCAACTCTTCGCTTCGGCAAGCAGCTCATGCCAAAGACCGTCGTCGAGTTCAGATAGTAGAAATGGCCGCCCGCCAATGTCTCTTTCAACAATATCGTAGCGTACAGCGCCCTGCCAGGCTTCACGCCCAAACCATAGACGGACCTTATCTGGTACGGCTATCTTTGCTTTGACCGATTTGAGCGTGGGATGGGCGAGTTCGGACAGGATGAACGGGGCGATTAACCAGCCTCCCGTTTTGCCCGAGCCTTCTAAGTTAATGCCGAGTCTAGCCTCTTTGACTTCTCGGTGAACGTCAATATTCCACTGTACTCCACAGATATTCTCGTGAATTCCGAAATGCTGATTGCGCCATTGCCCATGGTTGTCGTAGTCATCGATGCGGAGGCACGACAGGAAGGATTGCAGGATCCGTGCATAGGCTTCGTCGCCTGCTTTGACGACGTACCCACCGGCGTTGCTCCCGCGCGCCTTCTTCTCTTTCTTTTCCTTATCTAGCGATAAAGGAAAAGCGATGTTGACTTCCCTGATGTTATTCTGTTTCGCTAGCAAGGTGAGAATGTGTGTATAGGCCTCGTCAGCGGTCAAACCAAACATTTCTTTACGTGGGTCTTGCCGGCAATGTACAAGACTACGATGGACAACGCTTTCGAACGCAATGCAATCGCTATAGCGTGCTTGACGTGCCATTTGAAATCACCCGTCGAGCCGCTATTAATCTGGGCGCAACGGATTTCTGCGTCTGCTTAGGTGGTCCGCCCAATTTTGCAAACGGGTAAGCCGAGTCCTTCGCCAAGGACATAGACAAAGCCGGCACGGGTAGTGGCATTTGTGTTCATGTCGCGTGTCGTTTCTGGTAGGCGTGTCCGGGCATCGACATGATTCAAGGCTACCAGTTTATGGCCGCTATTCAGAAGCGTGTTGATCTGTGTCAACCGTACGTTAGGAAGCCGCCGTCGTGATCGCAGTCTGGCTCTTGAGCGCGCGGCGCGTGCTCTGGGCTATCACCTTGCGACGTATCAGGCGGATACCGCTCCTGCCCGCGTGAAATGCGATGTCGCGGGGCCGCCAGCTTTCTCAATCGGTGGTTGCACAAAAGCTTCTGGCTTGACCTGCGGCGCCGCCGTCCCTGCGGCCTCTCTTTCTATCCGACGCCCCTACGCCCGCATCGTCGTTGTTGCGTCGCCCCAGCTATGGCCCTTTCTAATCGACCCCGCTGACATCCGCCTCCATCCGAGGCGACGGCGCGGGGTTCGACGTGGCGGCGATCTCTTTCCGAACTGAGGCTTTCGCGCGCGGCGCACGCATGCTGCGCACGGCGCTGGGGCCGGCGATATCCGGCTATCTGGAAGATCCAGGCATCGTCGAGGTTATGCTCAATCCCGACGGCCGGCTCTGGATCGACCGGCTCTCGGGAGGCCTCGAGGATACGGGCCTGCGGGTCGCGCCCGCCGACGCCGATCGCATCGTGCGGCTCGTCGCGCACCATGTCGGCGTCGAGGTTCACGCCGGCAGTCCGCGGGTCTCCGCCGAGCTGCCCGAGACGGGGGAGCGGTTCGAGGGGCTCGTCCCGCCCGTCGTGGCCGCGCCGTGCTTCGCGATCCGGCGGCCGGCCGTCGCGGTCTTCACCCTCGGCGACTACGTAGCGGCTGGAGTCATGTCCGGCCTGCAGGCCGAGCGGCTCCGGGCCAGCGCTCGCGACAGGAAGAACATCGTCGTCGCCGGCGGGACATCGACCGGCAAGACGACCCTGGTCAACGCTCTCCTCGCGGAAGTCGCCAAGACCGCCGACCGGGTGGTCCTGATCGAGGACACCCGCGAACTGCAATGCGCCGCGCCGAATCTCGTCGCCCTGCGCACCAAGGACGGAGCGGCCTCGCTCTCCGACCTCGTCCGCTCGTCGCTGCGCCTGCGGCCGGATCGGATCCCGATCGGCGAGGTGCGCGGCGCGGAGGCGCTGGATCTCCTGAAGGCTTGGGGCACGGGACACCCCGGCGGCGTCGGCACCCTGCACGCAGGGTCGGCCATGGGCGCGCTCCGCCGTCTCGAACAGCTCGTCCAGGAAGCCGTCGTCACCGTCCCCCGCACGCTGATCGCCGAGACGATCGACCTGATCGCCGTTCTGTCGGGCCGCGGCTCCGCGCGCCGGCTCACCGAACTCGCCGCCGTCGAGGGCCTCGGCGCCCGACGGCGACTACGTCCTCACCCCCGCAGGAGAACCATGATGCCTCTCATCCGCTCTCGCTTTGCATTGCATCGCCGCCACGTCCTTCGCTCTCGTCGGCGCTCGCGGTGGGCCCGGCCTACGCCGCGGGCACGAACATGCCCTGGGAGCAGCCGCTGACCCAGATCCTGGATTCGGTGCACGGGCCGGTCGCCAAGGTCATCTCGGTCATCATCATCGTCATGACCGGCCTCACCCTGGCGTTCGGCGAAACCTCCGGCGGATTCCGGCGGCTGATCCAGATCGTCTTCGGCCTGTCGATCGCCTTCGCCGCGTCGAGCTTCTTCCTTTCCTTCTTCCAGTTCGGCGGCGGAGCGCTGGTCTGATGGATCAGGCCGATCTCGTCGCCGGCTTCTACGCGCCCATCCACCGCGCCCTGACTGAGCCGATCCTCCTCGGCGGCGCCCCTCGAGCGGTGGCGATCGTCAACGGCACGGTCGCCGCGGCGGTGGGCCTTGGCTCTGCGGCTCTGGCTCGTCGGCGGCGCGATCTGGCTCGTCGGGCATCTCGCCGCCGTCTGGGCCGCCAAGCGCGACCCCGCCTTCGTGGACGTGGTGCGCCGGCACCTCCGCTACCCGCAGCACCTGGTCGCGTGAGGGCAGGCCCCATGATGAACCTCGCCGAATACCGCCGCCGCTCGCAGAGCCTCGCCGACTTCCTGCCCTGGGCGGCTCTGGTGCGAGAGGGCGTCGTCCTCAACAAGGACGGCTCCTTCCAGCGAACCGCGAAGTTCCGAGGGCCGGACCTCGACTCCTCGACTCCCGCGGAGCTGGTCGCGATCACCTCGCGGCTCAACAATGCGCTGCGCCGCCTCGGCTCCGGCTGGGCGATCTTCATCGAAGCGCAGCGCAGCCCGGCCAACAGCTATCCGCTGAGCCAATTTCCCGATCCCGTCTCCGAGCTGGTCGATGCGGAGCGTCGCGCCCAGTTCGAGGAGGAAGGCGCGCATTTCGAGAGCCGGTATTTCCTGACCCTGCTCTGGCTGCCGCCGGCCGACGATTCCGCCCGCGCCGAAGCCTGGCTCTACGAGAACCGGGCTCATGACGGCGCCGACTGGCGGATCGCCCTCGAGGGCTTTGTCGATCGCACCGACCGCGTGCTCGCGCTCGTCGAAGGATTCATGCCCGAGGCGGAATGGCTCGATGACGGCGAGACCCTGACCTACCTGCATTCCTGCGTCTCGACGCGGCGCCAGCGTGTCCGCGTGCCCGAGACGCCGATGTATCTCGACGCGATCCTCGTCGACGAGGACCTGACCGGCGGCCTCGAGCCGCGCCTCGGCGACGCGCACCTGCGCACGCTCACCGTCATGGGCTTCCCGTCGCAGACCTGGCCGGGCCTGCTCGACGATCTCAACCGGCTCGCCTTCCCCTATCGCTGGGCGACCCGCGCCATCTGCCTCGACAAGACCGACGCGACGAGGCTCGCTCGGAAAGATCCGCCGGCAATGGTTCGCCAAGCGCAAGTCGATCATGGCGATCCTCAAGGAGGTGATGACCAACGAAGCGTCGGTCCTGATGGACACCGACGCCGCGAACAAGGCGGTCGACGCCGACGCCGCCCTGCAGGAGCTCGGCTCCGATCTCGTCGGCGAGGCCTACGTCACCGCGACGATCACGGTCTGGGACGAGGATGCGCGGACCGCCGACGAGCGGCTTCGGCTGGTCGAGAAGACGATCCAGGGCCGCGACTTCACCTGCATGCGCGAGACGGTCAACGCCATCGAGGCCTGGCTCGGGTCCTTGCCGGGCCACGTCTACGCCAACGTCCGCCAGCCGCCGATCTCGACGCTGAATCTCGCCCACATGATGCCGTTCTCGGCGGTCTGGGCCGGGCCGGAACGGGACGAGCATTTCAGGGCGCCGCCGCTCTTCTTCGCCCGCACCGAAGGCTCGACGCCGTTCCGCTTC
The DNA here is from genome assembly GCA_963783275.1 of uncultured Alphaproteobacteria bacterium. Classification (GTDB taxonomy): domain Bacteria; phylum Pseudomonadota; class Alphaproteobacteria; order Rhizobiales; family Beijerinckiaceae; genus Roseiarcus. Next base: position 76,357 of record CAWANA010000003.1, on the reverse strand, counting down.
TCGCTCCATGTCGGCGATGTCGGCCACACCCTGATCGTCGGCCCGACGGGCGCGGGCAAGTCCGTGCTTCTGGCGCTGATGGCGCTCCAGTTCCGCCGCTACGAGGCGCGCCCAGGTCTTCGCCTTCGATTTCGGCGGATCGATCCGGGCGGCCGCGCTCGCGATGGGCGGCGATTGGCACGACCTCGGCGGGTCGCTCGCCGACGAAGCGACCGAGCCTGTCGCGCTTGCAGCCGCTCGCGCGCGTCGACGACGCCGGCGAGCGCGCGTGGGCCTCGGAATGGGTCGCGGCGCTGCTCGGCCGCGAGTCTGTGACGATCACGCCCGAGCTCAAGGAGCACCTATGGTCCGCGCTCACCTCGCTTGCTTCCGCGCCGGTTTCGGAGCGGACGATCACCGGCCTCTCGGTGCTCTTGCAGTCGAACGCGCTGAAGCAGGCGCTCCAGCCCTACACCGTCGCAGGGCCCTGGGGCCGGCTTCTGGATGCCGAGGCCGAGCGGCTCGGCGAGGCGAGATATCCAGGCTTTCGAGACCGAGGGGCTGATCGGCGCGGGCGCGGCGCCCGCCGTGCTCGCCTATCTCTTCCACCGCATCGAGGATCGGCTCGACGGCCGGCCGACCCTGCTCATCGTCGACGAAGGCTGGCTCGCCCTCGACGACCCGGGCTTCGCCGGGCAGCTCCGGGAATGGCTGAAGACGCTGCGGAAGAAGAATGCGAGCGTCATCTTCGCAACCCAGTCGCTCGCCGATATCGACGGCTCCTCGATCGCGCCCGCGATCATCGAAAGCTGCCCGACCCGGCTCTTCCTGCCGAATGAGCGCGCCCTCGAGCCGCAGATCGCCGCCATCTATCGCCGCTTCGGTCTCAACGACCGCCAGATCGAGATCCTGAGCCGGGCGACGCCGAAGCGCGACTACTACTGCCAGTCCCGGCGCGGAAACCGGCTCTTCGAGCTCGGCCTCTCCGAGGTCGCGCTCGCCTTCACTGCCGCGTCCTCGAAGACCGACCAGGGGACGATCGCCGCTCTTTTCGCCGCCCACGGCCGCGACGGCTTCGCCGCCGCGTGGCTGCGCGCCAAGGGCCTCGACTGGGCGGCTGACATGCTCACACCCAGCAAGGAGCCCATCCCATGACCCGCCGTCGTTTTCGCGCTCGCGCTTTCGAGCGGCGTCGCCTCGCTGACGCTCGCGTTGATGGCCATGCCGGCGCACGCGCAATGGGTCGTCTTCGACCCGACCAACTACGCCCAGAACGTGCTCACCGCCGCGCGCGAGCTGCAGCAGGTCAACAACGAGATCCAGGGCCTGGAGAACCAGGCGACCATGCTGATCAATCAGGCGCGCAATCTCGCGAGCCTGCCCTATTCGTCGCTCGCCACGCTCGAACAGTCGATCACGCAGACCCAGCAACTCCTGACCCAGGCGCAGCGCATCGGCTATAGCGTCAGCTCGATCGATCAGGCCTTCACCCAGGCCTACCCGCAGGCCTATTCCGGCGGGACCTCCTCACAGCAGCTTCTCGCCGACGCCCAGACGCGCTGGCAAAATGCTCGGGCCGGATTCCAGGACGCCATGCGCGTGCAGGCCGGCGTCGTGCAGAATCTCGACTCGACCCGCACCCAGATCGACGCGCTCGTATCGTCGAGCCAGTCCGCGACCGGCGCTCTCCAGGCCGCCCAGTCGGGCAATCAGCTCGTCGCCATCCAGACCAAGCAGATCGCCGATCTCACGGCCGTCATGGCCTCGATCGCCCGCGCTCAGAGCCTGGAAGGCGCGCGCCAGGTCGAGAGCCAGGCGCAATCTCAGCAGCAGCTTCAGAACTTCCTGAGTTACGGCGCCGGCTACCAGCCCGGCTCGGCGCAGATGTTCCACTGATGCGCGCGCGTCCGCTCGACATCGCCGCACTGGGTCGGGTCGCCGGCTTTGTCCTCGTCGCCGCCGCGATCATCGTGACGGCAGTTCGGCTCGATCCCCGGAAGGCGGAGCCGGCGCCGAACGCGACGCCTTCGGCGCCGGCCGGCGCTCCGCTCGCCGCGGAGCTCGCCCGTTGCCAGGCCATCGGAATGGCGGCCCAGAACGACGCCGACTGCGCTGCGGCCTGGGCCGAGAATCGGCGGCGCTTCTTCACCTACCGCCCGGCCGACGGCGCCGACGCGAAGGCGGCGCCTCTGGCGCTTCCCAGGTCAGAGGAGCGATAGGCGTCATGGGCGGCACGGGCGTCATCGACGGCTTCCTCTCGACCTTCACCCAATACATCGATTCCGGCTTCGGCCTGGTGCAGGGCGACGTGCGCTGGCTCGCCGGCGTTCTCATCGCCATCGACATCACGCTCGCGGGGCTCTTCTGGGCGATGGCGCCCGACGAGGACGTCCTCGCGCGCCTGATCCGGAAGACCCTCTACATCGGCGTCTTCGCCTTCATCATCGGCAACTACAACAGTCTCGCGAAGATCATCTACAATTCCTTCGCCGGCCTCGGCCTGGAAGCCGGCGGCGGGACCCTGACCGCAGCCCAGCTTCTCCAGCCCGGCAAGGTCGCCCAGGTCGGCATCGACGCCGGCAAGCCGATCCTGACCTCGATCTCGGGGCTGATGGGCTTCACCAGCTTCTTCGACAACTTCATCCAGATCGCCATCCTGCTGATCGCCTGGATCACCGTCGTCATCAGCTTCTTCATCATGGCGATCCAGCTCTTCGTCAGCCTGATCGAGTTCAAGCTGACGACGCTCGCAGGCTTCGTTCTCGTGCCCTTCGGCCTCTTCGGCCGCACCGCGTTTCTGGCCGAGAAGGTGCTCGGCAACGTCGTCTCGTCCGGCGTGAAGATTCTCGTGCTCGCCGTCATCGTCGGCATCGGCTCGACGATTTTCGGCCAGTTCACCAGCGGCTTCGGCAATCCTCCGACGATCGACGACGCGCTCACGCTGATCCTGGCCGCGCTCGCCATGCTCGGCCTCTCGATCTTCGGGCCCGGCATCGCCAACGGTCTCATCGCCGGCGGCCCGCAGCTCGGCGCAGGCGCGGCGGTCGGCACGGGTCTCGCCGCGGCCGGCGTGGCGGCCGCCGGCGTCGGAGTCGCCGCCGCGGGCGTCGGCGCCGTGGGCGCCGCTGGAACCGCGATCGCCGGGGCGGCCCGAGGCGCCGCCGCTCTCGGCGGAGCCGCTTCGGCCGCCTTTCGCGCCGGCGGCATGGCGGGCGTCGCAGAAGCCGCCGGCTCCGCAGCCGCGAGCCCGCTCAGGAGCGCCGCCGCCAGCATGCGCACGAGTTTCGCGGCCGGAGAGGCTGCCGCGACGGGAGGCCGCGCCGCGAGCGCCGCCGCCAGCGCGTCCGCGCCGGCGGAAGCGTCCGGGCCGCCCGCCTGGGCGCGCCGGATGAAGCGCAGCCAGACCATCAGCCAGGGCGTCGGCGCCGCCAACCACGCCATCCGTTCCGGCGATCACCCGTCGAGTGGCGGCGGGGTCGACCTATCCGAGGGGGAATGACGATGTTCCGAAGGCCCAGTGTCCGCTACGGCAAGACCCCCGAGCCCGAGACGCCTTATCAGCGCGCCGGCCAGGTCTGGGACGAGCGGATCGGCTCCGCCCGCGTGCAGGCTGCGAACTGGCGACTCGCGTTCTTCGCCGCGCTCGCGCTCAGCGGGGGACTCGCTGCGGGCCTCGTCTGGCAATCGGCGCGCAGCACGATCACGCCCTGGGTCGTGCAAGTCGACAAGCTCGGCGACGGCGCAGGCGGTGGCGTCTGCGACCGCCGACTATCGGCCGACCGACCCCCAGATCGCCTGGCACCTCGCGCGCTTCATCACCGAAGTGCGAAGCATCCCGGCCGATCCTGTCGTGCTGCGCCAGGACTGGCTCGAGGCCTACAACTACGTCACCGACAAGGGCGCCCTGGCGCTGAACGACTACGCGCGCGCCAACGACCCGTTCTCCAGGGCGGGGAAAGCGCAGGTCTCGGTCGAGGTCGCGAGCGTCATCCGCGCCTCCGACGACAGCTTTCGCGTCGCGTGGGTCGAGCGCCGTTACGTCGACAACGCCCTCGCCTCGACCGAACGGTGGAGCGCGATCCTCACCATCGTCGTGCAAACGCCGACCGACGCCGATCGGCTGAAGAAGAATCCGCTCGGCGTCTACGTCCACGCCCTCAACTGGTCAAAGGAACTCGGCTGATGCGCGCTTTCTCCGCTCGCAACGATTGTGCTCGCATGCGTTCCGCTCGGAGCCTGCGCAACGGCCTGGAAGCCGCCCGAGATCAGCTATGACGACACGCCACGGAAGGCGGTTCTCGCGCGCGACCCGCCGAAGCCCGTCCGGATCGTCGAGATCCCGAAGCTCCTGCCCCTTCCGGGCCAGCTCAAGCCCATTCCGGCGCGACGACCGCGGCGCCCGAGGCGGCCGATCCCCGGACGCGGGTCGAACAGGCGAACGGCGAAGCGCGCGTGCAGCCGACCCGCGCGGGCTACATCAACGCCATCCAAGTCTATCCCTTCTCGGACGGCGCGCTCTACCAGGTCTATGCATCCCCCGGCGAGATCACCGACGTGGCGCTCGAGTCCGGCGAGCAGCTCGTCGGCTCCGGTCCCGTCGCCGCCGGCGACACCGTGCGATGGGTGATCGGCGACACCGAGAGCGGAACCGGGGCGTCGAGGCAGGTCCACATCCTGGTCAAGCCGACCCGGCCGGACCTCGTCACCAACCTCATCATCAACACCGATCGGCGCACCTATCATCTCGAGCTGCGCTCGGCCGAAAAGACCTACATGGCCTCGGTGTCCTGGGCCTATGCCGGCGATCAGCTCATCGCCTTGCGGCGGCAGAACGCCGTCGCGGAGGCGGCGGCGCCGGTGGCGTCGGGAGTCGACATCGACGCGCTGAACTTCCGCTACGCGATCGAGGGAGACAGCGCCGCCTGGCGGCCGCTGCGCGCTTTCGACGACGGACGCCAAGTCTTCATCGAGTTCCCGCGCGGGATCAGCCGCGGCGAGATGCCGCCGCTCTGGGTCATCGGCGCGGAGGGCGGCGCCGAGCTCGTCAACTACCGCGTCCAGGGCAATCACATGATCGTCGACCGGCTGTTCGCGGCGGCGGAGCTGCGCCTCGGCGGCGAGCGCCAGAAGAAGGTGCGCATCGTCCGAACCGACGGAAGGCCGCAGTCGTGACCAGCGCGCCGCCCGAAACTGCCGCGGAGCCCAGACGCCCGCCCCAGGACATGCGCCTGCGTCCGAGGCGACCCTCGGTGATGCGCCTTTCCCGCAGGGTGCTGATCGGCCTCGGCGTCATCGCCACGGCCGGGATCGGCGCCGCCCTGTTCCTCGCGTTGCAGCCGCAGCGGCAGACGACGGGCTCGGAGCTCTACAACACCGACAACCGATCGACGCCCGACGGGCTCGCGAGCCTGCCGCGCGACTACAGCGACCTGCCGCGCGGCGTTCCGAAGCTGGGCCCGCCTCTTCCCGGCGACCTCGGCACGCCGATCCTGAAAGCCGGCGCGCCAGCGCCGGGGATGCCGATGTCGGCGTCCAACGCAGAAGAGCAACGGGCCGCCCAGGAACGGGAGGCGGCGCTCGCGAGCCGCCTCTTCGCGACGACCAGCCTCCGTCAGGAGATTGGCGCAATCGCGCCCGCGCTGCGCGCCTCCGCGATCGGCTCGTCGTCGCCGCCGCCGCCGGCGGCGGGACCGGATCGACGGATCCTGTGTCTCAGGACCACAAGCTCGCCTTCCTGAACGGAACCGTCGATCGCCGGACGACCAGCCCGGACCGCGTACAGCCGCCCGCGAGCCCGTTCGTCTTGCAGGCGGGCTCGGTCATCCCGGCGGCGCTCATCACCGGCCTGCGTTCCGATCTTCCGGGCGAAGTGACCGCCCAGGTGACCGAGGACGTCTACGACAGTCCGACCGGCAAAGTCGCTTCTGATCCCGCAGGGCGCGCGTCTGATCGGCCAGTACGACGCCCAGGTCGCCTTCGGCCAGACGCGCGCCCTCCTCGTCTGGAATCGCCTGATCATGCCGGACGGCCGCTCGATCGTGCTCGAGCGCCAGCCGGGGACCGACCCCGAGGGCTACGCCGGCCTCGAAGACGAGGTCGACAATCATTGGGGCACGCTGTTCAAGGCGGCCATCCTCTCGACGCTCCTCAGCATCGGGTCCGAAGCCGGCGCGAACGGCAACGAGAGCCCGCTCGTGCAGGCCCTCCGACAGGGCTCCTCGCAAGGCTTCAACCAGGTCGGCGAACGGATCGTCGGCCGCTCACTGAACGTTCAGCCGACCATCACGATCAGGCCCGGATTCCCGGTCCGCGTGCTGGTCACTCACGACCTCGTGCTCGAACCCTATCCAGGCTGAGGAAGCGACCCATGCCTAAGCTGAAGCTCGGCGCGATCGAAGACGACAAGCCGGTGAAGGTCACGATCGAGCTGCCCGCGACGCTGCATCGCGATCTCGTCGCTTATGCGCAGGCGCTCGCGCGAGAAACAGAGCAGGGCGCGATCGACCCGGCGAAGCTGATCGCACCTATGCTCGCGCGCTTCATGGCGACGGACCGCGTTTTTGCAAAGGCGCGGCGCTCGGGTCAGGCGCCCGTCGTCGGCAAGGAATAGCGCTCTCCCAGAATCTTGAGGAAGCGCGCCAGGGCCGGGTTTTCGTTGTCCGCTCTCCAATGGGCCGAATACCCGAGCCGGGTCGGTTCCGCGCCGTCGAGCACCTCTCGATAGACCACCCCGGTCATGTTCGCGCCAGCGCTCGCTTCGGTCAGCAGGGTGACCCCGAATCCGGCGCCGACCAGGCTCTTGAGGCTCCCGCGGCTGACATCGTGCCGCGCGATATTCGGCCTGTCGCCCGGCGACGCCAGCTTCGCAACCAGAAGATCCTGCAATTCCGGGCCCGGATCGCGCTGGCTCAAGCAGAAGCTTCTCGTCCCGAAGGTCGATCCAGTGGACGGCGGCCTTGCGCGGCGAGCGCGTGGTCCTCCGGAATCGCGACCATGATCCGCTCGCTCCAGAGCGACAACGTCCGCATCTCCGGCAACGGCCTGACGCCGGGGATGATCGCGATATCGACGGCGGCGTTGCGAAGCGCGGTGATGAGACAGGTCCGCGGGCTCTCCAGCATCTCGATTTCGATCTGCGGGAAGCGCCGGCCGAAATCGATCAGCGTCGCGCGAAGGTTCCCCGCCGAGAGCGACGTGTAGAAGCCGATTGAGAGCCGCCCGGCCTCGCCCCGACCTGCGCTCCGCACATTCGTCATCAACGTATCGACCTGCTCGAGGATCGATTGCGCCGTGCGCAGAAAGTCGCGACCGGCCGGCGTCGCCCGCACGCCGCCGCTCGATCGCTCGAACAGGGTCATGCCGATCGAGTTCCTCGAGTTGGCGGATGCACCGGCTGAGGGTCGACTGCCGAAGGTGCAGCCCCTCGGCGGCGCGCCGAAAACTCCCGTGTTCCGCCGCCGCCACCGCGTACCGCATTTGCTGGAGATCGACTGCCGACGACAATCGGAACGGGAGCCGCGCGTCTTTGCCTATGCGGTCGTCCAGCATGCAGGAAACGTCCTTCTTCCGCGCAAAGAGCGACTCCGATTGCGTCGTCGGCGCGTCGCCGTCCCTTCCGTCCGACGTGTCCGTGGAATTGCGCTTCATCCGAATAGCTGGGGGGTTATCGTGGCGGTCGCGCGGCAAATTTGTGATTTTACGGAGGAGGCGCCGGAACTGGGTGAATTCGCCGATCGCGGACGAAGGCGCCGGAGTCCTCATGCGGCGAGTGCAGTCCATCATGCCGTCAAACCGCCTTGCAGTGCAAACGCGGACGGCGCCCGGCGCTACCGCGCGGGCTCCACCGTCACGACCCTGCCGGTCGTGACGAACACAATCAACCCGACCCCTGCGCCAGTGCTCGCAAGATAGCTGCGGACCTGATCGCGGTAGTGTTCGATGACGTCGGGGGCCGGATCGACGTCGCTCTTCCAGTCGATGACGACCTGGGGCTTTCCGCTTTCGTCGTAGCTCGTTGCATCCGCGACGCCAGCCGTCGCGATTTCGATTCCGTCGGTGGTCTCCGAGGCGAACACCGGCAGTTCGGGGACCAGAGTCGGTCGAAGGGCCGCAACCTCCGGCAATGCCAGCGCTCTCGATACGCAGCCGGCGATCTCGTCCGGCGTGAGGCCGATCGCCGCGTCGGTCGCGACATCCTTTCCGAGTTGACGAAGCAGTTCCGCGGCTCGGGCGGACAGGCTCTCTGGCGTGTCCGAAACTTCCCTGTTCAGGACTTCTTCGATCAGCTTGTGGATGACGAGGCCGCGTTCCCGCCCGCCCTGCACGACCGGCGACAGGTCGTCCGCCATCGCTTCGTCCTCATCGCCCGGCAAGTCGACCGCCGGACCCTCCGCCTTCCGATCGGATTTGAGCCCTTCGTCGCGGCTCGGCGCGCGCCATGTGAGCGACGCGTGCGCGGCTACGATTTGCGCGGCCTCCTCGGCAAATTGCTCGCGGGTCTGCGTGTTGGTTCCCGCGTCCGCTGACGCGAGAACGTCCAAGGGCAGCTGCGAGAGATCAAGCGCCGGCAGGCTGTCCAGCGCGAGGTCCATCAAGCTCGACCAGGTGTTCGAGCCTGGGGGCGCGCTCGGGCGCGGAAGGACCAGAAGCTCGCGCGCACGCGTCGCCGCGACGTACCACAGCCTGATCCTTTCCCGGGTCAGCTCTTCGGCTTCGGCGCACAAGGCGTCTTGATGGCCGAGCGGCGGGACGCCGAGCACAGGGCAAAAGTAACGATCCGTCTGCCTGTCGACTACGGCCTGGTCAGGCGCCCTGAGTTCGGTCATCATGTTCACGAGCACGACGACAGGCCATTCGAGTCCCTTCGACGCGTGAATTGAAAAGAGCGCGACCGCCTCTTCCTGGGCATCCGGACGTCCTTCGACTTCCTTGGCTTCGTCGGTCCACGCCGCAGTCATCGCCTCGGAGAACGCCCGAAGTCCCCGCACCGAATAGGCCTGCGCCAAGCTGAGATAGAGGTCGACGTTCGACAGCGCGCGCTCGGCCTGGCCGCGGTGACGGCGCACAAGGATCGGACGGAGGCGCAGAAGGTCGACGGCCTGCGAAAGGAGGTCGTGGGGGGTCGTTGAATTCGCGCGGCGGCGCAGGGTTTGCAGCTTTTCGACGACGTCCCGCACGTACCCGTCGGAGATCGCGTCGAGCGGCATGAAGACGTTGAGGGCGCCCATGTTGTTCGGCGCGTCGGACGACCTCGGCAGGCCCCAGACGACATCGAGCAGTTGCTCGTCCGTGAGACCGACCAGGGGTCCCCTCAGCAGCGCCCCGAAGGCAAGGGTGTCGCGTCCATCGGCGAGCACGCGGGTCAGCGCAATCAGGTCCTGGATTTCCTGTCTCTGGAACAGGCCCTTGCCGGCCTGGGTCGCGACCGGAATGCCGTAGCGCTCCAGGGCGGCCTCATAGCGCCAGAGGTCCGTACCCTGAGGCGCGAGCATAGCGATATCGCCCGGGCGGCACGGCCGAGCTTTTCCGTCCTTCCGGTCGACGATTTCCACCTTGCCGATCATCCTCGCGCAGGTCTGCGCGACGGCCTCGGCTTCGGCGTCGCGACGCTGGTCCGCTTTCGTCGAGTCGCCAGATCGACGTCAAGCGCGGCCACCGCATGGTGCCCTTCGATGTCGGGGAGGAAAGGATCGAGGGCCTTGAACCCCGGCTGACCGGGAGCCGACAGGACCGCCTGGAACCTCTCGTTGACGTAGCCCAATATTCGCGCGCACGACCGAAAATTCGTGGAGATCGGGACCACGCTTTCGCCGCCGAGCGCCCGGAAGGCCTGGCGGGCGGCGATGTAGGCCGTCACGTCGGCGCCACGGAACCTATAGATCGCCTGCTTGGGATCGCCGACCAGGAACAGCGCGCCAGGCCGGATCGCGTATGCGGCCCAATCGCCGGGATCGCCGTCCGGAGCGGGATCGCCACAAAGACGCCAGAAGATTTCCGTCTGTACGGGATCCGTGTCCTGGAACTCGTCGACCAGTACGTGCCCGTAGCGCAGCGCGAGAGCCTTGCGCACGGCGTCGTGTTTTCGCAAGAGGTCGCGCGCTGCGTAGATCAGGTCGTCGAAGTCGAGCAGTCCGACGGCGCGCTTGTGCGCCTGGAAGCGCTCGATGGCCGGCCGAAGTTCCTTGACCACCGCCGCGAGGACACTGCCGCTCGCCGCCGCCAGCATCACGCCCCAAAGCTCGCAGCACGTGTGGTACAGCGTCGCGGCCTTATCGTTGAGCGCTCCCCCGTCGATCTTCGACAGCCCGACCTTCCTGGCCGCGGCCTCCCACTTGCCCTTCTTACTGTATGCCTTGAAACCGCCGGTCGTCTTCGTGAACAAGGATGCGTCCGGCATCGACGTCAGAAGTCCAACCAGGGTCGCCGGTTCTGAGTTCTTTTCGGCGGCAGCGAGCCCGTCAGAATAGGCCTTGAAACACCCGGCGATCGCCTCGGTTTCCGGCTCCTTCGCATGAGTTTTCTTGACGAACCGGTCCAGGGCGATGACGGCCAACCGGAAGGCCTTTAACGCCGGGACGTGGGACTGCCCGGCTTCGGTCACGAGGCCCCTCCGCTTGCGCATGTGGGTCAGCGTCGTTTGGACGAGGTCCATCGTACCGCCGATGTCGCTTGCGACCATCTCGGCCAGCATCGGGCATTCGCCGGCCGTCAGGCTGCCTCTGATCCACGCGTCGGTGGTCTCCTTGAAAAGCAGGTCGCTTTCATTGCGGTCGGCCACGCTGGCGCCGGGGTCGACATTGGCCTCGACGGGATAGGGCTTGATCAGCCTTTGGCAGAATCCGTGGATTGTCGTGCAGGCGATCTCGTCGATGCGCTGGTTCGCGGAGCGCAGGTTTTCCGCCTGCTGCGGCGAGAGCCCGCTCGGAAGGGACGCCTTCAGTTCCTTGGGAATATCATTGTCGAGTAGCGCGCCGACGAACTCCCGGACGCGGCCGAGGAGTTCGCTCGCCGCCAGTTCGGTGAAGGTCACGGCGGCGATCGATCGCGGCGCGACGCCTTCCGCCAGCATCATTGCGACTCGCCCCGCTATGACGGCCGTCTTGCCGGATCCCGCGCCGGCTTCGACCAGCAGCGACCGGTTGTGATCGCCGATCGCTGCGCGACGGTTCCCCTCGTCCCGCAGGGGATTGTAGATCGCGTTCATCAAACGGCCTCCCACACACGGGCCGCGTCGCCGAGGAGCGCGGTCGCCGCGATCTCCTTGCGCGGGCGGTACGCGGCTTTGGGATTCGCTGGAAGCGCGAACGCAAGATCGTCGTGGTCGCCCCCGGTGTCGGGGCCAAGGACCGCATGTCCGGACGCCAGGCTGGCGCGCGCCGCGCGAAGGTAATCCGAGAGTTCGACGAGCGTCGCCTCCGGGTCTTCGAGACGCAGATCCTTTTCGTCTCGGGCGTAGAACAGCGACGCCGAGACTTTGACCGCATCGCCGAGAAGCGCCTTGACGGCGAAGGCGTAGAGGCACCGTTGCAGTTCGGCGCCGCCGCCGAGCACGAACGATTTCTTCGGCGTTTTCCCCGTCTTGTAGTCCCGCACCAGGGCGCGGCTTCCGTCACTGGCGAGGTCGAGACGGTCGATGTATCCGGAGATGCGGAAGCCTGTCCCGGGAATTTCGACCGGGGCGCCGGTGTCCCACGGCGCGGCCGCAGAGGTCTCGGCCCCCTCCTTGCCGAACGGCGTTTCGCCGAAGGATCGGGCATGCGGGATCGCGCCGTCGCGGTATTCCAGGGCCGTTACGGCAAGCGCTTGCGCCTCGACCAGTGTCCGCTCCCAGAAGAGCGCGGGCGGAATCGGCTGTTCCGCCTCCCACCGTTCCGCCACCTCGATCGAGGCCGTCTCCACGGCTGCCGCGATCCGCGTTGGCGTCGCGCCCGCCAGTCCTCCGGACCCCTCGATCGAACGCAGAGCCACTTCGAGGATGGCATGAATCAGGTTGCCGAAAGCCAGCGGCTCGAGGACGATCGGGTCCGTCGAGGTTTCCGGCGCCTTCAGGTGCAGCGCGCGCTTCCAGACGAAGCCGAGGGGGTTGCGCAAAAGCATCTTCAGCGAACTGGCCGATTGAACACGTTCGAGGACGGCAAGAACGGCAGGATGATTCGCCCGCACCAAGCCGTCGTGCGCAGTGATCTCCTCGCGGCGCCAATCGCGCCAGCAGGCCGTCGCGGCGACAGCCTGCGGCGTCGTTTTGAATTCGTCGGTGCGCGCCAGCATGCGGTCGGTTTCGCTGAATGCGTGCGCGGGGATCGCGTTGCGACGCAGGTAGGATTCCTTCGGTTGTCCTTGCATCAGCGGGCTTCGCCCGAGAAGGCGGCCTTCGCTGTCGCGGCGGGACCGCGAAAGGACGACCTGCGTCGCGGAGGTCGCGAGTATCGTTGAGAAGTCGCGCCGATCGGCCGCGGCGACTGGGAGCGGGTCAAGTTCGTCCGTCGGAATGACGTGGTCGGACAGCAACCGGTCCTCCGACAGACCGCGTGGCCAACGTCCCGAGTTGAGCCCGAGCAACCTGACGAAGCGGCGGGGCGCGGCCGCAAGCTCGCTCGCCGGCATCCACGCCATGCAGACGCTGCCTTCCAGGCCGTCCGGCTGCTTGAGTGCGCCGATCGTCGCGTCAATGGAGGCGGTCGGCCCCGACCGCAGCGCCTTGCGCCAGATGTTTAGCGCCTGTCCGCCGAGAATAGCCTCGCCCGCCTCCGGCGCGGCGAGCGTGCCTTTGTCGAGCAGGAGGACGATCTTGCGGAGTTCGTCGGCGCGGCTGCGCGCCTCGGGCCAATCGTCGGGCGCGAGGCCGGCCAGCAGACGCTCCCAGGAGTCAGTCGAAGCGAGCGGCGCGTCGGATGGCAGGATGCGCGTCCAGCCGTCCGGCAGCCCATCGAATGCGCCGCCGAGTCCTTTGGCGAGTGAGGCGAGCCGGCGCATGCGCGACTGGGAAAGGCCGCGCGCGAGGACGTCGGCGAGCGCCGCGGCCGCCTGGCCGGCGCGCGCCGCCGCGACCTTCACGCCGTGGACGAAGTGCAGATCGAGATTGGCGTCGGCGCGCAGCGCCAGGAAGTGGTCGTCATAGTCCGCGGGGATCGCCGCGGCGATGCCGATCTCCTGCGGCCTGGCGGCGCCGGAGGCGAGCAGATGGCGCGCCCAGCGCATCGCCTCGATCGCCTCATGGTAGGCCGTCGCCGCGCTGACGGAGGCGATCTCCGGCCTCTCCGCTTCCGCGCGTTCGACCTTGACGATGGTCTCGTCCAACCAGGGAGGGATCGGCCGAGGGCCGGCGACCCAGGTCACCGGTAGTTCCTTCGCAAGCGCATGCAGCAGCGGACGCCAGCAGGGCGAAAGTTCCGTGATTCCAACGATCGTGACCGGGCCGAAGATTGCCGGCGCGTGCGTCATGCGCCCCATGGCTGCCTCGACCAGGTCGGCGGCCCGCATCATCGAATGCGGAAGCCGTTTGCGGACTGCCTCTTCAAGTCTGGCGATCGAAGCGATGCGCGGATGATCGCCCGCCCGCGGCTGGAGGTCGATTCCGGAACGCCAGGCCTTGCGCAGCGTGCCCGCGGCGGCGTCGACCATCCCGGGTAGCTCCTTGATCGCGTCGAGTTCACCCAACTCGACTTCGGGCAAGGATTTCTGGATCGCTTCGCGCAGAAACTCGTCATCGATCGCCGCAGCGAACCCGCCGGCCAGCCGGCACGCGAGAGATTCGAACGTGAGGATCTGGCGGCCATGCAGACGTCCGCGTGCGGCCTCTATCCTGAGGTCGTGTTTGACCAGCCGCCCATGCGCGACGATCGTATGCCGAAAGGTCATTCGAAAACCTCCAGCGGCCCCGCCAGCCAGTTCAGTCGCCGATCAACTATTCGACGACGGGATAATAAGGTCGGCCCCAATCGTGGGCCGGGTGGTTCATCATGATGTCGATGAAGATCGGCAGGAGCCAACCGAGGATCGTCGCGCCGTCGCGGACCTGCCCCCGGTTCACGCTGCTGTTCCAGGTCGCCCCTCCATGCAAGATTTGGTTGCGAAGGACGTAAAGGCGATCGAAGAGAACCGAGAGGATCTTCGGTGTGTTTTGCTGAGCGATCGCTATCGCGATGACCTTGTGACTCGCCGCCAACCGGTCCGCCCAGTCCTCGCAACCCGCAAGGCCGTTCTGATGGCTCCAGAACGGCGCGAAGACGTACTTGTTGTTGAGAAGCAGCCGGATTTCCTGCGAAAACCTCGTCCACACGACGTTGTAGATTCGACGGCTTTCGTCCAGTGCGACGAGCGCGTCGAAATAGGATTTGAACGCGCTCCGCTCATTGCTGAAATCGACGGCGAGGTCGCTTGCGTAAGCGGAGTTGAACCCTACCCAGAGCAGGATGAACCGGACGTCGCCGTCCTCGGCCTCCTTCTCGGCTCGTCCCAGCCAGCTCAACGCGCGATGAACCCTGAGGCCCAAAGGCTCGGGGAAGCCTGACCGTATCGCTCTCTGTTTGTCCTTGAGAGCGCCAAACCGGAGCGGGCCTGATGAATCGTGCGGCTCCATCTTTCCTCTTGCTTCAGCGTCGGGTTCCGGCGCGATCGCCGACGCGGGGCGTGCCGAAGCCCTTCCATGCTGTCTTCGAAACCCCGCACCGTCGCGGGACGAGGCTTCGCCCGACTTCCGGAGATCGCCGCATCATGACGACCACGACGAGAAATTGGTTGATTTGTGTCAACTGTTTCGATACAAAGATCGGGCCGTGACGAGCATCTGATCCCTAAAACACTTCGAGAACGTTGATTTCTGCCGATGGACCCGTCCGTCGGCCGGATCGAAATGTTCATCGGAGAGGTTCAGATGTATCGAATTCAGGCTCCCGTTCTCGTGGCTCCCACCCACGAAGCCCGGCTCGCTTTGGGCGCTCGTCTCCAGGACGCCGGTCTCGCGGCCTACCGGGAGGTCGTCGTGGCCGCCAAAGGGCTCGAGATCGCCCATCTCCAGTTCGCCTTCCAGGGCCTGACGCTCGCCGTGTGCTCGCGCATCCGGCGGGACGGGATCGTCGAGATCGAGCTCGGCCTCGGGGACCCGCGCCTGCCGAAGTCCTCCTTCACCGCCGCTCAGTTGCGTGAGGCTGAAGCTGCATCGCGTTCTCGCAACGGCGCCCCGCGTCGCAGTGCATGGGCCCGGGCCAACTGAAACTCCAAGGCGGAGGCGTCCATCGATGACTCCGCCGCCGGCTTCCGACGTGATGCGATAATAGCTGGCGCCAAGGGCTCCACCGCAGTTGTGCGGTATTGTTAGATATGCGCAATTAACCACGGAGGAGCTTACGTTCCCAGCCCCACTGCTGCCGGGCACGAGCCATAGCCGCCGAGAAGGCCGGATTTGTCTTCATAAAACTGTAATTGCCTTCAAGGACTTTATCGGCATAGTCTGCGCTGTCCAACAGATGTTTGAGCAAAAATCGGACTCTCGTCGACGCAATTGTACGCAACTTTTCATTAAATGCGTGTCTTTGGATCATATCGCGTCCATAGGTATCTGCGATATCTTCTAATTCTCCGTCGTTTAGTAGCCCCTGACAGACCAGGCCGCCGATAATTTCTCTCGTGCGATGAACAAAACTGTATAGAGTAGGTCCTTTCTCCGCTATTTCTCTCGCAATAGCGTTAATGTGAAAATGAGCCTTGTAACACAAAATTACTAACCGAAAGTCCGCGCGTAACCGATGCTCACCAAACAACTCTTTGTATGTTTCGTCATCTTCAAAGACGTCTTGGATATGAGTTAGCTTCGACAAATCACCTTCAACAGCCAAATAAGTCCGAGCTAACTTCATCAATTCAATCGCCTTTGTCTCTTTGAATTCCAGGTCCTCCCATTCTTGAGCCGTGATCTTAGCGAATGCACGGTCTTGCCTTTGGTAGGGAATTCCCATTTGCTTGAAGCAATCTTCCAGCTTTCGCTGTATGGGATCATTCGCGTGAAGTTGCCATGATTTTACAGGATTTTGACGGTTATTACTAATTGTTATGCTTGTGATTGCGTCCATTGTCGCCCCGCTTACTACGCGGCATGGCACAAGAATTTGATCTGCCAGAATATCACCACCACTCGCTTTTAGACCTGGACCGTTTCGCTCCCAGAAATCGGCAAAAGTCGAAATAGTCTGCGCCCCATTTAACAGGCGCGGAGCATAGATAACCGCTTCGCCACGTTCCCCAATATCGAGTTCCTCCGGCCGAAATAGTCACTCCATTGTGGTGAAAAGCGAACAAATTCGGGGTTAACGTACGCTTGAGAAGCATCAAATGAAACGTACGGTAAAGTGAACGATTAACATGACTATCGGGCGGCAGAGCAAATCGAATGTTTCTTTCAAGGAACGCTCGGCGAAGGATAAAATTAATCGCAAGCAGATCTGTAATCGGAACAAAGCCTACGCACATACGCATTCCATTCGGTCCAGTTATCTCGCTGACGCCTGACAAACGCAATTTGAAATGATCATGAACTGCCTTATTCGAAATACCGTCGAATGAATAGAATCGTACCTTAAGTGGAACCCTATCTCCAAAGTATTTTTCTAACATCCAACTTCGGTCCTGTGAAAGCCTTTCAGCCAACTCTGAAATCACAGAACTCTGTTCAGCATCTTGAGGATTGCCTCGGAAAATGAAATCAACAAATACCTGTTGCATTGCATCTTTGTTGTCATCGATGACCTTACGAGCGTTTACAAGGATTGACTGATGATCTGGTGTAGACTCTATGCCTCCGAATAGCGCCGGTATGCCGTGATCTATTAACCTAACTAGGGAGTCCCCAAACTGCGCGATAGACTTAGAATTCTTGAATTGAAATATTCTAAAAGACTCTTGGTCTCCATCCAGGTAGACCCCGTCTACGCCTAGATCGTGATTGCCGAAACTAACTAAATCTAACGCGGTATCGCGGGGAATATTGAGTACATGTTCAAAATACATTAGCCCATAATAATCATCACGTACTTTTCCAGAACCACTTTTTAGCTTCGAAAACGCATCGTCAATTGCCTTTTCAAGCCGCTCAGAATCACTCATTGTGGCCTCCCTCGGTCAGCGCGAGTCTTGTCGGAATGAGGCTATTTGGTAATACGATTGGCGGCATCGTAATTTATCTCATATCCCTGCACGGCTGATCGGCCAGGTTTCGCGCCAGTTCATAGAGTTGGGGGCTTAACCATCCACAAAATGGTGAACGTCGTCTATGCGTCACGTCGAAGCGTCGAGCGTAAACATGTCGTCCGACCAGATCGGGGCAGACGGAAAGGGCATGCTGCCCCGGGCCAAATCAGCGGTTGGGCTTGGTCTTACACTCCGCGCTCGACCGCAGTTGCCAGCTAGGGCGATTTGCAGTGTCTCTGTAGTCGCTTTGACGTCGATCAAAGCCGCCGTCACCTCGGACACAGGCACGATGCGAACCCGCATTTTCGTGTGCACTCTGCGCACACGAAACGCTCTAAATTATTGAAAGTAATGATCTATCCTGCCAGTCCATCATAGGGGCCACGGAAAAGCGGGCGCTATACGAGAGTGGCATGGCGACGGATATAGGCGACGTTCTAGGCTTTGTCGCGGGCGGCTGCGTGAAAGCCCCTTCTGACGAGGTCCCATGCGCTTTTCCGTCCGCCATCAGACGATCTACCGGTATTCGGCGCCGGTGCGGCTCGCGGGCCATGCGCTGCGGCTGAACCCGAGGCCGGACGCGGGCGCGCTGATTTCGCATGCGCTCGCGATCGAGCCCGAGCCGATCCGGCGCGCCGATGCGCTCGACCGGTTCGGCAATCTCGTCACGCGTGTCGAATTCGACGGCCTGACGGACGTCATTCCGCATCGACAGCCGTTTCGAGATCGACGTCCAACCCGCGGCCTCGATCGGCGGCGCCGACGCGGCCGCCCTGCCGTGGGGCTCGGACGCGAGCGATCCAAACGCCGTCTATCTCGCCGGCGAGGCGGCGGACGGCGCGGTGCGCGCCTTCGCGCGAAAACTCGCGGTCGAGAGCGGCGGCGACCCTCTCGCCTTCCTCGACCGGCTCAACGCGACGATTTTTCGCGAAATCCGGCACGACATCCGTCCCGAGGGCGCGGCGCGCCCGCCGGAGGAAACGCTGGCGCTCGGCCACGGCGCCTGCCGCGACGTGACGATGCTGTTCCTCGCCGCCTGCCGCAGTCTCGGAATCCCGGCCCGGTTCGTCAGCGGCTATCAGGCGCACGCCGACACGCCCGACGGGCGCCGGCATCTGCACGCCTGGGCCGAGGCGTTCGCGCCCGGCATAGGCTGGCGCGCCTACGATCCGACCCATGGGCTCGACGTTTCCGACGGCCACGTCGCGCTTTGCGCCGCTCCCGGCCAGGCCGCGACCATGCCGGTCGAAGGCGGCTACTACGGCCCGGCCGTGTCGTCGACCCTGAGCTACGCGATCGAGATCGCGACCGGACCGGCGTGAGGAGATGGATTATCGATCGTAGCAGATCGTGACCATGGACGCCTCGGCCGGGGCGGGAGCCAGACTTTGCGCCTGATTTCGCACGACCATTATTTACAGTGTTCCACGCATACGTAGTTGTAGTTTTGGTCACAACTCCGTGTGCATTCCTGCTGGTGGGATTCGGAGTTGGAATATTCGGGCTTACTATAGCAGTCGCCTTTGCAATTATCGAATTTCGTCCGACATTCAGCCTGACAGGCGCTATCTGCTGGCTGGATTTGCGCCATTCGAGTCAGTCCAGTCGGGGACGCCTCGCATGCGCAGACGCTCGACACCGTCAGGGCGAATATCATCGCCACGAGTTCTCGTAGTGGCATTGTCCTTTCCTTTGATCCTCGCGCCGCGGGAACGAGATCAGATCGTTTCGACAACGTCTGTCTGAGTGCAGTGCGCCGTTGGACTCGACTTCGCAGCAAGCTCTTGACTGCGCGCCGCACGCCGCTCACCGCTTGTCGTCGCGATGAGGGCGGCCGGCAACATGAGGCGCGTGCGTGAAATCATAGCTTCCTCCACTTTCGCCTGCCTTTTCCGCCGTTCCCTTCTAAATAACAGAGCCCGCGCCAAACGCGTTGATCTCCCTCAAAGTTGCTCTGAAGTTATTTGTGGTCGGCCCGAGACTCGGCGGACGCCCGCGAGAAAATGGCTATATTTTGTCGGGCCGAGCGCGCCGTCGGTTAAGAGCCCCATTACCGTTCGCCAGGCCGACGGGGGATGCCGTCTATTGCGCATGCCTCCCGGCGCTTACGGTCGCATTTGAAACCTCCGTCAAGCGGCCGTCGGGCGCCCGCTCCTTGCGCGGTCCGTCCGCCCCGCGAATGGCGGCTTCGCGTCCGCGCTGGGCCGCGCCTTCCTGCCGATTTACGCATGCGCGGGCTGCGCCCGCTCGGTGATTTTTCGAGGCTCGATGCTTCGCATCGCTCGCGAAGCTCGATGCTGCGAGTTTGATCCGCTCCGCCTTGGACGTTACGACGCAGGACGGAATGTGAGACAGGAGGCCGTCATGGCTGCAACGACGCTCGACCCGAAGACTGCGCTGATCGTCATCGACTTGCAGAAAGGCGTCGTCGGACTGCCGACGGCGCATTCCGCCGCCGCGGTGGTCGCTGAGGCGGCCCGGCTCGCCGAGGCGTTCCGCCGCCGCGGCTTGCCGGTGGTTCTCGTCAATGTCGCGGGTGCAGCGCCCGGCCGCACCGAGCAGGCGCGCCCGGGCCTGGCGTTCGCCGACGACTGGACGGAGCTCGTGCCCGAGTTGAACCCGCAGCCGCAGGACCACCGCGTGACCAAGCGCACCTGGGGCGCGTTCACCAACACCGGCCTTCTGGACATCTTGAAGCGAGAGGGCGTGACCCAGGTCGTGATCGCCGGCGTCGCCACCAGCGCCGGCGTCGAATTCGACCGCCCGCCAGGCGCATGAACATGGGTTTCACGTGACTCTCGCGATCGACGCGATGACCGACATGCGGCTCGAGGCGCACGAGAACAGCATCCAGCGCATCTTTCCGCGCCTCGGCGAAACGGCGACGACCGACGCGATCCTGGCGCTTCTCGAGGCCCGCGGATGAGGTCGCGCGCAGCGCGCGGAGGCGCCCCGCATGCGCCGCCGGCTGAGGGCGGCGGCGCAATGGGCCGCGCTGCTCGCGCTTTCCGCGCTCATGATCGGCGGCCTCGAACTTCTGCGCTTGCCTGCGGCGCTGCTGCTCGGATCGCTTGCCGCCGCGGCGGCGCTGACCGCCTTCGACTTCGAGATGACGATACCCGCGCCGCTGTTCGCCGGGGCGCAGGCGATCATCGGCTGCCTGATCGCGCGGGTCCTCGTTCCATCGACCCTGTCGGCGATGGCGCGCGACTGGCCGACCTTTCTCGGCGGGGTTCTGTCGGTGGTCGCGATCAGCGTTGCGCTGGGATGGGGGCTGACGCGCCTGCGCGTTCTTCCGGGGACGACCGCCGTCTGGGGCGCGCTTTCCCGGCGCTGCGACCGTCATGACGCTGATGTCCGAGGGCTACGGCGCCGATGTCCGCCTCGTCGCCCTGATGCAATATCTGCGGGTGGTCATGGTCACGATCGTCGCGACCGCCGTCGCGGGCTTATGGACCGCGGCGACGCCGCACGCGGCGGCCGCGGTCGTCTGGTTTCCCCCGGTCGCCTGGGGCTCGCTTGCCGAGACGGTCGCGATGGCGGCGCTCGCGGCGGCGATCGGGCGGGCGTTTCGCCTGCCGGCCGGGCCGCTGCTCGTGGCGCTCGGCGCCGCCGCGGCGATGCAGAACCTCGGGATCATGAAGGTCGAGTTGCCGCCCTGGCTCCTCGCGCCGGCCTATTGCCTCGTCGGCTGGAGCATCGGAGCGCGCTTCAACCGGCCGATCCTCGTCCACGCCGCCCGCGTCTTGCCGGCGGTGGCGGCCTCGATCCTGTCCCTGATCGCCGTCTGCGGCTGTCTCGCCGCGGCCTTGGCGCATTTCGCCCATGTCGACGCGTTGACGGCTTATCTCGCAATGAGCCCCGGCGGCGCCGATTCGGTTGCGATCATCTCCGCATCGACCCCGGTCGACATGCCCTTCATCATGGGGATGCAGGTGGCGCGGTTTCTCGTCGTCCTCTTCGCCGGCCCGGCGATCGCGCGCTTCGTCGCGGCCCGGGCGAACCGGTGAGCCCGATTTTTCTGGGTGCGACCGGCGCTGAACGCCGCCGCCGTCCGGACGCTCCGTGCACTTCGGCGCAACCTCCCGGCGCGCGGGCCGAAACGCCGTGTCACCGGGCGAACAATGGTTAACAATATCAGACGCTCGCGCGCGATTATGCAGTGTATATTGATCTGGCTTGATATTTCGGTCGCCCCGTGATCGTTTCCGGGGTTGCTTAAGCTTCGGTATATTGCTATCCTGCTCTCCAAGTGCAATAGCACAATGCAACCCCTCAATTGTGTTTTCTTGGCGAGGCAGTGTCGTGACTGCACGATTTATCTTGTGTCGGCTCGCGCTGGCCGGCTTTGCAGGCCTGATCGTTACGTCGGAGGGCTTGGCCGAAACGCGGTTGATGTCCGATCCCGACGGCGTGGTCCTCAGGGCGGCGCCCGCGGACGAAAGCGCTACCGCGCCGTTTTCGACGCCGAATACGGTCCAGGGGCCGGCGAATGTCGCTCCCTCTGTCGCGGGGGACCCCGCCGGCGCGGCGTCCACGATCGTGCCGCGCGGCGAAGGCCGCTTCGCCGGACTCCGGCCCAAGTCCGGCCCTTTCCGAAATTGGCGACCGATCCGTCTGGGCCGGCGGACGTTCCCGCGCCGTCCTGGTTATCCCGCGCCAAGCGATTTGTGGCCGGTCTCGTCCTCCAAAGCGGGAAGTGACGCGCGCCGCCGTCCTGACCCGAGTTCGGCGAGGCGATCGGCTCACGAGTTCGGCAGATTGCGCGCCAGCGCCTCCAGCACGGCCATGCGCACGGCGACGCCCATTTCGACCTGCTCGCGGATCAGGGACTGCGCGCCGTCCGCGACAGCCGTGTCGATTTCGACGCCCCGGTTCATCGGCCCGGGATGCATGACCAGCGCGCCCGGCTTCGCGTAGCTGAGCTTCTCCTGATCGAGCCCGAAATAGCGGAAATATTCCTTGGCGCTCGGCACGAAAGCGCCGGTCATCCGCTCCCGCTGCAGGCGCAGCATCATCACGATGTCGGCGTCCTTGAGCCCCGTCCGCATGTCGCGATAGACCTCGACGCCCATCGCCTCGACGCCCGCCGGCAGCAGCGTCGACGGGCCGACCACCCGGACGCGCGCTCCGAGCTTGCCGAGAAGCAGGATGTTCGAGCGCGCGACCCGCGAATGGAGGATGTCGCCGCAAATCGCGACGGTCAGCCCCTCGATGCGTCCGAGATTGCGGCGGATGGTCAGCGCGTCGAGCAGCGCCTGGGTCGGATGCTCGTGGGCGCCGTCGCCGGCGTTGATGACCGAGCAGTCCACCTTGCGCGCGAGCAGCGACACCGCGCCGGCGGCGTGGTGGCGCACGACCAGAATGTCGGGACGCATGGCGTTCAGCGTCATCGCGGTATCGATCAGCGTCTCGCCCTTTTTGACGCTCGAGGCCCCGACCGCCATGTTCATCACGTCGGCGCCGAGCCGTTTTCCCGCCAGTTCGAACGACGACTGGGTGCGGGTCGAGGCCTCGAAGAAGAGATTGATCTGGGTGCGCCCGCGCAAGGTCGCGCGCTTCTTCTCGACCTGGCGGGAGATGGCGACCGCCTGCTCGGAGAGGTCGAGCAGCGCCTCGATTTCGAGGCGATCGAGGTGCTCGATGCCGAGGAGGTGGCGCTGGGAGAATACGGGCGGGGACGGGCTCATCGACAGGCACCCTATAGAAGCCGTGCCGCGCGGAAGCAAACGGGTCCCGGCATCAGGAAACGGCGAAGCTTACAGGGATTCACAAAAAAACTCCGTGCTGAGACCGCTCGGGCGTGATAGGGTTTACGGGATCAACTTTGATCGGGCGGATTCGGGGGGGATGTCGCAATGAATTTCAAGCGAATGATGCAGAGCGCGGCCGTTCTGGCCATCGCGGCGAGCCTGTCGTCGCAGGCCCAGGCGGATGTCGCGTGGTCGTTGGCAAATGTAACCTTCAACGACGGGGGCACGATCGAGTCGGGGACCTTCACCGTCGACACTTATGAATACCTGCTAAACGGCGCGACCGACGTCGAGACGACCGCTGGCAGCTCGCTGGGCGGCTTTACGTACACCTATGGGAACATCAACAACGAGGGCGGCACCGGCCTGCCCGACAACGTTGTAACGTTCTATTTTACTGGCGCGGTAGACGCGACGCTGGTTCTTCAGTTCCAAAATGCTTTGACGACGCCGCAACCCTCGGACCCGATCGTGCCGGGGGGGTCTTCCTACGAGATTTCAGGCGGCGTTACCCGCGACGTGACCGGCGGATACGCTGTTGCGCCGGAAGCTCCGACCTGGGCGATGATGATCCTTGGTGCGGGCCTTCTGGCCGGCGGCCGGACGTTCCTGCGTGGCCGGGCTCGGCTCCGCCCCGCCTGAACGAGCCGAGGAATGGGCGCGCCCTCGCTGATTTGAGTCCGCGAGGTCCGCCAGCTAAAGTTTCGCGAGCGTCGCCTCATCGGGCGCGCCAGCGAAGTATTTTTCCAGGCAAGCCTCGAAATCGTCGCGTTCCGGCGCCGCCCGGGCGAACAGCGTCATCGACGAGCGGAACTTCATCTCGTCGACGGCGCCGAAAATCTGCCGCGCCGTCCGCCCCTGCGAAGCCAGGACGAGGCGAGCGCAATCGAGGAGCCGCGGCCCGAGCGTTGGATGAGCAAGGTAGGCCTTCGCCTCGTCGAGCGAGCCGATCGCGTAAAAGACCGACGTCGGGCTGAAGCCGAGCCCGGCGATCTGCGGAAAGACGAACCACATCCAGTGGGATCGTTTCTCGCCGGCCGCGAGCTCCCGCACCACCGCCGCGTAGACCGGCGCCTGCGCGTCGACGAAACGCTGAAGGTTGAACGGGTCGCTCATGGCTAGGGCGAGGTCAGGCTCCTTTCGGATAGTCCGCGCCGCGGGCCACCGCTTCGACCGCCGCGGCTTCCTTGCGCACCGCCTCGATCTCGGCGCGCATCGCGTCGTAGGCGAAATTGCCGAGCGGCAGCCGCAGCGGCGGATTGGAGGATTCTCGACGGTCGCGATGATCGCCTCGGCGCCGCGGACCGGGTCGCCGGGCTGCGCGCCGCTGTAGCCCTGGATCTGGCGCCGGCGCGCGATCGCCGTCTCGGCGTAGGCGTCGATCGGGCGCTTCGGGGTCTTCAGCGAGCGGCCCGGCCCAGTCGGTGCGGAACGGGCCGGGCTCGACGATGAGGACCTTGATCCCGAACGGCGCGACTTCCTTGGAAAGCGCCTCCGACAGGCCCTCGACCGCGAATTTCGTCGCCGCGTAATAGCCGGAGCCCGGAAAGCCGATGAAGCCGCCCATCGAGGAGATGTTGACGATCGCGCCCGACTTCTGCGCCCGCATGAGCGGCAGGACGGCGCGGGTCATGGCGGCGAGGCCGAAAAAATTGGTCTCGAACATGGCGCGGATGTCGGCGTCGTCGCCTTCCTCGATCGCGGCCAGGTAGCCGTAGCCGGCGTTGTTGACGAGCACGTCGATGCGCCCGAACTTCTGCTTCGCCGCCTCGACGGCGGCCTGCGACGTCGGCGGCCTTGTCGACGTCGAGCCTTAGCGCCAGCGCGTCTCGGCGTCATGACCAGCGACGAGGTCGGCGACCTTCTCCGGGTCGCGCGCGGTCGCGACGACGCGATAGCCGCGCCCGATCAGGAGTTTCGCCAGCTCCCGCCCGAAGCCGGTCGAGCAGCCGGTGATGAGCCATACGGGTTTGTCGTGAGAGGCATCGGCCATGGCGACCTCATGAAGTTATGTGGGGAGCGGCCATTGTGACATGCCAGAGCGAGGGCGCGCAATCCGGGCTGCATTGCGGTAATGAACTCCGCGATCGCGCCCCGCTGTTCAAAGGCGACGATTTTTCCAGGACGGACATCCCCCCCGCCGGCTGACAGGCTTATGGCCGGCCGGTTCCGCGGCCTGTCGATTTGACACGCGGCCCCCGCCTCTCCATATCCCCGGCCCGAACACGCGGCCCGCTCCACGCGGATCCGCCGAAGGACGCTGCATGAAAGTCGTGATCGTCGAATTGCCCGCCAAGGCGAAGACCATCAACAAATATCTGGGCAAGGATTACGGGGTCTACGCCTCGTTCGGGCACGTGCGCGATCTGACCGCCAAGGACGGCTCGGTCGATCCGGACGACGATTTCGCCATGCGCTGGGAGGTCGACGCCAAGTCCGCCAAGCGGCATGAGCGACATCGGCGGCGCGGTCAAGGACGCCGAGCGGGTGATCCTGGCGACCGACCCGGACCGCGAGGGCGAGGCGATCTCCTGGCACATCCACGAGATCCTCAAGAACAAGAAGCTGCTCAAGGACAAGCGCGTCGACCGCGTCGTGTTCAACGCCGTCACCAAGGACGCGGTGCAGGAGGCGATGCGCCATCCGCGCGAGATCGACGAGGCGCTGGTCGACGCCTACCGGGCGCGCCGCGCGCTCGACTACCTCGTCGGCTTCACGCTCTCGCCGGTGCTGTGGCGCAAGCTGCCCGGCGCGCGCTCGGCGGGGCGGGTGCAGTCGGTGGCGCTGCGGCATCGTCTGCGACCGCGAGCTCGAGATCGAGAAGTTCGTCTCGCGCGAATACTGGTCGATCGTCGCGCATCTCAAGACCGAGGCCGGCGCGCCTTCATCGGCGCGCCTCGTCGGCGCGGACGGCAAGAAGATCAACCGGCTCGACATCGGCTCGGGCGCCGAGGCGCGAGGCGTTCAAGGCGGCGCTCGAGAACGCGAAGTTCTCGGTCGCGTCGGTCGAGTCGAAGCCGGTCAAGCGCCACCCCTACCCGCCCTTCACCACCTCGACCCTGCAGCAGGAGGCCTCGCGCAAGCTCGGCCTGGCGCCGGCGCGCACCATGCAGATCGCCCAGCGCCTCTATGAGGGCGTCGACGTCGGCGACGGCCCGGTCGGCCTCATCACCTATATGCGCACCGACGGCGTCGACCTCGCCCCCGAGGCGGTCGCCGCCGCGCGCAAGGTGATCGCCAAGGATTTCGGCGACGCCTACGTGCCCAGCGCGCCGCGCAAATACACGGCCAAGGCCAAGAACGCGCAGGAGGCGCACGAGGCGATCCGGCCGACCGACATGACGCGCCGCCCGCGCGACGTCGCCCGGCACCTCGAGCCCGAGCAGGCGAAGCTCTACGAGCTGATCTGGACGCGCACGATCGCCTGCCAGATGGAGAGCGCCGAACTCGAGCGCACGACCGTCGACATCCTCGCCGAGGCGGCGCAGCGCAAGCTCGACTTCCGCGCCACCGGCCAGGTCGTGCGCTTCCCCGGCTTCCTCGCGCTCTATCAGGAGGGCCGCGACGACGAGGAGGACGAGGAGTCGGGCCGCCTGCCGCCGATGAGCCAGGGCGAGAAGCTCGCCAAGGAGCGGATCGACGCGACGCAGCATTTCACCGAGCCGCCGCCGCGCTACACCGAGGCGACGCTGGTCAAGCGGATGGAGGAGCTCGGCATCGGCCGGCCCTCGACCTACGCCTCGACGCTCGCGGTGCTTGCGCGACCGCGACTATGTGCGGATCGAGAAGAAGCGGCTGATCCCCGAGGACAAGGGCCGGCTGGTCACCGCCTTCCTCGAATCCTTCTTCGCCGAAATATGTCGAATACGATTTCACCGCCGAGCTCGAGGAGCAGCTCGACCAGGTCTCCAACCAGCGAGATCGACTGGAAGGAGCTGCTGCGCGACTTCTGGAAGGATTTCTCCGGGGCGGTCGGCGACATCAAGGACCTGCGCACCGGCCAGGTGCTCGACAGCCTCAACGAGCTGCTCGGGCCGCACATCTTCCCCGACCGCGGCGACGGCGTCGATCCGCGCCTCTGCCCGGTCCTGCGGCAAGGGGCAGCTTGTCGCTGAAGCTCGGCAAGTTCGGCGCCTTCATCGGCTGCTCGAACTATCCCGAGTGCAAATTCACCCGCGTGCTGTCGCCGACCGGCGCCGAAAGCGGCGAGGGCGAGCGGCCGGGCGTCCGCGTGCTCGGCCAGGACCCGGAGACCGGCGACGAGATCACGCTGCGCAACGGCCGCTTCGGCGAATACGTGCAGCAGGGCGAGGGCGAGAAGCCGAAGCGCTCGTCGCTGCCGAAGGGCCTGAAGCCCGACGACGTGACGCTGGAGAAGGCGCTGGCGCTGCTGTCGCTGCCGCGCGAGGTCGCGCGCCATCCGACCAGCGGCGAGCCGATCGTCGCCGGCATCGGCCGCTACGGCTCCTATGTGCAGCACGGCAAGACCTACGCCAATCTCGGCCGCGACGACGACGTGCTGGAGATCGGCGCCAACCGCGCGATCGACCTCATCGTCGCCAAGGAGAGCGGCGCGGGCGGCTCGCGCTTCGGCGGCGGCGGCGCGGGGCGCGCGCTCGGCGACCATCCCGCAGGGCGGCGCGGTCAGCGTGAAGCAGGGCCGCTTCGGCGCCTATGTCAATCACGGCAAGATCAACGCGACGCTGCCGAAGGGAACGGACCCGGCGAGCCTGACGCTCGAGGACGCGGTGGCGCTGCTCAAGGCCAAGGCGGCGGGCGGCGGCGTCGTGTCGGGGCGGCTGGTCGGCGAGCATCCGGACGGCGGCCCGGTCACCGTGCGCGACGGCCGCTTCGGCCCCTATGTCAACTGGGGCAAGGTCAACGCGACCATCCCGAAGTCGATCGCGCCGGATTCGATTACGCTCGGCGACGCGCTGGAGCTGATCGCCGAGCGCGAGGGCAAGCCCGCGGCGACGCCGCGCAAGGCGGCCGCGCGAAGTCGGCTTCGACCAAGGCCGACGCGAAGCCGGCGGCAAAAGCGCGCCCCGCCAAGGCGACTGCGGCCAAGGCTGCGCCCGCCAAGGCGAAGGCGGCGGCGAAACCGCCCGCGAGCAAGGCTGCGCCCAAGGCTGCGACGAAGAAGCGATAGCCCCCGCGGTCGCTGACCGCGGGCGGCGCCATCCTTAGCCCGTCGCCCCAGGGATCGCGCCTACGGTCGCGCCGGCTTGTGGCAGACCGCCTCGATGTTGTTGCCGTCGGGATCGAGGACGAAGGCGCCGTAGTAGTCGGCGTGATAGTGCGGCCTCAGGCCCGGCGCGCCGTTGTCGCGGCCGCCCGCGCCGAGCGCCGCGCGATGGAAGGCGTCGACCTCTTCGCGCGTGGCGGCGGCGAAGGCGACATGGATCCCGCCTTTCGGCTTGCCTCCGGTCCCGATCCAGAAGAACGGCTTCCCGGCGGCGCCGAAACCGGCGTGCGCGTCGCCCCCGGTTTCCTCGGCCGTCACCGCCATGACGACCGACAGTCCGAGCGGTTTCAGCGCGGCCTCGTAGAACGCCTTTGAACGCGCGAAGTCGGCGACCGAGAGTCCGACGTGGTCGAGCATGGTCTGGCTCCTTGATTTCCCCCCTGCCGTTCAGCATAGAGCCGGACGCGAGGCGCTGGCAAAGCGCGGGGGGGACCATCGTGACCAACACATTTGTTCGAGCGGCCGTCGCGTTGCTCGCGCCGCTCGTGTTCGTAGCTACGGCCGAAGCGTCGTCGCCCAAGGCGTGGGACGACTTTCGCGCAGACATACGCGCGAAATGCGCCGCAGCGTCGAAGCGCCACCTGATTAAGGACATTCGCGTCCAGGTCGATCCGTTCGGCTCGGAGTCCTACGGGCTGGCGCTTGTCTCCGGTTTCGAACGCCACGCGACGACTCGCAGCCAGTACATCTGCGTCGTCGGGAAGCGAAGCGGCAAAGTCGAATTCGGCAGCGCAACCGAATACTACGTCAAATAGCCGCCGCGAGATGGCCGCAGCCTACCTCAGATCCGCGACCAGCGACTCGCGCGTGGCGTTCGAAACGGCGACCTCCGCCCTATAGTGGGGATGGTCGATCCCGACCCGGATCGGCGCGCCGCCTTTGGCGCCGGCGACCATATCCGGCGTCAGCTCGAAACGAAGGAAGTGCACCGCCGAGGTCTTGCTTGCGGTCGTCCGGTCGAGG
The DNA here is from genome assembly GCA_963783275.1 of uncultured Alphaproteobacteria bacterium. GTDB lineage: Bacteria > Pseudomonadota > Alphaproteobacteria > Rhizobiales > Beijerinckiaceae > Roseiarcus. The sequence goes on along the minus strand of CAWANA010000003.1, from coordinate 47,236 downwards.
TCCTCGTTGGCGAACGGCGTCACGCGGGCGAAGCCGCCGACCTGGACATAGGTCGCGGTCTCGACCCCGACGAGGCGGCCGAGCGCCGCCTTGCGCTCCTCGGCGTCGGGATATTCGAACATCAGGGTCGCCTTCCAGTTCGACCCGTCGGGAACGAGCGGGTTGTAGACGTCGAGCTCCTCCTGGATCAGCTCGGGCTCGAAGATGCGCTCGAGCCGCAGCATCTCCTGGACCTGGTACTGCATGGTGAGCGCGTCCTCGAAATGGATCGACGCGTGCGCGCCGAGTTCGACGTGCCTCAGCTTCTTGTGCGCCATCGCCTGGGCGCGGAACGCCTGCCGCGCCCGGGCGTAGGTCTCGAGGTTCATGAGGCTTTCGCGCGTCAGCATGGGTCACACTCCGTAGGCTTTGCGCAGGAGCGAGATCGGATGCGCGGGCTCGCTGCCGTCGCCCAGCGCATGCGCGATGTGATGGCCCGCCATCGCGCAGTCCGACCCGTAATGGTCAGGCTTGGCGGCCTCGACCCTCGCGGCCACCGGCTTCACGATCTTCATGGCGAACTCGGCGAACTCCGCCTTCACGGCGTAAGTGCCGTCGTGGCCGGAGCATCGCTCGATCAGATCGACCTGCGCGCCCGGCACGAGCGAGAGGATTTCCTTCGTCTTGGGGCCGATGTTCTGAACCCTCTGGTGACAGGCGGCGTGCAGGGAAACCTTGCCGAGCGAAGTCTTGAAGTCGGTCTTGAGCTTGCCTTCCCGGGCGCGAAGCACGAGGTATTCGAAAGGATCGTAGAACGCCGCCTTCACCTTCATCACGTCCGAGTCGCCCGGGAACATCAGCGGCAGCTCCTGCTTGAACATCAGCACGCAGGAGGGAACGAGCGCCGTCAGGTCCCAGCCCTGGTCGACCAGTTTCGCCAGTACGGGGATGTTGGCCTCCTTCAACCGGCGCACGCTCTCGAGATCGCCGAGTTCGAGCCTCGGCATGCCGCAGCATGTCTCGCTGGGCGTGATCGTCACCGGAATGCCGTTGTGCGCGTAGACCGCGACCAGATCCTCGCCCGGCCCCGGTTCGTTGGCGTTGACGTAGCAGGTGGCGAAGAGGGCGATCTTGCCGGTCGTGCGTCCCGCGGGCTCGCCCGGCGTTTCGTCCGGGAGGAGATCGAGCCGTTTGCGCAACGGCCGGGCGGCGTATTGCGGCAGCCAGGCGTCCGCGTCGATCCGGGCCACGGCCTCGAGCGCCTTGCGCGCGGGACGGATCGAATTGATCAGGTTGACCACCGGCGCAATGACGGGATGGGCGAGCGACTTGCCCATGGCGTCGGTCGCGGTCAGCGTCCGGTCGCGAAACGAGGCGCCTTTGCTCCGGTAGTGGACGGCCTTGGCGCGCAGCATCAGGTGGGGGAAGTCGAGGTTCCACGCGTGCGGCGGCACGTAGGGACACTTCGTCATGGAGCAGAGGTCGCACATAAAGCAGTGGTCGACGACCTTTCCGTAGTCCTCCTTCCTGACCCCGTCGACCTCCATCGATTCCGAGGAATCGACCAGATCGAACAGCGTGGGAAACGATTGGCACAGGCTGACGCAGCGCCGGCAGCCGTGGCAGATCTCGAACACCCGCTCCATCTCCTTGAGGAGCGCGCCCTCGTCGTAGAATTCCGGGTTCTGCCAATCGAGCGGATGGCGGGTCGGGGCCTTGAGATTGCCTTCGCTGACCGGACCGGTCATGGCTTCACACCCTTCAAACACAGGAACGTCGCGCGGCTCGGCCGAACCGGCCGCGCGCACAAAGAGCCCGCCCCGCTTCCGTGAAACGGAAGGGGGATCGGGCGCGTTGCCGAGTTTTGGCTCAGGCCAGCTCGTTCAGGGCCTTCTGATAGCGGTTGGCGTGCGAACGTTCGGCCTTGGCGAGAGTCTCGAACCAGTCGGCGATCTCGTCGAAGCCTTCCGCGCGCGCGTCCTTGGCCATGCCGGGATACATGTCGGTATATTCGTGCGTCTCGCCGGCGACGGCGCTGGCGAGGTTGGCCTTGGTCGGGCCGATCGGCAGGCCGGTGGCCGGGTCGCCGACCGCTTCGAGATATTCGAGATGGCCGTGCGCGTGGCCGGTCTCGCCCTCCGCCGTCGAGCGGAACAGCGCAGCGACGTCAGCATAGCCTTCGACGTCCGCCTTGTTGGCGAAATAGAGATAGCGGCGGTTGGCCTGCGACTTGCCGGCGAAGGCGTCCTTGAGATGCTGCTCGGTTTTCGATCCTTTGAGCGCCACGAGTTTCACTCCTTTTGCTTTTTGGTGTCGTTGTTGTTTGTGGTGGGAGTTGGCGGCGTTCCCCGCCCCCCTTCACCTCATTCCGTTGCCGCGGCCGAGTCCGCGCTCACGGGCGGGGAGACGGCGCAAAGCGAAGATCGGTTCCCGCAGGTCAGCCTGCAAGCGTTCGAATCGTCTCTGCGACGAAGCGTCGCGACGCGTCCCGCGCGCCTCTTCCGCGAGCATTTGTCATAGATTTGTTGCAAATGACGGCTTTCTGCGCGAGGCTTACGCTCAAGGCTGAAGCCGCGCCGATCTTGGCCCGGGCAAAAGGGCGGTCCTTCTTGAACCCAACCGACGCGACGCGCGGCTACGCGAGGCATCAGGCGCAGGCGGCGTACAGCCGCTGGGCGCCGATCTACGACCTGCTGTTCGACCTGCCGTTTCACCCGGGACGGCTCGCGGCGGCCGAGGCGGCGGCGCGGGCGGCCGGGCCCGGCGGCGAGATCCTGGTGATCGGCGTCGGCACCGGGACTCGAACTGCCGCTGCTGCCGGCCAATGTCCACGCCACCGGCATCGACATCAGCGCGCCGATGCTTCGGTCCGCGCGAACGCGGGTCGAGCGGCAGGGGCTCGCGCAGGTGAAAGGCCTGCATGTCATGGACGCGACCGCGCTCGAATTCGCCGACTCGGCCTTCGATGTCGCGCTTGCGCCCTATGTGATGAGCGTCATTCCCCATCCGGAGCGCGCGCTCGACGAGGCGTGGCGGGTTCTGCGGCCGGGCGGGACGCTGGTCATCATGAACCATTTCGCCGCCGGCCGGGGCCTGCGCAAGGCGATCGAGCGCCGGATGGAGACCGCGGCCGCCTGGCTCGGCTGGCATCCAAACTTCCCCTATTCGGCGATCGGCGACTGGATCGCTTCGCGACCGGACGCGCGGATCGTCGAGCGCCGCGAACTCTCGCCGATGAGCCTGTTCACGCTGTTGAGGATCGTGAAGGCCGGGGCGGGCTAAGCCGGCTGCGTCTGATGGGACGTGGGCGCCGCCAGCGATGGGCGTCCCTGCGCTGCCAACGGCTCGAGTGACCCGAGGCGGAAGTCCGTACTGAGAGAGCGAACGAGGCGAATCGGCGCATCAACCGCGCGTGGCGACTACGGCGGCGCGCAGCACATTGGCCTCTTTGCGCGATTCCTGCAACCGCCAGGCGGTCACGTCGCGGATCGACAGCATGCCGACGAGCCTGCGGCGGTGGAGCACGGGCAGGTGGCGGATTTTCTGCCTGTTCATGCGGCTCTCCACCTCAGCCATGCTGTCGTCGGCGCCGCAGGTGATGACGACCCGGGTCATCAGGACTTCCGACCTGAAGCTCGGTAAGCCTCGCTCCGAGGCTGGCGAAGCCGCGCACGATATCGCGCTCGGAGATGATGCCGAGCAGCCCGGCGCCGCCTTCCCCGCAGACCGGCATTGCGCCGATGTTGAGCGCGCTGAGCCGCTCCGAGATCGTGAGGATCGGCTCCTCGGGCCTGCACCAGGCGAGCGCCTGCTTGTTCAATTGCAGAAACTCGTTGACCTTCACGAACTCCCCCCTGCGACTTGCGCACGATATCCGCGCTCAGGCCGTCAAGGTAAAAGACGTCGCCGCAAGCGTCCACACCCTCGCGAAGCGACTCCCGGCCCGTCAAAGCGCCGGCGGACGGCGGAGCCTCCCACAGGCGGAAGGACGCGCGACGGCGGCCGGCCAAGCCTTCGGGCGGAGCGTCCGAAGTCGGGCGAGCCGCCCGTTCGCTTGTAAGCGGCCGGGTGGACGACTAGCTTTGCCTTTTAGCGAGCTTCAAACTTTGCCGAAACCGTACCTTACCCGCCGCGCCGCCGCGCCGGCCGCGCCGAGCCGCGCCGCGATGCCGTCGCGCGAGGAGCTGATCGCCTTCATCGGCGGCGCGCCCGCGCCGAACGGCGAAAAGGCGCCCGCGCGCGTGACCAAGCGCGACATCGCCCGCGCCTTCGGCGTCAAGGGCGAGGCGAAGGCGGAGCTGAAGCTCCTCATCAAGGACCTGCAGAACGAGGGCGCGATCGCGCGCGGCCGCAAGTCGCTGCAAATCCAGGGCCGCCTGCCGGCGATCGTCGCTGCCGACGTCGCCGAGCGCGACCGCGACGGCGAACTGATCGCCAAGCCCGTCGAGTGGGACGAGGACGGGCCCGCCGCCGCGCATCCTGATCCGGCGTTCGCGCGTCAAGCGCGACAGCGCGCCTGCCCCCGGCTTGGGCGCGCGCGTGCTGATGCGGGTCGAGTTCAATCCCGCCGCGGCCGGCAAGGAGCCGGCCTATACCGGACGGGTCGTCAAGATCCTCGAAAAACTCAAGGCGCGCGTCTTCGCGGTCTTCCGCAAGGCCGAGGACGGATCGGGGCGAGCCCTGCCGGTCGAGAAGAGGTCGGCGGCGCGGGAGTTCCACGTCCCCGCAGCCTTCGCCGCCGAGGCCGAGGACGGCGACCTTGTGGCGATCGAACCGCTGCGGGCCCCGCGTCTCGGCTTTCCGAGCGCGCGGGTCATCGAGTCGCTCGGTTCGGTCAAGTCGGAAAAGGCGGTCAGCCTGATCGCGCTCGCCCAGCACCATATCCCGTTCGTCTTTTCTCCCGCGGCGCTGAAGGAGGCGGAGACGGCGCGCCCGGTTCGCCTGGCGAGCCCCCGCGAGGACTGGCGGTCGCTGCCCCTCGTCACCATCGATCCGCCCGACGCCAAGGATCACGACGACGCGGTTCACGCAGCGCCCGATCCCGATCCCGCCAATCCGGGCGGCTTCGTCGTCACCGTCGCCATCGCCGACGTCGCCGCCTATGTGCGGCCCGGATCGGCGCTCGACCGCGACGCGCTCGAGCGCGGCAACTCGGTCTATTTCCCCGACCGGGTCGTGCCGATGCTGCCCGAGCGCATCTCCAACGACCTCTGTTCGCTGCGCCCGCTCGAGGACCGCCCGGCGCTCGCGGTGCGGATGATTCTCGGCGCGGACGGGCGCAAGCGGTCGCATCGCTTCCATCGCATCATGATGCGCTCGGCCGCCAAGCTCTCCTACGAGCAGGCGCAAGCCGCAATCGACGGGCGGCCGGACGAGACGACGGCGCCGCTGCTCGAGCCCGTGCTGAAGCCGCTCTACGCCGCTCATGGGGTGATCAAGGTCGAGCGCGAACGGCGCGATCCGCTCGATCTGGATCTCCCCGAACGCAAGCTCGTTCTGGATCAAGCGAGGGCCGGCTCGCCGGCGTGCGCTGGCCGGAACGGCTCGACGCGCATCGGCTGATCGAGGAGTTCATGATCCTCGCCAATGTCGCCGCCGCCGAGACGCTGGAGGCGCAGCAGTCGCCCGCTCCTCTATCGCGCCCACGATGCGCCGAGCGTCGAGAAGCTCAACGACCTCATCGAGTTCCTCGGCACGATCGGGGTCAAGCTGGCGAAGGGCGACCGGGTCAGGCCGTCGCACTTCAACGGCGTGCTGAGCCGCGTGAAGGGGCAGGGGGTCGAGGCGCTGGTCAACGAGGTGGTGCTGCGCGCCCAGGCCCAGGCCGAATACAGCCACGAGAACTACGGGCATTTCGGCCTCAACCTGAGACGCTACGCCCATTTCACCTCGCCGATCCGCCGCTACGCCGACCTCGTCGTCCATCGCGCGCTGATCCGCGCCCTCAACTTCGGCGAAGGCGGGCTCCAGGACATGCGCGCGGGCGAACTGGCGCAGGTCGCCGAGCACATTTCCGCCGCCGAGCGGCGCGCCATGGCGGCCGAGCGCGAGACGGTCGACCGGCTGGTGGCCGCGCATCTCGCCGATCGCGTCGGCGCGATCGTTCGAGGGACGGATCGCGGGGGTTACGCGGGTCGGGTTGTTCGTCAAGCTCTCCGAGACGGGCGCCGACGGCTTCGTGCCGGCGGGGACGCTGGGCGACGACTACTTCCGCTTCGAGGAGGGAATCCGGGCGCTGGTCGGAACGCGGAGCCGCGTGACCTTTCGGCTCGGCGACAAGGTGCGCGCACGCCTCGTCGAGGCGGCCCCCTTCGCGGGCGCGCTGCGGTTCGAGATCGTCTCCGAAGACGCGAGCGGGGCTCCGGCGCGAAGAGGCGTGCGCCGCGCCCGGACCGAGCGAAAGCGAGCGGACGCCCAGCCGCAAGGGCGCGCGGCGATGAACGACATGTCCGGGTTCCGCGGCTGGCGCGGCCCGCGGCGCCAGCGCCCGCTCGGCGAGGCGATTCGCCGCGGCCTACGCGGTCTCTGCCCGGCTTGCGGACGCGGCCGGCTGTTCCGCAGCTATCTGAAGCTCGACACGAAGTGCAAGGTCTGCGGCGAGGACCTCAGCCATGCCCGCGCCGACGACGCGCCCGCCTATCTGACGATGCTCGTCGTGTGCCACGTGGCTGGCGGCGGAGTGCTGTGGTCCGACGACGCGTGGCCCGGAGCGTCGCTGACGGCGATCATCCTGATCTGGCTGACCGTGACGGTGGTCGTCAGCCTCCTGATCCTGCCGCGTATGAAGGGCGCCGTGGTCGGCCAGCAGTGGGCGATGGGCATGCACGGCTTCGGGGGAGACGAGCGGTGAGCGGCGCTGCGGTTCCGGGTCGGGCGCTGCGTCCGCGCGACGCGGCGACGCTGATCATCCTCGACCGCGAGGGGCCCGAACCCAAGGTGCTGATGGGCAAGCGGCACGGGGGCCACAAGTTCATGCCGGGCAAATTCGTCTTTCCGGGCGGCCGGGTCGAGCCGGAAGACCGGCGCATGGCGGTCGCCGGCGCGCTCGACCCGATCGTCGAGGAAAAGCTGAACCTTCGCGTGCCGCGCCCTTCGCCGGCGTTCGCGCGGGCGATCGCGCTCGCCGCGATTCGCGAGACCTTCGAGGAGACCGGGCTCGCCGTCGGCGTTCGCGATTACGGCGCGCCGGATAATCCGCCGCCGGGCGCCTGGGCCCGCTTCGCCGCGGCCGGCGTCTATCCCGCGCTCGACGAGATCGACTTTCTCGCGCGCGCGATCACGCCGCCTGGCCGGGTGAGGCGGTTCGACGCGCGCTTCCTCGTGGTCGACGTGCGCGCCGTCGCCTGGCGCATCGAGGGCGTCGTCCACCCGGAGGCCGAACTCATCGAGCTCGTCTGGACGCCGCTCGGCAAGGCGCGCGAACTGGACCTGCCCAACATCACCCGCTTCGCGCTCGACGATCTCGCCGCAGCGCTCGATGGCGGGCTCGACCGGCGCCGGCCGCGGCCCGTTCTACCGCGAGTTGCGCGGCAAGCGGCTGCGCGAGGAGCTCTGTAGGGATTCTACGCCGCCGCGCGCATAGGGCGAAGGCGGCCGGCGAGCTCCATCAGCGCGAGATGATAGGTCATCGCGGTGCGGTGCGAGCGGTTGTAGCGCGACACGACCACTTCGAGCAGCTCGACCATGATCTCGCCGTCGACCTCGGCGAGATGGTCGAGCGTCAGGCTCGCGTGGTCGAGCGCCGAGACGAGCGCCTCGCGCAGGGCCTCGAAGCTCTGCATGTCGCCGCCGATCAGCGCGCGCCAGACGCGAGCATGAAGGCGGGTCATGCCGCGGGCGAGGGCGTCGTCAGGCAACAGCCTGCGATAGGCTGCGAACAGCCGGTCGAAGATGAGCGGCTCCGACCATTGCTGCAATCCGGAGAACCCTTCGGAGGAATCGGTCATCGGCATGGCGGCGATCCCGGCGCGGTCGTTAACGAACGCCGCGCAGCTGGTTTCCAAACGCGAATCGAACTCCACTTTGATTCGCTATAGTTAACACAGTGCTAAGGCGCGCGCCCCGGTTTTCCACAGAGCCGGCGCAACAAATTTCGATTTAAGCGTGACGTTGCGGAAGTCCTGGCGCCTGCGGCCGCGCCTCGACTATCGGTCCACTGCGAATTCGCCCGGACGGGTCTGGCGCGCGAGGGCGTCGAGCACCGCGTTGATCATGCCGCACTCGTCCCGGACCGAAGAACGCGGCGGCGACGTCGACGTATTCGGTCACGACGACGCGGGCCGGCACGTCCGGGCCGGCTGCGCAGTTCGTAGTAGGCGGCGCGCAGGATCGCCCGCATCAGCGCCTCGACCCGCCTGAGCGGCCAGCCCTCCGCCAGCGCGGCGTCGATGCCGCGATCGATCGGCGTCTGATCGCTGCAGCACGCCCGAGACGACGTCGCGGAAAAACGCGACCTCGGCCGGATTGTAGGCGTCGCCCTCGATCTCCTGGCCGATCCAGTGCGCCTCGAACTCGGCGAGAATGTCGTCGAGCCCCTTCTCGGCGACCTCCATCTGATAGAGGGCCTGGGAGGCGGCGAGGCGCGCGGCGGAGCGCAGGTCCGACTTCTTGAGCTTCATTGCCCGGCGGTCCTGCGTTTGAGGAGCGCAAGCCCGATCGCCGCCCGGGCGGCGTCGCCGCCCTTGTCGCCGCGCGCAGGATCGGCGCGCTCCTCGGCCTGCGCGATCGTCTCGGTGGTGAGGACGCCGTTGCCGAGCGCGAGCTTCCGATGCACCGACAGGTCCATCAGCGCCCGCGCCGACTCCCCCGCGACGATCTCGAAATGGTAGGTTTCGCCGCGCACGACGCAGCCGAGCGCCACCGCGCCGTCATAAGGGCGGCCGGCCGCCGCGGCCGCGTCGAGCGCGATCGCCATGCCGGTCGGGAATCTCGAGCGCGCCGGCGACGCTGACGAGATCGTACGACGCGCCGGCGGCGTCGAGCGCGCGGGTCGCGCCTTCCAGAAGTTGGGCGCTGATCGCGTCGTAGAAGCGCGCTTCGACGATCAGGAAGCGTCCGCCCTCAATACGGGGCGCGGATGCGTGCGGCGCGGCTCGGCTCGGCCATGCTGAACAATCTCTTTGGCTGTGTCGGAATGCAGCCCGTCCATAAAGGCCGGGCGCCGCCGAGGCAAGGCGCCAGGCCAGGCGCTCAGTCGCAGCGATAAGCGCCAGCGACCGTAGCGCCACGGCCGCGCCCACGAGGCGCCGGCCGGAAGTCGCCTGCGGCGGCGGATCGAATCCGGAGCCGCCCCAGGGATGGCAGCGGCACATGCGCGCCGTTCCCATCCACGCGCCGGCCCACAGCCCATGCCGGGCGATCGCCTCGTCCGCATAGGCCGAGCAAGTCGGCAGATAGCGGCACTGCCGGCCGATCAGGCTTGACAGCGTGAGCTGGTAGAAGCGGATCAGCGCATGCGCCGCCCGGCGCGGCGCGAGCGCGAGCGCGGTCATGGCGCCTCGACCGTCTCCGCGCTCTTGCGCGCGATCTGGCCGAGCGCGTCGGCGACCGCGTCGAAGGTAAGGAGCGTCGAGGCGTGGCGCGCGCGGTAGGCGCGCACCGGCTCGAGCACGGCGAAATCCGCCCATTTTCCGTCCGGCGGCGGCCCGTTCTGCTTCAGCATCCGGGTCATCGTGTCGCGCAGCGCAAGAAGCTCCTCGGCCGTCGCGCCGATCACGTGCCGCGCCATCAGCGACGACGAGGCCTGACCGAGGGCGCAGGCCTTGACGTCATGGGCGAAGTCGACGACCCGGCCGTCCCTCACGACGAGGTCGACGACGACCGTCGAACCGCACAGCCGCGAATGGGCCTTTGCGGTCGCGTCGGGAGCGGGAAGGCGGCCGAGCCGGGGAATGTCCGCGGCCAGCTCCAGCACGCGCCGGTTGTAGATGTCGTCGAGCATGGAACGTCGAGGTTGGACAGGGTGGCGCAGGTTCGTTTCCGGGTCTATATAGGAGCGCCGACGGCCGGAAGCGAGCCCGGGAGCGTGGCGCGGCGGCACCGGGCCGCCGACGAGGGACTGTTGGATGGACGAGGTCGTCAAGCTGAAGCCGGCCGCGGCGGCCGTTCAGCGAGCCCTCCGCGCCGCGGCCGACCCGCGAGGAGGCCGAGGCCGCGGTGCGCACCCTGATCGCCTGGGCGGGCGACGATCCCGACCGCGAGGGGCTGATCGATACGCCGCGCCGCGTCGCCAAGGCGTACGAGGAGCTGTTCGCCGGCTATCGCGAGGACGCCGCCAAGCCGCTCAAGCGCGTGTTCCACGACGTTTCGGGCTACAAGGACCTCGTCCTGGTGCGCGACATCGCTTCGTCTCCCATTGCGAGCACCACATCGCGCCGTTCTTCGGCAAGGCGCACATCGGTTATTATCCGCGTCGTGGCGTGGTCGGCCTGTCGAAGCTCGCCCGGATCGTCGACACTTTCGCCCGGCGCCTGCAGACGCAGGAGGCGCTGTCGGCCCAGATCATCGAAGCGATCGAAAAGACGCTGGAGACGCGCGGGGTCGCGGTGATGCTCGAGGCCGAGCACACCTGCATGGCGATGCGCGGAGTGCGCAAGCAGGGCGCGTCGACCGTGACCACCCAGTTCAGCGGCGTCTTCCGCGAGGATTCGAACGAGCAGATGCGCTTCTTCAGCCTGCTGCGCGGCGCGCGCCCGGCCATGAGCGGCGCCGCCGACCGCGAGGAGAGCCTGGCGTTCCAGCCGAAATTCGGCGCCGACGGTCTGGCGACTTGCGTGACGATCGACGTCGGCGCGAGGCGACGTCCTGATGGTCGCGCACATGAACGCCGAAGCGCTCGAGGCGACGCTGAGGACCGGCGTCGTCCATTATTGGTCGCGCTCGCGCGAGGCCTTGTGGCGGAAGGGCGACACGTCGGGCCAGACGCAGACCCTGGTCGAGTTGCGCGTCGATTGCGACCAGGACGCCTTTCTCGCCTTCGTCCGGGTCGGCGGCGACGGCGGCGCCTGCCACACGGGCCGCCGCTCCTGCTTCTACCGGCGGGTCGTGGCGCGAGCCCGCGGGGCCGCGGCTTGCTTTCGTCGAGGCGAAGGGAGACGGCTGAACGGGCCATAAATTCGCAAATATTGTCCGTTGACCCTCTGTTGTCTGGCGTTCGCGCCGGGAGAGGACTACATTTTGGGCGACATTTCGCCGAAAACGTCAGGTTCGAAGAACTCCATGTTTTGGGCGCCCTACTGGAAAGGCGATGCCGAACCCGCGCCGAGCGGAGCACGGACGCGTGCCGCCCAAGGTCGGCGTGGTGCTCGGCGCGGGCGCGGCGCGCGGCTGGGCGCATATCGGGGCGCTGCAGGAGCTCAACGCGCTGGGAATCCGGCCCGAGATCGTCGTCGGATCCTCGATCGGCTCGCTCGTCGGCGGCTGCTACGCCGCGGGCAAGCTCGACATGCTGGAGGCCTTCGCCCGCTCGCTGACGCGGCGGCGGATGTTCGGGCTGATCGATTTCTCCTTCGCCGGCGGCGGGCTGATCGGCGGCGAGCGGCTGCGCGGCCGGCTCGAGGCGGACCTCGGCGGCCTTCGGATCGAGGACCTTCCGATCCGCTTCGCGGGCGTTGCGACCGAGATCGGCGGCGGGCATGAAATCTGGCTGCAGCGCGGCCTGCTGGTCGAGGCGATCCGCGCGTCCTACGCCCTGCCCGGCGTGTTCGAGCCGGTCCGGATCGAGGGCCGCTGGATGTTCGACGGCGCCATCGTCAATCCGGTGCCGGTCAGCGTCGCCCGGGCGCTGGGGGCCGAGCGCGTGATCGCCTTCAACATTTCGAGCGACAGCGTCGGACGCGGCACGGCGATCCAGAACCCGTTCGGCCCGATGGAGCCGCCGCCGCCGCTCGACGAACCGGCCAACGATCCGGGCGGCGTCATCGCGCGCTGGTGGCGCGGAACGCCGCGCGCGTTTCGGGCGATCCGGACCCCACCCCGCCCGGGCTGATGACCGTGATGGTCAACGCCTTCGACATCCTTCAGGACCGGATCATGCGCTCCCGGCTTGCAGGAGACCCGCCCGACGCCCTGATTCAGCTCAAGGTCGGCAAGATCGGCATGTTCGAGTTCAACCGCGCCGACGAACTGATCGCGATCGGCCGCGAGGCGGTCCGCAAGGCCGCCGCCGAGATCGCCGCTCACACCGAGGCGACCCGGATCGAATTCGGCCGGCGGCTGACGGTCGGCCCGTGGGCGCTTCAGGCGGTCGCGATGTACTCGCGCAGGGCCTGCCGCTCGCTGTCGATCGCGCTGACGTGGCGCTTGACGACGTCGCCGATCGACACGATGCCGATCAGCCGCCCGTCCTCGACGACCGGCAGATGGCGGAAGCGGCCCTCCGTCATGGTCTCCATCATCTGATCGATCGTCGTGTCGCGCGTGACGGTGGTGACCTTCGGCGTCATGTGGCGCGAGACCTGATCGTCCAACGCCGCGGCGCCATGGCGGCCAATCACCCGGACGACGTCGCGCTCCGACAGGATGCCGAGGACCGCCATCGACGCGTCCGTGACCACCGCCGCGCCGACGCCCTTGTCCGCGAGCATCTCGATGACTTCCCTCAACGTGCGATGCGGCTGCGTGGTGAAGACCTCGCGGCCCTTTTCCGCGAGAATGCGCGCAACTGTCATTCCGTCTCTCCCTCTATCGGGCGGCTTTGTCTCCGGCCGCGTCGACCGGCGAAGATGCGACGGGCGCGACCGACGATCAAGCGTAATTTTACAGTCGAATTACACCGGCGTGGCGTCAATACAACCCGCCGTCGACGAGCAGACACTGTTTCGTGATCATCGCGCTGTCGTCGGAGGCGAGGAACAGCGCGAGCCGCGCGACGTCTTCGGCGGCGAGCGTGCGGTTGAGGCACTGGCGCGCCCGGTAGCTCGCGATGTCCTCCTCGCTCATCCACAGCCGGCGCTGGCGCTCGGTGATGACGGCGCCGGGGGCGATGGCGTTGACGCGGATGTTGTCGGGTCCGAACTCGCGCGCGAGACTCTTGGTCAAGCCGACGACGGCGGCCTTGGCGGTCGAATAGACCGAAAGCCGGCTGACGCCGAACATCCAGGCGGTCGAAGAGAAGTTGACGATCGACCCGCCGCCGAGCTCCCGCATCGAGCGGCGGGCGATCTGGGCGGCGAAGAACTGGTGCTTGAGATTGACCGCCATCGCCCGGTCCCAGTCCTCTTCCCCGACCTCGTCGGCGTCCTGGCGCTGGTCGTTGGCGGCGTTGTTGATCAGGACGGCGATCGGACCCGAGCCGCTGGCGAACCTCCTCCATCGCCGCCTCGAGCGCGTTGAGGTCGGTCAGGTCGCATCTGAGGAACAGCGGCGCCTGTCCGGACGCGGCGAGCTTTGTCGCGAGCGCCTTGGACGTTTCAGCGTCGATGTCGACGAAAGCGACGTTCGCCCTCTGCAGGACGAAGGCCTCCACCATCGCCGCGCCGATCCCCGACCCGCCGCCGGTGATGAAGACGACCTTGTCGATGAGGGACGGATAGCGGGCGAAGGGCATGGCGGTCTCGCTGGCGGACTGCGATGAGACTAGCAGGAGCGCGGCTGGACAGAAAAGCGGCTACTTCGCCCCGCCCTTCATCAGCGCAAGCAGCCCCTTCATCAGCGCAGCCGGGCTCGGCGGGCAGCCGGGGATGACGAGGTCGACCGGGACGACGCTGGCCACGCCGTTCGCGACCGCGTAGCTGCCGGCGAACACGCCGCCGTCCGCCGCGCAGGCGCCCGAGGCGATCACCCATTTCGGCGTCGGGCGTCGCGGCGTAGGTGCGGGCCAGCGCCTCGCGCATGTTCAGCGTCACCGGCCCGGTCACCAGCAGCACGTCGGCGTGGCGGGGCGAGGCGACGAAGCGGAAGCCGAACCGCTCGATGTCGTAGAAGGCGTTGTTGAGGGCGTGGATCTCGAGTTCGCAGGCGTTGCACGAGCCGGCGTCGACGTGCCGGATCGCGAGACTCCGCCCGAGCATGCGCGTCCGAGGCGCCTCGCGCGCGGCGGCGGCGAGCGCCGCGAGCTCGGGATCGTCGGCGTTCGGGCCGGCCTCGGTCAGCGGAGGCCGAAGGCCCTGCAGCAGCGTGTAGCGCATCTTCCTTCCTTTGAAGAGCGGGATTTTTGCGAAAAACCGGCGTCTACTTTTTCGCATCCCGCTTTAGAGATCGCACCCGGAATAGGAGCCGTTGAACGACTTGTTGCACAAGGGGAAGTCGGCGACGATGTTCCCCTCGATCGCGGCCTCGAGCAGCGGCCATTGCAGCCACGAGGCGTCGCGCAGATGGCAGCGGGCGACCGTCCCGTCGTCGGCGAGGCGAACGCTGGCGAACACGTCGCCGCGAAAGGCCTCGACGAACGCAAAGCCCTCGCGCGGGCCGCCCGCGGCGGGAAGCGCGGCGCGGACCGGCCCCCCGGGCAGGCGCTCGAGCATCGCCTCGATCAGATCGAGGCTCTCGCCGACCTCGGCGATGCGAACCCAGATGCGGGCGTTGACGTCGCCGGCCTGGCGGGTCGGGACCTTGAAGGCAAGCGCGTCGTAGGGCGGATAGGGGTGATCGCGCCGCGCGTCGAAGTCGCGCCCCGAGGCGCGCCCGACGACGCCGCCCGCGCCGAACTGGCGGGCGAGTTCGGCGCTGAGCACGCCCGTCCCGACCGTGCGGTCCTGCAGCGAGGCCGTGTTGTCGTAGAGCGCCACGAGCTTCGGGAACGTCGCGCGCGCTTCGGCGATCAGCGCCCGGATCGCCGCGACGCCTTCGGGCGCGCAATCGACGGCGACGCCGCCGGGGACGACCGCGTCCATCATCAAGCCGGTGGCCGAACGCGGTTCTCGACGCGCGAAGCGTCCGCTCCCGCAAGATCCCGCAATGGGCGAGCATCAGGGCGAAGGCGGCGTCGTTGCAGATCGCGCCGATGTCGCCGAAATGGTTGGCGAGCCGTTCGAGCTCGGCCATGACGCCGCGAAGGGCATGCGCGCGCGGCGGCGCCTCGGCGCCGAGCGCAGCCTCGGCGGCGCGGGCGAAGGCGATCGCGTAGGCGACGGTCGAGTCGCCGCTGACCCGCCCGGCGAGCAAGGCGGCGCGGTCGAGGCTCGCGCCGCGCATCAGCGCGTCGACGCCCTTGTGGGTGTAGCCGAGCCGCTCCTCGAGCCGCACCACCGCCTCGCCGCCGGCGTGGAAGCGGAAATGTCCGGGCTCGATGATCCCGGCGTGGACGGGGCCGACCGGAATCTGATGCAGGCCCGGGCCCTCTGGCCTCGAGGAAGGCGTAGGCGTCGGCGCGCGCCGTCGTGGGCGCTCGCCGCGCCCGAGCGGATGGCGCAGCGGCCAGCGGCCGTGATCGAGCCAGCGGCGCCCGTCCGGCGCGCCGAGCGCGAAGAAGCCGTAGAGGTCGCAGGCCGCCCGCTCGAGCCGGCAGGCCGGCGGATGCAGCGCCGCGAGGGAGGGAAACGCGCCGCGGTCGCAGGGCATGTCGACGACGGCGAGGCCGCCGTCGGCCTCCCGCAGCGCGAGCCGCATCCGCCCCTCGTCGCCCCACAGGCTGACAAGCGTCGCCTCGCCCTCGGCCAGGCGACGGCCCGCCTCGAACCATTCGGTTTCGCCGGAGAGGAGCCGCGCCGAGGTCATCGGCGTCCTCGCGACATCGCACTTTCTCCGCGAAGCGGGGAAGGTGGCCGAAGGCCGGATCGGCGTGCGCAAAGCCATGGTATGGTCCGACGAGGTTCGCGGCGCCGGTCGCGCAATCCGAACTGGGCCAGAGCGGCCGGCGCCACACCTCCCATGCCGGCGGCGTGCGCGCCACCTTCCGCAGCAAGCTGGGGAAGGGCAGGCCGCAGCGCGTCCGCGACTTCGTCGATCCATCCATCTCCCCCTATCGCAAGAGCTGCGCGACGTGCTGGAACCACGTCACCAGGGGCGGCGGGAGATAGACGCCGGCGGCCAGCACCAGCGCGAAATGCGCGAAGATCGGCAGGGAGGACGCCTTCGCCGGCGCGGTCGAGCCGGCCGGCGCGCCGAAGGCCATGCCCTGCATCCTGCAGGACGAGCGCGCCGAGCGCGAGCAGGACGCCGAAAGCGAGCACCAGCGCGAGCCACGGCGCGCGCGCGAAGGTCGAGCTCACGATCAGGAACTCGCTCATGAACACGCCCATCGGCGGCAGGCCGACGATCGCGAACACGCCGAACACCAGGCTCCAGCCGAGCAGCGGGTGGGTGACGGTCAGGCCGCGGATCTCGGCGATCTGCTGGGTTCCCTTGACCTGCGCGATCTGGCCGACGGTGTAGAAGATCGCCGACTTGGTCAGGCTGTGCATCGCCATGTGCAGGAGCGCGGCGAAATTGGCGAGCGGGCCGCCGATGCCGAAGGCGAACACGATGATCCCCATGTGCTCGATCGACGAATAGGCGAACATCCGCTTCACGTCGCGGCGGCGGTAGAGCATGAAGGCGGCGAACACCACCGAGACGAGGCCGAGCGTCGCCATCAGCGGGCCGGGCGCGAGCGCGCGCGCGTTGGCGTCGAGCAGGAGCTTGAAGCGCAGCACGGCGTAGAGCGCGACGTTGAGCAGCAGGCCGGACAGGACGGCCGAGATCGGCGTCGGCCCTTCGGCATGCGCGTCGGGCAGCCAGGCGTGCAGCGGCGCGAGGCCGACCTTGGTGCCGTAGCCGAGCAGCAGAAAGACGAAGGCGAGGTCGAGCAGCGTCGGGTCGAATTGCGGCGCGTGGTCGATGAGGTTGGTCCACAGCATGGCCTGGAACGCCTTCGCCGACCACCGGCTGGGCCGCCATGTAGATCAGGATCGTCCCGAACAGCGCGAGCGCGATGCCGACGCTGCCGAGGATGAAATATTTCCACGCCGCCTCGATCGCCGCCTGGGTGCGGTAGATGCCGACCATCAGCACCGTCGTCAGCGTCGCCATCTCGATCGCCACCCACATGAGGCCGATATTGTTGGCGATCAGCGCGAGGTTCATCGAAAACAGCAGGAACTGATACATCGCGTGATAGAAGCGCAGATGCGTCGGCGTCGAGCCGGCCGGTCTCGATCTCGTGGGCGATGTAGGTGGCGCTGAACACGCTCGCGGTGAAGCCGACGAAGGTGTTGAGCACGATGAAGACGACGTTGAGGTCGTCGATCAGGATGTAGGCGTTCGGCGGCGGCGCCGAGACGAACAGGGAGGCGGAGGCGACGAAAGCCGCGAAAGCGCGCGGCCACGTTCAGCGCGGCGGACAGGCGATAGGACGGCAGGACGGCGAGCACCGCCGCCGTGATCAACGGCAGAGCGAGGAGGACGATGGTCGCGTTCGGCGCGAAGCTCATCGGCTTTCCCTGAAGCTGTCGAGCGCCTCGGCGTCGATCGATTCGAACCGCTCGCTGATGCGGAACAGGAACACGCCGATCACCACCAGCGCCACCAGCACCGAAAAGGCGACCGAAACCTCGACCACGAGCGGCATGCCCTTCGCGCCGGCGCCGGCGAGGATCAGCCCGTTCTCGACCGACATGAAGCCGACCACCATCGACACGGCGTTGTGCCGCACGACCATCATCAGGAGGCCGAGCAGCACGACCGACAGGGCGAAGGCGAGGTCCTCGCGGGCGAGCACGTCGGCGTCGCTGGCGATGCGCAGCATCACGACCTCGGAGAGCGCGACCAGCGCGAGGCCGGCCAGCATCGTCGGGCCGACGCCGACGACGTTCTCGACGTCGCGGTCGATGCCGAGCTGCGACGATGATGCGGTGGAGCGCGACGGGTATGATGATCGCCTTGAAGGCGAAGGCGATGACGGCGGTGACGTAGAGATGGTTCGCGTCCTGCACGTAGGCCTGCCACGCGACCGAGAGCGACAGCACGACCGCCTGGAGGGCGAAGGTGTTGAGCAGCGCGTAGAGGCGGTTCTGATAGAGCAGCAGGAAGCTCACCAGCACGAGGCCGCCGGCGAGCAGATGCGAGACGTCGAAGGCGAGGCCTCTCATGTTCGAGTCCTCGTCACTTCAGGCTCCTCGACACGAACAGGAGCAGCGCGCCGAGAAAGCCGAGCATCAGCGCGGCGCCGACGAAATCCGGCACGCGGAAGACGCGCATCTTGGCGATGCTGGTCTCGAACACGCCGAGCGCGACGCCGGCGATGAGAAGCTTCGCGACATAGACGATCGCGCCGAAGACGCGGTCCGCCACGCTCGCGTCGGCGATCGCCGCGCCCCAGGGAACGAACACGCAGATGATGAGCGACACGTAGAGCGCGAGCTTCATCATCGCGGCGAGCTCGATCACCGCGAGGTGCCGGCCCGAATATTCGAGGATCATCGCCTCGTGCACCATGGTGAGCTCGAGATGGGTCGCCGGATTGTCGACCGGAATGCGGCCGTTCTCGGCCAGCGCGACGATGATCAGCGCGACCAGCGCCATGCCGAGCGTGACGCGAAGGCCCTCGGCGCCCGAGGCCATGTAGGCCGCCACCGTCGACAATTGGGTCGAGCCGGCGATCAGCGCGAGCGAGAAGACGATGACGATCATCGCCGGCTCGGCGAGCGCGCCGAACAGCGACTCGCGGCTCGATCCCGAGGCCCGCCGAAGCTCGTTCCGACGTCGAGCCCGGCGAGCGCCAGGAAGAAGCGCCCGGCGCCGAGCAGCGCGATGATGGCGATGAGATCGGCGGACCAGGAGAACAGGAGCCCGGTCGCGAAGGTCGGGATCAGCGCCACGGCGACCCAGGTCGTGGCGAAGACGAGATAGGGCGTGACGCGGAACAGCCACGAGGCGCTGTCGGCGACGATCGCCTCCTTGCGGGCGAGCCGGACGAGGTCGCGATAGGGCTGGAGGAGCGGCGGCCCGCGGCGGCGGGTGAGGCGCGCCTTGGTCGCGCGCACCACGCCCGTCAGCAGCGGCGCGATCATGATGACCAGCGTCATTTGCAGGAGCTGGAAGACGAGATCGACGATCATGGCCATGACGCGAGCACGATCAGAAGCACGACCAGCGCGCCGAACACGACGCTCAGGTACTGACGGATGGTGAGAAACTGCAGGCGGTTGAGCTGAACGGCCGTCCGCTCGACGACAAGGATCAGCGGCACGTAGAGGAGGCTCCAGATCCGGTCGCCGAGCCTGAGATCGAGATGGGCGGCGCGCGTGTCGCCCGGGGCGCGGCATGTCGATCCGCTCCTCCACGACGAAGGCGAGCCGGCCGAACACCCGGCGGATCGGCTGGCTGAAGCTCTCGCCGCTGTACTGCGTCGAGGGCGCCGGATCGGGAAAGCCGCAGTCCCAGGCCGGCGCGCGCCGGAGCGCGCCCGAGGCGAAGCGATGGATGACGGTCGAGGCCATGGTCGCCGACATGAGGATGAAGATCGCCACGAGCAGACCGTTGTAGGAGCTGCGGCTCGCCGCGATCGGAGCGATCGACAGCCAGGGCATGGAGGACTGGTTCGGCATGTGCGCGCCGACGGCCAGCTGGGTCGCCGGCGCCAGCGCGTCGATCGCCTGGCCGGGAAAGACGCCGGCGAGCAGGCAGAGCGCGGCGAGCAGCGCCATCGCGGCGAGCGAGGTCCGATCGACCTCCCTGGCGTTCGCTGCGGCCTCGCTGCGCGGCCGCCCGAGAAACGGGATGCCGAAGGCGCGCACGAAACAGGCGGCCGCCAGCGCCGCCGTCAGCGCGACGCTCGCCCCGACCGCGGGCGCGAGGATCTTCAGCGTCCATTGCGGGAAGCTTGGGCTCAAGCAGCACCGCCTGCAGGATCATCCATTCCGACACGAACCCGTTGAGCGGCGGCAGGGCCGAGATCGCGGCGGCGCCGACGAGCATGAAGAGTCCGGTCGCCGGCATCCGGTTGAGGAGCCCGCCGAGCCGGTTCAGCCGCCGTTCGCCGGTCGCGGTCAGCACGGCGCCCGCGCCGAAGAACAGCAGGCTCTTGAACAGCGCGTGGTTGAAGGCGTGCAGGAGCGCCGCGGTCATCGCGAGCGCGGCCGCGGCGTCGAAGCCGCTGGCGTGGAAGGCGTAGGCGAGGCCGAGGCCGACGAAGATGAGGCCGATGTTCTCGATCGTGCTGTAGGCGAGGATGCGCTTCAAGTCGTTGTCCATCAGCGCCTGCAGGACGCCGATGAACCCGCTCGCCGCGCCGACGATCAGCACCGGAATGCTGAGCCGCCAGTCCGGCGCGCCGGAGAGATCGAAGGCGACGCGGATGAAGGCGTAGACGGCGACCTTGGTCATCGCCCCGCTCATCAGCGCCGACACATGGCTTGGCGCGGCCGGATGGGCGAGCGGCAGCCAGACGTGCAAGGGCGCGAGGCCCGCCTTGGAGCCGGCGCCGATCAGCGCGGCGACGAACGCGAGGATCGCGAAGGAAGCAGCCGGCGGCGCGGCGCGGATCGCGTCGAAGGCGTAATGCCCGTCCGGGCCGGCGAGGAGCGCGAAGGCGACCAGCAGCGAGAAGCGTGCCGAAGCTCGCCATGACGAGATAGACATAGCCCGCGCGCGCATTCTGGTCCTCGCGGTGATGCGCCATCACCAGCGCCCAGGAGGCGAGCGACATGAACTCCCACGAGAGCAGGAAGGCATAGGCGTCGGCGGCGACGAGGACGAGGTTCATGCCCGCGAGGAAGGCGGGGAAGAACGGCAGCACGCGCTCCGGATCGTGCTCGTGCCGGCCGTAGCCGAGCGCGTACAGGCTCGCCGCCGCCGCGGCGAGGTTCACGACGACGAGAAAGAACGCCGACAGCGCATCGACATGGAAACGCGCGCCGACCCAGGGCAGGCCGAGCGGCAGAACGAGCGGCTCGCCGGGGCCGCCGAAGGCGAGCGCGCCGATCGCGACGAGAAGCAGAAACGCCGACAAGACGAGCGTCCCGCCGTACACGACCGGCCGCCCCACCGGTCTTGCGGCGATGAACGCGCCTGCGACCGCAAGAGCGAGGAGCGCGGCGTCGCCGACGAGACAGAGCGCCTCGGCGCTCATCTCCTTTCGCCGTCAAGCCGCAGAGATCGGAGTCCTGCTCACCGCCCCCACCAGAACCTACGCGAATCGTCCGGTATTCTCCGGAAAACCGTAGCAGAAATCCGGACCGCGTTAAGCCGCGTTCTTCAGAAGCGCGAGCAACTCGCGATGCATGATCTCGTTGCCGCAGGCAGATCGACCCGGTCTGTCAAGAAGTCCGGGTCGCCGTCCGCGTCGGTGACGTAGCCGCCGGCCTCGCGGATGAGCAGCGCGCCGGCGGCGATGTCCCAGGAGTTGAGGCCGCGCTCCCAGAAGGCGTCGAAGCGGCCGGCTGCGACATAGGCGAGGTCGATCGAGGCGCAGCCGAGCCGGCGCACGTTGACGACGCGCGCCATCACCGCCGCAAGCTCGGCCTTGAAGCGGGGATGCTGCGCGGCCTTGCCGAGATGGGGAATGCCGCAGCCGAACACGGCCTGCGACAGTTCGGTGCGCTGGGCGACGCGCAGCCGATGGTTGCCGCCCCAGGCGCCCTGGCCCTTTTCGGTCACGTACATGTCGTCGTCGGCCGGATTGTAGATGACGCCGGCGACGATCTGCCCCTCGCGCTCGAGCGCGATCGAGACGGCGAAGATCGGGATCGCGTGGAGAAAGTTGGTCGTCGCGTCGAGCGGATCGATGTGCCAGGTGTGGCTCTTGTCCGTCCCCTCGACCCGTCCGGCTTCCTCCATGACGAAGCCGTAGCCGGGGCGCGCCTTGGCGAGCTCCTCGTAGATCGTCTTTTCGGCTTTCTTGTCGGCGAGGCTGACGAAATCGCCCGGTCCCTTCATCGACACCTGCAACTGGCTGATTTCGCCGAAGTCGCGCTTGAGGCCTCGCCCGGCCTTGATTGCAGCGCCGGTCATCACGGTCATCAGGGCGGAGCGGATCATGGGGCAGGGTTTCCAGGGCGACAGGGCGCTGGTTTAGGGGATGCGCGGAAGGGAGGCAACCAAGCGCCCCGTTGGTCGCGTCTCCACGACGATCAAGCCTTGTCTCGGGCGCGCGCCGTTATGGGGAAAAGTCGTGCGGCTCAAGTTCGATCGGCTTTCCATGCGGCGTGCGGTTCGCCGCCGCTTCCCATGCATCGTGGTGACGCGCAAGACTTGCGGAAGTGGTCAGGCCCTTCGAAACAACGATGTCCTCCAGCGCCGCAAGCCAATGACGATAGTACGTCTCGCCGGTATCCGGATCGCCCGCGGCCTGGGCGCGCTGGATCGCCCTGGCGAGCGCAGACGTCCACTCGGACCAGGTGAAGACGCCGCGTTCGTGCAGGGTCAGGGTGAGCGCGAAGGCCTGGGCTTCCCAGGCTTCACGAAAGACAGGCCCACCCTCGTCCCGCGCGAGGCTCGGCCAGGGTTCGGCTTTGCGGTCGGCGGCGGTCACGCGGGCTCCAGATAGGGTTCGAAAGCGTCGATCGAGACCTTGAGCGCGGCGTCGCCGTCGGCGCCCCACAACTCGCGCCCATCGAACACCACCGTGTAGAGCCACCGGGAATCGTCTCCGTTTCCGAGCGCCGAACTGTCCGGAAAGACCTGGCATCCGAGCACCCGCTCGATCACGCCCAACCGTCCCCGGGCGTATCTGGGAAGACGGGTGTGCGTCGTCGGATGCATAGTCTTTGTGCGCACGAGATCGCCCGGTTCGAACAGCGCCGGAGAGGCCGGCGGCCGCTCGTACGAACCACGCCGCACGGCGGCGGGCACATCGACGGGGCGCAGAACGGCGCGCGGCAGCGGCCTTGCGGAATGGAGAGCGTGGCCGGCCGCCAGCTCATCGGTCGCGACGTACCCGCGCTCGACCGCAAGCGTCTCGATTCCAAGCAGCCAACTCTTGTAGTAGGACGACGTGAGATAGACCGCCGGCGGCTGGCGCTCTCGCGCGTAACGGAACATGTCGAGATTCCAGGCTCCGGCGGCGCCCATCGCGCGCGTCATGGCGATCACGCGCCCTTCCCAGGGCGCGTGGAAAACGGGTTCGTCGGCCTCGCGCTCCACGGCGCCGAAGCCATCCATGCCGCCCATGTCGTGGATGCCGTTCATGGACCTAAATCCGGGGGAGTCTTGGCGAGCTCCGTTCCGATCATGGAATTGCGCGTGACCAACGCCGCGAGCCGTTCCTCATCCCAGCCATCGGTTCCCGCGGGGCGCATCGGCAGAACCAGAAAGCGCGTCTCCGCAGTGGAATCCCAGACTCGAATCTCCGTGTCGGATGGAAGGATCACCCCGAAATCGGCCAGGACGCCGCGCGGATCCCTGACCGCGCGGGCGCGGTAGGGCGCCGATTTGTACCAGACCGGCGGCGTGCCCAGAAGATCGATCGGATAGCAGGAGCAAAGCGTGCACACGACCATGTTGTGGAGCTTCGGCGTATTCTCGACCGCCACCAGATGGTCCCCGACCCGGCCTGCCTGACCGAACGCGGCCACGGCCTTCGTCGCATCCTCGATCAGCGCGCGCTTGAACGCGGCGTCGCTCCAGGCTCTTGCGATCACCTTGGCCCCGTTCCGCGGGCCGATCTTGGTTTCATAGGTCTCGACGATCAAGTCGAGCGCCGCGGGATCGACATAGCCTTTCTCAGTCAAAATCGTTTCGAGGGCGCGCACGCGCAAACTCATCTCCGACAATTCCGAGCCGTGACCGTTGTCGTGTTCGTGAGGAGGCATGCGTCCGCACTCCTTGTAGAACCTGCTCCCGCCTTTGTTTCGACTGGGCGCAGCCGGTTATCGTCGAATAAACGGCGAGGATGCGACCGTTCTAGAAGGCGCGCAAGTCAAAAGGCGGCTCCGCTTTGCGCGCGCTGGCTGGCGACTGAGAGCGCCGTTCAGTAGACATAAGGGACGAGCCGCCACGTTCGGGCGCGGTACGCCGCGTATTCGGTGCCGAAGGTTTCGGCGAGCAATCGCTCCTCCGCGTTCATGCGCCCGATCAGCACGCCGAGGATGAGTGCGGTGATCACGAGCCCGACGCCGCCGCGGAACGCCAGACTCCAGCCGACGCCGGTCGCCAGGAGCCCGAGATAGGACGGATGGCGGATGACGCGGTAGAGGCCGTCGGTGACGAGTTTGTGATTCGGCTGAATGGCGACAAGGCCGCTGAACCTGCGCCCAAGGACGAAGACCGGCGCGAGCCGCAGTACGCCGCCGGCGGCGCCGATCGCGACCCCGAGCCAGCGCACAGTCTCGCCGCCGAACGTCAGCACGTCGTAACGGTCGCAGAGCGCGGGCAGATAGGCGAGCGCCAGTCCGAGGATCGTGAAGGCGACGAGCACCCAGCGGTTCGAGCGATCTTCGCGCACGCCCGACCCGATATGGCCCTGCGAGAACATGGCCGCGATTCCGAGCGCGATCGTCACAAAGAATAGGGCGGCGAGGGGCGCTTGCGAGAAGAAGCGCGCAGGGCCGCCGTACCCGACGATCGCCAATCCGAAAAAGAGCGCAAGACTGAAAGTCGTGAGCAGGGCGAGACGAAGCGTGGCCATGCCGGAATCTTACGCCGGCGCTGAGGCTCGCGAAAGGCGAGCGGCCTCGACGAGGCTTGAATATGCCGCCGAGAGATAGGAAGGGTCGGCAGTCATGACGAGGACCGTATGAGATCAGACATCGAAATCGCCCGCGCCACAAAGCTCAAGCCGATCGCGGAGATCGCCGCGGCCATCGGCATTCCCGAGGACGCCCTGCATCCCTATGGCCGTTGGATCGCCAAGATCGAGCCGGATTTCCTGCGCACGACGGCGGAAGACCGCCAGGACGGCAAACTCATCCTCGTCACGGCGATCAGTCCCACTCCGGCCGGCGAAGGCAAGACGACCACGACGGTGGGCCTCGGCGACGCGCTCAACCGGATCGGCAAGAGGACCATCGTCTGCCTGCGCGAGCCTTCGCTCGGCCCCTGCTTCGGCATGAAGGGCGGCGCGGCCGGCGGCGGCTATTCCCAGGTCGTGCCGATGGATGCGATCAACCTGCATTTCACCGGCGATTTCCACGCCATCACCTCGGCGCACAATCTCCTTGCGGCGATGCTCGACAACCACCTCTACTGGGGCAACGTGCTCGGACTCGACCAGCGGCGCATCGTGTGGCGTCGCGTGCTCGACATGAACGACCGCGCGCTGAGAGAGGTGGCGGTCGGGCTCGGCGGCCCCTCGAACGGCTTCACCCGCGAGGATGGTTTCGACATCACCGTCGCCTCGGAGGTCATGGCCGCGTTCTGCCTTTCGGCCGACATCGACGATCTCGAAGAGCGGCTCGGCCGCATGGTCGTCGGCTACACCTACGGCAAGCGGCCGGTCACGGCTCAGGAGCTGAAGGCGGAAGGCGCCATGTCGGCCCTGCTCAAGGAGGCGATCAAGCCCAACCTCGTCCAGACGCTCGAAGGCTCGCCCGCCCTCGTGCACGGCGGCCCCTTCGCCAACATCGCGCACGGCTGCAATTCCGTCGTGGCGACCAAGGCCGCGCTGAAACTCGCCGACTATGTCGTGACCGAGGCGGGCTTCGGCGCCGACCTCGGGGCGGAGAAATTCTTCGACATCAAGTGCCGCAAGGCGGGGCTCAAACCCGCTGCGGCCGTGATCGTGGCCACGGTGCGCGCCCTCAAGATGCATGGCGGCGTCGCCAAGGATGCGCTCGGGGTCGAGAATCTCGGCGCGCTGAAGTCCGGCCTCGGCAACCTCGCGCGGCACATCGGCAACGTTCACAAGTTCGGCGTCCCGGTCGTCGTTGCGATCAACCGGTTCAACGCCGACACGGAGGCGGAACTCGATCTCGTCAAGCGCGCGGTCGCCGACCGGTTCGGCCTCAGGGTCGTGGTCTGCGATCACTGGGCGCGCGGCGGCGCCGGCGCCGAAGACCTGGCGCAAGCCGTGGCGGAGGGGGCCGGCGCGCGCGACTCGCAGTTCCAACTCCTTTATCCCGACGATCTCAGCCTCTGGGACAAGACGCGCGCGATCGCCCGCGAGATCTACGGCGCCGACGACGTCGTCGCCGACGACGGCGTCAAGGCGAAGTTCCGCGCGCTCGAATCCGCTGGCTTCGGCGCGCTTCCGATTTGCGTCGCCAAGACCCAGTACTCGTTCTCGGACGACCCGGCGCGCCTCGGCGCGCCGACCGGGTTCGACGTGACCGTGAAGGACGTGGCCTTGCGCGCCGGCGCCGGTTTCGTCGTCGCGCTGATGGGCGACATCCGGACCATGCCCGGACTGCCCCGCAGTCCGGCGGCGGAGCGCATTCGCGTCGTCGATGGCGAGATCGAAGGCCTGTTCTGACCGCGGCCGACACGCCGGAAAGGACCGCCGTCACTTTGGCGTCGGCGCGTCCTCGCGGATCAGCTTCTCGGCCTTCAGCGCCCGCCACAAGCCGGCCGGGATCTTTCGCGCCATCATCGCCGCGTTGCGCTTGACTTCGCTCGCGCGGCTGACCCCCGGCGCGACGCTCACGACTGCCGGATGCCCGAGCGGAAAATGCAGCGCCGCCTCCGGCAGCTTGACCTTGAAGGCCTTGCAGATCTGCTGGATCCGCCGCACCCGCTCCTTCACGTCGTCGGGCGCCGAGCGATAGTTGTAATGCGCGTCGGCCCTTGGTCCGGTCGCCAGAATGCCCGAGTTGAACGGAGCGCCGATGACGACGCCGATCCCTTTCTCGAGGCAAAGCGGAAGAAAGCTCGTCAGCGCGTCCTGCTCGAGCAGGGTGTAGCGGCCGGCGAGCATGAACACGTCGAAGTCGCCGGCCTGGGCGAACGCTTCAGCAGCCTCCCATTCGTTGACTCCAGCGCCGATCGCCTTGATCGCGCCGGCGGCGCGCAGTTCGTCGAGCGCGCGATAGCCGCCCTTCATGAATTCGGCGAGATGCCAGTCGACGGCGTCTTTATGAGCGTGGGTCGTCAGATCGACGTCATGGGCGAACACGATGTCGATCGAATCGAGTCCGAGACGCTCGAGCGAAAACTCGAGCGAGCGCATCACCCCGTCGTAGGAATAGTCGAAGCGCTCCCGGCGCGAAGGCGTTTCGAAGAAGGCGTTCGGACGCGAGCGCTCGCGCGGGCTGCACAGCTCGAGGAGCCTGCCGACCTTGGTGGATATGAGGAAGGCCTGACGCGGCTTGGCGCGAAGGAATCCGTTGAGCCGGCTTTCGGACAGCCCCAGACCGTAAAGAGGCGCGGTATCGAAGTAGCGGCAGCCGGTCGCCCACACCGTGTCGAGCATCAGCCGCGCCTCCTTCTCGGTCATCGGCCGATAAAGGTTGCCGAGCGGCGCGCCGCCAAATCCGAGTTCGGTGAAAGGCAGTTCGGCGCCGCGCCGCGTCACGAATTTCCGAGTTCGCAAGCCCCGCCCGTTGGCACTCGCCGGCATCGAGCCGCCCCTTCCTCATCCGTCGCGCCGCACCATCACAGCTTCGCCATACGGCCCGAAGCGAGGCTCGGTATCGAAACGCCGGCGCCTCCCGCATCCGGCGATATCCGGGACACGCGGCGACGCCGGCGACAGGCTTGCAAAACAGTCAAAATACTTCTGCACCCGACGCAGCGAGTCAAGCGGAAGACTTCGATCCGAAGACCGTCGACAATCGCAAAAATGCGCTCGCCGTTCGACGATAAGCCTTGCAGCTGAACACGATTTGGCGGATTCGGATCTCGCGCTCCTTTCTTTTGAAGCGCGAGATAGGCGTCCCGCTCTAGGGGCTTTCGCCGCGATTCCTCCGGCGGCCATTCGGAGCCTTGGCCGGATCGCCGTCGGCGATGAACGCGCGAAGCCGGTCGAGGCTCGGATCGCCCGGGTCGCGCGTTTCGAGATCGGCCAGCATGACCGCCAGCGCCGCGCGCGCCGTCGTCCAATCGTAGCCGATGGTTGTCGACATCTTCCGCGCGTGGCGAATAACGCGATCGACAATTTCCGCAATCGGAGCGCTCATGAGGCGCCTCACATCCTTTACAGGGCCGCACCGCTGACAGGATGGCAAAACCGGCGCCGTCGAAGAGAGACGGATTCCGTGTCGATATGGATCACCGCGGCGCACGCTAGCGTTCTCAGAGGGAACCGCGGCGCCATTATGGGATTGGCGCGCGGCGCCGGCGCGCCCCGGGCGTCAGGCCGGCGCGCGCTGGGCGAAGCCGAGCCGCTCGTTCAGGCTCTCGATCAGGCTCTGCGCCGCCTGGGGGACGACCGTTCCGGGCGGGAAGATGGCGTCGGCCCCGGCGGCTTTGAGCGGCGCGAAGTCCTGTTCGGGGATGACGCCGCCGACCACGATCATCGTGTCTCCCATCCCGACCTTGCCGAGCGCGCCTTGAGCGCCGGCGTAAGCGCGAGGTGGCCCGCCGCGAGCGACGACACGCCGACGATGTCGGCCTTCGACTCCTTGGCGAGCTCCGCGACTTCCTCAGGCGTGGCGAACAGCGGGCCGATCTTCACGTCGAAGCCGAGATCGGCAAACCCGGAGGCGATGATCTTCTGGCCGCGGTCGTGCCCGTCCTGGCCCATCTTGGCGACGAGGATGCGCGGACGGCGTCCCGCGTTCTCCTCGAACGCGCGCGCCATGGCGACCACGCGCTCGTTGGCTTCGGAGGCCGGCCCGGCTTCCGCGAGATAGACGCCGGAAATCACGCGGGTCTCGGCGACGTGGCGTCCGAAAACCTTCTCCATCGCCAGCGAGATTTCGCCGACAGTCGCCTTGACGCGCGCCGCGTCGACCGAGAGCTGCAGCAGATTGCCGTTTCCGCGCGCGCCCTCCGTCAGCGCCTCGAGCGCCGCCTGGGTCTTGGCCTCGTCGCGCTCGGCGCGCAGTTGCTTGAGCTTCTCGATCTGCATCGAGCGAACGGCGGCCGCGTCGACCTTGAGCACCCTGAGTTCGCCCTCGATCAGGGGCGTGAAGGCGTTGACGCCGATGACGGTCTGGCGGCCGGAATCGATGCGCGCCTGGGTGCGCGCCGCGGCCTCCTCGATGCGCCGCTTCGGCAGGCCCTGCTCGATCGCCTTGGCCATGCCGCCGAGCGATTCGATCTCGTCGATGTGGCTCTGCGCGCGCGCCGCAAGCTCCGCGGTCAGGCGCTCGACATAGTAGGAGCCGCCCCACGGATCGATGACGCGGGTCGTGCCGCTCTCCTCGATCAGGAAAAGCTGGGTGTTGCGGGCGATGCGGGCCGAGAACGGCGTCGGCAGCGCGAGCGCCTCGTCGAGCGCGTTGGTGTGCAGCGACTGGGTGTGGCCCTGCGTCGCCGCCATCGCCTCGATCAGGGTGCGCACGATGTTGTTGAACGGGTCCTGCGCCGTGAGCGACCAGCCCGACGTCTGGCTGTGGGTGCGCAGCGCCAGCGACTTGTCGACCTTCGCCCCGAAACCCTTGACGATGCCCGCCCAGAGCTTGCGGGCGGCGCGCATCTTGGCGACCTCCATGAAGAAGTTCGTGCCGATCGCCCAGAAGAACGACAGCCGCGGCGCGAACTTGTCGACGCTCATGCCCGCCGCGATGCCCGCGCGGATATATTCGATGCCGTCGGCGAGCGTATAGGCGAGCTCGAGGTCCTGCGTCGCGCCGGCCTCCTGCATGTGATAGCCGGAAATCGAGATCGAGTTGAACTTCGGCATGTTCGCCGCGGTGAAGGCGAAGATGTCGGAGACGATCCGCATCGAAGCCGCCGGCGGGTAGATGTAGGTGTTGCGGACCATGAACTCCTTCAGAATGTCGTTCTGAATGGTCCCGGTCAGCTTGGCCAGCGGCACGCCCTGCTCCTCGGCGGCGACGATGTAGAGCGCCAGCACCGGCAGCACCGCGCCGTTCATCGTCATCGACACGCTCATGGTGTCGAGCGGGATGCCGGAGAACAGGGTGCGCATGTCGTAGATCGAGTCGATCGCGACGCCGGCCATGCCGACGTCGCCCGCGACGCGTGGATGATCGGAATCGTAGCCGCGGTGGGTCGCGAGATCGAAGGCGATCGAGAGACCCTTCTGGCCCGCCGCGAGATTGGCGCGATAGAAGGCGTTCGATTCTTCGGCGGTCGAGAAGCCGGCGTATTGGCGCACCGTCCAGGGCTGGGTGACGTACATGGTCGGGTAGGGCCCGCGCAGGAACGGCGCGAGGCCCGGCCACTCATGCGAGAAGTCGAGCCCCGCGCGATCGCGCTCATCGTAGAAGGACTTGACCTCGACGCCTTCCGGCGTCGTCCAGGTTTGCGCGTCTCCCTCTTCCGGGAGGCTGGCCGGGACGCTGAATGGCACCTTGGAGAAATTCGGGATCACGCTCATGGCTTTCGCCCCCAGTTCGAACCTAGAGCGGGATGCGAAAAGACTTCCCGCGAGCTCAGAGACTCCGGAGCTGGCAGCGATTCCGCCGAATCGCCGCCGGCCCTAGACGCCTACGCGTTTGTACAGACCTTCGAGCGCGGCGATTGCGTCGCCGCCCACGAAGATGAAATCGTCGACGCCCGCCGCGCGCAAGCGCGCCTCGAGGTCGCCCGGACGCCCGGCGAGGATCAGGCCCTTCACGCCGGCGGCCTTGACCGCCGAAGCAAAGGCTTCGCCGCGCGCGGCGTAGGTCTCGTCGTCGCTGCAAAGGCAGGCGAGCTCGGCGCCGCTCGCCTTGAGCTTGGCGACGGCGTCCTCCGGCGTCGCAGCCTCGCCGTCATAGACAGGCTCGACGCCGCCGGCCTCCAGCCAGTCGCGCATGTAGGCGACGCGGCGCTTGTGCACGGGCTCCGGTCCGATCGCCACGAGATAGGCCTTGGGGCGCTCGCCGCGGGTCTTCAACGCCGCGTCGGAACGATCGCGCAGGGTCTCGAAAGGCTCGGCGAGGCGAACGGGCGCAAGCGCGCCTTCCGCGGCGGCGTAGGGCGCCGGATCCGGCGCGCCGGTCGCGAGATCGACTGGCGCTTCGTCGAGTTTCGGGTGCGCGCTGACGCCGGTGATCGGCGTCTTGATCCTCGCGACGTCGCGCTTCAGCGCCGCGAGGTTCTCGGCCGACCTTGCGCTGGAAGGCGCCATTCGCGAGCGCGGCGGGCAGGCCGCCCCCGGCTTCGATCTCCTGGAACAGCGCCCAGGCCTTTTCGCCGAGCGCCTTGGTCAGCGCCTCGAAGCCGCCGGCGCCGGCGGCCGGATCGGCGACGAAGCCGAGATGGGATTCGCGCAAGAGGACGAGCTGCCCGTTGCGGGCGAGCCGGCGCGCGAGCGCGTCCGGCAGGCCGACCGCGAGCGTGATGCGGCAGCACGCTGACGCTGTCGGCGCCGCCGAGGCCGGCCGAAAAAGCGGCGATCGATCCGCGCATGACGTTCACGTAGGGATCGCGCCGGGTCATCATTCGCCAGGCGCTCTCCGCCTGGACGTGCGCCGCGCGCGGAGCGAGCCCGCAGGCCTCCTCGACCCGCGCCCACAGGATGCGCAGCGCCCGGAACTTCGCGAGCTCGACGAATTCCTCCGCGTCGGAGGCGAGACGGAAGGCGATCATCGCGCGGGCCTCGTCGGGCGCGACGCCCGCGTCGCCGAGCGCGCGCAGGACAGCTGACGCCCGCGCCGAGCGCGAAGGCGAGCTCCTGGCTGGCCGAGCCGCCGGCGGCGTGGACGCTGCGCGCGTCGGCGACGAAGAACGGGCCAGTGAACCGGCCCGCCTTCAGTTCGAGCGCGGCGTCGACGTAGGGCTTGACGTGGGCCGCCCAGTCGGCCGGAAAGGGCCCGCGCGCCGCGGCGGCGAAAGGATCGAGGCCGAACGACACGGCGCTGATCGCCGGCTCGGCGCCCTTGTCGCGAATATGGCTGGCGAAAGCCAGCGCTTCGGCCGGACCGTTCGGGCCGAGGTCGAGCTCGAAGCGGGCCCCGGCGTCGAACTGAACGCCGTCGAAAGCCAGATCGCAACGTCTCCGGATCGGATCGCTTGAGGCCGAAGCCATAGGCGCCGATCGCGCCGGCGAACACGACCTGAAGACCGTCGGCGCCGCCCGCGAGGTCCTCGAGCGCCTGCGCGTTGGCCTCGCGCGCGTCGGGATGGTCGAGGCGGGCGATCACGCGCCAGGGTCCGCCGCGCCGCGCAAGGCTCTCGGGCCGCTCGCCAGGCTGATAGACGGGTTCGATGCGGAGTCCGTCGGCGGTGCGCGTGACGAGCTTGTCGAGGCTCGCGCCCTTCAGCGCCGCTTCGGCGGCCTTGCGCCAGTCGGCCTCCGTCCAGGCCGGGAAACCCTCCGCTTCAGCGCCCACGAGCCCCACCTCCCTCAGATGAATTGCGACAAGCCCGGAATCGACGCGGCGATCTCGCCGACTGTCTGGTCGCCTGCGACTTCGCGCGCGTAGGCGAACACCTCCCGGCCTGCGATCTGGATCTGATCCATGTTGAGGCCGAGGCCCATCAACTCGCCGCCGAGCGACATCAGGCCGCCGCCGCCCATCGCGCCGGCCGCGATGCCCATCAGACCCTTCAGGCCGAGACCCATGCCCTGGCCGCCCGTCGACGGCCCGGAAGCGATGATCGCCTGCAGTTCCGGCGCCTTTTCAAACAGGTCCCTGACCCCATCCTCGGACGCCTCCCGCTGGATGAAGTCGGCGAGCAGGGCCACTGTCTTGCGCGCGACCTCAGGCGAGAGGTTCGCCGCCGAGGCGACGCGGGCGATGATGTTGTCCATACAGGCTCCTTGCGTTGAGCGGGCGCGACCGTCTCGTCGCCGCTCGCGCGCTCAAAATCAAGTTCGCAAAAGAGTGTAGGCCATAGCAGGCGCGAGGGGAACGTCCAAGTCTGCGACGCGTCCGCGCAGCCGGATGTTCGTCCCGCATCTCGCGGGATCGGCCGCAAGATTGAAGCCGGCGCAGCCGCAACCGCGATTGGTGCGTCGCACAATTTTCATGCATGCTGATTATACATAACTCTATCCGGATGATTTATCAGGCGCATTTCGCCGCGGAACTCTCGAATAGGGCCGGGATCGAGGCCTCGAGAAGCGCCGCGGCTCCGGCTCATCGCGTTGAGAAGAAAAGCGATACGCCTCGATCCGCCGCGCAGAGCAAGGCTCGAACCCCTGCGTGACACGCGGCTCTCCACAGGCGCTCCATGCGCGCCCCGCGGCTGTGGGCTGCGGCGGAGAATGCATCAAAAGGTAAACTTTTGACTCTGTTTGTTATGCAAAAAACGCATGACTGTCGCCACCATCTGCTCCTAGCGGAACAGGCGTCGCCTCTCTACGTTGCAGTGCAGCAAAGCGACCCAGACGGTCGCTCCCTGAAAACCCGGAGACCCACAATGTCCACCTTCAAGACGATATCCGAGAAGCTTTCCGCCTGGCGCCGCTACCGCGAAGCGGTGCGGGAGCTCAGCCAGCTCACCGACCGCGAGCTCAGCGACATCGGCATCCGCCGCGGCGATATCGAGACGATCGTCCGCCAGTCGGTGATGTCCACCGTCGGCTGATCGAGGTCCCATGCTTCGTCCGCGGCGCGGATCGCGCAGCGGCTCTACCAAAAGCGGCCCGTTCGGGGCCGCTTTTCTTTTCGAGGCCGTCCAGCGGGCGAACGCTTGAGCGCCTCGCGAGTCCCTCATGCTGTCGTCGTTTCCGTCCGCGAGAGCGGATTCGCCCGCGGCGCGATCGGCTTCTGCGCAACCCTGTCGACAAGCCTGGCGATCGACCGGTAAGGAATTCCGCCATGAGCCGTCAGCCCGATCTCGCAAGTCCGGCTGGTCGAATACCCCGACGCGCAGTCCCCGACCGCCGGCGCGAGCGCGCGAAGCGCATGCGCGTTCATCTCCGGGCGTGAGAACCCCTTGTCGCCGGCGAATGCGCAGCAGCCGACATCCGAAGGGATCGTGACCTGCTCCGCGCAGGCTCGCGCAAGCGTCTGCAGCGCGTCGTCCAGACCCATGCGTCGCGTCGAGCAGGTCAGGTGCAGCGCAATCGGCTCTTTTGCGCGCTCGGGGATGTCGACATTGGGCAGGACGCGCCTGAGCAGGAACTCGCTGATGTCGAGGATCTCGATGCGGCCGGCCGCTGCGGTCTTCAGCCGCTGCGAGCAGGGGCTTGTGTCCGAAAAC
Organism: uncultured Alphaproteobacteria bacterium; assembly: GCA_963783275.1. GTDB lineage: Bacteria > Pseudomonadota > Alphaproteobacteria > Rhizobiales > Beijerinckiaceae > Roseiarcus. The sequence continues at coordinate 13,264 of CAWANA010000003.1, read as the reverse complement.
ACCGGCCAGCGCCCGCCCTCGCTCGCGTCCATCAGCGCAGCAATCGCCTCTTCGGCCTTCTCGTCGGCCTGGGTCTTGAAGCCCTTCGAATCGAAGGGCTGCCCGCAGCACAGGGAGCCAGGCCGTTTCGGCGCGACCCCGTCGAGGCCGGCCTTGTCGAGAAGCCTGTAGATCGTTTCGGCCAGCGGCTCGCCCTCGGCGTCGTCGCGCGCCGGCCCGAACATGCGGCCCGAGCAACTGCCGAAATAGACGACTCGCGGACGATCTCGCGGCGCGGGCGGCGGCGCCAGCGTCCCGGCGCGCGGCGTCGCCTTGCGCGAAACAAGCGGCGCGCTCTTGCCGAACGCCCTCAGACTCGAGCCGAGCGCGTCGAGTCCGCGTCCGGCGGTCGCGGCGTCGAAGGCGGACGCCGCGTGCAAGGCGCCGCGCGCCGTAGCCGTGGCCGCGGCGAAATTGTTGGCGATCAAGGAAGCCGCCGCATGCGCGAGCGGGCCCGCGTTGCGGCCGCGGATCGCCTTGGACATCGCGCCCGTGTTGATGCCGACCGGGCAGGCCGTCTCGCACAATCCGCACGCGGCGCAGGAGTCGATGCCGAACTCGACGAATTCGGCGCGAAAGCGCGAGAGTTGGCGATCGCCCGCGGCTTCGAGACGGGCGACCTCCCGCGCGCCGACGATGCGCTGGCGCGGCGTGACCGTCAGTCCGCGGGTTGGACAGAGCGGCTCGCAGAAACCGCATTCGATGCACCGGTCGACCAAAGGATCGGTCGCAGGCATCGGCTTGAAATTCTTCAGGTGAACCGAAGCGTCGGCGTTGAGCACGACGCCGGGGTTGAGCAGGCCGGAAGGGTCGAACAGCCGCTTGATGCGCCACATCAGCTGGGTCGCCTGCTTCCCCCATTCCATCTCGACGAAGGGCGCCATGTTGCGGCCGGTGCCGTGCTCGGCCTTGAGCGAGCCGTCGTAGCGCCCGACGATGAGATCGGCGACTTCGTCCATCAGGGCCGCGTAGCGCTCGATCGCCGCCTGATCGGCGAAGCCCTGCGCGAAGACGAAATGCAGGTTCCCATCGAGCGCATGACCGAAAATGATCGCTTCCCTGTAGCCGTGCCGCGCGAGCGCGCCCTGCAGGTCGGCGGTCGCGGCCGCCAGCCGGTCGATCGGAACCGCGACATCCTCAATGATGACGGTCGTGCCGGCCGGCCGCACGGCGCCGACCGCCGGAAACAGGCCTTTTCTGAGTTTCCAGTATTTCTCGATCAGATAGGGATCGGAGGTGAATTCGAACGGGCGCGCGGGCGGCGCGTCGATGAGGGCGGCGGAGACAGCCTCTAGAGACAGCGCGATTTTGGCCTCGTCGGCGCCCTGGATTTCGACGAGTAGCGCGGTTGCGTCGGGGCCGAGGGACGCGAGAAAATCCGGCATGCCCGGCTTTCCCGTGACCGACGCGAGGCCCGCCCGGTCGATCAGTTCGACCGCCGCGACGGGCTCGGCTTTCAGGCGCATCACCGCCTCGCAGGCGCTAACCAGCGTATCGAAAAACAGCAGGGCGCAGGCCCTGTGGCGGTGATCCGGAACCGTGCGATAGGTGATCTCGGAGAGGAAGCCGAGCGTCCCCTCCGAGCCGATCATCAGATGCTCGAGGATCTCGAACGGGTCCTCGAAATCGACCAGCGCGTTGAGCGAGTAGCCGGTGGTATTCTTGATCGCGAATTTGCGCCGGATGCGCTTCGCCAGCGCCTCATCGCCCCGCGCCTCGCGGCCGAGAGCCGCGAGCCCGTCGAGCAAGGCGGCATGCGAGGCGGCGAAGGCTTTCCGGCTCTCGATGCTCCCCGTATCGAGTACGGCGCCGTCGGCGAAGACGACGCGCAGGGAATGCACGGTCTGATAGGAGTTCTGCGCCGTGCCGCAGCACATGCCGGAGGAATTGTTGGCGGCGATTCCGCCGATCATCGCTGCGCCGATCGAAGCGGGATCGGGGCCAATCTTGCGGGCGTACGGCTGAAGGCGGCGATTGGCCTCCGCGCCGATCACGCCGGGCTGGAGCGCGATGAGGCCGCCGTTTTCGAAAATCTTCGATTTCCCCCAGTTCTCGCCGAGCACGATCAGAACGCTGTCGGTGATCGCCTGGCCGGAGAGCGACGTGCCCGCCGCCCGAAAGGTGACGGGAGCGCCGGCCTTCGCGCAGACATCGAGGGCGCCGATCACCTCGGACTCGCTTTCGACGGTCAAGACGATCTTCGGAATCAGGCGATAGAAGCTGGCGTCCGTCCCGTAGCAGAGCGTGCGCAGGGGATCGACGGCGATCCGAGCCTTCGGCGCGACCGCCTCCAGCGCTTGCGCCAGAGCGGGATAATCGACCTCGATCCGGAAGGCTGTTTCGTTGCGCACGGCCTCTCCTTCCGTAAGGCGGTCAGCCTCCGACCGTCGGGATCACCCATGGGATCACGAACTGCTGCACGACCACCAGGAGCGAGAGCAGGAGCGTCAGGACGATCGAGTGCCAGAAGGTGCGGGCGAAGACCACGCCCTCCTGGCCCCTGAGGTTGGTCACCGAGACGCCGGTCGCGATGTTCTGGGGCGAGATCATCTTGCCCATCACGCCGCCCGAGGAGTTGGTGGCGGCGAACAGGATCGGGTTGAGGTTGAGCTGCTTCGCGGCGACGACCTGGAGATTGCCGAAGAGCGCGTTGCCCGAGGTGTCGCTGCCCGAGAGCATCACCGCGACCCAGCCGAGGAACGGCGAAAGCAGGACGAAGAGGTAGCCTGTCGAGGCGACGCCCTTGCCGAGCGTATAGACGAGGCCCGAATAGTTCATGAGATAGGCGAGGCCGATGATCAGCATCACGGTGACCACCGCGAGCCACACCTGGCGGATCGTCTTGCCGACGCAGCCGAGGAATTCGCCGGGCGCGAGGCGCACGACCAGCGCGGTGATCACGCAGGCGACGAGGATCGCCGTTCCCGTCGCCAGCGGCTGGAACGCCCACACCGCCGCATAGGGCTTGCCGCCATAGAGCGTGATCGAGATCGCATTATGGAGGCCCGGCCACGGGATCGCCTGCTGGCCGATCGCGTACACCTTGAGGTCGGTCCATACGATCACCACCGCCGAGACGATCAGCCAGGGCAGCCAGCCCTGCCACGGGGCGACATGGGGTTTCGCCCCGGCCTGCGTGAGCTCGCGCTCGGCTTCCAGCTTTTCGGCGCGGATGGCGAATTCAGGGTCCGGCGCCGGCCTCCAGACCTGCAGGAACAGGAGCGTGGCGAGCAGCGATCCGAGCGAGGAGAGGACGTCGGTCAGCGAATAGTCGAGCAGGTTCGAGGAGACGAACTGGCTGATGGCGAAGCTGCCGCCCGCGACCAGCAGCACCGGCCAGATCGCCCGGACCGACCGCATCCCGCCATAGACCGCCATCACGTAAAACGGCAGGAACAGCGCGATCACCGGAAGCTGGCGGCCGATCATGGCGCCGAGGGCTGCCGCCGGCAGCCCGGTCACCGCGCCGAGCACCGTCACCGGCACGCCGAGCGCCCCGAACGCCACCGGGGCGGTGTTGAAGATCAGCACGAAGACCAGCGCCTCGAGCGGCGCGAACCCGACCAGGATCAGGAGCGACGAGGTGATCGCGACCGGCGTGCCGAAGCCCGCCACGCCCTCGAGCAGCGCGCCGAAGCAGAAGCCGATGACCACCAGCACCACCCGCCGGTCGTTCGGCAGATGGTCGATGACCCAGACCCGGAAGGCGTCGAAGCGCCCCGACTTCACGGCGATGTTGTAAAGCAGCAGCGCATTGACCACGATCCACATCACTGGCCACAGGGCGAAGACGGCCCCGTTCGCGACCGCGTTCGCCGCGAGGGGAACCGGCATGCCCCATGCGGTCACGGCGATGATGAAGGCGACGATCAGCCCCGCCCCTGCCGCCTGCCACGCAGGCCGGCGCAGGACGCCAAGGAGCACGAGAACCGCGGCCACCGGCAAGGCGGCGACGATGAACGACAGGGCCAGGCTGTCGCCGACCGGCGTCAAAAGCTGCTGAAACATTTTTGCGGGCTCTGGGGCTGGGGGTTTTGTGAGGAGAGGCGCCGGCGCTTTCCGCCCCCGTGAAGCGAAGCGAAACGGGGGAGGGGGACCGCGCTGAGCGTGGGGGAGGGGGCCGCGCCGCCGATGACGGCGCGAAGGTCTTCGAAGCCGGCGCGAGCGCAAGGCGCAGCGACACGAGGCGCGAAGCCGGCGTCAGGCCGCATCTCTCCGGCGAGACAGGTGACAAAAAGGGCCCCACGCGGGGCGACCGTCCTTGGCGCAAACACTCGTTTCCACCCCTACCCGAAGACCAGGGACCGCTTTTTTTGTTTGACCCTACCGGGCGACCGCGGCTCGCGCAATTTCGCCCGGTCACGCCGAGGCTATACTTTATGACGGCCCGGTCGATGTGATCCAAGGACTCGTCTATACCGTAAAGCGGCCTCTCCCGCCGCGTGAGGAGCGCGCGAAGCCCCGAGGGAGGCGAGCAAGCGCGTATACCTCTCCCGAGATCTCGTGTATTCTTTTGCGGCTAGACGTTGTTCCGCTTGGGCGGTCCTGTATTTAACGTGATATCCGCTGTTTTTAGCGATCGTCGAAGCGCTTCGGATGAAACAGGGGCCGTGCGGTTAGCGGCTCGACCAGCGGACGTTTGTCGCTCCGCCAATTTCTGAATTTGAATCGGCGTCAGCAGACCAATGTTGGCGAATAAGGAGGAAACCATGGCAATTGCGCTTATTACCGGGGCAAGCAGCGGCATCGGCTTGGCTACCGCTGTCACGCTGGCTCGTAGCGGCCACACCGTCATCGCAACGATGCGGGACCTGAGCCGCTCCGGCGAACTTCAGACCGTCGTGCGGACAGAGAAACTGCCGATCACGATATCGCCTCTGAACGTGGATGACGACGCCTCCGTGCATGACGCTTTTCGCAAAGCCGGTCCCATCGACGTTCTCGTCAACAATGCCGGCATAGGCGGCGGGGGCGCGGTCGAGGAAGTGCCGGTCGAGGCATTCCGGCAAGTCATGGAAACCAATTTCTTTGGCGCCCTGCGATGTATGAAGGCCGTGATCCCGGGCATGCGCGAGCGTCGCCAGGGCTGTATTGTCAACGTCACCTCGGTCGCCGGTCGCATGGCCACGGCGCCGCAAGCGCCCTACTCCGCCTCCAAATTCGCGCTCGAAGCGCTGAGCGAGTGCGCGGCGCAGGAATTGAAGGCGTTCAACGTCCGGGTCGCCATCGTCGAACCGGGCGTGATCGCCACGCCCATCTACGCAAAGGCGAAGCCTGGGCCTGCGAACAGCCCCTATCCCCAGAGCCGAAGGCTGGGGGCCGTGTTTGCGGCGTCGCTGTCGAAGCCGGTTTCGCCGTATGTGGTCGGCGAGAAAATACGGGAGATCGTCGAGGGCGACAGCTGGCAGCTTCGCTACCCTGTCGGCCCGGACGCGCAACCGCTCCTGCAGTGGAGAGCGAGCCAGACCGACGAGCAAATGGTGAACGCCGCCGCCGCGAGCGATGAGGAATTCAAGGCCAGAATCAAGCAGACCTTCGGCCTGGATTTGGCTCTCTGATGGGGTCACGCAGGCCCGTTATCAGGGGGCGACGGGATCGGCGGCGGCGTTTTCAGAAGGCGGCCGTTCGGTCCTTCGCGGGCTCCCTATTGCGGCGATCAGCCAACGCGAGAGGAGTGCGGATGGGGTCATTGTTTGCTTGGCGGAGCGGGGCGCGAGGGGAATTTGAAGTCAAGGATGCGAAAATCGCACCGCCTCCGGCGGCGACCCCTGCGGGGTCGTCCTTGAGTTCAAATTCCCCTCGCGCATAGTCGCCTTCAAGCAATCAATGACCGGTCGCCGCCGCGCGCGGCGGACCCCCTTTCGCAATCCGATCGCGGACTTGAATTCCAGGCCGCCTGTTTCATGCGAACCGAAGCGAACCGTGCTAAGGTCGCCGCAGAGGTCCTGAATGTCCGAAGAGCCCGAAAACCTTGTCCTCGCCCTCCTGCGCGACATGCGGGGGGATATCGGCGAACTGCGTTCCGAAATGCGCTCGGAATTCTCCGATGTGCGCTCGGAACTGCATACCCTGCGCGCCGACGTCGCATCCGACATGATCGACCTGGAAAAGCGTCTCAACGAAAAGATCGCCGGCCTGCGGCGCGCCGTCATGGAATACCACGCCTCGGCGATCGGCCACGGCGTGCTCATCTCCGAATTCGAAGAGCGCCTCCGGCGCGTCGAACAGCGCCTCGACATCGCGCCCGACACGCACTGAAAGACGGTCGAGCGTCATCGCGAGCCGCGAAGCGGCGTGGCGATCCAGGGGCCGCAGGGCGCCCGCCGTTCCCCTGGATCGCCACGCCCCCTTCGGGGGCTCGCGATGACGGAGCGCATACCCAGTTGGATTCGCTGTCCCCTCAAAAATCCAGATCGGCGTAGGTCGCGCTCGGGGCCATGCCGGGCAGGCGGTCGGAGAGCAGGGGGCGGAAGGAGGGGCGGGACTTCACCCGCGCGTACCAGATTTTCGCGGTCTCGTTCTCCTCCCAGGGCGCGTCGCCGAGATAGTCGAGGCAGGAGAGATGGGCCGCGGCGGCGAGGTCGGCGTAGGTCAGCCGGTCGCCGGCGAGCCAGTTCCGCTTGCCGATCAGGTGGCCGATGTAGCGCAGATGATAGCGCACGTTGGAGCGCGCCGCGCGCACCGCCTGCATGTCGGGGCCGCCGCCGCCCTGGGCGGGGGTCATGAAGCGCTTGGCGATCTTTTCGCGCACGATCCATTGGCTGGCTTCGTTGAAGAACTTCGTGTTGAACCAGGCCATCAGGCGCCGGGCCTCGGCGCGGCCGGCCGGGTCGTCGGGCAGAAGCCGCCGGTCGCCGAGCCCCAGGCCGCGCGTCTCGTCGAGATATTCCGCGATCACCTCGGCGCCCGGCAGCGCCGGCGGATGGTCTTCGAGCAGGACCGGGGTCGCGCCCTCGGCGGCCATCAGCAGGAAGTCGCGCCGCCGCTCCCACGCCCGCTCCTCCACCAGCTTCGGCTCGATCCCCATCTCGGCCAGCGCCAGACGGACGAAGCGGGAATGCGGGCAAAAGGGATGGTGATAGAGCGTGACCATGGGACGCCGCTTGAGGAGGGATCTTGTCGAGCCCGCCCCCCGGGGGCCCGGCTCTCGAACCCTCCAATGGGACGGGCGGGGTTAACCCGCGGTTAACCGGCGGCGCGGCGCCCGGCCGCAGGGTTAACGCCGGGCCGCCGTCTCGCCCCGGCGCCCGACCTTCCCCGTAACCCCTTGAAATCGTTGATTTGTTCGACTCCGTTTGGCCCTGAACGGCCAATAAGTCGTTGAAATCGTTGAAGGCTGGACAGAAAACCGCGCTCCGCCGGGCCTAGCCCAGGATCGCCTCGGACCCGATGCGCCGGACCCCCGACGCCTCCATCCGCGCCCACGCCTTCTGAAGCGAGCCGGCTGCGTCGATCGCCCGGCAGGCGTCCTCGACGACGAAGGCGTCGAAGCCGGCCTTGTGCGCGTCGAGGGCGCTGTAGGCGACGCAGAAGTCGGTCGCGAGCCCGCAGGCGAAGACCCGCCTGATCCCGCGGGCGTGGAGGAGGGCGGCGAGTCCGGTGGTCGTGACGCCGTCGGCTTCGACGAAGGCCGAATAGGAGTCCACGCCCCGGTGCATCCCCTTGCGCAGGATGAGAAAAGCCGCGTCGGTCGCGAGCGCCGGATGCAGCGCCGCCCCCGCCGTCCCCTGCACGCAATGGTCGGGCCACAAGGTCTGCTCGCCATAGTGCAGACGCTTCGTCGCGAAGGGCGCCGCCGCATGGGTCGAGGCGAACGAGGCGTGGCCGGGCGGGTGCCAGTCCTGCGTGACAACGACGTGCGGGAACCGTTCAATGAGGGCGTTGGCGAGCGGCACGACGGCGTCGCCCTCGCCGACCGCGAGCGCGCCGCCGGGCATGAAGTCGGCCTGCAGGTCCATCACCAGCAGGGCGTCGTGGTCGTCAAGCAGAATCGTCGCGGGCATCGGCGCGTCTGGCTCCAAGGGGAACGAGAGAGCGCCAGCGGCGCCGCTCGAAGACGAGCACGACCGCCAGCGAAAACACCAGAGGGATGATAAGGTAAAGCAGGCGGAACACCAGCAGCGCCGCCACGACGCTGGCCTGCGGCGCGTCCGGAACGCCGCTCAAGAAAGCGATCTCGAGAACGCCGAGGCCGCCGGGCGCGTGGCTGACCAGCGCCAGGCAGAAGGAGGCGACGAAAACCCCGAGCACCACGACGAAGCCCGGATTGGCGGTCGGCAGGGCGAAGAAGATGATCCCCGCCGCCCCGATCAGCTCGAGCGGCCCGGCGAGCAGCTGACGGGTCGCGATCGGGGGACGCGGGTAGGTCAGCGCAAACCCGCCGACGCGGATCGGCGGGAAATGAAAGAGCGAACCCAGCATATAGAGGCAGGGGGCGGCGATCAGGATCCCGCCGGCCGCCTGGCCGACCCAGTCCGGCGCGCCCTCGAAGCGCTCGACGAGATCGGGCCGGAACAGCAGCAGGACGCCGCCGAGCGTCACCGCGCCGAGGCCAAAGGTAAAGGAGCAGAAGGCGACAAGAAGCCCGACCTCTCCCATGCTCAGCCCCCGTGTCGAATAGGCGCGGTAGCGGATGAGCGCGCCGGAAAAGACCGAGGCGCCGAGATTGTGGGCGATGGCGTAGGTGACGAACGACGTCAGCGCGACAAAGGGCCAGCCGATCTTGCGCCCGAGATGGAGAAGCCCGATCCGGTCGTACCAGGCGAGCGCCGCATAGGCGAGCGCAGTCGACCCGCAAGCCATCACCCAACGCGCGAGCGAAATCGCGCCGAACGCGTCGCGCAGGCTCGCAAAGGACAGTCCGCGCAGTTCCTTGAACAGGAGCCAGGACGAGACGGCCACCGCGCCGACACCGACCGCCGGCCATGCGATGTCCTGAACGCGCCTCATGTCTTGCTCGCCCGCTCTGTGCGGGGAACCACGCCCCACCGGGTCCTCCCTGCCCGACCAAGGCGGCGAAGGCAAGGCCGCCGCGCGCCTGTCCTCGCGCCCTCGACCCTTGCCCCGAACGCCGCCGGCCGGCATGCTGGCGAACCTGACAAACGACGGGAATCATGCCGGAGCACGCGCCACTCTCCGCCGGGACGCAAGATTATGTCGGCGACCCCCGCAACGACACGGTCCTGATCAGCGTCAACGGAACGCTGGTCCCTCGCGCTTCGGCGACGGTGTCCGTGTTCGACGCCGGCTTCGTGCTCGGCGACGGCGTCTGGGAGGGCCTGCGCCTGGTCGAGGGGCGCCTCGCGTTCCTCGATCGCCATCTCGACCGCCTATGGGACGGGGCGAAGATGTTGCGGATCGACGTCGGCCTCACCCGCGAGGCCCTCAAGGCGCGGCTCTTCGATGTGATCGAAGCCAACGGCATGATCGACGGCGTCCATATCCGGCTGATGGTGACCCGCGGCGTCAAACGCTCGCCCTATCAGGATCCGCGGCTGACAATCGGGGCTGCGACCATCGTCATCATTCCCGAATGGAAACGGCCGAGACCGGAGATGTTCGCCCGTGGGGTTAGGCTCTTTACCGTCCATATCCGGCGTACCGGGCCGGCGGAGCAGGACCAGAAGCTGAACTCCCATTCGAAGCTCAATTGCATTCTCGCCTGCATCCAGGCGATGGAGGCCGGAGCGGACGAGGCGCTGATGCTCGACGACCGCGGCTTCGTCGCCACGGGCAACTCCACCCATTTCTTCATCGTCCGCAAGGGCGAGGTGTGGACGTCCGCGGGCGGCTATTGCCTCGGCGGCATTACCCGGGACGCGGTGCTGCGGGCGGCGCGTGCGCGAGGGAATCCCAGCGTTCGAAAAGGATTTCTCGCTGTTCGACGTCTACGGCGCCGACGAGGCCTTCACCACCGGCACGTTCGCGGGCCTCGTTCCGGTCGCCTCGGTCGACGGGCGGACGATCGGCGATTCCGCCGACGCGGCGGACGACCGCTCCGGCCCGCTGACCCGGCGCCTCCGGGCCGCGGTCAAGGCGCTCGAGGCGGAAGAAGCCCAGGGGAGGGGCGCGTGAGCGACAAACCGGTCGTGCGCATCGCCATGTGGTCCGGTCCGCGCAACATCTCGACCGCGATGATGCGCTCGTTCGGCGCGCGATCGGATTGCGCAGTGACGACGAACCCTTCTACGCCGCCTATCTCGTCGCCACCGGACTTGTCCATCCGATGCGCGACGAGGTCGTCGCCTCGCAGCCGACCGACTGGCGCACGGTCGCCGCGGCGCTCGTCGGTCCGCCGCCTGAGGGCAAGCCGGTCTGGTACCAGAAGCACATGACCCACCATATGCTGCCCGAATTCGGTCGCGAATGGACGGACGCCTCGTCGAACGCGTTCCTCATTCGCGCCCCCGAGGCGGTGCTCGCGTCCTACGCGCTCAAGCGCGACGACTTCACCCTGGAAGAGATCGGCCTGCCGGCGCAGGCCGAGCTCTTCGACCGCGCGGCCGACCGGCTCGGCCGCGCGCCGCCGGTGATCGAGGCGCAGGACGTGCTCGCCGATCCGCGCGGCGCGCTCCTCGCGCTGTGCGCGGCGGTCGAGATCCCTTTCGATCCGGCGATGCTGTCCTGGCCGCCGGGCGGCGGGCGACCGACGGCGTCTGGGCGCCGGTCTGGTACGAGACTGTCGAGCAGTCGACCGGCTTCGCCCCGCCGCGCCGGGAAGTCGCGTTCGACGACCTTCCGGACGCGCTGAAGCCGGTCGCCGAGGCGGCCCGGCCGATCTACGACCGGCTGGCGGCCCACCGGCTGAGGCCGGGCGGCCGTTTGACCGACAAAATCAGCAGGGCGGCTTGTCAAAATCAGCCGGCCGACCTTGACGCCATGAGGGGCCCGGCGCATCAGGGTCGCCCCGATGCCGACACTCGTCCTGCCTTTTCCGGCGATCAATCCCGTCCTCGTGCAGTGGGGGCCGCTGGCCATCCGCTGGTACGCGCTCGCCTATATCGCCGGCCTCGTCCTCGGCTGGCGGCTCATTCGCCGGATCGTCGCCGACGACCGCTACTGGGGCGGCGCGAAGCGGCCGAGCGCCGACAGCATCGACGATCTCCTGGTCTATTGCGCCTTCGGCGTCATCATCGGCGGCCGGCTCGGCAACGTGCTGTTCTACGATCCCGCATATTACTTCGCCCATCCGCTCGAGATCTTCAAAGTCTGGGAAGGCGGCATGGCCTTTCACGGCGGCCTGATCGGCGGCTTCATCGGCATGGCGCTGTTCGCCGCCGCTATCGGACGCCGCTCCTGACGGTGCTCGATCTCTGCTCGCTCGTCGCGCCGATCGGCATCTTTCTTGGCCGGATCGCCAATTTCATCCGGCCCGAGCTCTGGGGCCGGCCGACCGACGTTCCCTGGGCGGTCGTCTTTCCCGGGACGGACGGCCTGCCGCGCCATCCGAGCCAGATCTACGAGGCGCTGCTCGAGGGCCTGCTGGCGTTCGTCATCCTTTATGCGCTCGCGCGACTGCGGCGCGCTGCAGCAAGCCCGGGCTGCATCGCCGGCGCCTTCGGCGTCCTCTACGGCGCGGCGCGCATTTTCAGCGAATTCTTTCGCGAGCCCGATCCGCGCCTCGAAGACCTCGGCCGGGGGCTGACGATGGGCATGGTCCTTTCGCGCCGCTGATCATCATCGGCCTCGGCTCTGATCGCCGTGAGCCTCAGCCGGCGGGGAAGCTCGCCATGACGCCCTCCTCGACGAAATCAAAGCCCTGATCGCCCGAGCGGGCCGATCACGGTCGAGCACTACATGCAGCTGGCGCTCGCCCATCCCGATCTCGGCTATTACATGAACCGCGATCCGTTCGGCGCGACGCGGCGATTTCACGACCGCGCCGGAAATCTCGCAGATGTTCGGCGAGCTGATCGGCCTTTGGGCGGCGGAAGTCTGGTCGAGCATGGGCTCGCCCGATCCGCGTGCGCCTCGTCGAACTCGGGCCGGGCCGCGGCACGCTGATGAGCGACGCGCTGCGCGCCGCGCGCATCGTGCCGGCATTTCGCGCCGCGCTCGACGTCTGGCTCGTCGAGACGAGCCCGACGCTGGCGGCGATGCAGCACGAACTGCTTGCTCGACTGCGGCGTCGCGGTCTCCTGGGCGCAGACCCTGAAGGAGGTTCCCGACGGGCCGGCGATCGTGATCGGCAACGAGTTTCTCGACGCCCTGCCGGTGCGCCAGTTCGTGCGCGTGAACGGGCAGTGGCGCGAGCGCACGGTGCGGCTCAACGGCGAGGGCGGGCTCGCCTTCGACGTCGCCGACGAGCCCGAGCCCTATATCAGGGCCAACGCGCGGGACGGCGAGATCCTCGAAGTCAACCCTGCCGGCCATCGGTTCATGTTCGAACTCGGCGGCGCGGCTCGCGAACAGGGCGGCGCGGCGCTGCTGATCGATTACGGCCATGCGGTCACCCGATTCGGCGACACGCTGCAGGCCCTGCGCGCCCATCGCTACGTCGATCCGCTCGCCGAGCCGGGCGAGTGCGACCTCACCGCGCATGTCGATTTCGCGGCCATGGCGCGCAGCGCGAGCGCGACCGGCGCCGCCGTCTACGGGCCGATCGACCAGGGCGATTTCCTGCGCGCGATCGGCATCGACCTGAGGACCAAGGCGCTTGCCGAGCGCGCCGGCCCGGACCACGCGGAGGAGTTCGAGCAGGCGCGCGCCCGCCTCGTCGGCAAGGGCAAGGGCGAGATGGGCGCGCTGTTCAAGACGATGGCGGTCGCCGACCGCAAGCTTGCCCGCCCCGCCCGGCTTCCAGTCCGACGCGCGAAGTCGGCGTGAGCGCGGCCCCGTTCCTGACCGCGCGACGCTGCGGCTGCCCGGCGTCGCGCATGGCTTTTTCACCCGCTCGGCGGGGTCTCGCAGGGCGTCTACGCTTCGCTGAACGGCGGCGTCGGCTCGCGCGACGCGCCCGAGGCGGTGACCGAGAACCGCGCCCGGATGGCGGCGGCGCTCGGGTGCGCCGGAGCGGCTCGCCGTGCCCTATCAGGTCCATTCGCCCGACGCGCTCGCGATCACCGAGCACTGGGCGCGCCGACGCGCGCCCGCGCTGCGACGGCTCGCGACGGCGACGCCCGGCCTGGCGCTCGGCGTCACCGGCGCCGACTGCGGCATGATCCTGTTCGCCGACCCCGAGGCGCGGGTCATCGGCGCCGCGCACGCGGGCTGGAAGGGCGCGTTG
>CAWANA010000002.1:0-404903 GCA_963783275.1 uncultured Alphaproteobacteria bacterium | reverse complement strand
GGGCAGCGCCTCGGGGTGCAGCCACGGCGACGTCGTGACGCCGTCGGCCTTCCAGCTATTCATCAGAAAGCGCGGATGCAGCATGCCCGCCTGCGTCCAGCGGACGAGCAGCTCGGGCCGGGCGGCGGGCCCGGCGAAACCGCCGATATCGTGGCCGATGTTGAACATGCCGGACAGGCTCATGCTCAGGCCGGTGCGCAAGTTCCATTTCAGCGACTCCCAGCTCGTCGTGTTGTCGCCGCTCCAGGTCTGGGCGTAGCGCTGCATGCCCGGGCCGCCGGCGCGGGTGACGGTGAACGGCGCGCTCGTGCGGGCTTGGCGGCGAGCTGGGCCTCGCGCGAGGCGCGCGTCATCAGCAGCGCCTGCGACCGGGCGCAGCAGCGCGAGCGGCGACGGCTCGCCGAAGCCCGCGCAGGTCGCGTCGTCGTCACAGAGCCCGTATTCGTTGTTGTCGTTCCAGCCGGCGTCGACGCCGTAGTCGAGCACCTGCTCGCGTCAGGCCCGTCCCGCCACCACGCGATCGCCGGCCGGGTTGGTGAAATCGAGATGCGCGCCCTCGCCGTCCCAGAACTGCGATTTCAGCGGCGTCGCCGTCGCCGCCGTGGCGATGAAGGCGCCGCCGCCGCCGCCTCGGCGTAGCGCGGATGGTCGTCGAGCAGGCAGGGCTTGAGATTGGCGACCACCTTGCACGCCGGCTCGCGCGAAACCTCCGCATCAGGCCTTCGGGTCCGGGAATTTTTCACGGTTCCAGGTGAAGACATAGCGCTTCGTGCCGATCGAGGTGTAGCCCGAGCCGAAGTGAAACGCGCTGATCGGGACCTCGTGCGCTGCGCAGCCGTCGATGACGCCCTCGATGCGCTCCTGCGCGTCGGCGCGTCGGCAAGCGCCATCGCCGTCTGCGCGAAGCCGAGCGACCAGCGCGGCGGCAGCGCCGTGCGGCCGGTCAGGGCGAGGAACTTCGGCGTGACGTCCTTCAGCCGCGGCCCGAGAAACAGATAGAAGTCGAGGTCGCCGTTTTCGGCCTCATAGCAACGAAACGGGCCGAAGTAATTGTCGCGCTCGCAGCCGAGATCAAAGCTTCCCTCGGCGTAATTGTCGTAGAACAGCCCGTAAGAGACGGCGCTCGGCCCATCCTGACGATCAGGAACGGCCAGTTTTTGTAGAGGGGATCGCCCGCTCCGGATCGAAGCCGAGCGAAGTCGCGCATCGCGATCTGAGGCGCCGCCCGGCAGGTCGAGCGGGCCGGTCTTGTCGCCCAAGCCAAGTACGATCGCCGGGCGCACGCGCCATCGCATGCCGGAAGGCGTGCGTCCCTTGACCGAGGAAATAGGGCTGCGCATCGCGGTCGCGGGCGAAAGTCGTTCCGTCGGGCAGCGCCCAATCCATGCGAAAGCGGTCGAGGCTTACTGTCAGGCGCAAGGCTTTCGTCGCCAGCGTCACTCGTGGCGTCGCCGCGATCTCCTGGCGACGGCAGGCCACGAACCGTCCGCCAGTCGGTCGCGGCCCGTCCATTGCGTATCCTCCTCGCCATAGGCGGGAACGGCCCATGTGCGCTTCTGCCGGACTTTGCCGCCGCGCATGAGCGTGACCCGGACGAGATCGTCCGCGAGGGCCGCGATCCGCATCGCAGCGCCGTCGCCGCAGTCCAGCGTAAAGCCCCGAAGGTCGGATTCGGCGAGGCGGGCGTGGACGATCGGTTTCATCGCGGCGCGCTCCCCGGATCAGCCGGCCGCATGCTGGCGGCTGGGCCCGCTTGCGTGGCCAGGGGAAGGCAAAGGGCGCCGGAGATGCAATCCAAAAAAGGCTCCTGCCGTCATCAATGAGGCGTACGCCGGCAAGGCGCCTTTCGCCTTGCATGCGGCGCCGCGCTGCGATAGGCGGTTACAGGGGATTGCGGCCGAAGGTTTTCGGCCGCGCATTTCCCAAAAACCGCGAGCCGGGCCGATGCCGAGCCTCATTTCCGACTACCTGCCGCTTGTCGTTTTCGTCGTCATCGCCTCGCTGATCAGCGCGGGCCTGATGGTCGCGCCGTTCCTGCTCGCGTTCAAGGCGCCGGATTCGGAGAAGCTGTCGCCCTACGAGTGCGGTTTCGATCCTTTCGACGACGCGCGCATGCGCTTCGACGCACGCTTCTACCTCGTGTCGCTTCTGTTCATCATCTTCGACCTCGAGGTCGCGTTCCTGTTCCCGTGGGCGATCGTCTTCCATGATCTCGGCGCGCTCGGCTTCTGGTCGATGATCCTCTTCCTCGCGGTGCTGACCGTCGGCTTTGTCTACGAATGGAACAAGGGAGCGCTGGAATGGGACTGAGCTCCGGCTCCGCTCGTCGCGCCCGCCGCCGCCGGCCTCGTCGATCCGCCGACCGGCAGGCCGCTCGGCGAGCGACAGCGATCCCTATTTCGGCGCGATCAGCGACGAGCTCGCCGACAAGGGCTTTCTCGTCACGACGACCGACGACCTCATCGCACTGGGCCCGCACCGGTTCGCTGATGTGGATGACGTTCGGGCTTGCCTGCTGCGCGGTCGAGATGATGCAGCTCTCGATGCCGCGCTACGACGTCGAGCGTTTCGGCTTCGCCCCGCGCGGCAGCCCGCGCCAGTCGGACGTCATGATCGTCGCGGGCACGCTGACCAACAAGATGGCGCCGGCGCTGCGCAAGGTCTACGACCAGATGCCGGAGCCGCGCTACGTCATCTCGATGGGCTCGTGCGCCAACGGCGGCGGCTACTACCACTATTCCTATTCGGTCGTGCGCGGCTGCGATCGCATCGTGCCGGTCGACATCTACGTGCCGGGCTGCCCGCCGACCGCCGAGGCGCTGCTCTACGGCGTGCTGCTGCTGCAGAAGAAGATCCGCCGCACCGGCACGATCGAACGCTGACCGCGGGTCGAGAAGCGCAAAGACGAGCTTTCGCAATGGACGAGCTTCTGAAGACCATCGGCGACAAGGTCGCGGCGGCGCTTTCCCGGCGCGGTGCTCGACCAGACCTTCGCCGTATCGGCGAGCTCACGCTGACCGTCGATCCGCGACCGCAATCGTTGAAGTCGCTCAAGTTCCTGCGCGACGACCCCGCCGGCCAGTTCATCTGCTATCATCGACATCTGCGGCGCCGACTATCCCGAGCGCGAGAAGCGCTTCGAGGTCGTCTATCACCTGCTGTCGCCGAAGCTGAACCGCGCGGATCCGCGTCAAGGTCGCGACCGACGAGGCGACGCCGGTCGCGAGCGCCTGTCCGTGTTTCCCGGCGCCGACTGGTACGAGCGCGAGACCTACGACCTTTTCGGCGTGCTGTTCGACGGGCACCCGGACCTGCGCCGCATCCTGACCGACTATGGCTTCGAGGGCCATCCGCTGCGCAAGGACTTCCCGATGACCGGCTTCGTCGAGGTGCGCTACGACGACGAGGAGAAGCGCGTGCGCTACGAGCCGGTGCGGCTGAGCCAGGAATTCCGGCAGTTCGACTTCCTGAGCCCCTGGGAGGGCCCGCCGTTGCCCGGCGACGAGAAGGCGGGCGAAGCGGCCATGACCGAGCCAGAACCTCCGCAACTTCTCGATCAACTTCGGACCGCAGCATCCGGCGGCGCACGGCGTTTTGCGGCTCGTGCTCGAGCTCGACGGCGAAGTCGTCGAGCGCGTCGATCCGCATATCGGCCTCCTGCATCGCGGCACCGAGAAGCTGATGGAGGCGCGCACCTACCTGCAGAACGTGCCCTATCTCGATCGGCTCGACTATGTCGCGCCGATGAACCAGGAGCACGCCTATGCGCTCGCGGTCGAGCGCCTGCTCGGCATCGACGGTCCCGCGCCGCGCCCAACTCATCCGCGTGCTCTACTGCGAGATCGGCCGGCTCCTCTCGCATCTGCTCAACGTCACGACGCAGGCGATGGACGTCGGCGCGCTGACGCCGCCGCTCTGGGGCTTCGAGGAGCGCGAGAAGCTGATGGTGTTCTACGAGCGGGCCAGCGGCTCGCGCATGCACGCGGCCTATTTCCGCCCGGGCGGCGTCCACCAGGATCTGCCGCCGCAAGCTGATCGACGACATCGACGCCTTCTGCGATCCGTTCCTGAAGGTCTGCGACGACCTCGAGACCCTGCTCACCGGCAACCGCATCTTCAAGCAGCGCAACGTCGACATCGGCGTCGTCAAGCTCGAGGACGCCTGGGCCTGGGGCTTCTCCGGCGTCATGGTGCGCGGCTCGGGCGCGCCGTGGGACCTGCGCAAGGCGCAGCCCTACGAGTGCTACGAGGAGATGGATTTCGACATTCCCGTCGGCAAGAACGGCGACTGCTACGACCGCTATCTATCCGCATGGAGGAGATGCGCCAGTCGGCGCAGATCATGAAGCAGTGCTGCGACAAGCTGCACTTCGCCGCGGCGGCGAAGGGCCGGTCGCGACGCGACGACGGCAAGGTCGCGCCGCCGAAGCGCGGCGAGATGAAGCGCTCGATGGAGGCGCTGATCCATCACTTCAAGCTCTACACCGAGGGCTACAAGGTGCCGGCCGGCGAGGTCTATGCCGCGGTCGAGGCGCCCAAGGGCGAGTTTGGCGTCTATCTGGTCTCCGACGGCACCAACAAGCCCTATCGCGTCAAGCTGCGCGCGCCGGGCTTCGCGCATCTTCAGGCGATGGATTTCCTCTGCCGCAAGCACATGCTCGCCGACGTCAGCGCGATCCTCGGCTCGCTCGACATCGTGTTCGGCGAGGTCGACCGGTGACGTCCTCGAATCGCTCAGGAACCGCGCGGGCCTCATCGTCTCCGGGGCCGCCTCGTTCGTCGTCCTCATCGGCGGCATGCGGCTCTCGTCCGGAGAGCCGCTCGTCCAGCCGCAGACCGACATCGGGATCGTCATCGGGATCGCGATGGTCGCGCTCTATTTCGTCCTCAGCGACACGCGCGGAGGCGGCCGATGACGCGCCGTCGCCGCGGTCTCGACGCCGGGATCGTCTGACCCATGTCCGTTCGCCGCCTTGCCGAGAAGCAGCCCGCAAGCTTCGAGTTCACGCCCGAGAACAAGGCGTGGGCCGAGAAGGAGATCGCCAAATATCCGCCCGGCCGGCAGGCCTCCGCGGTGATCGCGCTGCTGTGGCGCGCGCAGAAGCAGAACGGCTACTGGCTGCCGCGGCCGGCGATCGAGAAGGTCGCCGAGATGCTCGACATGCCGAAGATCCGCGTGCTCGAGGTCGCGACCTTCTACACGATGTTCAACCTCGAGCCGGTCGGGCGCCACTACGTGCAGCTTTGCGGCACGACGCCGTGCATGCTGCGCGGCGCCGAGGACATCAAGGCGGTGCTGCGCAAGCGCATCGGCGAGCCGGATCACGTCACCGCCGACGGCCTGTTCTCGTGGATCGAGGTCGAGTGCCTCGGCGCCTGCTGCAACGCGCCGATGGTGCAGATCAACGACGACTATTACGAAGACCTGACGCCGGAGAATTTCGCCAAGCTGCTCGACGATCTCGCCGCCGGGCGGCCGGTCAAGATGGCTCGCAGATCGGCCGCGTCTCCTCCGAGCCGGTCGGCGGCCTGACCGCGCTGACGACGCTCTACGGCGTCGACGGCAAGGGCGCTGGCCGAGCGCCGGCCGCGCAGACGCGCGCGATCGGCCGACGCGCGATGCGCCGCGCCGCGCCCACGCCGCACCTGCGCTGCGCGCCGCCACGCGGCGCGTCCGCGCCGTCCGCCGACGCGCCGGCGCCGCCCGGCGCGCGCGGCGCGCCCAGCTCGTCTATCCGACGAGGCGGCGGCCATGCGCACGCCGCGGCCGAAGAGGCCCACGTCAGCGCAGCGCTCGCCAAGCTGCCGGCGGACGCGACGCCCGAGCAGAAGGCGAACGCCGTCGGCGCGCGGCCCGCGGCTCTCCCGGCGCCGCGCGCGGGCGCGGCCGACGATCTCCAGCGCATCAAGGGCGTCGGGCCCGTCAACGAGAAGCATCTGCACGAGCTCGGCGTCTTCCATTTCGATCAGATCGCCGCCTGGACGCGCGACGGAGATCCGCTGGGTCGGCACCTATCTTGCGTTTCCGGGCCGGATCGACCGCGAGCAATGGGTGGCGCAGGCCGCCAATCTGGCGAGGGCGGGCGGGGGCTGAAGGATCGCCGACGCACGTCCGCCGACCAGAAGCCGGAAGCCTGAGCGATGCTGGAAGACAAGGACCGCATCTTCACCAATCTCTACGGCCTCGGCGACCGCAGCCTGAAGGGCGCGCGGGCGCGCGGCAACTGGGACGGCACGAAGGCGCTCATCGACAAGGGCCGCGACTGGATCATCGCCGAGATGAAGGCCTCGGGCCTGCGCGGCCGCGGCGGCGCGGGCTTCCCGACCGGCCTCAAATGGTCGTTCATGCCCAAGACCGTCGACCCGAAGCGGCCGCACTATCTCGTCATCAACGCCGACGAATCCGAGCCCGGCACCTGCAAGGACCGCGAGATCCTGCGCAACGACCCGCATGCTGCTGATCGAAGGCGCGCTGATCGCCTCCTTCGCGATGGGCGCGCAGGCCGCCTACATCTATGTCCGCGGCGAATACATCGAGGAGCGCGAGCACTTCCAGGCGGCGGTCGACGAGGCCTATGAGGCGAAGCTCATCGGCAAGGACAACATCCACGGCTGGCCGTTCGACCTCTACGTCCATCATGGCGCCGGCGCCTACATCTGCGGCGAAGAGACGGCGATGCTCGAGTCGCTCGAGGGCAAGAAGGGCATGCCGCGGCATGAAGCCGCCGTTCCCGGCCGGCATGGGGCTCTACGGCTGCCCGACCACGGTCAACAACGTCGAGTCGATCGCCGCCGCGCCGACCATCCTCAAGCGCGGCGCCTCGTGGTTCACGAGCTTCGGCGCGCCGAACAACAGCGGCACCAAGCTCTTCTGCGTCTCCGGCCACGTCAACAGCCCGTGCAATGTCGAAGAGGCGATGTCGATCCCGTTCCGCGAACTGATCGAGAAGCATTGCGGCGGCGTGCGCGGCGGCTGGGACAATCTGCTCGCCGTCATTCCCGGCGGCTCGTCGGTGCGCTGCGTGCCGGCGGCGCAGATCATCGACTGCCCGATGGATTTCGACTCGCTCGGCAAGCTGCGCTCCGGCCTCGGCACGGCGGCGGTCATCGTGATGGACAAGTCGACCGACATCGTCCGCGCGATCGCCCGGCTGTCGCTACTTCTACAAGCACGAGAGCTGCGGCCAGTGCACGCCCTGCCGCGAAGGCACCGGCTGGATGTGGCGCGTCGTCAGCCGCATGGCCGAGGGCCGCGCGCAGAAGCGCGAGATCGACATGCTGCTCGACGTGACCAAGCAGGTCGAGGGCCACACGATCTGCGCGCTCGGCGACGCCGCGGCCTGGCCGATCCAGGGCCTCATCGCCCATTTCCGCCCGGAGATCGAGCGGCGCATCGACCTTATTCGGCCCATCCGCACAGCGAGCCTGTGCGCGAGGCGGCGGAGTAGGAGATGGCCGAGGAGCCCGACAACCTGGTGCTTCAGCTGCTTCGCGCCATCCGCGCGAAGCAGGACGAGCATTCGGCGCGCTTCGAGGAGATCGAGGCCGTGCTGAAAGAGGTCCGGCGGACGCGTGACGAGTCATGACCTGCGTTTCGACGCGCTCGAAGAGCGCGTCGAGACGATCCGCGAGGGCACGGTGACGGCGATCGGCTACGCCGCCGACGATGATGCCGCGCGCTCATTACCGAGCCGCGAACGCGGAGTTGGACCACGACGCGCAGATCGAGGGCGAGAGGCAGGCTCGATGACGTCCATCGCGCAGCTCAACGTCGGCCGGTTCCGCTTTCGCGACGGACGATCCGCGCATGGCTGGCGTTCATGGACAACCTCGATCGTATCAACGCGCTCGCCGAGCGCAGCGAGGCTTCGTCTGGCGGCTCAAGGACGACAGCAACAATGCAACCGCGATCCGGCCCGGCGATCGCGAACCCGACCATGGCGGTCAACCTATCGGTCTGGGAGAGCGTCGAGGCGCTCGAGCGCTTCGTCTGGGCGACGGTCCACAAGCAGTTCTACGACCGCAAGCGGCGAGTGGTTCGAGAAGGCCGCAGGCGCCGCATTTCGTCATGTGGTCGATACGCGGCGGGCATATCCCGGACCTCGCCGAAGCGACGGCGCGGCTGCGAGGCATCTGCGAAGCCGACGGGCGACAGCGACTCCGCGCTTCTGCTTCCACGAGCGGCTGTCGATCGCCGGAACTGCCGGATGTGCCTGTCGAGGTGAAGGGTGACCGCGAAGCCGACGCGCTGCGCGATCGAGGGCGCGAAGATCGGCTCGACCTGCGCGACGCCGGCCCGAAGGCGAGCCGCCGGTCGTGCTGACCAATTCGCCGATGGCGCGCAAGGCCCGCCAGGGCGTGATGGAGTTCCTGCTCATCAACCACCCGCTCGACTGCCCGATCTGCGACCAGGGCGGCGA
Organism: uncultured Alphaproteobacteria bacterium; assembly: GCA_963783275.1. GTDB lineage: Bacteria > Pseudomonadota > Alphaproteobacteria > Rhizobiales > Beijerinckiaceae > Roseiarcus. The sequence goes on along the minus strand of CAWANA010000002.1, from coordinate 396,483 downwards.
ATGCGACCTGCAGGACCAGGCGATGGCCTACGGCGCGGATTCCTCGCGCTTCGCCGAGAACAAGCGCGCGGTCGAGGACAAGTACATCGGCGCGCTCGTCAAGACCTCGATGAACCGCTGCATCCAGTGCACCCGCTGCGTGCGCTTCGTCACCGAGGTCGCGGGCGTGCCCGAACTCGGCGCGACCGGCCGCGGCGAGGACATGGAGATCACCTCCTATCTCGAGAGCGCGCTGACCTCCGAGCTTCAGGGCAACGTCGTCGATCTCTGCCCGGTCGGCGCGCTGACCTCGAAGCCGACCGCGTTCCACGCCCGCCCGTGGGAATACGCCAAGACCGAATCGGTCGACGTGATGGACGCGCTCGGCTCGGCGATCCGGGTCGACTCGCGCGGTCGCGAGGTGGTGCGCATCCTTCCGCGCGTCAACGACGCGATCAACGAGGAGTGGATCTCCGACAAGACCCGCCACATCGTCGACGGCCTCAAGACCCAGCGGCTCGACCGGCCCTATGTGCGGGTCGACGGCAAGCTGAAGGCCGGCGAGCTGGCGCGAGGCCTTCGACGCAATCGCCGCCAAGGTGAAGGCGACCTCGCCGGCCAGGATCGGCGCGATCGTCGGCGATCTCGCGGCGGTCGAGGAGATGTTCGCGCTCAAGGGCCTGATCGCCAAGCTCGGCTCGCCGAACATCGATTGCCGTCAGGACGGCTCGAAGCTCCATCCGAAATTCGGCCGCGCCTCCTACCTGTTCAATTCGACTGTCGCCGGCATCGACGCCGCCGACGCGATCATGATCGTCGGCTCGAACCCGCGCCTGGAATCGCCGGTGCTCAACGCCCGCATCCGCAAGCGATGGCTGAAGGGCGGCGCGCTCCTCGGCGTGATCGGCGAGCAGGCCGACCTCACCTACAAATACAATTACCTCGGCGCCGGGCCCGAGACGCTCGCCGGCTTCGCCGACCACCCGCCGGCGGCAAAGGAAAAGCCTGCGCTCATTTTCGGCGCCGGCGCGTTCGCGCGGCCCGACGGCGAGGCGATCCTGGCGCTGGCCGCGAAGGCTGCGCAGTCGCTCGGCGTCGTCAAGGACGGCTGGAACGGGTTCAACGTGCTGCACACCGCCGCCTCGCGCGTCGGCGGGCTCGATCTCGGCCTCGTGCCGGGCGAGGGCGGCCTCGACGCGCCGGCGATGGCGAAGGCCGGCGCGCTCGACGTGCTCTTCAATCTCGGCGCGGACGAGATCGAGATCGAGCCGGGCGCGTTCGTCGTCTATATCGGCACGCATGGCGATCGCGGCGCGCATCGCGCCGACGTGATCCTGCCGGGCGCGGCCTACACCGAGAAGTCCGGCATCTACGTCAACACCGAGGGACGGCCGCAGTTCGCCGAGCGCGCCGTGTTCCCGCCGGGCGACGCGCGCGAGGACTGGTCGATCCTGCGCGCCCTTTCCGACGCGCTCGGCGCGAGGCTGCCGTACGACTCGCTGACGCAGTTGCGCGCGACGCTCGCCGCGGCCTATCCGCATCTCGTGCGGTTCGACACGATCGCGCCGGCCGATCCGGCCGCCGCTGACCGCGCGTCGCCGCGCTCGGCGGCGGCGTCGGACCGGGCCCCGTTCGCGCCGGCCGTCGAGGACTTCTATCTCACCAACCCGATCGCGCGCGCCTCGCGCGTCATGGCCGAATGCTCGGCCCTGGCGCAGACGCGGGCGCGGCAAGCCGCGGAATAGCCGCCGATGAGCAGCGCAACGCCGACCCGACCCGGCTCGCCGTCGTCCTTGGCTCACGATTCGCTCGCGCGCCGGTCGCGATCGTCGCCGTCGTCGTCGTCGTCTGGGCGCTCCTGGTGGTCCTCATCAGCGGCGGCTATTTCGCCGCGTTCGGCCACTGGATGCACGAGAGCGACCTCGGATCGGCGCTCCGCTACATTCTCGAAAGTCTGCTGCTGCTGGTCTGCCTGCTGCTCTCGACGGCGGTGCTGATCTATATCGAGCGCAAGATCTGGGGCTCGGTCCATATCCGCCGCGGCCCGAACGTGGTCGGCCCCTGGGGGTGCTGCAGCCCTTCGCCGACTTCGGCAAGTTCATCATCAAAGAGCCGATCATCCCGGCGAGCGCCAACAAGGGCGTGTTCGTGTTTGCGCCGCTGGTGTCGGTGGCCCTGGCGATCGCCGGCTGGGCGGTCATCCCGGTCGCCGACGGCTGGGTCGTCGCCGACATCAACGTCGGCATTCTCTATCTCTTCGCGGTCTCGTCGCTCGGCGTCTACGGCATCATCATGGCCGGCTGGGCGTCGAACTCGAAGTATCCGCTCCTGTCGGCGCTGCGCTCGGCGGCGCAGATGGTGTCCTACGAGGTGTCGATCGGCTTCGTCATCGTCACCGTGCTGCTGTGCGCCGGATCGCTGAATCTCTCCGACATCGTGCGCGCGCAGGACACCCGCTTCGGCCTCCTCGGCTGGTACTGGCTGCCGCTCTTTCCGATGTTCATCATCTTCTTCGTCTCGGCGCTGGCGGAGACCAACCGCCCGCCGTTCGACCTGACCGAGGCCGAGTCCGAGCTCGTCGCCGGCTACCAGGTCGAATATTCGGCTTCGCTGTTCCTGCTGCAGTTCCTCACCGAACTCGTGGCGGTTCTGCTGATGTCGTCGATGACGGCGATCCTGTTCCTCGGCGGCTGGCTGTCGCCGTTGCCGTTCCCGCCGTTCACCTGGGTCCCGGGCCTGATCTGGTTCCTGATCAAGGCGTGGAGCGTGGTGTTCTGTTTCTCGATGGTGAAGGCCTTCGTGCCGCGCTATCGCTACGACCAGCTGATGCGCCTGGGCTGGAAGGTGTTCCTGCCGATCTCGCTGTTCATGGTCGTCCTCGTCGCGGCCGTGCTCGAGTTCACCGGGCTCGGCGCCCACGTTTCGGGTTGAGGGAAGAGGAGAGACCATGGCGCTCAGACTCGCGCAATCCGCCCGCTCGCTGTTCCTGGCCGAGTTCTTCGCAGCCTTCGCGCTGTCGATCCGCTACATGTTCAAGCCGAAGGTGACGCTCAACTATCCGCACGAGAAGTCGCCGCTGTCGCCGCGCTTTCGCGGCGAGCATGCGCTCAGGCGCTATCCCAACGGCGAGGAGCGCTGCATCGCCTGCAAGCTGTGCGAGGCGATCTGTCCGGCGCAGGCGATCACCATCGAGGCGGGGCCGCGCCGCAACGACGGCACGCGGCGGACCACCCGCTACGACATCGACATGACGAAGTGCATCTACTGCGGCTTCTGCCAGGAGGCCTGCCCGGTGGACGCGATCGTCGAGGGACCGAATTTCGAGTTCTCCACCGAGACGCGCGAGGAGCTGTTCTACGACAAGGACCGGCTGCTCGAGAACGGCGCGCGCTGGGAGCGCGAGCTGGCGCGCAACATCGCGATGGACGCGCCGTATCGGTGATCTCTCGCCTCGGGAAAGCGCGTCGAAAGACGAACTTTGCGGGGCAGGGCAGGGGTTGAGACTTTTCGGGGCGGGGGCGCATCCTTCGCCCGACGCGTCGGCGTCGCCGTCTCCCGGTACTGGGAGAAGGCGCTCGGGGCCGGGGTTTTCAAGAGGCTGACAACATGGCCGAGGCGGTGTTTTTCTGGATTTTCGCGACGATCCTCGTCGGGTCGGCGCTCGCGGTCATCTTCGCCCGGAACCCGGTCCATTCCGTGCTGTTCCTGATCCTCGCCTTCGTCTGCGCGGCGGGGCTCTTCCTGATCATGGGCGCGGAATTCCTGGCGATGATCCTGGTCGTCGTCTACGTCGGCGCGGTCGCGGTGCTGTTCCTGTTCATCGTCATGCTGCTCGACGTCGACTTCGCCCGGATGAAGCAGGGCTTCGTCAACTACCTGCCGCAGGGCCTGCTGATCGCCTTCGTCTTCGGCGCCGAACTCGTCTATGTCGTCTCGGGCTGGGCGGTGTCGCCGAAGGCGGCCGCGGCCGCGACGCCTTCCGGCACGCTCTCCAACACCGCCGCCCTCGGCCTGGTGCTCTACACGCGCTATTTCTACTTCTTCCAGGCGGCGGGCATGATCCTGCTCACCGCGATGATCGGCGCGATCGTCCTCACCCTGCAGCACAAGGCCGGCGTCAAGCGCCAGGATGTCGGCGCCCAGGTGGCCCGCACGCCCGAGACCGCGGTCGAAGTGCGCAAGGTCCCCTCGCGCGTCGGCATCTGAAGGATCATTGCCATGGACCTCTCCGCCTATCTGATCCTCGCGGCGATCGTGTTCACGATCGGCGTCGCCGGCATCATCCTCAACCACAAGAACATCATCATCATTTTGATGTCGGTCGAGCTGATCCTGCTCGCGGTCAACATCAACCTCATCGCCTTCTCGACCTTCTCGGGCGACCTGACCGGCCAGGCTTTCGCGCTGTTCATCCTGACCGTCGCCGCGGCGGAGGCGGCGATCGGCCTTGCGATCCTGGTCGCCTATTATCGCAACCGCGGCTCGATCGCGGTCGAAGACATCAATTCGCTGAAGGGCTGAGGGACCGATGTACGACCTGATCGTCTTCCTGCCGCTCTTCGGCTTCCTGATCGCCGGCCTTTTCGGCCGCTGGATCGGGGCGCGCGGCGCGGAAAACGTCACCACCGGCTTCCTCGGGATCTGCTTTCTCCTGTCCTGGATCGCGTTCTTCATGGTCGCGGCCGGCGGCGACGACCATGTCCCGGTCGCCAACTGGTTCACCTCCGGCAAGCTCTCCGTCGCCTGGGCCTTGCGCATCGACACGCTGACCGCGGTGATGCTGGTCGTGGTGACGACGGTGTCGTTCCTCGTGCACGTCTATTCGATCGGCTACATGCACGAGGACCCGTCGCGGCCGCGGTTCTTCGCCTACCTGTCGCTGTTCACCTTCGCCATGCTGATGCTGGTGACGGCCGACAATCTGGTGCAGATGTTCTTCGGCTGGGAGGGCGTGGGCCTCGCGTCCTATCTCCTGATCGGCTTCTGGTACGAGCGTCCCGTCGGCCAACGCCGCGGCGATCAAGGCGTTCGTCGTCAACCGGGTCGGCGACTTCGGCTTCGCGCTCGGCATCTTCCTGACCTTCGTGCTCACGGGCTCGGTGACGTTCGACCAGGTGTTCGCCGCCGCCCCCGGCGTCGTGGGGAAGACGTTCCACTTCATCGGCTTCGACTGGGACGCCTGGACGCTCGCCTGCCTGCTCCTGTTCATGGGCGCGATGGGCAAGTCGGCGCAGTTCCTGCTCCACACCTGGCTGCCGGACGCGATGGAGGGCCCGACCCCGGTCTCCGCCCTCATCCATGCGGCGACCATGGTGACCGCGGGCGTGTTCATGGTCGCGCGGCTCTCGCCCCTGTTCGAGCTGTCGTCGACGGCGCTGAGCTTCGTGCTGATCATCGGCGCGACCACGGCCTTCTTCGCCGCGACCGTCGGCCTCGTGCAGAACGACATCAAGCGGGTGATCGCCTACTCGACCTGCTCGCAGCTCGGCTACATGTTCGTCGGCCTCGGCGTCGGCGGCTACAGCCTCGGCATCTTCCACCTCTTCACCCACGCCTTCTTCAAGGCGCTGCTGTTCCTCGGCGCGGGCTCGGTCATCACCGCCATGCACCACGAGCAGGACATGCGCCGCATGGGCGGGCTGCGCACGGAGATCCCGTTCACCTTCTGGATGATGATGATCGGCACGCTCGCGCTGACCGGCGTCGGCATCCCGTTCACGCCGCTCGGCTTCGCCGGCTACGTGTCGAAGGACGCGATCATCGAGGCGGCCTTCGCCTCGCATCGCTACGGCGCGGTCTACGCCTACTGGTGCGTGACGATCGCGGCGGCTCTTCACCTCGTTCTACTCCTGGCGCCTCATGTTCATGACCTTCTTCGGCGAGCGCGGCCAGTTTTCGTCCTGGCTGCCGGCGCCGGCGCAGGACGACCACGCGCACGGCCACGACGATCACGGCCATGGCCACGGCGACGCACGGGCGCACGAATCGCCGCGGGTCATGCTGATCCCGCTCGCGGTGCTGGCGTTCGGCGCCGACGTTCGCCGGCATGGCGTTCCGCCACTGGTTCATCGGCGCCGGCTATTCGAGACTTCTGGCGCAACGCGCTGTTCCTCGGCCCGGACAACGACATCCTCGAGGAGATGGAGCACGTCCCGGCGCTGGTGTCGCTGTCGCCGACCCTGATGATGATCGTCGGGTTGCTGATCGCGGCGTACATGTACCTCCTCGACCGGAAGGCGCGGCGAGCGGCTCGCGCGGCTCTTCCCGGCCGCTTTACCGGTTCCTGCTCAACAAGTGGTACTTCGACGAGCTCTACGACTTCCTGTTCGTCCGGCCGGCCTTCGCCATCGGCCGCGCGCTCTGGAAGGGCGGCGACGGCGCGATCATCGACGGCCTGGGGCCGGACGGCGTATCCGCCCGCGTGCTCGACGTGACCCGCGGCGCGGTGCGCCTGCAATCGGGCTACGTCTATCAATACGCCTTCGCGATGCTGCTCGGCGCGGCCGCGCTCGCGACCTGGTACCTGTTCGGGGGAGCGCGCTGATGTCCGATTCCTGGATCCTCTCGAGCCTCCTGATCCTGCCGGTCATCGGGGCGGCGTTCATCCTGCTGCTGCCGGGCGACTCGGAGGCGACCAAGCGCAACGCGCGCTGGATCGCGCTCTTCGCGACCCTCATCACCTTCGTGCTCAGCCTCGTCGCCTGGGGGCGTTTCGACCCGTCGCAGCCCGGCTTCCAGCTGATCGAGGAGCACGACTGGTTCTCGCACGCCATCCTCTACAAGCTCGGCGTCGACGGCGTTTCGATGCCCTTCGTCCTGCTGACCACCTTCCTGATGCCGATCAGCATCGCCGCATCGTGGGGGATCGAGAACCGGGTGAAGGCGTACATGATCGCCTTCCTCGCGCTCGAGACGCTGATGATCGGCGTGTTCGTGGCGCTCGACCTCGTCCTCTTCTACCTGTTCTTCGAGGGCGGCCTGATCCCGATGTTCCTGATCATCGGCATCTGGGGCCACGGCAACCGCGTCTATGCGGCGTTCAAGTTCTTCCTCTACACCTTCACCGGCTCGGTGCTGATGCTGCTCGCCATCATGGTCATGTACTGGACGGCGGGCACGACCGACATCACGGTGCTGCTCAAGACCGCGTTCGACCCGAAGGTGCAGACCTGGCTGTGGCTCGCCTTCTTCGCCTCGTTCGCCGTCAAGATGCCGATGTGGCCGGTCCACACCTGGCTGCCCGACGCGCACGTCGAGGCGCCGACGGCGGGCTCGGTGATCCTGGCCGCCATTCTCCTGAAGATGGGCGGCTACGGCTTCATCCGCTTCTCGCTGCCGATGTTCCCGGACGCCTCGCATTATTTCGCCCCGCTCGTCTTCGCGCTGTCGGTGATCGCGATCATCTACACCTCGCTGGTGGCGCTCGCGCAGGAGAACATGAAGAAGCTGATCGCCTATTCGTCGGTCGCCCACATGGGCTTCGTGACGATGGGCATCTTCGCCTTCAACGCGCAGGGCGTGCAGGGCGCCGTCTATCAGATGATCAGCCACGGCCTCGTCTCGGGCGCGCTCTTCCTCTGCGTCGGCGTCGTCTACGACCGGACGCACACGCTTTCGATCGACGCCTATGGCGGCCTGGTGCAGCGCATGCCGCTCTATGCGGTCGGCCTTCATGCTGTTCACGCTGGCGAATGTCGGCTTGCCCGGCACGTCGGGCTTCGTCGGCGAGTTCCTGACCCTGATCGGGACGTTCCAGGCCAACACCTGGGTGGCGTTTTTCGCCACGTTCGGCGTCATCCTGTCGGCGTGCTACGCGCTCTATCTCTACCGCCGCATCATTTTCGGGGTGATCGAGAAGGCGAACCTCAGGACCATCATCGACCTCAGCCCGCGCGAGATCGCCACGCTCCTGCCGCTCGGTCTCCTGGTCCTCTATTACGGCGTGCATCCGCAGCCCATCATCGACGCGAGCTCCGCCTCGATCGACGTGATCCTGAAGGGCCTCGAGCACGCGGTGACGGCCACCAGGACGGCCGGGCTGTGACAGGGCTATAGCGCCGCAACGCGATCAAGAGAACGAGCGATCCATGCACGAAACGGCCCTCTCTCTCCCGGTTGTCCTGCCCGAGGCGGTGCTCGCCCTCGGCACGCTCGCGCTGGTGCTCTATGGCGCGCTGCGCGGCGAGCGGTCCTACAGCCTCGTCACCGAGATCGCCGTCGCGCTGCTCGGGGTCGTGTTCCTGATCGTGGTGTGGAAATCGCGCCCGATGGGGATCACCTTCTACGGCGCCTTCGCCGACGACCCGTTCACCCGCTTCATGAGCGGACTGGCGCTGATCGGCTCGCTGGTGACGCTGCTCCTGTCGCTCGAATTCATGCGCAGGGAGCAGATCGCGGGCTTCGAATTCCCGGTGCTGATCCTGTTGTCGACGCTCGGCATGCTGATGCTGATCGCCGCCAACGACTTCATCGCGCTCTACCTCGGCCTCGAGCTGATGAGCCTCGCGCTCTATGTGATCGCCGCCTATCGCCGCCACGACCTGCGCGCGACGGAAGCGGGCCTGAAGTACTTCGTGCTCGGCGCGCTGTCGTCGGGCATGCTCCTCTACGGCGCTTCGCTGATTTACGGCTATGCCGGCTCGGTGACGTTCAGCGACGTCGCCGCGGCGGTGCACGACCATCATAACCTGGGCGTGCTGTTCGGCCTCGTGTTCGTGCTGGCGGGCCTTGCGTTCAAGATCTCGGCCGTGCCGTTCCACATGTGGACGCCCGACGTGTACGAGGGCGCGCCGACCCCGGTGACGACGTTCTTCGCCTCGGCGCCCAAGATCGCCGCGATGGCGGTCCTGGTGCGGGTGGTCTTCTCGGCCTTTCCGGGCATCTCCGGCGACTGGCGGCAGATCCTCGCCTTCGTGTCGATCGCCTCGATGGGGCTGGGCGCCTTCGCCGCCATCGGCCAGACCAACTATCAAGCGGCTGATGGCCTATTCGTCGATCGGCCACATGGGCTTCGCCCTGGTCGGGCTCGCCGCGGGCACCGTCGAGGGCGCGCAGAGCGTCATCGTCTATATGTCGATTTACGTCGTCATGACGCTCGGGACCTTCGCCGCGATCCTGTCGATGCATCGCAACGGCAAGAGCGGTCGAGACGATCGCGGATCTGGCCGGCCTCGCCCGCACCGATTCCGACGATGGCGTTCTTCCTGGCGGCGATGATGTTCTCGCTCGCCGGCGTCCCGCCGCTCGCCGGCTTCTTCGCCAAGTTCTATGTCTTCGCCGCCGCCATCAAGGCCGGGCTTTATGGCCTCGCCGTCATCGGCGTGCTGGCGAGCGCGGTGGGCGCCTATTACTACCTGCGCATCGTCAAGCTGATGTATTTCGACGAGCCGGCCAAGGCGTTCGACCGGCCGGGCCTCGTCGCAGCGCAGCGTGCTCGCGGTGGCGGCGGCGCTCATTCTGGCCTTTGTGTTCGCCCCCTCGCTGCTGACCGATGCGGCGATGGCGGCGGCGCAAACGCTCTTTTGACTTTCGGCGCCACGCGGGGAGCCGCGCGGTTCGACTGGCGGGTCGATCGCCTCGACGCGATCGATTCCACCAACGAGGAGGCGCGCCGCCGCGCCGTCGCCGGCGACCCGGGGCGCCTATGGATCGTGGCCGGCGAGCAGAGCGCAGGCCGCGGACGCAAGGGCCGAAGCCTGGGTTTCGCCGAAAGGCAATCTCCACGCGAGCGCGCTCATGATCGATCCTTGCCCGCAGGCGCGCTCGCCCCAGCTCGGATTCGTCGCCGGAGTCGCGCTCGCCCGCGCGACGGAGGACCTCGGGGCGCAGCCAAGCGCGGCTCAAGTGGCCGAACGATCTCGTCATCGGAAGCGCGAAATGCGCGGGTCTTCTGGTCGAGGGTCGCGCGCTTGCCGATCGCAGGGTCGCCTGCGTGGTCGGAATCGGGGTCAATTGCGCCCATGCGCCCGAAGGCGTCGGCTATCCGACCGCCGTGCTCCAGCGCGACGACGGCGGGGCGATCGGCGCCTCCGACCTCTTCGAGCGGCTCGTGGAGCGGTTTGACGAGGCGCTCGACCTCTGGGCCGAGGGCGACGGATTCTCCGACGATCCGCGCCGCGTGGCTCGCGCGCGCCGCCGGAGTCGGGACGATTGTACGGATCGACACCGCGCAGGGGCGGCGCGAGGGCGCGTTCGAAGGGCTTGACGCCGACGGCCGATTGCTGTTTCGCGGGGAGGGCGGCGTCGAGGCGATCGAGGCCGCCGACCTCTGGATATCGCCGGCGCCGGAAGGCGGGCCCCTCGCGGGGCCGCCCGGTTCGCTCGTGCGGGAAGGCCCTGCCTGAATGACAGACGACAACGAGTTCGTTTTCGCGGCCCTCGGGGGCTTGGGCGAAATCGGCATGAATTGCGCGCTCTACGGCTACGGGCCGCCGAAGGCTCGCAAATGGCTGATGGTCGATCTCGGCGTCGCCTTCGCGGGCGACGAACTGCCGGGCATCGATCTCGTCATGCCGGACCTCGGCTTCATCGAGAGGGTGAAGAAGGATCTCGTCGGCCTGATCATCACCCACGCGCACGAGGATCATATCGGCGCGCTCGCCGACCTGTGGCCGAGCCTCGGCGTGCAGGTTTACGCCTCGCCCTTCGCCGCGGGCCTCGCGGAGGCGCGCCGCCTGGGCGAACCGGGCGCGCCGAAGGTGCCGATCCAGATCGTGAGGCCCGGCAGCCGGGTGACGATCGGCCCGTTCGACGTCGAGTTCGTGCGCGTCGCCCATTCGATCCCCGAGAGTTCGGCGCTGGCGATCCGCACGCCGGCCGGACTGGTGGTCCATACCGGCGACTGGAAGATCGACCCGACCCCGGTGCTCGGCGCGACCACCGACGAGGACCGGCTGAAGGCGCTCGGCGACGAAGGGCGTGCTGGCGCTGGTCTGCGATTCCACCAACGTGCTGCGCGAGGGCGAGAGCCCGTCCGAGCGCGATGTCGCAGCGACCCTCAAGGATCTGATCGGCAAGGCGAAGGGCAGGGTGGTCGTCACCACCTTCGCCTCCAACGTCGCGCGCCTCAGGGCGGCGGCCGAGGCCGGTTTCGCGAACGGGCGCCAGGTCTGCATTCTGGGCCGGGCGATGGAGCGGGTCGTCGCGGTCGCCCGCGAGCTTCAGCATGCTCGACGGCCTCCCGCCGTTGCTCGGCATGGACGCTTTCGGCCGCCTGCCGCGCGACAAGACCCTGGCGCTCGCCACCGGCAGTCAGGGCGAACCGCGCGCCGCGCTCGCGCGCATGGCCGAGGGCGAACACCCGACCGCGGAGCTGAGCCCCGGCGACACGGTCATCTTTTCCTCGCGCACCATTCCCGGCAACGAGAAGGCGGTCGGAAAGCTCATCAACGCCTTCGTCTCCGCCGGCGTCGAGATCATCACCGACCGCCACGCGCTGGTGCATGTCTCCGGCCACCCGCGCCGCGCCGAGGTCGCCAGAATGTACGGCTGGCTGAGGCCGAAGATGGCCGTGCCGGCGCACGGCGAGGCGCTGCACCTCTCCGAGCACGTCGCCTTCGCCAAGGCGCAGGGCGTGCCGCAGGTGCGGCGCGCCTTCAATGGCGATCTCGTCCGCTTCGCGCCCGGCGATCTCGAGACGATCGGCAAGATCGACCACGGCAAGCGCCTCAAGGACGGCGACATTCTGCTGCCGGCCAGCCAGGAATGCGTCGGCCAGCGCCGCCGCCTTTCGTTTGCGGGCGTGGTGTCGATCGCGATTGCGCTGACGCCGAAGGGCGAGATGGCGGGCGACCCGGACGTGATGATCGCCGGCCTGCCGGAGCGCACCCGCGAAGGCGCGGGCTTCGACGCGATCATAGACGCGGCGATCTTCGAAGCCTTCGAGGGCTTGCCGCGCGCCAAGCGGCGCGATGCGGACTTCCTGTCGAGCGCGATCGAGCGAAGCGTCCGCGCCTCGGTCGGCGCCGTCTGGGGCAAGAAGCCACAGGTGCACGCGCTCGTGGTTGAGGTTTAAGGGGCAGTCGGCCATAGGCAGTCGGCAGTCGGCTAGCCTGCGCCCAATGGCCCATTGCCTACTGCCTACTGCCTACTGCCTACTGCCGCTATCTCGGAGGAGCCCCATGATCGGAAAACTCAACCACGTCGCCATCGCCGTCCCTGACCTCGACAAGGCGGCGAAGACCTATCGCGAGACGCTCGGCGCGAAAGTGTCGGCCCCGCACCCCGTTCCCGCGCACGGCGTCACCGTGGTGTTCGTCGAGCTTGCCCAACACCAAGATCGAATTGCTTCATCCGCTTGGGAGAGAAATCGCCGATCGCGGGTTTTCTCGAGAAGAACGCCGGCGGCGGCATCCATCATATCTGCTTCGAAGTGGATGACGTCGTCGCCGCCGGCGAAAAGCTGAAGGCCGCGGGCGCCCGGGTGCTCGGCGACGGCGTTCCGAAGATCGGCGCGCACGGCAACCCGGTGCTGTTCCTGCACCCGAAGGACTTCTTCGGCACGCTGGTCGAGATCGAGCAGGTTCCCGCCGCGTGACGTGAAGACGGTGGGCGCGGGCGGCGTGAGCCGTCTCGGCGCCGACGCGCTGCTGCTTACCACCTCGATCGTCTGGGGCGTCACCTTTGTCGTGCAGAAGGACATCGGCGGCCTCCCGCCGTTGGCCTTCGTGGCCGCGCGCTTCGCCATTTCCGCCGCGGTGGTCGCCCCGCTGGCGCTCATCGAGGGCCGGCGCGCCGGCTCGCCGCCTGCGCCGCGGTCCTGGCGCCTCGCCGTCCTCATCGGAGTCCTGCTCTTTCTCGGCGCGAGCCTGCAACAGGCCGGGCTCGCGACGACCAGCGCCACCAACGGCGGCTTCCTCACCGCCTGCTACGTCGTGCTGACGCCTTTCGTCGTCTGGGCGCTTTCGCGCGCGCGGCCGCGGAGAATCGTGCTCGCCGCGGGCGCGGTCTCGTTCATCGGCGCGGGACTGCTGGCTGCGGGCGGCGGCCCCGCCACGCCGCCGACCATCGGCGACGCACTGGTGCTCATCGCCGACTTCGCCTGGGCGACCGGAATCGCGCTGACCCCGGTCTTTCTGATGAGGACGGAACGGCCGCTGGCGCTTGCCCTTTCGCAATATGCCGTCTGCGCCGCCCTCGGCGCGATCGGCTCCTTGCTGTTCGAGAGGGCCGAGACGTCCGACTTCCTTGCGGCGGCGCCGGCGATCCTGTTCGCGGGCGTCGTGTCCGGCGCCGTGGGCTATACGCTGCAGATCGTCGCGCAGCGTTACACGCCGCCGGCCGAGGCGGCGCTGATCCTGTCGATGGAGAGCGTCTTCGCCGCGCTCGCCGGCGCCCTTGTTCTCGGCGAGCGGCTGACCCTCATGGGCGCCGTCGGCTGCGGGCTCATCCTCTTCGGCGCCGTCGCAGCCGAGGTCACGCCGCTCGCACGCCGCAATCCGGGCGGCGTGAACTCGACTATCTGACGAGAGGGCGAGGCCACTATGACGCCCGGGTCCCCTTGCTTCGGCTTCCCGGCGGCGTAAGAGTGCGGCGCAACAAGCACCGTGTCTGACGGGAGGGGCTGATGGATTTCCTGATTGCGCTGGCGGCGCTTTGCTTCCTGATGTTCGTCGCCTATCGCGGCTTCAGCGTCATCCTGTTCGCGCCAATCGCCGCGATGGGCGCTGTCTTTTTCACCGATCCGCACGCGGTGCCCGCCGCCTTCACCAATCTCTTCATGGTGAAGATGGTGGGCTTCGCCCAACTCTATTTTCCGGTCTTCCTGCTCGGCGCCGTGTTCGGCAAGGTCATCGAGCTTTCCGGCTTCGCCAAGTCGATCGTCGCCACGATCATCCGAGTCGGTCGGCAAGGAACAGGCGATGCTGGCGATCGTGCTGGTCTGCGCGGTTCTGACCTATGGCGGCGTTTCGCTGTTCGTCGTGGTGTTCGCCGCCTATCCGTTCGCGGCCGAGCTTTTCCGCGCCGGCGACATCCCAAAGCGCCTGATCCCCGGCACGATCGCGCTCGGCGCGTTCTCCTTCACCATGGATTCGCTGCCGTTCACCCCGCAGATCCAGAACATCATCCCCACCACCTATTTCAAGACGACGACCGGCGCCGCGCCGATCCTCGGCATTATCGGCGCGATCTTCATCCTCGTCTGCGGCATGACCTATCTCGAATGGCAGAAGCGTCGGGCGCGCGCCAACGGCGAAGGCTACGGCGAAGGCCACATCAACGAGCCGGCGCCGATCGACACCGACCCATCTGCCTTCGCCCTGGATCGCCTTCCTGCCGCTGATCGTGGTGTTCGTCCTCAACATTGTGCTCGGCGGCTTCCCGCCTGGTCTGCCAGGCCTCATCGACTGGGCCTATGGCTCGAGCTACGACCTCAAGCTCGCCATGGACCACGCGATCCCGACGCCCGTCCCGGCCGATCCGGGCGGTCTGGGCGGTCGAGGGCGCGCTGCTCGTGGGCATCGTGCTGGTCTTCCTGCTCGCCTGGCGGGCCACGTCCAAGACCTTCGCCGAGGGCAGCAAGGCGGCGGTGGCGGGCGCGCTGCTCGCGGCGATGAACACGGCGACCGAATATGGCTTCGGCGGCGTCATCGCCTCGCTGCCCGGCTTTCTCGCCATTCGCGAGGCGCTCGGCGGCGATCCCCAATGTGCTGGTGCGCGAGGCGGTCACCGTCACCTCGCTCGCCGGCATCACCGGCTCGGCGTCCGGCGGCATGTCGATCGCGCTGGCGGCGATGTCGAAGGACTTCATCGAGGCGGCGAACGCGGTCGGCATTCCGATGGAGGTCTGCACCGCGTGGCCGCGATGGCGAGCGGCGGCATGGACACCCTGCCGCATAACGGCGCGGTGATCACGCTGCTCGCGGTCACCGGCCTGACCCACCGCGAATCCTACAAGGACATCTTCGCCGTCACGATCCTGAAGACCGCTGCGGTGTTCGTGGTCATCGGCGTCTACGAGTTCACCGGCCTTTATTGAGACGCCGCGCATGACCGGAGGCGCGAAACATCCGGCCCTTTCGTTCCTGCGCTCGCCGGAGAAGGGGAAGATCGTCACCGCCGCCGAGGCGGTGCGGCTGATCCGGGACGGCGACACGGTGGCGACCGGCGGCTTTGTCGGCATCGGGTTTGCGGAAGAAATCGCAATCGCGCTCGAGGACCGCTTTCTCGCCGACCGCGCTCCGCGAGCGCTCACCCTCGTCTATGCGGCCGGGCAGGGCGACGGGAAAACCAAGGGCCTGAACCATCTCGCCCACGAGGGCCTGGTGCGCCGCGTCATCGGCGGTCACTGGGGGCTCGCGCCCAAGCTGCAGAAGATGGCGATCGACAACCTCGTCGAGGCCTACAACCTGCCGCAGGGGGTCATCACCCATCTCTTTCGCGACATCGCGGCGCGCCGGCCCGCGCATGTCACCCGGGTCGGCATGGAGACCTTCGTCGACCCGAGGAACGGCGGCGGCAAGCTCAATGCGCGGACTACCGAGGAACTGGTCGAACGTGTGACGCTCGGCGGCCAGGAATGCCTCGCCTACAAGACCTTTCCGATCCATGTCGGCATCATCCGCGCGACCACCGGCGACGCGGAAGGCAACCTCACCATGGAAAAGGAGGCGCTGACCCTCGAGGCGCTGGCCATCGCCATGGCCGCGCACAATTCCGACGGGATCGTCATCGCCCAGGTCGAACGCGTCGCCGAAAGCGGCAGCCTGAACCCGCGACAGGTCAAGATCCCCGGCGTTCTGGTCGACTGCGTCGTCGTGGCTCGGCCCGAGCATCACTGGCAGACCTTCGGCACCCAGTACAATCCCGCCTACAGCGGCGAGATCCGGGCGCGCGCCGGCTCGCTCCAGCCGATGGCGATGAGCGAGCGCAAGATCATCGCCCGGCGCGCGGCGTTCGAACTCAGAGCCAACAGCGTCGTCAATCTCGGCATCGGCATGCCCGAGGGCGTCGCCTCGGTCGCCAACGAAGAGAAGATCATCGATCTCATCACCATGACGGCCGAGCCGGGGGTCATCGGCGGCGTGCCGGCGAGCGGCATCGACTTCGGCGCGGCGACCAACACGCAAGCCATCATCGACCAGCCCTATCAGTTCGACTTCTACGACGGCGGCGGTCTGGATGCGGCCTTCCTCGGCCTCGCCCAGGTCGACCGGCACGGCAACCTCAACGTCAGCAAGTTCGGGCCTAAGCTCGCCGGCGCCGGCGGGTTCATCAACATCAGCCAGAACGCCAAGGAAGTCGTGTTCGTCGGCACATTCGGCGCCGGCCGGCAGAAGGTCGGGGCGCGCAACGGCCGGCTCGCCGTCGACGAGGAGGCGCAGCACCGGAAGTTCGTCGCCGACGTCGAGCACGTCACCTTCAGCGGCGCCTATGCGGTCAGCCGGCGCCAGAGCGTCCTTTATGTGACCGAGCGCTGCGTGCTCGCGCTGCGCGCCGACGGACTGGAACTCGTGGAGGTCGCCCCTGGCGTGGACATCGAGCGCGACATCCTCGCCCGCATGGACTTCAAGCCGCTCATCCCGCGCGATCCGGTCCTGATGGACGCGCGAATTTTCAGGCCCGAGCCGATGGGCCTGCGCGCCGATCTCGTCGGCGTTCCGCTCGAAAGCCGCTTCACCTACGACGCGCTTCAGAACGTCCTCTTCATCAACCTCGAGCGCTTCGCGTTGCAAAGCCGCGACGACATCGCAGCGATCGAGACGTTGGTCGAGACCAAGCTCGCCCCGGTCGGCGAGCGCGTCTACGCCATCGTCAACTACGACAATTTCACCGTCCTGCCGGAATTGCTCGACGAATACACGGCGATGGTGCGCAGTCTCACCGACCGCTTCTATTCCGGCGTTTCGCGGTACACGACCAGCGGCTTCCTGCGCATGAAGCTCGGCGAGTCGCTGTCGAAGCGCGGCGTCGCCCCGCATATTTTCGAGAGCGAGGCGCAGGCGAGAAGGGACTGGCGCAAGGAGACGGTTTAGGGGCCGCCGACAGCGCGTGCGATTCCCCGGATGGGCGCTCCAGGCTGCGCGGTTTGCATTCGTGACCCTATGCGGGTATATACCCGCATATGCGAACGCCCTGCTACTGCGCCGTTGTCCGCGCCGCCTCCCGCAAGATGACGGCGCTCTATGACGCGGCGCTCGCCCCGGCGGGAATTGGCCTCGCCCAGTACAGCCTGATGCGGCGGATCCAGGGCGTCGGGAGCGGTTTCGCTGACCGAACTCGCGCGAATCGCCGAGCTCGACCGATCCACCGTCGGGCGCAACGTCCGGGTGCTCGAGCGCATGGGCCTCGTGTCCGAGACCGCGGCCGAGGATCAGCGCGAGACGACCGTCGCGCTGACCGAGGCCGGCGTCGAGACGCTGCGCCGCGCGAGGCCGATGTGGGAGGAGGCTCAGCGCCGGGTCGAAGCCGCGCTCGGCGAGGCTGGCGCCGAGACGCTCCGCACGCTCGCGATGAACCTCTGATCTTTCGCCCCCGTGTGGGCTCGCGCCCGCCGACAAGGAGATCGCCATGACGGAGTCCATCAGTCTCCCGGATGCCGCCTACATCCCGGGGCCCGGCGCGAAGCCGGCGGCGCTCTCGCTGTCGAACCGGCTCGCTGCTGCGCTTGGCGCGCGCGGCGTCTTCTACGGCTGGGCGGTGGCCGGCTCGACCTTCCTCGTCATGCTGGCGAACGCCGGCGCGATGGGCGCGGCCGGCGTCTTCATCGTGCCCTTGCAAAAGGAATTCGGCTGGAGCGCCGCGGACATCTCCTCGGCCTTCGCCATTCGCCTCGCGCTCTACGGCCTGATCGCGCCTTTCGCGGCGGCCTTCATCAACCGCTTCGGCGTCCGCGCCGTGGTCGTCGCAGCGATCGGCATGGTGTCGACCGGCGTTCTGGCGTCGCTCGCGATGACCCAGCTCTGGCAGCTCGTCGCGCTCTGGGGCGTCCTGATCGGCTTCGGCACCGGCATGGTGGCGCTGGTGCTCGGCGCGACGGTCGCGGCGCGCTGGTTTCACCACCGGCGCGGGCTCGTGGTCGGGCATGCTGACCGCAAGCACCGCGACGGGCCAGCTCGTCTTTCTGCCGCTGCTCGCCAAGCTCACCGAGGACTATGGCTGGAGAGCCGCGCTCGTCTTCGTCGTGGTCATGCTGCTCGCTGGCCGGCGTCGTCGCGCTCCTTGTCCTGCGCGACCGTCCCTCCGACGTCGGCCTTGCGCCATACGGCGCGCGCGCGGCCGATCCGCCGCCGGCGCAAGCGCTTGCCTTCGGCCCGATGCTCGCCTCGCCCCTTCGGGCGCTCTACGAAGCGCGCGCGAGCCGAACCTTCTGGGTGCTGTTCGCCACCTTCTTCGTCTGCGGTCTGTCGACCAACGGCCTCATCCAGACCCACTGGATTGCGCTCTGCGGCGACTACGGGGTCGCGCCGGTGGCGGCGGCAGGCGCGCTGGCGGCGATCGGCGTCTTCGACTTCGTCGGCACGATCCTGTCGGGCTGGCTCTCCGACCGCTACGACAACCGCTGGCTCCTGTTCGTCTATTACGGCCTGCGCGGCCTGTCGCTGATCGCCCTGCCGTTCACCGACTTCTCCGTGGTCGGACTTTCGGCCTTCGCCGTCTTCTACGGCCTCGACTGGGTCGCGACCGTGCCCCCGACGGTGCGCCTCACGGTCGAGCGCTTCGGGGCCGAGAAGGCGAACCTCACCTTCGGCTGGATCTTCGCCGCCCACCAGCTCGGCGCGGCGACGGCGGCCTTCGGCGCCGGCGCCTTCCGCACCGAGCTCATGACCTATCTGCCGGCGCTCTATGTCGCGGGCGTCGCCTGCCTGATCGCGGCGGCGCTGGCGCTGACCATCGGCCGCCCGCGCGCGCAAGGTCGCGGTTGCGGCCGTCGCCTGACCGCTTATCAAGGGCGCGAAAGAATCAGGCGCCGTCGGGCGCGCTGAGCGGTCGGGCCGCCAGCATCGCCTTGACGCGCGCGGCCAGCTCCTCCAGCAGGAACGGCTTGCGCAGGATCTCTGTGCCTTCGGCGATGTTGATGGTGTCGAGCGCCCGGCCCGCATAGCCGGTGATGAGCAGGATCGGCATGTCCGGTCTGATCTCGCGCGTGGCGTCGGCCAGTTGTCGGCCGTTGAGTCCGGGAAGCCCGACGTCCGTGACGAGGAGGTCGAGACGCGTGCGGCGGGACTGGACGATTTTGAGGGCCTCGAGGCCGTCGGCGGCCTCGATGACCTGGCAGCCAAGCTCGGCTGAGCACCTCCACGATCTGCGTGCGCACCTCGTCCTGATCCTCGACCACGAGGACGACGCCGCGCGCCGAGCGCGGCCCCGGTCGGTCGGCCTCCGTCTGCGCTTGCGGCGCCTCGTCCCGTTTCGCCCTCGGTTGGCCGGGCAGGCAGATGAGGACGCTCGTTCCTGCGCCTGGCCGGCTCTCGATCCGCGAAAAACCGCCGGATTGCCGGACGAAGCCGTAGACCTGCGACAGGCCGAGGCCTGTTCCATGACCATGCGGCTTCGTGGTGAAGAAGGGTTCGAAGGCGCGCGCGAGCACGTCGGGCGTCATGCCGATCCCGTTGTCTGTCACCTTGATTTCCACGTAGCTTCCCGGGGCTGATCGGGTCCTGATCGCTCGCCTCCTCCGCTCGGATGGCCCGGTCGGAGACCTCGATGGTCGAGGCGCCCGCCCTCCGGCATCGCGTCGCGGGCGTTGAGCGCCAGATTGAGCAGAACGGCCTCGAGCTGGTGGGCGATCGACTTCGATGTCCGACTTGCCGTCGCCGAGGCGCAACGCGAGCTGGATTTCAGGCCCGAGCGTGCGCTGAACGAACTCTTGCATCCCGGCGATGAAGGTGTCCGGCTCGATCCGGGTCGGTCGAAGAGCCTGCCTGCGCGAGAAGGCGAGCAGCCTGTCCGTCAGGCCCGCCGTGGTGTTGAGAGAGCGGCGCATCTCGTCCGCGATCCGGCCGATCCCTTCGAGCCGCCCGCCGCGATACGGCGTTCGAGGACCGTGAGGCCCCCGCCGATCGCCTGGATCATGTTGTTGAAGTCGTGCGCCACGCCGCCCGTGAGCTGTCCGACGATCTCCATCTTCTGCGACTGACGAAGCCGCTCCTCGGCCTCGAACAGCGCGGCGTTCGCCTCCCGCAATTGCGACGGAGACGGCAGCTTGATCGCCTGCGGCAACAGCCTCCACAAGGCGACCGCGGTAAAGATTGAGACGATGGCGGTCGTCGCCTTGACGATCGCCTGCAGGCCGTAGGCGGGGAACCAGAGCGTCACGACGTCGAGATAATGCGTCGCGCCGCAAAGCAGGATGAACGCGGCGAACAGAAGAAGCAGGGGACGGAACACCAGGTCGCGCCGTTCTCGCGCGATCACCGCCAGGGCGACGGGTATCGAAAAATAGGCAAGGCCGATGCCGATGTCGGAGAGCGCGTAGGTCCAGATAAGTCCGGGCCGCCACAAGAGGCAGAAGCCGTGCGGCGTCAGGCCCGATGCGTCGAAGAGCCAGCGCGTCACAGCGTCGAACATAGGACCGTTCCAACTGCTCCAGGCGCTTGCGCCGCCGATCTTGTCAGGCGGCCAAGTGGCGACCTCTTGGCTCCGTTTGCGTCAAATCCGCGGCCGGCGGAGACGCGTCGGCGCGCCGTTAATTCCATGTCTCCACACGGAAATCGCTCTTGAGCCGCAGAAGACTTGCGGCGCGCCGCTGACACAGGCTGTCCCGGCCGCTATAAGCCACCGAGGCCGAACGGGGGCCGATGCGCACTGGCGCCGCGGAGCATGTGAGGCCGCGTCCGCGTTGAAGGCGGTTATGCCTGTTGAGGAAGGATCTTCATGTCCGGCTCGATGCTGAGCAGCGCCGCGCTCGATGAGCGCCGGCGCAGGATTCTGTTTCGCGCCTGGCGGCGCGGCATGCGCGAGATGGACCTCGTCATGGGCCAGTTCGCCGACGCGAACCTGCCGACCATGACCGAGGCCGAGCTCGACGAGTTCGAGCGGCTGATGGAGGCGCCCGACCCCGCAGGTGCTGTCGTGGATCACCGGCGAAGCGCCGACGCCGCCGGAGCACGACACGCCGCTGTTCGCCCGCCTGCGCGCCGCGCCGCGCGAGGCGCTGAAAAGGGCGAACGAAGCCAGTGATCGACAGTGACCGACGTCAGGGAACGCACCGGGCTGATCGACCTGTCCGTCCGCCGTCCGCCGCCTCGCCGAAGGCGGCGCCGTCACGCTCTGCCGCGCGCCCGAAGGCTACGACGCCTTCGTCGTCGCCGAGCTCGCGCGCGCGCTCGCGGCGGCCGGCGAGACGCGCGCGGCGGCGCTCGTCTTCGTCGCCCGCGACGGCATGCGCGCGCAGGCCTTCATCGACGCGCTCGCCTTCGCCGCGCCCGAGATCGAGGCGCTGCATCTGCCTTCGTGGGACTGCCAGCCCTACGATCGCGTCTCGCCCAACGCCGCCGTCTCCGCCGAGCGCATGACCGCGCTGGCGCGGCTCGCCCGCACCCGCGGGCGCGATCGAGCGGCCGCGCGTGCTCGTCGTCTCGGTCAACGCGCTGACCCAGCGCGTGCCGCCGCTGCAAATACGTCGCCTCCGCCGCCTTCTCCGCCGCGCCCGGCAACAGCGTGCGCATGGAGGATCTGGCGCTGCTGGCTGGAGACGAACGGCTACGCCCGCGCGAGCACGGTGCGCGACGTCGGCGACTACGCCTCGCGCGGCGGCATCCTCGACCTCTATCCCGCCGGGCGCGCCGAACCCGATCCGGCTCGACTTCTTCGGCGACACGCTGGAATCGATCCGCGCCTTCGATCCCGAGACGCAGCGCAGCGTCGGCCAGCTCCGCTCGCTCGACCTCGTGCCGATGAGCGAGGCGCAGGCTCACGACCGAGTCGATCAAGCGCTTCCGCCAGCTCTACGCCCAGGAATTCGGCGCGCCGACGCCGGCTGACGATCTCTACGCCGCGGTCAGCGAGGGCCGGCGCGCGATCGGCCTCGAGCACTGGCTGCCGCTCCTCTACGACCATCTCGACACGGTGTTCGACTATGTCGGCGACGCGCCGTTCGTGCTCGACAGCCCGCGCCGAGGAGGCCGCCGCCCAGCGCGTCGCCCAGATCGCCGACGCCTACGCCGCGCGCCGCGCGGCCTACGCCAAGAGCCCGGCGAAGTCCGACTACAAGCCGCTGCCGCCCGCGCGCCTCTATCTTGCCGGCGACGAGTGGAAGGAGCGGCTCGAGGCCGCGCCGCTCGCGCGGCTCACGCCCTTCGACGCGCCGCCGGGCGCCGACGACGATCGTCGATTGCGGCGGCCGCGTCGGCCGCAACTTCGCCCCCGAGCGGCAGACCGAGGGCGCCAACGTGTTCGACGCGGCGGTCGCGCATATCAAGGACCTGCGCAAGCGCGGGCTCAACGTGATCGTCGCGGGCTGGAGCGACGGCTCGCGCGAGCGGCTGAGCCACGTGCTCGCCGAGCACGGCCTGAAGTCGCTGGAGCTCGTCTCGTCCTGGCCGCAGGCGAAGACGGCGCGGCCGGGCGCGCTGCCGCTCGCGGTGATCGCGCTCGAACAGGGTTTCGAGGCGCCCGGACCTCGCCATCGTCGGCGAGCAGGACATTCTCGGCGACCGGCTGGTCCGCCACGTCAAGCGCAAGCGGCGCGCGCAGGACGTGCTGGCCGAGGCCGCGCGCGCTGACCGCGGGCGACCTCGTCGTCCACATCGACCACGGCGTCGGCCGCTTCGTCGGCCTGAAGACGATCGAGGCGGCGGGCGCGCCGCACGACTGCCTCGAGATCCACTACGCCGGCGGCGACCGGCTGTTCCTGCCGGTCGAGAACCTCGAGCTTCTGTCGCGCTACGGCTCGGAGACGGGCGAACTCGACAAGCTCGGCGGGGCAGGCTGGCAGTCGCGCAAGGCGCGCCTCAAGAAGCGCGTGCGCGAGATGGCGGGCGAACTGATCCGCGTCGCCGCCCAGCGCATGACCCGGCCCGCGCCGCGCCTCGCCGTGCCCGACGGGCTCTACGACGAGTTCTGCGCCCGCTTTCCCTACGACGAGACGCAGGACCAGGAGAGCGCGATCGAGGCGACGCTCGACGACCTCGCCGCCGGCCGGCCGATGGACCGGCTGGTCTGCGGCGACGTCGGCTTCGGCAAGACCGAGGTGGCGCTGCGCGCCGCCTTCGCCGCGGCGATCAACTGCGAAGCAGACCGCGATCGTCGTGCCGACGACGCTGCTCGCCCGCCAGCACGCGCAGAATCTTCCGCGAGCGCTTCGCCGGCCTGCCGGTCAAGATCGGCCAGCTCTCGCGCATGGTCGGCGCGGCCGAGCAGCGCGAGGTGAAGAAGGGCCTCGCCGAAGGCGGCGTCGACATCGTCGTCGGCACCCACGCGGTGCTCGGCAAGACGGTCGAGTTCAAGGACCTCGGCCTCGTCGTCGTCGACGAGGAGCAGCATTTCGGCGTCGGCGCACAAGGAGCGGCTGAAGGAGCTGCGCGCCGAAGTGCACATGCTGACGCTCTCGGCGACGCCGATCCCGCGCACGCTGCAACTCGCCATGACCGGCGTGCGCGAGATGTCGATCATCGCGACGCCGCCGGTCGACCGGCTCGCGGTGCGCACCTTCGTCTCGCCGTTCGACGCGCTGATCGTGCGCGAGGCGCTGCTGCGCGAGCGCTACCGCGGCGGCCAGTCGTTCTACGTCTGCCCGCGCATCGAGGACCTCGACGAGGCGGCGGCGTTCCTGCGCCAGAACGTGCCGGAGGCGAAATTCGTCGTCGCGCACGGCCAGATGGCGCGCGACCGAGCTCGAGGACAAGATCGGCGCCTTCTACGACGGCAAGTACGACATCCTGCTCTCGACCGCGATCGTCGAGTCGGGCCTCGACATTCCGCGCGCCAACACGCTGATCGTCCATCGCGCCGACATGTTCGGCCTCGGCCAGCTCTATCAGCTGCGCGGCCGGGTCGGGCGGTCGAAGGTGCGCGCCTACGCGATCTTCACCACGCCGGCGCGAGGCCAAGATCACGCCGCAGGCGGAGAAGCGGCTCGCCGTGCTGCAGTCGCTCGACACGCTCGGCGCCGGCTTCCAGCTCGCCGCGCCACGACCTCGACCTGCGCGGCGCCGGCAACCTTCTGGGCGAGGAGCAGTCCGGCCACATCAAGGAGGTCGGCTACGAGCTCTACCAGCAGATGGTGCGCGAGGCGGTCGAGCGCATCAAGTCGGGCGAGGACGCGCCGGCCGAGGACCTGTGGTCGCCGACCATCCAGCTCGGCGCGCCGGTGACGATCCCCGAAAGCTACATCCCCGACCTGCCGACGCGGCTCTCGCTCTACCGCCGCCTGTCGGCGCTCGAGGACGAGGCCGAGATCGACGCGATGGGCGCCGAGATCGTCGACCGCTTCGGCCCGCCGCCGCCCGAAGTCGGGCTTCTGATGAAGCTCGTGCTGATCAAGGCGCTCTGCCGCACGGCGAATGTCGAAAAGCTCGACGCCGGCGCCGAGGGGCGCTGACGCTCGCCTTCCGCGGCAACGCCTTCGCCAACCCGACCGGCCTGGTGAAGTGGGTGACGGCGCAAGGCTCGCTCGCGCGCGTGCGGCCCGACATGCGGATCGTCGTGGTGGACGATTTCGAGAAGCTCGCGGACCGGCTGACGGGGACGCTGAGGATCATGCGGGAGATCGCGAAGATCGCGGGGAAGAAGGGGTAGGGTACGCGGGCGGTTCCGTCATTGCGAGGAGCGAAGCGACGAAGCAATCCATGCCGCGCCGCGCCTTGTGTCGATGGATTGCTTCGCTTCGCTCGCAATGACGCAAGGGAAACAGGGTCATGAAGCTGCACGACTATCCCGAAACGGACAGCCTCTACATCGAACTGAAAGCCGCTCCGGGCGCCGAGACGCGCGAGGTCGCTCCGGGCCTCAACGTCGACCTTGACGACGCCGGCGGACGTGGTTGGCTTCGATATTGACAGCGCGTCCCGACGCCTCGACCTGACGACGCTCGAGACGATCGCCCTGCCGACGACGACGACGAGAGCCGCGTGACGGCGAGCGCTCACCGTTCGCCGCCATACTTGGGTGTCCGTTCGATCAGGATACGCAAAATGACCAGGTTGTAGAGGACTTCCTTCTCGACGTCCTGGACTTTGTGAAGTTTCTCTGATTTCGGATGGACGGCGTCGCTACCCAGCTTCAGTAGCATTTGTATTTGAGGAAGACCGATCTCAGGCGGAAACAAACCCTTGGCCGCCGCGGCTTCAACGAGTTTTACTAGTTTTCCATCCCCAAGATGATAATGCGTTCTCAAGATGACCTCAAGGATCGAACGCATCATCGCAAGCGCCGCAAAATGCAATCCATCAATAAATGCCTCCTGCGCCTGCTGCATTCGGCCGGAAAGCGACGATGGGTCGACCTCGCGGTAGTGATCTGACACGTGTCTGGGAATTAGGACAAATGGAGCAAGGGCTCTTCGACGAAAAATTCCTTCAATGTCGAGTCCAATGCTATCTAGCAGTTCTCTGGACGCCTGGAGCTCGTTTGCCAGGCTCCGAAGCCAATCTTTGCGATTTTCGTCTTTGACTGAATTATTCATAAATTGTAGGAATTTGACTACGACATTGACCGTATTTTGAAAAGCAGGGGCATGATGTTCCGGATTCCTACCAATGGCATCAAGGTCGGCCAAGTCGATACCCGAAAGACGCAGAATGTCGCAGAAGCGCGTCTGGATGCTCTCGTCGTATTGATCCGCGAGTTCATGTTTATCTACATCAGCTTCGGTGGTTCTTTCTTTACGTAAATTATCGAAAATTTCAACGCTTATCCCCATCTCCGCAACTACACTTTCAAATATTCGGTCGACTTCTTCTAGTTCCTCTAGCGAAACTACACGTGGCGGCAAAGATATGTCCTTATATCGTTTCTGATAATCGCGATATGCACTGACGAACGCGGGGTTGGTCGACGTTGAGAACATTTCCCGCCGACTATATTCCGCTTGGAAAAGAACAAAGTAGGCGTCTAACGCATCCGAAAGAAAATCTTGATAAAGGCTAAGTTCTTGATCCTTTTGCGCTCTAACAATAAAACCCTCAGGATCATCCCCAACTGCGTCCCGCAGCCTGTGATAGGCCGCCATAAACTGTTGGACCTCGACGCTGTCGGCAGGCTCGCTCATCGCTTCACCCCGGCCAGAACCCGCCGTCCAACACCTGCTCCACCGTCCACGGACACGCCTCCGGGAAACGTCGCGCCCGGCAGCCCCGTCTCCGCCACCGCCTCCAGGCCGCCTTTCGGTAGGCGGACGCCAGCGCCTGCGGCAGCAGGGGTTTCAGGCTCGGATTGTCGTCGAGATGGTCTTCGACGCTGTAACGCTGGACGCGGATGCTCGCTTCCCAACTCGGGCCGCGCTTGCCCGGCTGATAGCGCCACTTCAGGAGATGCAGCAGGAGGACTTCGAGCCGGCTGACCAGCTCGCGCTTTTCCGTTCGCCCCATGCTCTCGATTTCCTCGGCGATATTCTCGATGTCCGCCTGCGTCAGTTTTCCCGCGCGCAACAGGTCTGCCTGCTCGCGGCTCCAGGCGTAAAAATCGCTGTCGTAAAGCGGGCTCTTCACGGGCATGGGAAGAGGATATGGCGAGCCGAGGCGTGAGTCCACGAGGTGCGCGATGTTCAGCGCCACCGGGCGTCAGGGGAGCTTCGCGCCCTGTCGCCGAGTAGACCCGCGAATGTGCGGCCGCTCTTCATTCGGGCTGACGGTGGCGCAGTCTTTGCATATTCAACCACATGGTTGAACTTCAGACGCTCGAACTCGACTCGGTCTTCCACGCCCTCGGCGACGCCACCCGCCGCCGGATGCTCGGCGCGCTCGCCGGCGGGGAGCGCACGGTCGGGCAGCTTGCCGAGCCGTTCGCGATCTCGCTCGCCGCCGCCTCGAAGCACGTCAAGGCGCTCGAACACGCCGGGCTGATCCGGCGCGAGGTGCGCGGCCGGACCCACTGGTGCCGCCTCGATCCGGGCCCGCTCGCCAGCGCCCACGAATGGCTGAGCGTCTACGAACGCTTCTGGACCGATCGCCTCGACGTTCTCGAACGGCTCCTGCTCGAAGAGGACGCAAAACTCCATTCGCCCGAAAAATCGCCTTCGCCCGCAGGCGTCCCCGCCCCCACCAAAGGAGACGACAATGACGATGCTTGAGACTCCCGACGCCTACGGCGCGCTCGTCGAGCCCGCCACGGTGAAGATTGAGCGCCTTCTGCCGGGGCCGATCGAGCGCGTATGGGCCTACCTGACCGAGAGCGACCTGCGCCGCCGCTGGCTCGCCGCGGGCGCAATGGAGCTCAAGGCCGGCGCGCCGTTCGAGCTCGTCTGGCGAAACGGCGATCTGACGGACCCTCCGGGCGAAAAGCCCCCCGGCTTCGGCGAGGAGCACCGCCTGAAGAGCCGGATTCTCGAGGTCGATCCCCCGCGAAAGCTCGCCTTCGCCTGGCATGACGAGGCCGAGGTCGCGATGACCCTCGAGCCGAAGGGCGACAAGGTGCTTCTGACCGTGATCCACAGCCGGCTCCCAAATCGCGGAAACGTGGTCGGCGTCAGCGCCGGATGGCACGCGCACCTCGACCTTCTGGCCGACTCGCTCGGCGGCCGGAAGCCCGCTCCGTTCTGGGACGCGCTCGCCCGCCTCAGGGCCGATTACGACCGGCGCCTGCCGGCCTGACCGATCGTCGAGGAGGAACGCCATGCGCAAATTGATCGCCGGGATGAAGATTTCCCTCGACGGGAAAACCGCGGACGCCAACGGCTACGCGGATTGGGTCGGCGCGTGGTCGGAGGATTATGGGCTCACGCCGCAGATCGACGCGTGCATCCTCGGCGCCGGGATGTATCCCGGCTACGAGGCCTACTGGACCGCCATTCGGGAAGCGCCGGACAAGGCGCTTTCCATGACGGGCAAAGCCGCCCACGCCCGCGGAGGTCGATTGGGCGCAATTCGCCGCGAAGACGCCGCACTTCGTGCTGTCGAGCGCGTTTGACGCCGCCGCCTGGCCGAACACCCGCTTTCTCCGCAGCGCGCGCCGACGTCGCGGCGCTCAAGCGAGAAACGGGCAAGGACATCTATTGCGTCGGCGGCGGCCGAACGACCGCGAGCCTGATCGAGGCGGGGCTCGTCGACGAGCTGCGCCTTCTGATCTACCCGGCGATCGCCGGCGACGGGCGGTCGCTGTTTGCGGGAGCGGGCGTCCCGCGCGCCGTCGCCTTGCGCGACGTGAGACAGCTCGCCGATGGGCGGGTCGCGCTGACCTGCGCTTTCGCCTGAACGGCCGCGCCAGGCGCCCGGTCACGCCGCCGGCAGAACAGGCTTTGGTTCGGGTTCAGCCTTCGCTTGGAGATGCGCAGGCGGCGCCACGCGCCGGAGCTTCGCCGCGACGACGAAGGCGAGGCCGGTCAGCCCGGCCAGAAAGGCGGCGACGCCCGGCCATCCCGCCGCCGCGAGCGCCCAGCCGCCGGCCCAGCCGGCGAGGCTCGACCCGGCGTAGTAGAAGAACAGGTAGAGCGCGCTCGCCTGCGCCTGCGCCGTCTGCACCCGCAACCCGATCCAGCTCGATGCGATCGAGTGTCCGGCGAAAAATCCGACCGTCACCAGCGCGACGCCGAGAATGGTGAGCGGAGAGGCTGCCGGACAGCGTCATAACCACGCCGAGCGGCATCAGCGCGACCGCGGGCAGGATGACCTGTCTGCGGCCGAAGCGCCCTGCGAGGTCGCCCGCGACCGCCGAGGCGACCGCGCCCAGAAGATAGATGACGAAGACGAAGCCGATCGCCGTCTGGCTCAGCGAGAAGGGCGGCGCCGCGAGATGAAAGCCGATGTAATTGTAGGTGGTGACGAAGGCGCCCATGAGCAGGAAGCCGAGCGCGTAGAGCAGGCGCAAGCCGGGGTCGCCGAGGTGCATCCGGATCGCGGGCCCGATCGCGATGAGCTCCGCCTTCGGCTGCGCGCGCCGCTCGCGCGGAAGGGCGAAGGCGAAGGCCGACCGCGCAGACGAGCGAAAACGCGCCGATCGCGCCCATCGCCCAGCGCCAGCCCCAGAATTCCGGAGATCGCCGCCGCCGCGAGCCGGCCGCCCATGCCGCCGAGCGTGTTGCCGGCGATGAAGAGGCCCATCGAGAGCCCGACCGCCGTGCGGTCCATCTCCTCGGCGAGATAGGCCATGGCGATCGCCGGGAGCGCCTGAGAGCGCGAGGCCGGTCAGCGCGCGCAGCGCAATCAGCGTCCGGCCAGTTCGGCGCGATGGCCGAGGCGAGCGTCGCCGCGGCGGCGGCTATGAGCGAGATCGCCATCACGCGTCTTGCGGCCGTAGGCGTCGGACAGCGCGCCCGCCCCGAACATCGCAATCGCCAGAACGGCGGTCGTGACCGACAGGGACAGGCTCGCCGCCGCCGGGGTCAGCGAAAAGGCGCGCACGAATTCCGGCAGCATCGGCTGGACGCAATAGAGCAGCGCAAAGGTCGCGAGGCCGGAAAGGAACAGCGCAAAGCTGATCCGCCAGAACCGCGCTTCCCCGCGCAACGTCAGCGGCGGGGCGGAATCGGAAGCGGGGGGAGGAGCGGCCGCGGTCGTCATGGCGGCGCGAACCTTTCGCGTGCGACCGCGAAAGGCAAGACAAAATCCCCAGTCTCTTGTTCATCACTGACTCCACCGTCGGCTATTTAGTCCAGCCTCACCACATCGTCCGGCTTCCATGTCTGGTCGAAGTACGGCGCCTCGGCGCCGTAGAGCCGGATCGTCAGCATGAAGGCGCGGCCCTTGAGGGTCTGGATCCAGCTCTTCGGGTCGACTCCGTCGGGTTTGTCGGGCGCGAAGACGAGGTCGACCGAGCCGTCGGCGTTCGTCGGCGGCCTGTCGAACCGATTGCGCGACGGGAACATTTGCCCGGTCTGAGGCATCGTGCCGTCTTCCGGGTTGTAGATCGTCACCGCCCAATAGAGCGCGGCGGGAATGGGCGCGGGCAGATGCAGCCGGTAGGCGTGGCTCCCGTCGAGCGGGACGCCGTCCTTGTCCCTGTAGGTGGACGGATATTTCGATCCCGCGTTGACGTTGTCGTTGACCATCGCCGACGATGACGAATAGGCGAGCTGCATGAAGACCGCCCGCTGGTCCACGTCGAGGTAGTGGGGCTGATAGAAGTCCGCGTCGCCGCCGGCCCAGATGTCGAGGTACTGCCGGTCGGAATAGAGGCGCTCCCTGTGATCGGGACGTCCGGCGAGGCGCGCCGCAAACAGCATCTTCGGCGCCGTCTCGACCGCGCGGACGAGCGCGTCCTTCTCCAAGGCGTCCGGCGCGAACGGCTCGCCCTTCACGATGCCGATCGAGGCGAGGACGCCGCGCGTCTCGGCCGGCAGCGCCTCGTCCGGCTCATCATCGACAAACGCCTTCAGCTTCTCCCAGTAGGCGAAGTCGGTCGGGTACATCATGTTGACCGGAACCTTCGACGCGTTCGGGAACGCCATCGCCTTGCGGTCGCGCATGACCGCGCTCAGCGGATAGACGCGCGTCATCTCGGCGAGCGCCACGGCCTGTTGGGCGTCGGGCCCGTCCGGGCCCTGGGTCAGCAGGAAGCGGAAGAAGAGGAAGACGTTGTAGGTCTTCGAGCGATTGACGAAATAGCCGTCCGGAACATGGCCTGCATAATCGGGCGGCAGAAGCAGATAGAGCCCGCCCGCGCCCTTGTCGGGGCCGGAGAGGCCGACGTTGGTCAGCGTATGCTGGGCGAAGTCGGTGAACATGCCGATCGTACGGGGCGGCGCGTAGACCACGAGCGGCCCGGTCGCCTTGAGATCGAGGTAGCTCATCGCATAGAGCACGTCGCAGTTCGGGGTCGGGACCCAGGCCCTGGCGTTCATGCGATCCTTCCAGATCGGCAGCACGTTGTAGCCCTTGCCGAATGTGGCCTCCGATCCGTCCCTGAGGCCGATCGTGTTGAGTATGGGCAGGGTCAAGACGTAGGCGGCGAGGGCGTTCTGATAGAACGACTCAAGGTTCAGCCGGTTGATCGTGGCCGCGTCCGGCCACTGCCCGTCGAACATCTGCCGGACCAGCGGGGAAGCGCTTTCTTGAGCCAAGGCCGGGAAGCCCCCGAGAGCGCATGCGATGGCGCTGAGGGCAACGAGCTCGCGAAGAGAGGTCTTGCATGTTTGAGATCTACGAGGGGTCATCCGACCCTCCTTCCAGATGCGCGCGATCAATCGCCCGCCATGCTCATGAGGCTGAGGCCCGCGATCTTGCCCTCGGCGTCGAGGCCGATGAGGAGGTTTGCCGAATCGCCGCGCGGAAAGACGAGCTTCACGACGGCGAAGGTCTCGCCTGCACGCGTTTCCGTTCTGACAATCTCCGCGCCGAGCGGGGCGGCGCCGTACTCGTAAACTTTGAGTCGCTGCGCCATCGCGCGCACCGCCTCGTCGGTCAGTTGCGCGCTGTAGGCAGGGGCAAGCTGCATCCGGTCGATCGCTCCGGTGCGCATGCGCTCGAACCATTGCAGCGCGAGCGCGCGCAAATCCTCATCGGCGGGCGGCGGCGACTCTCCGGCGCAGGCCTGAACCGACACGCAGGCCGCCAGAAATGCCGCGAGCGCAGCGCGTTTCACCCGCAGCATCGTCGCCGGCCTCGCCTCAGTCGTTGTTCAACGGCGCCCCATGCAGCCGCTCGAGTTCCTGCTTGAGCAGCGGCACGGGGTTTCCGGGGTGCTGCAGGTCGGGACTCGTGTCGTTCGACGCGCCGCCGACGTATCGCGGAATGTTCGGAAACTTCATGATCGACGTGTCGAAGTCGATGATGACCGGTTGCACCAGGGCGCCGACCCAGCCGTTGTCCTGTCCGGAATATCGGCCCGGCGAGGTCGTCATGATCCGCGAAGGCGCCGCGCCGTTGAAGATCATGTCGTATTTCTCGAACGGGTCCATGGTCAGGTTGTAGAGCGCGCCGATCGCGCCGAGATCCTGCGTCGGCCCCAGCCACGAATCCTTCGCCGTATTGAGGAGCTTCCAGGCGATGCGGACCCACGGCTCCTTGGGGTCGCCGCCGATGTCGGCCCTGACGCCCGCGTAATGCTCGCCGTTGATGTACACCCAGGAGGTTCGCGCGGAATGCCGCGCCTTGCCGAGGATGTAGGCGCTGTTGTCGATCGAGTCGAAATAGATTGGCTTGCCGTCGTTGCCGACCCATTCGTGCGGCGGCGGCGTCAGGCCGACCATGCCGGCGAGCGTCGCCCAGGCGTCCATGTTCGACATCATCTCGTGATAGGTCACGCCCGCGGGGACGTGGCCCGGCCACCACATGAGGCCCGGCACACGCCAGCCGCCTTCATAGGGCGAGCCCTTCTCGCCGCGGAACGGCGTCGTGCCGGCGTCCGGGTAGGCGTCGAGCCAAGCGCCGTTGTCGGCGGTCAGGATGACGATGGTGTCGGGCGCGTCGGCGCGCAACTCGTCCATGATCTGGCCGATGTCGGCGTCCATCTCCATCAGCGAATCCGAGTAGTTGCCGAGATGCGACCGGCCGCGGAATTCGGGCGCCGGATTGGTCGGATTGTGCATTTTGATGAAATTGACGTAGGCGAAGAAGGGTTTTGCGTCCTTCGCATGCGTTTTCACATACCCGACGAACGAGTCCGTCTGCCGCTCGTCGAAGGTCGCGAGGCTGTCGTAATCGATCGTGCCGACACGCTTTGCGGGCTGCCCCGCGACGCCCTCCCACTCGCCGTCGTTCACGATCGCGGTGTAGGCCTTCATGAACTCGGGGTTGAACGACGGGAACCACGGATGGAAGGCGCTGTCGGTATCGCTATAGGCGTAGACGCCGGCGTAATAGGCGGCGAAATGCTTCATCTCGTCGAAGCCGTGCTCGGTCGGGTAGGATTCGGGGATGTCGCCGAGGTGCCACTTGCCGGAGAAATAGGTCTCATAGCCGTTCTTTTTGAAGAACTCGGCGATGGTCGGCGTCTCCTTGCGCAGATAATTGCGGTCGCCGGGCCCGATGACGATCGAGAGCGCGGTGCGGATCGGGATGCGCCCGGTGACGAACGAGGCGCGGCCGGCCGTGCAACTCGCCTGCCCGTACCAGTTGGTGAAGACCG
Source organism: uncultured Alphaproteobacteria bacterium (assembly GCA_963783275.1). GTDB lineage: Bacteria > Pseudomonadota > Alphaproteobacteria > Rhizobiales > Beijerinckiaceae > Roseiarcus. The sequence continues at coordinate 363,405 of CAWANA010000002.1, read as the reverse complement.
CGCCTTCGTGAGCGATCCGGTCGACGTTGGGCGTCGGATGGCCGAGCGCCGCGCCGCCGCCCGAATAGGCGCCGAAGTCGTTCCAGCCCGTGTCGTCCGTCATCAGCATGACGACGTTGGGCCGCTTCTCCTGCGCGTCCGCGGTCGCCAGCGGCGCGGCCGCTGCGAGGACGGCGATTGCCGCTGACGTAACGGCGGCCGAAAAAAGGCGCTTGTTCATTGCAGGCCCCCGCCTCTGGCGCCCGGTCGCCGGGCCGTGGAAGCCCGCCGAGCGAGCAGTCACCTTGGCGGATCGGCGGACGCTTGCATTGATGCGACGCAAATTCGGAGCCTAACGCCCAGATATTCGCGATAGCGCCGATCGGGAGAAGCCGCGAACGAACTTGGAGAGCGGCATGATCTGATGGCCAGCGACCACAACAGCCCGCTCCTGGCGCCCTCCTGCCGACGGGGTTTGAAAGCGTGCTTGCGGTCGCATTTGGCACGTTCGCCAAACCGTCCAGCGGCGACCACTCCTTGCGCAGTCCCGCCATTCCAGTCGGGCGCCAAACGGCCCGTGTAGACGCCGCGGCCGCCCCCGCTATTCCTTGCCCATCACCGCCAGCACCTGTTCGAGCGGCGCGGACGAGGCGCGGAAGTATCCGGAATAGGGGCTCGACAGGTCGAGGATCAACAGGAAGGCCGACCCGATGGCCAAAGCGCCGACGACCACGCCGAGAACCGAGGTCGGGCTGGCCTTCGAGGTGAGCCCGTAGCCTAGGAACAGGAAAACGACCCAGGCGACCACCGTGAACACCAGCGGATAGCAGATCGGCGCCGAGAGGGCGAAGGACATCTGGAGCCGCGACTGGCCGAGCGCTTCCAGATTCGCCTTGGCCGACGCCAGCGCCTGAGTCTGCGCGTCGGTGGTCGGGTGAAGCTCGGCGAGGAGCGTTTCCCGCTCGCGGAGGTTGCGCAGCGCCGCGGCGAAATTGTTTGCGGCGAAATTGGCGTCGCTCTGGTCGGCGGCCCAGACCTGATCGAGCGTCTTGCCGAGGCCGTCGCGCAGTTGCTTGCGCACCGGATCGGCGTCCGGGCCGTAGTCGGCGAGCGCCATGTCGAACTGGAGCACCCTGGACGCTAGGGTCTGCACCGCCAGGTTCTGCCCGGCATAGACGCCGTAGGCCGTCCAGATCAGCAGGCCGAGCACGAGGGCCGACAGCAGCGTGAGCAGGCCGACGACCGCGCCGATCATGTCGCGCGGGGCGCCGGTCGTGTATTTCTCCGGCAGCAAGTGCGCGAGGATGAGGCCGATCGACCCTCCGATGAAGACCGCGACCGCAATCCCAAAGGCTACCTTTTCCGCGCTCATAAGACGTTCCAGAACCGATTAAACGAAGTCGCCGCCCATAGCCCCTGGCGCCCGCAAACGCAACGGCGGGGATGCAGGCGCGTCATCGTCGTTCGCCAACTTGCGCCGCTTGCGTCCACGGGCCTTGCGGGCGGGACGACGACGCCTCTCGAACCCGCAAAGCAGCTGCGTGCGCCCCGTACGCCGGCCGCCAGAGCGCCGACGCCGCCGAGTAATTCTGTTATTCCATAATAGTGAGGAAAGTATTTGACAATATCGGAATTCGGGGTTACCTTGAACGCTTGGCTCCAGTTCACACCCGCTATGCCGCTGTCCCTGCTCGCCTCTCGCTCGAACGCCCTCGAACCGTCTCCCGCCGGCGGTTTGGACAGTGGCGGATCGGTATTCGCGCCGCCGGGAGGCCTCAAATAGGGCTAAAACATGGCGAAGAATCGCTAATTGGCCTGCTCCGAATCCGAATCTCGGTAACCGGAGCAGATTTCCGGGCAGTGTGGGGGAGTCAAGAGATGGAAAGTGTGATTTAAGCTTGGGATGTCACCCGGCTCGATTGATTTGCTTGATGGTATGGGCGCGACCGAACTGGTTGGGCTGGTTCGCCGCCTGATCGGCGAGGTTGAGCGGCTTCGGGAAGAAAACGAGAAGCTGAACGCGACGGTGACGGCGCTCCGACTGGAGAACCAGCAACTGAAGGACGAGATCCGGCGTCTGAAGGGCTTGCCGCCGCGGCCGCCGTTCAAGCCGTCGGGCATGGAAAAGGCGACGGATCGACCGGGGGCGGATCGACCGAACGAGGCGGACAGGCCGTCGCCGCGTCGTCGCGGTCCGGGCGTGTCGAAGCTGAGCATCGACCGCAAGGTGACGCTGACGGCGTCGGCGCCGGAAGGCTCGCGCCACAAGGGCTACGAAGAGATCATCGTTCAGGATATCGCGTTCAAGCCGGACGTGACGCTTTATCGGCGCGAGCGCTGGACGACGCCGGACGGGCGGACGGTGACGGCCGATCTTCCGACGGGCGTGGTGGGCGGATGCGGCCCGCATCTGCATCGTTTAGTGCTGGTGCTGCATTTTCAGGGCCAGATGACCTGCGAGCGGATCGTGGCGGTGCTGACTGCCGCCGGCCTTTCGATCTCGAAGCGCCAGGTGGTGCGGCTTTTGACCGCGAAGCTGGACACGTTCCGCGCCGAGGAGGAAGCCGCGTTCAGCGCCGGACTTCGCGCCTCGGCTTGCGTCAGCGTCGACGACACCGGAGCGCGCCACGCCGGCAAGGCCTGCTACACGACGCAGTTCGGCTCCGACCGCTTCACGGCGTTCCGCACCGGGCCGAACAAGTCGCGTCTCGCCTTCCTGCGCAACCTCCTGGGCGGGACGGCGCGCTACGCCATCAACGCGGCGGCGACAGCCTATATGCGCTCCGCCAATCTGGCCCACGGCGTGATCGAAGCGCTGGGCGGCGCAGACGTCCTCGAATTCGCCTGCGAGGCCGACTGGCGCGCGCATTTGCGCGCCCTCGGCCTGACCGGGTTGCGCGTATCCCCCGATCCGGTGCGGGTCGCCAGCGAAGGGGCGCTCTGGGGCGCCATCTGCGCCGAGGATCGGCTGGCCTGCGCCGTCATCCTCTCCGACGACGCCGGGCAGTTCCGCGTCGGCGACCACGCCCTGTGCTGGGTTCACGCCGAACGCCTCGTCCACAAGCTCGTTCCCGCCAACGACCGGCAGCGCAACGCCGTCGAGGTCACGCGGCGAATGATCTGGTGGTTCTATCGTCAGCTCAAGGCGTTCAAGCTCGCCCCGAGCCCCGAGCGCGCCGCCGAACTCTCGGCCCGCTTCGACCGCATCTTCAAACGCCGTACGGGATATGCGACGCTCGACAGGCTGCTCAAGCGCCTTCTCGCCAACAAGCCTGAACTCCTGCGCGTGCTCGAGCGGCCGGAGATCCCCCTCAACACCAACGCATCCGAAAACGACATTCGCATCGTCGTCACCAAGCGAAAGGTCTCAGGAGGAACCGTCAGCGAAAAAGGACGCGCCGCCCGCGACGTCATGCTTGGCCTCGCCAAGACCTGCGCCAAGCTCAAAATCTCGTTCTTCGATTACCTCGGCGCCCGCCTCGGCATTCCGGGACACGACGTCCCGACCATCGAAAGCCTGATCGCAAGCGCTCCAACTTGATCGACCCCGCCCGGAAATCTGCCCCGATTACCGAATCTCGAGGTAAGGCCTTGAATTCGTTCAGTCACTCGCCAAAATTGCGCCTGGGCGCCGGCGTCCCGAACGCGGCGCTCAGGCGAGCAGAGTCCAAAGTGGCGGCTAAGGCCATCATGAGACGCACGATTCGCGATCGAAGACGTAGCGCGCTGCGCTTGGCGATGGTTGGCGCCGCCTCCTCCTCGGTCGGCGTTCTGATCGCCGGCCTGGCGGTCGCCGGCGTTCCGCCTTGCCGCGATCCCGCCGGGACCGCCGAAGCCCGAGCGGAGCGGACGGTCGAAGCCCTGTCCCAAGCCGAGAAGCTCTCGCTCGTCCAGGGCGTCCTCGGGGCGCCCTGGGGCGGAAGGCCCAAGCCCGAAGGCGCGATCGGCTCGGCGGGCTATGTTCCCGGAATCCCGCGGCTCGGCGTCCCCGCGCTGCAGGAGACCGACGGGCCGCTCGGCGTCGCCAATCCCGGCGACATTCGCCGCGGAGACACCGCGACCGCGATGCCGTCTAACACTCGCGCTCGCCGCGACCTGGGACCTCGCGCTGGCGCGCCGGCAGGGCGAGAGCGTCGGCGCGGAGGCGCAGCGCGAGGGGGTTCAATGTCCTGCTCGGCGGCGCCGCGAACCTGATCCGCGATCCGCGCGGCGGGCCGGACGTTCGAATATTTCTCCGAAGACCCGCTGCTGACCGGCTCGATGGCCGGCGCCGTCGATCGACGGGCGTCCAGAGCCGGGGCGTCCTCTCGACCGTCAAGCATTTCGCCCTCAACGATCAGGAGAGCGACCGCAAGGCGGCTCGACGTCCGCATCGATCGAGGCGGCGGCGCGCGAATCCGACCTCCTCGCCTTCGAGATCGCGATCGAGCGCGGCCGGCCGGGCGCGGTGATGTGCGCCTACAATCGGGTCGACGGCGTCTACGCCTGCGAGAACCCCTGGCTCCTGAACGACGGTGCTGAAAGGCGACTGGGGCTATCGCGGATTTCGTCCTGTCGGACTGGGGCGCGGTCCATTCGACCGAGCGCTCCGCGCTGGCCGGGCTCGACCAGGAATCGGCGGAGCAGGCGGATGCGCAGACTTTCTTCGCCGACCTTGGCGCGCGCCGTCGACGTCGGGCAGGGTTCCGCAATCGCGCCTCGACGACATGGCGCGGCGCATCCTGACCTCGATGTTCGCCTGCGGCCTTGCCGACGACCGGCGGCCTCAGGCCGCCTTCGATCCCGACGGCCGCCGGAGCGGTCGCGCGCGCGATCGAAGAGGAGGGCGCGGTGCTGCTGCGCAACGACGGCCTGCTGCCGCTCTCGGCCGAGCTACGCCGCGCGCTTGTCGTCGGCGCGCACGCCGACCGCGGCGTACCCTCGGGCGGCGGCTCGTCGCAGGTGATCCCGCACGGCGGCGTCGGCGGACCGGGAGCCCGAGGGGACGGGCCGCGCGATGATCTTCGACCCGTCGCCGCCGCTCGAGGCGCTGCGCCGGCGCCTTCCGTCGACGGCGATCGACTACGACGACGGCCTCGACCCGGAGCGCGCCGCGCGCGAAGGCCGCGGACGCCGACGTGGCGATCGTGTTCGTCGACCAGTATCTGACCGAAGGCGCCGACGCGCCGACCCTGGCCTTGCCGAACGGGCAGGACGCGCTCGTCGAGCGCGTCGCCGCGGCCAATCCGCGAACCGTCGTGGTGCTCGAAACCGGCGGCCCGGTGCTGATGCCCTGGCTCGACCGGACCGCCGCCGTGCTCGAAGCCTGGTATCCGGGCCAGGAGGGCGGCGAGGCGATCGCCGACATTCTGGCCGGCGTCGTCGATCCGTCGGGCCGGCTGCCCGTGACCTTTCCGGCGAGCGAGGGCCAATTGCCGCGCAAGGACGCGGTCACGGCTGCGCCGGATGGGACCGATCCCGGCGGGCCGCCGGTCGTCGCGACGCGTACCGAAGACGCCGCGGCCGGCTACCGCCGGTTCGCCGAGCTGGGCGAGCGGCCGCTGTTTCCTTTCGGCTATCGGGCTCTCCTACACGACCTTCCGCCTCGGCGCCCTTGACGCCCGGGTCGAGGGCGAAACCGTCACGGCGACGGTCGCGGTGACCAATGCCGGCGGCAGGGCGGGGGCCGCGATCCCGCAACTCTACGTGAGCGGCCCCGCGGGAGCGGCGTCGGGCTGCGGCTCGCCGGCTGGAGCCGGCTCGCGCTCGCCCCGGGCGAGACGCGGCGCGCCGAGATCGCTGATCGATCCGCGACTGCTCGCGACCTTCGACGAGGCCTTCGCGTCGCTGGCGGATCGCGCGCGGGCGCCTACACGCTCGAGCGTGGGTTTCGATGCGGCGCGGCAAGACCTGACGACCTCGATCGCGCTCGAGGCCGCCGAGCGGCCGCCGTGACGCCCGTGAAATCCGGCGCAAGTGCTTGCAAATGTTGAATTCGCGCCCGGGAATTGTAACCCGCAAGGGGCTGGCGTTTCACCACGCGGCGAAGGCGCGCTCGATCCGGCGGAGAAAGGCGGCGCGGCGCGGCGCGGTGGAGAAGTCCATGCCGTAGATCGCGTAATAGTCGAACCGCCCCTCCGGATCGATCAGAACGCCGATGTTGTCGCGCACGAAGCGCCGCGGCGGGATCGCGCTTTCGCCGCCACGGCCGACGGCCGTTCGCCGTAGGCGCACGCCGTCGCCATGCGCTTGAGGTTCAGAAGGTTGCGGGTGGAAGAGGCCGTCGGCGTCGATGATCGTCGCCACCCCCGGCAGGAACACCCGCTGGAAGTATCCCTGCAGGATCGCCGGCAGGCCGTCGAACCAGACGGGAAACACCAGCACGAGCGCCTCGGCCGCGCGCAGCCGCGCCACATACGCCTCGACCTCGCGGGTGTTCGCCGTCGTATCGACATAAGCGCGCATCTGGTTGGCGGTGAGCACGGGATCGAACCGCTCCGCGTAAAGGTCGAGGTCGTCGACCTCGTGCCCGGCGGCGCTGAGCGCCTGAACGATGCGGCGCGTGGACCGCCGCAAGGAAGCTCGTTTCCAGGGGATGAGCGTAGACGACGAGAACGCGCAAAGCGCTCACGCTCCGATCGGCGCGCCGCGCGCCGCGTCGGCGCAGCAGTTCGCGCTCGGAGGCGACGAGAAACTCGATATGCGGCGGCTTCGTCAGCATGGCTCCGATTTCGTCCTCGATCTGGCGGTCGTCCTTGGTGACGCGCTCGCGAAAGTGCATGAGCTCGAGCCACGATTCGATCAAGTAGGCTTCCTCGAACCGGCCGAACGCCGCCATGTCCTCGAACACGCCCCACGCGAAGGCGCCGTCGCGCCTGCGCTGCTCGCCGAGGTCGTCGACCGCGCGGAGAAAGCGCTCCCGATCCTTGGGATCGATCAGATACTCGATCTTGACCAGGACCGGTCCGCGATCGTCCGCGATCGTCCTCGACCGGATGAGGCCGTCTGTAGTGAAGGGAAGGCGTGAGGTCGATCGCCTCTGCGTCATGCAGTTTCCATGGCCAGGTCAGCGGGATTGCGAGGAGCGCCCCGGCGGCGGCGGCGATCAGCGCTCGATCGACGCCGAACTTCGCAGCCGCCTGTCCCCAGGCCGCGCTGCTGAGGGCGACCGCGCCGAAGATGACGGTGAGAAAGATCGCCAGCCCGCGGCCGCGAACCCATTGCGGCAGCACGTTCTGGGCCGAGACGTAGAGGCTCGTCAGAACCATGACCCACGAGGCGCCGGCGATGAAACACGCGCCGAGCAGGACGGCGAAGGCGTGACTTGAACCGAACAGCACGAGCGCCGCGGCCGTGCCGAGCGATCCGAGCGCCGCCATCCAGTCGAGGTTGATGATCTGGCGCATGAAACGGAGCGCGAACGATCCGGCGAGCGCTCCGGCGCTGATCATGCTGAGAAGCAGGCCGTAATTCTCGGCGCCCTCTCCGGACCCGCGTGCGATCAGCGGCATGAGGCCCCAATAGGCCGCAGCGAACGGATAGACCGCGAGGGTCCGCATGAGAGTCGCGCGGAAGAGTCGGTTGTTGACGGCGTGCCGCAGACCGGTCCGAACCGCGCCCGTCAGACGTTCGGCGGGCAGAGACGCGGTTTGCTTCGGCGGGGCGCGCCACCACAGCAGCGCGGCGATGACGACGACGTTGGCTGCCGCGAACGCCCAGAAGGGCGCCGAGACCCCGTAATGCACGATCGCCAGGCCGCCGAGGGCGGGCCCGATCGTGCGGCTGAGATTGTAGGCGACGCCGTTGGCGGCGATCGCTCCCGGAAGATCCGATTTTGGGACGAGCGCCGGCAAGATCGCAAGCCAGGCCGGCGCATTCACCGACCATGCGGCGCTGAGCAGGAACGTCGTCAGGAGCAGCGAAGGGGGCGAGGCAAAGCCCAGCGACACGACGCCGGCGAAGGCGACGATAAGCAGCGCGATTGCGCAGGAGACGTAGAGGATCAGCCTGCGCGGATCGACAATGTCCGCCAGCGCTCCAGCCGGCAGGGTGAACAGGAACATCGGCAGATTGGTCGCCGCCTGGACCAGAGACACGTCGAGCGGATCGAGAGCGAGGGTGGTCATCAGCCACCCGGACGCGGTGTCGTACATCGAGATTCCGACAAGCGCGAGGGCGCTGGCCAGCCAGACGATGGCGAAGTCGCGGTGCGCGAAGGCGCCAAGCCAAGCCTTCTGCTGCGCAGCGGGCGTCTCGGGAATAGGCCGCTCCATGCGTTTCCGGTCCGTCTGCGTCTAGTGCGACGACAGCACGCAGCGGTCGCTGCGCAGGAGAAGGTCGCGGGTGACGCCGCCGAACGCCCACTCGCGCAGGCGGCTGTGGCCGAATGCGCCGGCGACGATCAGGTCGGCCTCAAGGTCGCGAGCGCGCGCGGCGAGTTGCTGCGCTGCGGCGCCTTGGGCGGGTATGGCTTCTGAGGTCGCGACGACGCCATGTCGGTCGAGCCAGGCCGTGACATCATTCAGCCGCCGCTCGGCGGCCTCGATTGACCCGGACTCGACGATTTCCACCACCTTGACGCGCTTCATGGCCTGCAGCACCGGCAGAGCGTCAGCCAGCGCGCGGCGCGCTTCTCGCACCTCCTTGAAGCATGCCAGAGCTTGACCGAACGCGAAGCTGCTCGCGCCGGCCGGCGCCGTCAGGATCGGCCGCCCGAGGCGCATCAGGAGATCGCCGACCTCAGCATGGCCGGACGAAAACAGCGTCCGTTCACGGGCGTCGACCGACGCGATGACCAGATCGGCGCAGCGGGCTTCGTCGGCGATATACTCGAAAGCCGGTCCGAACGTCATCTGCATCCGCCAGTCGATGGCGCCGAAATCAGCCAGCGCGGCGCGAAACTCCTGTTCGGCGGCGGCCGCCTGATCGGTGAACCTGCGCGTATCGTAGTCGGTCGGCTCGAACGGGCCCGCGCCCCGAACGTAGCCATGGGCCGAAACCTGCCGCGCTGCAATGCCGATGATGTGCGATCCGAACCGCCTACCGACGTCGGCCGCGACCGCCAGAAGCTCGGCGTTGGAGCGGTCGACCCGCAGGCAGACCATCAGGGTCGACAGGGCCAATTCGTCCTCCGAGCTTTCGTTTCGGCCGCGCAGGCCCGCGCGGAGAACTCGATCGTCCTTCCGCGCATTTCTGGAGCCCTTCCCAGCAGGGAATGTTCCATCGACAGGCTTTGCGACGAGGCGTTATAGCGGCGTTGGCCTCTTCCCGCCATCGGGCCGATCGCGGGTCCCTCCCGCTCTTCATCGCCTGAACCGCTCGAGGCGACTTGAAATCAGCCGGCAGCCCTGCCATCTCCGACCCCGACCGCGCCCATGCGGTCGAGCGGGCGGAGCGCCGATTGACCAGCCAGTCCAGCGTCGGATCGGAGCCGCTCCCGGGCGAGCGATCGCGGTGGGGCGTCTTCGGCAATCTCGCGTTCACCGTCATCCTGATTGCGAGCTCGCTCTCGAACGTCGGCATCGCGATGTTCGACACGTCGATGAGCTGGCTGATGACCAACCTCAATCCCGATCCGATGATGGTCTCGGCGGTTCAGGTCGCGACCATGGCGCCGATGTTCCTGCTCACGGTGCCCGCGGGCGCGCTCGCCGACATCGTCGACTCGCGCCGGCTCCTCATCGGCGCGCAGGCCGCGGTCGCGGTGATCTCGATCGTGTTCGCCCTGGTCGTGAGCGGCGGGTTCGCGACGCCGCAGAACCTGCTCCTGACGACATTCGCGCTCGGGACCGGCGGCGCGCTCGCGGCGCCCGTCTGGCAACTGGTCACGCCGAAGCTCGTGCCGAAGGACGACCTCGACAGCGCCATCGCCGTCAACAATGCCTCCTACAGCGTCAGTCGCGCGATCGGCCCGGCGCTCGGCGGCTTCGCGATCGCGGCCTTCAGCATCGACGTCCCGTTCTGGTGCTATTGCGCCGGCAATCTGGCGATCGTCGCCGCGGTCGTCTGGTGGCGCGCGCCGCGCAGGGTCAAGGAGACGCTGCCGGCCGAGCGGTTCACCAGCGCCGTGCGTCACCGGGCTGCGCTATGTCCGCCACAACCGCGACATGGACGCGAACGCTGATCCGCGCCGTCGCCTTCTTCCTGTTCGGCAGCGCGTACTGGGCGCTCCTGCCGCTGGTGGCGCGCAGCCAGATGCACAACGGCGCGGCGACCTACGGCATTCTCCTCGGCATGATCGGGTTCGGGTCGATCGTCGGCTCGCTTGGCCTCAACCGGCTGAAGGAGCGGCTTGGCCCGGACTGGCTGGCGGCGCTTGCGACGGTCGGCACGATCGCGGCGCTCGCGATGTACGGGGCGGCCGCAGGGTCTCGGGCTCGCGCTGGCGGCGAGCCTCCTCGCCGGCGCGTCCTGGACCATCATGATGACGACCCTGTTCGTGTCGGCGCAGGTGGCGCTTCCGGACTGGGTGCGCGGACGGGGCATGGCGATCCTGCTCACCGCCTATTTCGGCGCGATGACGATCGGCAGCGCCGTCTGGGGCAAGGTCGCGAGCGTCTGGGGCCTGCCGGCGACGCTCTATGTCGCCGCGGCCGGCGCCTTGCCTCGCCATGATCGCCACCTGGAGCCGCAAGCTCCAGACGGCCGCGGCGCTCGACCTCTCGCCCTCGATGCACTGGCGCGACCGGGTCTTCGTCCAGGCCGGTCGACGACGACCAGGGGCCGGTCCTGGTCACGGTCGAGTACCGGATCGATCCCAAGGACCGGGCGCCTTCCTCGCCGCGATGCAGGAGATCGGGTTCGAGCGGAAGCGCGACGGCGCCTTCGCCTGGAACGTGTTCGAGGACGCGGCCGACGGTCGGCCGGGTGGTCGAGACCTTCCTGATCCAGTCGCTGCTCGAACTCAAGCACCTGCGCGCGCGGGTGACCAAGGCCGACCAGATCGTCGAGGCCGAGGCGCACAAGTTCCTGAAAGAGCCGGCTGAAGGCGACGTTCCTGGTCGCGCCCAAGCGCAACCGGGAGAAACGCCGCCAAGCTCGCGGTCCTGCAGCCGACGACCGTCGAGGGGTGAGCGGAGCCTCACGGCAGCCGGCGCGGCGGGCCCCGTGCAGTCCTGGCGCCAAGCAAGCGATTTCAGGGCGTTGAGCGCACGAAGCTGTCACTTCGTATTAACCGCCAAAGGGATCATGCTCGCGAACGCGCGCATCCAGAGGCGGCAGAGCGGGGAGGGTCTCGAGTTCCGGCGCCGCTTCCAGTTCCGAATTGAGCCTTTTCAATGTGTTGCGGAGAGTTTTTCGAGCCGCAGTAACTCCCGGACCGCCACGCGGCCGCCCCCCCCCGCCGACACCCCGTAGGGCGTCCGCCAGGACGCCAGTCTTTTGACCGGGCGCCAAGACGAGGGCCCAAGCGGATGAGGCTCCGGATCCAGGCGGATGGGGCGCCGACCCCAAATCCGCGCCAACTCGCGCCAAGGCCTGATCCCTTGGCATTTTGAACGTTTTCAATGGCTTGCGTGCGCCTGGTCGCTTTTGCATGGCGTTCTGCCGCTGATCGAGAATCGGACCCGCTGGGGGCTGACTGCCATTATTCAACTTAGCAGGACTTCTGATTATCAGCAAGGCTTTGTCGTCGAGCCTCAGAACGAGGTCGGAAGAACCCGCACTTTATGGATCGTGCCCTCGAAATCGGTCTCGTCGACCGTGTGGCCCTGCCTGAGTCCGTAGCTTACGGGGCGTTCCGGATTCTGGTCGCGGACGCCGGAGGGTTCGTGGCTGATCGCTTTGACCGCAGCGGTCAACACGGTGTCGACGCCGTTGGCGTCGAGGTCCGGATCGAGCTGAGCCGGAGCGTAAGGCTGGGCGCCAACCGCCGGCGTCTTCTTTGCCGGCTCGGGGCGAGACATCCGTTCCGCCTCGGCGGCGGTAACAAGGGTGTCGTGCGAAGGGCGCCGGTATCGGGCCTCGGCGGGAGCGAGCGCTTCGGCCCAGCTTTGTCCGTGCGCCAGGCAGGAGCAGCTCGGGTCGAACGAGTCCTCGAACTTATGCGCGTTCGGCAAACGGCCATAGGCCTCGCCGGTCGACGAGACAGCTTGGTCGATCGTACCGCCGAACGGAAACGAGTAGGGGGCCACGTCGGTGTTTGGGCATAGCGACCGGCAGACTTCTGCGACCGACTCGGCCCGGCTTGCTGCACTCGCATAGGAGACCGGAAAGAAAGACCCGTCGCAGACGCGCACGCAGATGGCGATGGGGCTGCCGCCCGCCGCCGCTCTTGTCGCGCCTTGATGGGATGGCCGCATTTCGGACGAGGTGGTCCCGCTCCAGAGGCGCGCAAACACGGTTCTTCGAGGAGCGAAGACGGGTGCGGCGACGGGGGCGGAGACGGGCGCGACGTTCGTCTGGCCGCATCGCGCGCACTGCGCCAACGCGGGCCCGCCGGCCAGCGGCAGCGCGAAAAGCGCGAGGACGACCGCTGCGATCCAACCCGGGCGAGCCGCTCGCGGTCGCACGCAGCGGTCCCGCCGGGCGCCAGGCGCCGCTCCGATGAACTCCGCCGCCTGCTTATCCATGTCTGCCCCCTCACGCTCGGCGACCCCCGCCGCCCGCGACGGTCTCGAGCGTGCGGCTAAAGAGCCTTGCCCGCGGCGATCGCTGATGTGAAGCGACCTTCATTGTGCGTCGCTGAGCGCTCGCGTCAACAGATACGGGCCGCGTTCACCGCTCCGCCGCCCGTTTCTCGTATTCAGCGATCGCCTTGCCCATCAGGCGCCGCACCTCGTCCTCGTCGCTGACCCGCGCGAACCGGCCAAGCGCGCCGACCTTCCGAAAGCGCTCCCACAGGGTGGAGTTTTCGGGCGGACAGGTTGAAAAGTCATAGCCGCACCAGCGGATCGCCTCGCTCCAGAGATGCAGAAACGTCGCGCCCTCGACGAGGTTTGCAACCTCGTCGCGAAAGCTCGGCAAGAACGGCTTCCAGAACTGCTCGGGCTCGATCGGATAGCACACGCGCGGTTCGAACGCCTTGTCGTAGAGGCCGTGTCTCTCCAGCACTGGCGTCAGCAGGAACGGCCCGAGCGCGCCCCATCGGCCATCGACGCCGGCCGCCGCCTCGGCGGTGGCGACGAGCTCGGCGAGCGCGGGTTCGGCGGGCGGCAGACGCAGCACGGCGTTGTTGACGAGCAGGGTGCTGACCGCGTCCGCCTGCCGGCAGAAAATGGTGGCGGTCCTTGGCGAACTCCGGCGTCTTCGAGGCAGACGAGATCGGTGTCCACCCAGCACTGGCCGGTTTCCCGGATCATCCGGTAGCGGAACATGTCGGCGAAGGTGGCGATCGACGGCTTGCCGTTGGCGAGGTAGCGCGCAACGAGCGTCTCGTCCGGGCAGATCGTTCGCGCATCGAGCAGTTTTACGCCGCGAGGCGCTTCGAGCCGCGGGTCGTAGCTATAGAGGCTGAGTTCTGCGCCCTCGTCGGGAAACGACGCGAGGCACGCATAGGCGAAGGCATTGAGCGGGCCGCCATGCCAGAACGAGGCGAAGTCGGTGAGGGGGGTCAGGTCCAACGGGTTCCTCGCTTTCGGCCGCGACCGCACAGCTTGAGGTTCGGCGCGTCATAGAGCGCGCCAAGGCCCTGTTGATGTCCGAGCCGCAAAGAGCGGCGTCGGTCAGGCAGGTTCGCGGGCCAGGCGCTGAAAAATCGCCACCGCCTCGGCGTCGGTCGCGCGATCGATCGCGCCGGCATTCACCTCCTCCTGATTCCACATCCATGATCGCGCCGGGTCATTGCGCATCGCCCAGCCCGGAAACAGTCTTTCAGTGACGCTGCGGCGGCTCAGCAGCTTGACCTCAAGGTGCCGACGATCCCTCTCAATTCGTCGATACGCCGCGTCGACCATCTCTTGCGGTCCTTCGAGCAACTGCAGATACAAATCGCTGCGGCAGATCAGCGCCCCGGTAATGCCATCGCGCTCGTTGCAGCTTCGCGCAACCGTAAGGATTGCGATGAGGGTGCCTTCGTCAAAATCGAACGGACGTGAGGCGTAGATCAGTTGGATCATTGGCATCTGCATACTCCCTTGCCGGCCTGTGCTGCGCAACCGGGGCTCAGGCGATCAGCCACGATTTTAGAAGGAGGATAGAAAGCTGGCGCAGGCGGCCTGACTTGCTTCTTGCGCCAGCCCCCGCGACGAACCGACCGGTTCGAAGCTGGACTTCCGCTGCTGGCGCGACCTACGCCTTCAACCGAGAACCGGACCGTCACTCGATCCGCGCCAGCAGGTTGCGGCCGGCGTCCTCCCAGTCGTCGAAGAACGTCTCGGTCGTGAGTTCGCCGCGGGCGACGAATTCGCAGTAGATGTCGAAGATCCAGCTCGCGTGGACGTCGTCGAGCAGCAGGTGGCGGCCCCTCTGGCCGCTCCCCATGCGGATGCAGTGGGTCATGTCCGAAAGGCAGACCTCGTCGGTGTGGCCGCCGTCGACGGCGAAGAGATCGAAGTCCGTCGCGTCGCCCCGGTCGGCGAGCCAGGGCAGCACCTCGCGGGAATTGCCGGGAAAGAGGTGCACGCGGCCCGGGAACTCGCCCTTGAGGAAATCGACGCATTCGACCGTATAGGCGTGGGCTAGAATGTCGACGCCGGTATATTCGAGCTTCGGATTGGCCGAGAGCGCGAGCAGCGCGCTGTGTCCGGCGTTGACCCCCACTTCGAGCAGCCTTCGCTTGAACCGCGCCGCGCGCCAGAAATTGCGGCGCGCCGGCGCAAGCGCGGGCGCCGGAGGGCTTGCGGCGTAAGCCGGATCGAGATCCGGGTAGAAGATGTTGCCTTCGAGCGCCTCGCCGGACCGCTGGACGATGGCGTTCAGGCGCTGCGAGCCGATCGAGAAACACGGCCGACGGCGTCTCGTCGAGCGTGTCGCGGGCAATCGTATAGTCCGGAATGTCCGAGGCCGGCACGGGCTTGCCCGGAATCAGTCTGCGTCCGTTCATAGGGAGGGGTCCGGCGGTTTTGGCGTTCGGAACGCGAGTCTAGAGCAAGATGATTTTCGGACGAATCGCGCCGAGTCCCCTCATCCGGCCGCGCTTTGCCCCCCGGAGGGAAGGGGACTCCCTCTCCCGCCGGGAGAGGGAAGCCGCGCAGCGGCAGGGCGAGGGTTCGCCGACGCAATCCTATGTCATCACGCTCTAGGGGAAATTCGCCCGCCTGAACAGACGGACGGGTTGAAAGCACGCGGGCAGGCGGCTTAAACCGCTGAGCCCGCGTGAACGGGGTCCCGCGCGTGGGTGGGCTGGGGAGAGACTCTCGTGAATGCGCTGATCTTTGCCGCCGTGGTCGCCGTGCTCGCGTTCGGAGCGGGCATTTTGGGCCTCAAGCTCCGCGTGTGGCTGCCGGAAAAGCACGCGCCGGACCGCTCCCGCGAAATGATCGGCGCGATGACCGGCCTGCTCGGCCTCCTGCTCGCCCTTGTGCTCGGCACGCTGGTCGGCTCCGCCTATACGCTCTACGCCACGCAAAAGGCCGAGATCGAAACCCTGGAAGCGCGTGCGCTTCAGCTCGACTCGGCGCTCGAGGCCTACGGTCCCGAGACGAAACCGGGGCGCGACGGGCTCAGGAAGGCGATCGCCCAGAGCTACGACAAGATCTGGGGTCAGCCGCACGGGAGATCTCGAGCGACCTGGGCGTCAAGTCCGTCCGTGGCCGGAGCCAAGACCCTCGAGCAGTTCCTGATGTCGCTGACCCCCAAGACCGACGCCCAGAAGCAGATGCTTGCGACCGCCAACGCCGCCGCGGGCCAGATCGCGCAGACGCGGGTCCTGATGATGCTGCAGCTCGCCGGCGGCATCAACTGGCCGATGCTGGCGATCGTGGTGTGCTGGTCGCTGCTTCTGTTCTGCGGCTATGGGCTGGTGTCGCCGATCAACGCCACGGTCGTCGGCTCGCTGGCGCTCGGCGCGATCGCCGTCGCCAGCGCGATCTTCCTGATTATCGAGCTGTCGCAGCCCTATACCGGGCTGATCAAGCTGCCGCCCGGGGCGATCGAGCAAACCATCAAGGCGCTCGGCTCGTAAAGGGAAACGTCAATGGAGGTCGGCGTGAGCAGAACGTTTCGCATCGAGGGTCACGCAATCGTCTCCGAGGACGGCATGATCGCGGCCGCGGACGGGCTGATGCCGAATTCGCTCAAGTTTCAATCCGACCAGAAAGTGTACGGAGAGGCGCTCGAACGCGCGACGATCCTCGTCAATGGCCGGCTGTCCTACGAGGGCCAAGCGAACTCGCCCAGCCGGCGGCGCCTGGTCGTGACGCGGCAGACCGCGGGCCTCGCGCCGGACCCGGACAATCCGAACGCGCGGCTGTGGAATCCGGCCGGCGCGCCGCTCGAGGAGGCCTGCGCGGCGCTCGGCGTCAAGGAGGGCACAATCGCCGTCATCGGCGGAACCTTTGTCTTCAGCCTGTTTCTGGGGCTCGGCTACGACGTCTTTCATCTGAGCCACGCGCCCGGCGTCCGCCTGCCCGGAGGCGTGCCGCTGTTCCGCGAGCAGAAGACGGGCCGCTCGCCCGACGACGTTCTGACGGGCGGGCCTGATGAGGCCCGAGCCCGCCCGGCAATTCGACGACGGCGTGAGGATGGTCGATTGGGTAAGGGGCGTGTGAGGCGCAGGAGCGCGGATGGCGCGCGTGTCTTTGCGACCCGAAGCGTTTAGGAAAGCGTCCATGACCGACGCGCCGCAAACGCCCAAAGCCGCCGCTTCCTTTCGCGCCCTCCTGCCCCTGTTGCGCTACGGATCGCGCTACACGGGACGGGCGCATGGCGGCGCTGGCGGCGCTCCTCGTGTCGTCGGTTGCGACGCTGGCGGTGCCGTTCGCGCTGAGGCGTATGATCGACTTCGGCTTCTCGAAGGAGAGCGGCGGCGCGGTCGACGCCTATTTCGTGGCGATGGCGGCCGTGGTGATCGTGATCGCGCTCGCTGCCGCCACGCGCTACTACCTCGTCACCACGCTCGGCGAGCGTGTCGTCGCCGACCTCAGGCGCGACGTCTTCGCCCATCTGACCGGACTCGACGCCGCCTTCTACGATCGCGCGCGCACCGGCGAACTCGTCTCGCGCCTCACCGCCGACACGACCCAGATCAAGGCCGCGTTCGGCGCCTCGGCCTCGATTGCGCTGCGCAATCTCTTCATGTTCGTCGGCGCGACCGCGCTGATGGTCTATACGAGCCCGAAGCTCTCGGCGCTGGTGCTCGATCGCCATTCCGGTGATCGCCGCGCCGCTGATCGCCTCGGGGCGGATCGTGCGCAGCCGGTCGCGCCACGCCCAGGACACCCTCGCCGATGCGACCGCTTTCGCCTCCGAGAGCCTCGGGCGGCGTCAGGACGATGCAGGCGTTCGGGGCGCAGGCGTTGAGCGCCGTCGCGGTTCGCCCGAGCGGTCGAGAGCGCCTATGCCGCCGCCCGCGACGCCGCGGTCACGCGCGCGGTCCTGATCGCGGTCGCGGTGTCGCTCGCCTTCTGCAGCGTCGTCTTCGTCCTGTGGCTCGGCGCGCACGACGTGCTCGCCGGGCGGATGAGCGGCGGCCTCCTGTCGCAATTCGTGCTGTTCGCGGTGCTCGCCGCGACCTCGCTCGGCGAACTGTCGCAGGTATGGAGCGAAGCCGCCGCCGCCGCGGGCGCGGCCGGGCGGATCTCCGAGCTGCTCGCCGTCGACGCCGCGGATCGTCGCGCCGAAAGCGTCCGGTCGCGATGCCGCCGCCGCGCGGGCGCGATCGCCTTCGAGCGGCGTCGTCGTTCGCCTACGACGGCGCGCCGGACGTTCGGGTGATCGACGACCTGAGCTTTTCGATCGCGCCCGGGCGAGCGGGTCGCCCTCGTCGGCGTCTCCGGCGCGGGCAAATCGACGGTCTTCCAGCTGATCATGCGCTTCTACGACTGCGAGGCCGGCCGGGTGCTGGTCGACGGGGTCGACGTGAAGACGGTCGACCCGCGCGACCCTGCGCGCGCGGATCGCGCCGGTGCCGCAGGACCCGTCGATCTTCGGCGGACCGTGTCGGAGAACATCGCCTACGGCCGGACCGAGGCGAGCGAAGCGGCGATCGAGGCGGCGGCGCGGCGCGCGGCGGCGGACGGTTTCATCCGCGAGCTTGCCCGGGGCTACGCGACCGAACTCGGCGAGCGCGGCGTGACGCTGTCGGGCGGGCAGAGGCAGCGCCTCGCGATCGCGCGGGCGATCCTCAAGGACGCGCCGATCCTGCTGCTCGACGAGGCGACCTCGGCGCTCGACGCCCACAACGAGGCGCAGGTGCAGGCGGCGCTCGACGACGTGATGAGCGGGCGCACGACGCTGGTGATCGCCCACCGGCTGGCGACGGTGCAGAAGGCGGACCGCATTCTCGTGATGGAGGCGGGCCGCATCGTCGAGGAGGGCACGCACGCGGAGCTGGTGGCGAAGGGCGGCGTCTACGCGCGGCTTGCGAGGCTGCAGTTCGAGACCGGCCGCGCCGGCGATGGACGACGTGGCGTGACGAGCTGTCAAGCCAGCTTGATCGCGGCGCCAGGCTCTAATACGGGCAGTTCTACGCTCAGTGCACGATCGCTTGACATTCGATGCCGATCATCGTGTGATTTCGGTGAACATGAGAACCGTCGGCGACTCCGATCGAACGGCGGCGATTGAACGACGATCGTCCGATCGAAACGTGAGACGGTCGGACGGCCTAATGCGCCGGGGCGGACAGACGATGAGGGCATAGTGACGACACGGAGTCGGTACGGTCGCGCGCAGGGTCGAGACGTCGGAGCGGACGAGCCCCGCGCAGCGCGGGGCGGCGTCGTCGATCATCTTGTCCTTCTGAAGCCGCGGGTGATGTCGCTCGTCGTGTTCACCGGCGCGGTCGGCTTCGCGCTCGCGCCCGGCCCGTTCGACTGGCATGAGGCTGCGTCGCGACGCTCTCGGCGATGGCGGCGGGGCGGGCGCCTGCGGCGCGCTCAACATGTGGTGGGACGCCGACATCGACGCCAACATGGCGCGCACCGCGATGCGGCCGATCCCGCGCGGCTCGGTTCCCCCGAACGAGGCGCTGGCGATCGGCGCTCCTGCTGGCGTCGTTTCGGTCGTCGCGCTCGGCGCTCAGGTCAACTGGCTCGCCGCCGCGCTGCTCGCGCTGACGATCGCCATCTACATCCCGCTCTACACGCATGGTGCTCAAGCGCCGGACGCCGCAGAACATCGTGATCGGCGGCGCGGCGGGCGCGCTGCCGCCGGTGATCGGCTGGGCCGCGGCGACGGGAAGCGTCTCGGCCGGCGCGATCGCGCTGTTCCTGTTCATCTTCCTGTGGACGCCGCCGCATTTCTGGGCGCTGGCGCTCTGCCGCAGCCGGCGACTACGAGCGCGTCGGCGTGCCGATGCTGCCCAATGTCGTCGGGCCGGCCGAGACCTGCCGGCAGATCGCGATCTATTCGCTCCTGCTCGTCGCGGCCTCGTTCGGGCCGCTGCTGATCCCCGGCGTCGGGCTTCTCTACGGCGCGATCGCGGCGGTCTGCGACGGCGTCTTCCTGTGGCGGGCGCTCGCGCTCTACCGGCTGCGCGACGGCGAGGAAGTTGCCGCGCCGCAAGGCGGCGATGGCGCTGTTCGGCTACTCGATCCTCTACATGTTCCTGATCTTCGCCGCCCTGCTTGCGGAGGTTCTGCTGAGGCGCTAGGCGTCCGCCTCGCGACGGAACTCCGCCTCGGCGGCCGCCGCGCCGCATTCGCGCGACGCAGCGTTCGGCGCGAGACCCCTGCGTCAAGAGCGATCCCGCGATGACCGAGAAGTCCCGTAACGACCAGGCGCAGACGCGAGCGCAACTGGATCGCTTTCGTCGTTCTCGCCGGCGTCGCCGCCGCGCTCTACGCCGAGCATGTTCATCAAGATCGCCGACCTTCGGTTCGACGTAGCCATGATCGCCATTCACGATCTCACGCACGTGCTCGCCGTCCTGAATGCGGCGACGATCGTCGTGCTGCTCTACGCCTACGGCCGCATCCGCGCCGGGACCGCGAGGGCCACCGGCGCGCGATGCTGGTCGCGATCGCGCATCGGCGCCGTCTTTCTCGCGGTCTATCTCGTCTATCACGCCTTCGCGGGCCTCGCGAAATTCGGCGGCGAGGGCGCGATCCGGCCGATCTATTTCACCCTGCTCGCGATTCACGTCGTCATGGCGTTCGTGGTCGCCGTGCTCGTGCCGATCACGGTCTACAACGCGCTGAAGGGCCGTTTCGCCGTTCACCGCCGCTTCGCGCGGGTCACCTATCCGTCGTGGATGTTCGTCGCCGTCTCGGGCCTCGTCGTCTACGTGATGGCGGTCCACCTCTATCCGCTTGCCGGGAGCTGACGCCGATGAGCGGGACCGTCCACTCCTCGCCCGGCGCCGTCGCGCTCGCGCCGCGTCGGCGCGCGGCCGGCGGCGCTCGCCGGCGAAGCTGCGCGGCTGGGCGTGGATCGCCGTCGGCGCGCTGGCGCTCGCGGGCGTCTTCGCGCTCCTGCTCGCGCTTTCGCGCGTTCCGGGCATGGACCAGGCGCCGCTGTGGCCGATCGGGTTCTTCTACAAGGGCCTCGTCATCCACGTCGTCTTCTCGCTGGTGATCTGGCTCCTCGGCGTGTTCGCGTTCCTGACGACGGTCGCGACCCGCGAGGCCGCGGGCGAGCGACGCGCGCGCGGCGCGCGCTCGGGCGGATCGGGCAGGGCGCTCGCGCTCGTCGCCTTCCCCTGCCTGTTCGCGCCGGCCTTCCTCGACGCGACGCAGCCCGAGCTGACCAACTACGTTCCGCTCCTTCGCCATCCCGCCTACGATCTCGGCCTCGTCCTGCTGGCGCTCGGCGTGCTCGCGCCGGTCGTCGCGCCTGTTCGTCAATCTGCCCGGACGGCGGTCCGCTGCCGCCGCTGACGCTCGCGATGGCGCTCGGCGGGCTTCGTCTTCGTGCTGGCGCTGGTCTCGCTTCGCCGTCGCCGGGGTGCTGCTCGCGCGGCAGGATCCGCGCTCGCCGACCGCGAGGCGCTGTTCTGGGGCGGCGGCCACCTGCTGCAGTTCGTCTACGCGATCCTGCTCGTGACCAACTGGCGGATCCTCGCCGGCCGCGAGCCTCGGCGAAAAGGCGGTCGACGACGCGCGTCTTCCGCGTCGCGGTCTGCGCTCATCGCCGCTCCTCGCCATTCCCGGGCCGTTCTTCTACGCGGCGTTCGCGCCGTTCTCCGCCGAGCAGCACGAGGCCTTCCGGCTGCTGCAGTTCGGCCTCGCGCTGCCGACGCTCGCTTTCGCGGTCGCGCTCGTGCGCAACGCCCGCGCCGCGCTCGGCGGCCGGCCCTGGCCCTGGCGCGACCCGGCGTTCTTCACGCTCGCCGCCTCGCTCGCGCTCTTCGCGCTCGGCGGCGTCATGGGCTTTCTGATCTCCGGCTCGGACACCCGCACGCCCGCGCATTACCACGCGGTCGTCACCGCGGTCAGCGTGTCGAGCGCCGGGCATGCTGCTGACCTTCGGCCTCGACGCGCTCGGGCTTCGCGCCGGTCTCGGCGCGCGGCGATCCGCTGGCTGATCGGCCTCTACGCCGGCGGCCAGTTCGTCGCCTCGATCGGCATGTTCGTCGCCGGCGGCTACGGCGCGTTGCGCAAGACGCCGAGCGGCGCCGGCTCGCTCGATCCGGTCGCGGCGGCGCGGCATGGCGGTGCACGGGATCGCCTCGATCTTCACCATCCTCGGCGGGGCGGCCTTCGTCATCGTCGCCATCCGGGCGCTGACCCGGCCGCGAACGCCGGGCGCCGCGGCATGAGCGCCGCCGTCGCGGCGCCCGGCCGCAGGCAGCGCGAATGGGCGGCGCTCGCCGTCCTGCTCGTCGTCGGCCTCGCGATCCTCGCGCGCGCTTCAGGCGCGCGGCGCCGCCGGCGACGGCGGACTTCGTCGAGCTTCTCAACCGCGAGCCGGCGAAGCTCAGCGCCTTCGTCGACGCCTCCGGCGCGCCGGTCTCGATCGAGGCGTTTCCGCGGCAGGACGGTCGATCCTCAACCTCTGGGCGCCGTGGTGCGGCCCGTGCCTTCAGGAGATGCCGTCGCTCGACCGGCTGGCGGCCCGCCTGCCGGACAAGGACTTCGCGGTCGTCGCGGTGACCAAGGACCCGGTCGGCGACTCGCCCTCGCAGCAGGACCTTCGACCGGATGGGGCTGAAGCGCCTGAAGCTCTACCTCGACCCGGAGGGCAGGCTCGCCGTCCGAGCTCGGCGCGCGCGGCTTCCCGACCACGCTGATCATCGGCCGCGACGGCGCGCCGCTCGCCTACCGCGAGGGCGCGGCGGACTGGGACAGCGACGCCATGGTCGCGAAGCTCGAGGCGCTCGCCGCACGCTCCTCCGGCCGATGACGGATCGCAGCGCACGTCGCGGACGCGCGACGCGAGCGCCCGGCGACGACGCGCACTGGTTCATGAACCTGATCGTCTGCACGGCCGGCTCGTTCACCACCATCGTGGCGATGACGCTGCTGCTGCCGTTCCTGCCGATCTATGTCGAGGAGATCGGCGTCACGGGCCATGCGGCGATCGTGCAATGGTCGGGCGTCGCCTATGGCGCGACCTTCTTCACCGCCGCGCTGACCGCGCCCTTGTGGGGCCGGCTCGGCGACCGCTACGGCCGCAAGCTGATGCTGATCCGCGCGAGCCTCGGCATGGCGGTCGCCATGTCGCTGACCGGCATGGCGCAGAACATCGGGCAGCTCGTCGCGGTGCGGCTGCTGACCGGCCTGCTCGGCGGCTACGCCTCGGGCTCGATGATCCTGGTCGCGGCGCAGACGCCGAAGGCGAAGTCCGGCTGGGCGCTCGGCGTGCTGTCCTCGGGCATCATGGCCGGCAATCTGGTCGGGCCGCTGATCGGCGGCGTCGCTGCCGCCGCTGATCGGCATCCGCGCGACCTTCCTCCTGTCGGGCGCCGCGATCTTCGTGAGCTTCCTCGGCACGACCTTCCTGCTGCGCGAGAAGCCCGCGTCCGCCGCACGCGCGCAAGGCGGCCGTCGCGGCGGCCTCTGGGCGCAGATCCCCGACAAGCGCCCGGTCGTCGGCGATGCTCGCGACCGGGCTCCTGCTGACCTTCGCGCTGACCTCGATCGAGCCGATCATCACCGTCTATGTCGCGCTGTTCGCCGCGCCCGACGCGGTGACCTTCGTCTCCGGCCTCGCCATGTCGGCGGGCGCGCTCGGCGGCGTCCTGTCGGCGCCGCGGCTCGGCCGGCTCGCCGACCGGATCGGCCACTGGCGGATCGTCGTAGCCTGTCGCTCGCGGCGGCCGGCGCTCCTGCTCGTTCCGCAGGCCTTCGTCGCCGCGAGCTGGCAGCTCGTCGCGCTGCGCTTCCTGATGGGCGCGGCGCTCGGCGGGCCTCGCGCCCGGCATCGCCAGCGTCATCCGCCACAGCGCGCCCGAGACGATCGCCGGCGGCCTGCTCGGCTGGTCGGTGTCGGCCCAATATGTCGGGCAGGTGGCTGGGCCGCTCGCCGGCGGCTTCGTCGGCGGCCACATCGGCATGCGCGCCGTCTTCCTCGGCACCGCCGCCCTGATGGCGGCGGGGGCGCTCGGGCAATTTCGTGATCGAGCGGACCGTGCGCGCGCCGTTCAGGTGACCGCAAGCAGGTCAATCTGAAGGCGTGGGGAGCCGCCTCATTCCCTCCTCGTTGACCAAGATCAAACCAGCTACCGTCGAATTCTGAGATGCTTGGCGGCGTCGAAGCCCTCTACGGGCATTGCCCTTTGTGCGGTTTCTATCTTCGCGCTCAAGCGCGCAGGCGAGGATCAAACGATCTCGCGCAGCATGAGGCTGTCGCGTGTCCGCGGGCGGGCGACACGAGGAGCACGGCGGCGGTCTCGGAATACGCGCCGTTCTCCGGCGCCGCCACGTTGAGGGCTGCGGCGCCGCATCAGGCCGAGGCCGGGACGCAGCCTTTCGGCGCCTTCTAGGAATCATCAGACGCTGGCGACCGCCGCGCAAGACCTCACAGCGGCGGCGGCGGCCCGAAGAAACCCACGATATGCGCGATGCGGCCGGCCGCGTCGAGTTCGCCGAAGTCGCGCCCGTCGATCGCCACGGATCCGTCCGCCATCACCAATTGCCACGTGAAATGGATCTTGCCGTGATGCTCGTCGACCTTGCTGGTCTTGACGATCTTCGCGCCGGGATAGCCCTGATGAAAATTGCCGATATGGCCATGCAGTCCCTCACGGCCCGCGGGCGCCACCCCGATGGGGTCCTCATAGACGCCCTTGTCCCCCCAGGACTGCTCCAGAAGCGACGAACGGGCGGCCTCGTTCTTCTCGTTCCATGCGGCGCAATAGGCGTTGACCGTCTCGTCGAGCGTCATCTTTCCCTCCCACTCGCGGCGGCGTTTTTCGGATCGCCGCCGAACGCCGATCAACCTATCACATCGAAGGAGAAGGACCAGTCGCCTGGGTGCGGCGAGCTACGGACTAACCTTCGTGATCTCGACGATCGTGTACGTCTTGCCATCGACCCCGAAGGCGATTTGGTCCCCTTTGGTCAGGCCGTCGGCCAGCGACGCGGGCTGGACTTTGTAGGCCATCTCCATCGCGTCCATGAAGCCGGGAATGTCGCCGTGATCGATGGTGAGCACGCCAGAGGCCGCATCGACGGCGGTGACGGTCCCGACGCCATGAAAAATCTTCGGCGCGTCGCCGGCCATCGCGAGCGCAGGCCAAACCGCAATGCAGCCGACCGTCTGCGCAAGGGCGGTGCGGCGGGTCATTCGGTCGATCATCGGTCTCTACCTCCCTGGGGCCGATCCCAGTATGCCACAGCAACGTAAACCTTTGGTGTTTTCGCCAGGCCGCCTACCGTCGTGGACGCATTCCGACATGAAGCCGCATCGGATGCTTGTGCAATCTGGCGATCCCTTGTACCATGTCAAGGACGCTTGACGATGTCACGATCTCTTGACACCTTCCGAGCGCAGTCCGCGGGCTCCGCTACCGCTTTCACGAGGTCGTCGATGGACGACGCAAGACTGGATTTCGATTCCCATCCCGCAGCGCCGCGCCGCTCGGCCTGCGTTGCCGACAGTTGCAGGGATGCCGGCGCCCCGACGACGTCCGGCAGAGCCGCGTTCCCGCCCGCCATCGCATCTTCGATCGCGTCGATCCTCCCGACTATGTCTACGAGGTGTCGGCCGGCGCCGCGATGATCATGCAGGGTCTTGCCGACGACCGCCGCCAGATCATCGACATCGTCGGCCCCGGCCGGCTGTTCGGATTTTCCCGCAGCGCCTCGCGCGAATGCACGGCGATCACGCTCGCCCCCTGCGTCGTCACCGCCTACCGTCTGGCGAGCGAGCCTGGGAGTCGCCGCTCGCGCCCCGGTTCGCCCGCGCGATGGCGGACGAGATCCGCCGCATGCGCGATCATGTCGTGCTGCTCGGGCAGAAATCGGCGATGGCGCGGGTCGCGGGCTTCCTCGTGCGCCTTGCTGGCCGACCCCAAGGCGCTGCGCTCGAAGGCGGTCGTGCCGCTGTCGCGCGCGGAAATCGCGGACTATCTCGGCCTCACCAACGAGACGGTGAGCCGCAGCATCGCCCAGATGAAGCGCGTGCGCGTGCTCGGGCCCGAGGACGGCGACGCGATCGTGGTCTCGGACGTCCGCCGGCTCAAAGGCTTGGCGCGCGGCGAGGATATCGACGAGTGATCCCGTTCACGCCGGATCGAGCAGGGCGAAGACGCTGACCAGCGCGACGACGAGCGTTCCGAGCGCGACGTTGACGAGGCTGATCGCGCGCAAGCGCGGCGAGCGCGTCGGGCGCTTCGTCCTCAGGCGCGGCACGAGCACGTAGCGGTTGACGAGGGCGAGCCCGATCATCGCCGCGACGAGGACGATCTTGACGTCGAGCAGCGCGCGGTAGGGCGTGGCCGGCGGCAGCGGCGCATGGCCCGACGTCAGCGCGATGTTGACGATCCCGGTCGCGACGATCGCCGCGACGACGAAATGCCCCCAGAAGGAGAAGCGCGTCATCGCCGCGACCGCCTCGCGGCGCAAGCCGTCCCGGGCGTAGGCGTCGAGGCACATCACGAACGGAACGAGGCCGCCGATCCAGGCGCCGGCGGTCAGCAGATGCAGGGCGTGGTTGGCGCGATGCAGCGACGCCGTCGACGCCGGTCTGCATCGCCGCGTGGCCGACGAGCGCCGAGGCTCGCCAGCACGAGGCCGGAGAGGACCGCGATCGTCGTCCAGGCGTCGCGCGGCGCGAGGAGCGCGGCGGCGACGAAGCGCCGCGGCGAGCGCGAGATGCAGAATCCAGGCCCGCCCGAAGGCGGTGTCGGTGAGGACGGCGCGCGATCGCTCGCGGATCGAGCGCCGCGCCGGGATCGTCCGCCATCGACGCCGCCTCGAGCGCGAGCCAGAGGACGGCGGTCGCGAGCGCGATCAGGCTCGCCGCGACCGCGAGACGCCGGACCGTCGGCGACAGCGCCCGCCGCAGGTCGGCGGGCGCATAGAGCCGCAGATAGGCGCTCGACCCGAAGGCCAGCATCGCCGCCAGGAAATGGACGAAGCGGCAGGAGGCGAGCGCGGTCACCGGCTTCGGGCGTCGCTGACCGCCTACATCTTCATGCCCTTCATGTCGTCGCCCTTCGTCGGCGCGGGGCTGCGCGGCGCCGACGGCTTCGACCGGGAACTCGACCGCGACCGCCCCGGCGTGCTCGAAGGTGAGCGTCGCCGTGACCTTCGCGCCCTTGTCGAGCGGCTTCGTCAGGTGGGTGAACATGATGTGGTAGCCGCCGGGCGCGAGCCGGATCGTGCCGTGGGCGGGGATGTTGAGCCCGTCCTTCAGTTCGCGCATCTGTCATGACGCCGTTCTCGGTCTTCATCTCGTGGATCTCGACGGCGGCGAAATCGGCCGAGCCGCCGGTCAGCTTGTCGGGCGTCGCGCCGGTGTTGTGGATGGTCAGATAGCCGGCGCCGGTCTCGGCGCCCTTCGGCGTGGCGCGCGACCAGGCCTTGTCGATGGCGATGTCGCCGGCCTTGAATTCCTGGGCGAGCGCGGGAGCGGCGGCCGTGCGAGCGCCAGCGCCAGGGCGAGAGCGAGTGCTGCGGGTCATGTCGTGTGTCCTTCCTTGGTCGATGTCTTTGCCGTGGCGAGGTCGCGCGCTCGGGCCGCCGCTCGGCGAAGGCGGTCCGGAGCGGGATCACTTCACGGTGAACTCGAACGTTCCCTGGGTGTGGTGCGTGTCGACCGACACGGCGTGCCACTTGACCGTATAGACGCCGGGCGCCAGGGCCTTGGCGACCGGGACGATCAGCACGTTCTGGTGGCCGGCCTCGACCGCAGGCGCGCCGAGCGCCGCCGCGCCGCCGGGGCCGGTCACGCGTCACGCCGGTGAATTTCGGCTCGACGCCTTCGCTGAACTCGAGCCGGATCTGCGCTCGGCGAGGCGACGGTCCCGCCGACCGGCGGGCGTCGAGCTTCTCGAGCTGGGCGTGGGCGAAGGCGGCGCGTCGCGGCGAAGGCGAAGGCGAGCGAAGCGGCGATTTTGAGGAGCGTGTCGTTGCGCATGGGTCAGATTCCTGGAGCTATGCCGAGGCCGTGGGGGAAGATCGGTCGGCCGAGCGAGTTGGGGAAGATGTCGTCGAGGTAGAAGTCAATCTGCGCCGATCACGCCGACGCCGTGGCCGGTCGCGCCGTTCATCGGGATCATCGCCTCGAGGGCGAACTGCCATTTGTCGGCTGCTGTAGATCGACGCCCGGCTGGAAATTGCCGGTCGTCAGCCTGTCCGGCGGCGCCGCCGTTGTAGATCGGCGTCTGGAAGGCGAACTCGGCGACCGGGATCAGATGCTTGAGGAAGTCGTTGTCGATCTCGGCCACGTGCGAATTGAAGTAGGGCAGGCTGTACTGGAGGGTGAAGCCCCAGTTGAACGTCGTGACGTCGGGGTTGCCGTTCGGCCAGTCCTGCCCGGGCGCGGTCGTGCTGAACTCGGCGGTGATCGCGAACGGGCGCAGGTATTTGAGGCTCGGCGGCAACGTGCCGAAGCCGAGGCCGGCGTCCACCAGCGGCGAGTAGGTGTTTTGCCCGGCCGGAGCCGGCCTGGATTCCCGTTCCGGTTCCGGCCCAGGCTGACGTCGAAGCCGACCTTGATCATGAACTCGGCGTCGGGGATGCAGAGCAGCCTGGTATTGCGATCTCGGTGTCGAGCGGCGTTCCAGCCGTAGCCGCCGGGATGCTCCCAGGTCGGCCCGTCGGCTGATCACCACGCCGAGGCCCGGCGGTGATCGTCTTGGTCCAGCTGAAGCTCGCGTCCCACTCGTGGGCGCCGTCGGAATTGTAGGGAACCCAGCTGACGGTCGGCAGCGCGAGCTCGTCGCCAACGCCCGGATCGTCGATGGCGAGCGTGGCGGGGAAGATGCGGTCGCCGCAGACGGCGTGCGGGTAGGCGGGCGTCAGCCACAGCGCGGCTGCGCCGGCGAGCGCGCCGACAGGCGGCGCGAGGGAAGCGGGAAGACATGGAATGAGACCTTCGAGTCTGAGGACATGCGGCCGCGCGCGCGCAGGGCGGGCGCGGCCGGACGAGGTCGGGTCTCAGACGGCGAAAGGCGGCGCCCGGGCGCGGTTGCTGACGGGTCGGAGAGGCCGGAACGTCGCCGGCCTCGGGCGCGGCGCCGAGCGTCAGGCCGGCGGCGTCGAGGCGCTCGGGCAGGGCGGGGGCGTCGGGCGCGACCAGCGCGCCGGCCTGCGCGGCGAAATGGCAAAGCGGGCAATGGTCGTCGCAGTCGCCGCGCCGGCGCGAGCGGGCGCGCCCTTCCCGTCGGTCTCGACGCAAAGCGCCGCCGCGTCGCCGAAGGTCGCCTGCAGCTCGGCCGCGACGCCCGCGACGTCGACGGCCGCCGGCGCCGCGATCGGCGC
The DNA here is from genome assembly GCA_963783275.1 of uncultured Alphaproteobacteria bacterium. GTDB lineage: Bacteria > Pseudomonadota > Alphaproteobacteria > Rhizobiales > Beijerinckiaceae > Roseiarcus. Next base: position 334,540 of record CAWANA010000002.1, on the reverse strand, counting down.
GGACGAGCGCCTGATGATAGGGCGACGACCGCAAGCTGGAAGAGCAGCGCGAGCGCGGCGACGAGGGCGGTCAGCGGCGAACGGAACGCCGCGACGCCGGGCTTCGCCCGCCGCCTCCGGCGCTCTGCCTTGCCGCCGCTCTTCACCGCCTAACGGCCCTTCCGTTCCGGAAATTCGAAAACCCAGTCGATTGGTAGCCTAAGGCGAGCGGGAGGCGCAATCGCGGCTCGGCCCGGCGCGCGTTCACATTCCTTCAATGAAATTGACTTGAGGCGGCCGGGGTCGCTGGCCTAACGCTTGCGGGTCCCGAATCGGGCCGAATGACGGGTGCGGACATTATGTGTGGAATTGTGGGCGTTCTGGGCAAGGGCGCCGTCGCGGGGCTCGATCGTCGACGCGCTGAAGCGGCTCGAATATCGCGGCTACGACTCCGCCGGCGTCGCGACGCTCGAAAACGGCAGGCTCGAGCGCCGGCGCGCCGAGGGCAAGCTCAGGAACCTCGAGGCGAAGCTCGCCGCCGAGCCGCTCCCGGGCGCGATCGGCATCGGCCACACCCGCTGGGCGACCCACGGCAAGCCGACCGAGGCGAACGCCCATCCGCACGCGGCGCGCGGGCTCGCGGTCGTCCACAACGGCATCATCGAGAACTTCAAGGCGCTGCGCGAGGAGCTGGCGGCCAAGGGCTACGGCTTCGTCACCGAGACCGATTCCGAGATCGCCGCGCTCGTGGTCGAGGACGAGATCGCGACCGGCAAGTCGCCGGCCGACGCGGTGTTCGCGGCGCTGAAGCGCATGCGCGGCGCCTTCGCGCTCGTCTATCTGTTCGAGGGCCACGACGACCTTCTGATCGGCGCGCGGCAGGGCGCGCCGCTCGCGATCGGCTACGGCGACGGCGAGATGTATCTCGGCTCCGACGCGCTGGCGCTCGCGCCCTTCACCGACCGGGTCGCCTATCTCGAAGAGGGCGACTGGGTGGTGGTCACGCGCGCCGGCGCCGAGGTCCGCGACGCCTCCGGCAGCGATCGTCGAGCGGCGCATCCAGCGCAGCCCGGCCGGCAGCCTGCTGGCCGAGAAGGGCAATTACCGGCACTTCATGGCCAAGGAGATCCACGAGCAGCCGGAAGTCGTCGGGCACACGCTCGCCCATTACATCGACATGGCGGCGATGCGGCTCAAGCCCTTCGCACTGGCCGGCCGACCCGAAGACGCTCGCCCGGGTCACGATCATCGGCTGCGGCACCGCCTACATGGCCGGGCTCGTCGGCAAGTACTGGATCGAGCGCTTCGCCCGGCTTCCGGTCGAGATCGACGTCGCCTCGGAATACCGCTACCGCGAGGCGCCGGTCGACCGGAACGGGCTCACGCATCGTCATCTCCCAGTCGGGCGAGACGGCCGACACGCTGGCCTCGCTGAGATACGTCAAGGAGCGCGGGTCGAAGACGATCGGCGTCGTCAACGTGCCCGATTCCAGCATCGCGCGCCTGACCGACGCCGCCGCGCCGACGCTCGCCGGGCCCGAGATCGGCGTCGCCTCGACCAAGGCCTTCACCTGCCAGCTCGCCGCGCTGGCGGCGCTCGCGATCGGGCTCGGCGCGCGCGCGCGGCGACGATCGACGAGGCGAAGGAGGCCGACGCTCCTCGCCGAGCTGGTCGCCGCGCCCGGCCTTCTCGCCGAGGCGCTGAAGCTCGAGCCCGCCGTCGAGAAGCTGGCGCGCGCCATCGCCCACGCGCGCGACGTGCTCTATCTCGGCCGCGGCACCGGCTATCCGGTCGCGCTCGAGGGCGCGCTGAAGCTCAAGGAGCTGAGCTACATCCACGCCGAAGGCTACGCCGCGGGCGAACTCAAGCACGGGCCGATCGCGCTGATCGATCCGGACATGCCGGTCGTCGTCATCGCGCCGCGCGACGCGGTGTTCGAGAAGACCGTGTCCAACATGCAGGAGGTCGCGGCGCGCGGCGGCCGGATCATCCTGATCGGCGAGCGGCACGCGGCCGAGGAGGCGGCGGTCGAGATCGAGCACTTCCTGGCGATGCCCGACGTCGGCGCGAACTTCGCCCCGATCGTCTACGCCGTGCCGGTCCAGATGCTCGCCTATCACACCGCCGTGATCATGGGCAAAGACGCCGACCAGCCGCGCAATCTGGCGAAATCGGTGACGGTGGAATAGGGCGGCGGTCGTACCGGCGGCGCTGCGTAATCGCGGTCTCCTATTGCATCCGCTTTTTTATATTCGCTTTGACATGCCGCAACTCTCGCGGATGATGACGGCGCCATGAATGGGGACGAGGAGACGCCGCCCATGCGCAGGATCGATACGAGCGAAAAGCCCGATGCCCGAGATCAATCCGGCGAAGGTGTGCTTCGTCATCGAGAAGGCGCGGGAGCTTTTGAGCGAGGACGTCGGCATTCGCCCGACGCGTCCAACCCCTCCGACGACGGCGAGCGATCATTCTGACCGACGCCAGACATCGCGTATCCGCCACGAACTCGTCGAGTTCATCCGCGACCTCGACGTCGACGAATCGGCGGCTCTGGTCGCGCTCGCCTGGATCGGGCGCGGCGACTTCGAGGCCGACGACTGGAAGAGCGCCGTCGCCGCCGCCAACGAGCGTCGCGAAGGCCCGACCTGGAAATATCTGCTCGGCATGCCCCTGCTGCCCGACTACCTCGCAGGACGCGCTCTCGGCTTTCGGCCGGTCCTGCGAGGACTACGAACCCGGCGACGAATACGAATAGGCCGGCGATCGCCTCGACGGCGCTGCTCCGCAGCGGCGCGCCTTGCATTCGCCACGGGCAGCCGCCATTTCTGCGCCGCAACAACTGCGAGCGCCCCATGTCGATCGAACCGCCGCGCGCCCCGATTCATCGCTCGCTGTGGCAACGCCTGAGGTCGTGGTTCTTCACCGGCCTCGTCGTGTTCGGGCCGGTCGCGGTCACCGCCTACGTCGCCTGGTTCGTCATCAACACGATCGACAATTGGGTGAAGCCGCTGCTTCCCCAGAGCCTGTCGCCGGACGCCTATCTGCCCTGTTCACGTTCCCGGCCTCGGCGTCGTCATCGCCGTCGTCGGCCTGACCCTGCTCGGCTTCCTCACCGCCAACATCATCGGCCGCACCGTGGTGGGGTTCAGCGAGGCGATGCTCGACCGCACGCCGGTGGTGCGCGGGCTCTACAAGGGCCTGAAGCAGGTGTTCGAGACCGTGTTCAGCCAGTCCGGCTCGCAATTCCGCAAGGTCGGGCTGGTCGAGTTCCCGGTCAAGGGAAGCTGGTCGATCGTCTTCCTGTCCTCGGACCCGGGCCCCGTCGTCGCCGAGCGCGCTGCCCGGGCGAAAAGCCGATGGTGTCGGTGTTCATGCCCTGCACGCCCAACCCGACGACCGGCTTCTTCTTCTACATCGCGGCCGACGACGTGATCGAGCTGCCGATCAGCGCCGACGAAGCGGCCAAGCTCATCATGTCGGCGGGACTGATCCAGCCCGACGGCCAGGCGGCGCTCGCGGCGATGGCGGAGGCGGCGAGGCTCGAGAAGATACCAGGCGGGCTAGCGGACGTCGGCCGACTTTCTCCGCTGTCACAACCCGGAAGCTATGCTAATGAGGCCGACGGCCGCCCGAAAAGAAGGCGGCCGAGCCGCGTTTGACGGCGCTTCGCGCGACGCGGCTCGGATGGACAACGTGTAGGACCACCATGGCGCAATTGCCCAAATTCGATCTCGAGGACCTCAAGCGGCGCATGCAGGCGGCGCACGCGTCGCTCAAGCACGAACTCGGCGGGCTTACGAACCGGCCGCGCGAGCGCGAGCCTGCTCGAGCCCGTCCAGGTCGAGGCCTACGGCCAGCGGATGCCGATCAACCAGGTCGCCACCATCAGCGTCCCCGAGCCGCGCGCGCTCGCCGTCTCCGTCTGGGACAAGAGCATGGTGCATGCGGTCGACAAGGCGATCCGGGACTCCAATCTCGGCCTCAGCCCGACGGTCGAGGGCACGACGCTGCGCATCCGCATTCCGGAACTGAACGAGCAGCGGCGCAAGGAGATGGTCAAGATCGCCCACAAATACGCCGAGGACGCGCGCGTCGCGGTGCGTCACGTGCGCCGCGACGGCATCGACGTTCTCAAGAAGCTCCTCAAGGACCACGCGATCAGCGAGGACGACGAGACGAAGCACCAGAAGCCGAGGTGCAGAAGGCGACCGACATCGCCATCAAGGAGATCGACGCCTCGCTCGCCGCCAAGGAAAAGGAGATCATGCAGGTCTAGGCGAAGCGCCTGTTCGCGAGGACCCTCGCATGCCTCACGCCCGTTCCCCCGCAGCTCCGCGCACCGGACCAGACGCCCGACGCACGTCGGCATCATCATGGACGGCAACGGCCGTTGGGCGAAGGCGCGTGGCCTGCCCCGGTTCGAAGGCCATCGGCGCGGCGTCGAGGCGGTCCGCCGCGCCGTCCGGTCCGCGATCGACCACGACGTGCGCTACCTGACCATCTACAGCTTCTCCTCCGAGAACTGGCGGCGGCCGCCGGACGAGGTGGCGATGCTGATGGGCCTCCTGAAGCGGTATCATCCGCAACGACCTTGCGGACCTGCACCGCAACGGCGTGCGGGTGCGCGTCATCGGCGAGCGCGACGGCCTCGCGCCCGACATCCGCGCTGCTGCTCGACGAAGCCGAGGCGGTGACCGCGCAACAACTGCGGCCTGACCCTGATCGTCGCCTTCAACTACGGCTCGCCGCCAGGAGATCGTCGCCGCGGCGCGGCGTCTGGCCGATGGAGGTCCGCCACGGGCGGATCGATCCCGATGCGATCTGCGAGGAGGACTTCGCCGCGCGGCTCGACACCGCCGGACATTCCCGATCCGGACCTGATCATCCGCACCTCGGGCGAAATGCGGCTGTCGAACTTCCTGCTCTGGCAGGCGGCCTACGCCGAACTCGTCTTCCTGCCGATCTTCTGGCCCGATTTCGACGACGCGGCCTTCGTCGCGGCGCTTGAGCAATACGCGGCGCGCGAGCGCCGTTTCGGCGCGGTCGTCGAACCGACCGCAGTCATGTCCGCCTCGTGAGGGCGAGCGGATGAGCGCGAAACCCGACGACGCGAAGGCCCGGCCGGAGCCGGGGAGGCGGGTTCCGCGCATCGGGCCCGACCTGTGGCCGCGCGTCGCCGCGGCGGTCGTCATGGGCGCTCGCGGCGCTCGCGGTCGCCTGGATCGGCGGGATCGTCTTCGCCGCCTTCTGGTGGATCGTCTCGGTCGTCGTGCTGTGGGAATGGCAGCGGATCGTCGGCGCGCGAGCGGCTCGTCGCTGCGCGTCGCCGCCGGCGCGCTCGTTCTCGCCGTCGCCGCGCTGCTGGCCCTGCACAATCGTCGCGCTCCTGCGCCGTCCTCGCGCTTGCCGCCGCCGCCGCGGCGGTCGGCCTTCGCCGGCGGCCCGGAAAGACGGGTCTGGGCGGGGGCCGGCGGCGCTCTACGCCGGCGCGCTGGTCGTCAGCCTCGGCCTCCTGCAGGCGAGCCCGATCTACGGGTTGCCGGCGATCCTGTGGCTGTTCGCCATCGTCTGGGGCGCGGACGTCGCCGCCTATTTCGCCGGCCGCGCGATCGGCGGACCGAGGCTGTGGCCGAGCGTCTCGCCGGGCAAGACCTGGTCGGGCGCGATCGCCGGCGCGCTCGCGGGCGCCGGCGCTCGGCCTTGCGCTCAGCCTCATGCTCGTCCCCGGACCGCTCCGGATCGGCCCGGTCTTTGCGCTCGGGCTCGCCGCCGCGGTGGTGTCGGAGCTGGGCGACCTGTTCGAATTCGGCGGTCAAGCGGCGTTTCGGGGTCAAGGATTCGAGCCGCCTCATCCCCGGCCACGGCGGACTGATGGACCGGCTGGATTCGTTCATCGCCGCGTCGGCTTTCGCCGCCGTCGTCGCCGCCGTCAACACGCGCGGCTCCTTCATCGCAAGCGGACTGTTCCAATGGTGAGCGCTGCCGAACTCGTCGACCTTCGCCCGGCGACGCGCGCCGAACCGCGGAACCGCGCCGAGGCGGCTCGCGATCCTCGGCGCGACCGGGTCGATCGGCGGCTCCTGCGCCCAGGTCATCGCCGCCGCGCCGGGAAGGTTTTCGGTCGTATCGGTCGCCGGCGGGCGGGACGGGGCGGCGCTGGCGCGGCGCGCCATCGAACTCGGCGCGGATTTCGCGGCGATCGCCGATCCGGCCGCCTACGCCGACCTCAAGGCGGCGCTCTGCCGGGTCGGGCGTCGAGGCCGCGGCCGGCCCGGAGGCGGTCGCGCGAGGCCGCGCTGCGCGAGGCCGACCTCGTCGTCTCGGCGATCGTCGGCGCCGCGGGCCTCGAGCCGACCTTCGCGGCGGTCGCGGCCGGACGCACGGTCGCGCTCGCCAACAAGGAGACGCTGGTGTGCGCCGGCGCGGTGGTGATGGAGACGGCGCGCGCGCGCAGGCGCCCTGCTCCTGCCGATGGACTCCGAGCACAACGCGCTCTTCCAGGCGATCGGATCGCGCGATCCGGACACCATCGCGATGATGACGATCACCGCCTCGGGCGGACCGTTCCGCGAATGGAGCGCCGAGCGCATCGCCGCCGCCACCCGCGACCGAGGCGCTCGCCCATCCGAACTGGGTGATGGGGCCGAAGGTGACGATCGATTCGGCCGGGCCTGATGAACAAGGGGCTCGAACTGATCGAGGCGCACTTCCTGTTCGGCGTGCCGCCCGAGCGGCTCGATGTGGTCGTTCATCCCCAGTCGATCGTCCATGGGCTCATCGCCTTCGCCGACGGCTCGCTGATCGCCGGCATGGCGTCGCCCGACATGCGCACGCCCGATCGCCCATTGCCTCGCCTATCCGGACCGCATCGCCTCGGGCGTCCGGGCGCCCGATCTCGCCGCGCTCGGCCGTCTGACCTTCGAGCGCGCGGACCTCGAGCGCTTTCCGGCGCTCGGCATCGCGATCGACGCGCTGCGCGCGGGCGGCGGCGCGCCGACCGCGCTCAACGCCGCCAACGAAGTCGCGGTCGCGGCCTTCCTCGACCGACGGATCGGCTTCGGCGACATCGCCCGCCTGGTCGAGCGGACGATCGCGAGCGATGGCACGCGGCCGGCGAACTTGGCGACGCCGGGGAGCGTTGCGCAGGCGCTCGCCATTCACCATATCGCGGGCGAGAGAACGCGCGGACTCTTGGCCTGAACGCCGCGGTCGGCTAAACATTTCGGCGAAAACGGCCCGGCCATCCGCCGGCGATGGCGCGTCTGACGCGCGCGGAGACGGTCGATGGCGCTTCTGCACTCGGTTTCGGATCTCCTGGCCTGGCTCGGTTGGTACGTCCTGCCGTTCATCGTGATCCTCAGCGCGATCGTGTTCTTCCACGAGCTCGGGCATTATCTGGTCGGCCGGTGGTGCGGCGTGCGGATCGACGCCTTTTCGCATCGGCTTCGGGCCCGAGCTGTTCGCGCGGGTCGATTCCCACGGCACGCGCTGGCGGATCGGGGCGCTGCCGCTCGGCGGATATGTCAAGTTCCACGGCGACGCCAACGCGGCCAGCGTCGATGTCGGCTCGCTGGATCTCTCGGTCGATCAGGCCGCGAACGCTCGCCGCCCAGCCGGTGCGCAATCGCGCCGCGATCGTGCTCGCGGGCCCGGTCGCCAATTTCATCCTGGCGTTCGTGATTTTCACCGGCATCTTCATGGCCTTCGGGCGCGTCGAGCACATGCGCGCGCATCGGCCGCGTCGAGGCGAACAGCCCGGCCGCCGCCGCCGGCTTCCAGCCGGGCGACCTCGTCAAGTCGGTCGACGGCGATCCGATCGTGAGCTTCGAGGCGTCTGCAGGAAGCGACGCTCATGAGCACCGGCCTGCCGATGACCTTCGTCGTCGAGCGCGACGGCCAGGACGTCCAGCTGACCGCGACGCCCCGGGTCAGCGTGGTCGATCAGGGCGTTTTCGGCAAGCGGCGCATGGGCCATCTCGGCCTCGCGTCCTCGGCCAGCCCCGAACGACGTCACAGACCGAGCGCTGCAGCGCGCCGGTCTGCGCCGGCTGGGGCGCGTCGCAGGTGTGGTTCATCGTCAAGGCGACCAGCGGCCTATATCGTCGGCGTGTTCGCCGGGCGGCGAGTCGACCGATCAGGTCTCGGGGCTGATCGGCGCGGCGCAGATGGCCGGCGAAATGGCGAAGATCAGCTTGTGGGAGCTGTTCAGCCTCGCGGCCTGGTTCTCGGTTTCGGTCGGCTTCATGAACCTGCTGCCGATCCCGCTGCTCGACGGCGGCCATCTCGTGTTCTACGCCTTCGAGGCGGCGCTGGGGCGGCCGTTGAGCCAGCGGATGCAGGAAATCGGCCTGAAAATCGGCATTGTGCTGGTCGCGCTGCTGCTGGTTTTCACCACCTCGCACGACATCCTGCGGCTGGTCGGCGAGCGGCAATTAACGAATGATCGACCATCTTTGCGTGTCCTCGCGGCAACGCCCTCGCGAAATGGTGTAGGCTTGCCGAATAGAGGTTTGCAGGAGTGGCCGAAAACGGTAAAAGGCCGTTAATCGCTGCCGGTCCCTCGTGCGGGGAACGGGAAGAGCGTCGTGCGCCGTGCGTCGCAAGAAAATCGTCGGTGGGCCGAACCGCGGTCGTAGCGTAAGTGCGGAGCTGGAGCGGCGCGGATGGCCATTGTCGCCGCGGCGCGAAGAGGGACTATGAGCGACATGAATTGGATTCGCGGTTTCTTCGGCGCTCTGGTTCTGGCGGTGGCGATCGCCTTCGGTGGACTACTTCCGGCCTCGCCCGCTCTTCGCGCAGCAGATCGTCGTCGAAGGCGGCTCGGGCGTCGACGCCGTCAAGCCTCAAGCCCTATTTCACAGGCACGGATCCGGCTTCCGTTCAGCGCGGCGTGGACGACCTGAAGGCGACGCGGGATCTATTCGTCGGTCAGCGCCAAGGTCGTCGACGGGCGGATCGTGGTTTCGCTCGAGCGTCGCCAAGCAGATCCTCAATCGCGTCGCCTTCGAGGGCGAGAGCAAGATCACCAAGGAGCAGCTCGAGGTCGAGGTGCAGTCGAAGCCGGGCACCGCCTACAACGAGGCGACGGCGGAAGGCGACATCGGCCGCATCAAGGAGGCCTACAAGAAATACGGCCGCAACGAGGCCGGGGTCACCAAGCGGCTGGTCCAGCTGCCGAACGGACGCGTCGACCTCGTCTTCACCATCGACGAAGGCGACAAGACCGGCATTCGCGAGATCCGGTTCGTCGGCAACAACGCGGTTTCGAACTACCGTCTGCACAACCTGATGCAGACCAGCACGATGAACTTTCTGTCCTGGATCAAGAGCACCGACGTCTACGATCCCGACCGCCTCGCCTCCGACGAGGAGGCGATCCGCCGCTACTACATGAAGAACGGCTACGCCGACTTCCGCATCACCAACACCGACGTCGCCTATCAGGCGAACCCGCCCGGCTACGTCATCACCATCACGATGGACGAGGGGCCGCAGTACCACGTCTCCGGCGTGTCGGTGGACTCGCACATCGCCGAAGGTGGACGGGCCGGCTCTGGCTCGATTCGTCGCACCTGCGCCCGGGCGACGTCTACGACGCCGGCGGCGTCGACAAGACGGTCGACGCGATGACGCCGCGCACGTGGCGCAGCCAGGGCTACGCGTTCTCGGAAGTGCGGCCGCACGGCGAGCGCGACACGGCCAACCACACCATCGCGCTTGAACTACTCGGTCGACAACGGCCCGAAGGTCTACATCGAGCGCATCGACATCCTCGGCAACACCCGCACCCGCGACTACGTCATTCGGCGCGAATTCGATATCGGCGAAGGCGACCCCTACAACCACGTCCTGATCGAGCGCGCCGAGCGCCGGCTCAACGGCCTCGGCTACTTCAAGAAGGTCCACATCTCGAACCGGCCGGGCTCGTCGCCGGACCGCGTCATCGTGGTGGTCGAGGTCGAGGACCAGCCGACCGGCTCGATCAGCCTCAGCGGCGGCTATTCGACCACCCAGGGCATCATGGCCGAACTCGCCTACACCGAGACCAACTTCCTCGGCCGCGGCCAGTATGTGCGCCTGAGCGTGTCCGACGGCCAGTACAGCCAGGGCTGGAAGGCGTCGTTCACCGAGCCCTATTTCCTCGGCCAGCGGCTGGCGGCGGGCTTCGACCTCTATCATCAGGTCAACTGACAACAACCAATATGCGCTGTACGAGAACTGGACGACCGGCGGCACGCTGCGGCTGGGCATTCCGGTCACCGACGATCTGACGTTCCAGCCGAACTACGCGCTCTATCAGTCGAAGATCACGATCCCGAACACCTCGTCGCAGCCCTACGACGACTGCTCCGGGCCCGAACAGCCCTGGTATCGTCGGCGGGCACGTTCTACGCCGTCACGCCGACCCCGTTCATCAACTGCTTGACCAACGGCGAGGCGCCGGTCGAAATCAAGCAGGCGGCGGCGCAGGGCGCGGTCGTCACCTCGCTGGTCGGATTCTCGCTCAGCTACAACACTCTCGACAACCGCAAGGACCCGACCACCGGCTGGGCCGCGACCTACAAGCAGGACTTCGCCGGCGTCGGCGGCCAGTCCGACTTCATCCGCGAGACGCTCGACGCGCGCTGGTACCATCCGATCACCGAGGACTTCATCGGCCTGATCCACCTGCAGGCGGGCCAGATCAACGGCTTCGGCTCGCAGCCGCTCGACATCATCAACAACTTCAATGATGGGGCCGTCGCTGGTGCGCGGCTTCGCTCCGGGCGGCATCGGCCCGCGCGACATCGCCGAGCGGTCTGAACAACATCCAGGGCGCGGCGCTCGGCGGCACGACCTACTACGGCGCCTCGGCGGAAGTCGATTTCCCGATCTTCGGCCTGCCGAAGGAAATCGGGCTCAAGGGCGCGCTGTTCGCCGACGCCGGCAACCTGATCGGCTACAGCGGGCAGACGAACTTCTCGAACTTCCTCGGCTACACCTATTGCCCGGGTCAGAACGTGTTCCTCATCACCCAGCCGAGCTGCGCCAACGTCTGGGACCCGAACCTGATCCGCACCTCGGTCGGCGCGAGCCTGATCTGGGCGTCGCCGATGGGTCCGATCCGGTTCGATTTCGCGTTCCCGCTCTCGAAGGGCAAGTACGACCAGACCCAGATCTTCAACTTCTCGGGCGGCGCGACGTTCTAAGCTCGAACGTCCACCGTCCTCAAGCATGCGGGCGCGTCACGAGGCTGACGCGCCCGTCGTCGCATCTGACGGAACCGCTCGTTTGGCCAAGATCCGCTTCTTTCCGCAAAGCTCGCGCGCCTACGCTGGCCGAAGTCGCGGAGCTGGTGCGGCGCGGCGCTTGCCGCCGAAGCGGACGGAAGCCGCGTCGTCGACGATGTCGCCGCGCTCGACCAGGCGGGCCCGGGCGACCTGACCTTCCTCGACAATCCGAGATATCTCGACGCGTTCCGGGCGACGCGGGCGGCGGCGGCGCTGGTCGCGCCGCGATTCGCCGAGGCCGCGCCGGCCGGCTGCGCGGCGCTGATCGCGCGCGAGCCCTACCGCGCCATGGCGCATGGTGATGGCGAAGCTCTATCCGTCGGCGGTGAAGCCGGGCTCGACGTTCGACGAGACCGGCGTGTCGCCCGCCGCGCATCGTTCACCCGTCCGCGCGGCTCGAGGCCGGCGTCGTCGTCGACCCCGGCGCGGTGATCGGGCCGGGCGCCGAGATCGGCGCCGGCACGGTGATCGGCGCCAACGCCGTCATCGGTCCGGGCGTGCGCATCGGCCGCGACGGCGCGGTCGGCGCGACCGACGACGATCATGGCGGCGCTGATCGGCGACCGGGTGATCATCCATCCGGGCGTGCATATCGGGCAGGACGGTTTCGGCTTCGCGCTCGGCGCGCGCGGCCATCTCAAGGTGCCGCAGATCGGCCGGGTCATCATCCAGGACGACGTCGAGATCGGCGCCGGCGTGACGATCGACCGGGGCGCCAACCGCGACACGGTGATCGGCGAGGGCGCCAAGATCGACAATCTCGTGCAGATCGGCCACAACGTCGTCGTCGGCCGCCACGCCGTGCTCGTCTCGCAGTCGGGCGTTTCGGGATCGAGCGTGATCGGCGATTTCGCCGCGCTCGGCGGGCAGGCGGGCATCGCCGGCCATCTCAAGATCGGCGCGGGCGCGCAGGTCGCGGCGGCCGCCGGCGTGATGACCGACATTCCCGCGGGCGAGCGCTGGGGCGGGGCGCCGGCGAAGCCGATCCGCGAGTTCTTCCGCGAGGTCGCGGCGGTCAAGAAGCTCGCCGCCGCCCGCGCGGATCGCGGCGCATCCGGATGAACGATGACCATGGGCCCGACGCGCGGACGGAAAGGGGGACGGAATGAACGAGACCGACCGGCCAGGTCGTTCGAGAGCTACGACATCCAGAAGCTGCTCGACGCTGCTGCCGCATCGCTATCCGTTCCTGCTCGTCGACCGGATCGTCGAGGCGCGCGGCGACGAATACGGCGTCGGCATCAAGAACGTGACGGTCAACGAGCCGCATTTCCAGGGCCATTTTCCCGGCCGTCCGGTCATGCCGGGCGTGCTGCTGATCGAGGCCATGGCGCAGACGGCGGGCGCGCTCTGCGTCGCCTCCCAGCCGACCGGCAGCGCGCCGAGCGTCGTCTATCTGATGACGATCGACAAGGCGAAGTTCCGCAAGCCCGTCGTGCCCGGCGATCAGGTGCGGTTTCACATGACCCGCATCGCCAAGAAGCGGAACATGTGGTGGTTCCGCGGCGAGGCGAAGGTCGACGGCGTCGCTCGTCTGCGAGGCGGAAGTCTCCGCCATGCTGGTGCGCGAATGACGCGCGAAGATCCATCCGAGCGCGGTCGTCGAGGACGGCGCGAGCCTCGGCGCCGACGTCGAGATCGGGCCGTTCTGCCATGTCGGGCCGCAGGTGAGGCTCGGCGACGGCGTCCGGCTCGTCTCGCACGTCAGCCTCGCCGGCGACACGACGATCGGCGCGCGCACGCGCATCTTTCCCTTCGCCTCGATCGGCCATCAGCCGCAGGACCTCAAATACCGCGGCGAGCCGGTCCGCCTCGTCGTCGGCGAGGACTGCCTGATCCGCGAGGACGTGACGATGAACCCGGGCACCGAGGGCGGCGGCGTCGGAAACGATCGTCGGCCCGCGCTGCGTGTTCCTCGCCAACGCCCATGTCGCGCACGACTGCCGGCATCGGCGAGGGCGTCATCCTGTCGAACAACGTGATGCTGGCCGGCCATGTGCAGGTCGGCGACTTCGCCATCGTCAGCGGCGGCGCGGCGGCGCATCAGTTCGTCCGCATCGGCGCGCACGCCTTCGTCGGCGGCCTCGCCGGGCGTCGAGCACGACCTCATTCCGTTCGGCATGGCGCTCGGCAACCGCGCCGCGCTCGCCGGCCTCAATTTCGTCGGCCTCAAGCGGCGCGGCTTTTCGCACGAGGCGATCCACGAGCTCCGGCGCGCCTACAAGATGCTGTTCTGCGCGGCAAGGGGACGCTCAAGGAGCGCGTCGACGACGTCGCCGAGGCCTTCCCCGACCAGGAGGCGGTGCAGCAGATCGTCGCCTTCCTGCGCGAGGGCGGCGACCGGGCGATCTGCGTCCCGCGCGACGGCAAGGACGAGGAGGCGTGAGCGCGACGGCCGGCGGACCGGCGGTCGCGCCGGCCGCTCGCGATCCTCTGCGGCGCCGGCGCGCTTTCCGCTCGAGGTCGCGGCCGACGCCCGCCGCGCCGGGCGCGAGCCGTTCCTGATCGGCGTCGTCGGCGCGTCCGACGCCGGCGATCGAAGCCTATCCGCACGTCTGGGTCCGGATCGGCGAGGTCGGCAAGCTGTTCGCCGCGCTGAAAGGCGCGCGGCGTCGCCGAGCTGGCGATGGTCGGCGCGATGACGCGGCCGGAATTCTCCGACCTGCAGGCTCGACTGGGGCGCGGTCAAGCGCGCCGCCGAGCTCGCGCAGCTCTTCCGCCGCGGCGACAACGGCCTGCTCGTCGGCCTCGCCGCGATCTTCGAGCGCGAGGGCGTGCGCATCGTCGGCGCGCACGAGATCGCGCCGCGCCTGGTCGCGCCGGCGGGCGCGCTCGCCGGGCGCGCGCCCTCGGCCGAGGACGAGGCCGACATCGCCTTCGGCGCGCGGCTCCTCGGCGCGCTGTCCGACTTCGACGCCGGGCAGTGCGCGGTCGTCGCGGCGGGCCGGGTGCTGGCGATCGAGGCGGCCGAGGGCACCGACGCGATGCTCGCGCGCGTCGCCGAGATGCGCGCAGAGCGGCCGGCTGCGGCTCAAGGGGCCGGCGGGCGTGCTGGTCAAGGCGCCGAAGCGCGGGCAGGACCTGCGGCTCGACATGCCGGCGATCGGCCCCGACACGGTCGCGGGCGCGGCGCGGGCGCAGCTGCGCGGGCTGGCGCTCGCGGCCGGGCGCGGTTCTCATCGTCGAGCGCGAGCGCTGCATCCGCGAGGCCGACGCGGCGGGCCTGTTCATCGTCGGATTTCCGGCGTGAGCGGTCGAGCCGGGTCGCCCGCTGCGCATCGCGCTCGTCGCGGGCGAGCATTCCGGCGACCAGCTCGGCTTCAAGCTGATGCGCGCGCTCCGCGAGGCGCGCATCCGGCGGGCGTCGCGTTCATCGGGCGTCGGCGGCGAGGCGATGGAGGCCGAGGGCCTGAAAAGCCTGTTTCCGATCAGCGACATCGCGGTCATGGGGATCTTGCCGGTGATCGCCCGCCTGCCGACGCTCCTCGAGCGCATCCGGCGAGACGGCCGAGGCGATCGTCGCGGAACGCCCGGACGCGCTCGTCATCATCGACAGCCCCGACTTCACCCATCGCGTCGCGCGCCGGGTGCGCAAGGCGCTGCCCGATCTGCCGATCGTCGACTACGTCAGCCCGACCGTCTGGGCCTGGCGGCCGGGCCGGGCGAAGGCGATGCTCGGCCTATGTCGACTGCGTGCTCGGCCTGCTGCCGTTCGAGCCCGAGGCCTATCGTCCGGCTCGGCGGCCCGCGCTGCGTCTATGTCGGCCATCCGCTGATCGAGCGGCTCGACGAGCTGCGGCCCAACGAGCGACGAGGCGCGCCGCCGCAACGCCGAGCCGCCGCGTGCTCGTCGTGCTGCCGGGCTCGCGCCGCTCGGAGATCCGCCGGCTGATGGCCGATTTCGGCGGCGCGCTCGGCGCCTTGCGCGACGGCGATCGGGCCGTTCGCGGCCGTCCTGCCGACCCTGCCGCATATCGAGGAGGAGGTTCGCGCGCGCGCGCCGCCTTGTGGCCCGTGGCGCCGCGGATCGTGCTCGGCGAAGCGGCGAAATACGAGGCGTTCCGCACCGCGCGCGCGGCGCTCGCGGCCTCCGGCACCGTGACGCTCGAGCTTGCGCTCGCCGGCGTGCCCGCTGGTCGGCGCCTACAAGGTCGGGATCGTCGAGGAGCAGCTCAAGTATCCTGATCAAGGTCCCCTCGATCCTGCTGCCGAACCTGATCCTCGCCGACCGGGCGATCCCGGAGAAGCTGCAGCGCGACTGCACGCCCGCGACGCTCGCCGCCGAACTGGCCGCGATCATGCGCGACGGCCCGGAGCGCGCCGCGCAGGTCGAGGCGCTTGCGCGGCTCGATGCGGCGATGCGCCTCTCCGACGGCGGCGCGCCGAGCGCCCACGCCGCGCGCGCGGTGCTGGAGACGATCGCGGCGCGGCGCGGGGCGCGACAGGGCGCCTAGGGGGCCAGAGCGCCGGATCGTCCGAGCCGGAGCCCGCGCCTCTCGTCGAGATGGGTTGCGATCACCGCGCCGCCACAGGCCGCGTCGGCGCGCATTCGGCTCGTCCGGATGAGGCGGACGCTTCGGCGTCCGCGCTCTCGTCGGATTTCGCCGGCTCCTTGCAGCGGGCGGAAGCCCTCCCGGACGTCACGGCGGCGACCGGCGAAGCAATCGTCTCCTTCGCCGACCTGCCGAGCGCGACCGCCTGGTCTTCCAGCGTTTCGCGGGTATTCGGGTCGATGAGGGCGACGGGCGCGGAAACGGCGAGCGTCGCCGCCTTGCCGAGCGTGCCGGCGGCGTTTTGCGCCACTCCGCCGATCCGTTCGCCGAGCGTCGCCTTGGCGTCGTTGAGCGTCTGCCCCGCAGACAGGCGGCGGCCGATCGTCGTCACGACCTCGCTTTGCGCGAACTTGCCATGGTTGATCGGGTCCTCCGACTGGACCGAGGTCAGGTCGATCACATTCACGCCGCGCCTGTTCGAGAATCGACTTGTAGGGCTCGGCGTGCGGGTCGATCTCGCCGAGCCGCGGCTCGTTGCCCGCAACCAGGCTCGACGCGGCGAGCGCCTTGTCGTCCTCCGAAACGAACAGCGTCACGGGCGGCGACTTGTCGGACGCCTCGATTTCCGCGATCTGGCGGCGGAACACGTCGAAGTCGATGTCGGGCGAAGCGAGCATGATGTCCTTGATTTTCGGCGACAGCCCGCGATTGCGGATCGCCATCTGCCGCAGCGCCTCGACCGTGACGAAATTGCCCATCGAATGGGCGAGAATGGAAATCGCGCTGACGTTGGGGTCCTTCGCCATCGCCTGGAGCACGGCCTCGAGCGCGTCGCGCGAATAGGTCGCGCTGTCGCGGTCGTAGACATAGTCGAACAGCTGGCCGCGCGACGGCCAGGTGAACAGCACCGGCACGACCGGCGCGCCCGCGTCATGCGCGATCTGGGCGAACCGGTATACCGCTTCCTCGAAGCGGGTGTTGTAGCCGTGCACGAACAACAGCACATGCCGCTCCGACGGCTTCAGCTTCATCAGCCGGCTGTCGAAGTCGGCGACCGCCTGTTTGAGATCGAGCTCGTCGGCGCGCACGGTGACGAAATCATGGGCGGGATCGCCGGGCGGATGGGACGGCCATTGGACGTCGCCGATCTTTCGCACCGCGTCGGGGGGATCGAGACGGCGATGTCGGCGAAAGCGCAGACCACGGCCGCGCTCGCCGCCGAACATGACGCCGGCCGGCTCGGCGACCTCGGCGCGCGTCGTCGCCACCAGCATGTCGACGGTGCTGGCGCCCGGCGGCTGAGGGGCCGAAACGACGACGAGGTTGCCGCTCGGCCGGCCCGCGCAGCCGGCGAGCGCAAGCATAAGGACGCCCGCGGCGATGGCGCGGCTCTGGTTCAACGATCAGCCCCCGAACTGTGAAGCGTTGGACTGGCGCTTTGCGGCCCACGCACATCGTCAAACCATAGTTGCGCCGCGCGTTCAATCGCCACGGACCTATCGACTGCCGGAAGGCCGGTCCTGGGCCGAGGCCATTTCACTTGCTGGCCCCCGTCGGCGTCTCACGCGAACGCCTTGCGCCGCCGCCTTGTGCTTGGCGATCAGCGCCGTCGAGGTCGACGCCCTCCGGCCGCCCGTCGATCACCCGCCACCGGCCCGCGACCATGACGCGGTCGGCGGCGTGGGCGCCGCAGAGGACGAGCGCGGCGATCGGGTCCTGCGCGCCGGAGAAGCGCGGCTCGTCGAGCGGTAAGAGCGCGAGGTCGGCCTGCGAGGCCCAGCGCCGATCCGGCCGATGTCGTCGCGGCCGAGGCAGCGGGCGCCGCCTTCGCGTCGCCCAGCGCAGCGCGTCGTACGGGGCTGACCGCGGCGTGGCCGTAGCGCAGCGCGCTGCAGCATCAGCGCATGGCGCACCTCCTCCATCATGTTCGAGGAATCGTTCGAGGCCGAGCCGTCGACGCCGAGGCCGATGGCGACGCCCGCCGCTTCGAGCTCCTTGCGTCGGGCAGATCCCGACGCCGAAGGCCATGTCGGACGACGCGAGATGGCAGACGCCGACCCCGGCGCGGCCGAGCCGCCCGATCTCGTCGGCGTTGAAATGGATCGCCGTGCGCGACCCAGGTTCGCGGGCGAAAGCCAGCCGGCTTCCTCCAGCAGGTCGACCGAGCGCTTGCCGAACGTCTCCATCGCGTAGGCGTCCTCGTCCGGCGACTGGCAGAGGTGGCAGTGCAGGCGCGCGTCGTAGCGCGTCCGCGAGCGCGGCCGATTCGCCGAGCACCCGCTAGCGGCACCGCGAGCGGCGAGCAGGGCGCGAGCGCGACGCGGATCATCGCGCCGGGCTTCGGATCGTGGTAGAGGCTGCAGCACGCGCTCGCTGTCCTCGAGGATCGCGTCCGAATTCTGCACGATCGAGTCGGGCTGCAGGCCGCCGTCCTTCTCGGAAATGCCCATCGAGCCGCGCGTCACCGTCATCCGCAAGCCGAGCGCCTTCGCCTCCTCGACCTCGATGTCGATCGCGTTCTCGAGGCCCGGCGGAAACAGATTGTGATGGTCGGCCGTCGTCGTGCAGCCCGACAGCAGGAGCTCGACCAGCGCCATGCGGACGGCGAGCCTCAGCGCCTCGGGCGTCATCCGGTCCCAGATCCGCTCCATCGCCACGAGCCAGGGGATGAGGTCCTTGCCTTCGCCCGCGGGATGGGCGCGGGTCAGCGTCTGATAGAAATGATGGTGGGTATTGACGAGGCCCGGCAGCACGACATGGCGGGAGGCGTCGAACGTCAGCCCGCAAGGCGCCGCGGGCGAGCGTCCGCGCGGGACGCATTCGACGATCTCGGCGCCGTCGACGACGAGTCCGCGCTCGGCGTCGGGCGCGAGAATGGCGAGCGGGTCCTTGATCCAGATGCGCATGCGGTGACTCCGGTTCATGGCGGATGTCGCCATCGCAAGACTCAGCCGGCGGGCACAGCGTCTTGACCGGGGCTGTCGAGGACGACCGGCAGGACATGTTCGTGAACTTTCGAATCGACGGGCGCGAATCGCATTCGTATGGTACCCCCTCGAAGGGGGCTCGCAGAGCGCCGCTCGCTTGAAAGACGCGCGCGGAAGTCGACGCCTCTCCGAAAAGATGGGGAGGCATCGCATGCGTTTCGGCGCCTCCGGAGCGGAATGTAAGGAGAAGTCTCGGATGCGCGTTGCGATCATCGCCGGCTTGCTCGGGACGCTGGGCCTCGCCGGGCCGGCCCTGGCGCTCGACAAGGTGACGTTCGGCACCAACTGGCTCGCCGACCCGGAGGCGGGCGGCTATTATCAGGCTCTGGTCGACGGCACCTACGAGAAATACGGTCTCGACGTCACCATCCTGCCGGGCGGCCCGAGCGTCGAACGGCGGCATGCTGCTGATCGCCGGCAAGATCGAGTTCTTCATGGGCGGCGACATGATCGGCGACTTCCTCGAACGTGCAGAACAACATCCCGACCATCACCGTCGCCGCCGACTTCCAGAAGAATCCGCAGTGCTTCATGTCGCATCCCGGCGTCGGCCTCGACAAGTGGGAGGACCTGCCGAACGCCAATCCGGCCTTCGTCAGCGCCGGCGCGATCAACACGTTCTGGGCCTGGATGCGGCGTCGCCTACGGCTTCAAGGACGAGAACATCAAGCCCTACAACTTCAACTCGGCGCCGTTCATCGTCGACAAGCATTCGATCCAGCAGGGCTACGTCACCTCCGAGCCGTTC
Organism: uncultured Alphaproteobacteria bacterium; assembly: GCA_963783275.1. Lineage (GTDB taxonomy): Bacteria > Pseudomonadota > Alphaproteobacteria > Rhizobiales > Beijerinckiaceae > Roseiarcus. Next base: position 315,059 of record CAWANA010000002.1, on the reverse strand, counting down.
GAGGTCGAGCAGCAGGGCGGCTTCAAGCCCAACGTCTTCCTGCTCGCCGACTACGGCTACGACACCTATTCGACCCAGATCATGACGCGCCGGGAGATCGTCGAGAAGAACCCGGATATCGTGCAGCGCTTCGTCAACGCCTCCGCGATCGGCTGGTATCATTATCTCTACGGCGACAATGCCAAGGCCAACGAGGCGATCAAGAAGGAGAACCCGGAGATGACGCGACGAGCAGATCGCGTTCTCGATCGCCAAGCTCAAGGAATACGGCATCGTCGATTCCGGCGACACGCTGACCAAGGGCATCGGCGCGATGACCGACGAGCGCTGGAAGGACTTCTACGACAAGATGGTCAAGGCCGGCGTCGTCAAGGACGGCATCGACTACAAGAAGGCCTACACGCTGCAATTCGTCAACAAGGGCGTCGGGCTCGACCTCAGGCCGAAGAACTGATGCGGCCGACGTCGCTTCCCGCAGCTTGCCGGCGGAAGCGCGGCGTCTACTTCTGCGACGCCGGCAGCGCGTTGTAGACCTCAGGCGGCAGCACCGCCGAGACCGCGATCGGAACCGTTGTCCGCCGACTTGTAGGACACGATCTTGTTGTGGACCGGCGGCAGGCTCTTGAGGAACGCCGCGATCGCGTTGGCGTCGTCGTCGGTGAGATGCGCGAACGACGGCGAGGGCATCACGCCGCTGAGCTCGCTCCCGTCCGGCCGCTTGCCGGTGCGGATCGCGGTGACGATCTGCATCGGCGGTCCATTTGCCGAGGCCCGTCTCGGCGTCCGGCGTCAGATTCTTGCCGACGAACACGCCCTGGCCGGGGATGGAGAAGCCGACGTCCGATCCGCCGAGATAGCGCTTCATGTCCGGGCTGCCGAGCAAGCCGCCCGGCGTGTGGCAATCGGAGCAGCCGGCGATCGACACGAGATACTTGCCGCGCGCGATCTGCGCGTCGTCGGCGAGCGCCGGCGGCCGCGAGCCCGCAGAGCGCCGCCGCAACCGTCCAGACGGCCTTGCGGCCGAAAGTCGAAACCATGCTTCGCCTCCCTCTCTCGATTGTCGTCAGCCTCAGCCGCGCGCCGGCGATCGGAATCCCGCGCAAGTGATCGGGGACGCTCCAGCTCTGCGTCGGATCCGGCTTGTGCGCGACCGGCGCGACGTCGCCGCGCCAGGCGACGCCCGACCATCTGCGCCGTCTGATAGGCCATGACGCTCCAGCCGGCCGCTTCGAACGCCCGCAAGCCTTTCGCCACATGGGGCGAGACGAGGTCGTGGAAGAGGACCATCGCGGTCGGCTCGAGGTAGGGCATCGCAGGCGAGCGCGTCGCGCGTCGGCGCCTCGCCGTCGTGGTCGCCGTCGATGAAGACGAACGACCAACGCGCGCCGGATTCGCCGAGGCGAAGCGACCGCCTCCGGGCTATGTCTCGGGAACGAGGATGGTCGTCGTCGCGCCGCCGGCGCCGCGAACCACGGTTTCGAACTCGGCCCGCCACTCGGGATCCGCGAGCAGCGGTTCGACGACGTGCAGCGAGCCGAGGCCCGAGGCGATGAGATGGGCGGTCGACCAGCCGCGCCAGGCGCCGATCTCGAGCCCCGCTCGTCCGGCGAAGAGCCGCGCGTTGGCGTAGAGGATCGAGGCCTCGTCGCGGTTGATGAACCCGACGATCGGATTGCGCCGGTCCGCCCGGTAGGGATGATCGATGTCTCGCCTGAGCCACGGCCAGGTCGTCACGCTCCGGTCGAACTCGGCCATATTGGGAAACAGCCGATCGAGCCGGGGATGTTCCAGATTGTTCGCGACATAGTCTCGGGCCATCGATCCGGAACCCTTTCGGCGGCGGCTTCGAGGCGACGCCGACGAACGAAAATCGCACGCAGCGGAGTTGTTCGTCAAGGACGCCCGTCGCGCCCCTCAGGGCGAAATCCTAGATCATTGGGGGCTGGTTAACCAAGCTGGTCTCCGAATTGGCGACCCAATCGCGCGGGGCGGCGCCCCCCCTTTACGCCAACGCGGCGGCGACCGCGGTCGAGAGCGGCGTGGTCGGGCGGCCGATCAGACGCGAAAGCGTTCGGCTTCCGTCGAACAGCACGCCTTTGGCGATCAGCGGGTCCCAACTCGCCAGCGCCTCGGCAAGGAACGCGGGCAGGCCGAAGCCCTTCAGCGCCGCCGCGTATTCGGCCTCGGTCAGGTTCTTGTAGGGAATGGTCTTGCCCGTCTGGCGCGAGATCTCGGCGGCGAGATCGGAAAGGGTGTAGGCGTCGTCGCCGGCGAGCTCGTAGACCTTGCCGGCGTGGCTCGCGTCCGTCAGCGCGACGACGGCGGCGTCGGCGTAGTCGGCGCGCGTCGCGCCGGAAATCCGCCCCTCGCCGGCCGCGCCGATGAAGGCGCCGCCTGCAAGCGCGCCTTTGGCGAAGCCCGTGTTGTTCTCCGTGTACCAGCCGTTGCGCAGCACCGTGAACGGAATCCCGAGGCTCTTCAGTTCCGCTTCCGTCTCTAGGTGCTCGGGCGCGAGGTTGAGCGGCGACGTATCGGCATGGAGCAGGCTCGTATAGACGATGCGCTTGACGCCCGCCGCCTTCGCCGCCGCGAGGACGTTGTGGTGCTGTGGAGCGCGCTGGCCGATCTCGCTCGACGAGATCAGCAGCAGGACGTCGACCCCGACCAACGCGTTCGCGAGGGTTTTCGGCTTTGCGTAGTCGGCCTGGCGAACCGGGACGCCGAGGTCCGCGGCCTTTTCCGGCGAGCGCGCGAGCGCCGTGATTTCGGACGCGGGAGCCTTGGCCTTCAATTTCTCGACGACGATCCGGCCGAGCTGACCGCTGGCGCCGGTGACGGCGTAACTCATGGGAAATCTCCTGGCGTTCTTCGTTTTCGGATAAGGTCGGCCTGCAGACCCGGCGCGATAGCTTTCCAATCTGTCAATTTGATATCAGTAGCTTAAAATTATCGACTTTGTCAATATTCTGCCGTCGAAGGAAGGCCAGCGCCAGAATGAGGAAGCCACGGGATTTTCGTAGTCGCGCCGTTGACGAAACCACAGCCCAGCCCCCTAATCGATCTTTCAACGAATAGGAAAGGCCCCATGCCAGACAAGCGCCCGATCGAAATCGGCATCCTTGTTGTATGTGGTAAGGAGCGGAGCATCTGTCCGAAAGCGAAGGGGATTGGCGATGGATACGGGCGAGTTTGCCGGTTGGCTTTCGGGGATGGGACGGTTGAGCGGCGAGCAGATTGCGCTGGCGTTCGCCGAACTTTGGGAATTTGCGCGGCGACCCGGTGAAACCGGCGCCCCTCCGTCTTCCGAGGTTCGGCCCGATCCGGCGTCGTCGACTGGAAAGGGCGAACGAAAGGCTTCGAGGGCCGAGCGGGACGAGTTGGCGGCGATTGGCGAGCAGAAGGTCGATCGCCTCGGCTGCGCGCATTGCGGCGCCGAAGAGATGATCGGCTGGGGTCGATCGCATGGGTTGCCGAGGTATCGCTGCAAGTCGTGCGGGCGCACCTTCAACGCCGCGACCGGGACGGCGATGGCCCGGTTGCGCAAGAAGGACCGCTGGCTTGACCAGGCGCAGGCGATGATCGAGGGCGTCAGCCTCGCGAAGGCGGCTGAGCGCTGCGGCGTCCACCCGACCACGGCCTATCGGTGGCGGCATCGGTTCCTGAGCGCCCCGGCGCTGGACAAGCCGCAGATTTTGCAGGGGATTGTGGAAGCGGACGAAACGTTCATCCTCGAATTGTTCAAAGGCCGGCGCTCGGGTCTGGCGCGCAAAGCCCGCAAGCGCGGCGGCAAGGCGAGACATCCGGGCGCCTTTTCCGACAACATCCCCGTTCTCGTGGCCCGCGACCGTTCCGGCGCCACGACCGACGCCGTCCTGCCCGAGGACACGGCCCTGTGCATAACCCAGGCGCTCTCGAGCGCCATGTCGCCAGCCAACCTGCTGGTCTGCGACGGTGGACGCCCTTTGCGGGCTTTCGCGCGACGCGCCAAAATTCCCGTCCGCGTGGTCCCTGCCCCGGGAAAGCCGCTGCCCGGCGCGCCCGATATCCACATCAACAACGTCAATGCCTACCACTCGCGTCTCAAGGAGTGGCTGCGCCGCTTCCACGGCGTCGCCACGAGAAACCTGCCCAACTATCTGGGCTGGCGCCGAGCGCTCGAAGCCTCTGCCGAACCCATCAATCCACAAAGCTGGATGCTATCGGCACTCGGCCACGGCGTGTACCAACAACTAACGCTATAAGAGCGTTTCCGAACGTCCAGGCGATCGACCTGACCGGGCCCTACGAGGTGCTGGCGACTTGGCCGGGAGCAAGGGTGCGGCTGATCGGAAAGACGCTCGACCCCGTCCTGTCCTCGACCAAGCTGAGCCTGAAGCCCGACGCGACCTTTGCCGATTGCGGCCAACTCGGCGTGATCTGCGTGCCGGGCGGGGCGGGGATCAACCCGCTGCTGCTCGACGACGAAACCCTCGCCTTTCTCCGCACGCAGGCCGAGGGCGCCCGGTACGTCACCTCCGTCTGTACCGGCGCGCTGGTTCTGGGCGCGGCCGGACTGCTGATCGGCAAGCGGGCGACGACCCACTGGGCGTCGCTCGATCTGCTTGCGCCCCTCGGCGCCATCCCGGTCAGCCAGCGCATCGTGCGAGACGGTCGGCTGATGACTGGGGGAGGCGCAACCGCGGGGATCGATTTCGGCCTTGCGCTCCTCGCCGAGCTGGCGGGGGACGCGACCGCCCAGGCGATCCAGCTCAATCTCGAATACGCGCCTGCGCCGCCGTTCCAAGCAGGCGATCCGGAAACGGCGCCGCCCGCGGTGGTCGAAACGGTCAAGACGCGATTGGCGCCGATCCTCGCCGAGCGCGCAAAGCTCGTCGCGGAGGCGGAGAAGCGGCTTGGCCATTAGCGGCTGACCTCCCGAGGGCCGCGACCATCCGCGCCCTTGTGTATATCTGTGACATCACGCAAAGGGTGCGACAACGGTTATCGCTCTGGAACGCATTCATGCCCATCTACGCCTATCGCTGCCGCGACTGCGGCAAGGAATTCTCCACCCTCGTCATGTCCGGGGAAACGCCCGCGTGCGAAGCTTGCGCCAGCGCCGACCTCGAGCAGCAGCTTTCGCTGATCGCCGCGCCGAGCAAGGGCGGCGACGAATCCGCGCCGGCGATGGCGGGGTCCTGCGACATGATGGGCGGCTGCGGGGCATGCCCGGCCTTCGCGGACGCCTGACGGCGATTCCCCGTCCGCTTGCGTTCCGGCAGCTTCGCCGCCATCCTGAGGGCGAAGCCTCAAGAGCGCCCATGACCGACGCCCTGTCCCCCGCTGGAAAGCCGGAAAACGCCAAGGTGATCGCGGTCGTCTCGTCGATCCCGCTGGCGGTCGACCTCGGCCGCTATGAACTGGCCGAAGCGGCCTTCGCCCCGGACATCCTGATCGATTACACGAGCCTGTGGGGCGGCGAGGCGCAGCGGACGACGCCCGCGGCGCTGATGGACGCATGGCGCGGCCTTGTGCCCGGCTTCGATGCGACGCGGCACGAGCTTCGCCATGTCGAGGCGCGTGTGGATGGCGACGCCGCGGACGCGACCGCGCTGGTCGACGGCCGCCACTGGATCGGAGATAAACTCTGGCGGCCGATCGGCGTTTATCGCTGGACGCTGCGGAAGTTCGAGGGCGGCTGGAAAGTCACCGCCATGACCTTTGCGATGACGCAGGAGATCGGCGATCGAGGCCTCGTCGCCGTGGCGGCCGAACGCGCGAAAGGACGATGACGATGGCAGATGAAGTCGTACGGCGCGTCGCGCTGGTCACGGGCGCCAATCGCGGCATCGGGCTCGAGGTCTGCCGCCAGCTCGGCGCGCGCGGGTGGCGCGTGTTCCTTGGCGCGCGCGACTACGAGAAAGGCGATCAGGCGGCGCGCCGTCTCGGCGGCGACGTCAGCCCCGTCGCGCTCGACGTGAACGATCCGGATGCGCCGTTGCGTCTCGCGGCGGCGATCGGCCCGGTTGACGTCCTGATCAACAACGCCGGCGTCCATTACGACACCTGGGAGACCGCCCTGAACGCCGATTGGCGCATCGTCCGCGAGGCGTTCGAGACCAACCTGTTCGGCGCCTGGCGGATGGCGCAGGCCTTCGCCCCGGAGATGCGCGCGCGGGGCTGGGGCCGGATCGTCAACGTCTCGTCCGGCTCGGGATCGCTCGCGTCGATGGGGGCCGGGACGCCGGCCTACGCGACATCGAAGGCGGCGCTCAACGCGCTGACCCGTGTCCTGGCCGGCGACCTCGCGGGGAGCGGCGTGCTGGTCAACTCCGTCTGTCCGGGCTGGGTCGCGACCGACATGGGCGGCGCCGGCGGGCGGCCGGTCGCTGACGGCGGGAGGAGCGTGCTTTGGGCGGTTGACCTGCCCGACGGCGGCCCGACCGGCGGATTCTTCCGCGACGGGCGGCCGGTCGCGTGGTGAGGCCTTAGGTTTTCTGCGGCGCGCCAAGCAGACGCCAGCGGCTGAGCGCCGGCTCGAGAGCGGCGCCGCTGCGCCCGTCGATCGCCCCGGCGTAATATCCGGCGGCCTTGAGCCGGGTCTGAATCGCCTTGACCGTTTCCGGCGTCCAGGTCTGCGTCTTGCCCGAGAGTTCGGCCTGCGCTTCGCCGGCGTCGGCGGACACGGCGCGGAGCAGATACTCGGCGGCCGCGGCGGGATTTTTCGGCGCGCCGCGGCCTTCGTCGAGCAGCACGGCGGCGGCGCGGTAGCCTTGCGGATACCCCTCCGCGGCCGCGCGGCCGAAGAGGGTGAGCGCGTCGCCCGCGGGCTTCCCCGCGACGCCGCTCGCAACCAGCGCCGCGAGGTCATAGGTCGCACGCGCCGAGCCTGCGTCGGACGCCTTCTGAAGGAGCGCCAGCGCGCGGGGGATGTCGACCGCGATTCCCTTGCCCTTGACGAGCGCGACGGCCAGATCGAGCGCCCCGTCGGCGCTGCCGCGCTCGGCCGCTCTTTCGTAGAGGGCGTAGGCCGCCTGAAGGTCCCTCGGCGCGTGGTCGCCCGTCTCGAGAATGAGGCCGAGGCTGACCATGGCGCGCGTGTCGTTCGCATCCGCCGCCTTGCGGTAGAGGCTGAAGCGCCTCTTCGTAGCTGCCGGCGGCGAAGGTCGCGCGCGCGAGCAGCGCCTGATAGTGCGCCACTTCCGGATGCGCTGCCGCGGCCTGACTGCAGAAGTCGACGGCGACCCCGGCGTTCCGTCTCAGAACATCCATCTCGACGCCATTCATGTTGGCGGTCGCGTCGTGCGGATGGGTGGCGAAGCGCTCGCAGGAGAGTTCAGGCGATGCGGACTGTTGCTCCGCTGATCGCAGGCTTGCGATCAGCGCTCTTGCGTCGTCGCCGTGCGCGCCGTTCGGGTAGCGCGCAAGATAAAGCTCCGCCAGTCGCGGCTGCCGCTCGCTGCGGGCGAGAGTCCACAACGCGCTCTCAAGATCGCGCCTGGGACGCGGGTTTGTCGCCGGGACCGTCCCCGACGCAGCGAGGAGCGAGCGGACGTCGGCTGCGTGCGGTCCGTCCGGGTAGCGGTCGAGGTAGGCCGCGAGCAGATTGCGATCGCGATCCTTGCCCGCGAGGCGCCAGAGCTGCGTCTCGAGCGGCTCCTCGGCCGTTCCGGCGAAATAGATTTGCTGCGTCAGCAGGGACTTGTCGGCGGGAACCTGCTCTCCGCCGGTGGCGGCGAACACATCGTTGCGAACGGCGATCATCATGCTGGAGATGTCGGCGTCCGGAGTCGCGAGATGTCCAAGGAGCGCGGTGGCGAAGGGGCTGTTCCGGCCCTGGCCGTCGAAAGCAACGTTGTCGGGTTGCGTTGCGAACGCGATGAAGAAGCCGGGAAGTCTTCCGACACGAGCGAGCCCCGCCGCCGGCAAGGCGAGCCCGGCGCGGGCGAAGGGATTGTTGCGGCAGGCGTCGAGAAAAACGAGATGGCTTCCCTTTCCTTTGCCGAGTTCGGCCAGCACCGGGTCAAGCGCGACCGTCCGCGTTTCGATGTCGCTCAGCGTGTGCAACTCCGCGCCGATGGGGACGAGATAGTTGCGGCCGCCGAGCTGGAGGCCGTGGCCGGCATAGTAGAACAGCGAAAGGTCCCCCGCGGCCGCCTGAGCCGAGAATTCCTGGATCGCACGTTGCATGGCGGTCAGGTCGAGATTGGCCTTGGCCGTGACCATGAACCCGAGCGACTTCAAGGCCGCCGCGATGTCCTCCGCGTCGTTCGCGGGATTGGCGAGCGCCGGGGCGTTTCTGTAGGCGCCGTTGCCGATGACAAGAGCGTATCGGCTCTCGGCGCTCGCCGGCATGGAGGCGAGCGCGAAGAGGCCGCTGAGCGCCGCTATGGCGTTCGTGCAGAAACCGAGGCGCCTCTGAATCCGTATTGCTTTACTGCGAAAAACCGGCATCCACTTTTCGCATCCCGCACTAAAGACCGCCGGAGTTCACAAGCGCATCGCTCGCGACGGTCAACGTGTCTGCGACCGAATTCGCCGCTCTCCCGCTTGGTCGCCCCCGTGGCGAGATCTTCCGACAGAACCAGAGAAATATCCTTGTGAACGATGGCGATCGCATGGCCGAGCGCGGCGACCGCCTCCGCCCTGGTCTTGGCGATCCGCACCCGATGGGCCGCTTCGGCGACTAACTTGGGCAGGTTTCTGAGCGGCTTCGGCAGACGCGGCGCGACGACGGCGAGCGCCTTGGCGTATTCATCGAGGGCGTCGGCGACGCATTCCTGCGTGACGCACGCGCATTCCTTCAGATAGGCCTCCGTCGCCTTCGAAAGACGCGTAACCGCCTTGGTCGGATCCTCGCCTGGCGAGGGCGTTTCGAGCCTGAGCCCGTCGCCGCAACTGGAGACGGTTACGGACGGAGGCGACGGCGACGGCGCGACAATTAACGCCGGACCACGCCCTCCCGTTGGCGAAGCGACGGGAGCAGAGTGAGCGGAACTGCCGGAGCCGCCCGTGGTCGAGCTGCCGCCGGCAGTCGAACCGCCTGTGGTCGAGCCGCCTCCTGTGGTCGTACCGCCGCTCGGGGCGGACCCGCCGCCGGTGGTCGAACCGCCCGGGGTCGAACTGCCGCCCGGGGTCGAACTGCCGCCGGGAGTCGAACTGCTGCTTGGGGCCGAACTGCCGCCCGGGGATTTGCCGCCGCCAGTCGGACCTCCGGCCGCGGTTTGCGCCCAAGACGACGTCCCCGTCGCGAAACCGGCAACGAGCAGCGCGAGAGTTAAGCCGCGAACATAATTGGTAAACAAGGATGAAGACCTAGCGCGCCAAGTCGCCTTCACGACGCCACAACTATTGCTCAATCCGGCGAAGTTGTCCATGCGATACAAAGTGCTTTTTCGGCCGTGGCGTCTTTGCAGTATCGACAAGATGACATAAAAAGGAGCGGCGAAGTGCAGGTCGTGGCTTTGCTGGATATTGAGATGAACAGATTTTTATCGTTGTCTATAGCCGCCGCCATCTGTTTGACGCCCGGTATTGTTTACGGCGATCCCGCCTACAAGGCCCAGGGCGTCGTCGATCTCTTTGTGAAGGAGAAACAATCCAAGGCGGCTGGCGAGCCCCGAAGCATGTGTATTGGAACGGAGGCCGAGTGCCCGACCTCCGCGCCCAAGCCGTTCGATCTGCTGGTCAACTTCGAATTCGGTTCAGACAAACTGACCAAGGCGGCAATGGAAAACCTGAACGAGTTCGCCAAGGCGCTGCAAGACCCGAGGCTGCAAGGGGAGAAGTTCGAGATTGACGGCCATACCGACGCGACAGGCCCCAACGACTACAACCAGAGCCTTTCCGAGAGGCGCGCCGAGGCCGTCGTTTCCTATCTGACTTCGCAAGGGCTCGATGGTTCGCGCTTCGTGCCGAAGGGCTTCGGCAAGTCCAGGCCGCGTGTTTCCAACCCCTTCAGTCCGGAGAACCGGCGGGTCGAAACCCATCTGACCGAATAGCGCGGACCCGTCCGGCGACAGCTTCGCCGGACAAGAGGTCTGGCGTGACGGCCAGAGAGCGGCTGGCGTCAGCGGGTGCCGACGGGCTTGTACTCGCGGAACGGCGAGCCGGTGTAGAGCTGGCGCGGACGGCCGATCTTCTGCTCCGGATCGTCGATCATTTCCTTCCACTGGGCGATCCAGCCGACCGTGCGGGCGACGGCGAACAGCACGGTGAACATCGACGACCGGGAAGCCCATCGCCTTCAGCGTGATGCCGGAATAGAAGTCGATGTTCGGATAGAGCTTCTTCTCGATGAAGTAGTCGTCGGAGAGCGCGATGCGCTCGAGCTCGACCGCGACCTCGAGCAGCGGATCGTCCTTGACGCCGAGTTCGTCGAGCACCTCGTGCGCCGTCTTCTGCATGATCTTGGCGCGCGGGTCGTAGTTCTTGTAGACGCGGTGGCCGAAGCCCATCAGGCGGAACGGATCGTTCTTGTCCTTGGCGCGGGCGACGAACTTCGGAATGTTCTCGACCGTGCCGATCTCGCCGAGCATCTTGAGCGCCGCCTCGTTGGCGCCGCCATGCGCGGGCCCCCAGAGGCAGGCGATGCCGGCGGCGATGCAGCCGAACGGGTTGGCGCCCGAGGAGCCGGCGAGGCGGACGGTCGAGGTCGAGGCGTTCTGCTCGTGGTCGGCGTGCAGGATGAAGATGCGGTCGAGCGCGCGCGCCAGAACCGGATTGACCTTGTACTCCTCGGCCGGCACCGAGAAGCACATGCGCAGGAAGTTCGAGCAATAGTCGAGGTCGTTCTTCGGATAGACGAACGGCTGGCCGATCGAATACTTGAAGGCCATCGACGCGAGCGTCGGCATCTTGGCGATCATGCGGATCGAGGCGATCTGCCGCTGCAGCGGATCGTTGATGTCGATCGAGTTGTGATAGAAGGCGGCGAGCGCGCCGACGCACGCCACCATGATCGACATCGGGTGCGCGTCGCGGCGGAACCCGTTGAAGAACCGGGTCATCTGCTCGTGCACCATGGTGTGGCGCGTGACGCGATAGTCGAACTCGGCCTTCTGCGAGGCGTTCGGCAACTCGCCGTAGAGCAGGAGGTAGCAGGTCTCGAGGAAGTCGCCGTGCTCGGCGAGCTCGTCGATCGGGTAGCCGCGATAGAGCAGGACGCCGGCGTCGCCGTCGATGTAGGTGATCTTCGATTCCGTGCTCGCCGTCGAGGTGAAGCCCGGATCGTAGGTGAACATGCCCGTCTGGGCGTAAAGCTTGCCGATGTCGATGACCGACGGCCCGATCGTGCCGTCCTTGACCGGCATTTCGACGGTTTTCTCGCCGACCTTGATGGTGGCTTTGGTGTCGGTCATCAAGGAACTCCTGTCGGCTCGAGCGCCGGCTGTGCGCTGCAATAGCGTTATCGCAGCGCATCCGGCCGAACAAGTCAAACCAAAGCAGCAGCGCGGCGCGCCCGCTATTCCGGGTTCTCGTAGCTGAAGGTCTGGCCGGCCTCGTCGTAGGCGAAAAGTTCGCCGTAGCGGCCGAGATTGATGACCGTCCGCAGCGTCCGGTCGGCGTAGTCCTCGGACATGTAGTCCTCGAGCTCCTCGCGGAAGCGGCTGGCCGGCGCGCGATGCGACGGGCGCTCGTCGAGCACCCGCTTGATGTGCGAGGCGAGCGGGATGTTCGCGAGCGCCTGCTCGCCCATCACCTTCTTGCGCTGGTCGACGTCCATGTCGACAAAGCGCTGCCCGAGCGGGGTGAGCTTGATGTCGGCCTCTTCGAAGTCCGCGAGCTTGAGGATCTGCAGCGTTTCGCCGAGGGGGAAGAGGTCGTCGATCTCGAAGCCGAGCGAGTTGGCGAGATGCGGCAGATCCGCCTTGCCGTTGTAGGGCGGCGCGGCGATCTCTTCGAGCATGCCGGCGAGCGAGTTGGTCGAGATGTCGGGCAGGGAGAGGGCGAGGCCCGCCGCCGCCGGTCTGCGCCGCCTTCGCCGTATCGGCGCGTTGGGTCATCAGCGCGTAGATGCTGTCGACCATGGCGCGGAACGGCGGATCGAGCCGGTCGCGCGGATGGGGAATGGTGTTGGGGATCTCGGAGGCGATGCGGCCGGGATTGGACGACAGCACCAGGATGCGGTCGCTCATCAGCACCGCCTCCTCGATGTTGTGCGTGACCATCAGGATCGACTTGATCGGGATTCGCCCTTCCTGCCACAGGTCGAGGAGGTCGGTGCGCAGCGTCTCGGCGGTCAGCACGTCGAGGGCCGAGAAGGGCTCGTCCATCAGCAGGATCTTCGGCTGCATGACGAGCGCGCGGGCGAAGCCGACGCGCTGGCGCATGCCGCCGGAAAGCTCCTTGGGATAGGCGGATTCGAAGCCGTCGAGGCCGATGGTGTCGATCGCCTTCAGCGCCCGCTGGCGCGTCTCCTCGAGCGGCACGCCGTTGGCGCGCGGGCCGATCTCGACGTTGTCGAGCACGTTGAGCCAGGGGAACAGGGCGAAGCTCTGGAACACCATCGCCACCTCCTCCGCCGGCCCCGTCGACCGGCTTGCCGGAGATCGTGACAGTTCCGCTGGTGGGACGGTTGAGGCCGGCGATGATGCGCAGCAGCGTCGACTTGCCGGAGCCCGGATCGGCCGAGCAGGGCGACGATCTCGCCGGTCTTCAGGCTCATCGACACGTTGTCGAGCACGAGCTTTTGCGACTTCGCCGGAGCCCGTGGCGTAGGTCTGGTTGACGTTCTCGACGTTCAGGAGCGTCGTCGCTGGCGGTGTCCAACATGGGAAACTCCTCGAAGGCTCGCAATCGGTTCAAGGCGCGACGTAGCTCTAGAGGCGCAGCCGGCGCTCGGCGTAGGCGTAAAGCTGGCGCCAGAACAGGCGGTTGAAGATCGTGACGAACAGCGACATCATCGCGACGCCGAGCACGATCTTCGGAAAGTCGCCCTTGTCGGTCGCCTCGGCGATGTAGGAGCCGACGCCCTGGGCCTCGACCGTGTGGTCCTTCCACTTGACCCATTCGGCGACGATCGAGGCGTTCCACGAGCCGCCCGAGGCGGTGATCGCGCCGGTCAGGTAGTAGGGCGCGACGCCCGGAAGCATGACCTTGATCCACCAGCGCCAGCCCTTGATGTGGAAGTTCTTGGCCGCCTCCGTCAGATCGTTGGGGAAGGCCGCCGCGCCGCCGATCACGTTGAACACGATGTACCATTGCGTGCCGAAGATGATCAGGAAGCTCAGCCAGATGTTCGGATTGAGATTGTAGGCGAGGATCAGGCTGACCGTCGCGCCGAACAGCAGGTTGACCGGGAACGCGGCGAGGAACTGCGCGATCGGCTGGAGTCTCTCCGCCCACGCGCGGCCTGAGGCCGATCCAGACGCTGATCGGCACCCAGATCAAGCGACGCCAGCAGGATCAGCAGCAAGACGCGGATGCAGGGTGTAGAACGTCAGGACGAAGACGTGACCGACCTCGTCCCAGCCGACCTCGGTGGCGATATACTGGACGGTGAGCCATCCCGCGTAGACGGCGACCGCCAGGACCGACGAGGATCCAGAGCGCGTCGAGGATGCGCGACGGCGCCGCGTCCGATCGTCTCGATTGCGGCAACGAGAGCGCGGCAAGCGGATCGGCAGCAGGCTGAACGCCGCGCAGCGCCGCGAACACCGGCTGGAACGCGAGCCGAACCCAATGGGTGCGCTGGAGGATGTTCAGCACCCAGGAGCGACGACGTCTCCTGGCTGGCCGACAGTTCGACCCGGAACTTGTCCGCCCAGGCGACGATCGGCCGGAACAGCAGCTGATCGTAGAGCAGAATGACGATCGCCATGGTCAGGATCGCCGCGCCGATCGCCGACCAGTCGCCGGCGTCGTTCGCCTTGGCGATGTAGGAGCCGACGCCGGGCAGGGTGATGGTGGTGTCGCCGACGGTGATCGCCTCCGACGCGACGACGAAGAACCAGCCGCCCGACATCGACATCATCGTGTTCCAGATGAGGCCCGGCATCGCGAACGGGGCCTCGAGCTGCCAGAACTTCTGCCATCCGGTCAGCCGGAAGCCGCGCGCCACCTCGTCGAGGTCGGGCGGCACGGTGCGCAGCGACTGGTAGAACGAGAAGGCCATGTTCCAGGCCTGGCTGGTGAAGATGGCGAAGATCGCCGCCAGCTCCGCGCCCAGCGTGTTGCCGGGGAAGAGGCCGAGGAAGAACGTCACGGTGAACGACAGGAAGCCCAGGATCGGCACCGACTGGAGGATGTCGAGGACGGGGATCAGCACCATCTCCCATCGCCGGCTCTTGGCCGCGAGCGTCGCGTAGGTGAAGGTGAAGACGAGCGAGAAGAACAGCGCCGCGAACATCCGCAGCGCCGTGCGCAGCGCGTAGTACGGCAGGTTGCCGTAGTCGAGCGAGATGATGTCTTCCTTCGGCGCGGGCAGAGGCGCGGAGATGCCGTGGTAGCTCTGCGCGATCGCCGTCAGAACCGCCATGATCGCGGCGAACGCGATCAGGTCCCATTGGTTCGGCAGAACCCGCCGCCCGGCGGAGGCGATGCTGTTCAACATGCGGCGTAGCTCCCGTGCGGCGCCGAGCGGCGAAAAGTCGACTTAAGCGGCCGATCGGGCGCGCATAGCACATTGTTCCCATTGCGAAGCAATGGGAAATGCGTCCTGCCCGCCCAAGTGGGACGCTGACGGACCGTTGGCCGACCGACATGACAGTATGACGACAAGCGGACGCGGCAGTCCGACCGCCGGCGCGCCCGCAGCGGCCGTCGGAAGCCGTCCCGGAAGCTACGCTTGCGTTTCGGCGCCCGCGTCGCTTATATGCGCGCGCCATTCCACAGGCGGATTTTAGCGGCTCCTGCTCAAGGTTCCGCTCCGGTGGCGAGGATCTCCTCGCCGTTCACTGATCCGCCGAGGCTCAACCGGACAAGGACGACAATTCCAATGGCTCTGCCTGATTTCACCATGCGCCAGCTGCTCGAGGCGGGCGCGCATTTCGGTCACCAGTCGCACCGCTGGAACCCGAAGATGGCGCCGTACATCTACGGCACGCGCAATTCGATCCACATCATCGATCTCGCCCAGACCGTGCCGCTTCTGCATCAGGCGCTGAAGACCGTCTCCGACACGGTCGCCAAGGGCGGCCGCGTGCTGTTCGTCGGCACCAAGCGCCAGGCCTCCGACGAGATCGCCGCCGCGGCGAAGCGCTCGGCGCAGTATTTCGTCAACGCCCGCTGGCTCGGCGGCATGCTGACCAACTGGAAGACGATCTCGGGCTCGATCTCGCGGCTGCGCAAGCTCGACGAGCTGCTGGCCGAGGGCGCCAAGGGCCTGACCAAGAAGGAGCGCCTGATGCTGTCGCGCGAGCGCGAAAAGCTCGAGACGGCGCTCGGCGGCATCAAGGACATGGGCGGCGTGCCCGACCTCGTGTTCGTGATCGACACCAACAAGGAGGCGCTGGCGATCAAGGAGGCCAACCGCCTCAAGATCCCGGTGATCGCCATTCTCGACACGAACTGCGATCCGGACGGCATCAGCTTTCCGGTCCCGGCCAACGACGACGCCGGTCGCGCCATTCAGCTCTATTGCGACCTCGTGGCGCGCGCCGCCATCGACGGCATCGGCCGCAGTCAGGGCGCCGCGGGCGTCGATCTCGGCGAGGCCGAAGCGCCGCTCGCCGAGGTTCTGCCCGAGAAGGTCGAGTCCGAGGCCGGTCGATCGACGATACCCGACGATCGCTTCGAACTCCTGAGCGCGCCGCGCGGCGCGCCTGACGATCTCGCCAAGCTCACCGGCGTCGGTCCGCAGATCGTCAAGAAGCTGAACGAGCACGGCGTGTTCCACTATTGGCAGCTCGCGGCGATGACCGATGACGAGGCCGCCAAGCTCGACGCCGATCTGAAGTTCAACGGCCGCATCATCCGCGACAAGTGGAGCGAGCAGGCGCGCGCGCTGATCGCCGCCGAGTAAGCCCGCAGCCGATAAGAGGCTGCGTTCGGCCGGCCCGACCGCGAAAGCGGCGGGCCGGGCGTGTGTTCTGATCAGCGCTGCGGTCGCTACCGTGGCGCGACGAACTGTGAGGGATTGTCGATGGCTGCGATCACGGCTGGGCTCGTGAAAGACCTGCGCGAAAAGACCGGCGCGGGCATGATGGATTGCAAGAACGCGCTGACGCGAGACCGACGGCGACATCGAGGCCGCGGTCGACTGGCTGCGCAAGAAGGGCCTCGCCAAGGCCGCCAAGAAGAGCGGCCGCGTCGCCGCCGACGGTCTTGGTCGGCGTGGCGGTCGAGGACCTCGTCGGCGTCGTCGTCGAGGTCAACTCGGAGACGGACTTCGTCGCCCGCAACGACGACTTCCAGGCGCTGGTGCGCGGCGTCGTCGCGGTCGCGCTCGACAAGGCGCCCGAAGTCGACGCCGACGACGGTGCTCGGCGCCCACTACCTGGGCGGCGGGACCGTGTCGGAGGCGATCGCCAACGCCATCGCCACGATCGGCGAGAACATGACGCTGCGCCGCGTCGAGGGCCTGCGCGTGTCGGAAGGCGCGATCGGCCATTACGTCCATGGCCAGATCGCCGACGGCCTCGGGCGGATCGGCGTCATCGTCGGCCTCGAATCGAAGGGCGATCGCGACGCGCTGGCCGCGCTCGGCCGGCACGTGGCGATGCACGTCGCCGCCGCGAGCCCGATCGCGCTCAACGCCGATGGCGTCGATCCGGCGACGGTCGCGCGCGAGCGTTCGGTGCTGGCCGAGAAGAACGCCGGCAAGCCGCCGCACGTGATCGAGAAGATCGTCGAATCCGGCCTCAAGACCTTCTACAAGGAGGTCTGCCTCGCTCGATCAGGCTTACGTTCACGATCCGGCCAAGAGCGTCGCCCAGGCGGTCAAGGAAGCCGAGAAGACGGTCGGCGCGCCGATCGCGATCACCGGCTTCGTCCGCTTCGCGCTCGGCGAGGGCGTGGAAAAGCCGGCGGAAGAGGCCTGACGGCCTGACGAAGCAAAGCGGCCTTCGGGCCGCTTTTTTTTGTGTTCACGCGCCTCCGCCATTGCGCGGCCAGCGGCGGCGCGGCTTCATGACCGCGTCCGGCGAATCGACGCCGAAGGAGAGCGCCATGACGTTCAAGCCGCTGTTCAATCGCGTCGTGGTCAAGCTGTCGGGCGAGTCGCTGATGGGGCCGGACAAGTTCGGACTCAACGCGGAGACCATTCAGCGCATGGCCGCCGATCTCAAGGCGGCGGCGGACCTCGGCGTGCAGGTCGCCGTGGTCGTCGGCGGCGGCAACTTCTTTCGCGGCCTGCAGGGCGCCGACAAGGGCATCGAGCGGGCGCGCGCCGATTCGATCGGCATGCTGGCGACGGTGATGAACGCGCTCGCCATGGAGGGCGCGCTCGAGCAGATCGGCCAGCCGGCGCGGGTGCTGTCGGCGGTGGCGATGCCGTCGCTCTGCCAGCCCTATTCGCGCCAGGCGGCGCTCGCCCATCTGGTCAAGAATCGCGTCATCATGCTGGCCGGCGGCACCGGCAATCCGTTCTTCACCACCGACACGGGCGCCGCGCTCCGGGCCTGCGAGCTTTCCTGCGACGCGGTGATGAAGGCGACCCAGGTCGACGGCATCTACACCGCCGACCCGAAGAAAGACGCGAGCGCGGAACGCTACGAAAGGCTCACCCACGACGAGGCGATCGCCCGCAACCTCCAGGTGATGGACACCGCGGCTTTCGCTCTCTGCCGCGACAACGGCATCCCGATCGTCGTCTTTTCGGTCAACGAGCCCGGCGCCATTCCGGCGGCGCTCACCGGGCAGGGCAGGGCGACTTTCGTGGTGCCCTGAGGAGCCGTCGCTCGGGTCAGCGCTTTAGGACGGACCGGAAGGCGGCGGCGATCCGCCGCCGTTTGAAGAGGCCGAGGGCTGCAAACCCCGCGATCGTCATCGTCCAGGTCGACGCTTCGGGAACAGCCACCGGGCGGGAGCGCGTAGTCCGTACCGACGGCCGGACAATCCGCGACCCATGATGGTTTCCTGCGAAGTCTTGGTCGTCTGCTCCCAGTAGGGAAGCGCTCAGCGAAGTCGACGCCGTCTGGCCCAGCGGATTGAGATATGGGTCGTGAAGTAAATCAGCAATACTGTTGTTGCGAAACCATGTCCGTCGAAAACGGCGACGTGAGGACTTCGACCTCGATCACCTGGCTGTCGCCCTGGCTGACCGGCGGGTTTTGAACACTCTCCCGTCATCCGAGGTCTTGTTTGTCCCGGAGCCGCTCCTGGCTTTGCGGTCCGCTCGACCCGTCCGTCCCGCTGTCCGGCTGAAGTCCAGGCAAGCGTTTGCCGGGGAGAACGTGCCGGCGTCCGACGTGGACCACGATCTCCGGACAATCATTGAATTGGAACGGCGATTGGCCGTCTTGGTTCGAGGCCGTGTCCTGGCTGTCGCCGCCAAGCCACATCGCGGGCAGGGTCAAGGTGTAACCCAAAATCTTGACGTGGACGTCCGAGGCGCGCCCGACCACCACGCAACGCTGGGAATTCTCCCCGCCCGGGCACACCGGAGCGTCGCTCGTCAGAAGACGAGGAATCCTTGAACGAATCGAAATAACCTACGTTCGCGTTCAGCACGACGTGCACCGTGGCGCGGAACTGGGCGCGACTTCCGCGACCGGACGACAGCGTCCAATGTTACGGGTGTGAACAATCTTCGTATAGACGACACTGACGGTCGCCGCCGAAGCGGACGAAACCGCGGCAGCCACAAACCCGACAATGATTTTCCCGGTCAACGCGTCGCATCCTCCTGCTCGCTTTATACTCCGCTAACAAGCGTGTGTCTCTCTGTAAACCGCATTCAGGCAAACAAAGTTTCAGCATACGTCCGTTCTCTTCAATCGAATCGGCTAGGCCTTCCTGACTGCCGAGTCATCAATATACCCCGCGTCATGACCGTTGTTTCTGGCGCCTGGCCGCAACACAGGGAAGTCCAGGCGAAGACTACCATTCGCGCGCTCTGCGGTCGCTCGCGCGCCGGCGGGCGGTCAAGATCGGACCGGCGACCAGTTGCGCAAGCGCGTCCGGCGTCGCAACCGGAAGGCTGCACGTCTGGCCGCGGCAGAGAATCGGCGACAGGCGAGCCGCGTCTGCGGCAGATCGTCGCGCGGCGAGCCGCTGCGCCACAGGCGCCGATCGAGACGCAGGACGGTCAGCGCAGGATCGGACACGCGGAGAGCGGCGGCGGCGAGCGCTTGGGCGCGACGGATCGTCGAGCGGCCCGTCGACCACGATGCACCCGCCGCGCTCCAGCAGATCCGCGGCGAGGAGCAGGAGAGGGCTGCCGCCAACTCCCTCCGGAGCGCCGGAGAAGGCGCGAATGAGGCCGTCGGCCGCCGCGCGCCACCGCGGCTCGGCGGTCAGATGCCAGAGCCGGGCGAGGACCTCGGCGAGAAGGCCGACTCCGGACGGAGTCGCCCCGTCGTGGGCATGCCGGGGGCGCGCGCCGGGAACGTCGCCGGCGTCGCTCGCGGTCAGGTAGACGCCGCCGGCGTCGTCGCCGAACAGGCCGAGCGCCTCGGTCGCCAGCGCGATCGCCGCATCGAGGTCGTTCGGGTCGCCGCTCGCCTCGAACAGCGCAAGCGCCGCCCGCGCCAGGGCGGCGTAGTCGTCGAGCATGGCGCGCGCGCCGGCGCGTCCGGCGCGCCAGGCGTGCAGGAGCCGGCCGTCGTCGTCGCGCAGCGTCGACAGGACGAAGTCGAACGCGGCGCGGGCGGCGACGAGCCATTGCGGCTCGCCGAACACGGCGCTCGCGCGGACGAGCGCTGCGATGGTCAGGCCGTTCCAGTCCGCCAGAACCTTGTCGTCCCGTCCGGGCTTGGCGCGCCCCTCGCGCAGCGCGAACAGTGTTTCGCGCGCGCCGCGCGAGGTCGGCCTCCTCCTCCGGCCGAGCCCCGGGGCGTGATCCGCCTCAGCACCGTGCGGCCCTCCCAGTTGCCGCCGCGGCGTGACGTCGTAGGCCGCCTTGAAGCGCGCGGAGGCCGGCTCCGAGCGCGGCGTCGATCTCCGGCTCCGTCCAGACGTAAAACGCGCCTTCCTCGCCGTCCTGGTCGGCGTCCAGCGAGGCGGCGAAGGCGCCCTCGACCCGCATTTCGCGCATCAGCCAGCCGACCGTCTCGCGGGCGCGCTCGGCGAAGACCGGGTCGGGTTCGTCGGCGTGAACGAAGCGCGAGAAGTTCGAGGATCTGCGCGTTGTCGTAGAGCATCTTCTCGAAATGCGGCACGAGCCATTCGGCGTCGGTCGAGTAGCGCGCATAGCCGCCGCCGAGATGATCGTAGATGCCGCCCGCGCTCATCGCCAGGAGCAGCGCCCGCACGGCCTCGCCGAATTTCGGATCGCCGCGGCGGAACATCTCGTTCCAGAAGAAGCGGAAGATCGGCGCGTTGGGGAATTTCGGCGCGCGCCCGATCCCGCGCGTGGACCGGATCGACGGCGCGGAGAAGCGCGTCGCCGACCCGGGTCAGATCGGCCGGAGTCAGATCGCCGCCGGGCGCCGGCGCCGAAAGCTCGGCCAGATGGCTCGCGAGCGCGGCCGCGTTCCTCGCGAGATCGTCACGGCGGCGTCGCCCAGGCGTTGGCGACGCCTTCGAGAATCTGTCCGGAACGACGGACGCCCCCAGCGCGGGCTCGGGCGGCCAGTAGGTGCCGCCGTACATCGGCCGTCCCTCGGGATCGAGGAACATGGTCAGCGGCCAGCCGCCCTGTTCGCCCCATGGCGTGGAGCGCGGTCATGTAGATGTGGTCGATGTCGGGACGCTCCTCCCGATCCACTTTCACGTTGACGAACAAGGCGTTCATACGATTGGCGGTTTCGACGTTCTCGAACGACTCGTGCGCCATCACGTGGCACCAGTGGCAGGCGGCGTAGCCGATCGACAGCAGGATCGGGCAGTCGCGCCGCTTCGCCTCGGCGAAGGCCTCCGGCCCCCATTGCGCGCCAATGGACGGGATTGCGGCGTGCTGCAGCAGGTAGGGCGAAGTCGCGTCGCCGAGGAGGTTGCGGCCGGTCGTCCATGCGCTCAGCACATGGGCGCTCTCGATGATTACGACGGCGCAGCGCGCGACCATGGTCGATGCGTACTATGTCGCCAGCGCGAGGCGTCTTGCAGCATCGCCTTGAATTTCGCCGAATCGAAGGTCCACAGCACGTCGGCGCCGTCGCTCTCGCCCGCGCCTCGCCCCAGACGTCGGCGTTGATCGCGTCCGAGTTCACGCCGAGCCGGTCGACGACCGTCATGCCGCGGGTGAGTTCGCTCTGCGTCTCGATCGCGACGCGACAGCGCGACCAGGTCAGGCCGACCGAGCGGTCGAGCGCGACCGCCATCGCGGTCGGGTCGGCGAGCGACAGGCCGACCTCGCCGGTCTGGACGCTGATAGGCCTCGCGGGCGCGGCTGTTCGATTCGACGGCGAAGCGCGCCTTCGCCGTGCCGAGCGCCTCGATCGCCGCAACCTCGGCGTCGCTCAGCACCGAGGCCCCGCGCGAGACGTGCCAGCCGACCATCTCGATCGGCAGGCGGCGAGCGGAACACGGCCCGCGCCGCCTCGGGATCGACCCAGATGTTGTATTCGGCCGCCGGCGTCACGTTGCCCTCGCAGCACGGCGCCCCGCCCATGACGACGCAGCGGCCGACCCGCTCGGCGAGCGCGGGATCGCGGCGAGCGCGAGCGCGATGTTGGTCAGCGGCCCGAGCGTGACCAGCGTCAGCCCGGGATGGTCCTGCGAGAGGCCGCAGGATGGCGTCGACCGCATGCTCGCCCTCGGGCGCGCGCTGCGGCGGCGGATAGCCGTGGTCGCCGAGCCCGTCGGCCCCGTGAAACCAGTGCGCGTCGCGCAGCGCCCGCGACGAGCGGCGCACCGGCGCCCTCGATAGACGGGCACGTCCGAGCCGCAGACCTCCGCGGTGACAGAGCGCGTTGCGGGTCGCCTGCTCGAGCGCGACGTTGCCGGCGACGGTCGTCAGCCCCAGCACCCGCACGTCGGGCGCGGCCAGCGCCATGATGATCGCGACGGCGTCGTCGGAGGCGGTGTCGGTGTCGATCAGGAAGTCGCGCACGTCGC
Organism: uncultured Alphaproteobacteria bacterium; assembly: GCA_963783275.1. Taxonomy (GTDB): domain Bacteria; phylum Pseudomonadota; class Alphaproteobacteria; order Rhizobiales; family Beijerinckiaceae; genus Roseiarcus. The sequence goes on along the minus strand of CAWANA010000002.1, from coordinate 292,982 downwards.
TCAAGCGGTCGCCCTCAACCGCGCGAAAGCCGCGGTCGAGGTCCGCCTTCAGGTCCTCGGCGTCCTCGAGGCCGATCGCTGAAGCGCAGCGCCGGGCCGCCGGGCGCCCATGGGTCGCGGTGCGATAGGACGAGCAGTCGAACGGGATGACCAGGCTCTCGTAGCCGCCCCAGGAATAGCCGAGGCCGAACAGTTCGAGGCCGTCGAGGAAGGCCGCGACCGCGGCTTCCGAGACGGGCTTCAGGATCACGCTGAAAAGGCCCGAGGAGCCGGAGAAGTCGCGCTTCCAGATCGCGTGGCCCGGGTCGTCGGGCAGGGCGGGGTGGAGGACGCGCAGGACCTCCGGCCGCTCGCCGAGCCAGCGCGCCATCGCGAGCCCCTGCCGCTCCGCCTCGCGCAGGCGCAAGTTCCATCGTGCGCAGGCCGCGCAGCGCCAGAAAGACGTCCTCCGGCCCGGCCGGGATCGCCATCTGGCTCGCCGTGTGTTGCAGCGCGCGCGAATCCAGTCCGCATTGGCCGAGACGAGGCCGAGCAGCAGGTCGGAATGGCCGGAGAGATATTTGGTGCCGGCCTCGATCGCCATGTCGACGCCGTGGGCGTGCGGCGGGAAGAACAGCGGCGTCGCCCAGGTGTTGTCCATCAGGACGCAGGCGCCGCGCGCGTGCGCGACCTCGGCGATCGCCGGCACGTCCTGGATCTCGAAGCTCTGCGAGCCCGGCGACTCGGTCAGCACGGCCTTGGTGTTCGGCCGGAACAGCGCCTCGATCCCGGCGCCGATGCGCGGGTCGTAAAAGGTCGTCTCGACCCCCATGCGTTTCAGCGTCGCCGTTGGCGAAGGCGCGCGCCGGACCGTAGGCCGAGTCGGTCATCAGCAGGTGGTCGCCGGCTGAGAGCGGCCGTCATCAGCGCCACCACGATCGCCGCGAGGCCCGAGGGGACGAGCTCGGTCCCCGCCGCGCCGGAAATATCGGTCCAGGCGGCGGCAGAGCGCGTCCGTCGTCGGCGTGCCGTGGGTGCCGTAGGTGTAGCGCTGCTTGCGGCTCTTCAGCGTCGCCGCGTCGGGATAGAGCACGGTCGAGCCGCGAAACGGCGGCACGTTGACGAAGCCCTGCGACTGCTCGCCGTCGCGCCCGAGATGGACGAGGCGCGTGCGGCTCTTGAGGGAAGCGCGGGTTTCGTCGGTGAGCTTGGTCATCGGCTGCGGAGCGGTCTCTTGAGCTGCGTTCGGCCGTTGCTAGCACGCTTGCGTCCGGCTTGGCAGACCGAAGGGGCGGTTGAGGCAGGGCGATCGCATGCAGGCGCTTCGCGAGACGGGCGCGCTCCTTGCCGTCTCCTCTGCGCAAGAAGGGTGATTCCCAGCCGGGCCAACGAACAGGACATATCTGACGCGTCCCTGCCCTTCCCACGCTTCCCACGGCAGGAGGGTGCGCCATGAGGAGTCGTTCCGGCCAAGGCCCGGCCTAATCCCAGTTCAAGTGTCCCGAGCAAAGCTCTCGCAGTTGATTCGCGGTTCCCTTATTCGTTGAGATCCTGATTGTCGCGAGTTGGAGCCGATCGCTACGATCCTTGATCGCAATCCTATGTACCGTATTGATTGCTCCATCGCCCAACTCTCTACGGTGCGGATAAAGCAGTATCATCCGTGGGCACTGGTACAGCTGGCCATAGGCCATCATCTGGTAGACGTCAGACTGAGCGACGCCCTGTTTTGGATCCTCAGTCCGCCGCGAGATCCGCTTCCATTTAGTGTCGATCACTTGTTCGACTACCCCATTCCGCTTCACAACAATGTCGGGTTTGGTTTGGAAGAGTCTTGCGCCCTCACTGGTCTCTAGGCAGTAGAGGCGACCGCCTTGTGCCACGACATTCCGGCCCGTCCCTGCAAGCGCGCGAGACAGCATCCGCGCGACATATTCCTCAAACAGCGTGCTCATCTCGAACAGCAGCGAGAACCCGCGGGCCGCTCCACTTGACGTAGTTTGGAAGCGCTCTCCTAGCAACAGCTTCGCGAGACTCAGGAGCTGCTGCCAGTGGGCGTTCGTCCGATCGATTACAACCGCATCCCAGCGAAGTAGGGCGATCGGCATGTTCCTCACCTCTGCGTATGCGAAGGCCAGTTCGCGCAGCCTCAGGCGATTGTCTGCCGAACTCGCAATCTCCGCCAGCCGCACCACGGCCGCTTTCATGATGCGATTGAGCTCGATGTCCTCGCTCAGGGCGTCATAGTGACAGGCGAGCTTTTGAGGACTTGCCGCGAACTTTGTGAACTGTCGCGTGACGTTGAGCCGTCCGCGCAGAACCGGCAAATCGTCGGCACAGGCGACATAGCGGCGCGGCATTCCCTGGCGGATCGCGTCAACGAGCTTCGTGGAAAACAGCCGGATCAGAAATCTCGAGCAACGTCTCGCGCTGGTAATCATGATCGGTGACGTCGCCTGCCTCAATTCGCATGTCGAGCGCGACCGCGAGCATGTGAATCAAACGCTTGCGGATGCCGCCGGTCCGCGCCGTCTTATCCGTCTCGCCGGGAACATCGATCTTTGGGAGAATTTCGAGTGCGCAGCCGTCCGCAGCAATGACACCTACCACGCCTCGCGCACGAAGCGCCTTCCGGCCATGCTCTAAGACCCCGCCCCCACCGCGCCCCGCTAGCGGCGACGCTGCCGCAACCGCAGCGATGCGATCGGCTGCAGCCTGCGGGATCGCGTCCTCACCCGCGCCGTAGGCGATGCTCTCCCACTCTAGGATCGTGCGCCGGATCAACGGAGCTTGCCGTAATCGAACATGTCGCGCACCTGCCAGCGATAGCGCGGAGCCGGCTCATCGTCGCCGCCTAATCCAGCTGGGGCTCTCAGCTGCCGCCGATCAAGGAAACCGCCCTCGCGATTGCCGTCCCCCTCGTCCGCATCACCCAGCACCGCGGCCACCTTGTTCCAGTCTTCGTAGAAATATTCGGTGAGCAGCGGGATTACTTTGAGGCGCATCACATCATCCACATCGGCGCGGCTTTCGCATCGCATAAAGAAGCCGTGCCCGATCTGGTGTTCACGGTCGAAGATGTACTCGATACGTTCGTTGATGGTCGTGAGGAGTAGCTTGAGATCGAGGCCGTCGACGGTGTGCAGCTTCTCCGGTCGCGGCATTAGCTCGCGAAACTCGAACCGCCGCCGCAGGGCTGTGTCGAGCAGCGCGATCGAGCGATCGGCAGTATTCATCGTACCAATAATGTGCAAATTGTCGGGCACGCCGAAGCTTAATTTGGAATAAGGCAGGGTTGCCCTAAGCTCGTATTCACCACCGATCCGTTTGTCGGGCTCGATAAGAGTGATCAACTCGCCGAACACCTTTGAGATGTTCGCGCGATTGATCTCGTCGATTATCAGGACAAACTGGTCGGGTCGCGTTGGTCCGGCCGCCTCGTTTAGCCCGCCGAGTAGTCTGGTCAGCGCTTCTCTGCGGATGCGTTTCTCGGGAATCTCATACAGCGTGCGCATGGTGAACTTGCCATCAATGATGGTGTCGAGTGGCAAGGGTTCCTCAGGCGTCAGCAGCCACCTAATCTTGCGCCGATGATTGTATGTGTCGTCTTCACTTAGTACAAAATAGTAGTCCCCGGTCACCTCGCCTACGGCGCGAAACGCAGAGTTTCCGTAAGGGACAATTACAAGGTCACCGACACGTACCTTGTTCCGCAGAACATAGGGCTGAGTAATCTGGCTTGGTGTCTTGTCTTCCGGATAGCGCGTCGTCCACTCTTTGCGCATCTCCTCAAAATCTGCAAAGCGAGGATTGCTCCAGTCTACGTCTTCACCCCAGCCCAACGCGACATAGTTTCCTGCGACCGCAGCACTATAAACGTTGTCCTCAGTGCCGCTAGCACCAAGACTCATCTTCCAGAACTGTCGACCGGCAAGGTCGAAGCGGCCCCCATATCGGCCCTCGGCCGCTGCTTTACGAGCCTGTTCCGCGAGCGCGACGACTTCTCGGAACACACCCGCGACCGGCTCCAACCGGAACCCGCCGGTCGCCTGTTCGCCTTCACCGGTAGTCGGGCGTAACCCTTCCACGAAATCTTCGTAGGCGTAGGATTGGTGAAAGGTGATGAACTGCACCTGTCGCGCCCTGACCAGTTCGTTGTAGCGGCGCCGGATTGCTGCGTCGTCACCACCGTCGGGCAGCGCACCATCGCAGAGCCGAACCGCTTCCGCAGCAGTAGAGAAGGTCTTGCCTGTGCCTGGCGGCCCGTAAAGAATTATATTGGTAGGCTTAATTTCAGCCAAGTTGCTAGTTCGTTCGTCGATGAGGGGAAATGCCTGCTTCGCTTCTAGCCGGTCTACCTCAAGGTCAGCGGGTACCGCACCGATATTACCAGCAAATTCACTAAGAAATCGTCGGTTAATTTTTGGGGGAGGATCCGCTAGGAGCGCTCGCCCCAGATCGGTGATATTGTAGACGCCGCTCTGGTTGTCGATAAGTTTGTATCGATTAAAGTCGGCTGCTGCCCAGTGGATCAAGTTTGCAAATTTACGCATGCTCCCTTGTTCGTGTCGCTCGGCGATTTCTTCTGGTGTCAATCGAAATTCTGCGGCAAGATGTTTCTCTGCATCGGAGTTCCGGAACGGTCCTCTCTCGGCGAAACGTAGATAGGGAAGCCGAATTTCGTCCACATCTGGTATGCTCATCAGGCTTCTCGACACATGTAAACTTTCGTGAAGGTAGCACAAATCGTTTACGAGTAAAGCTGCTTGTCATTTTCATGCCGAGCCTTACGTCCGTTGCCGATCGGGTGAGCCGCCACGGTCGTCTCCACGTGTCGTTGCACCTTGACGCGAAATCCCGCTCCGGGCGGACACCTCCGGTTCGACATAGGCCCGCTTCCGGGCCGAGACGAGGCGCTTCCCGCGGCGGCCCGCCAGGTCCGCTCAACGTCGGCTCCCGCCGTCGATCCCAATGCGGGCAGGGCCGAACGGGCGCCGCAGGCGCGTGACGCCGCGAACCGCTTCAGACGGCCAGCGCGTAGGAGCGAAGGCCGGCCTGCTCGTCGGGGTCGAGGTCGTGTCCCAAAATGCAGCAATTTCTTGCCAGGCGGACGATCGCGTTCTATCTTTTCGATTATCAGAAATAGAGAGCGTGCCCATGTCCGCAAGCCCCATCTCAGATTTCGCCGAAGCCGCCTCGCCGGCCGCGTCCTATGATTCCTCAACCCACGAGCCCACCGCGCCTTCGGAGGGCGCGCGTCTCGCGCGCCAAAGCCCGTCGCAAGACGGGCGTCCTTGCGGACGCCCCATGGCCCGTCGAGAGACGGGCGTCGTTTCGGACGGCGCGCTATTGGAGGGCGAGACGCCGTCCCTCCCAACGCCGGCGGACGCGCGCGCAGCGCGGCTCGAAAAATTCAAGTGGGAGCAGGCGATCGTCGACGATCTCAATCGCGGCGCGTCGATCGGCGAGATCGCGGCGCGGGTCGGATTTAGCGAGGCGCGCATGGGCGCGACCGTCCACGACATTCTCGCCCGTCGCATGCCGGCGCACGAGGACTTCGCGGCGATCCAACCCCGGCACCCCCTCGCTTGTCGCCCCGAGGCCATGGATGCCGGCGTTCGCGGGCATGGCGACGAAGATTACGAGCGGCCCGAAAACCTGCCGCAAGGCTTTGAAAAGATGGAATCCGGGAGCCGGATCGCTGGGGTCGCGGACATCTTTGGCGGGGTCGATGCGGCGCGCGAAGCGGCGTTCGCGCCCGCGCGCCTCGCACCCGGCGAGGGCGGGTCCGCGCCCGGCGCGGCGGGGCGCCATCGCCCGGGAATTCCGGCCGCAAGCCGTTGAAAACCTTGAATTCGCGCCCAGGGCCGGCCGGCCGGCCCAAGACCGCGGCGGCGGCCTCCCGGGCGCGTCGTTTTATGCCGTTGCCTTAGGCGGATAAGACGCTATTGTCCCGCCGCCCCGGGCGCCGCCCGAGCTGGATCGGGCGCGGTCGGACGAGACATGGCGACGGATATCCGCATAGCGCTGGACGCAATGGGGGGCGATCACGGCCCGGCCGTCGTGCTGCCGCGCGGCGGCGATCGCGCTCGAGCGCCGCCCGGACGTCCGCTTCCTGCTCTACGGCGACGCAACGGCATCGCGCCGCTTCTGTCCGCAGAGCCGCGACTCGCCGGGCGGGCCGAGGTTTTTCATACCGACGTCGCGGTCAAGATGACCGACAAGCCGAGCCAGGCTCTGCGCACGGGCCGCCGGGTGTCGTCGATGTGGCAGGCGATCGAGGCGGTGAAGACGGGCGCGGCCGATTGCGTCATCTCGGCCGGCAACACCGGCGCCCTGATGGCGATGGCGAAGTTCTGCCTGCACACCATGGCGCCGATCGACCGCCCGGCGATCGCCGCGCTGTGGCCGACGCTGCGCGGCGAATTCGATCGTCCTCGACGTCGGGGCGACGATCGGCGGCGACGAGCAGCATCTGGTCGATCTGGCGGTGATGGGCGCGGCGATGGCGCGAATCGTGTTCGACATCGACTGCCCGACGGTCGGCCTGCTCAATGTCGGGACCGAGGAGATCAAGGGCGTCGAGGAGGTCAAGGCCGCCGGACGGCTCCTGCGCGACGCCAACCTGCCCAACATGCGCTACCACGGCTTCGTCGAAGGCGACGACCTCGGCAAGGGCGCGGTCGACGTGTTCGTCACCGAGGGCTTTACCGGCAACATCGCGCTGAAGACGGCGGAAGGCACCGCGCGCCAGCTCGGCCAGTACATGCGCGACGCCTTCAGCCACAGTCTCATGTCGCGCATCGGCTTTCTGTTCGCCCGCAAGGCGCTCGACGCCACTGCGCGAGCGAATGGCGCCGCAGAGCGCACGGCGGCGTGTTCCTCGGCCTTGACGGCGTCGTCATCAAGGCTCATGGCGGCGCCGACGCCGACAGCTACGCCGGCGCCATCGAACTCGGCTACGACATGGTTCGCCAGGAGCTCCTGGTGAAAATTCGCGAAATGATCGCTCAGACCAGCGAGAGCCGGCCCGCAGCCGCCTCGCCGGCCGTCGAGTCCTGACTCCCGGAATCCCGAATGGCTTCGCATCTTCGTTCCTGCGTCCGCGGCGTCGGCTCCGCGCTTCCCGCCCGGGTCGTCACCAACGCCGAACTCGCCGCGAAGATCGACACGTCCGACGAATGGATCCGGCAGCGCACCGGCATCACGCAGCGCTATGTCGCGGGGGAAGGCGAGACGACCTCGACGCTGGCCACGCGCGCGGCGGAGGCGGCGCTCGGCCACGCCGGCCTCGAAGCCGGAGGACATCGACCTGATCGTTGTCGCGACCTCGACGCCCGACTACACCTTTCCCGCGACGGCGACCCAGGTCCAGGCCAATCTCGGCATCACCGAGGGCGCGGCCTTCGATCTTCAGGCGGTGTGCAGCGGTTTCGTCTTCGCCGTGACGACCGCCGACAAGTTCCTCCGCTCCGGCTCGCACAAGCGGGCGCTGGTGATCGGGGCCGAGACCTTCTCCCGCATCCTCGACTGGAACGACCGCGGGACCTGCGTGCTGTTCGGCGACGGGGCGGGCGCGATCGTGCTCGAGGCGCAGGAAAGCGACGGGGCCTTCGTCTCGCCCGGGGTCGATCGCCTCCCGGCTGAGGTCCGACGGGCGCCATCGCGCCAAGCTTTATCGTCGACGGCGGCCCGTCGACGACCCAGACCGTCGGCCATCTTCGGATGGAGGGCAAGGAAGTCTTCCGCCACGCCGTCGGCATGGTGTCGGACGTGATCCAGGGTTGCCTCGCCGACGCCGGCTGCGGCGCCGAGGCGATCGACTGGTTCGTGCCGCACCAGGCCAACCGGCGCATCATCGAAGCCTCCGCCGAGAGGCTCGGCATTCCGCGCGAGAAGGTGGTCGTGACCGTCGACCGGCACGGCAACACCTCCGCCGCCTCGATCCCGCTGGCCCTCTCCGTCGGCGGTCGAGGACGGCCGGATCAAGACGGGCGACCTCGTCATGATCCAGGCGGTGGGCGGCGGCTTCACCTGGGGCGCCGCGCTGATCCGCTGGTAGAGCGCGTTCGGCGACGTTCGGGCCGGTTTCGACGCGCATAGGCAACCGCGGCTGGCGCGATCAGTTCGCGCAGATCCCAACCTCGTCGTCGTCCCAGTCCGCAAGCCTGGGCGGCGGGCGGTCGAGCTTGACCGGTTTGCCGTCCTGCGCCGCCTTTCCGGCCAGGAAGTCGATTTCGCAAGTGGAGTTGCGCGGGGCGTCTTCGGCCGGGTCCGGGCCGGAAAAGCGGCTCGTCCAGGAGCGATACGCCGACACGACGAAGGCGCCGTTCCGATAGCGGATGGTCAGCGTCTCCGAGGTCCGCGGGGGATGCCAGTCGTTGACGATGGTGAGATCGAGCGCGCCGCCGGGTCGCGCCTTCAGCGTCCCCTCGCCGCAATAGGGTCCAACGTTGAGGCCGCGCTTGACGAGCGTCGGCGGCGCAGACCAGTCGCGGCCCGCGTGCCTCCGCGCGAACCTCCGGCATAAGTTCACATTGACAACACGCACGTTCGATTGGATGACGGCAACGTGGCGTAAGGCGCCGCGGCGGTCGAGCGTTGGACTGCGACATCCGAGCAATCGGCGGCCCCCGATCGCCTCGCACGGAGCCTTGGGTTGGTATCGCGCATGGTTTCGACTTCAGCAGACGCTTCAGACGTCGCGCAGGACGCGCAAAGCCTTCAGCGCGGCCGGCGCGCCCAATGGCGGCGCGCGCCAAAAAGCCTGACGGCTTCGGTGGTCGACGTCGACATCTTCCTTACGGATATTGTGTTTCAACGCCATGACGACGGCTTCGACGGCCTCGGCGCCCGTCGGCCGTCGGCGCTGGTCGACTACGCCGTCGAGGGCGTCGTGCATTCCGGCGCGCTCGCCGCCAGCTACCCGGCCTCTCCCTACCTTGTCTATGTGTCGGGGTACGAGGAGGCCGATCGCATGGACCGAAGCGAGAACTTCGATCATCGGTCGGTCTGCTACATCGCAACCGATCGGCGTCCGGACTTTTCGTGGCGGACCAACATCTATATCGAGCGGTTTATCTTTCGCCGTCTGGTCGAACTCTACGCTTCGCGAAGACTCGACGCCGCAAGAATCTCGATCCTGCTGAAAGTGCTGCTCGACCCTTCCGGCGCCGTCGAAGTGCCGACCCTGGCCCATTCGATGCTGCGCACGGCCGGCGACCGCCGTCGCCAGCACAGTCGCGCTCATCTCATGTCCGTCGAAACCTCGCTCAACGCCGTCCCTCCGGCCCACCCTGCGATCCTAGGCCATGCGTCGCCGTGGGGCGCCAGGCTGGGCCGGCGCCAGGCGCTTATTTCTCACTGTTGACGAGGGCGCTCGCAGCCGCCGAGCCGCCGCGCGTCCGGAATAGCGGCGCGCGGCGCAGCGGCGACTGGCGCTTGATTAGGCGAGCGCTTGCTTGACCGTCGCGCGACGAAGCCCGACGAAACCGAGTCCGGCGAAACCGAGGGCCATCATCGCCCAGGTCGCCGGCTCCGGAACCGACGGAGCGAACGAGACGCCGCGGATCGAGACGTCGGCCGGCGCCGAGTAAAGGGTCGTGAACGACTCGCCGCCGGCCTGTGCGATCGTGGTGTCCGAAAGCGTGTCGGTGATCTCGTAAAGGTAGGACGGCGACAGTTCGTTGAGGCCGTAGGAGGTCGCGAACAGCTCGACCTGGCCGCCGACGACCTCGCCGGTCAGGCCAAACAGCCCGGTGACGCCGGCAGCGGTCGGCGTGTTGGCGTTGGCGCAGGCGTTGTTTGCAAGGTGCTGGCAAGGGCGAACTGGCGCACGAGGATCGGAATAGACCGAGGCCGTTGACGAGGTCGTAGTCGAGCGCATGTGTTCGTTCGTGTTCAGCGTCCACTTCTGCAGGCCGCCTTCGCCGAGCGCCGCCGCGTTGGCGTTGCCGTTCTTCGGCTGGCCGCTGTCGGCGACGTAGAGCGTGGTCGAATTGGCGAAGAAAAATTCCTCTGGGCTCAGGTACACGAACTTGCCGATGCGCGCGTTGTTGACGCCATTGGCGGTCCCGGCGGTCGAGATTGATCGAGCCGTTGTTGCCGCCCGAGGAATACGGGGACGCCGGAGGCGTGATGTGGGTCGTGACGAGACCCGCCGACGAGGTCGGCAGTCCGCCTTGCGCGTTCTTCAGGCTGCTGACGTTGGTAAAGTTCTGGTTGCCGCTGCCCGGCGGATTTTGGTCGCGCGAAACGTAGAGCGTGTCCGTTGTACTTCGGTGATCGAACCGCGCGTGTCGGTGCTGTTGTCGATGGGGGTCGCGGTCGTCGCGCCCTTGAGCGCATAGAAGACGCCCTGGGTCGGATCCGTCTTGCTCGCGCCCTGGCCGGACACGTAGAAGGTTGTGCCGTTCGACCGTGTAGACGCTGCGCGGGTTGTTGGTGTTGAACACGCCGGTCAGGGCGGTGGTGGTGTCGACGCTCGTCGTTTCCGCCGATCAGCGCGACGACGCGCGGCACGGTCGTGTAGATGGTCCCGGTCTGCTCGCGGCGGTCAGGCTTGTCGTCTGGCCGAGCGCCGCCGTTCCGTAGGTCGACAACGGCGCGTTATTGAACGTCGTGGCGTTGACGCCATAGCCCATGATGGTCAGGTACTGGCCGTTGCCGGAAAGCTGAAGCAAGCCTTCGGAAGCCGAGCCGTATTCGCCCGAGATCGCCCAGTCGGCGCCGTTCTGCGTCTGCGGCAGCGTCAGCGTTCCGACAGTCGTCGCGGACGTCCCGCCGGCGCCGAGGCTGAATTCCTCGAGGGTCAATCGGCGACGCCGTGTCGAGCGCCGCAGCGTTGGAGAGCGTGGTCGAATTGGTCACGGTGTCGATAACCAGGTCGCCAACCGTGAAGTCGTTCAGGGTCCCCGCCGACGCGCCGCCGGCGCCTGGGACGAGCATCGCCGATGTCAGCAACGCGAGTACGGAGATTGGATTTCTGTAGGTCATGTTGCGCCTCCTAATCTGTACGTCGCGTTAATGTAAACGCGGCTCACATTCAGCAGGGCCAGGGCCTAGTTAAGCAATGCGACGTTCGGATGACGAATTGGGCGGGGGGCCCGAAATTGTCGTTCGCCGATTTGACGCAAAGAGCCCGGACGCGCGGTGCGTTTTCCGTTCATGCGTCCGTCGTCTTCTCACGCTCCAGTGTAGCTTCTCCGCCCCCGCGAAAACGGGGGTCCAGAAAGCTGCCGCAGCACTACGTATACGGCAACGACGCCACTGCGCGGTGGAAGCTCGAGGGGGGTTCAATCCCGACTGAAACAATTGAAGCGTCGCTCGTGGCGACGACGTTCGGCCGTCTGCGCGGCGGCGCGGGTCCACGGCTTTCGCGGGGGCGACAGGTTGCGAGGTTGCGGTATTATAGTACCGCGACCACAAACAGGCCGGTTTTCTTTGGTATTCCGGTCGCTCGCGGTTGACATTTCGCGCTGCGCGCCGTCACAAGCCCGCGACTTGAAACCTCACGGAACCATCATGTTCGGCAAAACCCATTCGACCAAGACGGCCGACGTCGAGAAGAAGTGGCTTCTCATCGACGCCAAGGGCCTCGTCGTCGGGCGGCTCGCGACCATCATCGCGATGCGCCTGCGCGGCAAGCATAAAGCCAGCTTCACGCCCCATATCGACGACGGCGACAACGTGATCGTCATCAATGCGGAAAAGATCGTCCTCACCGGCAAGAAGCGCGACGACAAGAATCTATTACCACTACACGGGCTATATCGGCGGCATCAAGGAGCGCTCGGCCAAGTCGATCCTCGAGGGCAAGTACCCCGAGCGCATCGTCGAGAAGGCGGTCGAGCGCATGCTTCCGCGCGGGCCGCTGGGCAGGAAGCAGCTCGGCAACCTGCGCGTCTACAAGGGCCCCGACCATCCGCACGCCGCCCAGCAGCCGGTCGTGCTCGACGTCGCCAAGATGAATCCCAAGAACACCCGGACCGTCTGACCCATGGCTGAAACCCTCTCCTCCCTCGCCGACCTCCAGACCTCGGGCCTCGCCCCGGCGGTCCCCGAGAGCCTCCCGTCCACGTCCAGAAGCTCGACAAGTACGGCCGCGCCTACGCCACCGGCAAGCGCAAGAACGCCGTCGCCCGCGTCTGGATCAAGCCCGGCAAGGGCCTCGCGACCGTCAACGGCAAGCCGCTCGACGTCTATTTCGCCCGGCCGGTGCTGCGCATGATCCTGAGCCAGCCGCTGGTGGTCGCCAACCGCATCACCTCGTACGACGTGACCGTCACGGTCGCCGGCGGCGGCCTCTCCGGCCAGGCCGGCGCGGTCCGCCACGGCATCGCCAAGGCGCTGACCTACTACGAGCCGGATCTCAGGCCCGCGCTCAAGAAGGAAGGCTTCCTCACCCGCGACTCCCGCGTGGTCGAGCGCAAGAAGTACGGCCACGCCAAGGCCCGCCGCAGCTTCCAGTTCTCGAAGCGCTGAGCGGCGTCTTCCAGCAAAATGCGAAAGGGCGGCTTCGGCCGCCCTTTCGTTTTCGGGCGGAGCCTCGTCAGGTCGCCCGCTTGCGCCACATCACGTAGGGGATCGCCAGGACCGTCGCGGCAAGGAGATACAGGAGCAGGGCGGGCAGGACCGCCTTGTCGCCGGGAAAATTCGCCGAGCTGATCGCCAATGCGACGCCGGGATGCCGGGAGGCGGTGGCGAGCGCGAGCACGGTGCGGTGGTTGGGATCAGGGCCGCCGAGCACATGGCCGACGGCGAGGCCGATCGCGACAAAGGCGACGACGGCCCAGAGCGCGCCGGTTCCGAGCAGGGCGACGATCGCCGGCCAGACGGTCGCCAGAATGGCGAGAGCGCAGAGCATAAGCACGATGTTGGCGATCAGGCCGACCGGCCTCGCAAAACGCGCCGCGACCCCCGGCGCGAGCCTCCTGACGCGATGCCCGCCAGAAGCGGCGCGAGCACGGTCGCGAACACGAGTTTGGCGATCGTCCAGGGATCCATGGAGAGCGGCAACTGGAACAGCGAGGCCGAGCAGTTCGACGGCGATCGGAACGAACAGGACCGCGACCAGCGCGGCGCCGACCAGAAGGCCGATCGCGTAGGAAGGCTCGCCGTGCGCCTTTATCTGCTTCTTGGGCAAGAGGGGCGGAACCGGCGACACCGCGAGCGCCACCAGCGCCACCTCCACCGCCTTCGGCAGATCGAATGTCCACGCCATCGCCGCCGCGACCAGCGGCATGACGACGTTGATCGCCAGCGCCGAGCGCAGGAGGAGCCTCGGCTGGCGCAGCAGGAAGAGCGTGTCCTCGACCCGCGACGCGAGGCCGATGGCGAACACGGAGAGCACGATGCTGGCCTTCACCGCCAGCAGAATCAGGGTTTGCGCGGTCATTGGGTTGGGTTACCCGATGGTCGCCATCGGCGGGAAGCGATAACGGAGGGGGCGCGTCTCGCGCACCCAAGTCAGCCGAAGGACCGGCGTCCTGTGGCGACGGCGAGACGCCGCCCTCCGACCGGGCGGAGGCTTGACCGTGACGGCGCTTTCGACCAAAGAGCCGGTCAACGAGGCGATCATGGCGACCATCTTCATCGACGGCGAGGCGGGCACGACCGGCCTGCAAATCCGGGAAAAGCTCGACGGGCTTGAGCGGGATCAAGCTCGCGAGCCTCGCCGCCGAGGCGCGCAAGGACCCGGCCGCCAAGCGGAAGATTTACGACGACGTCGGACGTCGTCATCCTCTGCCTGCCCGACGAGGCGGCCAAGGAGGCGGCGAAGCTCATCGACGCGATGGGCGACAAGGCGCCGCGCGTGATCGACGCCTCGTCCGCCCATCGCGTCGCGCCCGGCTGGACCTACGGCTTTCCGGAGCTGGTCGCCGGGCAGGACGAGGCGGATCGCCAGGGCGAAGAAGGTCACCAATCCCGGCTGCCACGCGACCGGCGGCGATCGCGCTTCTGCGGCCGCTGACCGACGCGGGCCTCCTGCCGAAGGACGCGCCGGTGTCGATCACGTCGGTCAGCGGCTATTCGGGCGGCGGCAAGTCGATGATCGAGGCCTACGAGAGCGGGCAGGGCGCCGGCCTTCGAGCTCTACGCGCTCGGCCTCGAGCACAAGCACGTGCCGGAGATCGAGCTCTATTCCGGCCTCGCCGCGCGGCCGATCTTCGTGCCCTCGGTCGGCAATTTCCGCCAGGGCATGCTGGTCAGCGTGCCGCTGCATCTCGACGCGCTGCCGGGGAAGCCTGCGCTCGCCGACCTCAAGGCGGCGTTCGACAGCGCACTACGGCGGCCAGAAGCACTTCAAGGTCTTCGCCTCGACCGAAAACGCGCGGATCGAGCCGGAATCGCTCAACGGCACCAACGACATCGAGATCCATGTCTTCGCCAACGAGGACCGCCGGCATGCGGTGCTGGTCGCCAAGTTCGACAATCTCGGCAAGGGCGCCTCGGGCGCGGCGGTGCAGAACCTGATGCTGATGCTCGGGCGCTGACAGCGCGGGCGAAGATCTCGGACACGCTGGCTGGCGCAGCGTGCCGAGGACGCGTAGCGTGTCGCTCTCGAGAGGCTGCGTCAGGCGAAGGGAGCGACCCATGATCACCGTCCATCACCTTAACAATTCGCGCTCGCAGCGCGTGCTCTGGCTGCTCGAGGAATTGGAGCTTCCCTACGAGATCCAATATTACGAGCGCGACCCCGTGACCCGTCTCGCGCCGCCGGCGCTCCGGCCGTCCATCCGCTCGGCAAGTCTCCGGTTCTGGTCGACGACGGCGTCACCATCGCCGAGACCGGCGCGATCGTGGAGTATCTGGTCGAAAAGAGCGGCGGGAAACTGCGTCCGGAGGCCGGAACGCCCGACCGGCTGCGATGGACCTATTGGATGCATTTCGCCGAAGGGTCTCTGATGCCCCAACTCGTCCTCGATCTGGTGCTGTCGACCTTGCCTGGCCGGGCGCCGGGACCGCTGCAGGAGGCCGCGAAGTCGGCTGCGGACGCCGCGCGGCAGGCCTATGCCGCGCCGAACCTGAAAACCATGTTCGACTTCATCGAGTCAGGAGCTGGCGACGCGGCCCTGGTTCGCGGGCGAGGAGTTCTCCTCGGCCGACGTGATGATGAGCTTTCCGCTCGAAACCGGCGGCGCGCGGGCCGGCGCCTTTTCAGGCCGGCGAAAGGTCGAGGCCTTCGTCGAGCGCATCCACGCCCGCCCGGCCTACCGCAAGGCTCTGGCCCGAGGCGGACCGTACGCCTATGCTCCTCATGAGCCGTGATCGTCGCTCGGGTTCCGCGGCCTTGATCGGAAACGCCCGCTCAGGGTCCTGGAACCGCGTGCGCTCGCTTCGGGATTGCGATAGCTTGCGAATCGTGCCGGGGGCGCAACGCCCGGAGGCGGCCCATGGACCTGATCTTGTCCGTGATCGATCGGCGCTCGCCATGATCACTATGCCCAAACTCGCCGCCAATGCGCTCAGCGCGTTCCTGGCCGAAGACATGAAGGACCGTTTCGGGATGTCGTTCGGCAATCTCGCCGAGATCATCCCGTTCGCCGCGCAACTCTGCGCTCGAATGCCTCGGCAACAGCGACGCCCTCTATCACAACGTCGAGCACACGATGCTCGTGACCCTCGCCGGTCACGACATTTTCAGAGGGCGCGCGCTCCTGAAGGACGCGACGCCGTCCGACTATGGCCACTTCATCGTCGCCTGCCTGACCCACGACATCGGCTACGTCCGCGGCATCGTGAACGGGGACGACGAAGACGGTTTCGTCATCGACGCAGCCGGAGGCAAGATCGCCTTGCCGCGCGGTGCGTCCGACGCGGCGCTCGCGCCCTATCACGTCGAGCGGTCGAAGCTGTTCGTTCGGGATCGCCTGTCGACGATCGACGAGCTCGACGGTTCGCGGGTCGCCGCCGTGATCGAGCACACGCGCTTTCCCTACTCGTCGAAGCCCGAGGACCCCGATGTCAGCGAGGAGGCGGGGCTGTTGCGCGCCGCCGATCTGATCGGCCAGCTGGGCGATCCCCATTACTTGAAGAAGGCCAATGCGCTTTACTGCGAATTCGAGGAGGTCGGGTTGAACAGGCAGCTCGGCTACGATTCTCCGGCCGACCTGATCGACAAGTACCCGAATTTCTATTGGCGCAAAGTGTCTCCGTACATTCAGGACGCCATTCGCTATCTGAGCCTGACGTCGAGCGGGCGCCAGTGGATCAACGGCCTATACGCCAACGTGTTTCGCGCAGAGCACGAGTTGCGCCAGCACGGGCCGCAACTGTAGCCGCGATCGCTGACCGCGGCTGCCAGGAGGGAGCGCGTCTCCGGGTCTTTGCCTTCGCCGCCCATTTGCGCCAAGAGAGCGCGCATGACCCCCGCCGCCCGCGTTTCCGCCGCCATCGAAATCCTCGCCGACATCGAGAGCCGCCGCCGGCCGGCCGCCGACGCGATGAAGGACTGGGGCCTCACCCATCGCTTCGCCGGCTCGGGCGACCGCGCAGCGATCTCGGCCCTCGTCTACGACGCGCTGCGGCGCAAGAGCTCGTCCGCCTGGCTCATGGGCGAGGCGACGCCGCGGGCCGAGGCGATCGGGGCCTTGAAGCAGACGCGCGGCCTCGACGTCGAGGCGATCGCGGCGCTCTTTACCGGCGAGGGCCACGCGCCGGCGCCGCTGACCGACGCCGAGCGCGAGCGGCTCGCGAGCGCGACGCTCGAGGGCGCGCCCGCTCATGTCGCCGGCGACTTTCCCGAATGGCTCGCGCCGCAGTTCGAGGCGGCTTTCGGCGCCGACGCGGCCGAGGAGGGGCGGGCGCTCGCCGACCGCGCGCCGGTCGACCTGCGCGCCAACGTCCTGAAGACGACGCGCGAGAAGGCGCTCGCCGCGCTCGCCCATCTCGAAGCCCGCAGCCGACGCCGCTCTCGCCGGTGGGCCTGCGCATCGCCATCCGCCCGGACGGACGCGGGCCGGCGCTCGCCGCCGAGCCGGCCTACGTCAAGGGCCTGGTCGAGGTTCAGGACGAGGGTTCGCAACTCGCCGCGCTCCTCAGCGAGGCGAAGCCCGGCATGCAGGTCCTCGATCTCTGCGCCGGCGCCGGCGGCAAGACGCTGGCGCTGGCCGCCATGATGGACAACCACGGCCAGGTCTACGCGACCGACACGGACGGCCGGCGCCTGGCGCCGATCTTCGACCGGCTCGCCCGCTCGGGCGCGCGCAACGTGCAGGTGCGGGCGCCGAAGGGGACGGCGGACGTGCTCGCCGATCTCGAAGGGCGCTGCGACCTCGTGATGATCGACGCGCCCTGCACCGGCTCGGGCGCGTGGCGGCGCAACCCCGACGCCAAGTGGCGGATGCGCCCCGGCGCGCTCGAGCAGCGCATCAAGGATCAGGACGAAGCGCTTGAAAGCGCGGTGCGTTTCGTCAAGCCCGGCGGGCGGATCGTCTACGTCACCTGCTCGGTGCTGCAGGGCCGAGAACGAGGATCGCGTCGCCGCCTTTCTCGCCGCCCATGACGATTTCCTGCCGGTCGACGCCGCGACGCAGGCGCGCTCCGCCGGCCTCCCCGCGCTCGCCGAGCGCGCCTCGCCGCTTCGGCCCGGGCTTTCGCCTGAGCCCGCGCGCCGACCGGCACGGACGGCTTCTACGTCGCGACGCTGGCGCGGATGTAGCCGTCGATGGGAGGGGCGGCGTCTCGCCGCTCATGAAGAGCGCCCGTCTTCGCCGGGCCATGTGCGCCGAGACGCGCACCCTCCGTCGGCGCAATCGTCCTCGGCGGCGCAATGCCGACCCGCCGCTGCGACCACGGGCCGCGGCAAAGCACTCTCATCCGGCCCAGCGCTTGCTTGTACAATAGGACGACGCGCCCAAGGCGCCCGTATTGCCGGAGACATGTCGTGAACCTGACAGACCTCGCCCCTTCCGCGCCGCACCCCCTGAAGCTTGCGAGCGCGCCCGATTATCCGGCCGCCGACGATCCGTCGCCCGTCGCTCGGCGGCTTCGTGTTCAGCCGCGCAACGCCGCCTCATGCGCCCGGCGTCTTCGCCCTGACCCTCGCCGTCGGCGGCCGGGCCTATCCCGTCACGATCGGCGAAGGCGAAGACCTCGCGGACGCCCTCGAAAACGCGGCGGCCGCCCTGCCGCCGCTGCCCGGCGCCGTCGCGCGGCTCTGGATGGAGCGGGCGCAGGCGCGGCAGCGCGCCCATATCGTCCGCGACCTCGTCGCGCAAGCTGAACCCGCCCCTGAACGTCGAGGACCGGACGGCGCGGGCGCCCGCCGAGATCGCCGCGCTCGCGCCCGACCTCGCCGCCGAGGCGTTTCCAGCCCGCGGCGGACATCGAGGGCGCGACGGTCAGCGAGGAGGCGCTCGACCGTCTCGTCCGGGCTTTTTACGCGGCGGCGCGCAAGGACCCTCTGATCGGCCCGGTGTTCGCGCGGCGCGGTCGCCGACTGGGACCACCACTACCGAGGTCGTCCACAATTTCTGGTCGCGCGCGCTCATCGGCACGACCCGCTACAGCGGCTTTCCGTTCACCGTGCACATCCCGCTCAAGCTCAAGCCCGAGCATTTCGAGCGCTGGCTCGAGATCTTTTCGCGCCACGGCGGCCGAAACGCTGCCGCCCGAAGCGGCGCGCCTCGCGATCCTCAAGGTCGAGCACATGAGCACGTGCTTCCAGGCGGGGCTCACGCCGGTCGCGAAGGCGTAAAGGCTCCGGAGGGCGCGCGTCTGGCGCGCCGGGCGGCGAGACGCCGCTCCTCGCGATGCGCCGCTGCGCCTCGGGACGACCGGCAGGCCGAAAGGTCTACCTTTTGTATATGATGATCGTCGAGTTCAGAAAATGCATCGACTTGATTGTTGTATTCATTTTCATCCCGTTACGCTCTATATGCTCAATAAGTCTGAGAGGTCTCCTGTCAGGGCGGCCTTCCGGGGCGTACCCATGAAAATTGACGTCGTCGATCAACGATTTGCAAAAATCGATCATGGTTGGCGCGCCGGCCCGATTGTATAATTCAGTCTCGTTCCAATAAGAACAGCACACGTCCTCAACAATATAGAATCCGTTATGTTTCACGTGCGGAAAAAGACACAAGAAGCTCTTTCTCTGGTGATCGCTAAAATGACTCCCATCGTCGAGGATGATGTCGAACGGCCCATGACGTTCAGCAACGTTGCTTAGAAAGCCCTCATCGGATTGATCGCCGATCTCTACAAATACATCGCGCAGATCGTCGGCGTATTGGCGCGCATTCGGATTTAAGTCAATTCCAACGATCTTGTGCTTAACGCCTATCCCAGAAAAGTAATCCTTCCACATCTTTAAAGAAGCGCCCGTCCATACGCCTATCTCAAGAAGTGAAACGGATTCGACGTCGAATGTTTTTAAGTATGCCTTGATGGCGTCGTCATAGTCGTTACAATAGTCATGACAAAGCGAGCTTTTGTCGGTCCCGTTTGCAATAGCAATTTCATCGAGTTTCATAGGAGGCGCGCCTCGACAGCCAGACCATGCCCAGGGAGTCCACGGCCGCTGCGCGCCCGTTGGCGGGCATTCTGCAACACGGCGCCCGCGCTTCACCGGTCGGAAACCACCGCCGATCCACCCCGCCGCCATCGAGATAGCAGGATCGTCTGGCCAATGCCAAGCGTATGCGCTCGACCTCGCCTGCCTGCCTGCCGGGCTCCGCGTGCACGGGGCGGAAAGGCTTTAGAATTGATAGCTCAGCCCGACCAGCGCCATCGTCTCCGAAAATTTGGGGCTGTAGGTCACCGTGCCGGCGCCAGGCAGGGATGCCGGCATGACAGCGGCCCCTTTGCCAAAGCTCGCGTAGCGAACTTCGACACTTGCGGTCCAGTGCGAAGTGAACGCGTATTCGCCGCCCACCCCGGCCGCCCAACCGATCAGCGTATTCGTCTGCGATTCCAACGCCAGGTAAGAGAGCGTTGAGCCAGAATTATAGATGGAGAAACTCTCCCGGTCATCCGCTACGGCGAGACCGCCTGTACCGTAAACAAGCAAACGATCGAAAGCCACGCCTGCGCGTGCGAGCAGAAACGCCTGCCAAGTGTTGCGCATCGATCGCGACGTGCTTGTGAGACCGTCCGCTCCGCCGCCGGAGTCCGATTTGCCGCTGTTGACGGAGCTCAGATCGCCTTCCCCGTAGAGGCCGACGACGAACGATTTTGACAGTTGATAGTAATAGCCGACATGCGCCCCGCCGACCGCTGCGGCCGGGTTCGCGTTGTTGATTCGACCCAAACTCAAGGTGTCCATGCCCGCGCTTGTAGTTGGCGACGGCGGGTCTGTGGGCGTCGGGGTCGGCGTATGGGTCGGCGTGGGCGTGTGGGTCGGTGTGTGCGTCGGGGTCGGTGTTGGTGTGGGCGTCGGGGTCGGCGTGGGCGTTGGGGTCGGCGTGGGAGTCGGGGTCGGGGTGTGCGTCGGGGTCGGCGTCGGCGTCGGGGTCGGCGTCGGCGTCGGCGTCGGCGTCGGCGTCAGTGTGTGCGTCGGCGTCGGCGTCGCGGTCGCCGTCGTGGTTCCCGGGTCCTCGGTCAATCCGGACTGATCGGAGCCCCAGCCAATTCCGCCCTGCACGCCGCCAAAGGCGCCGGTCCAGGAGAATGACGCGGGGATCGGCGCGGACGGCGCGGGGGTCGGCGAAGGCGCGACCCGCTTTTTTGTCGGGAGGAGGTCCGCAGAGAGAGCGGCGGATGACATCATCGCCGCAGCGCCGGACATCCAGAACACGTATCGAGACAGACCCATGAGCAGCCGCCCGGCGACGAAACGTCAGTTTGATTCGTTCTATGCAATCAACAAGCGTTTACTATCGTCTGTCGTCAAGGATTATTTTGACTCACGACCATCCCCTTGCAAGAGCGGTTGCGCCTGGGATCAGCGTTATTACCGCCGACGTCGAATCGTCCGCCGATGAGGTCTTCAGAGAGAGCTTGTTCCCGACTGCTCAAGCCCATCGTCCGGTCGACTGTCCGAGCTTCGTCGCTGATCGAACACGTTGAGGCCGCTTATGATCTGAGCGGCGGAAAAGCCGTTCTCTTCCAATAGCCTGACGATTGTCCATCGGGGTACGCCGTTGCTTAGGTTCCCTTCTGTCCAAGCTTGCCACTGGTCGGGAAGAGATGCCGCGCCAAGCGAACCGGACCCAATTTCGGTCAGCTCCGTCAGCCATTTTGATTGCGGGGAGTCGGTCTCGATGGCCTTGTCGGCCATTTGCTTCGCAAGATCCAATTGTCCCAGCCGGAAATTGGCCCTGCAGAGCCATTCCCAGGGCCCATACGTGTAGGCCTCGATTTCCGGCGCGCCGTAATTCGGCGTCGGGATCACGCTCGCGGCGACGAGCAGGGGAATGGACGAGGCGGGTCGATCCTGCTTGTCGCAGACGTGCCTGCCCAGTTTATAATAAGCTTCTGCGCGCGAAGGGTCTTCGACAATCGCTTTCGACAGCGCGTCCAGAGCCAGCTCCGGCTCGTTGAAGTGAATATAAAAATTGTACATTTTGCTGTAAATCTCGTATCTATATTCGGGAATTGTGACCGCCGAGAAAAATCGCTTAATGACTCGCTCACCTTCGGCTCTGTAAAGGCTATGTAAACATTCGACGGCATACAAATATAGTTCGCGCTCATCAACCGAATCAGGGTCATAGTGTTTACGAATGATTGCAATATTTCTGTCTTTCTTTATTAAGTGACGATCGGGCGGGGGGTCGTGCTCGATCGTAACGTCGTCAAAATACCTGACGTTTTCGTTACTGATACCGCTTATGCATTCATGAACCGCTCCAACCCATTTCAGCTTTTTCTGGTCAAAGAGGGCTCGCCGGATCATTCGCTCCCGCCACTGTCTGAACGGGGGATAGTTGTAACGAAAATAGATGGCGTCCAGTTTGTTATTCAAAACGTCCCGTCTGACCTTACAAATGAGATCTTGGCTCTCTGGAGAGATGAAATCATCTCCGTCCAACCATAGGATCCAATCTTTTGTGCATTGCGAGAATGAAAAATTCCGCGCCGCCGAAAAATCATCGATCCAGTCAAACCGGTGGACGACAGCGTTGAGCTTTTCGGCTTTCGAGACCGTATCGTCGGTCGATCCGGTGTCGACGACGACAATCTCGTCCGCAAACGCGCTCACGCAACCGAGAACCCGCTCGATGGTGTTTCCTTCGTTCTTGACAATCATTGCGACCGAGATCGTCGACATCGATTGAACCGGGTGAGACTGACAATGCGGCCGGCAGTTGCGGAGGCGCCGGAGTGATTCGGTCGCTCGTCGCCCGCGGCAATTCTCCCTACAGGATCGGCCCGCTTATCGCATCATGTCCGCGAAAGCGTCGCGCATCGACGTGCTGGGTATCCCGAACAGGCCGCCGTAGGGCATGTCCAGATCCTGGATGACGAAAACCGCGGACGTGATCGAAATCGCGGAGAGCGCGATGACGATGACGGCCACTGGGTTTGCCGGCGCCGTCAGGCCGATGCTGGCGAACAGGATGGCCAGCCAAAGCACCAGCACCCAGTAGAAGGGCGTCGAGATCGAGGCTCGCGCCTGCTCGATGACCGTCCACCGGCTCTTGACGAGGTCGGAATATTGCTGCTCGCACACGGTTTGAAGCTGCTTGTGCAGCGCGTCCGCCGGCTCGAAGCGGCGTAACTTGCTGCCGACCTCGTCGATGATCGCGCCGAGCACGCGGCTCTCGCCGGTCAGCGGCATCCCCGACGTGTCCGGGTATCGGACTCCTTGCGGCGGCTTCTCGTCCGGCCAGGTGCTGGCGATGACCGCGGCGACATAGGCGCGCAGGTCCTGGCGCATCGCATCGGTCTCCGAGCCGTAGTCGCGCAGGCACTGGTCCATTTGGGTGAGCGCCGCGGCATAGTGGCCCCGGGCGTTGTAGGCGGCGTCGAAGCCGCTTTTGACCGAGGTTGTCAGCAGGCCGAGGACGATGGCGGTGAAGGTGACAAGCAGGTTGATCGTCAGTTGCACCAGCTCGAAGAGTCTTTCGACCGGTGGCGCTCCGGCAGGCGCGTCTTGGCGAAGTAGCCTCCGGCCGCAGCGCCGCAGAGAAGGACGAGAAGGAGCAGGGTGGAGAAGATGTCGGGCATGATCGCGCGTTCCGATGAGCCGGCGAAGCGAGCGATAGACCGCGCTTGGCGAGTTGTCACGGACTCGGCGGTTGAACGCGTCCCGGATGTGTGGTTGGGATCGGGCGCGGCGCATTACGGGCGCCGGCGGGCGCGGGGGGATAGGATGCGGTCGGTTGCCGGAGCTTTGGTCATGACGGCGCTTGGCGTCGCGGGAGCGCAGGCCGGGAGCCAATCCTCGCTCGTCGGCAAGTGGCGGATTGAAACGGTCCGTGGGGCGGAGGCTTTCGACCCGTCGAAAACGATGTTCGAGGTCAGTCCGGACGGGCGCGTCGCCACGACCGTCGGCTGCAACCGGATCGCCGGCGCGCCGTCCGTCGCCGGCGAGCACATAACCTTCGACGCGATGGCGGCGACGCGCATGGCCTGCCCGCCGCCGCTCGATCAGCTCGAAGCGAAGTACCTTGCGGCGCTCACGGCGGCGCGGTCCTGGCGGATCGAGGGGCCGACGCTCACGCTCCTCGACGAGCGCGGCGAGGCCGCGGTCACGCTGAAGCGAGCGGAGTAGGGGCCAGCCGGCGCGCTCAGGGCAGCCGGCGGACCGCGGCCGGCGCGTCGCGCGTCGGCTCGAACGGCTGGACGAGCTGGCCGGCGAGAGTCGGGGCCATCGCCTCCGGAATCCCGTACTGGGGCGGCCAGAAGTTCGGGAGGTAATGCGAGCCGAAGATGCGGTCGAGCCAGGGGAAGATCGAGGCGTAGTTGCAGTTGCGCTGCATGCCCATCGTGTGATGCCAGTGGTGGAAGCCGGGGGTGGCGAGCAGCCACTCGAACGGCCCGAGGCGCCAGCGCACGTTGGCGTGGACGAAGAAGCCCCACAGGCTGCCGGCGATCAGGACGATGACCGGAATCAGCCCGTCGCTGAAGCGCATCGGGTTGACGAGGCCGAGGGCGAAGAGGGGCGTCAGCATCACGAGCCGCGACCAGACGAAGTCGACCGGATGGGCGCGGGCGCTGACCATGTAGTCGATCGCTTCGGCGCTGTGATGGATCGCATGGAACCGCCACAGGAGCGGAATCTCGTGGCTGAGCCGGTGCGCCCAGTAATAGGCCGTCTCGCCGATCACCATCGCGGCCGCGGCGCGCGCCCACATCGGGGAGTCGGCTATGGCCTCCGTCACCGAGCCCGGGATCACGTGATGCGAGACGCGCACGACGAGCGCCATGGGGACGCCGAGGATCAGCGCGGGAACGAGGCCATTGATGAAATAATAGCAGGCGTCGACGCCGATCTGCTTGCGGAAGATCTTCTGCTTGCGCAGCGCGAACAGGCGCTCGATCGGTATGAACACCGCCGACAGGATCGCGAGCCAGACGGCCATGCGCAGAATATTGGCGGCGAAGGCCAGGAGTTGCGGGCTCATCGGAAAAGGCCCCCTCTAACCGGAACAGGTGAGCGTCGCTTCCCTACTAGGGCGCCAGCGCGACCGCGACAAGACACGGGAAGGCCGTGAAAGCCATCAGGCCGCCCGAAGGCGGCCTGACCGAGTTTGCCTCTCGCGCGTTCGTCAGGCGATCGCGGCGGCCTTGCGGCGATTCGAGCGGAAGCCGGCGAAGCCGAGGCCGGCGAAGCCGAGCGCCATCATCGCCCAGGTCGCCGGCTCGGGGACGCCGCCGGTCAGCGACACGTCGCTGACGAGGGCGAAAGGCGGAACCGGGAGGCTGCCGTAGGCCAGGAACGACAGGGTGTCGCTCGTGCGACGTCCGCGATGATCATCTCCCGAGTAGGTCATCCATCCCGAGAAGCCTTGGCTCGGCAGGGTGATGGTCGGGGTCACGTCGCTCCACGTGTTGCCGAACGAGACGGTGAGGTTCTGTTGCGTATCACCGTAGAAGCCTTGCTGCTGGGCGAACGCATAGTTGAAGCTGAGGACGTACGTATCGCCGGCGGTCAGGCCGGTGATGACCTGAGAGATTGGCTGGGTAATGTAGTCGCCGTCCATGGCGGCGAAGTTGCCGGCGCCGCTCAGCGCTGGCGCCGTTCCAGGTGCTGGTGCCGCCGTTGGCCTGGGTCCAAAGAGGAAAGTCAGATCCGGTATTCCCGTTGTTAAATACGTAATTGTAGCCGCCGTTGCCGGACCAGCCGGTCACGGTCGTCTCAGAATCGAACTGCCCGATACCGTTGGAAAGCTCGGTGAAGTCGCCGTTGATGACGAACTGCGTCGCATGGGCGGACGCCGACGCGCCCGCCAGGAGGATCGCTCCGATCGTGATTGCTTTGAAGTTCATGTGGTTACCCCTTCAGTGAGTGAATACGCGGTGCGGGCCAATACACCACCCCCAAAACCGCAGGTTGAAAAAAAGGTCCACCCGAATGTGTGCGACCGTAAGTGCACAGTGCACAACTCAGGCGCCTTGCGCAAGGGCTCTTTGCGACATTTTGTCGCTTTTCTCTCAACCCGCACACACGAAGTGAATTGTGGCGCCTAATTTGCTAGAGCGGGATGCGAAAAGGTGGAGGCCTGGAGCGCCGGCGGACCGCGCCCGGACGCAACGTCTCCCGGCTCGACAAGGACCGCCCCCGATCCCACTCGCCGCCTTCATCAGCGCACGCCCATGCGATTAGCATCCCCTTCGCCCCTGCGCCAGCCGGTCGCGATGGAGACGGCAACGCCTTTCCCTCGCGCCGGACGGGCGGCGCCCTCGGGCGAGTCGCCTCAAACCTTCTTCTTGCGCGCCTTCTCTTCCTTGACGGCGGTGTGGTACTTGCGCCGGATGTCGGCGAGGTCGACGGTGGGCTTGGGATAGGCGAGCTTCAGGTCCTCCATCGTGTCCGCCATGATCTGCGACACGGCGAGATTGCGGAACCACTTGTGGTTCGAGGGGATGACGTACCAGGGCGCGCGCTTCGTGCTCGTCGCCGAAATCGCGTCCTCGAACGCTTCGATATAGTCGTCCCAGAATTGACGTTCGGCATAATCGGATTCGCTGATCTTCCAGTTGCGGTGCGGGTCGTCGAGGCGCTGGGCGAACCGCGCGAGCTGCTCCTCCTTGCTGATGTGCAGGAAGAACTTGATGATCGTCGTTCCGTTGTCCGCCAGCAACGCCTCGAACTCCCGAATCCGTTTGTAGCGCTCGGTCCAGGTCTCCTTGTCGATCAGCTTGTGCACGCGGGTGACGAGCACATCCTCGTAGTGCGAGCGATTGAAGATCGCGATCTCGCCCTTGCCCGGCGCGTGCGGGTGGACGCGCCAGAGAAAGTCGTGCGCGAGCTCGATCGCGGTCGGCTGCTTGAAGCCGGCGACCTCGACGCCCTGCGGATTCACCGCGCTGAACACGTGCCTGATCGTCCCGTCCTTGCCGCCGGCGTCGAGCGCCTGCAGGACGACCAGGACCGAGTGCTTGTGCTCGGCGTAGAGCAGCGTCTGCTGCTTGACCAGCGTCTGCCGGAAGGCTTCGAGCTGTTGTTTCGCGGCCTCCTCCGATTCGAGTTTGCCGCTGAAGGCCGGATCGATCTTGCCGAGCTTCAGCTTGCTGTCCGGCGCGACGCGAAACGCCTTGCGATAATCCATGGACGTCCCTTTTGCGCGCGAGCCCCGCTGGAGCCGCGGGGAAATGCGGCTGCGCGCACATTCGGACGCCTTTGCGATCGTCGTCAATCCGTCACGAGCGCGGCCGGCATCGCGGGGAGCGGGGTCGGGAACAGGAAGGCGGTCGTCACCGCGCCGATCTTGGCGAAGGCGGCGGCGAAGCCCGCGCCATCCCGCGCACACGCGTCGGACTAAAGGCCGGGAGCGGAATGAATTCGTCCGCGATCAGCGGGAGGGAGATCAAACTGGCGTCATTCCTCCCTGCCTGCGGGTCAGCATGGTTGCGGCCATGGATAGCGCCACTCGCGATGATGGTGGCAGGCTCCGCTGGCTGGCTCGCCGGCCGGATCGTTCGCCAGGGTGGGGGCGATCTTGTGCCCCTGGTGGGAAACGGCCGGCCGCGGGCCATTCAACGGCGAGCGTTCGAACAGACCGGCGGGATAGTCGGAGTTCGCCCAGGCGGGCAAGGCGAGGGCAAGGGCAACCGCGGCGAGGCCGGCGCGGGCGAGCATGAGTCACTCCTCTGTGCGTTTTCCACACCCATTTCCGAGCGGCCCGGCTGCGGTCGAGCGAGGCTGTCGGCGTATTCCCTGTCATTACCACCCCGCGCGGCGCCGATGGCGACCGGGCGTGCGAAGCCCAAGGCGACAGAATATACGCCCAGGGGCAATTTCGCTTCCCGACCGCTACGATGCGTTAGACGGAATCCCGACTTCAAGATTGACCGTCGGGCATCAATTGGAGAGCATTCCAAGAGTTTTTTGGAATCCTGTTGGGATCGGTGCACTGCGCGAATGGCCCGCAGCTACGCGACAGAGAAAGCGGCGCCGCCGTTCCGCTTCTACCGACGATGTCCGGCAAAGCTGACGCCGTTGAACTGTGCGGGCCGAACGACCAGCGGATCTGATCCCGCCTGACGCCGAATGCCCCCTGTCGCGACGACGCGGGCCGGGTCGGGCGGGCAACCCCACTGGCGCGCCTTCCGTAGTCAGGCAAATGTTTCGCGGACGCCGACAGCCCCAGAGAAAGGCTCGCACGCACGCCGATCGACATTTTCTTGACAACGGAAAATATTGGCGCACAGTATTCCTTAAAGCAGAAAGACGGTTCCGTGCCCCACCTCGCCGAATCCCTGTCGATCCCTGTCCGTTCGCCTCGACATGCTGGCGGGCGAAACCCTTGCGGAGGGCAGACCGGCGAGCGGGATCGAGCGCGAACGCCATGGAGGAATTTCCGAGGCGGAGCGCGCGGAACCGAAGCGGGCCGCAAACCCTTGAAAAGTCTCATTTCCGGAGCCAAAACGGCGCGAGCTCCTGCTCCTCGCCGACGAAGGACCGGGACGGCGGGACGCACACGCCTCGCTCGGCGAACCCTTGTCCGCCTTGCCGGGTCCGCCGGACGGCCGCCCGAGGAAAACCTGCCGCAACGCCTTGAAAACTTTGATTTCGCGCCCGGAAATCTTTTCGCCCGCGAAAGCGCCTTCAGCCGGGCTCCGGTCGCCACCGGGCAGTCGTCGCGGCCGCCCCATTCCGCCCACGAGCCGTCGTAGAGGCCCTCGACCGTGCCGCCGGCCTCCTCGACCGCCAGCGCCAGGATCGCCGCGCTGACGCCCGAGCCGCAGGTGGTGATGATCGGCTTGCGCGAGATCGACCTTTGCGCGGCGAAGATCGCCTTCAGCGTCTCCGGCGATTTCAGCCGGCCGTGCTCGACCACCTCGCTGAACGGCAGGTTGAGGCTGCCCGGCATGTGGCCGCTCTTCAGGCCCGGGCGGGGCTCGGGCGCCTCGCCGCGGAACCGGTCGGCCGGGCGGGCGTCCACGACCTGCGCCGAGCCGTTCGCCAGCGCCGCGCGAACCTCGTCGAGCGACGCCACGAACTTGTCGGTCGAGCCGCGGCGTGAAGGTCCGCGGCTTCGGATGCGCCGCGCCCGGTCTCGAGCGGCCGCCCCTCGACGATCCATTTCGTCAGGCCGCCGTCGAGGATGCGCACGTCGTGCGCGCCGTAGGCCCGAAGCGTCCACCAGACCCGCGCCGCCGCGAACAGGCCGAGCACGTCGTAGACGACGAAGCGCATGCCGTCGCCGAGGCCGAGCGCGGTCATTTCCGCGGCCAGCAGCTCGGGCTTGCGGCAGCATGTGCGGCAGGCCGCTGTCGCGGTCGGCGATCGTGTCGATGTCGAAATAGACCGCGCCGGGGATGTGGCCGAGCGGAAACTCGACCGCGCCGAGCCGGCCGGTGTTGGGCAGATGCCACGACCCGTCGATCACGCCGAGGTCGGGGTCGCCGAGTTCGGCGGCGAGTTCGGCGGTCGTGCAGAAGTTGCGGGAGGACATGCGGCGACGCTCGCTTAAGGTCGGAAAGGACGATGCGGACGCGGCGGTTGATCCGGCCCTTCTTTTCGATCTGCGTGACCGAGGCCCGGCCGATTTCGCCGGTGCGCGCGACATGCGTGCCGCCGCAGGGCTGAAGGTCCAGGGCTTCGATCGCGACGAGGCGGACCCTGCCCGGCGCCGCGCGGAGGCTTGACCGACATGGTCTTGACCAGCGCCGGATTGGCGTCGAGCTCCTCGTCGGTGATCCAGCGCTGGCCGACCGGCGCGTCGAGCGCGATCAGCTCGTTGAGCTTGCGCTCGACCTCGGCCTTGTCGAGCGTCGCCTCGCAGTCGAAGTCGAGCCGGCCCTCCGCGTCGCCGACCGAGCCGCCGGTGACCGGGTAGGGCAGGGCGACCGAGAGCAGATGCAGCGCGGTATGGGCGCGCATGCGCTTGTAGCGCCGGTCCCAGTCGATCCGGGCGACGACGGTCGCGCCGGCGGCGGGAAGGGCGGCGCCCTCGGCGGGAACGTGCAGGATGGTCTTGCGGTCGGCGTCGTAGATCGTGTTGACGATCGGGATCGTCGCGCCGCCCTCGAGGACGAGCTCGCCCTGATCGCCCGGCTGTCCGCCGCCCTGCGGGTAGAAGACGGTGCGGTCGAGCGCGATCCCGCGCGCGTCCGGCGGAGACGACCGTCGCCGGCGGTCTCGCGCAGATAGGCGTCGTCGCGGAACAGGGTCTCGGTCATCGGACGAACACCTCCGGGCGCGCGGCCCTTGGCCTCGAGCCAGGCCGGGAACGGCAGCTTCTTCTCGCGCAGGAAGGCCGGGTTGAACAGTTTCGAGGCGTAGCGGGCGCCGGAATCGCACAGGATCGTGACGATGGTGTGGCCCGGCCCGAGTTCGCGCGCGAGCCGGATCGCGCCGGCGATGTTGACGCCGGACGAGCCGCCGAGCAGCAGGCCCTCCTGGATCGACGAGATCGAAGACGATCGGCAGCGCCTCCTCGTCCGGAATCTGATAGGCGAAGTCGACCGGCGCGCCTTCGAGATTGGCGGTCACGCGGCCCTGGCCGATGCCCTCGGTGATCGACGAGCCCGAAGCTCTTGAGCTCGCCGGTCGTGTAGAAGGAATAGAGCGCCGCGCCCATCGGGTCGGCGAGCGCGATCTTGATGTCGCGGTTGCGCTCCTTCAGCGCCATGCCGACGCCCGGCGAGCGTGCCGCCGGAGCCGACGGCGCTGACGAAGCCGTCGACCTTGCCGTCGAGATCGTCGAAGATCTCCGGGCCGGTCGTCTCGTAGTGGCCCGCGCCGGTTGGCGACGTTGTCGAACTGGTTGGCCCAGACCGCGCCGCCCGGCTCGGTCTTGGCCGAGCGCTTCGGCGAGGCGGCCGGAATAGCGGACGTAGTTGTTGGGATTGGCGTAGGGAACCGCGGGCACCTCGATCAGCTCGGCGCCGGCGAGGCGCAGCATGTCCTTCTTTTCCTGCGACTGGGTGTCGGGGATGACGATGACGGCCCGGTAGCCGAGCGCGCCCGCGACCATCGCG
Source organism: uncultured Alphaproteobacteria bacterium (assembly GCA_963783275.1). Taxonomy (GTDB): domain Bacteria; phylum Pseudomonadota; class Alphaproteobacteria; order Rhizobiales; family Beijerinckiaceae; genus Roseiarcus. The sequence goes on along the minus strand of CAWANA010000002.1, from coordinate 262,463 downwards.
ATGCCGATCCCGGTGTTGCCGGCGGTGCCCTCGACGATGGCGCCGCCGGGCCGCAGCGCGCCGCGCGCGACCGCGTCCCTGATGATCGCCAGCGCGGCGCGGTCCTTGACCGAGCCGCCGGGGTTCATGAATTCCGCCTTGCCGAGGATCGTGCAGCCGGTCGCCTCGGAGGCGGCGCGGAGGCGGATGAGCGGCGTCCGCCCGATGGCGCCGACGACGTCGCGATGAAACGTCATGCGTGCTCCCCTGATTCGAGGCGGACACTAGGCCGGCCGGACGGGTTGCGACAAGCCCGGCCGCTGCCAGAAGGGCGTCCGTTTCGGAGAGGCCCGATGTTCTTTGTCGTCTCGAAACTCTACGAGATGTTCTTCTCGCCGATCCCGCTGCTGCTGCTTGCTGGCGCTGGCTGGGCGCGATCCTGACCATGCGGCCGCGCCGCGCGGCTCGGACGCGCGCTCGCGATCGGCTCGATCGCTCGCGCTCGCTCGTCATCGCGCATGACCCCGGTCGGCCTCCTGCTCGTCGCGCCGCTGGAGGACCGCTTTCCCGCCGCCGCCCGCCGACGCGCCCCGCCCTACGGGATCATCATCCTCGGCGGCGCGATCAAGAGCGACGAGAGCGAGGCGCGCGGTCAGGCCGTCTTCGACGAGGGCGAGCGGGTCGTCGCAGGCCGCGCTCCTGGCCCGGCGCTACCCCGAGGCGCGGATCGTCTTCACCGGCGGCAACGGCTCGCTGACCTGGACGGATCGGCAATCCGCGAGGCGGAGGAGGCCAAAAAGCTTCTGGTCGACCTCGGCGTCGATCCGGCCCGGGTGACGCTGGAGGACCGATCCCGCAACACCGACGAGAACGCGCGCTTCACCGCGGCCCTGGTTCATCCCCGAACCGGGCCAGCGCTGGCTGCTGGTGACGTCGGCCTTCCACATGCCCCGCTCGATGGGGCTGTTCGAGAAGGCCGGCTTCGACGTCGTCGCCTATCCGGTCGCCTTCCGGACGCTCGGCCCCGGTCATCCCGTCCTGTGGTGGCCTCGACGCCGCAGAAACCTTCGGATGTTCGCGATCGCGGCCAAGGAGTGGATCGGCCTCGCGGCCTACCGGGCGACCGGGCGGATCGATCGGCTCTTTCCCGGGACCGCAGGACGCCGACGCCCGCTCGCTCGCGACCGCTGAACTCCGCGCTGCCTGAGTGCGCTCGCCTCATTCGCCGAGGGCGCGCCGAGGCGATAGACGCCGCGGAAGTCGTTCGGATCGACCATCTTGCCCTTGCGGGTGATCACGAGCCTCCCCTCAGCGCCAGCCTGACCGCGGCGCGGCGCACTTCGGACAGATGCGACCGCCAGCCCAGTTCGTCCTCGCCGCGGCTTTCGGCGAAGGCCTTGGCCGCGTCGGTCGGACAAATGGTGCGGCCCGGCGGGGATGCGGGCGCAAAGCTCGAGATCAGGGCGTCGAGAGCGTCGGGCGAGTCGGAGGCGGGTCATGGCGCTTCCTCTCGACGAGGGCGCGCGGCGCCGTCAAGACGGCGTCACGGGCATAGGCCCTCGGTCGCCATCCGGGCGGCGACCTCGATCGGCAGGCATTCGCTGTCGATGAGCTCGCGGGTCCTGTTGATCACGGCGAAGCTGGTCGTCCTGAAGCACGCGCGCTTCGAGGCATTTCTGTCTGTCCCGATCGCCGACGTTCTGAATGAAGCCCTTGTAGTAGAACTTGATCGCGTTCAGCCGGGCGTCGATCGCGATGTCGCGCAACGCATTCCGGTCGGAACATGTGTTCGGCAGATCGACGCTCACGACGGCGCCGCGACGGCGGCGAAGCCGCCGCCAGCATCGCAACCGCGAGAGCGAGCGCCATGGCTGTTCGGAAAATCGCCGTTCTCACGCAGATGCTCCTTCCCTGCACGTCGGCATCACCTGGTCGGTCCGCAAGTCGGCCAACGGTATGACGCATCAAAGCGCAAGCGATCTCTTGCCTGGCGATCGCTACTTGCGTTCGGCTCCACGATGGTTACAATATAGGCAACATGAATTTTGCGCAAAAATTAGGCAACCGCGATGCCGCATCGCGGTCGGCCCCATTCGGCTTGACGGCGCGGCGATGCTCGCGCCGATGTCGGGCGTTTCCGATCTGGCGATGCGGCGGGCGGCGCGGCGGTTCGGCGCCGCGCTGGCGTTTTCCGAGATGGTTGCGGCCGAGACCTATCTCGACGGCGACGCCGAGGCTTCGATGCGGGCCGAAGGCGAGGGCGTCTCGCCGCACGCGGTCCAACTCGTCGGCCGGGAGCCCGGCGCCATGGCCGAGACGGCGCGTCGGGTCGAGGGCGCTGGCGCCGCGATCATCGACATCAACATGGGCTGCCCGGCGCGGCGGGTGTCGGGCGCGCTCGCCGGCGCGGCGCTGATGCGCGACCTCGATCACGCCGAGCGCGTGGTCTCGCGCGGTCGTCGAGGCGGTTTCGGTTCCCGTGACGCTCAAGATGCGTCTCGGCTGGGACGCAGCCACGATCAACGCGCCCGAACTCGCCGCGCCGCGCCGAGCGCGCGGGCGCGCGCATGGTGATCGTGCATGGCCGGACGCGCGCGCAATTCTACGAAGGCCGGGCCGACTGGGGCGCGGCGCGCGCCGTGGTCGACGCGGTCTCGCTGCCGGTCATCGTCAACGGCGACTGCGCCGGGGTCGAGGACGCGCGCGCCATGCTCGCCCAGTCGGGCGCGCGCGGCGTGATGATCGGCCGGCGCCGCTGTCGGCGCGCCCTGGCTCGTCGGCGCGGTCTCCCGGGCGCTGGCCGACGGCGGCCCGCTCCGCCCGCCTCCGGTCGAGGAGCGGCGCGAGGCGGCGATCGAACATCTCGACTGGCTGCTCGGCAAGCTCGGCGCGCGCGCGGGCCTGCGTCACGCGCGCAAGCACCTCGCCGCCTACGCCGAAGCCGCGGGGGCGCCGGCGCTCGCTCCGGCGGGAACTTGTGACGACCGACGACCCCGGACGCGCGCGCAGCGCTGCTCAGCGCGCGCCTTCGACGGCCAGTCGATGGAGGACGGCGGCGTGACGGCGCCGTTCAACAGAAGCGCGCTCCGACCCGGCCAAGGTCTTGAACGCGCTCGCCCAGCCCCTCATCACGGTCGAGGCCGAGGACGCTGGTGATCGAAGCCAACGTCGCCGCCGAGACTTTTTTCGACATGGGGCGCGGCGCGCTCCTGCGCTCCCGCCTCGCCGATCTGCTGCCGTTCGGCTCGCCGGTGTTCGGGCTCGTATCGGACGCGCGGCGGAACCATGCGACCGTCGCCGGCTACAAGATCGACATTTCCACGCCCAGGACGGGCAGCCGGGGTCCTGTCGACGTTTTCATCGCGCCGCTGCCGCAGCCCAGCGATTCCGTCGCGATTATGCTTCAGGAACGGGCAATTGCCGAAAAAATAGACAGGCAATTGACCCATCGGAGCGCGGCCCGCTCAGTCACTGCGCTCGGCGCGATGCTCGCGCACGAAATCAAGAACCCGCTGTCGGGCATCCGCGGCGCAGCCCAACTGCTCGAGGCGAGCGTCGGCGACGAGGATCGCGCGCTGACGCGGCTCATCTGCGACGAGACCGACCGGATCGTGAAGCTGGTCGACCGGATGCAGTCCTTCGCCGATTCAACGCCGTCGCAATGGGAGAGTCTCAACATCCACGCCGTGCTCGACCATGTGAAGCGGCTTGCCCAGGCCGGATTCGCCCGGCACGTCCGCTTCGCCGAGATCTACGATCCGTCGCTGCCGCACGTCTTCGGGTCGCGCGACCAGCTCATCCAGATCTTCCTGAATTTGATCAAGAACGCCGCCGAAGCCATTGGCGAAGATGGCATTGACGGCGAGATCACCCTGACGACCGCCTATCGGCCGGGGGTTCGTCTGCGCACCGGCGAGAACGTCGAGCCGGTTTCGCTGCCGCTTGAAATCTGCGTGCGGGACAACGGTCCGGGCATCCCCTCGGAAATCGCCGCGAACCTGTTCGATCCTTTCGTCACGACCAAGGCGCAGGGCTCTGGTCTGGGACTTGCACTGGTAGCGAAACTCGTCGGCGATCACGGCGGCATTGTCGAATGCGAGTCGCATCCGCGCAGAACGACTTTCCGCGTCCTGATGCCGTTGCCGTCGATGCGCGCCCGTGCCTCGGCCTGAGAGGGCCCGGAGCATGGATGGCGAAGGAGCTGTGGGGATGCCGTCAGGGCAAATTCTGGTTGCGGACGACGATGCCGGAATACGCACCGTCCTGAACCAGGCGCTGTCGCGTGCAGGCTACGAAGTCCGCTCGACCGGGACGGTCGCCGGCCTGTGGCGCTGGGTCGCCGCCGGCGAAGGCGATCTCGTCATCACCGACGTGGTGATGCCCGACGACAACGCCTTCGATCTTCTGCCCCGCATCAAGCGCATCCGCCCCGACCTGCCGATCATCGTGATGAGCGCGCAGAACACGTTCATGACGGCGATCAAGGCGTCCGAGCGCGGCGCCTACGAATATCTGCCAAAGCCGTTTGACCTGCGCGAGCTCGTTTCGATCGTCGGCCGGGCGCTTTCCGAGCCCAAGCGCCAACGCGAGGAGCCCGACGACCACGCCCCGACCGAGGCCATGCCGATCGTCGGCCGCTCGCCGGCGATGCAGGACATCTTCCGGGTGCTGGCGAGGCTGATGCAGACCGACCTCACCGTGATGATCTCCGGCGAGTCGGGGACGGGCAAGGAGCTCGTCGCCCGGGCGCTGCACGACTACGGCAAGCGCAAGGGCGGCCCGTTCGTCGCCATCAACATGGCCGCCATTCCGCGGGACCTGATCGAAAGCGAGCTGTTCGGTCACGAGAAGGGCGCCTTCACCGGCGCGGCTGCGCGCTCGGTCGGCCGGTTCGAACAGGCCGAGGGCGGGACGCTGTTCCTCGACGAGATCGGCGACATGCCGATGGAGGCGCAGACGCGTCTCCTGCGTGTGCTGCAGCAGGGCGAGTACACGACCGTCGGCGGCCGGACGCCGATCAAGACCAACGTCCGCATCGTCGCCGCGACCAACAAGGACCTGCGCTTCGCCATCCAGCAGGGCGCCTTCCGCGAGGACCTGTTCTTCCGCCTCAACGTCGTCCCGATGCGCCTGCCGCCTTTGCGCGAGCGTCCGGAGGACATCCCCGACCTGGTGCGCGCCTTCTTCCAGCGCGGCGTCGCCGAAGGGCTGCCGCTGAAATCGATCGAGCCGGCGGCGATGGAGCGCATGAAGCGCTATCCCTGGCCGGGAAACGTGCGCGAATTGGAGAACCTGACCCGGCGGCTCGCCGCGCTCTATCCCCAGGACGTCATCGGCGAGGGGCTGATCGAGGCCGAGCTCAGCGCCGGAAGCGCGCCGCCGCTTGCGCCGCCGCAGATCCAGGGCGAAGATCTGCGCCAGCGCATCGCCGCGCCGCCGCCGGTCAGCGAGCGGCGAGGGCTTCAACGCGTCGATGGAGCGCGCGATCGGCGATCTCTTCCGCTCCTTCGGCGAGCGCCAGCCCGCAGGTCGGCCTCTATCACCGCGTGCTTGCACGACCTCGAGGCCCCGCTGATCGCAGCGACGCTCGCGCTCACCCGCGGCAATCAGATCAGGGCGGCCGAGATCCTCGGCCTCAACCGCAACACCCTGCGCAAGAAGATCCGCGACCTCAATCTGCGCGACATGCCGACCGTTCCGCTGAGCAGACGCGCCGCCAAAACGTCGCAATCGAGCAACATTGTTGCATGATTGCCACGAATCTTTGGACGTCACCGAAAGCGTCCGGTGCGGCAGGCGGATTCGGAATTTTGACGGGCGAGAACGAAGAGTTCGGGCGGGCAAGCGGGCGGCGCCTTTCGACGACAGCGGACCGACGGCGCAGGTTCGGACCGATCGCGGTGGGGGCGGCGTTCGTCCTCGCGCTCGCGACCTTCCTCGTTTTCGCCGGCTTCACCCCGATCCTGCCGACCGAGACGGTCGTCCTGACGCTGCTGATCGGGCGACGGCCTGGTCGTTATCGTCCTGATCGTCCTGATCGCGATCGAGCTTCGGCGGCTCTGGGCCGCGCGTCGGGCGGCGCGCGCCGGCGCGCGGCTGCACAGCCGGTTCGTCGCCCTGTTTTCGCTCGTGGCCGCGATCCCAGCGATCGTCACCGCGGTGGTGGCGACGGTGTCGGTCGAATGGGCGATCAACCCGCGCTTCATGAGCGATGTCGCGGCCTTCATCAACGAGTCGAATCAAGCGACCCAGCTCTATCGCGAATCCCAGTGCCGGGCGCTGCTGCGCGACGTCGAACTGACGGCGAGCGACATCGCCCGCAGCGCCCTGCTGCTGCGTTCCGATCCCGGTCAGTTCAAGGACTATTTCAGCTCGCGCGCCAAGACGCTCGGCTTCAGCGCCGCCGCGCTGATGAAGAGCGACGGCAATCCGCTCGAGATCGCCGAGGGCTCGGACGCCAAGCTGATCGCCAGACCCGATCCCTCCGACTTCCAGGATGCGCTCGAACGGCGAAGACGCTGTGCGGCTTTCTCGGCGCCGGCAACATCTTTGTCGCCATCCGACCGATCCCCGGCGCCGAAGGCCAGTTCCTGTACGCCGCGCGCGGCATCGATCCGCTCGCCGCCAAGGTCGCGGAAGACGCCGCGAGCGTCGCCAATCTGTGGGGACGGTTCGAGGCGCACCGGCGCAGCCTGGAGCTCGGCTTCGCCACCGTGTTCGTGCATGCTCGCGCTGACCATGCTGTTTTCCGCGATCTGGCTCGGGCTGACCTGGGCGAATCGTCTGGTCGGGCCGATCCGCCGCCTGATCCGCGCAGCCGACGAGGTCGCGTTCGGGCAACCTCCACGTCCAGGTGCCGGCGCGCGCCTCCGATGGCGACCTCGGCCATCTCGGCGACACGTTCAACAAGATGACCGCCGAGCTCCTGCGTCAGCAGACCGGCCTGATCGACGCCAACGCGCTCAACGACGAGCGGCGCGCCTTCATCGAGGCGGTGCTGTCGGGCGTGCCGGCGGGCGTCGTCGGCGTCGACAAGGACGGCGCCATCACGGTCTGCAACGCCGCGGCCGAGCGGCTGCTCGGAGGCGACCGGCAGCTGGTCGGCCAGCCGCTCGTGTCCGGTCCAGCACAGCATCGGCCTCATCTGGGAGCAGGCGCGATCGCTGCGCATGCGCCTTCATCAGGGCCAGGCGACCGTGCTGCGCGACGGCCGCGAGCGCATCCTCAACGTCCGCGTCACCGGCAGTCCCGGGCGCGGCGACAGCGGCGGCGTCATCACGCTCGACGACATCAGCGATCTGGTCACCGCGCAGCGCACGGCCGCCTGGGCCGACGTCGCCCGCCGCATCGCCCACGAGATCAAGAATCCGCTGACGCCGATCCAGCTCTCCGCCGAGCGGCTCAAGCGCCGCTACGGCCGCCATATCGTCGAGGGCAAGGACGTTTTCGACCAATGCACCGACACGATCATCCGCCAGGTCGACGACATCAAGCGCATGGTCGACGAGTTCTCCTCCTTCGCGCGCATGCCGAAGGCGCGGCCGGCGCGCGACGACCTCACCGACTGCGTGCGTCAGGCGGTGTTCCTGATGCGGGTCGGGCGCGCCGGACATCGATTTCGAGGAGCGGCTGCCGGAGCGACCGGTCGTGGCCGATTTCGACCGCCGCCTCATTTCCCAGGCGCTGACCAATGTCCTGAAGAACGCCTCCGAAGGCATCGACGCGCTCGGCGAGAACCATGATCGCGGGCGCGTTCTGGTGACCCTGGAGCCGGACGTCGGCGGCTTCGATCGAGATCGCCGTCAGCGACAACGGCAAGGGTTTCCCCAGCGAGGACCGCAATCGCCTGACCGAGCCCTATGTGACGACGCGCGCCGAGGGCACGGGGCTCGGTCTGCCGATCGTGGTCAAGATCTTCGAGGACCACGGCGGCGGCGTCGATCTGCTCGACGGGCTCGTCCGCGCCGACGGCGGGCGCGGCGCGATGGTGCTGATGAAAATGCCGCTCGCAGGCGCCGGCGGCGACGAGCGCCGAGCCGCAGAACGAAAAAGCCGGATCACGCTGATGGCTGCAGACATTCTCATCGTCGACGACGAGGACGACATCCGCGAACTGGTCGGCCGGCATCCTGGAGGACGAGGGCCATCACCCGCGCGCGCGCGCGCAATTCCGACGAGGCGCTCGCCGCCATCGAAGTCCCGCCGGCCGCAGCTCATCCTGCTCGACATCTGGCTGCAGGGCTCGAAGCTCGACGGGCTGCAGCTCCTCGAAGCGATCAAGAAGCAGAACCCGAACGTTCCCGTGGTGATGATCTCCGGCCACGGCAACATCGAGACCGCGGTGACGGCGATCAAGCTCGGCGCCTACGACTTCATCGAGAAGCCGTTCAAGGCCGACCGCCTGATCCTGATCGCCGAGCGCGCGCTCGAGACGTCGCGCCTGAAGCGCGAGGTCAACGATCTCAAGACGCGCGGCGGCGCGGTCGAACCGCATGGTCGGCTCCTCGCCCGCGATCGGCAACCTCAAGCGGATCATCGACAAGCTCGGTCCGGCGAACTCGCGCGTGCTGATTTCCGGCGGCGCCGGCTCCGGCAAGGAACTCGCCGCCCGGCTCATTCACGAGCGTTCGAGCCGCGCCGACGGCCCGTTCGTCGTGGTCAACGCGCCGGCCATGTCGCCCGAGACGATGGAGGCGGAGCTGTTCGGCGTCGAGGAGCGGCCGGACCATCCGCGGCGGATCGGCGCGCTCGAAGAAGCCCACGGCGGCACGCTCTATCTCGACGAGGTCGCCGACATGCCGCGCGAGACGCAGGCCAAGATCCTGCGCGTGCTGGTCGACCAGAACTTCCAGCGCGTCGGCGGCTCGTCGCGCGTCCATGTCGACGTGCGGATCATCTCCTCGACCAGCCAGGACCTCGCCGAGGCGATCACCGAGGGGCGGTTCCGCGAGGACCTGTTCCACCGCCTGTCGGTTGTGCCGATCCGGGTGCCGACGCTCGCCGAGCGGCGCGAGGACATTCCGGAACTCGTCCAGTATTTCCTCGAAATGGCCGCGGCACAGCATGGGGGTCGCGCCGCGCAAGGTCGGCGCCGACGCCATGGCGGTGCTGCAGTCGCACGACTGGCCGGGCAACATCCGGCAGCTTCGCAACAACGTCGAGCGGCTGATGATCCTGGCGGTCGGCGATCCGAACGCCGAGATCTCGGCCTCGATGCTGCCGGCCGAAGTGGGCGCGCTCGTGCCCGGCGGTGCCGAGCGGCATCGGCGGCGAGAAGCTGCTTGAGCCTGCCGCTGCGCGACGCGCGCGAGGCGTTCGAGCGCGACTATCTGATCGCGCAGCTCAACCGCTTCGGCGGCAACATCTCGCGCACCGCCGAATTCATCGGCATGGAGCGCTCGGCGCTGCACCGCAAGCTGAAGTCGCTCGGCGTCGAGTGAGGCGAGACCGAGGAGATTCCGCTCTTCCGGCTTCTCGGAGCCCCGCCAGCCTCTACGATCCGCAGTTGCAGCCTCTGACCGGCAATGGAGACTGGCGTGCCGCTTCGCGCCTCAAAGCGTTCCCTTTTTTCGGACCGGTTCTCGACGCCATTTCCCTGGGCGTGAGCGACGCCGATGGCCAATCGGCGCGCCTCCGCACGATCCTCGGCCGACCGATCGCACGCGCGCGCGGCCGGTTTTCAGCCAAAGCTCATGATCTCTCGGCAATTGTCGCGACCGATTTCCGCTTTGACACGCCCCCAATAGCACGCGCCCGATAGGTCATTGGCCTCGATGCGGCATCGACAAGCAACGCCATAAGCGTTTGGGTGGGCTCAAAATCGGATTCAGATGTCAGCGTTGTTGCTGGGCGCAATTGCAAGTAGTGTCTCGGGAAGAGCCGTTCGACGTCACGCCGGAGCCGCCGGAGTGGGTGGTGTGCCTTACGGTGCGGCGGGCCGCGCGCGCGAGCGGCCGAAAGAGTTGAGAATTCGACTCAGTGCGGGAGAGCATTGTTCTAAAGTACAATCCGTAAACGACTCCCGTCGCAATGCGCGATCTCCGGGCCCGTCGAGCGCCCGCAGGCGGCGCCGAAGGCCAATGTTTAGCCGTGTAATGGCTCATCTGTCGTCCGACGACGAGATATGTTATGGACGGAGGCAATCCGCGTCATAAAAAGGCGCGTATGGGGAATCAATAACAACGCTGGGCAGGGGCCCGGGTAAATGGAAAAGAACTCATGCCAACAGAGAAGGCGCAAAACCTCCAGGACACGTTTCTCAATCACGTGCGCAAATCTAAGACGTCGGTGACGATTTTTCTCGTCAATGGGGTGAAGTTGCAGGGATTCGTGACCTGGTTCGATAATTTCTGCGTCCTGCTGCGGCGCGACGGCCACTCCCAGCTCGTTTACAAGCACGCGATCTCGACGATCATGCCCGCCAGCCCGATCACCATGTTCGAGGCTGTGGAGGAGGGGTCCGACGCGCACTGAGCTGACTGCCGCCGATCTCGGCGGCGCCGTCGATCAACGGGAACGCGCCGTCGCCGCGGGAACGCGCGCGCGCGTCGTTTGTCCACACCTTTCTCGCGCGCCATTCGGCGAATCGGGCGCGCTCAGAACGCCCGAGGCGCGCAGCGAGGAGGCGGTGGGGCTGGCGCGCGCCATCGATCTCGACGTCGTCGGCGCCGAGACCGTGTCGCTCGCCGCCATCCGCCCCGCGACCTATCTCGGCAAGGGCAAGGTCGAAGCGATCGCCGCCGAGGTGAAGGCCGACGAGATCGACCTCGTCGTGATGGATTGCGCGCTGTCGCCGGTGCAGCAGCGCAACCTCGAAAAGGCTTTCGGCTGCAAGGTGATCGACCGCACCGGGCTGATCCTGGAAATTTTCGGCCGCCGAGCCCGCACCGCCGAGGGCGCGCTGCAGGTGGAGCTCGCCCATCTCGCCTACCAGAAGTCGCGGCTCGTGCGCTCGTGGACCCACCTCGAGCGCCAGCGCGGCGGCTTCGGCTTCCTCGGCGGCCCCGGCGAAACCCAGATCGAGACCGACCGGCGGCTGATCTCCGAGCGGATGGTCAAGATCGAGCGCGATCTCGAAAGCGTCAAGCGCACCCGCGCGCTTTGCACCGGGCGAGCCGCGCCGACGTTCCCTATCCCGTCGTCGCGCTGGTCGGCTACACCAACGCCGGCAAGTCGACCCTGTTCAACCGCCTGACCCGCTCGCATGTGATGGCGGCCGACATGCTGTTCGCCACCCTCGATCCGACCATGCGGCTGATCAAACTGCCGCACGGCGGCTCGGCGATCCTGTCCGACACGGTCGGCTTCATCTCCGACCTGCCGACCATGCTGATCTCGGCCTTCCGCGCGACGCTCGAAGAGGTGCGCGCGGCCGACGTCATCGTGCATGTGCGCGACATTTCGCACGCGGATAGCGAGGCGCAAGCCCATGACGTCGAAACGATCCTCGAACGAACTCGGCGTCGCCGACCGCGCCGACCGGGTGGTCGAGGTGTGGAACAAGCTCGACCGGCTCGACGCGGACGCCCGCGCCGCGCTCGCTCAGGACAAGGATGCGCGCCCTACGGCGCCGCTCGCCGTCTCGGCGCTGACCGGGGAGGGGATCGACCGGCTGATGGCGGCGATCGAGGACAGGCTCGCGCGCGGCCGTTCGCTGATCGAGCTGACCCTCGATCCGGCCGATGGCCAGGGCCTGCACTGGCTCTACGAGCACGCCGAGGTGATGAGCCGCGCCGACGCCGACGACGGCCTGCGCCTCACCGTCCGCGTCGCGCCGGACCAGGTCGACCGGGTGAAGCGGCGCTTCGCCGAGGCCCATGCGCCGGAGGGCCGGCCGGACGGAGGGTGACGGGCTGGACCGACGGCCGCCCTTTTCGTCGACGGCGGAAGGGCGAACTCCTCGCCTCACGCCTTCCCCCGCTTCCTCGCGATCCGCTTCCGCTTGGCTGGCGCGCGCGCGGCGCCCTTGATCTTCGGCTTCGCCTTCGCGGGCGAGGCGATTTCGGCGGCGAGGGCTTCGACCCGCGCCTCGATGTCGGCCCCCGAAGTCTTCAGCCGCTCGCGCGATGCGGAACGCCTCTTCGTCCGACAGCACCCGCGGCCGCCCGACCGAAAGCGCGATCGCATAGAGTTTTGCCAGCGTCTCGAGCTCGACGGCGCGGGCGAGGGCGGCGTCGAGCGTCCCGCCGGTGGTCAGCGCCCCGTAATTGCCGATGAGCGCCGCGTGGCCTGAGCCCAGCGCCTCGAGCGCCAGCTCGGCGAGGTCCTTCGAGCCCATCGGCGCGTATTTCGTGCAGGGGATTTCGGCGGCGCCGAAGAGGGCGATCATCGGATGGGCGGCCGGGATCGCCTTGTGCGCCATCGCGAGCGCGGTCGCATAAGGCGACTGGAACCGCACGACGGCGCCGACGTCGGCCCGTGCGCGCGCGATGTCGAGATGGATGCGCCATTCGCTCGCGGGCTTGGTCGGGCCTTTCCAGGCGCCGTATTCGCCGGCGAGCGGCATCAGGGCCAGCACGGCCGGGCGAAGGGTCCTGTAGGGCGTCCCGCTCGGCGTGATCACGATTGTGTCTGCGAAGCGGGCCGAAATGTCGCCGCTCGACGCGCCGCCGAAACCGGCTTCGGCGATCCGCGCGGCCGCTGCGACGACCGATTCGCGCAGCGCTTTTTCCGATATCGCCATGCCCCTCGCCTCGCTCGCCGGTTAAGCCGACTTACGCGCCCGCGAGCAGGTTTGACAAGGAGAATGGACCATAGGAGGGGCGGCGTCTCGCCGCCCGTCTTTCGACGCCTCAGTGTCCGTCGAAAGACGGGCGCCCTCGAAGGCGCTATTAGGGCGGCGAGACGCCGCCCCTCGTGCGTCCGCGAGGACGCTTTGTCAGCGTGGTGGAAGTCCACGCCCGGGCTGTTCGCGAGCCCGGAAGTCGAAGGTAACCGCGTCGCTGCGAGGCGGGGTGGAGAGCAACTGGAGGCGAACCGGCGGTCCGTAGGATGACGAACCTGTTTCGGCGGGATGCCGTGGCGAGCCTGCGAAGGAAAGGCGAAGCCCGGAACAGCCGAGGGCGCTGAGGCGAATGGCAAAGCGGCCCCCGGACGGCTCACGTGGTTGAGGTCGGAACGTCGGGAAGGCGAAGCGGAGGAAGCGGAGAGACCCGTCGCCCTGGGTGAGGGCGGCGGGAGTCAGAGCCTTCATAGTACCGCTGCGGCGAGCGCCGCGAGAGGGGCGGCCAGCAAAACCGGCCCGAGGGAAGGGAGGCAGGAAGCGGAAGGCGCTTTTGGCTGGAGAGGAGCAAGCGACAGGCCCGGCAGTGCCCGCGAGGGCTAAGCAAGGGTCAGAGGCCCGCGATCCCCGCTGGGATTGGGCGGAAGCTTCGATCTGGACGGAGCGCATGACGTCGGCGCTGGACAACGGCGTCAAGGGAGGCAAGTGGTTCTCGTTGATCGACAAGGCCATCCGGCCTTCGACGCTCGCGGTCGCGTGGCGCAAGGTCGCCGCCAACAAGGGAGCGGCGGGGGTGGATGGCGAGAGCGTCGAGCGGTTCGCGGCGCGGTCGGACGACTATCTGCGCGAACTGGGCGAAAGCCTGAGCGCGCGCACGTATCGCCCGGCTCCGGTCAAGCGGGTCGAGATTCCCAAAGGGGACGGCAAGACCCGGCCCCTCGGGATCCCGACGGTCAAGGACCGCATCGTGCAGACGGCGCTGAAGCTGACCATCGAGCCGATCTTCGAGGCCGGGTTCCGGAACGGCAGCTACGGCTTCCGCCCGGGGCGGAGCGCGAAGGACGCGTTGCGGGAGGTCGACCGGCTCATCAAGGACGGTTATGTCCACGTCGTGGACGCGGATTTGAAGAGCTACTTCGACACGATCCCGCACGAGCGGCTGATGGCGCTGGTCGCGGAGAAGATCAGCGACGGAGCGATCCTTGCGCTGATCGAGGGCTTCCTCGGCCAGGATATCATGACGGAGGCGGCGACGTGGCGGCCAACGGCGGGAACGCCCCAAGGGGCGGTGATTTCGCCGCTTCTGGCCAACGTCTACCTGCATCCGCTCGACCTCCTGATGGAGGCGCGCGGGCGCCGGATGACGCGCTACGCCGACGACTTCGTCATCCTGTGCCGGACGGAAGAAGAGGCGGCTGCGGCGCTCGCCGAGGTCGAAGCGTGGGTCGCGGCCCACGGCCTCGCCCTCAACCCGACGAAGACGCGCATCGGCGACTGCCGACAACCGGGCCAGGGCTTCGAGTTCCTCGGCTACCGGTTCGAGGCGGGCCGCCGGTGGGCGCGCGACAAGAGCCGGAAGGCGATCCGGGACAAGGTGAGGGCGAAGACGAAGCGCACCCGCGGCGACGCGATGGCGCGGATCGTCGCCGACCTCAATCCGATGCTGCGCGGCTGGTTCGAATACTTCAAGCACGCCGCAAAGCCGGAGTTCCCGTCCCTCGACGGCTTCGTCCGCCGACGCCTGCGCGCCATCCTGCGCAAGCAGGAGAAACGCCCCGGCTTCGGACGGTGCGCCGACGACCACCAACGATGGCCAAACGCCTTCTTCGCCAACCTCGGGCTGTTCACCCTGGACGCGGCCCGAGATCAGGCGAGACGTTCCCGATGAGGAAATCCGCGACTGGAGAGCCGTGTGCGGGAGAACCGCACGCACGGTTCGGAGGGAGGGGAGGCTCACACCTTCCCTACCCCTATCCAGGCCATCGCGCCTTGGCGCGAGCTGCGGTAAATTGCACGGAGTGGCCGTCCGGCCTCGCGCCCGGCCGAAGAATCGAGGACGCTCTTATAGCGTTAGCTGTTGGTATGTGGTAAGGAGCGGAGCATCTGTCCGAAAGCGAAGGGGATTGGCGATGGATACGGGCGAGTTTGCCGGTTGGCTTTCGGGGATGGGACGGTTGAGCGGCGCGCAGATTGCGCTGGCGCTCGCCGAACTTTGGGAATTTGCGCGGCGACCCGGTGAAACCGGCGCCCCTCCGTCTTCCGAGGTTCGGCCCGATCCGGCGTCGTCGACTGGAAAGGGCGAACGAAAGGCTTCGAGGGCCGAGCGGGACGAGTTGGCGGCGATTGGCGAGCAGAAGGTCGATCGCCTCGGCTGCGCGCATTGCGGCGCCGAAGAGATGATCGGCTGGGGTCGATCGCATGGGTTGCCGAGGTATCGCTGCAAGTCGTGCGGGCGCACCTTCAACGCCGCGACCGGGACGGCGATGGCCCGGTTGCGCAAGAAGGACCGCTGGCTTGACCAGGCGCAGGCGATGATCGAGGGCGTCAGCCTCGCGAAGGCGGCTGAGCGCTGCGGCGTCCACCCGACCACGGCCTATCGGTGGCGGCATCGGTTCCTGAGCGCCCCGGCGCTGGACAAGCCGCAGATTTTGCAGGGGATTGTGGAAGCGGACGAAACCTTCATCCTCGAATCGTTCAAAGGCCGGCGCTCGGGTCTGGCGCGCAAAGCCCGCAAGCGCGGCGGCAAGGCGAGACATCCCGGCGCCTTTTCCGACAACATCCCCGTTCTCGTGGCCCGCGACCGTTCCGGCGCCACGACCGACGCCGTCCTGCCCGAGGACACGGCCCTGTGCATAACCCAGGCGCTCTCGAGCGCCATGTCGCCAGCCAACCTGCTGGTCTGCGACGGTGGACGCCCTTTGCGGGCTTTCGCGCGACGCGCCAAAATTCCCGTCCGCGTGGTCCCTGCCCCGGGAAAGCCGCTGCCCGGCGCGCCCGATATCCACATCAACAACGTCAATGCCTACCACTCGCGTCTCAAGGAGTGGCTGCGCCGCTTCCACGGCGTCGCCACGAGAAACCTGCCCAACTATCTGGGCTGGCGCCGAGCGCTCGAAGCCTCTGCCGAACCCATCAATCCACAAAGCTGGATGCTATCGGCACTCGGCCACGGCGTGTACCAACAACTAACGCTATAAGAGCGATCGAGGACGTCGCGCCGCATGCCTTCCGCAAACCTTTTCGACCTCATTGTCGCGCGCGCCGGCAAGCCCGGAGCAGATGGCGCTCGAAACGGCGGACGCGACGGCTCTGACCTACGCCGAACTCATCGAGCGGTCGGGCCGGGCGGCGAATGCGCTTGTGCGCCTCGGGGTCGAGCCCGGCGACCGGGTGGCCGCGCAGGTCGACAAGTCGACCGACGTGATCGTGCTGGCGCTCGCGTGCCTGCGCGCCGGCGCGGCGCTGCTGCCGCTCAACACCGCCTATACGCTCGCCGAGCTCGAATATTTTCTGGGCGACGCGGAGCCGGCGCTGACGGTCTGCCGGCCGGGCTTCGCTCGCCGCCGTGCGCGGAGCTGACCCATCGGCTTGGCCTCAACGCGGCCGAGAGCCTCGGCGTCGCCCGTGACGGGACCTTCGCCAAGCGGATCGCGGCCGAGCCTCCCGAGTTCGAGACGGTTCCGCGCGCGCGCCGACGATCTCGCGGCGATCCTCTACACTTCCGGCACGACCGGGCGCTCCAAGGGCGCGATGCTGACCCACGAGAACCTCGCCTCGAACGCGCTGACGCTGATCGACGTCTGGCGCTTCACCGGCTGCGGACCGGCTGATCCATGCGCTGCCGGTGTTCCACACCCATGGGCTGTTCGTCGCGGTCAACGTCGCGCTGCTCTCCGGCGCGACGATGATCTACCAGAACCGCTTCGACGCCGACGCCGTGATCGCCGCCATGCCGAACGCGACGTCGCTCATGGGCGTGCCGACCTTCTACACGCGGCTGCTCGACCATCCGGGCCTCACGCGCGAGGCTGCCGCCGGCATGCGGCTCTTCGTCTCGGGCTCGGCGCCGCTGCTCGCCGAGACGCATGTCGCCTGGCGCGAGCGGACCGGCCACGCCATCCTCGAGCGCTACGGGATGACCGAGACCAACATGATCACCTCGAACCCCTATGACGGCGAGCGCCGGGCGGGGACGGTCGGCTTTCCGCTGCCCGGCGTCAGCGTCCGCATCGCGCGAGGCCGAGACCGGCGCGCGCGTCGCCCGAGGGCGAGATCGGCGTCATCGAGGTCAAGGGGCCGAACGTGTTCCGCGGCTATTGGCGGATGCCGGAGAAGACCGCGCAGGAGTTCCGCCCCGACGGCTACTTCATCACCGGCGATCTCGGGCGGGTCGACGCCGGACGGCTATATCCACATCGTCGGCCGCGCCAAGGACCTCGTCATCTCCGGCGGCTTCAACGTCTACCCGAAGGAGGTGGAGGCCGAGATCGACGCCATCGAGGGGGTGCTGGAGAGCGCGGTGATCGGCCTGCCGCATCCCGACTTCGGCGAGGGCGTGACGGCGGTCGTCGTGCGCCGCCCCGGCGCGACGGTGACCGAGGAGGGCGTGCTCGCGGCGCTCGAGGGGCGGCTCGCGAAATTCAAGGCGCCGAAGCGGGTGTTCTTCGTCGAGACGCTGCCGCGCAACAGCATGGGCAAGGTGCAGAAGGCGCTGCTGCGGGAGACCTACAAGGACACGTTCCGCTGAGGCGAGCCCTCACCGGCGCTTCGCGTCGCCTCTCGCCCGAGGCGGAAGCGGGACGGCGACGACGTCGATCCCTTCCTCCTCGGGGGAATTGGGTCATCGTCAGCCGAGCCGGCCCGAGGCGTGGGCGAGGATCGTATAGACCTTGCCGGTGTTCGACAGCAGATAGGCGCGCCACTGCGAGCCGTCGCGGTCGTTCTGGCCGACCTTGGCGAGCAGCCGCTCGAACTCCTGCACGTAGCGCGTGACCGTTTCGCGGAATTGCGGATCGGTCTGGTAGCGGCGGCGGATTTCCTCGAACGCCTGCTGGCCCGCCTCGGTGTAGAGTCGGCGCGACACCGCGGCCGTGTCGCCGCGACGCCAGCGGTCCCAGGTTTCGGCCGCCGCGGCGCTGTCGACGAGGCCGGCGATGCTCTGCGTCAGCGCCTCGAGCGTCTCCGGCGGCGGCGGCGGCGGCGGCGCTCGGGCTCCTCGCGCGACGCCGCGGCGAGCAGATTCGACAGCCAGCCGGACTGCGACCGGTCCGACGCCGGCGCCGCGGCTGGATGGGAGGCGGCGCGCGCCACCCCGGCGCGCCGGACCGCCGCCCGACGGCGAGCGGCTCCTCGGCGGGCGGCGGCGGCGGCAGATCGATCGGCTCGACGACCGGCGGCGCGATCGGCTCGGGCGCCTCCGCGCGGCGGCGACTTCGCGCTGCGGAGCGCTCTCGATGCGTCGCGGCGCCTCGACGGTCGCGCGGCACGGGCTGCGGATAGCGCGCGGCGGCGCCGCCGCCGCGGCCGGCGCGATCGACCTGCTGCCGCCGGCTCGGCGACGTCGAAGTCGACGCCCGAATTCGGACACCAGCGCCGCGAGCTCCTTCAGCGCGCGGATCTGGTCGGAGACGACGCGCCGCATCGCCTCGGCCGTCTCGCTCGTCTCCTGCGGCAGTTCGAGCACGCCGCGCCGCAGCTCCTGCCGGGTCGTCGTCGAGCTCGCGCTGGACCTGGTTCGCCATCTCCTTCACCTCCGCCACCGACTGGCGGAACCGCTCGGCCGCTGATCGAGGGCGCCGGAGAGGTGGGCGTTGGTCTGGTCGATCGCCGCCTGGAGGCTTTGCGCGGTCTTCTCGCGCTCCTTGGCGGCGGCGTCGCGGATCGACTCGAACTGTCCGGCGACGGCGACCGAGGCGCCGCGCGTCGCCGAGGCGAGCGTCGCGCCGATCTCCTGAGCCCGCGCCTGCGCCCGGCCGAAGCTCTCCTCGACGTTCGAGGCGAAGCGCTCGAGCACCGAGTCGAACGCGGCGCTGCGCTCGGTAAGTTCGCCGATCAGCCCCTTGAGGCCGTTCTGACGATGCTCGAGGGCGAGGTCGATCGTCTGCTGCTGCGCCGCGAGCTCCTCCGACGCCTGCGACAGGGCCTCCGCCTGCTCGCCGAGCTGGCGCGCGAGCGCGCTGGCGTCGGCCTGCGTCGTCGTGCTGAGGCGGCCGAGCGTCGCGACCTGGGAGGCGATGCCGCCGAGCGCGCGCTGGAACTCCTCGACCCGCGTCGCGAGGCCGCCCTGAACGTCGGAGAGCCGCTCGCCGGCCGCCGCGACCGTCTGGTCGATGGCGGCGCTCGTCTGGCCGAGATTGTCCAGGACGAGCGTCAGCTCGTTGCGCAGACGGTCGCCGGCGCCCGCGAGGGCGCCGACCGAGCGTTCCGCGCTGACCGCGACGGAGTCGCGCAGCGAGGCGCCGGAGGCTTCGACCTCATCGGTCATCCGTCTGCAGGAGGCCCTCGATCGTTTCGCTCGACCGCTGCGCCGTCTCTTCGGCGACGCTCCGCAACGTCTCGCTCGAGTTGACGACCTCGGCGCGCACCTGACCTGCGAGCGCGCTCAGCGCCCGGATCGGATCGGCTGCGGCGCCGTTCACCGCGGCGATCAGATCGTCGGCGCGGCGCGTGAGCAGCGCCGCGAGGCCCGCCATCTGGCTGGTCGAGGGCCTGGACTGCGCGGTCGCCGGCCTCGGCGATCTGGCCGGACACGTCCTGGCCGCGGTCGCCGAGCACGGCGACGGCGCGGTCGAGCGATTGCGCGGCGCGCTCGCCGGCGACCGCGATCTGGCTGGTCACGTCCTGGCCGCGGTCGCCCAGCGCCGCCAGCACCTGGTCGAGCGCCTGCGCGGCGCGCTCGCCGGCAAGCGCAATCTGGCCCGACATGTCGTGGCCGCGATCCCTGAGCGCCGCGAGCGCCTGCTCGAGCGCCTGCGATGTCCGCTCCCCGACGTCCGCGATCTGGCTGGAGACGGCCTGTCCGCGGTCGCCGAACTCGAGGGAGAGCCGATCGAGCGTGCGAAGCGCCCGTTCTCCCGCCTCGGATATCTGATTGGACACCACCAATCCCTGGTCGGAGACGGCGCCCAAAAGGCCCTCGAAGGTTTGCGAGAGGCGTTCGCTGGCTTCGGCGACCTGGTTCGACACGTTCCGGCCCTTGTCGTCGAGCGCGAGCGCCACCCGCTCGAGCGTCTGAAGCGCGCGGGAGCCGGCGCCGGCGATCTGGCCGGAGACGTCGTCGCCCCTCTCGCCGAGCGCGGTCACAAGCTCGGCGCCCTTGACGTCGATGACGCGGTGAAGCTCGTCCACCCGCGATCCGATCGAGGCCGCGAGTTCGCTGCCCCGCGCCGCGAAGTTGGCGTCCGCGTCGGCCGCCATTCTGGCGAGCGAACTGGTCATCGCCTCGGTTCGAGCGGCGAGCCGGCCGTCGATCGCGCCGGCGCTGCGGTCGGCGGCTTCGGCGAGGTCGGCGAGCCGCGCGTCGATGGCTCGAGAGCTGTGGTCGGTCGCTTCGGCGAGCGCGAGCGCCACGCGCTCGAGGGTCGCAGCCGCCCGAGCGCCGGACCCTGCGATCTGGCCGGAGAGGTCTTCGCCCCTCTCGCTGAGCGCGGCCACGAGTTCGGCGCCCTTGACGTCGATGACGCGGTGAAGCTCCTCCACCTGCGATCCGATCGAGGCCGCGAGTTCGCCGGCCCGCGAAGCCATGTTGGCGTCCGCCTGATCGGTCGCTTCTGCGAGCGCGAGCGCCACGCGCTCGAGGGTCTGAGCCGCCCGGGCGCCGGCCCCTGCGATCTGGCCGGAGAGGTCGGCGCCCCTCTCGCTGAGCGCGGCCACGAGTTCGCCGCCCTTGCCGTCGATGACTCGGTGAAGCTCCTCCACTCGCGATCCGATCGAGGCCGCGAGTTCTCCGCTCCGCGCCGCAAGACTGGCGTCCGCCTGATCGGTCGCTTCGGCGAGCGCGAGCGCCACGCGCTCGAGGGTCTGCGACGCCCGGGCGCCGGCCCCTGCGATCTGGCCTGTGACGTCGTCGCCTCGCTCGCTGAGCGCCGCCACGAGTTCGGCGCCCTTGCCGTCGATGACGCGATGAAGCTCGTCCAACCGCGATCCGATCGAGGCCGCGAGTTCTCCGCTCCGCGCCGCAAGACTGGCGTCCGCGTCGGCCGCGGTTCTGGCGAGCGAACTGGTCATCGATTCGATCCTCGCGGCGAGCCGGCCGTCGATCGCGCCTGCGCTGCGGTCGGCGGCCTCGGCGAGATCCGCGAGCCGCGTGTCGATGATGCGGGCGCCCTGATCGGCCGCTTCGCCGAGCGCCGCCAGGCGGGCGTCGAGTTCTTCCGCGCTTCGACGCGCCGCTTCGGCGAGCGCCGCCCGATGACGGTCGAACGCGCCGTCGATCGAGGCGCGGTGACCGTCGAGGGTCGCGCCGAGGCCCGAACGCTGGGCCTCGAACAGCTCCGTCACCTTCTCAGCGTGTTCGCCGACCCGGCGCTCGAGGTCGGTCCGGCTGGCGTCGAAACGCTGGCCGACGTCCTGCAGCGGCGTGACGACCTGGTCCTTGAACTGCTCGACGCTCGCGCCGAGCGAACGGGACGCGGCCTCGATTCTGCCTGTCAGCGTCGCGTTGATGGTGTCGGAGAGGCCGGACAGCGTCTCGGTCAGCGCTTCGACCCGCTTCTGCAGGGTTTCGCCGATTTCGGCCGACTTCGCGTCCAGACTGCTCACCAGCTCGCGACCGCCCTCGCCGAGCGTCCTTGCGGTCTCGAGCGTGTTGCGGGCGAGCGTTTCGGTAACGGCGCGGCCGCGCTGCGCGAGGCCCTCGTCGATCCGGCCGAGCAGGGTTTCGAGCGAGCCCGAGACCTCCTTGAGCTTGCCGGAAGTCCGTTCGTCGAGCGTCTGGAGCCGCGTTTCGAACGCCGCCGCGGTTTCTTCGCTGCGGCGTCCGAGCTGCTCGTCGAGCGCGCCGCCGCGTTTGACCAACATGTCCTCGATCGCGCCGAGCTTCGCGGCGAGATCGTTCGCCAGCGCGTCCGAGCGGTCGCCGACCTGTGCGACGAGCTCCCGGCCGCGCCCGTCGATCGCGCCTTCGAAGCGCGCGAGGCCGTCTCCGAGCGACATTTCCACGCGACGGGCGTGGGAGGCGAGCGCTGCGTCGACGGAATTGAAGTGCGCCGTCGAGACGGTTTCGAACTGTCCGAGCCGCTGGGCGGATTTGGCCGAGAGGTCTTCGAGATGCGCGGTGAAGCGGTCGCCGAAATCGTCGCGGTGGCCTCGCATCACCGTGTCGATCGAGTCGATGTGGCCGGCGATGTGGGTGTTCAGCTCGTCCGCGTGCGCGGCGATGCGGTTGACCACGCTGTGGCCGTTTTCGCCAACGAGATTGTCGAGCGTCTCCAGATATTCCCGCATGCGGCCGGTCTGATCGGACAGGGATCCGACCAGGCGTCCGCCGCGCTCGCCGACAATCGCGTCGAACGCCGTCACCTGCGCGCTCAGCGCGTCGTGAACGCTGCCCGCGCCGATGGCGACCGTCGCGGCGGCGTCGCTCGCCAGCGCGCTGAAGCGCTCGGCGATCTGCGAAGCTTCGGCGTTGAACCGGTCGAGCGACGAGGACGCAACCGTTTCGATCTGGGACTGGGTCGCGGCGCCTTGTACGGAGAGCGCGCCCACGATCCGCTGGGTCGTATTGTCGATCAAGGCCTCGACCGCGGCGGTCTGCCCGTCGACCGCGCCTCGCAGCTCAGCTTCCCGAGCGTCGAACCGCTCCGCCCAACGTTGCGCCGCAGCCTCGAGGATCGCAGAGGTGTCTTCGGCGCGGTCCTTGAGGATCGCCGCGAACCGCTGGCTCGAGCCGTCGAGCCGGTCGCCAAGCGCCTCGCCGCGCTCGACCAGGGTTTCGTGGAGGCGATCCGATACGCTGCTCAGCCGTCCCACCAGGTCGTCGCCGTGCAGGATCACGGTGTCGGACAGTCGCGACTGACTGTCGTCGACGCGGTCGATCAAAGCCTGCGCGCGTTCGCCGAAATCCCGCGCCAGCGCGTCGCTCGCTTCGATCAGGCGTCCGGCGAGCGACTCGCTTTGGCCGCGGAACGCGGCGACCGTTTCCGCGCTCTTCACGCTGACGCGGCCGACAATCTCCTCGGCGTGGCCCTCGATGGCGTCGCGCATGAGGAATGAGGTTTCGGTGAGCCGATTCGCCACGACGTCCCCGTGCGCCCGGACGGCTTCGGCCGCTTCCGCAAGGCGGGAGGCGACGGCTTCGCCATGCGCCTGCAGCGCTTCGACGGCCACGGCGCTGCTCGAACTCGATCCGAGCGGCGACGGCGTCGGCGTGGGCGCTGATCGCGTTCCCCGCCAGATCCGCAGAATCGGCAAGCCTCGTCGCGACGGCTTCGCCGCTCGAGCGGATCGAATTCGAGCACCTCATCGTTGCTCGCGTGAATGCGCCCGACGACCGCGTCGGCGTGGGCGTTGACCGCGGACCTCGTCGAGTCCGTCGCGTCCGCGAGCTGCGCCGCGACGGCGTCTCCTTGCGCGCGCACGGCTTCGACGGTCGCCGCGAGGCGGG
Source organism: uncultured Alphaproteobacteria bacterium (assembly GCA_963783275.1). Classification (GTDB taxonomy): domain Bacteria; phylum Pseudomonadota; class Alphaproteobacteria; order Rhizobiales; family Beijerinckiaceae; genus Roseiarcus. The sequence goes on along the minus strand of CAWANA010000002.1, from coordinate 239,160 downwards.
AGGCGACGGCGTCGCCGTGGCTCCGCAACGCCGCCACGGCGTCGGCGTTGCTCGCGTTGATTCGGGCGACGACGTTGTCGGCGTGGGCGTTCACGGCGTTTGTGGTCCGATCTGCGGCGTCGGCAAGCTGCGTCGCGACGATCTCGCCGTGGGTGCTGAGGGAGTCCACGACCTGGTCATTGGCCGCCAGGACGCGTCCGACGATCGAGTGGGCGTGCGTGCTGACGGCTTCGTTCGCGCGGTCCGCGGCGGACGCGAGTCGCCCCGCGACGGCGTCGCCGTGCGAGCGAATCGCGTCGAGGACCTGCCCGTGGCTTTCGTTGATGCGTCCGACGACGTCGTCGGCGTGAGCGCCGAAGGCGCCGGACATGGCGAGCGAAGACTCGATCATCTGGGCGGCCAGATCGCCCTGGCGGTCCCTGATCGCGTCGATCGCGCGCGAAGTGCTGGACCCGACCTTTTCGACGATCTCTTCGGCATGGGCGCCGACCGCGGCCGCCATCGTGGCGGTCGCGTCGGCGAGCTGCGCCGCGACCGAGTCGCCGTGCCTGCGGATCGACTGCACGGCGTCCGAGTTGGTCGCAGCGATGCGCGTCACGACGGCGTCCGCGTGGGCGCCGATGGCCGCGCGGGTTTCGTCGGCCGTCGCCGCCAGGCGCGCCGTCACCCCGCCGCCGTGGGTCAGGATCGCCTCGACGAGCCCGTTCCCATTGGTCCGCAAACGTTCGACCAGCTCGTCGGAGCGCGCGCCGAGCGCGGTGGAAATCGTCTCGGATGTTTCGGCCAGCCGGGCCACTGTCGAATCCCCGTGCTGGAGGATGGCCTCGGTCGCACGGGCGCTCGTATCGGCGATGCGTTCGACGACGTCGTCGGCATGGCCGCCGATCGCCGCCCGGGCCTCGTCCGCGGCCTCGGCCAGGCGCGCGGTCACGCCGCCGCCGTGGGTCCGAATAGCCTCGACGACCTCGGTCCCGCTCGACTGCAACCGGTCGACCAGTTCGTCGGAGCGCGCGGCGAGCGCGGACGACACGGTCGCCGAGACGTCGGCCAGCCGGATCGTCGTCGAATCCCCATGGATCTGGATGGCCTCGGTCGTGCGCGCGCTCACCTCCGCGATCCGGTTGACGATGTCGTCGGCGAATGCGCCGACCGTCTCGCGGGCGTCGGCGGACGTGTCCGCGATCCGCGCGGTCACGCGGTCGCCGTGCGCGCCGATCGCGTCGACGATCTGGGTCTGCGAAGCATTGATGCGCTGGACGAGAACGCTGCCGCGCTCGTCCATCCCGGCGAGCAGGGTTTCGCCGGCGGCCTTCACGCGGCCGTCGAGGTCGCTGACGCGGGCCACAATGTCGTCGGCCGTCCGGCGGCCGGTTTCCGTGAGACGGGCGGCGAGACTGTCGCCGACGCCGGCGATCGAGACTGCGATTTGCGCGCCTTCCGCCACGATGCGCTCGACGGCGTTCGAGCCGGTGCGGTCCATCGAGATCGCGATGTCCTCCGACGTCGCCCCGAGCGCAGCGGAGAGCCGCTGGCCGGCTTCGTTCAGCTTCTCGCTCAGGCGATCGCCCGCAGCGTCGAGATCTCCGGCGATACCGCCGTGGGCGTTGGCGATCGCATCGCGGACCCGCGAACCGCTGGTGACGATCGCTTCCCGCTGATCGGCCATCTCGGCGATGAGCGAGCGGATCTTGCGCTCGTTGTCGGAATAGGACCGTTCGAGCGTCGAGACCTCCGCCTTGACGCGGGTCTCGAGTTCGGCCGCGCGGGCGAGCGCCCGCTCGACGCCGTCGCCCATCGAAGTGAGTTCGCGCCGGATGGCCTGCGACAGGCTCGCCACATGCTCCCCGGCGATCGTCTCCGGCTCCACCAGGCGCACCGCGACTTCCGAAATCGCTCGCGCCGACTGGCGCAATTCGCGCATGCGGCGCGCCAGCGCCGCGAAGGCGAACAGGAAGAAGATCGGCCCCATCGTCGCGAGCAGGAACAGGGCCGTCTCGGGCCGGACGAGAATCTCAGACCAAGAGGCGCCGGCGACCGTCGGCAAGAGGCGCAAATACCCGTAGAGCGCGCAGAGAGCCACCCAGACGAGCGATCCGACGATCGCAAGGACGAAGGGCGCCCGGCTTGGACGGGGCGCATTCAAAGCCTGAAGGATCGCGCCCACCGTTTCGCGGTCGTCATTGGCCGGAGGCGCGGAGGCGATTGTCGGCTTCGTTTCCGCTGGCTGCGCCGGCGACGCCCCGGACCCCGGCCTCAAGAGCGGAGCCGAATCGAGCGGCTGCGCGGTCGGCTTGAGGATCGGGGTCGGCGCCTTCGACTTGACCGGATCGGCCGGCGAGGCTGGCGACGCTGTGTCCTCCAGGAGCGTGGAGGAGGTCTCGTCGTCCGTCAGGTTCAGGGCGCTCTCGATTGCCGACATCGCCGCCGAAACCGGATCCGTCGCCGGGTTCTGTTTTGCCATAGTGACCGCCTCGTTTCATTGGCGTCGACCGCAAGCGGTCGATCGACGCGCCAACGCTTTCCTCCGGCCTCGGTTCTTAAGAGCCGACGGAAACGCACGCATTAACCACGTCGCAGTCTAACGCCATGCCCCTATTATGAAAACCGTGGCGGCAAGTCATCCTTCAAACGTCGTTAACGGTTCTTTTACCATGCTTTTCCAATCTCTTCGCCGGATCGGGCGTCGCCGCCGGCAGGAAGACGGGCTTTCGCCATGCGACCGTCTCGCAACGGATTTGGGAAGCGATGCTCAGGACGCCGGGAAGCCGCCAGAAGGAGACGCCGTCGCCGCCGGACGGCTGGGTTGACGGCGGGCGCAAGGGCCTCGCGCTCGATCTCGGGCACCTCGAGCGCCAGTGCATGGGAGACAGAGACCTGGAGGCCGAGCTGCTCCAGCAGTTTCGCGCCCAGGCTGCGACGCTGATCGAAACTCTGGCTCAAGACGGCCATTTGTCCTGCGCGGCAAAGGCTGACATCGCCCATCGGCTGCGGGGCTCGGCCCTGGCGATCGGCGCGTTTGCGGTCGCGCATGCGGCGGCGGCGGTCGAGACCTCGGGCAGGGGTGGCGAGCGCCCGGCGCAGGCCGTCGAATTGTCGCAGGCGATCGTCGGCCTTCGCGAAGCGGTTGCGCAAGCGACCGTCGAAATCGATCGCCTGCGCAGATTCCCTTGACGGATCAAAGATGCGGGCGCCGGGCCCGGATCGGCGCGCCGATCGCCTTCGCCGAACGTCCCGGGCCGCGCGGTCGGCGACGGCGCCCTTTCGGCCGCTGCGCGCTTGCTTTAAGAAAGCCCCCGCTCGGCTCGGAGGCGCAGGCGCTCCGAGCGCGACAGACAGAGGCGGGGATGGGTTCGGCCCTATGACTAAAGTGACCTTCATTGACGTCAAAGGCGAGGCTCGCACGGTCGAGGCCCAGGTGGGCGCGACCGTGATGGAGACGGCGCTGCACAATTCGATTCCGGGCATCGAGGCGGAATGCGGCGGCGCCTGCGCTTGCGCGACCTGCCATGTCTATGTCGACGAAGGCTGGACCGAAAAGGTCGGCGAGCCCTCGCAAATGGAAGAGGACATGCTCGATTTCGCGTTCGAGGTGCGGCCGAATTCGCGGCTCTCCTGCCAGATCAAGGTGAGCCGAGGAACTGGATGGACTCGTCGTCACGACGCCGGCGAAGCAGGGTTGAGGACGATGAGCGAAGTGATTTCCACCGACGTTGCGATCATTGGCGCGGGGCCGGTCGGGCTTTTTTCCGTGTTCGAGCTTGGCCTCCTCGACATGAAATGCCATCTGATCGACATCCTGTCGAAGCCGGGCGGCCAGTGCGCAGAACTTTATCCCGAGAAGCCGATCTACGACATTCCCGGCTATCCGATCATCAACGGCCAGGAGCTGGTCGACAATCTGATGAAGCAGATCCACCCGTTCGGGCCGACTTTTCATCTGGGCGAGATGGTCGAGCGGCTGGAGGTTCTGGGAACCGCGGACCGCCCGCTGTTCCGGGTCGGCACCGACGCCGGGACGACGATCGAGGCCAAGGTCGTGGTGATCGCCGCCGGCGGCGGTTCGTTCCAGCCGAAGAAGCCGCCGATCCCCGGCCTCGACGCGTTCGAGAACAGCAGCGTCTTCTATTCCGTCCGCAAGATGGACCATTTCCGCGGTCGCCGGGTCGTTATCGTCGGCGGCGGCGATTCGGCGCTCGACTGGGCGATCAACCTTCACCCGGTCGCGAGCCGCATCACCCTGATCCATCGCCGCGACGCCTTCCGCGCCGCGCCCCATTCGGTGAACGCGATGCGCGCGCTGGTGAATGGCGGCGACATGGATTTCGTGCTCGGCCAGGTGACGGCGGTCAAAGGGCGAAGCCGGTCAACTCTCGGCGCTGGTCGTCCGCAAGGAGAACGGCGAGACCGTCGATCATGCCCTGCGACGACATGCTGCCGTTCTTCGGGCTGACGATGAAGCTCGGCCCGGTCGCCGACTGGGGGCTGAACCTGCACGAGAATCTCATCCCGACCGACACCGAGAAATTCGAGACGAGCACGCCGGGAATTTTCGCGGTCGGCGACATCAACACCTATCCGGGCAAGCTCAAGCTGATCCTGTGCGGCTTTCACGAGGCGGCGCTGGCCGCCCAGAAGGCGCATCATTACGTCTATCCGGACAAGAAGCTGGTCTTCCAGTACACGACCTCGTCCACCAATCTGCAGCGCAAGCTTGGGGTGAGTTGATCGGAGGGCCGCGCGTCTCGCGCGCTCGACGGCGGCGAGACAATCTTCCTCGTGCTCGAAACAGAAAACCGCGGAGGGGCTTTCGCCTCTCCGCGGTTTCTAATCAAGTCAAAGCGTCGAGATCAGAACTTGTAGTTGATGCCTGCGCGGAAGATCGAGGCGTCGTAGTTGATATGGGCCGTTGCATAGACGGTCGGCCCCAGAACATTGAGAACGGCGGCGTTGCCGGTGGTCGAGATGTTCTGGCTGCCAAGGTCGACATAGAGATATTCGCCCTTGATCGTGATGTTGTTCGTGATCGCGTATTCAGCGCCCGCGCCGATCGTCCAGCCGGTTCGCGTCGAGCTGGGGCTGCCGCCCCAGAAATATCCCTGCGTCTGGTCATAGACGTTGAAGGCGGAGCTTCCCCCGGCGTAGGCGATGCCGCCCGTCCCGTAGATCAGCAGGCGGTTGTCAGGGGTCGCGACAAACCCGACGCGCGCCCGAGTCGTTCCCAGCCAATCCAGATTGGCCTTGGCATGCACGTACAGATTGTCGCCCAGAAGGAACCCTGGGATGCCCGCGCCAGCGAACGGAGCGCTGGCATAGTTATAGGTCTTGCCCAGGCTGGTTCCGTCGAAATCGGTCTCGACTCCCACCACAAGAGCGCCCGTCTGCCAGTTGTAGCCGGCCTGAGCGCCGCCGATGAAGCCGCTCTGATTATTTCCAATTCCGCCAGGGAAATAGCCCGAAAGGAAGGCGTCTCCAGCGGGATAGTAGAGCGTCGCGTTGCGGCTGCCGCTGCTCCAGATGCCGCCGGCGTTCACACCGACGTAGAACCCGGTCCAGGTGAACGGCGGGGGCACGAACACCGGCGCCGGGGCTTCCTTCCTGGTGGGCAGATCAGCGGCTTGAGCGGCCACAGCGGTTGCAACGGTCAACGCTGCGGCGGCGACTCCCATCTTCCAATTTTTCGTCATCTTCCGTACTCCGCTTCCATCGAGTCCGCCGAAGACGCCCAAACGCGAGCGCCGTGGCCCGAAAAATCAACACTGGCTTTATAGGAATGCCCGAACGCCTCGTCCATGCCTTTGGCTGCCGACTGAACCATTTGTCCGGATGTGTTGCAGAATCGACACAAATAGCGCCACTCGAACCCCAGCCTGATTTCCGGCCGACTTGGCATCCGGGCCTGAAGCCACGGGGAGGCTTGCCAATCGCGGCTTCTGCCGGTCGAGCAGGCGTTTCTGCGATTATGTCGCCACATTTCCCGCTCCGTAGCGCCTAGAAACGACCAAGGAGCGTCCGCTGACCCGGCGCCAAAACAAGACCGGCGGAGAAGCTTTCGCTTCTCCGCCGGATTTCCAATTCAGCTCAGATCGTTGCGATCAGAACTTGTAGTTGATGCCTGCGCGGAAGATCGAGGCGTCGTAGTTGATGTGGGCCCTCGCATAGACGGTCGGCCCCAGAACATTGAGAACGGCGGCGTTGCCGGTGGTCGAGATGTTCTGGCTGCCAAGGTCGGCGTAGAGATATTCGCCCTTGATCGTGATGTTGTTCGTGATCGCGTATTCAGCGCCCGCGCCGATCGTCCAGCCGGTTCGCGTCGAGCTGGGGCTGCCGCCCCAGAAATATCCCTGCGTCTGGTCATAGACGTTGAAGGCGGAGCTTCCCCGGCGTAGGCGATGCCGCCCGTCCCGTAGATCAGCAGGCGGTTGTCAGGGGTCGCGACAAAGCCGACGCGCGCCCGAGTCGTTCCGAGCCAATCCAGATTGGCCTTGGCATGCACATACAGGTTGTCGCCCAAAAGGAACCCTGGGATGCCCGCGCCAGCGAACGGAGCGCTCGCATAGTTATAGGTCTTGCCTAGGCTGGTCCCGTCGAAGTCGGTCTCGATGCCGAAGACAACCGCGCCGGTCTGGTAGTTGTAGCCGGCCTGGGCGCCGCCGATGAAGCCGCTCTGATTATTTCCAATTCCACCGGGGAAATAGCCGGAAAGGAAGGCGTCGCCGGCCGGATAGTAGAGTGTCGCATTGCGGCTGCCGCTGCTCCAGATGCCGCCGGCGTTCACACCGACGTAGAACCCGGTCCAGGTGAACGGCGGGGGCACGAACACCGGCGCCGGGGCTTCCTTCCTGGTGGGCAGATCAGCGGCCTGAGCGGCCACGGCGGTCGCAACGATCAGCGCCGCGGCGGCGACCCCCATCTTCAAACGTTTCGTCATCTTCAGTCTCCGTTTAGATCGGCTCCGCCTTACGCATCAAACGCGCGCCGTCGCCCGTGTAAATCAACAACGCTTTTATAGGGTTGGCGTTCGCCCGAGTCCACCGTTTCGACGCGCTTGCGGCGTGATGGTCCAAGCATGTGGCAAAATAGACACGAAAAGGGGCCTCGTGGTTAACCAAACATTTGCAAACGCGAGAGAATTGGGGCTCCGTTAACCGCTGACAAGGCTCGCGAGGACCACCGCGATCACGCCGGTCAGGAAAACGCCGTCGAACGTGCCCGCTCCGCCGATCGAGGCGATCGGCGCACCGAGGTTTCTCAGAAGACCGAGGTTGAGGAGGTCGGCCCCGACCAGCACGCCGACGCTGCCGCCGATATAGGCGAGCGGGGCCGCGTAGCGGCGCGACAGGACAAGGCCGACGAAGGCGGCGAGCAGGGGCGGGGCGAAGGTCGGCACGGAAATGCCGAGGCCGGGCACCGGAACCGCCACCTGATGCACGAAGAACGCGACGATCCCGACGGCGACCAATCCGAGCGTCCAGAGTTCGTAGCGGACCAGCAGATAGAACGAGAGCAGAATCGGGATGACCGCGCCGCCGACATTGATGGCCAGCACCGTTCCCGGCCAGTCAACCGCAACCGGCGCCAAAAACGGCACGCCCATGATCTCCACCACCTCGCGCGAGACGACCTGTTCCCCTGGCAGGCGGGCGATGGGGATATTGATGTAGGACCCGATCAGCGAGGCGAACAGGACCAGCGTCACGGTCAGCGGATTCAGACCAAGCGCGGTCGAAACGCGGCTCATGAGTCCGATGGTCGCAAGGATCGTGAACGCGACCAGCATGGCGAGGAACAGGCCCGCCAAGCCCAGGCTCAGCGGGAAATAGTGCATGTGCGTCATGGTTTTGGCCCCCCGGCCGGACTGCGGGCCGGTTCAGAGCGCCGCGAATCCGGCGATAATCCGGTCCGCGTAGGGACGCAGGGCCTCGGCGTTCTGGAATGGACCGCCCGGAGGCCGAAGCGCTACGCCTTGCCAGCGAGGCAGCACGTGAAAATGGAGGTGGAAAACCTGCTGTCCGCCGATCGCCTCGTTGAACTGCTGGAGGACAACCCCCTCGGCCGCCATGCCCGCCCTGACCGCCTGGGCCACTTTCTGCACCGACGGCATGAAGCGGGCGAGGTCGTCAGGGGCGATGTCGAAGAGGTTGCGGGCGGGGACTTTGGGGACGACCAGCGTGTGCCCTTCGGCGCGGGGCATCACGTCCATAAAGGCGAGGGAGACGTCGTCCTCATAAACCTTGGTGCAGGGCGCCTCGCCTCGCAGGATCTTGGCGAAGATGTTGTTTTCGTCATAGGTCGGCGTCATCGAATGTCTCTCCCAGCGATTCGGCCTTGCCGTCGTCGCCCCGCTTGAAGGGCGCGTGATCCTCGTAATGGGCGATCGTCCGCGCGACCGCCGCCCGCTCGTGTCTGAGATAATCGGCGACCGCGCGCTTGAGGCGCGCGTCGGCGAATTCATGCGCCGAATAAGTGACGACCGGGCGATAGCCGCGGGCGAGCTTGTGCTCCCCCTGCGCCCCGGCCTCGACCCGCTTCAGTCCCCGGCTGAGCGCGAAGTCGATCGCCTGATAGTAGCAGACCTCGAAATGGAGAAAGGGGCGCTCCTCGATCGCGCCCCAGTTGCGGCCGTAAAGGGCGTCGTCGCCGATGAAGTTGATCGCGCCTGCGATGTAGCGGCCGTTGCGCTTGGCCATGACCAGCAGGATCCGCTCGGCGAGCGCCTCTCCGACCCGAGTAAAAAAGCTCCGGGTGAGGTACGGCCGGCCCCACTTGCGCGACCCGGTGTCCATGTAGAACGTGAAGAACGCATCCCAATGCTCTGATCGAATGGAGGAACCAGTCACCCATTCGATGGTCACGCCGTCGCCCAAAGCGTCCCGCCGCTCGCGTTTGATCGCCTTGCGCTTGCGAGACGCCAAGGCGGCGAGGAAATCGTCGAAAGTCGAAAAGCCGTCGCATAAGAAATGGAACTGCTCGCCGTGCCGCACCAGAAAGCCCATCCGCTCGAGCCGCGCGGCGTCCTCGGCGGTCGGGAAGGTGACATGAATTGACGAGGCCTCGACTTGCCGCCGGACCTCGCGCAGGCCCGCAACCAGCGCTTCGTGGGCGCCGGCCGGGGCGTCGCGGGCGACCAGCAGGCGCCGTCCGGTCGCTGGCGTGAAGGGCGCCGCGACCTGGAGCTTCGGATAATATTCACCGCCTGCGCGGGCGTAGGCGTCGGCCCAGGCGTGGTCGAAGACATATTCTCCCTGGCTATGGCTCTTGAGATAGGACGGCGCCGCGGCGACGATTCGACCGGCGCTATCCTCGATGATCACGTGCGCCGGGGCCCAGCCTGACCGCCCGCCGGTCGAGCCTGACGCTTCGAGCGCGTGAAGAAAGCCGTAGGTGACGAACGGATTGAAGCGCTCGCCTTCCGCCTCGGATTCGGAAAGCCCTGGCGGATTGGCGCAAGCATCCCACGCCGCCGGATCGACGGCGGCGATGGAGCTGACGACGCGCGCTGTGAATGGGGGCATGGGGGCGAGGGAGACGGTTGCTGTTCGCCGCCATCCTAGCATGGCTTTCGCAGCCGCGAAGGGCGACAAGAAGGACCCGAATATTCCGAAGGCGAGCGGACGCTTCACGGGCGAAATCCCTCCTTCCCGGTCCGCCGCCCCAATCGCCGTCTATCGGAAGATCAGCCTAACGCCCCTTTGGCCGACCGAAGCGCGTCCTCGACGTTGCGAGCGGCTTCTTCGGGCGTTTCCCGTCGGATGGACATCCGGGCAGATCCGGAACCGTCGCGAGGAAACCGCCGTCATCAGGCGCCGGGCTGCGAGCCGGCGCCTGAGCGGCCGCAGTCCACCACGATGATCGAGACGTTGTCGCTCCCGCCTCGGCCAAGCGTCAGTTTGAGGAGCTCGTCGCAAGCCGCCTGAGGATCGTCGGCCGCCAACTGCGCGGCGATCTCGTCGTCGGTCACATGGGCGATGAGCCCGTCGCTGCACAGGAGAAACCGGTCGCCGGCCTGTACCGGCCCGTCGACGATTTCGAGTTCGGCCTGGTCCGACGCGCCGAGCGCGCGCGTGATGACGTTGCGCCCCGGCCACGCCCGGGCCTCTTCCTTGCTGATGACGCCCCGATCGACAAGCTCCTGAACCTCCGAATGGTCGCGCGAGATTTGGGTCAGGGTCTTGTTGCGATGGAGATAGGCTCTGCTGTCGCCGCACCAGACGCAAGCGTAATGGGCGCCGTGCACGATCAACGCGACCAAAGTGGCGCCGATGATCCGCCGATTGTGCGAACGCGCCAATGTCCGGAGGTCCTCGTTGACGCCAATGATCTTCTGCTCGAACTCCGCGAGGAGTTGCGCCGCCGAATCATTGGGGGCGAGGGTCTTCAGCGCCTCGACGACCGTCTGGCTGGCGAGATCGCCGTTGCCGTAGCCGCCCATGCCGTCGGACACCGCCCAAATGCCGACCGCAGGCTGCGCGAGCACGCTGTCTTCGTTGTGCTCGCGGACCAGGCCGACATGGCTGACGCAGCCCACCCGGAATGCGAAGTCGTCGGTCACGTCGGCTCTCCTGAAGAAGCAGGCGATAGTTCAGCGAAGGCGCCGGTAAGGAAGTCGGAGAAGCGTGTTGGCGGCGGAAGTCCAACATAACACAGGGCGCATGGAGCGAAGCCCTCTCCGCCGATCGTCCACCAGAACGATTGCGACGCGAAGGCGCGGCGATGGGCGAACCGGCGGGCGGCGAGAAACGCGGCGGACAGATCGACGCCGGCGGTCTCGACCAGCGTGCCGCCGTCCGTGAGCTCGCGGCAACCGGAGGGCGTCCCGGCGCGGGCGTATTTCGCCGGCGGCGGCAAAGCGGCGAGCCGGTCGGTGATCGATTCGAACGTCGCCCCCGCGTCGAGCGCGCTGAGCAGGAGCGCTTCCGCATCCTCGCACCAGGCGCCGTTGGCGTCGATTTCGGGCGGCGCGAGCGCGTCCTCGTCCCCCGTTGCAAAAATGGTGAGCGGGAAGGCTCGGCCGACGCCGTCGACGGACGCCATAAAGGCGCCGATCAGCGCGTCGCCGCAGAAATCGGCGCCGAGCCAGTAGCGCCAGATCGGCGCGCGGTTGTAGCTCTCGACCCAATCCACGCCCATCGCGTGTCGGGACATGGCGACGCCGGATTGCAGCCACGGCTCCCACGTTTCGAGGAACCGGCGCGGCGCGTTGGCCGCGACGAAGTCCCTCTTGGCGGGCAGCTTTCCGAACAGGCCGGCGCTCATCCTCTCCTCACAGCCCGTTCGGGCACTTGAACTGCCTCAGCGACGGCAGGCTCAACGGATTGTTGAGGGACGACGAGGTGAACTGGTACGAGACCTCGCGACCGAATACGACGAAGCTGACCTTCAGGGAATTTCCGCTCTGGATCGAAGAGCCGGCGTCGACGAGGCGGAACAGAGCCCAGGCGCCGGTGCGCTCCAGGCTCGACTTCCGATCCGGCATGTCGGGCGCCATCACGATCGACGCCGCGCCCGCGCCGGCGCCGGGCCATTGCACGGTCACGGGCGCGAAGGACGCCGTTCCCTGCTGGGCGACGACATTGGCGCCGTTGATCGAGAGCGTCGCGGTCTGCGCGTCGCTGCTCAGCGTCAGCGGCTTCACGTCGAGCGACACCGCGGGCGTATTGCCGCCGGCCGGAAAGAAAGCGTCCCGGATTTCCGCCGCCTGCTGGAATTGGCGCAAGGTCGTGTCGGAAAGCTTACGCGCCGGGTTTGGCTTCCAGACCCAGATCTTGCCGCTGCGGTTCACCAGCGGGTCGAGATTGGTGGAGAAGAACTTGTCGATCGCGCCGCCCGGGGAGAACAGCTTGGCGAAATCGGCCATCGGCACGTCGCGATCGCTCTTGGCGAACGGATAGCGGTTGGCGACGATCTGCTGGCAGGGCGCCGGTGACGTTCTGCGGCCATGTCCTCGGCGATCTGGGCGAGATTGCTGGCCGTCGCGTCGCCGGCGGCGTCCTTGGCCACCTTGTCGATCATGCCGGCCAGGGGCTGCGGCAGGCGGGTCGCGTTGGCGCGCAGGCTCGCCACCTGCACATCGACCTGCTGCAGCGCCTGCTTCGCTTGCGCCGGGTCCTGGGCGGCGAGAACCAGTTGCCGGTAGAGTTCGTTGAGATTGGCGAGCAGCGCGTCGATCGGACGCGATCCCGGCCGCGCCGTCGACCAGGATGGCGTAAGGCTTGAAATAGGCCTCGATCGATGCGCCCGGGCACTTCGGCAGGCGGTTCGCCGGCCTTGCGCTGGGACTTGATCGCGATGTCGATCGCCTCGCGGCTGTTCGTGCCCAGGCAGACTTCGAGCCGGCCTGCGGCGAGGTCGTTCTTGGCCTGCTGGGCGCCGGCGTTCTGCGCGGCTTTGGGGCGCTCGCGGGTCAGCGCCGTCTCGTCGCGGACCGATTCGATAGAGCGCCTTGATCGGCGACGTCGGCGCCGAGGCGGCGGCCAGACCGACATATTTCGGCTTGCCCGCGAGCAGCGGCTTCAGCTGGAGATTGTTGAGCGCCGCGGTCCATTCGGCGATGAAGTCCTTGGCTGTAAAGGTCCAGGATGCCGGGGAACAGGCTCACATATTGCTGCTTGACGGCGGTCTGGTCGCCGGACGGCGCCGAGCACCCAGTTCTCCTTCTGCAGCTTGTCGGCGATGGTCTGCATGCGGCCGAGCAGCGACGTGATGAAGCCGTCGTAGGTGAAGAAGCCGCGCACGCGCACGGTGTCGAGGTTGGCGCCGTTGGCTGCCTCGAACACGAGCGCCATGTCCGGGCCGCCGTGGTCCGCGGCGACCCAGTCCGAGACGTCGTCGTTGTGCGCCTCGGACTTGAGCAGCGCATAGGCGCGCTCGGCGACCCGCATGCGCGCGAGCGTCGCCTGCGCCTGCTCGACCAGCGGCCCGTTGAGCGAAACCTTGTGCGCGTGCGCCCTGATCCAGGTCGAGCATCGCCTCGAGATGGGCGAGCAACAGCGCGCGCCCCTGGGCGTTTGGCGCGCCCGGAAACGCGCGCTCCTCCCAGTCGCGCGTGAACCACGACACGATCAGAGTCTTGTCGACCTCGCGGCGCCTTGCCGCCGAGCATCAGATAGACCTTGAGCGCCTCGTATACGAAGGTCGGGTTGTCGATGTTCTTCTGAATCTGCTGCTCCAGCGACAGGATGAGGCGCGGCCGCATCAGCCGTTCGAGCGCTGTCCTGGTACAGGCCGACCGATGCGTCCTCCAGCCGCGAGCGCTGGCTGAGGCCGAACGTCTGGGCGAGCGGGGTCGGAGTCGTCGCGGTGGGCATAGCCGTCCGGCAGATTCGGCAAGCTGCCGACCAGTTCGTAGATCGGCAACAGGCTCGGATCGGTGACCGATGTCTGCTTGATCAGCGGGCCCGCCGCGTCGGAATAATCGGTGACGCCCTGCGCGGTCGCCGCGATCAGAGCCCTGTTGCGCTTCATAGCTCATCCACCAGAGGCCGAGCATGCCGAGCGTGGCGAGACCGATCAGGCTGAAGACCGCGGCCCGGACCGCGAAGGCGCGGCGCACCGCGGCGAGGTTGGTCGAAACCCAGCCCGCTTCGGGAAAGATCACCTTCGTCATCAGGTCGTGGAGGAAAAAGCTCTTGCCGACTCCGGAGAAGCCGGCGGCGGCGTAGCTCTCGACGCCGTAGCTCTTCTGCAGCGCGCCGATCAGCGCGTCGAAGGGCGTGCCCTCCTGCGTGCCGGAGGTGAAATAGAAGCCGCGCAGGGTCGCGGTCGTCTGGTATCGGGTCGGCTCGAAGATGCGGTTGAGGAAATCGGCGATCGGCTTGCGCAGCGCGCTCAACTGCGCCGGAAAGCCGAACAGGACCACGCGCGAACGCAGGTCCGGCTCCTCCTGCAGCCGCTCCGGCATGCGATCGGATATGCGCTGGATGAGGAGATCGATCTCCTCGGGAACCTTGCCGACCTGGTTCGCCTTCTTGTCCGCCTTTTCGGCGCTCTGGAAGGTCGCGCCCCAAACCGCCTGCCGCTTGGTCTCGTCGAGATCGGCGAAGTACTGGGCGAAGCCGACGACGAGGTCCATCTTGGTGAACATCGCGTAGACCGGAAAATCGACCTTCAGCTCCTCGTGCAACTCGTTGAGCCGCTTGCGGATCGCGTCGGCGTGGGCAGCCACTTCGTCAGGCGGCAGATTGACGACGTCGGCGATGCTGATCGCCACGATGACGCCGTTGATCGGCTGGCTTCGGCCGGTTCTTGCCGAGCATCTCGAGAAACGAGAGCCAGCTCTTGCGGTCGACCTTGGCGTCGGAATCCTGCGTCGTGTAGCGCCCGGCGGTGTCGATCAGCACCGCCTCGTCGGTGAACCACCAGTCGCAATAACGCGTGCCGCCGACGCCCTGGATGGCTTTGGCCTGGTTGTCGGCGGCGAGCGGGAATTTCAGCCCCGAATTGACCAGCGCCGTCGTCTTGCCGGCGCCCGGCGGGCCGATGATCAGATACCAGGGCAGGTCGTAGAGCGCGTCGGCGCCCGATTTGCCGGTGCGCCGCAGGGTCGACGAGCGCGTCCTCCATCTTCTCCCTGAGAACCGGCGCGTCGCTTTCCTCCTCCGCCGCCGCGGTCATCGCCTGCGCGATGGCCTTCTCCGCGCGCCGACGGGCCAGGATGCGCCAGGCGATCGAGCCGCCGACGACGAGGAGAATCAAGACGATGATCAGGAGGCGCGTGATCACGCCTTCGAACGGCTGCGAATCGCCGATCGCGACCAGCGGCCCGCCGAGCCAGACAAGGGCCGAGAGCACGAGCGCGCCGAGGATGCTGAGCGCCACCCAGAACCAGCCGACTTTCGTCATTCTTCAACCACTCCCGTCGAGCGCCGCGCGTTTCGGCGGCGCCCGTCAATCCGCCCGAGGGATCGAGACTTCGACTCGCCGATTCTTGGATTTGTTCGGCTCGGCGTCGTTCGGCGCCACCGGGTTGGCTTCGCCCTTTCCCGTCACCGCCAGCCGCTCGGGCCTGGACAGGCCGGGCTTCAGCGCCGCCGCCACCGACTTGGCGCGCGCCTCCGACAGCTCGAAATTCGAGGGGAAGGCGATGGTGTGGATGGGGTCGTTGTCGGTGTAGCCGTCGACGTGGATGGGGCCGGGCTCCTTGTCGAGCGCTGCGGCGATCTTCCTGGCGATCGGAACAAAGCCGTCGTTGACCCTGGCGCCGCCGGAAGGGAACAGCACCAAATTGCCGATGCGAATGAAGATCGTGGTCGCCGACTGGTTGGCGTCCAACTTGCCGGCGAGAATTTCGTCGGCGAGCGCCGCCCGGATCCGTTCGAGTTGGGTCGACGTCCTGGCGGCCGGATCCGGCGGCGGCTTGACCGCGGTCTCGCGCGCGATCGTCAGTTCCGTGTCGGGATGGACCTGAGCCATGGTCAGCGCGAGCGCCTCGGCCTGACCCGACAGCATGTTGCGCAGCACGAGATAGGCGCCGAGCAGAACGACGCCCGCCGCCGCCGCCACCGACCAGACCGGAACCTGAAACCGGCTTCCCGCCAGCGCGATGGTCTGGCCGCGCCAGTGCGGCGACAGCTCCTCGATGGTCTTGGGCTGGTTGCGCCGGATCGTCTCGTAGAGATCGCGGCGGATGGTCTGCAACTCGCCCTGTCCGCCGGTGGCGCGATAGACGCCCTCGAAGCCGAGGCTCAGGCACTGCGTGCATCAGTTCGAGCAGGCCGAGGTTCACCGCCGGATTCTGCTTGGCGCGGTCGAGCTCCTGGAAGAAGCGCACGCCGCCCATCCGCTCGTTGAAGAAGCGGACGAGCATGCTGTACTGCGTCCAGATGCGGCTGTCCTCGCTCGGCAAGTTCTGCACGATGTCGTCCGCAGTGGCGGCGAGGGCGTATTTCGCCGGCTCGACCTGGTCCGCGGGCGCGCCGCCGGCCCGGGCGTCGGTCTCGAACTGCTGAATGGCTTGCGCGACCTGATCCATCAGTTGCCCGGCGCCCGCCCTTGCGATCGAGGCGCGCTGAGCCTGCCGAGCAGGAGCAGGAGCGACGCGGCGGCGCGGGTCAGCGGGCTCGAGGAGACCGTGACGAGATCGACGGAAATGTGGGGCGAGACGGGCGCCGGAGTCATCGGCTGGCGGCGCGGCCGGCGCCGCGTAAGGCCGCTGCTGCGCGGCCGGGGCGTTCATCCAATCGTCCCAGGCGCCGCGTCCCGCCTGCGGAGGCGGAGGCTGAGGCGCGCGCGGCGCGGAATAGGGCTGGTAGGGCGGCTGCCAGGGCTGTGGCGGCGGCGGATAGGATACCGGCGGCGTCGGCGCGGACGCAGGCGGGGCTCCGCCCGCAGGAGGCGGCGGCGCGGATGGGCTCGGACCGCCGGGGGAGGCGGCGGGCGTCTGCCGCCCGGATTGGGACGAATGATGGTGCGGTCGCGTCTGCCGAACGGATCGTCGTCGTTGCTCATCGACGGTCTTCCCTGACGGCCCAGAGCTCCATCTGGAGCTCCGGCCAGTCGCCTGCGAAATGCATGCCGATCGCCGTGGCCTGGCTGAATTCCGGCCATAACGGCGAAGTGCGGTCGAGATAGAAATAGACGTGATCGGTGATCGCGCGGATCTGCGGCGGCGGCGTCGGCAGATGCACCAGCGGCAATGCCCGGCAGATGGGCGTGCACGATCTCGTTCATCTTGGTGTTCGGCCCGACCTTCAGGAATTCCGGCAGGCTATGCTGGATCTCGGTCAGCGGGCGACGCGCCGACACCTCGAGCACGAGGGTCGCGTTGCGGAACAGCGTGCGGTCCTTGATCGTCGAGATGTAGGCGTTGGGCGCGCGCTCGATGAGCTCGAGCCGGATGGCGCGACGGTCGAGCCGGGCGCTGAGGAAGTCCTGAATGTCGCGCAGGACGGGGGCGAAGACGCTCTCGAGATCGTCGTGGTTGTAGACGCCGTATTCGCGCGCGCGCCGCTCCTGGGTGGCGAAGGTCGCGAACTCGCCGGCGATTCGCAGAAGCTCCTCGTAAAGCCGCTCCGGATGGACGTAGCGCGACGACCGGAAGTGCTTGAGCACCGGGATTTCGCGGTTCAGAGCCTGAAGCATCAGATAGTCGGCGCTTTGCAGGCCGCCGCCGGCCGTTGCGTCCGCCGCATAGCGGGCAAGTTCGTCGAGCTTGTTGCCGATCCAGCCGATGACCCGGTCGAGCCAGCCCTCGACGGTCGGATGGGCCGCGCAGACAAGAACGGGAGGGGCGAATTTCTCGTCGAATACGATCGTCCGGTCGTGCACTTCGACGATGCGGGCGATGGGCAGCCCGACGTAGCCCGGCTTCGCCGTCTTGCGGATTTCGTAGGTCAGCCGCGGGTAGGCGACTTCGATTTCCTCCTCGACGCGCAGGTTCGAGGTCGAATCGATCACCGTCTCGGCGCCGAGCACGTAACGGGCGGCGTTTTCCGCAGGCTCCGGGCTAACCTCGCGGGCGTTGTCGGCCCGCGCCGGCATCGTCAGCCAGACAAGCTGACCCGCGGCGGCCTCAGGCGTGGCGATCGGCGCCGGCGCGGGACACTCGTCGGGAAAATCGAACAGCCCGCCATCGGGCATGACGCCCGCGGCGCGCCGCAGCGCGAATTTGCTCTGCTGCGCCAGATCGCGGTCGATCTCGAGGGTCGAGAAGCCCCAAGGGTAAGGCGTGACGTGCCGCGTCCGGCTTTCGATCGCATTTTCGAGATATCGGTCGCTTTGCTGGAGATGGTGGGGACGGAGGAACAGGCCCTCCGACCAGTGCACCTTGGCGTTCCACGACATATCGCCCCTCTTCGGTCCCGTTTCCGCTCCGCTCGTCTCAGGGCGCCTTGCGGCGGGGCGTCCCAACCCTGTCGTGTCTTTCAGCCTCGGTTCTGCAGGCGATCGTATGCCTCGGCGAACAGCGCGATGAACGCCTCGAACAAGCGGCCGTCGGACCGCTTCGTCTTGGCTCGCCAGCGCTCGACGTAGGTATCCCACAATTTGGCCTTGCGTGGAACGACGAGGGCGCCCAGTCCCCGTTCCTGCGCGACCGAGCGGTCGATCTGGTCCGGCGCGAGTTCGTCGAACAGCGCGTCGAGCGCGCCCTGCATCGCGCCGTAGGTCAGAAGCTGATGCGTCTTGAGGTCACGAAAGCTCTCCTCGATAGTGGCGCGGAGATCGAGATATTGCCGCGTCGGCGGCCCAAGCAGGATGGTCAGCGCCTCTTCCACGGCGCCCGTGAACTTGAGCGGGTTGTTCTGAGACGACCGGATCATCGTGCGGCTCGAAGACCGCATCAGCGTCTTCGACTCCGCGCGCGAGGACAGCAACAGCTGGAGGTTTTGCGCCGTCAGTCGAAGCGCGAGGCCGATTTCCTCGGCCATCGCGTCCGGATCGCGACCGGCTATCGTCTGCTCGGGAATCCCGGCGGCGCGCGCAATCCGCCGTAGGATTTCGGCGCCGTCGGAACCTCCCGCAGGGGAAGGCGGGGCCATCGGCGCCGGCGGCGCCGTCGGATGCCGCGGCGGCGCAACCTCGCGAACAGGAGGCTGCGTGGCGACGACCGGACGGCGCGGCTGCGGCGGCGGCTGGCTCGGGCGTGTGACTGGAGGCGCCGGCGCGGGGGCTGGGGTCAGCCAGTCGTCGGCCTCGCCCGGGGCCGGCGGGGCTCCTTCGCTCAGCGCAATAGAACTGGCGAAGTCCAGGAAGTCGGGCGGCCGCTCCTGCGGGGTGGCGATCCGATAGGCGCTCCGGTCGTCGGGCTCGGCGGCCTCGCCGACCCCGCCCCAGACGTCATCGCTCGCCGGGGAAGGCGCTCCGCCCTCGAACTCGTTGACGGCGCGCGCGCCGGACGGCCCCTCCACCTCGACGGCGATGATATAGGGGCCGATGCTGAGTCGGTCGCCGTCACGCAGCTGGTAGGGCGCGTCGAGACGGAAGTGCGCGCCGTTCACATAGGTGCCGTTCGTCGAAACGTCGTGGAGCCAGTAGCCGCCGTCCTGAAAGCGGATCTCGCAGTGCTTGCTGGAGACGCTTCGGCTGGGGTCGGGCAAGGTCCAATCGAGATGGGTGTCGCGTCCCATGTCGAGACCGCGTCCCTTGACTTCGACACGCAGCGGCCCCCCGTCCGGCAATCGCTCTACGTTTTCAATCCATAAACGAAGCGTCATGTCCTCGCCCAAATCGAGGGCTTTGCGAAGCCGAATGGTTTCTGTCTTCGCATACCCCTGCAAGGCGCAAGTGTGAAGTCTTCGCCTCGAGGGGATGCGACCGACGCCCGCGCCTTGGAGCCGGAATCGACCGCCGCCGCCTTCGGCTGCACTCGCGCGCCGCCGCCGCCCCGCAAAAGCCGGAACGAACGCATGGGTCAGAGGTTCTTGCGCTCGAGGCTCTTGGCCTCCAGCCACAGCGCCTCCATCTCGTCGAGACCCGCGCCGTCAGGCCGTCGTCCGTCCTCGGCGAGGCGCCGCTCGATATGCGAAAACCGGCGTTCGAACTTGGCGTTCGCGCCGCGCAGCGCCGCCTCGGGATCGACCTCGACAGTACGGGCGAGATTGACCGCCGCGAAGATCAGGTCGCCGATTTCGCCCATGAGCTTGTCCTGCGCCCCCGCCGCAATCTCGGCTTCCGTCTCGGCGATCTCCTCCCGAAGTTTCGCCACCACGCCGCGGACGTCGTCCCAGTCGAACCCGACCCTGGCCGCCTTTTCCTGCAGCTTCAGGGCGCGCGTCAGCGCAGGCATCGATCTGGGAACGCCGCCGAGCGCGCCCTGGCGGTTGCTTCGGCGACGAGGCCGGCCCGCTCTCGCGCCTCCGCGCGCGCATGCTTTTCCTCGGCCTTGATGCGTCCCCAAAGCGCCTTGACCGCTTCGGGGTCGAGGTCCCGGGCCTCTCCGAAGACGTGCGGGTGGCGGCGAATGAGCTTCTCGGTGATCGCCTCGACCACGCCGCCGAAGTCGAACCGGCCCTCTTCCTCCGCCATCCGCGCATGAAAGACGACCTGCAGCAGCAAGTCGCCGAGTTCCTCGCGCAGATCCTCGAAATCGCCGCGCTCGATGGCGTCGGCGACCTCGTAGGCTTCCTCGATCGTGTAGGGCGCGATCGAGGCGAAGGTCTGCTCGATGTCCCAGGGACAGCCGCTCTCCCGGCTCGCGCAGGGCGGCCATGATCTCGATCAGTCGGCGAAAGATCGCGCGATGGCTGCATGGACGGGGCCTCGTTCGGCGCGGCGCAAGGCGTCGACGATCTGCGGATACGAAAAGAGCGCGGCTTGCGCCGCGCTCCGGTCTTGTGGAAACGGAGTCTGGCTCCGCGCCCGTCAAATCGACAGCGAGATCGCCTCTCGGCCCTTCGGCGTGTCGACGACGCGCATGTTGACCTGCTGGCCTTCGGCGAGGCTCGTGATGCCGGCCGGGCCGAGGATCGAGATGTGGACGAACACGTCCTTGCCGCCGTCCTCGCTCGCGACGAAGCCGAAGCCCTTGGTGTCGTCGAACCACTTGACCTTGCCGGTCACGCTGACCGCGGTCGAGGGATCGGGCGCCACGCGCCGCGGCGGCGCGTCGGCCCGTCGCTCGGCGGCCGCGCCGGCCGCTCGACGATGCCGGCGGCGTCGACCTCGATCACGCGCGTCACCTGCGCGCCCTTGGCGCCGGCGCCGACCTGGACTTGCAGCTTCGCGCCGGCCGGAACCGATTCGTGCCCGGCGTTCCGCAACGCGTTGGCGTGCAGGAACGCGTCGCCCTGGCCGCCGGCCAGTTCGACGAATCCGTAGCCCTTGTCCGCCTTGAACCACTTGACCGTGGCGTCGACGGCCGGCGCGCTCGAATTGACCGGCGGAGACGACGAACTGCCCATCGGCGGTCCGCCAAAGTCCGCCGCCCGGCGCCGCCGCCGAAGCTGCGGCGGCGGGCTTCGCATCGTAGGACATCGGTCCATCATCGTCGAAGCCACGCTTGCGCGGCCGAAAATCCTTACCCTTGCTCATGTCCGTCAAAAATCTCCAACCGATCCCTGTTCGCGAGACGTGACGCCGCCTCTGTCGATCGCCGCTCGCGCGGCGAAACTCTACGCGTCGCTCCGCAACCCGCCGTCGCCGGCAAGGATCGCAGACACGCCTGTTGATCGAAGTCTTCAAGAGCAAGGCCTTTCGGCGGCGGAGGCGGACGGACGAAACCGTGCATCTCCGCCAGGATGCGGATGCCCGCGATGGCTCTCCTGCCGTCCGCACCAAATCGAAATCAAACACCTGAATCATCGATTGCTCGCCCACTCGTCCGCCTCATGCGAACGGAGCCCGCCTACGATTCCCTACCGCATTTTGCGCGCCAATTCCAGACGAATTAGCGCTCGGCCGAAAGGATTTCGGCCGATGCGAGACTGGTTCATACGTCAACGAGTTCGGCGGCCTTCGGCGCGCGCTCCTGGATGAAGGCGAAGCGGGCCTCCGGCTTCGACCCCATCAGGCGCTCGACCGCGTCGGCGGTGCGCCCTGTCGTCGGCGACGATCGCCACCCGCAGCAGCGTCCGCCGCGCCGGGTCCATCGTCGTGTCCCTGAGGTCGCGCATCGGCATCTCGCCCAGACCCTTGAAGCGGCTGACCTCGATCGCGCCCGCGGCCGGTGAAGCCGGATTTCATCAGCTCCTCCTTGTGCGCGTCGTCGCGCGCATAGATCGACTTCGCCCCCTGGGTCAGCCGGTAGAGCGGCGGCACGGCGAGATAGAGATGGCCGTCGTCGATCAGCTTCGGCGTCTGCCGGTAGAAGAAGGTGATCAGGAGCGAGGCGATATGCGCGCCGTCGACGTCGGCGTCGGTCATGATGATGATCTTGTCGTAGCGCAGGTCCTCGGAGCGATAGTGCGGCGCCCGAGCCCGCGCCGAGCGCCTGCAGGAGGTCGCCGAGCTGCTGGTTCTGCGCGAGCTTGTCCCGCGTCGCCGAGGCGACGTTGAGGATCTTTCCGCGCAACGGCAGCACCGCCTGGGACGCCCGGTCGCGCGCCTGCTTCGCCGAGCCGCCGGCCGAATTGCCCTCGACGATGAAGAGTTCCGACCCTTGCGCGGATGAGTTGGTGCAGTCCGCGAGCTTGCCGGGCAGCCGCAGCTTGCGCACGGCGGTCTTGCGGGCGACGTCCTTCTCCATCCGCCGCCGCAGGCGCTCCTCGGCGCGCTCGACCGACCAGTCGAGCAGTCTCGCCGCCTGGCTCGGCGTCGCGGCGAGCCAGTGATCGAAGGCGTCGCGAACCGCGCCGTCGACGATCCGCGCCGCCTCCGCCGTCTGCAGGCGGCCCTTGTTCTGCCCCTGGAACTCGGGCTCCCGGATGAACACCGAGATCAGCGCCGCGCAGCCCGCCATGACGTCGTCGGCCGTCAGCGCGCCCGCGCGCTTCGCCTGTCCGATCCGCTCGGCGTGATCCTTGAGGCCGCGCAAGATCGCGCTGCGCAGGCCCGCCTCGTGCGTGCCGCCGTCGGGGGTCGGGATGGTGTTGCAGTAGGAGTGGACGAAGCCGTCCGCCCCGGCGAGCCACGCGATCGCCCATTCGACCGTGCCGTGCTTGCCGTCCTTCTCGATCCGCCCGGTAAAGACCTGGTCGGCGACCAGCGGCTCGCCCTCGATGTCGGCGGCCAGATAGTCCTTGAGGCCGCCGGGAAAATGGAACACCGCCTCCGTCGGCGTCTTCTCCGGCGTCCGCGATCAGCGACGGCGCGCAGCGCCAGCGGATCTCGACCCCGCCGAAGAGATAGGCCTTTGCGCGCGCCATCTTGAAGACGCGCGCCGGATCGAAGCGGACGCCCGCGCCGAAAATCTCCGGGTCGGGCAGGAAGCGCACTTTGGTGCCGCGCCGGTTCGGCGCCTTGCCGACCACCGTCAGGGCCGAGGTCGGCTTGCCGCGCTCAAAGGTCTGACGATAGAGCGTCTGCCCGCGCGCGACCTCGACCTCGAGCTTTTCCGACAGCGCGTTGACCACGGAGACGCCGACGCCGTGCAGGCCGCCAGACGTCTCGTAGGCGCCGCTGTCGAACTTTCCGCCCGCATGCAGCATCGTCATGATGACTTCGAGCGCGGATTTCTTGGGAAATTTCGGGTGCGGATCGACCGGCATGCCGCGGCCGTTGTCGCAGAACGCTGAGCCAGCCGCCCTCCTCGAGCGACGACCTCGATGAAGGTCGCGTGGCCCGCGACCGCCTCGTCCATGGCATTGTCGATCACCTCGGCGAACAGGTGGTGCAGCGCGTTGACGTCGGTGCCGCCGATATACATGCCGGGACGGCGGCGGACCGGCTCGAGGCCCTCGAGCACCTCGATCGAGGAGGCGTTGTAGTCCGCCTCGCCCGGCGTGCCGCGCGCGATCGGCTTGCCCTTGGCGGGAACGGGCTTGCCGCGGGGGGTCGGCTGCGCGCCGAAAAGATCGTTCATCAGGGGTGCTGCGGGGTTGGGTGATTCGAGGGTCTAGCAGATTAGCATGCGGCGCGGACGAACGATCCTGGGGCGAATTTGTCCAGAGGCGGGAACGACCCTTTTCCCCCTCGCGTCGAAACCCCATCAGCTTGAGACGATTTGTTAGCCGGTAAGGCCCTTACTTTACCCCGCTGTCTCCTTGGTCATCGTTGGAATAAGGGCTTGCACCGCTGCCCGCATTTCCTCAGCCGTCGGCGGGGCTACAAGTCGGCGACTGATCTGCTCAATATCTTCGCGACAAAAGACAGCAATCTTGAACGCCTCAAGCTTCGAGAGGTGAGGCGCGATATCCTCACGGGGTCGATTTGTGAACATCACCGGATAGATGCCGCTAATCGCGATTGACGCTTGCCGCACAGCTACCTCGATAGCTCTCACACGATCGCGCAGTTTTTGGAGCTTTCCCTTGTGGTCGATGTCTCCCGCGGTACATTCAACAACATAAAGGTCGTTATTTCCGCTATGGGCAAGCAAGTCCGGAGCGTCTTTTAGCTCCGGAATCCTCCCATAGGGAAGGATCGTGAGCCCCAATATACTTAGCAAGAGCGCTATGCTGTACTCGAATTCGTCGCGAGACTCGACGATGGTTTTCGCCAATACCCCTTCAGTATCTATTAATCGATGTAATTGAAATCGCTGATTGAAAGACTTGCTTTGGTCGAAGAACCACCATTTAAGCACAAATTCGTTATCGTAGCTGACAAACACCATAACAAGGTTGACATTGCGAAGCTCGACGGAAGCTTTACCATTTAGAGCGCCGGAATGTTCCTCAAATGATATGATGGATTGATCAATTACAAAGCGTCTAGGGGCTGCGTTTTGTGAATAGAACGCTTTTACGGTGAGCCTGAGTTTAGAGCGCTCTATGTCCCTCGGCAGTGCAATATTAAGCGATAGCATTTCGTTCCTAAGTTCGCTTGTTTCGTTTAGGCTAACCAAGTTGCCAAGTATAATCTCACTGTAGGTTAATTGGCGAAGGTCCCCAGGCGCGATCGGTGCGCGAAGTTCCTGGCATAGCTCCTCTAATGACTCATATGGAACTTCTCCGGATAAGAGTTCTAGGTTAAACGCATCCATTACATGTGTTAAATCGGCAGCGCCGGATTCGAGAACGTAAGTAGGCAGTCGCATTTGGCCCGGGAATCTTTTTTGGAAATAATCTCTCAAATCGATCTTGCGTATGACCATTGGTCGCTAGACGTACGGTCCAGTCATCAAACGAAACCGCACCTGGGTCGGCGAGCAATTCATCCATATTCTGGCCGGCTGAATTTGCGTCTAAGGCAACACGAAACTGCCCAGCTCGAATGGACGATGTCCTCACGATCAAGGGTGGTATCAGCGCCGGTTCGTGGGTGAAAAACACATGTCTCGAATATGGTAAATACCACACAGATTTGTGTAACAATGCAATATATGTGGTTTCTCGCGTTCTATAGAATGGCGCAAGCTTCTTTGCGAGTGATCGAAATTCGTCAATGTTACTAATACAACCCTCAAATATCCAGTGACCGGGGATTACGGGGGATTACGGTGACAGTGCACTTTACTCGCCTTTGAGCAAGTCTCGGCCGCTGTCGAGGACACGTTGTAGCGTAGTTAATGCACTGTCACCGTAACCTAGTCACCGTAACCCATATCGCTATGTATGACCCGCGCCGGGGAGATCGTCAGCCGCCCGACAAGAAGGGATTTGAGCGCGGGTCACCGTAATCTAATCGCCCGAGCGCCGATCGCGTTCTTTTATCTCGTCACGACGGGTCAGCCGGTCACGGAACCATGACGCGAGATCGGCTTGCGAGAGGGCGCCGGCTGCGAGGGCCTCGACCGTGCGCACCGCCTCGGCCTTGTCGAAATGCAACCGGTAGCCGTTGTCGGCAAGGAAAAGCCGGGCGACGATCCAGGCCGTCCGCTTGTTGCCGTCGGCAAAGCCGTGGTTGCGGGCGAGCCCGTAAGCATATGCGGCGGCCAGGTCGGCGACATCGGCGTCGCCGTAGCTGGCAAGATGAACGGGACGCGCCAAGGCCGACTCCAGCGCTCCGGGATCGCGAAGGCCGTCGAGGCCGCCGTGCTCGGCGATCTGGCGATCGTGGACAGCATGGACGATGGGTGCGCTGATCCAGCGCCAATCTGTCACTTGGCCAGCGTTCGCAGAACGTCGCGGTCCTCACGCATGATGTCTTCCGCAAGCAACATCTGCCGCTCAAAGTCCGGATCGTA
The DNA here is from genome assembly GCA_963783275.1 of uncultured Alphaproteobacteria bacterium. Classification (GTDB taxonomy): domain Bacteria; phylum Pseudomonadota; class Alphaproteobacteria; order Rhizobiales; family Beijerinckiaceae; genus Roseiarcus. Next base: position 213,503 of record CAWANA010000002.1, on the reverse strand, counting down.
GGCAGTGAGACGGTATCCGCCGTCCGGCGCTTCAGTCAGGTAAAGCGTATCGCCCTTCTGGACTTTCAGATGGGCCATGGCCTCTTTGGATAGAATGAGGCCGGCTGACGACCCGATGGTCGTAATTTTCAGACTAAGCATGGCGTTTCCGACATTATAACAAACATTATAATCTGAAAGGCGGCGCGACGCAACTGCCGTCGCTGTCTGCCGTCGCAGCTGTCCCGGTCAGGCGACGAGCGCGCCGACGTCGAGCCTGACGCCCGGGACGAGGGCTGGCGCGAGAGACCCGGACGTCAGCCGCTCAGGAAACGCGAGGCGTCGCCCGCCGATTCGCGGTAGACCTCCACCGCGGCGCCCGAAGGTCTACGATCCAGACTTCCGGGACGGCGAACCGGGCGTAAAGCGGGAGCTTCACCCCGCGGTCGTAGGCGAGCGAGGTTTCGGAGAGTTCCACGAGAAGGAGGACGTCGGCCGCTTCGGGGTGGCGAGTCTGGTAATCGTCCGCCCTCGGCCGCAACAGCATCACGTCGGGCTCGGGCTCGTTGTAGGCGTCAGAGCGCGCAGCGGGCCCTGCACGCTGACGAGGGCTGATCCTTCGGCCGCGGCCTTGGCGAACAGCCGGTTGAGCCGGTTGGTCTTTCCCGCATGGGCGTTGCCGATCGGCTGCCCTATCGAAGATTTCCCCCGATCAGCTCGACGCGGTCGTGTTGCGTAAGAATTCCGGCCTCGGCCATCCTGTAGTAGGCGCCGACGTCGAAGCGGTGGCGGCCCTGGGCTTGCCGACGATCGACGAATGTCCGCCATTTCGTCGTCTCCCAGACATCGATTTTATCCTTGGCCGCATCGGGCGCCAAGGCTCTGAGCGGGTTCAGAACGTATGAGACGAAGGGAATTGGATCTGGTCATTGTTTGCTTGGCGGAGCGGGGCGCGAAAGGACTTTCGAAGTCAAGGATGCGCCACAGGGCGTCCGGAAGGACGCCCGTCGAACACGACGGGCTACGCGCGCACCGCCTCCGGCGGCGGCCTTTTGCCGTCCTTCAGTTCAAAGTCCTTTCGCGCAGAATTGCCTTCAAGCAATCAATGAGGGGCTTTGGCCTCCGGCTGGCCGCCCGTCTCATATCTGTCTGAACCCGGATAGGCTCGGTCAGCGGGCGGCGGCGCTGCGCCGGAAGAGCTGGGCGCTGTCCTGCTGTCCAACGTCGATATCCGTCGGAGCGGCGAACTCCAGAAGGAGGCGCAAACCCGTCAATCTCGGCCGCACCAGTCGCCGCTATTCCAACCAGTTCTCCACTTGCAGTCCCTTCCCCTGGCGGAATGCGGCGTCGGTGGTCACGAGCGGCATGCGGAGCGCGGTGGCATGGGCGGCGATCAGGAGGGCGTTGGACCCGAGCGGCGTCCCGGCGCTTTCAAGGTCCGCCCGGATCGCGGGGGCAGGCGCAACGCCAGCATGACGTCCTCCGCGGCGCGCTATACATGTATAGCAACTGCGCCACGCAAGGGATGAGCGGCATGGGAGAACAATTCCTTGACAGCCTCGCAAGTTTGTTCCATCTTTGTTCTATCAACCGAGATCGAGGCGCCCGCTTGTCCGACCCCATCTCCAAGCCCGATGTTTTCCGCGACCGCGCTCCCGCCGCGCGTGTCGGAATGCGCCCAGCCAAGTCCGAGGCGTCGGGCGCGGCGCTGCGCTCGGCGGCTGCGCGCGGAACCGAAACGCTCCGCAAGCTCTTGAAAAGCGTCAATTCCGGAGCCGAAATGGAAGCGCGCGGAAAGAGCTCTCAAGCCTAGCTCGCATCGCTCGTCATTGCGGAGCGAAGGCCCGGAGCAATCCAGGGGCCGCAGCCCTGCCGTTTGGGCGTGGCGAGGCGCAAGCTGAACGGCTGGCCCCGGGCCCTGGGATCGCCGCGCTTCGCTCGCGATGACGCGCGTTGAGCGAGGCGCTCGGCGCGGAGTTGCGCGCGGAACCGAAACGCGCCGCAACCCTCTGGAATGTCACAATTCGGGAGCCGGGACGGCGCGGTTGCCGCCCCTCTACTGCCCCGTCAGCAGCGCGCGCGTGGCGGCGGCGACGTCCTTGTGGCGCATCAGCGCCTCGCCGACGAGGAACGTCTCGATGCCGGCTTTCGCCAGGCGCTTGCAGTCGGCGTGGTCCGAGATGCCGCTCTCCGCCACCACGATCCGGTCGGCCGGAACGAGCGGCTTCATGCGCTCGCAGACCTCGAGCGAGGTCGCGAAGGTGCGCAGGTCGCGGTTGTTGATGCCGATCAGCCGGCCCTCCAGCGCCAGCGCGCGCTTGAGCTCGGCTTCGCTGTGGGTCTCGATCAGCACGTCGAGGCCGAGATCGTGGGCGGCCTTGTTGAGGGTCTTGGCGGTTTCGTCGTCGACGGCCGCCATGATGATCAGAATGCAGTCCGCGCCCTGGGCGCGCGCCTCCAGCACCTGATAGGGGTCGAACAGGAAGTCCTTGCGCAGGATCGGCAGGTGCGTCGCCTTGCGCGCCTTGATCAGGTGCTCCGGCGAACCCTGAAACGACGGGCGCGTCGGTCAGCACGGACAGGCAGGTCGCGCCGCCGGCCTGATAGGCCTTGGCGAGCGCGGCGGGATCGAAGTCCTCGCGGATCAGGCCCTTGGACGGGCTCGCCTTCTTGATCTCGGCGATCAGGGCGAACCGGCCCTCCTCGGTCGCCCGCTCCAGCGCCTTGATGAAGCCGCGCGGCGGCGACTGGAGCGCGATCTCGCGCTCCAGCGTGGCGCGCGGCACGCGCACCTTGGCGTCCGCGATCTCCCGCCGCTTGTAGGTCTCGATCTTCTTCAGGATGTCGGTCATCGGCGTCCCCGGCCCTCAAGCGTTGGATACGGCGATCAGACGCTCGAGCGCGCGCCGCGCCGCGCCCGAATCGATCGCCGCCGCGCCTTGCGCGACCCCGTCCTTGAGGGACGCCGCCTTGCCCGCCACGACGAGCGCGGCGCCGGCGTTGATCAGCGCAATGTCGCGATAGGCGCCGGGCCGACCGCTCAGCACTTGTCCGCAGCGCCTCGGCGTTGTGGGCGGGGTCGCCGCCCTTGAGGGCCGACAGGCTCGGCGCGCTCGAGCCCGGCCTCTTCCGGCGTCACCTCGAAGGCGCGGATGGCGCCGTCCTTCAGCTCGACGACCTTGGTCGGGCCGGTCGTCGTGATCTCGTCGAGGCCGTCGGTCCCGCAGGTGATCCACACCCGCTCCGAGCCGAGGTTGCGCAGCACTTCCGCCATCGGCTCGAGCCAGGCCGCGGAGAAGACGCCGATCAGCTGGCGCTTGACGCCGGCGGGATTGGACAGGGGCCCGAGCAGGTTGAAGATGGTGCGGGTGCCGAGTTCGACCCGCGTCGGGCCGACGTGGCGCATCGCGGCGTGGTGCGACGGCGCCATCATGAAGCCGATGCCGGCCTCGCGGATGCAGCGCTCGACCGCCTTCCGGCGCGAAGCCCGATCTTCACGCCGAGCGCCGTCAGCGTGTCCGCCGCGCCCGAGCGCGACGAGGCGGCGCGATTGCCGTGCTTGGCGACCGGAACGCCGCAGGCGGCCACGATGATCGAGGCGAGCGTCGAGACGTTGTAGGAGCCGGAGCTGTCGCCGCCGGTGCCGACGATGTCGATGGCGTCGGCGGGCGCCTTCACCGTCAGCATCTTGGCGCGCATCGCCGCGACCGCGCCGGTGATCTCGTCCACCGTCTCGCCGCGGACGCGCAGCGCCATCAGAAACCCGCCCATCTGCGAAGGCGTGACTTCGCCCGACAGGATGGCGTCGAAGGCGGTCACCGCCTCGGCGCGGCTCAGCGTCGCTCCGGCCGCGACTTTGGCGATCAGGGGCTTGAACGATTCCATGAGCTGCCGCCGCCCTAACGCGATTGCTGGCGCGCATGAAAAGCGGCGGCCAAGTCCAGGAAATTGCGCAGGATATCGCGGCCGTGCTCGCTCGCGATGCTCTCCGGGTGGAACTGCACGCCGTAGACCGGGCGGTCGCGATGCGCGACCGCCATGATCAATCCGTCGTCGGTCTCCGCGCTGACTTCGAGTTCGGCCGGCGCGGTCGATCGCTCGATGACCAGGGAATGATAGCGCGTCGCCTGGAACGGCCCGTTGAGGCCGCGGAAGACGCCGCGCGCGTTGTGGGAGATGCGCGACACCTTGCCGTGCATCGGCGCGGGCGCGCGCACGACGTCGCCGCCGAACGCCTGTCCGATCGCCTGATGGCCGAGGCAGACGCCGAAGATCGGCGTCGTCTCGCTCGCCGCGCGGACGAGATCGAGGCAGATTCCCGCTTCGTTCGGCGTGCACGGGCCGGGCGAGAGGACGATCGCGTCCGGCTGTTCCGCCAAGGTGTCTTCGACGCTGATCTCGTCGTTGCGCCACACCTTCACGTCGGCGCCAAGCTCGCCCAGGTAATGGACGAGATTGAAGGTGAAGCTGTCATAATTGTCGATCAGCGTGACGCGTTGCATTCTTTCGTCCGATCGGGTCGTTGCGGGTCTTTTCCGACGCCGCTCTGCGCCCGTCAAGCGGAAGACAGCGGCGCTGCGGAGCGACCCGCGCCCGATCGGACGCGTCGAACGCAATCTCCCGCGACGCGCGCCTTGCGAGCGCGGCCGCGCGAGGGACGCTCGGGCGAGTGGGCTTTGCCTTATAGGTGGGAGGCGACGACGCGCCAGCCGTCGACCGCCGGCTCCTCGTAGCCGAGCGCGGCCGCGCGCTCGGCTTCGGTCATGCCGACGTCGTCGAGATAGCGCGACGGCAGCGCGGCGAACCGGCTGCGCTCGGCGGCGGCGGCGGCGCGTTCGGTCAGCGCGTTAAGGATTTGTTTACCGATCGCGAACGGGCCGCCGAGCGCCGACGCGCGCCGAAAGAGCGCGCCCGAACCGGCGACATACGCAACCATTGTTTCACCTGCAAACTCAAATCGCACATCCGACGCCAAAGGCGCTTGTCTCGAGCCTCGATATATGGCGGACTGGCTTCGCGACGCAAAGCAATGTTTATGCCGGGAACGGATAGGTAGAGCTATACGATGAGACCGCTCGACCGCCTGCCGCCGCTGACCGCGCTGCGAGCGTTCGAGGCGGTCGCGCGCAAGCTGTCGTTCGCCCGCGCGGCGGAGGAGCTGCACGTCACCAAGGCGGCGGTGGCGCAGCAGGTGCGGGCGCTCGAGCAGGAGATCGGCGCGCCGCTGGTCGAGCGGTCCGGGCGGGGCCTCGCGCTGACCGAGGCGGGGGCGGCCGGCGCGCCCGGCCTTGCCGAGGGCTTCGCCATTCTCGCCCGCGCCGCGCGCGCGATGCGCGAGGCGAAGGGGCGGCGGTTTCTGGTGATCAATTCGAGCCCGTCCTTCGCCGCCACCTGGCTCGTCGGCCGGATCGGCAAGTTCAAGGCCCGCCATCCCGAGATCGACGTCCTGCTCGACGCCAATCCCGATCGACGACTCGCTCGATTTCGGTAACCACCGACGCGCTGATCCGCTGGGGCGCGGGCGATTTCCCCGGCCTTTCGACGACGCTCCTGTTCAAGGAGGACGTCTTTCCGGTCTGCTCGCCGGCGCTCGCCGGCGGCGAGAATCCGCTGCGCTCGCCCGGAGGATCTCGCCGCGCCACACGCTTCTCCATCTCGAATGGAGCGCGGCCTATCCGTCGTGGCCGGCCTGGTCCGACTGGCTGAAGGCGGCGGGCGCGAAGACCGTCGAGGCGCGTCACGGCGTCTGGTTCAACAACATGGCCATGGCGATGCGCGCCGCGGCGCAGGGGCAGGGGGTGGCGCTGAGCTCGCTCGCCATCGCCGCCGACGAGCTCGCAGCCGGCCGGCTCGTCGCCCCGTTCTCGACCAGCGTCAGCACGCCCTTCGGCTATTACTTCCTCTGCCGTCCTGCGGAGGCGCAGACGCCGCGGATCAGGGCTCTGCGCGAGTTCCTGGTCGAGGAGGCGGCGCTGTCGGCGGCCGAGCCGGCCTGAGGGCGCGGCGGGGCCGACGGTTGGCGCAGGGCAGCGCCGGTCGGCGGCGCCGTTGACCATGAAGATCACGAACCGTTCGAGCGCTAACCATAACGCCGACTTCGAAAACGTCGATCCGCGAGCTCGGCGCGGATCTTGTTGGCCGCCCGGCAGACGGATTCGAGATGGGCGATTGCGTTCGCGTCGTCGCCGGCCCCGACGGCGATCGTCGCCAGGCCGAGCGATCGCGCAGCGTCATTCAACGCCGCGATCAGATCATTTGACGCCGGCTTCACGCTGGATGTTTCCCCAAGGCCTGGCGGTCGATTCCGACGGTGCGATCGCCGGATTGGCCCGCCGCGGACTTGGCGATCCAAAGAACCGCGGACGCGGCGTCGTCGAGCGGCGCGATTCGATCTCGCGCGAAGCCCGCAAGCCCCGACGGGTCGGAATGCGCCAGCTGAATCCTGAGGTCGAAATCCGCGACGCTGAAATCCCCGTCGGGAATGAAACCGTCCCTCTTGAGCGCCGCGACCTCGGAGCGCATGGACTTGTAGCCGAGATCCGCGACGACCTTGGCCCATGTCATCCAGAAGATCGAGTCGTGGCGCGGCGACATCTCCGTCCGGATGCGACGAAGAAACGCCCGCATTTCGGCGTCGCGCATCGCAGCCCTGGCGCGCACGAGATAGCCCAGCGCGGCAAGCGCCGAGGCGCGCGCGAATTCGTCGCCGTTGGGCGATTCGATCGCTTTGCGCAGCGACGCCGCGTCACCGTCGAAGATCTTGATCAGGACGCCCGGAAGCGTCTCAGTCACCGCGTCGTCCAGCCAATCGGCAATGCGGCGATCCTCGGCGATGAGCTTGCACAGGACCGGATAGGCGCGTACGTCGCCTTTCTCGCCGCACAGATGGACGACGTAGAACGCCTCAGACCCGGCCATAGAGCGGCGGTCCAACGCAAACTTGTGCAGCCGCTCAAGGAGACGCGAGCCGGCCTCGTCCCAGTGCTCCGACGCCCATCTCAACGCGGACTGCGGGGTATTCGGGACGTCGTTCATTCGGTCGAGAGCTTCGCGCCAGTCGGAGATCTTCGGGTCGTTGACCACGAGCATGATGCATTCCCCTCCGGGGGTACGGTCTGGATCTTCACGAAACGGAGACGAAGCGCCGCGGGGCGGCGTTACCGCCGGCCATCGAAAAAAATTCGCGCGCTCCACGCCAGAGCCCGGCGGGCCTGCGCGTACAGAATTTCATTGACGCTTGGCGGCGTCTTGCATCTTGGTAGAAGGCCGGGGACGGCGCGCGGGACGCGCGTCATCGGAGGGGAGCCGAAGCGGTTCTTCACGCAGAGTGGACGCCGAAGAGATCGCTAATGTTCTGGAGAGGAGGAACGAAAGAGAAACTCGACGTCGTCTCGGACGCCGAACTTATCGACATGCTCGCCGAGAGCAATCAAGACGCTTTCAGGGTGTTCTATAACCGATATTCGAAGCTGATTTACTATACAATTCAAAGCCTCGAGAGGGGCCAGGCGGACGACATTTTCCAGGAGTTTTTTCTCCGGCTGCAAGATACTCGGTTTCGAGCCTTAGGAATGTGGAACAGATGTCGTCCTTTGCCGGGCTTCTTGCGTCAGGTCGTCCGCAACTTCACCTTGGACAAATTGCGGAAGGAGAAGACGATTCCGCGACACGGCGGCTCGGACGAGATCGAGAGGTTGGAGGTCGAATCCGGTGACGTTTCGGCGCAGGAGGTCTTCGAGATGCGCGAAAGGCGCAAAGGAGCGATCAGGGCCTGGGCGCAGCTGCCGTCGGCGCGGGACCGTCGCCTCATCTGCGGCAAGTATTATCGCGATACGTCCTCCGGCGTCGCTGCGGCGCGGGAGCGTCTCGCTCCCGGCGCCTACCGCAAGGCGCTGTTCGACGCCCAGCGGCGCTTCATGGCGCTCGTCAAAGTCTCGATACCGGAATATTTCTCTTGAGCGGGTAACAGAACCCTTCGCAGGCCCGTCGTTGATTCCAGATGCTACAGACATTTGAGCGTGATACACATGGGGTCGAGCCCGAGGCGCGTTCCGACTCGGATGAGACGTGCGGCGGGCGTGCCGTCTCGTCCTTGAACGCGTGAGGGTCGGAGATGGCCGTATCAGCGGGCGGACCTGATCGACCGGCGGCGGACGAAGCCGAGGCGGCGGAATACCTCGGCGGGGCGCTCGACGAGGTCGCCGTTTTCGCGCTTGCGCACACGCCGAGGCGATACGCTCCGCTGACGGACACGGAGATCCGCAATCTCAAAGCGTCCGTGGCGGGGACCTTGCCGGGGCTCCTTTCGGAGCAGGTGCGCGAACTGCTCAGGCGTAACGCCGCGGCTGTCGAACTCGTCATGAGCGAGCAATTGCTGGCGAACGCGAACCGAAAGCAGGCGGTTCCGGCAGCCCTGTCGAACAGGATATTCAGCCGCACGAGGCCTGCCGCGAGAGTCGCCGCCAGCCGCACCCGGTCGATTGTCCGGTGGCGTTACGTCTGGGGGCTGCCTGCCGCAGCCGCCTTGGCCGTGGCTTTCAGCTTTTACGGCATGAATCGCCCTGCGAGCCCGAATTTTGAAATCGCCGCGCTTGACGATGAGGAAATCCTTGCACAGCCGGGGGGCAAGACGAGGGGCATTGTCGTCGATTCCGGAAGCACCAAGGCTCCGGGCGCGCTGGATTATGTCGAGATGGCCCTTCCGAGAGCTTCCCTGGCCGACTTCTTCGACAAGGATCAGCGCGGCAAGGGCGAAAGCGAAAGCCGGACCTTGTCACGGCTTTCCTCGGCCGCCCATCCGGAGGGAAATCCACAATTCCTGATTGACATGTCCATTGAAAAAAACCTGAACGGCGACAAGAATGAAATGATCGCCGTCCGGATCTATGATCTCGCCGATCCGGCAAATCGGCCTTTGCTCGCGTCGCTGCGCTTGCAAAGCGGCGAGCGCCCGGCTCATCTCGGGTCCGAAGGGACGGAGTTGGTCGCAGCCGCCCCGCGCCTGAGGTGACAAGCGACCGTCGTCCGGAACGAGCGTCCAAGGGAGACCCCGTGACCGCGCCGGGACGGGCGCCCCCGCGGCACGCGGCCCAAATGGCAGCTCTCCGTCCGAGCGGCCCATCTTTTCCAGATCGAGCGTTCGGCGTAATCTTCGATTCCATCGTTGCGTCAGGGCGGCGTCCAAAGGACGGCGGGCCGCCCTCGGGAGGAACAAGAATGGCCGTGCGCGAAAGAGTTATCTGGACCGCGGTCGCGGTCCTGGGCGCGGTGGCGCTCGGAGTCGTCGCGCTCACGCGGGGCGAGGCGGTCAACGCCGCCTGGCTGGTGACCGCGGCGGTCTGCATCTACTTCATCGCCTATCGCTTCTACGCCTTGTTCATTGTCCAGAGAGCGCTCGGCGTCGATCCGAAGCGCGTGACGCCGGCCTACCGTCACAATGACGGGCTCGATTACGTTCCGACCAACCGCTACGTGCTTTTCGGCCACCATTTTGCGGCGATCGCCGGGGCAGGGCCGCTGGTCGGCCCGGTGCTGGCGGCGCAGATGGGCTATCTGCCCGGGACCCTGTGGATACTGGCGGGCGTGGTGTTCGCCGGCGCGGTCCAGGACATGGTGGTGCTGTTCTTCTCGACCCGCCGCGACGCGCAAGTCGCTCGGCGAGATGATCCGCACCGAGATCGGGCCGACGGCGGGCGGCGTCGTCGGCGATCGGCATCATCCTCATTTGCGTGATCCTGCTGGCGGTGCTCGCGCTGGTCGTGGTCAACGCGCTGAAAGGCAGCCCGTGGGGGACTTTCGCGGTCGCGAGCACGATTCCGATCGCGCTGTTCATGGGCCTCTACAGCCGCTTCATCCGACCCGGCCGGATCGGCGAGATGTCGGCGATCGGCGCCGTGCTGCTGCTCATCGGGCTCGTCTACGGCAAGACGGTCGCCGAGACGCCAGCGCTCGCCGCCGCTGTTCGACCTTCTCGGGACCGCAACTGGCGCTCATGGTCATCGGCTACGGCTTCGTCGCCTCGGTGCTGCCGGTGTGGCTCCTGCTCGCGCCGCGCGACTATCTCTCCACCTTCCTCAAGGTCGGCACGATTCTGCTGCTCGCCATCGGCATCCTGATCGTGCGGCCGAACCTCGAGATGCCGCGCGGTGACCCGGTTCATCGACGGCTCCGGGCCGGTCTGGGCGGGCGGCCTGTTCCCGTTCCTGTTCATCACCATCGCCTGCGGCGCGGTCAGCGGCTGGCACTCGCTGATTTCGTCCGGCACGACGCCGAAGATGATCGAGAACGAGAACCAGATCCGCTTCATCGGCTACGGCGCGATGCTGATGGAGTCGTTCGTCGCGATCATGGCGATGGTCGCGGCGTCGGTGATCCATCCCGGCGTCTATTTCGCGATGAACAGCGGCGCCGGGCTGATCGGGACCGACCCCGCCCATGCGGCCGAGGTCATCACCGGCTGGGGCTTCGCGGTGACGCCCGACATGCTGACCCAGGTCGCCCGCGACGTCGGCGAAACGACCATTCTGTCGCGCACCGGCGGCGCGCCGACGCTCGCGGTCGGCATGGCGACCGATCCTGTCGGGCTTCCTCGGCGGGTCGGCGCTGGCCGGCGTCTGGTATCACTTCGCCATCCTGTTCGAGGCGCTCTTCATCCTGACGACCGTCGACGCCGGCACGCGCGTGCTGCGCTTCATGCTCCAGGACCTCGTCGGCGACGTGATCCCCGCGTTCCGGGCGACCGAATCGTGGACCAACAACCTGATCGGCTCCGCGCTCGCCTGCGCGGCCTGGGGCTATTTCCTCTATCAGGGGGTGATCGACCCGTTCGGCGGCATCTGGACGCTGTGGCCGCTGTTCGGCGCCTCGAACCAGATGCTGGCGGCGATCGCGCTGATCCTCTGCACCGTGATCTTCTTCAAGATGAAGCGCGAGCGCTTCGCCTGGGTGACGCTCGTCCCGACCGCGTGGCTCGTGATCTGCACCGTGACGGCGGGGATCGAGAAGGTGGCGAGCCCCGACCCGAAGGTCGGCTTCGTCGCCCATGCGCGCCTCTTCGGCGACGCAATCGCCTCGGGCAAGGTGCTCGCGCCGGCGAAGACCCTCGACCAGATGAGCCGGATCGTCGTTCAACGACACCGTCGACGCGACCCTGGCGGCGATCTTCGTCGCCATTGTGCTCGTCATGCTCGTCTTCGGCGCCCGGGAGGCGCTCCGCGCGCTGCGCAGCGCGAAGGCGACGACCCGCGAGATGGGCGGCGCGGCGGTGGCGGCGGAATGAGCGCGAACCTCGCCGCCCGCGCGCGCTTCGTCTGCGACCGGGTCGCCGAGACGGCGCGCCTCATGGTGGGGGTGCCGGACTACCCGACCTATGTCGCGCACCGCGAAGCCAACCATCCCGGTCGAGCCGGTGATGTCTTATGAGGAGTTCTTTCGCGAGCGGCAGCTCGCGCGCTACGACGTGCGGAAGGGGCGGCTGCGCGGCTGCTGCTGAGGCGGCGCGGTGGGGACGGGCATCGATCCGGCTCCCGAATTGGGACTTTTCAAGGGGTTGCGGCGCATTCCGGGTAACCGGGGCAGATCCCGGGGCGTTCGCTTAAGTGGGCCCGGCGGCGATGAGTTCTGCGAGGGGCGGGAGGTGGGGTCCCGGGATGGCGAGGCGGTCGCCGAGGTAGTCGAAGAACGAGACTTTGAGCTTGGCGCAGGTCTTGGCGAGGCCGAGCATGACGTCGCGGGCGATGCGTCCTCTTTCGCTGACGGTTCCGCCGGAGACTTTTCGCTTGGTGACGACGGCGCGGATGTCGTTTTCGGAGGCGTTGGTGTTGAGGGGAATCTCCGGCCGCTCGAGCACGCGCAGGAGTTCGTCCTTGTTGGCGTGCAGGCGCTTGAGGAGCCTGTCGAGCGTGGCGTATCCGGTTCGGCGTTTGAAGATGCGGTCGAAGCGGGCTCTCAGTTCGACCGCCCGCTCCGGGTCGGGGGCGCGCTTGAACGCCTTGAGCTGACGATAGAACCACCAGATCATCAGCCTCGCGCTTTCGACGGCGCCGCTCTGCCGGTCGTTGGCGGGAACGAGCTTGTGGACGAGGCGCTCGGCGTGGACCCAGCACAGGGCGTGTTCGCCGACGCGGAACTGTCCGGCGTCGTCGGAGAGGATGACGGCGCTCGCCGAGCCGGTCCTCGGCGCAGATCGCGCCCCACAGCGCGCCTTCGCTGGCCACGCGCACGGGATCGGGGGTCACGCGCAACCCGGTCAGGCCGAGCGCGTGCAGATGCGCCCGCCAGTCGGCTTCGCAGGCGAATTCGAGAACCTCTGCGCTTGCGAGCGCGTCGATGACGCCGTGAGCCAGATTGGCCGCGCGCATATAGGCCAGCCGCCGCCGCGTTGACCGTGTAGCGCGCCGTCCCGCCCAGGAGATTGCGCAGAAAGGCGAGGCGCGACTTGCTCGGCCCGGTGCGGAACGCGGTGAAGCGTTCGGAGCCGAACTGCGTGGTGTAGCAGGCCTTGCCGGCGTGGCGCGCCCCGGTGTCGTCGACGCTGACGCAGGCCGAGGCGCGAAGGCCGGCGCCGAACGCCGCGTCGTCCTCGGCGCGGAACGTGTCCAGCCCGGCGGTCAGGAGCCGCACCACCTGGCGCTTCGAGATCGCAAGGCCCGCGGCCGTCAGCAGGGTCACGATCCGCTCGCAGGTCATCTGGCCCTGAAAATGCAGGATCAGAACCAGGCGACGCAGATGCGGGCCGCAGCCGCCCACGACGCCCGCCGGAAGATCGGCCGTCACCGTCCGCCCGTCCGGCGTCGCCCAGCGCTCGCGCCGGTAGAGCGTCACCTCCGGCCTGAACGCGACATCCTGAACGATGATCTCCTCGTAGCCCTTGTGGCGCGAACCCGCCGGCGCCGACGTCGTCAGCCTCACCGTCGGTCGATGCTCAGCTTCGACACGCCCGGACCGCGCCGACGCGGCGGCGGCCTGTCCGCCGCGTTCGGCCGCTCAGCCGCCGCACGATCCGTCGCCTTCTCCATCCCCGACGGCTTGAACGGCGGTCGCGGCGGAAGACCCTTCAGACGCCGGATCTCGTCCTTCAGCGTTTGGTTCTCGGCTCGCGAAGCCGTAAGCGCCGCGTTCAGTCTTCTCGATCTCCCGCCGAAGCCGCTCGACCTCGCCGATCAATCCGCGAACCAGCCCAGCCAGTTCGGCCGGGCTCAAACGCTCAAGCGAATTAATCGAGCCGGGAGACATCCCCAGCTTAAATCATACTTTCCAGCCCTTGACTCCCCCCTCCGCCCGGGAATTTGCCCCGGTTACGCATTCCGTTCCGCCTTCGCCCGGCCTCCTCACCTTCGAAGAGGAGCCGGCAAGGAACCCGGCCCGATCGGAAATCAAGTTTGAGGAGCCTTTTGCAGCCTTGCCGCCCCAAGTTTCCCGGGGCGAGGGGACGGGCGACGTTCCGGCTCCGAATTTGAGGCTTTCCAAGAGCTTGCGGCGCGTTTCGGTTCCGCGCGCGCCGCCGCTCAAGCCCGTGATGGCGGTCGGGTTCGCGCGCGATCCCGACCACCCGGTCGACCGCGGGAAGGTTCTCTGCCGACATCGCTCCGTAGCCGACGAGCAGCGCCTCGTTGAGGCGGCTCATCGGAGTCGCGATGATCTCCGGATCGGAGTTGGGGTCGGACAAAGCGCACGCCTGGGTTACGGTCACGGAGAACAAAGATGGAACGAACTTGGGAGGTTGTCAAGGAATTGTCGCCTTGCGAGAATCGCGCGGGCCGTCGGTCGACTGGTATCGTCGCCGAAGGCCCCGCCCCCTCCGACGCCACGCCTTGACGACGGCATCCTGATCGCGCTGGCTTTGCGAAAAGGCGTTCACGTCACCTAAACGATCGATATATTCCGTCGCTCGCTGAATTGCCTGCGCGATATGTTCTAAATAGTCTTCAACGCGCTCGGGGTGCTTCATAGTGGCTGCGCCCGTTCGAGCACCCGCCGCCTAAATTTCTCAGACAAGAACCCCGGCGTCAAAATTGACACTCGAACGCCCAGCAACTCTTGCGCGGCGTGTTCCAAACGAGCCAGCGTAAACAAGGTTGTCGTGTCCGTCGCATCCACGAGTAAATCGAGATCACTTTCCTCGGTATCGTCGCCACTCAAGGCTGAACCATAGACGCGCGGGTGCTCCCCCCCAGAGCGGAGGATAAGGTCGCGTAATTCCACGCGGTGAACCTCAAGGGCTTCGGATGGTTTCATATTAGAAACTCTTGCAAGGACAGCTCATTATACGCTTTATATGGGGCGTAAAACAACATGACAAAGTCGCTAAAACTCTTCCGCACGTGTCCAATCCCGCTCTTCGTGAACCACGATCAAAGCGCGCAATTCGTCATCTTTCCGTTCCAAGGCGCAACGCCTCGACGTGGTTTACGACAATGACCGGTCGGAGCCTGCGACGACTTACGACTATGCGGCGCAGACGCACCATCTCGGCCATCCGTCCCCTCTGGATCAAGGGCGACGCGTCGACCGCGCCACGGCCGCGGGTCAGATCGGTCCGTCGCCGCCGTCGTGGACAAGTCGGCTGGGCATGAGGTCTCCGGCGGCCTCGAGCACCGGGTAGGCGGCGCCGGCGATCAGGTGGTCGTTCAGGCGCTTGATGTCGCGCAGGAGGTCGAGCGGCGCGGCCTGCGGGGCGGAGTCGCCGCGACGGTCACGAAGCCGGGCGAAGTGGGATTTGATCGCGTCGGCCTCCCTGCGCCGGAATTCCTCTTTCTGTTGCGACAGAACGCGGGCGGCGTGCCGGTCGCCGGTCATGAAGACCGACGCCGCCGAGCGAAGGTTGCCGCGGACAGCCTCGAAAACGTCCTGAATTTCCCGCTCGTCGCCGGGGCCGAGGTCGGTCCCGCGCTTGAGAATCTTGCCGACGAAGCCCGCAATGTTCCGCTCGACGACATCGCCCGCGCCTTCGAGGTTCACCGAGAAGGCAAGCACGGCCTCGAGCCGGCGATGCTCTTCGTCGGTCAGACTTTCCGGGTCGAGACGGGTGAGGTAGCGCTTGATCTCGCCATTGATCGCATCGAGCACGTCGTCCGACTTTCGCGCGCGCGAAATGGCCTCGCGGTCCCGCAGACGCAAGGATTCGGCCGCGCCTTCGATCATCGAGTTCGAGCACGTCGACCATCCGCAGCGTCTCTCGCGCGGCGTGACCGATCGCGATCGAGGGCGTCTCGATCGCCGCGTCGTCGAGATAGAGCGGCCTTGCGGGATCGGCGGCGGCGAGGCGCTGAGGCATCAGGCGTTCGAGGACGCGCGCCAGCGGACCCAGCAGCGGCAGAAACGCCAGAGCGAGGACGACGTTGAACGCGGTGTGAAAGTCGGCGACGGCGCGAGAGAAATTCGGCTCGATCTGGACCAGGCCGATGCCGATCGGCGTCAGAAGCGGCAACGCGATGGCGGCGCCGACGAGGCGCGTGACGACGTTTCCGACCACCACCCGCCGGCCCGCCGCATCTCCTCCGCGCGCGCCTTCGATGAGCGGATTGAGCGCCGTCCCGATGTTCGCGCCGATGATCAGGGCGAGCGCGGCGTTGAGAGGAATGACGCCTTTCTCGGTGAAGGACATCACCAGCAGCGCGACCGCGACGCTCGAGTGGGCCGCCCAGGCGAGCAAGGCGCCGAAGGCGACCGAGATCAGACGGTCGGTCGCGATCGCCCCCATGAGGATCCTGAGGCTCGGGACATCTTCATAGGGCGTGATGATGTCCAGGAGTTGGGGCAGCGCGATCAGCATCAGGCCAAGTCCGATCGAGACGCGGCCGATATCGCGCGTGCGGGCGCCGCCTGCCCGAAACATCGCCACCCCCGCGAGCAGGAGCAGCGGCGACAGTCGCGAGACGTCGAAAGAGAGCGCCTGCACGATCAATGTCGTGCCGACGTTGGCGCCGAGCATCACCGCCAGCGCCGGAACGAGGGCGACGAATCCGGCGCCGGCGAACGAGGCGATCATCAGGCCGGTCGCGGTGCTGCTCTGCAGGATCGCGGTGACGCCGAGGCCGGCGGCGGCCGCCTTGATCCGGTTGCCGAGCGCATGGCTGAGGAAGCGTCTCAGTTCCGAGCCGAACGCGCGCTGGACCCCGCTCTGCACCATGTGGACGCCCCACAAAAGCAGAGCGATCGCGCCTGCGAGGTTGAGGAGGTTCAGCGTGGCGTCCATGGACTACCCTCCGTGCTCGGAGAATAACGCGAAAGGCCACGTTTCGTTCAAATTTGGGCCGTATTGAGACCGGGAATCTTCGCGCCGGTCTCGGGCGGTCGCGCCTCCAAAGGGAGAAAATTTCATGGGGTCGCTGGCCGAACGCGCCGTCCACTTGCTTGCCGCGGTCATCATCTGCGCTGTCGCCATGATCTCTTCGGGGTTGGCGAACGCGCAGCAAGAAGCGATTACGGCCACCGTGGTCGGCGAAAAGATTCAGAAGGTTGGTTTCCGGGCGATGATCCAGAAGCAGGCGATCATGTACAATCTTGCAGGGTTTGCTCGTAACAACCCCGACGGCACGGTGGGCGTGGACCTGCAAGGCGACAAGGACCGCATCGATAAGGTGATTGATGTTATCCGCGCCGGGAACAAAAAATCATCGACAGAGAATATAATCAGCGAGTCCCCAGCTTCTTTTGACCCGGCGCTCAAGACGTTTACCGTCCTCGGATGGACGTCGACAAGCCGGAACATTACGACGCCTTACGACCTGATTTTTAATTTGCGGCCCGCCGACAATGAGATATCTGAAAAGGCGGCCAAGACAATCTGGAATACGATCGCGGAAAGCGTCCTCAAGGGCGAAGATCTGGCCAAGTTTATGAAGCATCTGGAAGACGACGAGTGATCGCTCGATCGGCGCGGGGTCCGGCTGAAACGTCTGCGGCTCTCCGGCGTTCGGAGCCGATAACGCGAAGACGCTGTGCAAGCGCGACCCGCCTCCCCAAACCGCCCCACAAAGCTACGCGATTCGCACATTGCTGTGCGAACGCACGGCCACGTCGAACCGTCGCCCCTCGGGTGACTGCGCCGGTTCGCCGCCCTCCGGCCCTCTGCAATGCGGGCGGAACGCGGAGGGCCTTTTGATCTTTGATCGAGCGGAGTCGCAAGATCGAGAAATATGTGTAGTAAATCCATTGAATCGATTGCCATCTGCAACGGACGAGCGCATTCAATTTCCTGTCACCGATACAACCCGGCAGAGGGGACAGCGCCGTGGTCGAACACACCGTGAAGGCCTACGACCGGGAGCTCGAAACGCTCGAGCGCCTGATCGCCGAAATGGGTGGGATCGCCGAGAAGATGGTGGCCGAGGCCGTGGACGCGCTCGCGACCTCCGACACCGTGCTTGCGCATCAGGTCGTCGCCGCCGACCCCCGACTCGACGCCATGCAGCGCGAGATCGAGCATCTTGCGATCATGACCATCACGCGCCGGCAGCCCGTAGCGGTCGATCTCCGGGAGTTGATCGGCGCGATCCGCGTCGCCGGCGATCTCGAGCGGGTCGGGGACCTCGCCAAGAACATCGCCAAGCGCACGATCAAGATCGGCGTCGAATCCCGGATCCCGCGCGCGATCGTGGGCTTGAGGCACATGAACGAGGTCGCGTCCGAACTGATGAAGGATGTGCTCGACGCCTACGCGCAGCGCGACGCCGACCGGGCGCGCGAAGTGTGGGAGCGCGACGTCGACCTCGACGCGCTCGAAGACTCGGTGTTTCGCGACCTCCTGACCCACATGATGGAGGATCCGCGCAACATCTCGTTCTGCGCCCACATGCTGTTCTGCTCGAAGAACATCGAGCGGATCGGCGATCACGCAACCAACATCGCCGAAACCGTGGTCTATCTGGTCACCGGCGAGACGATGCCGTCCGAGCGCCCGCGTGGCCGGCAGGAGACCGACGTCGAAGTCGAATCCGCCGGAGACGACGAATGAACGAGGCGCGCAGGGACACCATCCGCGCCGGCGCGGCGTCGGCTCCGCGCATACTGCTGGTCGAAGACGAATCCGACCTCGCGGCCCTGCTCTCCTATAATCTGGAGGCGGAGGGCTACGTCGTCGAGCGCGTGGCGCGGGGGGACGAGGCCGTGCTTCGCTTGACCGAGAGCTCGCCCGACCTCGTCATCCTCGACTGGATGCTTCCCGGCGTCTCGGGCCTGGAAATCTGCCGCAGGGTGCGCTCGCGGGAAAATACCCGCACGCTTCCCGTGATCATGGTGACGGCGCGGGGCGAGGAGGCGGAACGCGTTCGCGGGCTCATGGTCGGGGCCGACGACTATGTCGTCAAGCCGTTCTCCGTTCCCGAACTGATGGCGCGCGTGCACGCTCTGCTCAGGCGAAGCCGCCCGGAGCGGATCTCCGCTCGCCTCATCTGCGGCGACATCGACCTCGACCGGGACACCCGGCGCGTCCGGCGCGGCGAGCGCGTCATTTATCCGGGCCCGACCGAATTCCGGCTGCTCGAACTTCTCCTCGAAAAGCCGGGCCGGGTGTTCACCCGCGCTCAGCTCCTCGACGGCGTTTGGGGGCAGGACGCGGAGATCGACGACCGCACGGTTGACGTCCATGTCGGTCGACTGCGCAAGAAGCTGTCAAAGGGACGCGAGCGCGATCCGATTCGGACCGTGCGCAGCGTGGGCTACGCCTTTGATGAAACCTTCGGCAGGGTAAAGAGCTGATCCTTTGTTCGACGCCGCTCGGTCGGCAAGCCCTGCTGAAACGTAGCGTCAGGCGGCGCCGCGCTCTCGTTGCGGCGCCCCTGGCCCGGCTCGCCCAGCCTCTTCGTTCGCGGGGCGCGGTTCATCGCAGCGCCCAGCGTGTCCTGAAACCTCCGCAGCGCTTCGTCAGGACCAGACCGCTCTCCGGCAGGGGCGGGAGGGTAGCGCGCGAGGCCTGACGGCCGGGTCCGATTGGACGGCCGCCGATCGGGCGGGCAAAGTCCCCGCGCCATTCGAGATCGACCGTTCATGTCCGACGCCCCGTTCCGCAAGCTCCTCATCGCCAATCGAGGCGAGATCGCCATCCGCATCGCCCGCGCGGCGGCCGATCTGAGGATCGCGAGCGTCGCGATCTATTCTGAGGACGACGCGGCCTCGCTTCATCTGCGCAAGGCGGACGAGGCGCATGCGCTCGGCCGGGCGGGCGCAGCCGCCTATCTCGACGGCGCGCGCGTCGTGGCGCTGGCCAAGGCGACGGGCTGCGACGCGATCCATCCCGGCTATGGCTTTCTCGCCGAGAACGCCGGCTTTGCGCGCGCCGCCGCCGAGGCGGGCCTGACCTTTATCGGCCCGTCGCCCGAAGCGCTCGCCCTCTTCGGCGACAAGGTCTTGGCGCGCGAATTCGCGGTGCGTTGCGGCGCGCCGGTGATCGAGGGCGCGGTCGTGTCGGCAGCGTCGAGGAGGCGCGCGCCTTTTTCGCCGCGATCCGGGCGCCGATCATGCTCAAGGCCGTAGCCGGCGGCGGCGGGCGCGGCATGCGCGCGGTTCGAAGCGAGGCCGAGATCGCCGAGGCCTTCGCCCGCTGCCAGTCGGAGGCGACGACCGCGTTCGGCGACGGCTCGCTCTACGCCGAGCGCCTGATCCTGAGCGCCCGGCACATCGAGGTCCAGATCCTTGGCGACCGGCACGGCGGCCTGACCGACTTCGGCGAGCGCGAATGCACGATCCAGCGGCGCAATCAGAAGCTGATCGAAGTCGCGCCGAGCCCCTCGCTGACGCCGCCCTTGCGCGAAAAAATCGTCGCGGCGGCGACGCGCATCGCCCGCGAGGCCCGATACGACAGCCTCGGGACCTTCGAGTTCCTGCTCGACGCGTCAGACCCGGGCGAGGGCCCGGGGTTCGCCTTCATCGAGGCCAATCCCCGTCTTCAGGTCGAGCACACCGTCACCGAGGAGGCCTTCGACGTCGATCTGGTCGCGGCGCAGATCCGCGTCGCGGCCGGCGCAAGCCTCGCCGATCTCGGCCTCGACGGCGCGCACGCGCCGCGCGGGATCGCCATTCAGGCGCGCGTCAATCTCGAAACCATGACGGCGGACGGCCAGGCGGTCCCGGCCGGCGGCCGGATCACGGCGTTCGATCTGCCCTCGGGGCCCGGCGTGCGGGTCGATACGTTCGGCTACTCGGGCTACCGCACGGGCGTGGCGTTCGATTCGCTGATCGCCAAGGTCATCGCGCATACGGCCTCGGCGGACTTCTCCGCCGCCGCCGCCAAGGCGGCCCGCGCGCTCGGCGACTTCCGCATCGAAGGCGTCGAGACCAACATCCCGTTTTTGCAGGCGCTGCTGACGCATCCCGATCTCGTCGCCAACCGCATCGACACGCGCTTCATCGAGACGCGTCTCGCCAAGCTTTTGGAAGCCGCGAGCCGGGAGCATCGAAAGCTCTATTTCGATGCGCCCGAGGCGGACGCGGGCGACGCCCGCGCGAGCGCGCTCGAAGGGCCGGAGGGCGCGCTCGCCGTCTCCGCGCCGTTGCAGGGGATCGTCGTGTCGCTCGACGTCGCCGAGGGGGATATCGTTCGCCCCGGCCAGCAGATCGCTGTGATCGAATCGATGAAGATGGAGCATCTCGTCACGGCGCCGGGCGGCGGGATCGTGCGGGAGACGCGGGCGCGCAAGGGCGACACGCTCTACAAGGACGACGCGATCGTTTTTCTCGAACCCGCCGACGTCAGCGCAGAGGCCGCTGCGGAAGTTCCGGCGGCCGACCCCGAGGCCGTCCGGCCCGACCTCGCCGAGATGCTGGCGCGGCAGGCTTTCGGCTTCGACGAGAACCGCCCCGAGGCCGTCGCCAGACGGCGAAAGACCAACCATCGCACCGCGCGCGAGAACGTCGCGGCTCTGGCGGACCCCGGCAGCTTCCTCGAATACGGCTCGCTGGCCGTCGCCGCGCAGGCGGCGCGCCGCTCGCGCGACGATTTGATCCGCAATACGCCGGGCGACGGGGTCGTCGCCGGCCTCGCGACCGTGAATGGCGGCCTCTTCGGTCCTGAACGCGCCCGCTGCCTCATCGTCGCCTACGACTACACCGTGCTCGCAGGAACCCAGGGCGC
The DNA here is from genome assembly GCA_963783275.1 of uncultured Alphaproteobacteria bacterium. Lineage (GTDB taxonomy): Bacteria > Pseudomonadota > Alphaproteobacteria > Rhizobiales > Beijerinckiaceae > Roseiarcus. The sequence continues at coordinate 192,454 of CAWANA010000002.1, read as the reverse complement.
GCGCAACCACAAGAAGCAGGACCGGCTGTTCGAACTCGCCGAGCGACAGCGCCTGCCGATCGTCCTCTTCGCCGAGGGCGGCGGCGGCCGGCCGGGCGATACCGAAGGGCTCGGCGTGACCGGCCTCGACGTGCCGACCTTCGCCCAATTCGCCAAGCTCAGCGGCCTGGCGCCGCTCGTCGGCGTCGCCTCCGGCCGGTGCTTCGCCGGCAACGCCGCGCTGCTCGGCTGCTGCGACGTCGTGATCGCCACGAGGGATTCCTCGATCGGCATGGGGGGGCCGGCGATGATCGAAGGCGGGGGCTTGGGCGTCGTCCGTCCGGACGACGTCGGCCCGGTTTCGATGCAGGCGCCGAACGGCGTCATCGACATCGTGGTCGAGGACGAGATCGAGGCCGCCGCGGCGGCGAAGACCTATCTCTCGTACTTCCAGGGCCGCACGACCTCATGGACCGCCCCCGACCAACGCCGGCTGCGCGGCTTGATCCCCGAAAACCGGCTGCGGGTCTACGACATGCGCGCGGTCGTCGAGGCGCTTGCCGACGAAGGCTCGGTCATGGAGCTGCGCGCCGCCTTCGGCCTCGGCATCGTCACCGCGCTGGTGCGGATCGAGGGGCGGCCGTTGGGCCTCATCGCCAGCAACCCAAGGCATCTCGGCGGCGCGATCGACTCCGACGCCGCCGACAAGGCGGCGCGCTTCCTGCAACTTTGCGACGCCTACGATCTGCCGATCGTCTCGCTCTGCGACACGCCGGGGTTCATGGTCGGGCCGGAAGCGGAGACAACCGCGCTCGTGCGCCACGTCTGCCGCATGTTCGTCACCGCCGCGAGCGTGACCGCGCCGTGGTTCACCATCGTCCTGCGCAAGGGCTACGGGCTCGGCGCGCAGGCGATGGCGGGCGGCGGCTTTCACGCCCAATGTTTCACGGTCTCGTGGCCGACCGGCGAGTTCGGCGGCATGGGGCTCGAGGGCGCAGTGCGGCTCGGCTTCCGCAAGGAGCTCGCCGCGATCGAGGACGCCGTCGAACGGGAAAAGCTCTTCCGGACGATGGTCGCGAAATACTACGAGACCGGCAAGGCGACCAACATCGCCTCGGTGCTGGAGATCGACCAGGTGATCGATCCGATCGAGACCCGCCGCTGGATCCTTCGGGGCCTGGACGCCTGTCCTCAGCCGCCGCGGCGCGAGACGCGCAAGCGGCCGTGCGTGGATACGTGGTGAGGGGGCCACCGACTCTGCTGCTCCTTATAGAAGCGCTCTCTCGTCGAGTGGACCTTCGCGCCTGAAGTCTTCCGGCCTGTTCTCAGGCGAGGCGCGAAGGGCGCGAGGCGATTGCCCTGCGTTCAGCCGGCCGGCCCGAAACGCCGCCCTAACGGAAGTTTAACCTTAACAACCCCTAATCCAGCCAAGGCCGGTTCCGGGGGCAGGAATCGCCCACGGTTTGTTTGACGCCCATGGGGTCCCATGTTATCCCAAGTCATCCCGTCAACAGACCGCGCTTGCGCGCTGCAGCCCACGAGCCCCGCTCGCCGGACGCACGCGGGCTTTTGCGTCGGGGGGCCTCGTGGACCGCTTTCTCTCCCACTTCACCCACCGCTTCGACGCCAAGGGCCGGATCTCGATCCCGGCCGCCTTCCGTCAGGCGCTGGCGAGGGACGGGTTCGAGGGCGTCTATGTTCATCCGTCGCTCGATCAACCGGCGCTCGACTGCGGCGGCAACAGGCTCCTGGCGGAGATCGACCAGCTGTTGGCCTCGCTGCCGCCGTTCTCGCCGACGCGAGACGCCTTCGCCACCGCGCTTCTGGGAACGAGCGAGATCCTGCGCATGGACTCGGAGGGGCGGGTGATGCTCGACGACCGGCTGAAGGCGTCGCTCGGCCTCGAACACGAGGCGGTTTTCGTCGGGCAGGGGCACAAATTCCAGATCTGGGAGCCCTCGCGGTTCGCTGCCCATCTCGAGGCGGCGCGGGCGCGGGTTCGGCGGCTGCGCGCGGGAGAGGGCCGCGAGGCGGGCGCCGTGACCGAGGCGCTGCGGCACGTTCCCGTCCTGCTGGCCGAAGTTCTCGAGGCGCTCGCGCCGCGACCAGGCGGCCTCATCATCGACGGCACCTTTGGCGCGGGCGGCTACACCCGCGCGCTGCTCGACCGCGGCGCTGAGGTCATTGCGCTCGACCGCGATCCCTCGGCCGTCCGCGCCGGGGCGGGCCTGGCCGCCGAATCGGACGGCCGGCTGCGGCTCGTCGAGGCGCGTTTCGGCGAGCTCGATCCGGTCGCGCGCGATCTCGGGCTCGACGCGGTCGACGGCGTGGTTCTCGACATCGGCGTCTCGTCGATGCAGCTCGACGAGGCCGAGCGGGGTTTCTCGCTTCGCTTCGACGCGCCGCTCGACATGCGGATGGAGGGCAAGGGGCCGTCGGCCGCCGACATCCTGCGGGACGCGGACGAGGAGACGATCGCCGACATCCTGTTCCATTTCGGCGAGGAGCGCGCGTCCCGCCGCATCGCGCGCGCGATCGTCGCCGACCGCGAGACGCGTCCTTACGAGCGCACCCTGCCGCTCGCCGAGATGATCGCCCGCGTCGTTCCCGCCAAGCGCGGCGAGCTGACCCATCCGGCGACCCGGACCTTCCAGGCCTTGCGCATCGCGGTCAACGACGAGCTCGGCGAGCTGCTTCGCGGCCTTGTCGCGGCCGAGCGGCTGCTCAAGCCCGGCGGCCGGCTCGCCGTGGTGACCTTCCATTCGCTCGAGGATCGGATCGTCAAGCAGTTCCTTGCGGGACGTTCGGGTCGCGGCCATGCCGCCTCGCGGCGCCTGCCGGGCGAGCCGGCCGAGCCGGCGCCGACTTCGATGTTCCGCGCGGCCAGCCGATCGAGGCGGGAGATGCGGAGATATCGGCCAACCCGCGGTCGCGCTCGGCCAAGCTCCGCTATGCGACGCGGCTCGACGCGCCGCCGAGGGATGCGGGGAATTCACTCGTGGCTTTGACGCGACTGCCGACGCGGCGGGGGAGGCAGGGATGATCTTGCGGCTCATGCATGCGGCGGCGATCGCCGCGCTGATCGGGGCGGCGGCGTATGCCTATGGGGTCAAGTACCACACGATCTATACCGCCGAGCAATTGGTGAAGACGCGCCATCTCATCGCCAAGGAGAAGGACGCGATCAACCTGTTGCGCGCCGAATACGCCCATCTCGCCCGGCCGGACCGCATCCAGGAGCTTGCGGACGCCAAGCTCGGCATGGAGCCGCTGGCGCTTTCGCAGATCGCCACCGTCGCCGAATTGCCGGAGGCCCAGCCGAAGGTCAATTCGATCGGGCGCACGCTGGAGTCGCTCGGCTTCAACAAGGACAACGAAACGCCCGCCGCCGAAGCCGGCGGCGCCACCCCGCCGGTGAGATGAGCATGGCCGAGACTGCGAAGGGCGCGAGCCAGGGCACGAGGGGACGCCGAAGGCGCAAAGGCTCTGGTCGCCCGCGCCGTCCTCGCATTGTTTCATCGCTATGTGCCGCAGAATTTCGGCGTCGATCTCGAACCTCCGTCGCCCGGCCGGCCGCGGACTTCGCTGCGCGCGCTCCTGACCTTCGCCAACCTCAAGGCCTTCGCCCACGCGCTGCTGCTGACGCGGCTCGACCGATCGGGGGTCCGCATCCGAACGCTGGCGCTCGGCATGGCCGCCGCCTACGCCGTGATCGGCGTCAAGCTCGTCGTGCTCGGCGTGTCGCACGATCCGCCGCTGACGCTGAAGGAAGCCGCCGACCAGGCCGTCTCCGGCGCGCGGCCTGACCTTCTCGACCGCAACGGCGAAATCCTCGCCACCGACGTCAAGACCATGTCGGTGTTCGCCGAGCCGAACCGGATCATCGACAAGGACGAGGCGGTCGAGCTGATCACCGCCGTGCTGCCGGACGTCGACGCCAAGGAACTGCGCGAGCGGCTCGGCTCGAAAAAGGGCTTCGTCTGGGTCAAGCGCCAGATCACGCCGAAGGAACAGGCGGAGATCTTCCACCTCGGCCTTCCGGGCGTCGGCTTCCTGCCGGAAAACAAGCGCGTCTATCCGAACGGGCCGATCGGCGCCCATGTGCTCGGCTATGTCGACAAGGACAATGTCGGCATCGCCGGCATGGAGAAATATCTCGACGAGCAGAGCCTGACCGACCCGCATGTTCCCGGGATTCGTCGTCGATCCGGAGAGCCTGAAGCCGGTGCGCCTGTCGCTCGACCTGAAGGTGACGCATGCGCTGCGCGACGAACTGATCGGCCGGCATGGAGCACTGGAAGGCCAAGGCCGCCGCCGGCGTGGTGATGGACGTCAACACCGGCGAGGTGATCGCGCTCGAATCGCTGCCCGACTACGACCCGAACGATCCAGTTCGACGCCCACGACCCGACCAAGATCAACCGCATCAACGTCGGCGTCTACGAGATGGGCTCGACGTTCAAGGCGCTGTCGATCGCGATGGCGCTCGATTCGGGCAAGGTCAATCTCGGCACGCGCATCGACGCGCGCGACTCGCTGCGCTACGGCCGCTTCACCATCCACGACTTCCACGCGACCCACCGCATCCTCACCGTGCCGGAGGTGTTCACCCATTCCTCCAACATCGGCACCGCGCGCATGGCGCTGATGGTCGGCGTCACCGGCCACCAGGCGTTCCTGAAGAAGATGGGCCAGCTCGACCGGCTGCGCACGGAACTGCCGGAAAGCGCCGAGCCGCTGGTGCCCAAGCGCTGGAGCGAGCTGAACACCATGACGATCGCCTTCGGGCAGGGGCTCAACGTCGCGCCGCTGCAGGCGCTGATGGCCGTTTCGCGCGCTGGTGAACGGCGGCCACATGATGCCGCCGACCTTCCTGCCGCGAAGCCAGGAGGAGGCCGACAAGATCAGCCGAAAGGTGGTGAGCGACCAGACGTCCGAATCGATGCGCTATCTCATGCGCTCCAACGCGACCCACGGCTCGGCCAGTTTCGCCAATATTCCCGGCTATTACGTCGGCGGCAAGACGGGCACGGCGGACAAGATCATCCACGGACACTATTCGGAGAACAAGGTGTTCACCACCTTCATGGCGATCACGCCGGCCGACAAGCCGAAATACCTCTATCTGGCGATCTACGACGATCCCGTCGCCGCGCCCGGGGACTACGGCTATCACACCGCCGCCTGGAACGCCGGCCGCACCACCGGCGCGCTGATCCGCAGGATTCAGCCGTTGCAGGGCGTGCCTCCGACGAACGAAGCGCCAATCAATCCATTCCCCATCATCGCCCGGCTGGGCTATGGAGCCGACGCCGACAAGATCGGCAAGGAGTGACTAGCGGCGGCATGATACGGCTCGGCGACATTGTGGATCTCAGCGGACGCGGACCGCGGCGCTGGCTCAGCGCGTCGTCGCCGGCGTCGCCTTCGACAGCCGCAAGGTCCAGCCGGGCGACGTCTTCTTCGCCCTCGCCGGCGCGAAGGACGACGGCCTGAAGCACGCCGCCGACGCGGTCGCGCGCGGGGCGGCGGCGATTGTGACCGAGCGCGCGGCGACGTTCGCCGGCGCGCCGGTCATCGAGGTCGCCGACGCGCGTCTCGCGCTCGCGCGCGCCGCCGCGCGGCTCTATCCGCGCCAGCCGGAGACGATCGTCGCGGTGACCGGCACCAGCGGCAAGACCTCGGTCGCCGCCTTCGTCCGCCAGATCTGGCAGGCGCTCGGGCGCGAAGCGGCCTCGCTCGGCACGATCGGCGTCGTTTCGCGCCCGCGTGACGGTCTACGGCTCGCTGACGACGCCCGACCCGCTGACCCTGCACCGGACGCTTCAGGAGCTCGCCGAAGCCGGCGTCACCCATCTCGCGATGGAGGCCTCCTCGCACGGCCTCGACCAGAAGCGGCTCGACGGCGTGCGGCTCGCGGCCGGCGCCTTCACCAATCTCAGCCGCGACCACATGGATTACCACGCGACGGTCGAGGACTATCTCGCCGCCAAGCTGCGCCTGTTCCGCGACCTCCTGCCGGACGGCGCGCCGGCGATCGTCGACGCCGACGCCGAGATTGCTCCGCGCGTGATCGAGGCCGCGCGGGCGCGCGGGCTCGCGGTCTTTTCGGTCGGCGAGAAGGGCGAGGCGATCCGGCTCGCGGCGGTCGTCCGCGACGGGCTCGCCTCGACGCTCGACCTCGCATTCGGCGGCCGCAAGCGGCGGGTGCGTCTGCCGCTGCCCGGCGATTTCCAGATCTCCAACGCGCTTGTCGCGGCGGGCTTGTGCATCGCGACCGGCTCCGAGGCCGACGCGGTCTTCCATGCGCTGCAGGGGCTCGAAGGCGCGCCGGGGCGGCTCGAACGGATCGGCGCGGTTCGCGGCGCGCGCCGTCTTCGTCGATTACGCCCACAAGCCCGACGCGCTGGAAAAGGCGCTCGCGGCGCTGCGCCCCTACGTCCGCGGCCGGCTGATCGTGGCGTTCGGCTGCGGCGGCGACCGTGACGCGGGCAAACGGCCGATCATGGGCGAGATCGCCGCGCGTTCCGCCGACGTCGTCATCGTCACCGACGACAATCCGCGCTCGGAGAATCCCGCCGCGATCCGCGCCGCGATCCTCGCCGCCGCGCCCGGCGCGCTGGAGATCGGCGATCGCGCCGAAGCGATCCGGGCGGGCGTCGCGATGCTGAAAGAGGGCGACGCGCTGATGATCGCCGGCAAGGGCCACGAAATCGGGCAGATCGTCGGCGACACGGTGCTCCCCTTCAGCGACGCCGAGGAGGCGCGCAAGGCTTTGGCGGAGGCGGCATGAGCGCGCTGTGGAGCGGGATCGAGCTGACGCGAGGCCTTCGGCGCGAGCCCGAGCGCGCCGCTCGCGCGCGCCGTCTCGGGCGTGTCGATCGACACCCGGACGCTCGAGGCCGGGCGACCTCTTCTTCGCGATCAAGGGCGAGACCCACGACGGCCACGATCACGTCGCGCGCGCCTTCGAGGCCGGCGCGTCGGCGGCCGTCGTGAGCCGGGAGCGGGCGGAGGCGCTCGCCGCTTTCGGCCCGGTCTTCGCGGTCGACGACACGCTGAAGGCGATGGAGCGGCTCGGGCGTCGCGGCGCGGGCGCGCACGGCGGCGCGCATCGTCGCGGTCACCGGCTCGGTCGGCAAGACGAGCGCCAAGGAGATGCTGCGCGCGATGCTGACGCGCAATGCGGCGCGACGCACGCCTCGGCGGCCTCGTACAACAACCATTGGGGCGTGCCGCTGACGCTGGCGCGCATGCCGGCGGACGCGCGGTTCGGCGTGTTCGAGATCGGCATGAACCACGCCGGCGAGATCACGCCGCTCGTGCGCATGGTCCGCCCGCATGCGGCGCTGATCACCACGATCGCGCCGGTCCATATCGAATATCTCGGCTCGCTCGAGGCGATCGCCGACGCCAAGAGCGAGATCTTCCTCGGCCTCGAGCCGGGCGGCACGGCGATCCTCAACCGCGACGCGCCGCAATTCGAGCGGCTCGCCGCGGCGGCTCGGGCGCGAGGCGCGCGGGTGCTGGAGCTTCGGCTACGTCGCGAGGGCTGCGACGCGCGGCTCCTCGGGCTCGAAGACGACGGAGCGCCGGCTCGCGCGTCGTCGCGCGCAGATCCTCGGGCGCGCGCTTGCGCTTCGATCTCGGCGCGCCCGGCGCGCACATGGCGGAGAACGCGCTCGGCGCGCTGCTTGCCGCCGCCGCGCTCGGCGCCGATCTCGACGCCGCGGCTGCGGCGCTCGCGGGCTTCGCGCCGCAGAAGGGCAGGGGCGAGCGCCTCTCGCTCCCGACGCCCGACGGGTCCCGTCACGCTGATCGACGAGAGCTACAACGCCAATCCGGCCTCGATGCGCGCCGCGCTCAGGCTCCTCGGCGCGACGCGGCCCGGACCCAACGGGCGCAGGATCGCGGTGATCGGCGACATGCTGGAGCTTGGCGCCGAGGGCGCGGCGATGCATGCGGCGCTCGCCGCCGACCTCGCCGCCAATCACGTCGATCTCCTGTTCGGCGCCGGGCCGCTGACGCGCGCCCTCTACGACGCCGCGCCGGAAGCGATGCGCGCGGCCTGGGCCGAGCGGTCGAGCGCGCTCGCCGAAGAGGTCGCCAGAGCGCTTCGCGCCGGCGACGTCGCCATGGTCAAGGGTTCGAACGGCAGCCGGATGGGGCCGCTCGTCGCGGCGCTGCGCGAGCATTTCGCCCGTCCGGGCGACGGAGGCTGAGACGATGCTGACTTGGCTCTCCGACTGGTCTGGGCTCCCGGGCGTCTTCCGCCTCTTCCACTGGCTGACCTTCCGCACCCTCGGCGCGGCGGGAACGGCGCTGTTTCTGGTGCTGTTCTTCGGGCCGTCGATCATTTCGCGGCTGCGGCTGAAGCAGGGCAAGGGCCAGCCGATCCGCAGCGACGGCCCCGCCTCGCATCTCCTGACCAAGAAGGGCACGCCCACCATGGGCGGGCTGATGATCCTGTTCGGGCTGATCGCGTCGGCGCTGCTGTGGGCCGATCCGGAGAGCCCCTATGTCTGGATCGTCCTCTTCGTCACCTTCGGCTTCGGGGCGATCGGCTTCTACGACGACTATCTCAAGGTGACGAAGCAGTCGCATCTGGGCTTCTCCGGCCGCGCCCGGCTCGGCGCCGAATATGTGATCGCGGCCATCGCCTGCTACGCGATGATGCGGGTCGGCGGTCCGGGAGCGAGCTCGCTCGCGCTGCCGTTCGTCCAGGGCTACGTGCTCGATTTCGGCTGGGGCTTCCTGCTGTTCGGGCCGTTCGTGATCGTCGCCTTCGGCAATGCGGTCAATCTGACCGACGGCCTCGACGGCCTGGCGATCGTGCCGGTGATGATCGCGGCGGCGACGCTCGGGCATGATCTCCTATCTCGTCGGCAGCGCGTTCTTCGCGCATTACCTTCTGATTAACCACGTGCCGCTCGCCGGCGACCTGATGGTGGTGTGCGGCGCGCTGATCGGGGCGGGCGCGGGCTTCCTGTGGTTCAACGCGCCTCCGGCCCAGATCTTCATGGGCGACACCGGCTCGCTGGCGCTCGGCGGCCTGCTCGGAACCATGGCGGTGGCGGTCAAGCACGAGATCGTGCTGGCGGTGATCGGCGGCCTGTTCGTGATGGAGGCGGTCTCGGTCATCGTGCAGGTCGCCTCGTTCAAGCTGACCGGCAAGCGCGTCTTCAAGATGGCGCCGATCCACCACCATTTCGAGCAGCTCGGCTGGTCCGAGCCGCAGATCGTGATGCGCTTCTGGATCATCTCCTTCGTGCTGGCGATGATCGGTCTCGCCTCGCTGAAGTTGAGGTGAGCGATGATCCCGGTCGAAACCCTCTCGCGGCGAAAAGGTCGCCGTCTTCGGCCTCGGCGGGTCGGGGTTTTCGACGCTGCGCGCGCTGACCGAGGGCGGGGCCGAGGTGACCGCCTGGGACGACAACGAGAAGGCGCGCGACCGCGCCTCGGCCGACGGCTATGTGCGTCCTCGATCTCGCGCGAAGCGGACTGGGGCGCGTTCAAGGCGCTGGTGCTTTCGCCCGGCGTGCCGCTGACCCATCCCGAGCCGCACTGGACAGTGAAGCGCGCCAAGGCGGCCGGCGTTCCGGTGATCGGCGACATCGAGCTTTTCGCCCGCGAGCGCGTCGGCGCGCGCGCCGAACGCGCCGTTCGTCGCCATCACCGGCACCAACGGCAAATCGACCACGACCGCGCTGATCGCGCATGTGCTCAAGGAAGCCGGGCGCGACGTGGCGCTCGGCGGCAACATCGGCGTGCCGATCCTCGACCTGCCGCCGCCGGCGGACGAGCCGCGTCCACGTGATCGAGTGCTCGTCCTATCAGATCGATCTCGCGCCCTCGCTCGCGCCGAGCGTCGGCCTCCTGATCAACATCACGCCGGACCATCTCGATCGCCACGGCGACCTCGAGCGCTATGCGGCGATCAAGGAGCGGCTGGTCGCCAAGGCCGAAATCGCGCTCGTCGGCGTCGACGACGACCCCAGCCGCGCGATCTGCGCGCGGATCAAGGCCGAGCCGGGCCGGCGGGTCGTCGCCGTCTCGGGCGGCCGAGTCGCCGCTGGCGGACGTCTTTGTCGATGATCACCGGGTCGTTGTGCGCGGCTCCGCCGAGCCGTCGATCGACTTGAGAAGCGCCCGCGCGCTCAGGGGCGCGCACAACGGCCAGAACGCCGCGTTCGCCTGCGCCGCAGCGACGGCGCTCGGCGTCTCGCGCGACGCGATCGCCGCGGCTTTCGAGACCTTTCCCGGCCTCGCGCATCGGATGGAGGAGGTCGGCCGGCAGGGCCGCGTGCTGTTCATCAACGATTCGAAGGCGACCAACGCCGACGCGGCCGAGAAGGCGCTGCTGTCCTTTCGCGACATCCACTGGATTCTCGGCGGGAAGGCCGAAGGCGGGCGGCGTCGAGCCGTTGCGCCCGCTGTTCGACCGCGTCGCCAAGGCCTACCTGATCGGCGCGGCCGCGGACGAATTCGCTGCGACGCTCGGGACGGCGCTGTGCCCTTCGAGCAATGCGGGACCCTTCGGAGGCCGTCAAGGCGGCGGCGCGCGACGCCTCCCGCTCGACGGCGCGGGAGCCGGTCGTTCTCCTGTCGCCGGCCTGCGCGTCGTTCGACCAGTTCGCCAATTTCGAGGCGCGCGGCGAGGCTTTTCGCGCCGAAGTCCAAGACTCTTCGAACGGGGGAGCTTGAGGCATGGCATCGAGAGCCGAACGCGGACCCTTCGCCGACTGGATGCGCACCGTCGACCGCTGGCTGCTCGGCTCGTTCCTGGCGCTGATGGTGATCGGCCTCGTCATGGCGCTCGCCGCGAGCCCCGCGGTCGCCGAGCGGCTCAATCTGCCGACCTTCCATTTCGTCGACCGGCAGGCGCTGATGCTGGTTCCGACGGCCATCCTGATGGTGGCGACGTCGTTTCTCTCGCCGCGCCACGTGCGCCGCGCGGCGCTGGTGACCTTCGCGGCCTCGCTGATCCTGATCGTGCTCGCGCTGATGTTCGGGGCGGAGGTCAAGGGCGCGCGGCGCTGGATCTTCGGCATTCAGCCGTCCGAGTTCATCAAGCCGGCCTTCGTGGTGCTGGCGGCCTGGGCGTTCACCGAGGGCGGCCGCAAGACGCCGACGGCGCCGCTGGCGAAATTCCTGTCCTTCCTGATCCTGCCGGTCACGATCGTGCCGCTGATCATGGAGCCGGACTTCGGCCAGACCATGCTGGTGTCGATCGTCTGGGCGTCGCTGTTCTTCATGGCCGGACTGCACTGGTTCTGGGTCGTCGGCGTCGGGGGCCTGGGCGTGCTTGGAGGCTTCGCCGCCTACAAGCTTTCGCCGCACGTGCACGAGCGCGTGCTGCGCTTCATCGACCCCGATTCGACCGGCGGCGTGGTCGACACGTTTCAGGTCGACACGGCGCTGCAGAGCATTCTCTCCGGCGGCTGGCTCGGACGCGGCCCGGGCGAGGGCATGTACAAGCGCATCCTGCCCGACGCCCATACCGACTTCGTCTTCGCCGTCACCGGCGAGGAGTTCGGCATGATCGCCTGCATGGCGCTGATCCTGTTCTTCGGCTTCATCGTGCTGCGCGGCGCTCTTCCTCTCCTCGCGCAACCAGGACCCGTTCTGCCGCTTCGTCGCGGCGGGCATGACGGTGATGTTCGGCGTGCAGAGCTGGATCAACATGGCGGTCAACCTGCGCGCGATGCCGGCCAAGGGCATGACGCTGCCGTTCATCTCCTACGGCGGCTCGTCGCTGATCGCGCTCGGCCTCGGCATGGGCTTTTTGCTCGCGGCGACGCGCCGGCGCCCGGTCGCCGACCTGCCGCACGATCTGGTGGCTGCGGAATGAGCGCAGCGCGCTGCATCCTGCTGGCGGCCGGGCGGCACCGGCGGCCATCTCTTTCCGGCTGCGGCGCTCGCCGCGGCGCTGGCAGGCGCGCGGCGTCGAGGTCGAGCTCGCCACCGACGACCGGGCGCTGAAATACGGCCAGGACTTTCCCGCCCGCGCCGTGCACGCCTTTCCCTCCGCGACGACGACGGGCGCGGGCGCGCTCAACAAGGCGCGCGCGGCCGCGACGCTCGGCGCCGGCGTCGCCGCGGCGCTGCTCAAGCTCAGCCGCATCCGGCCGCGCGCGGTGGTCGGCTTCGGCGGCTATCCGACGGTGCCGCCGCTGCTTTGCCGCCTCGCTGCTCGGAATTCCGAGCGTGCTGCACGAGCAGAACGCGGTGCTCGGACGGGCCAACCGTTTCTTGAGCCCGCGCGTCTCGGTGGTCGCCTGCGGCTTTCCCGAGCTCAAAGGGCGTCGACGCCGCGACCCAGGCCAAGGTCCGCTACACCGGCAATCCGGTCCGCCCCGCGGTCGTCGCCGCCGCGGAGACGCCCTATCCCGACTTCGTCGGCAGCGCGGCTGCGCCTTCTTGTGACCGGCGGGTCGCAGGGCGCGCGCGTCATGGCCGACGTCGTGCCCGAGGCGCTGGCGCTGCTCGAGCCGCGACGAGCGGCAGGGGATCCGCCTCACCATGCAGGCGCGCGGCGAGGACAAGGCGCGGGTCGCGGCGGCCTGCGCGCGGCTGAACTTCCCGGTCGAGATCGCCGACTTCTTTCCCGACCTGCCGGCGCGGATCGCCGCGTCCCATCTCGTCGATCGGCCGCGCGGGCGCCTCGACCGTGTCCGAACTCGCGGTGATCGGGCGGCCGTCGGTGCTGGTGCCGTTCCCGCACGCGCTCGATCAGGACCAGGCGGCCAACGCGGCGGCGCTCGCGGCGTCGGGCGGCGCGATCGTCGTTCCGCAGACCGAGTTCACGCCGGAGCGGCTCGCGGCGATCCTGCGGGACGCGCTGGCGTCGCCGGCGAAGCTCGCGGCGTCGGCGGAAGCGGCGAAAACGGCCGGCGTCGCGGACGCGGCGGACCGGCTCGCCGACGTGGTGCTGAACGTGGCCCGACCGGCTTAGCCGGGCGGCCGATGAGTTCTGACCCCGGCCGTCTCGAACGTCAGCATGTCGGCGTCGCCGGTTGAGAGCTTCTGGACATTTGCCCCCGCCGTCCGTCGGGGGATTGTCTTTGCGCGGGAAGACGGAACAATCGGGATTGCGCGCGCGTTAACAACCAAATCAGGAGGGGATCGCCGTATGCGTCAGGTCAAGTATCGCTCTTACACGCCAGGTCTCAATCCCCGCCGCACGAAGCTCGAAGTCGCCCGGCTGGGCCGGAGACAGGCAGCCTCGCAAGGACGGCTCCATGGAGCAGGCCTGGCACTGCCTGCCGTTCTCGGAGGGCGCCCGCTACGGAATCGAGCTCTTTTACCCCTACCCGAATTCGCTCCGGGTCGAGACGCAGGGGCGGCGACCTCGTACTCGACGGGGACTTCGGTCCGCCGCCGGAAGGACATGGCGGCGAGTGGCCGCCGTTCCGGCCGTTCGGAAAGCTGTACTATACCTACCAGGCGTCGATCGACCTCAAGGTCGAGGAGGGGTACGCGCTCCTCGTCCAGCCCCATCCGCGGTTTTTCACCGATCCCGCCTACTCGACGCCGATCGCGGTTCCGGCGCTGATCCGGCGCTGGTGGCCGATGACGTACTTTCTGGTGTTCAAGTCGCCGCCTGAAGGCGGGGCCCACGTCTTTCGGACCGGCGAGCCTTTCGCGCAAATCCTGTTCGTGCCGGAGGAACCCGACTTCGAACTCGTCCCGATGCCGATGGAGGAAGCCGCGGAGCGCGCGCTTCAATCCGAGCGGATCTACGCAGAGCCGCAAGACGCTTTCAGCGGAAAGCGAGTGGACGTCGGCCACCAACACCGTCTTCGACGGGACCTATCGCCACATTCTCGGGGCTGCTGCGGAGCGTGCGCGACGCGACCGCTGAGCGGCGAGCAGACCTACAAAGCCACGCGTAAGACGCGCGTTGCTCGGATCGCGCGCCCGCGATCCGATGCGCAGTCCCGGGGTAAGCCGGCGCCGCCGGGCGTCAATAGTAGTGATGATGGTGGTGATGGTGGTGGTGGTGGCGCCAATGGTGATGATGCCAATGGTGGTGATGCCACCAATGGTGGTGATGGTGATGATGGTGGTGGTAGTACTGCGCCAGTTGCACCGGGCGCTGGTCGACCGACCCCACGGCGTCGCTAAGCTCACCCTCGCCGTATTGCGTGCTCAGCCTCGAGACCGCCTGGGGGATGGGGTCGAGGAGTTCCGCGAAGGTCTGCGCCGGCGGAACAGGCGCCGGAGTTGGGGGAACGCTCGCGGCTTCGGCCGCTCCGGCGAGGGCCAGCGCAGAGGCGGCCCCGACCAGTCCGAGAATCGTCTTGTCCATGGGCTCTCCCTTCTTGAGTCGTGGGGACCCTTAAAACACGCGAAAACGGAAAAAGTTCCCGCCGTGAACGGGCGAAGCGCGGACCCGTTTGTCTCCGCGGAGGATTTCGCGATTTCGCCTCATTACGCTTCGACGTCGCTGGGCAGACACAAGTCCAGCCGGACGGAGTGGCTCTGCCGGAAGGCCCTATTGGGAAGCCAGGCGGCGACCTGGCGCCGGATCGGATACTTCCTCGATATCGTGCGTCGCCGTCTCCGGGACGGTGTCGGGAAAGTCGGGTTTACTGGATGCTTCGGCCTAGTTCTCGCGTTCTTGGCGAAGAAACATGATAATCTTTGATTTCGGCCTCGGCGGCGCTGGGATGCCTGCTTCGCGAAGAAAGGTAGACGTTCTGATACCAAACCTCCGACGCCAAAAGCGCCCAAATCGTTTTGCCCCAGTTAGCCTCCCCGCGGCGATGACTGTCGATCATGCGTGATACGGCCACTCGATCGCCGAAGGCGCCGCATAAGCCCTGCTCGCTCGTGAGATAGTCCGCGGCCAGCGCGCCTAGCGGGCCGCGAAACCATTCGTCCAGCGGCGCCTTGAAGCCCCATTTCTTGCGACGCTGAATCTCGCTTGGCAGTAAGCCCGCCGCCCAGTCGCGGACGATCAATTTGCCAACGCGACCGCGCACTTTCAAATGGTCGGGCAACGCCAAGCCGAACGCGACGAGTTCCTTGTTCAAAAATGGCGGTCGCATTTCAAGGCCTTCGGCCATCGACATCCGATCGTCGCTTTCAAGAAGATTGCCTGGCAACCATGTCAGGCAGTCAACAGCCTGCATTCGAAAAAGCGGCGAGGCTTGGCCCATCCGCGCCAGCGCCTCCTCCTGCACGGCCAAGCCGTCGGACCACGCCGCGTCCGACCAATCCAGTCCTGGCAGAAAGGCCCGCAAATTTTGCCGGCTGACATGACTGAACCATTGCGCCATCCGATTGACCTCTCGTCTCTCCGAGAGGGCCTGAAAGGCGGTGGAAGCGCGGCCGGCGTCCATTCCAAAGGCGCGAGCCATCAGCGCAACGTTGTCAGGTCCAAGGGCGCGAAGAGCCGCGCCGCCGACGACGGGGAATTTGGCGAAAGCGTACTTGGGATAACCGGCGAACGCTTCGTCCGCGCCGCCGCCGGACAGGGCGACCGTGACGAACTGCTTTGCGACGCGGCTCATCTCGGCGATGGCGATCTGTCCAGGCTGACCGATCGGCGCGTCGTTGCACGCCGAAAGCTCCGCCAATCTCCGTTCAATGCAGTCCGGTCCGACATGGATCACGCGCTGGATCGAGCCGAAGTGGTCAGCGACGATTTTCGCAAAGCCCGTTTCGTCATGGGGGTCTCCCTCAAAGCCGACCGAGAAGCTCGAAATTTCGGCGTCCTGCCCCAACACCTCACGCATGGCTGCTATAACCATGCTGCTATCTAACCCGCCGGAAAGAAATCCTCCGACGGGGACATCGGCGATAAGCCGTCTTCTGACGGATTTTATGAACAGTTCTCGGCCGCGGCGGATCAGATCTTGGTCGGATTCCCCAGCGAACTGGGCGCGAGCCTCTGAAGCTGCGTCAATTATGTTGTAGAATTGTCCCTCGAGCACTCCCGAACGGCTAAATTCGAGGAACGCGCCGGGCGCCAAACGCTTAATTCCATCATAAAGAGAGTGAGCGCCATAAACAGCGTTGAAGCGTAGAGACTGGCGAAGCGCGTCGACGTTGAGCCGCCGGTCTACGGCCGGGTGCTCCAGGACGGCCTTCTCTTCGCTGCCGAACACTAGCAGGCCAGGTTCAGGCAACGCGTAGAAAAGGGGCTTCTCCCCTATCGGATCGCGCGCCAGCAGCAAGCACTCGCGACTCCGGTCCCAGGCGGCGAAGGCGAACATCCCGTCCAGTTGCAAGAGCAGATCGCGCCAATGCCGCGACAGACCCCGCAACAGGACCTCCGTGTCGCCATTCGTGCCGAACCTTTCGCCAGCGGCCTGCAAATCGCTGCGCAAATCCAAATAATTATAGATCTCACCGTTGAAGACCAGCGATACGTCGCTTTCAGGCGCCGTCATCGGCTGACGACTGCTCGAAAGATCAATAATGCTTAAGCGAGTATGTGCAAATCCACACGCCCCATCCAACAACGTTCCGTTCTCATCTGGTCCGCGTCGAGACAGACGATCAACCATCCGATTGAGTATTGCAATTTCTACTCGCGGGGAATTAAAATCAACGACACCTGCAATTCCACACATATTAACTCTCCCCCATCAATTTAAGGCGTTAACCTCATGCGCTGAACTCCCATCTTTATGAGTTTTGCTTTCATGCGCCTGACAGAGCGTTTTGGACATAATCGGCTTCTTTGCAATTTTCAACGGGCAAAATGCAGCTTTCCGACCTGGGGTCGGCATCGGGCGGTCCGCTTTGTCGCACTGGTAACATAATCGTGATCACTGTTCCAGTGCCCATGTTCACGGGGTCAACTAAGTTGGCGGCGTGCCTCACCAAGAGCGGCAATTTGCGTCAGAGTTGGAAGGACGCCTTAAGCCGCCGACAAGGCTCAGTCCATCACGGCGTGCGCCGCGGGCTCGCGTCCTCCGGCTGCGACCGGCGCGGCCTTGGGCGACCGGATGAGCGCGAGCAGCGGGAACGCGCAGAGCGACACCAGCGTCATCAGGAGGAAATCGTTCGAGTAGGCCATCGACGCGGCCTGCTGGGTGACCAGCGCTTCGAGCATCTCGAGGTTCGGAAGTCCCGGCCCCGACAGCGTCCCGGCGTTCGGCAAATGCAGCGCGTCGCTGAACGGCGTGACGTGCTCGACGAGCTGGCTGTGATATTCGGTCATCATGGTGGTCAGCTGCGCGATCACGATCGAGATGCCGACAGACGAGCCGATGTTTCGGATCAGCGTCCACAGCGCCGCTCCCTCGGTCCGCAACTCGCCCGGAAGGCTGGCGAACGCGATCGTGTTCAGCGGCACGAACACAAAGCCGAGCCCGAAGCCCTGCATGATCGAATTGATCGCGATCGTGCGTCCCGACACGTCGAGCGACCAGCCGACCATCTGCCACAGCGAAGCGGTCGCAAGCACGAGGCCGACGAAGATCAGAATCCTCGGATCGATCTTGCCGCTGAGCCGTCCGACCAGGAACATCGCCACGAACGTGCCGATGCCGCGCGTGCCGAGCAGGTAGCCGCTGGAGAGCACCGGATAGCCGAGCAGGTTCTGGATGAACGGCGTCACCAGCGCCATGGTGGCGAGCAGGATGATGCCGATCAGGAACATGAAGACCAGCGCAATCGAGAAATTCCAGTCGCGGAAGATGCGCACGCTGATGAACGGCCGCTTGGCGCTGAAGCAGTCGGCCAGGAAGAAATAGAAACCGACGACCGCGAGCATCGCCTCGATCTGGATTTCGGTCGACTCGAACCAGCCGAGTTGCTCGCCGCGGTCGAGCATCATCTGGAGCGAGCCGATGCCGAGCGACAGGCTCAGGAAGCCGAACCATGAGAACGGCACGTCGCGCCGGGTCGGCGTCTCGGTCAGGAACGCCAGAAGGCCGAGGGTGGTCAGGATGCCGAACGGCAGGTTGACGAAGAAGACCCAACGCCAGGAGTAGGAATTGGTCAGCCAGCCGCCGAGCGTCGGCCCCATGATCGGGCCGAGCATCACGCCCATGCCCCAGATCGCCATCGCCGAGCCGCGCTTGTTCGGCGGAAAGATGTCGAGCATGACTGCCTGCGAGAGCGGCACCAGCGCCGCGCCGAACACGCCCTGCAGCAGACGGTAGGCGACCATCTGCTCAATCGACAGCGCCACGCCGCACAGCATCGAGGCGACCGTGAAACCGGCGGTGCAGACGATGAACAGCTTCTTGCGTCCGAAACGGGTCGGCCATCCAGCCGAGCGGCGAGGTCATGATCGCGGCGGCGACGATGTAGGAGGTCAGCACCCAGTTGATCTGGTCCTGCGTCGTCGAGAGGGACCCCTGCATGTAGGGCAGGGCGACGTTGGCGATCGTGGTGTCGAGCGCCTGCATGACCGTCGCCATCATGATGCAGACGGTCAGCGACCATCGCACGCTCGGCGTGATGGTCTCGTAAAGAGGCGGCGGGGTTCATTTCGCGGAAGGAGCCGCGCTCGCGGCGCTCTTGCCCATCAGGCCGTCGACCGTCCCGGCGAGATCGTCGAGCACGCCCCTGAGCGTGCGCACGCGGCCGGTGTCGATCGACAGATAGGCGCTCATGCCGGCGCGCAGGTTCGAGGTGTCCTCGCCGGGGTCGAAGCAGAAGCGCAGCGGCACGCGCTGGACGACCTTGACCCAGTTGCCGCTCGCGTTCTGCGGCGGCAGGATCGAGAATTGCGCGCCGGTGCCCGGAGCGATCGAGCAGATCTTGCCCTTCCAGTCCTTGCCCGGGAACGCGTCGATGGTGACGGTCGCCGGCTGACCCTCGCGGACATAGGTCATGTCCGATTCCTTGGGGTTGCCGTCGACCCACAGGTTCTTGTCCGAGACGACCGCGAACACCGGCTGGCCGGCGGCGGCGACGCGGCCGAGCTCGATCTGGGGGACCTGCGTCGCGACGCCCTCGATCGGCGACAGGATCTTGGTGTTGCGCAAGTTGCGCTCCGCGTCGTCGAGTTCCGCCTTCGCCTGGATATATTCGGGGAAATTGTCGATCGAGGCGTCGAGGCTGCCGCCGAGCTTGACCATGGTCGACGCCTGCTGATTGTTGACGAACTCGAGGATCTGTTTGGCCTGGATGAGGGCGGCGAGCGACGTGTCGCGGTCGACATTCGTTCCCGATCCGCGGGACGCGAGGTCGTTCTTGCGGTCGTAGTCGGTCTGGCGGACCTTGACCGCGTCCTGGCCCATCTTGATCTGGTCCTGTTGCTTACATAGGACGCCTTGAGATTGGCGAACGCGACCTTGGCGGAATCGAGCCGGCCTTTGGCGAGGGCGAACGCGATCTCGTAGGGCTTGGGATCGATGTCGAACAGCGGATCGCCGACCTTGACCTTCTGACCCTCGACGACATGAATGGCGACGATCGCGCCGGTCACCTGCGGGGTGATCAGCGACTTGTCGGCGCCGACATAGGCGTTGTCGGTCGTGACGTAGCGGCCGCCGGTCAGCCACCAGCCGAATCCGGCGGCGAGCGCGAGGAGCGGGATCACCACGAGCAGAATGAAGCGCCGCGAGCCGGCCGCGTCTGGTCTTGACGACCATCGGGGTCGGGGCGGACGGAGGCGCGGCCTGGGGCGCGGCCGGGGCCGTCTGCGGCGCAGGGGTCCGGGCCGGCGTGAACTGCACGGTCTGCCCGGCGGGGGCGGGGGCGGACTCTCAGCGCTTTCGCGCACGACCGATGTGGTTTGCGTCACTTGTTGCAGGTTCCCGAATGAAGTTCCGACTTCAGGTTGGCCTTGATGGTCGTGAGGCCTTTGAGGATCGCATCGACGCTCGCGTCGTCGAGACCGGCGAGCGCACGGCCCATGACGTCCTCGGCGAGGGCGCCGAGCGCGCCGAGCGTCGGGATCGCCTTGCTGGTCAGAAAAAGGCGGTGCGCGCGGCGGTCGGCCGGGTCGGCGCGCCGCTCGACCAGTCCGGCGGCGTCCAGCTTGTCGATCAGGCGGGCGAGCGTGATCGGCGCGATGTCGAGCGCCTCGGCCAGCTCGCTTTGCTTGTAGCCTTCGCAGCGCTGCAGCCGCGACAGCACCGCCCATTGCGCGCGCGTCGACCCCAGCTCTCGGGCGCGGTGGTCCGAGTAGGTCCGCAGCATGCGCGCCGCGTCGTGGAGAGCGAGGGCGACCTCGCGTCCGGGCGAAAAGATCCGTTCATGAGCAACTGACATCATAAGCTAGCTTATAATAAGCGAAGTATGGCGTTTCAAGGGGCGGCGGGGGAAAAACACCGGCGTGCGGTTCGCTTTGTTTGGGCTTGCCGCGCCGGTCTGAAGACACGATCAATCGAGCCATCGAAGCCGACGGGCCAGTTGTGATGATCAATAGCGAAGGGGACCGGTGGAAAATCGGGTTCTGCGTTCTCCTTGCGACGGCGCTCTTCGTCGGCGGACTTCTCTTTGCGGCAGGCGCCGCCTCGGCCCAGTCGCGCGACACGCTCGCCGGCATGGACGCATACAACGCGGCGATATCGCCACCGCCCACCGTCTGCTTGCCGAACAGGCGAGGACCGGCGACGCGGAGGCTCAGGTCAATCTCGGCTACCTGTATGCGCGAGGGCAGGGGGTCGCGGTGAACCAGACGACCGCGTTTCGCCTCTATGAAATGTCGGCGGCGCAGGGCGACAGCGAGGGGATGAACGCGCTCGGCTACAAGTACCAGTACGGGACCGGCGTCGCTCCGGACAGTGCCATGGCTGTGCATTGGTACTGCAAGGCCGTCGAGGCCGGGAACGCGCGGGCCATGAACAATCTCGCGCTCCTGCTCGACGCCGGCGCCGGGGTTCCTCGCGATCTCGATCAGGCTCGCGACCTGTGGCGCCAATCGGCGGCGTCCGGCCATACGAGCGCCATGGCCAACCTCGCCTTTTCCTATCTCAAGGGAACGGTCGGGGACAAAGAGCGCACGGAGGCGCTCCGCTGGATGAAACGCGCCGCCGATGGCGGCCAGCCGAAGGCGCAGGCCTATTTGCGGGCAAACGGCTACGCGGGACCGTTGCCCGCGCCGGTCGATCAGGCGGCGAAAATGATTCCGAGCGTCCGCGGCGCTTCCGGCCACGCCCGAATCTGCGGCGACTTCATCAGTTGAGCCTGAAGGCGCCGCAGCACTTTGACCTACAGGGGTGTTGTCGACATTGTCGCAACGCGGGGAAGGGGCAAATGTCGAGGATCGAGGCTCGGCAATCGAAAACCGAATGCTTAGCGACGCGATGGATTCAGTCACCGTTTCTTATGTCTCGCGCCGCAGTGAGGTGCTGGCCTGGTATTGGCGAGCGTGGCGTCGGCGTTTATGGAAACTGCACGTCATCGTCTTTCTGAGCGCCGCCATCGCATTCGCTATGTTTTTTATGGCAGGATTCCGGATTCAATTCCGGAATGGGGGATCGTGATCTTGGTCGGGCTCACGCCAATAGCCATGTTATTTACGTACCCGATGCTGGCGTTCAAGAGCAAGATTTCGGGTTTTGACTGCTGATGAAGACGGTCTTGACACCACTATTGGGGCTAACCGAAGGATAGTTCTTTGGAGCGACGTCGCGGACGTCCGCGAAGATGGGGAAGCCATCATCATTGAACGTCGTAACGGCAACGCGTTCATAGTCCCCGCGCGCGCGTTCAATTCTGGGGAAGCAAGAAGACAGTTTTTGGCGTTCGCGCGGCAATCGGGGACTCAGTAATCTGGCGCGGCGGAGCGTATTTCATGACCCGTCACCGTTAAGGTCGGTGAGGCGAAAACCCATCTCTCGGAGCTCCTTGCCAGGGTTGAGGCCGGGGAAGACATCATCATCGCGCACGGCGACGATCCGATCGCGCGCACGACTCGAATCGAGAAGCCGAGCGACCTTGAGAGTGTCCTCGCCGAAGCGAGGGCCGCACGCGGCCGCGCGAAGCCCGTCACACGAGAAGAGGTTCTGGCGTGGCGGGGAGAAGGCGCACGCGGCGAATGACCCTGGCGGTCGACGCCTCGATGGCGGGGGCCTGGCTTCTTCCCGAAGCGATTCGGCGGAGGCCATCATCGCGGGGCTCTCGGGGCGTCCGCCCGTGCCCTCGCTGTTTTGGCATGAAGCCCGAAATATCCTGCTGATCGCCGAGCGCGACCGGAAGCTCGCCGGCGCGGCGCGGGCAGAAGGCGTGGAGGTGCTGGGACCGTTAGCGCGGGGGACCTGAAGGATGGCGCGCGCCCTCAACTTCCCCGGTAGGTCGAATAGCTCCACGGCGAGACGAGCAGGGGCACGTGGTAGTGCGCGGCCGGATCGGCGATGGCGAAGCGGATCGGCACGACGTCGAGGAACGGCGGGTCGGCCAGTTTGGCGCCCACAGCGCGAAAATAGTCGCCCGCGTGGAAAACGAGTTCGAACGCGCCGACGCGCGCGTCCGTCCCCGGCGATCAGCGGCTTGTCGGTTCGCCCGTCGGCGTTGGTCGTCGTGCTCGCGACCAGCCGGCGGTCGCCGTCCTTGCCCAGTTCGTAAAGCTCGATCCGGACGCCCGGCGCAGGGCCGCCGCGGGTGAGGTCGAGAACGTGGGTGGTCAGTCCCGCCAAGGCGCGCTCCGTCAGCGCTCGAAGGCGCTCGACGCCTAGCGCGATCGCGTCCGCCGACGCGGCCAATCGCGCTCGAACCATGCGCATCTACATGGCAGCAGCGCACCTCACGCGCATTGCGAATTTCGCGGCGCCCATGACAAGAGACTGCGACAAAGACACGCATCGACTTTCGTCGGAGCGTTTTTGCCGCTGGACAAGGGAGGCCGACCCGATGGACGACAGGGCCCGATCCGTCAACGACGAAACCGACGAATGGCTCGACGCGCTCGATTCCGTCGAGGCTTTCGAGGGCCTCGGCAAGGTCGACGAGATCCTCGACCAGGTGGTCACCTCCGCCCGCCGCAAGGGCGCGCGCCTGCCGTTCGCCGCCAACACCGCCTACGTCAACACCATCCCGCCCGAAGCGCAGCCGCCCCATCCCGGCGACCGCAAGCTCGAGATGACGATCCGGCGCTACGTCCGCTGGAACGCGGCGGCGATCGTGGTCAAGGCCAACAAGGAATCCTCCGAGCTCGGCGGCCACATCGCGAGCTTCCAGTCGGCGGCGACCCTCTACGACACCGGCTTCATGCATTTCTGGCACGCCGCGACCGAGGAGCACGGCGGCGACCTCGTCTACTTCCAGGGCCACAGCTCGCCCGGCGTCTATGCGCGCGCCTTCCTCGAGGGGCGGCTGACCGAGGAGCAGCTGCTCAACTTCCGCCAGGAGGTCGGCGGCAAGGGCCTGTCGTCCTATCCGCATCCCTGGCTGATGCCGGATTTCTGGCAGTTCCCGACCGTCTCGATGGGCCTCGGGCCGCTGATGGCGATCTATCAGGCGCGCTTCCTGCGCTATCTGCACGGCCGCGGCCTCGCCGACACCGCGCCGCGCAAGGTCTGGGTGTTCTGCGGCGACGGCGAGATGGACGAGCCGGAATCGCTCGGCGCGATCTCGCTCGCGGGCCGCGAGAAGCTCGACAACCTGATCTTCGTCATCAACTGCAACCTGCAGCGCCTCGACGGGCCGGTGCGCGGCAACGGCAAGATCGTCCAGGAGCTCGAGGGCGACTTCCGCGGCGCGGGCTGGAACGTGATCAAGGTGCCTCTGGGGCTCGGGCTGGGACGCGCTGCTCGCCAGGGACACGGAGGGCAAGCTCCGCCAGCTGATGGAGGAATGCGTCGACGGCGAGTACCAGGACTTCAAGTCGAAGGACGGCGCCTATATCCGCAAGCACTTCTTCGGCCGCTACCCCGAGACCGCGGCGATGGTCGAGGACTGGACCGACGCCGAGATCTGGTCGCTGACCCGCGGCGGGCACGATCCGCTCAAGGTCTACGCCGCCTACAAGGCGGCGGTCGAGCACAAGGGCCAGCCGACCGTCATCCTCGCCAAGACCGTCAAGGGCTACGGCATGGGCTCGGCGGGCGAGGGCCAGATGATCGCCCACCAGGCCAAGAAGCTCGGCGACGACGCGCTGAAAGGCTTCCGCGACCGCTTCCAGATCCCCGTCTCCGACGAGGACCTGACGAAGCTCCCGTTCCTGCGCTTCGCCGAGGACAGCAAGGAGATGCAATATCTGCGCGCCCGGCGCGAGGCGCTCGGCGGCTATCTGCCCGCGCGCCGGCGCACGAGCGCGCCGCTGGCCGTCCCGCCGCTGTCGACCTTCGACGCGCTGCTCAAGGCGACCGCCGAGGGCCGGGAAATCTCGACCACGATGGCCTTCGTGCGCATCCTCACCACGCTGCTGCGCGACAAGGAGCTCGGGCCCCGCGTCGTGCCGATCGTCCCCGACGAGAGCCGCACCTTCGGCATGGAGGGCCTGTTCCGCCAGGTCGGCATCTTCAGCCAGGTCGGCCAGCTCTACCGGCCGCAGGACGCCGACCAGCTCATGTACTACCGCGAGGACACCAAGGGGCAGATCCTGCAGGAGGGCATCAACGAGCCGGGCGCGATGGCCTCGTTCATCGCCGCGGGCACGTCCTACTCGACCTCCAACGTGCCGATGATCCCGTTCTACATCTACTATTCGATGTTCGGCTTCCAGCGCGTCGGCGATCTCGCCTGGGCGGCGGGCGACATGCGCACCCGCGGCTTCCTGATCGGCGGCACCTCGGGCCGCACGACGCTGAACGGCGAGGGCCTGCAGCACGAGGACGGCCACAGCCACGTGCTGGCCTCGACCATCCCGAACTGCGTCACCTACGACCCGACCTACGCCTACGAGCTCGCGGTGATCGTCCACGCGGGCCTGAAGCGGATGCTGGTCGATCAACGAGGACGTCTTCTACTACATCACGACGCTGAACGAGAACTATCCCCATCCGGCCATGCCCGAGGGCGCGGAGGAGGGCATCCTGCGCGGCATGTACAAGCTGCGCGACGTCGCTCCGAAGGGCCGGAAAGCCCGGCGCTCGCCGTGCGGCTGCTCGGCGCGGGCGCGATCCTGCGCGAGGTCGAGGCGGCGGCCGAGATGCTGGCGAGGAGCACGGCGTCTCGAGCGAGGTGTGGAGCGTGACGAGCTTCACCGAGCTCCGCCGCGAGGGGCTCGACGCCGAACGCTGGTCGATGCTCCATCCCGAGGCCGAGCCGCGCAGTCCCTTACATCACCCAGGCGCTGGCCGGCGGCAAGGGGCCGGTGATCGCCTCGACCGACTACATGAAGGCGATCGCGGACGGCGTTCGGCCCTATGTGCCGGCGCGCTACAAGGCGCTCGGCACGGACGGCTTCGGCCGCTCGGACTATCGCCGCCGGCTGCGCTCGTTCTTCGAGGTCGACCGCTATCACGTGGTCGGTCGCGAGCCTGAAGGCGCTGGCCGACGACCAGCTTCTGCCGTCGAAGCGGGTGGCCGAGGCGATCGCCAAATACGGCATCGACCCCGAGGGGCCGAATCCGGCGCGCAGCTGAACCGCGGCCGGCGCGAGCCAGAAATGGCAGCGAGCGACAATTTCCCAAGCCCTCGTTCTGAGCACGCGTCGCCTGACGGCGCCGTTCCCTCAGGACGGAGGTCGTCGGAAGCCGGCGCCGGTCCTGGCGGTGAATAAACCCATAGTTCCAGACAGCACATTCGCGCGAAGGAGACAGCGCCGGTGGCGAAAATCGATGTGAACGTGCCGGACATCGGCGACTTCAAGGACGTGCCGGTGATCGAGGTGCTGGTGAAGCCGGGCGACGAGGTCAAGGTCGACCAGTCGCTGGTGACGCTCGAATCCGACAAGGCGACGATGGACGTGCCGTCGCCGGTCGCCGGCAAGGTCGCCGAGGTCGTCGCCAAGGTCGGCGACAAGGTGTCGATGGGCACGCTGATCGCCCGGGTCGAGCCGGCGAGGCCGGCGGCGCCGCCGCGCCGGCCAGGACGCCGAGCCCGCCGCGACGCGCCGGCCGAGGAGGCCGCCGCGCCGCGCCCGCCAGCGCCCGCCGCGCCGCGCCGCGCCGCTCCGCCGCCTCCGGCCGCTCCGGCGCCGCGCGCCCGGCCCGGCCAAGCCCGACTTCTCCGGCGTCTTCGCCGGCCCCGCCGTGCGGCGGCTCGCGCGCGAACTCGACCTCGACCTCAACACGATCAAGGGCACCGGCGAGCACGGCCGGATCACCCGCGAGGACGTCAAGGCGGCGCTCGCGCGGCGGCGTCGGCGCGGTCGCGTCGGGCGGCGGGGCGGGGCTGCCGGCCGTGCCCACGGTCGACTTCGCCAAATTCGGCCCGATCGAGACCGTGCCGCTGTCGCGCATCAAGCGCATCTCCGGGCCGCGGCTGCATGCCTCGTGGGTCAACGTGCCCCACGTCACCCACACCGACGAGGCCGACATCACCGACCTCGAGGCCTTCCGCAAGACCCTCGACGAGGACGCGAAGAAGGACAAGTCAAAGCCTTACCGCGTCTCGCTGCTGCCGCTCCTGATGCGCGCCGCGGTTGCGACGCTGAAAGCCTTCCCGACCTTCAACGCCGCTTTAAGTCCTGACGGCAGCGCGCTGATCTTGCGTCGCTATTGGCACATCGGCGTCGCGGTCGACACGCCCGACGGCCTGGTCGTGGCGGTGATCAAGGACGTCGACCAGAAGGGCGTGATCGACCTCGCCCGCGAGCTCGGCGAGCTCTCCGAAAAGGCCCGCGCCGGCAAGCTTCAGCCCGGCCGAGATGCAGGGCGCGACCTTCACCATCTCCTCGCTCGGCGGCATCGGCGGCACGGCCTTCACGCCGATCGTCAACGCGCCCGAAGTGGCGATCCTCGGCGTGGTGCGCTCGAAGATGGCCCCGGTCTGGGACGGGCGAGGCGTTCGAGCCGCGGCTCATGCTGCCGCTCTGCCTCTCCTACGATCACCGCGTCATCGACGGCGCCGCGGCCGCGCGCTTCATGCGCCATCTGGCCGGCGTCGTCGAGGACATGCGGCGCGTCATTCTGTGAGCCGGGGAGCGACGACCATGGCGCAGGAGATCCGGCTTCCCGACATCGGCGACTTCAAGGACGTGCCGGTCATCGAGATCCACGTCAGCCCGGGCGACGCGTCAGAAGGAGGCAGACGCTCCTCACGCTCGAAAGCGACAAGGCGACGCTCGACGTGCCGGCGCCGGAGGACGGCGTGATCGGCGAGATCGCACGTCAAGGTCGGCGACAAGGTGAGCCAGGGGAGCCTGCATCGCGACGTTGCAGCCAGCGTCGACGGGCGACGGTCGCGACGCCCGCGCCCGCTGCGCGCAGCCGAGCCGCCGCCGCCCGCGGCCGCCCGACGCACGTCGATTTCGAGGCCGACCTCGTGGTGCTCGGCGCGGGGCCCGGCGGCTACACCGCCGCCTTCCGCGCCGCCGACCTCGGCGAGAAGGTGCTGCTCGTCGACAAGCGGCCGACGCTCGGCGGCGTCTGCCTCAACGTCGGCTGCATCCCCTCGAAGGCGCTGCTGCATGTCGCCAAGACCATCGACGAAGCGGCGGCGATGGGCGGCGCACGGCGTGACGTTCGGCCCGCCGACGTTCGACCTCACCGCCATCCGCGACTGGAAGGACTGGCGTCGTCAAGCGCCTGACGACCGGCCTCACCGGCCTCGCCCGCCAGCGCAAGGTGACGGTCGTGACGGGGACGGGCGCGTTCACCTCCGCCAACACGCTGCGGGTCGAGACGGCCGAGGGCGCCGCGCACCGTGCGCTTCGCCAAGGCGATCATCGCCGCGGGCTCCGAGCCGGTCGCGCCCGGCTTCATCCCGGCCGACCCGCGCATCTGGGATTCGACCGCGGCGCTCGAGCTGCGCTTTCATCCCGAAGCGCATGCTGGTCCTCGGCGGCGGCATCATCGGGCTCGAAATGGCGACGGTCTATCATGCGCTCGGCGCCGCGGATCACCGTGATCGAGATGATGGACCAGCTCATGCCGGGCGCCGATCCCGACATCGTCGCGCCGCTCGCCAAGCGCCTCGGCAAGCTCTACGACAAGATCCTGCTCAAGACCAAGGTGACCGGCGGTCAAGGCCGAAGCCGAGGGGCTCGTCGTGACCTACGAGGGCGAGGGCGGCGACGAAGACCGAGACCTTCGACGCCATGCTGGTCTCGGTCGGACGCCGGCCGAACGGCAAGGCGATCGGCGCGGAGGCGGCGGGCGTCGCGGTCGACGAGCGCGGCTTCATCGCGGTCGACCGCGAGATGCGCACCAACGTCCCCCACATCTTCGCCATCGGCGACATCGTCGGCCAGCCGATGCTGGCGCACAAGGCGACCCACGAGGGCAAGGTCGCGGCGGAAGTCGCGAGCGGCCACAAGTCCGCGTTCGACGCCAGGGTCGATCCCCTCGGTCGCCTACACCGATCCGGAGGTCGCCTGGGTCGGCGTGACCGAGACGGAGGCCAAGGCGAAGGGGCTGAAGTACGGCAAGGCGGTTTTCCCGTGGGCGGCGAGCGGCCGCTCGCTCTCGCTCGGCCGCGACGAGGGCCTGACCAAGACGCTGTGGGACGAGGAGACGCAACCGCCTGATCGGCTGCGGCATCGTCGGCACCGACGCCGGCGACCTCATCTCCGAGGCGGCGCTGGCGATCGAGATGGGCGCCGAAGCCGAGGACATCGGCCTCACCATCCACCCGCACCCGACGCTGTCGGAAACCTTCGCCATGTCGGCCGAGGCCTTCGCGGGGACGCTGACGGACCTCTATATGCCGAAGAAGAAGTGAGACGCGGCTGCTGCCCCGGCGAACGCGTGGAGCTCCGCATGACCTTTCGCCCCGCGAAGCAAAGGCGCGGCTGTTCGGATAACCTGACGTGCGCGGCCGAGAATGCGCGAGCCTATCCGGCAGACGCGGATTGTGGCCGGTTCAAACCGCTTCTTGGGAAGATTTAACCTTCTCCGGGTTCAAACTGACGAACGGACCCTCCGTGCCGTCAGGCAAGAGGCGCAAGCCCGGAAATTGGGAGGCCCTCCGCTCTCGTGCATTCCAGAGAATTTTTCTACCAGGCAAGCGATGCAATAGGTCGCGCGCACAGGGGGCAAGAGATCGATCCCGTCTTCGAGGGGGCGGGTCAGGACGACCCTTTTGATCGCGCGCCAGAAAAACTTTGCGCTCAAATTGTTGGAATGCCGCTCCATGTAGTCTGCGACGGCGTGAGCGTCCTTGCCGTGCTCCTCGATCAGAGCGTCCGCCTCGACCTCGATCCATTTTGCTCTTTGACGAAATGCATCAAAAAAAAGCACCGGACGCCGCCTCATCGAAGGAGTAGAGTTCAGGAGTATTTGGACTGGTCATGTCATTTAACGTGGTCAATAGTCGCGATTACTGTATACATTTGGTGAAAGGACGTCCACACCGGACCAGAATGGAACCTCCCGCGGAGACGCTCCGGGGCTGGGCGAGCCACCCCGGGGGCCAGGCGGGCGCCCGAGGCGGGAACCGTTCTACCTGGACGATCATCTTCAGGTCTGCGAGGTCGTGCGCGAGTGCCGCCTTGCACGCGAGGGCCGATAGTCTAGGCTCTTCATGGAGCGACAAGACGCCGACTAGCGAGGGGAACCCATGCGCACTGTTCGCGAGATCACATTCGACCTTTTGAGAAAGCTGGAGCTGACCACCGTCGTCGGCAATCCCGGCTCCACCGAGGAGCCGTTTCTCGCCGATTTCCCTTCCGACTTCGACTACGTGCTCGCCCTTCAGGAGACGAGCGCGGTCGCCATCGCCGATGGGCTTTCCCAAAGCCTCCGGCGTCCCGTTCTGGTCAACCTGCACACCGGAGCCGGGAACCGGCAACGCCATGGGCGCGATCGTCACCGCCTTCCTCAACAAGACGCCTCTGATCGTCACGGCGGGACAGCAGACCCGGGAGATGCTGCTGATCGAGCCGCTGCTCACCAACATCGACGCGACCCTGATGGCCCGCCCATGGGTCAAATGGAGCTACGAACCGACCGCGCGCGGAAGACGTCCCCGCCGCCTTCATGCGCGCCTATGCGACGGCGCTGCAGCCGCCGCCGGGGCCGGTCTACCTGTCGCTTCCCCTCGACGACTGGGAGAAGCGCATCCCGGAGGTCGACGTCTTCCGCACCGTCGCCAAGCGGCAAGGGCCCGATCCCTCGCGCATCCAGGAGTTTGCAGAGCGTATCGACGGCAGCCGTAACCCGGTTCTCGTCTACGGTTCCGACATCGCCCGCAGCGAGGCCTGGGAGGCCGGAATCGCGCTCGCGGAGAAGCTCGGCGCGCCGGTCTGGGCCGCGCCCTTCGCGGAGCGCACGCCGTTTCCGGAAACCCATCCGCTGTTCAAGGGCGCGCTCGCGCCGGCCATCGGGCCTTTGTCCCAGCAACTCGCCGGACACGACCTCGTGCTGGTCGTGGGCGCGCAGGTGTTCCGCTACTACCCCTACGTTCCGGGCTCATATCTTCCGGCAGGCGCCACGCTCCTTCATATCACCGACGATGCGTCGGTCGCGGCGAAGGCGGCGGTCGGAGACAGCCTGGTCAGCGACGCCGCCCTGGCGCTGGCGGAGCTGACGGCGCGCGTCGCCGCGCGGCCCAGGCCTTGTCCAGCGCCGCTCCGCGCGCCGCGCCGCCAAGGCCGACCGCGCGGCGACGCCGATGCTTCCGCACGCGGTCCTCGAGGTCCTGCGCGAAAACGCGCCCGAGGACTTCGTGCTCGTCGAGGAGGCGCCCTCGGTCGTCGCCGACATGCAGGACGTGTTCCGCATCGACCGCCCGGACAGCTTCTACACCTTCGCCTCCGGCGGCCTCGGCTGGGACCTGCCGGCGGCAGTCGGTCTGGCGCTCGGCGAGCAGCGCTCCGGACGCAACCGCCCGGTGATCGCGCTGATGGGCGACGGGTCGTTCCAGTATTCGCTCCAGGCGCTTTACACCGGGCGTCCAGAGAAAGGCGCGGCTCGTCTGTCGTCGTGTTCGACAACCAGGAGTACGGCATCCTGAAGGAGTTCGCCGAGCTCGAGAAGACGCCGAACGTACCGGGACTGGACCTGCCCGGGATCGACATCGTCGCGCTCGGCCGCGGATACGGCGCGGAGAGCCGCCGCGTCGAGACGCTCGTCGATCTCGCCGCCGCCTATCGCGCCGCGCTCGCCTTCGAGGGCGTCACCGTGCTCGTCGTCCCGATCACCGGAAAGCTCAAGCCACTGATCGGATAGGGCCGTTCCTGCTGAGCGGCTTTTCGCGCCACAGCGGCGATCCGGCGGGAGAGCGCGGAATTCGGAGCGGCGAAGAGGAGAGGCCTTGTCTCGCCAGCGAGTGTTCTTCTTCGGCCTCGGCTATTGCGCCGAGGCCCTGATCCGGCGGGCGCCTGCGCTCGAGGCGAGCGGAACGGCGCGCTCGGACGCGCGGGTCGCAGGCGCTTCGCGCAGCCGGCGTGGACGCCTATGTCTTCGACGGGACGCGGGCCGATCCCGGACTCGAGGCGGCGCTCAGGCGCGCCGAGGCGATCGTCGTCTCCATTCCGCCGCAGAGGCGGGGAGGGGCCGGCCGACCGCTTCGCGGACGCGATCGCCGCCGCGCCGAACCTCGCCCGCATCGTCTATTTCTCGACCGTCGGCGTCTATGGCGAGCACGGCGGCCGATGGGTCGACGAGACGGCGGCGACGCTGACCCGCTCCGAGCGGGGTCTCGCCCGGCTCGCCGACGAGGCGCGCTGGACCGAGGCGGGCAGGGCGCGCGGCGCGGCGGTCGACATCCTGCGCCTGCCGGGCATCTACGGGCCGGGGCGCAACGCGCTCGAACGGCTCCGCGCCGGGCGAGGCGCGCCGGATCGTCAAGCCGGGCCATGTCACCAACCGCGCCCATGTCGACGACATCGCGGAGGTCGCGCGGCTCGTGCTCGGGAAAGGCCTCCCCGGGCAGATCTGGAACGTCGCCGACGACGAGCCCGCCCCGCCGCAGGACGTCATCGCCTACGCCGCGGCGCTGCTCGGCGTTCCGCGCGCCGCCCGAGGAGCCGTTCGACACGGCGGCGCTTTCGCCGATGGCGGCGAGCTTCTTCGCCGAGGAAAGCGGGTCATGAACGCCAAGGCCAAGGCGCTGCTCGGCTTTTCGCCGGCCTATCCGAGCTATCGCGAGGGCCTTGAGGGCGCTCTGGGAGGCCGGCGAGGGGCGGGCGTAAGGGCGCGAGATCCGGCGGCCAACGCTCGCCGCAGCCTCCATCGGATCGTGAGCGCGCGGCCGGATAGAATTGCCTGCCCGTGGCCGGAACGATAGAGTGTCCGCCGATCGGCGGCGCTCCTGTCGTCGCGCGGGGCAAGACGGGGAAACGCTTATGTTCAGAAACGTCTTGTGTCGCTGGCGTTGGCGACCGGCCTCGCCGTGTCGCTCGCGGGCTGCTACCAGCCGGTCGGCCCCTATGGCGGGTATGGCGGCGCCGGTCTACGGCGGCGTCGTCGCGCCGGCCTGTCTACGGCGGCGTTGCGGTCGGCGGCCCAGTCTATGGCGGCGGTTACTACGGCGGCGGCTACTACGGCGGCGGCTACCGCTACGGCGGCTGGCTACGGCGGTTACCGCCGCTATGGCGGCGCCTATGGCCACGGCTACCGCGGCGGCGTTTATGCGCGCGGTATCGCGGCGCTTACCGGCACGGCGGATATCACGGCGGCGGCTACCGGGTCCGGCGCTGAAGCGCGCATAAGCGGGCGCCTCGAGCGCCCGTAAGCCATCGCTCAGCCGGTCGGTCCTTCCTCCTGCTCGGAGGGAAGGTAGATCCCGGAATTCGGCTCGATCCAGCACATCTGGTCGTGCACTTCGGTCACGCCGGGCGTGTTTTCGGCGATGACCCTGAGGCCCGAGCGCAGCCGCTCGTCGGTGATCGCGCCGCCGAAGGTGACGACGCCGTTCGCGGACGTCGACCCGGACGCTCGCCCGCGGCGCCCAGCCGAGGCGGTCGAGTTCGGCCTCGATCGCCGCCTTGATCTCGGCGTCGGGATGGCTGCCGTCCGCCTTCGGGCAGCGCCGCGACGAGCGCCTTGAGCAGGTCGGAGCGCGCGATGATCGCCGACCACCGCCTCGCCTCGCAGCACCGGCAGCCGCTTGACGCCATGCTTCAGCATCAGGTCGACCGCGACGCCGAGCTCGGCGTCCTCGGACACCGACACCATCTTGCGCGTCATGATCTCGCCGATCTTGCGGCCGTGGCTGTGGGCGTAGGACTCGGCGAGGCGGCCGCCGCTCAGCAGCGACCTCGAGCCAGCGCGGGCGCTTCCGCTCGGCGCCGATTTCGCTGCGGCGCATGAGGTCGCCCTCGCTGAGCACGCCGACCAGCGCGTTGTCGGCGTCGTGGACGAGCACCCCGCTGATCCGCGCCTTCAGCATGGTCTCGGCCGCCTCGGCGATCGTCGCCGTCTCCGGCAGGCCGATCGCCCCATAGGTCATCACGTCTTTGACGCGCAATTACGACCTCGCTCGATTGCCCGCTTGAGTATCGGACGCGGCGGGCGCTAGGCAAGTGATGGAAACGGGCGGCAGGCATGCGCGCATCGCCCCCTTCTCCAGCCGCCAGGAGCGCCGAAAACATGTCCAATCCCGTCGTCGTCGAGGTCCTGCGGGGCGATCGGGTCGAGTCGGCCCATCGCGGCGCGGGCGCGGTGGTCGATGCGGACGGGCGGGTCGCGCTCGCCTTCGGCGACGTCGACAGGCCCGATCTATCCGCGCTCGGCGGTGAAGGCCATTCAGGCGCTGCCGCTGATCGAGAGCGGCGCGGCCGACCGTCTGGGCCTTGACGAGGCCGAGATCGCGCTCGCCTGCGCCTCCCATTCCGGCGAGCCCGCGCATGTCGCGCTCGCGACGGCGCATGCTGGCCAAGGCCGGCCGCGACGCGGGCGCGCTCGAATGCGGCGCGCACTGGCCGCTCGGCGAAAAAGCCGCGCGCGCGCTCTGGCGCGTTCGGGCGAAAGCCCGTCGGCCCTGCACAACAACTGCTCGGGCAAGCACGCCGGCTTCGTCTGCCTCGCCTGCGCCGAGGGAGTCGATCCGAAAGGCTACGTCGCGCCCGACCACCCCGTCCAGCGCGCCGTGACCGAGGCGCTCGCCGACGTGACCGGCGCGAAGCTCGGCGCGGAAAACCGAGCGGTCGACGGCTGCTCGATCCCGGCCTACGCGATCCCGCTCCGCGCGCTCGCGCTCGGCTTCGCGCGCTTCGGCGACGGGGCAGGGGCTCGCGCCCGGGCGCGCCCGGGCGGCGGCGCGCCTTCGCGCGGCGGTCGCGGCGCATCCGGCGGTCGTGGCGGGGCAGGGGCGGTTCGACACCGAGGTGATGACGCTGCTCGGCGCGCGCGCCTTCACCAAGACCGGCGCCGAGGGCGTCTTTTGCGCCGCGCTGCCGGAGCTCGGCCTCGGGCTCGCGGTCAAGGCCGACGACGGCGCGGGCCGCGCCGCGCAGGTCATGATCGCCGCGCTGCTCCGCCGCTTCGGCGGCTTCGGCGAGACGCTCGACCGCTTCGCCGCGCCGGAGCTCGTGAACTGGAACGGGATTGCGGTCGGCGCGCTGCGCCCTGCGGGACCGTTGGCTTAGTAGTATCTGGTTGTCCGCGGCTTGGGTGGACGGCTAGCAGCGTGCGCAATCGCAGTATGTGTTTCGCAATAACTCGCCTCCGCTGGGCAGGGGCAACCACAGAACCGGAAGGCTTCGAAATTTTGCGGATCGCCAATCGGCCAACGGCACATACTGGAACGCAGCTCGATAAACTTGATCGGAACGGTCTCCGCCAGCGGCGCGAAACGGTCAAAAACCTTCCGATTGGCGAGGACGGGCGTATCGGCCGGACTACTACAGAATTCGCTGTTGGTTGGTCGTTGATGCTCTGCGATTTTCGCCATTACACTTCAACTTTGCTCTTCTATCTGCCCGACGCAACGCCATTCCCGAAGGAAAATACATCGCTCGGGTCAAGCATCTCAGCCACGCGCTTCGAACCCGTGATCTAGGTATGATTGAACCATTTTCAAGAGAAAATCCCCAGGCCGCCCTGTTGAACAGGCAGGGCAATGCAGCGAAGCGCTATGTCTTCGAAAGGCGCCTCGACACCTTTCCTCAGCGACAGCCACGCCCAAAAACGATCGCGGTGTCCGGCCGTGTCCGCACGTCGATCCCGCCAAGCGCAATGGGCCAGGGCGCCGCTTCGCGTTTCAGCGCACCTTCCGGCAGGTCGTCGGCGCGCGGCCCTGCATGCGGAAGGTCGCCGTCGAGCCCTTGGCGCGCAACTCGCCATAGGACGAGGCGTACCAGAGGCCGGAGGCGGGATGACGGTTCTCGAGTCGTAGCGCGCCGCCGCCGACCATGACGAGCCCGGTTCCCTGGCTTTCGAAAATCAGCGAAATCTTCGAGCCGTCGGCGCAGGCGAAATTGACGTAGGAGTCGGCCCAGGCGGGCGCTGCGATGAAAACGGCGGCGAGCGCGATTGTGGAGATTTTGATCGACAATGCTGAAGCCCTCAACTGCCTACGGCGCCTGTGGAGGCGCCCGACACGAGAGGGATGGCGGTGTCCCGTCATCCCGGCGAAGGAAGGAATCCAGAGCCGCAGCGCTGACCCGTATTCCCTATGCGCGAGACGCCGCGCGCAAGATCGCCGCGCTCATCGCCCGGCCGTCCCGGATGCCCGCGTCCGCCAGCATGGCAGTCACGGCTTCCCGTCGCCCTCGAACACGATCTGGTCGGCCCATTTGCGCGCCGGCCTCGCGCTGTCGACGCTGTCCGGACCGTCCAGGTCATGACGGGCAGGCCATAAAACTCCTTCTGGAAGAACGGAGTCTTGTGCGGCAGGTCGTTCACGTTCCAGGACAGGAAGTCGGGCTCGCTGCGGGCGCGGTGGTCGAAGGTTTCGCAGGCGCGCTTCTGGTCCGGGGTGAGGAACGCCCAGGAAGGGTCGTCGTAACGAGCCTCGGCGACGACGCCGATCGGGCAGGGGCGCCCGGGCGGCCCGAGCCGGGGATATTTCAGGCGCAGCCAGGCGATCAGGTCCGGATCGAAGCTCTTCAGCGCCAGCGGACCCTCATAGCTCGCGGCGAGCGCGGCGACCCGGTCGCCGATCCGCCAGTCGCCGTCGAACCGGCTCTTCAGCTCGCAGACGATCGGGAACGCGG
The DNA here is from genome assembly GCA_963783275.1 of uncultured Alphaproteobacteria bacterium. Taxonomy (GTDB): domain Bacteria; phylum Pseudomonadota; class Alphaproteobacteria; order Rhizobiales; family Beijerinckiaceae; genus Roseiarcus. The sequence goes on along the minus strand of CAWANA010000002.1, from coordinate 156,414 downwards.
CCGGCGACGGCGGCGAGGAACTCGGAGAGGGTGGGGATGCCGACTCCCTCTCCCCGTTCACGGGAGAAGGCTGGGGTGAGGGGCGCGGGGATTGACGTTTTGGCTAGTCGCCTCGCCCCTCATCCGGCCTTCTGCCACCTTCTCCCCGCGGCGGGGGAAGGGAGAATCCGCGCCTGCCGGATCTCCGCCGCGCTCTTCTCGATCAGCGCGCCGGTCGCGTCCGTCAGCCGGTCGAGCGTGTCGTCGTGGAAGACGAAGACCTGCTCGTCGCGGCTCAGCTGGACGTCGCACTCGATCGCGAAGTTTTCGGCGACCGCCGCCTCGGCCGCGGCGAGCGTATTCTCCATGACGCCCCGCGTCGGCGTCATGCAGGCCGCGATGGGCGATCGGCCGCGCGATCAGCCAGCCCGGCGCGTTCAAAGCCCTCAAAACGTCACCAGGAACACGGCCTCCACTTCGGCCAGCGCGTTCAGCGGCAGGTGGGCGACGCCGACCGTGGTGCGGGCGTGCTTGCCGCGCTCGCCGAACACCTCGACCATCAGGTCGGAGGCGCCGTTCATCGCCTGGGGCAGGGGGTCGAAGGCGCCCGCGACATTGAAGTAGCCGCCGAGCCGCACGGCCCGGACGATCTTGTCGAGATCGCCGAGCGCGGCCTGCGCCTGGGCGAGAACGTTGATGGCGCAGAGCCGCGCGGCCTCGCGCGCGGCGTCCACGGTCGAATCCGGCCCGAGCTTGCCCTTGTGGCGCTCGCCGAGCGCGCCGTCGGGCCCGAGCGGCAGCTGGCCCGAGATCCACAGCTGAGGCACGGCGTTCGGCGGCATGCCGTTGGTGCGGACGGCCGGGACGTAATTGGCGACCGGCGCGGCCGGCGTCGGCAGGACGATTCCGAGCTCGGCGAGGCGTTTGGCGATCTGGCTCATGCGATGCGCTCCGTTTTCGGCGGCGGCCCTCTCGGCGGCTCGACGAGAAACCTATGCCCGACTCGCTGCCGGCGACGCAATTCGATTGCAGAATTGAATTGCATTTCGCGAGCGCGCAATTCGCACGTCCTGTCAAACGCAGCGGCGGCGAAGGCGAACCCGAATTTCCTTTCAAATCTCGCCGCGAACTCGGCCGAAACGCTGGCGCCCCTATTGCGTTGACGCTCCCCGAGGCGACGAACCCGCTCGGAGTCGCCACTCAAACCAGGCTTTCTGAGATCAGGCGCAAATGACTGTCATCGCTATCGCACTCGGCCTTGTCGGCGTCGCCTGCTCAATCGTGGTTTGCTCCGTAGTCGCCTTTGGCTCGCCGACCCGCTGATCGATATCCGGAATTCTTCAGACCCGGCAGGAAAACGCCCCCTTGAAGTTGGCCTGTCTCGGCGGTCGAGAAGCATCGCCGACGTTAATGAAGAAGCGGCCGTCCGCGCTTGTTTTTGCCATTTCTCCCGCTTAGGTATGGGCCGAACGAAGATTGCGCCGCCGGCTCCTACGGGCCGGGCGGCGCCGGCGCACCGGGAAGACGGCCATGGGTAGCTTCAGCATTTGGCACTGGATGTTGTTTCTTGCGGTCGCGCTCCTGCTGTTCGGGGGCAAGGGCAAGATCTCCGACATCATGGGCGACGTCGCCAAGGGCGTGAAATCCTTCAAGAAAGGCCTCGCCGACGACGACGAGGAGAAGCCGGCGGAGACCGCGCCACAACCGCGCCGCGCCACGGCGCGAACCATCGAGAACCGGGTCGGCGTCGACGCCAACGACGTTCACAAGGTCGGCTGAACGGATCGCACCTAGACGCTCGCGTGACGGGGCCGCGCGGCCGCGCCGCCTCGGCGTTCGTTCCGGCGGAGCCTCGATGCTGGACTTCGACATAGGCAAGATGCTGGTGGTGGCGATCGTCGCCTTGGCGGTGATCCCGCCCAAGGATTTGCCGCGCGTCATGCGGACGGTCGGGCAGGTGATGGGCCGCATGCGCCGCATGGCGGCCGAATTCCAGGGCCAGTTCATGGACGCCATGCGCGAGGTCGAGTTCGAGAGCGTGCGCAAGGAACTCGCCGAACTCAACCAGAAGGCGACCGCCAGCATCGCCGATCTGAACCAGAAGACGGCGGCCAGAAGCTTCGATCCCGCGGCGATGATCCGCGACGAGGTGACCAAGGCCGCCGAACCGCTCGCCCATCTCCCGGCCCCGGCGCCCGAGGGCGCGAGTATCGGGACTTCGGAGGTCGCGCTGGCGCGCGCCGCCGAGGCCAAGCCCGCCGAGGCCAAGCCGCTGAGCCGGCCATCGAGGCGAAGCCGGCTGAGCCGCTCGCCCCGCAACAGGTCGCTCCGCAACAGCGGCGCCGAAGATGCGACGCGCCCCTGAAATCGAGCGCCGCCGAATGAGCCAGGAGGACATCGACGCCACCAAGGCGCCGTTGATGGACCACATCATCGAGCTGAGAGCCCGGCTGATCCGGTCCCTCTACGCCTTCTTCGCCGCCTTCATCGTCTGCTTCTACTTCTCGCGCACGATCTACAACATCCTGACCTACCCTATGTGCGGGTGGTCGGGGCGGAGAAGGCGACGCTGATCGCCACCCATTTCCTCGAGCAGTTCTACACCAACGTCAGACTCAGCATGTTCGGGGCCGGCGTGATCGCCTTTCCGGTGATCGCGACGCAGCTCTACAAATTCATCGCGCCGGGCCTCTACAAGCACGAGCGGCAGGCGTTCCGGCCCTACCTGATCGCGACGCCGATCTTCTTCCTGCTCGGGGCGCTGCTCGTCTATTTCGTGGTGATGCCGCTGCTGATCCGCTTCTCGGTGTCGCTGCAGCAGGTCAACACGCCGGGCGAGGCGACGATCGAGCTTCTGCCGAAGGTCAGCGAGTACCTGTCGCTGATCATGACGCTGATCTTCGCCTTCGGCATCGCCTTCCAGCTTCCGGTGATCCTGACGCTGCTCGGCCAGGTCGGGATCATCGATTCGGCCTGGCTGGTGCAAGATGCGCCGCTACGCGATCGTGGCGGTGGTCGGAATCGCGGCGATCCTGACCCCGCCCGATCTCATCAGCATGACCTCGCTCGCCCTGCCGATGCTGCGCGCTCTACGAGGGCTCGGTGATCGCGGTCCGCTGGATGGAAAAGCGCCGGAGCGGACGGCCGACCGGCGGCGGCTGGCCAAGACGGGAGACGATGACCCCGCGCGACACGCTCGCCGCGATCAGCGTCGCGGTCGTCTGGGGCCTGGTGTTCATCGCCATCAAGGTCGGCGTCGGCGAGACCTCGCCGCTGATGCTGTCGGCGCTGCGGTTCGTGTTCGCGAGCGTCCCGGCGGTCTTCTTCGTCGCCCCGCCGCAAGGCGCCGGCGTGGAAGGTCGCGCTCTACGGCCTGCTGATCGGCGTCGGCCAGTTCGGCGTGCTGTTCATCGCGATGGGCGAGGGCTTTCCGGTCGGGCTCGACCTCGCTCGTCATCCAGGCGCAGGTCTATTTCACCATCCTGATCGCCTGGGTCGCGCTCGGCGAGCGGCCGAGACGGATGCAGGCGATCGGCGCGGCGCGTCGCCTTCGTCGGCATGGCGGTCATCGGCTCGGACCGGCTCGCCGGGGCGAGCTTCGGACCGTTTCTTCTGGTCGTGCTTGCGGCGCTGTTCTGGGGGGCGGGCAACGTGGTCGCCAAGACCGCCGGAAAAATCGACGCGCTCGCCTTCACCGTCTGGTCGAGCCTTGCCGCGCCGCTGCCGCTGCTCGCCCTGTCGCTCGTCTTCGACGGGACCGGCGCCGCTGCTCGGCCTTGCCCATCCGACCTGGCGGCTCGTCCGTGAGCGTGCTCGATCATCGCCTACGCCGGAACCGTGTTCGGCTTCGGCCTCTGGGCGCGGCTGCTCGCCCATTATTCCGCGGCGACCGTCGCGCCCTTCGCGCTGCTGGTGCCGGTCGTCGGCATGGCGGCCGGCGTCGCTCGTCTTCGGCGAGCCCTTGCGGGCGGTTGAGCTTTTCGGCGCGCTTCTGGTAATGGCGGGCCTCGCGCTCAACGTGTTCGGCGACCGCTGGCTGCGCCGCGCGTCCGGCATCAGGTGATTCATGCACGATATCAAAGCGATCCGCGACAATCCGAAAGCGTTCGACGAGGGCTTGCGCGGCGCGGCCTCGGGCCCCGCGCGGATGCGCTGATCGCGCTCGACGACAAGCGCCGCGCCGCCATCGCTCGAACTGCAGCGCGCGCAGGAGCGCCGCAACGCCGCCTCGAAGGAGATCGGCGCGGCGATGGCGCGCAAGGACAGCGAGGCGGCCGACGACCTCAAGGCCGAGGTCGCGGGCCTGAAGGCGACGATGCCGGAGCTCGAGGCGGCCGAGCGCGAGGCCGGGGCGGCGCTCGACATCGCGCTCGCCGAGATCCCCAACCTGCCGTTCGACGACGTTCCCGACGGCAAGGACGAGAACGACAATGTCGAGGTCCGCCGCCATGGGCGCGCCGCCGGCGCTTCGGCGGGATCGACAAGCCGAAAGAGCATTTCGAGCTCGGCGAGGCGCTCGGCCTGATGGATTTCGACGCCGCGGCGAAGCTCTCGGGCGCGCGATTCGTGGTGCTGAAGGGGGCGCTCGCGCGGCTCTCGCGCGCGCTCGAGCAGTTCATGCTCGACCTGCACACGACCGAGCACGGCTATACCGAGATCGAGCCGCCGGTGCTGGTGCGCGACGAGGCGATGTTCGGCACGGCGCAACTGCCGAAGTTCGAGGAGGACCAGTTCTGGACCCTCGCCGGCGACAGCCTGAGGGCGGTCGCGGCCGGGGCGGATCCGCTCGCGGCGATCAAGGCGAACCGTTTCGGCCTCATCCCGACCGCCGAAGTGCCGATGACCAACCTCGTGCGCGAAAGCATCGTCGACGAGAAGGCGCTGCCGCTGCGCTTCACCGCGGGCACGCTCTGCTTCCGCGCCGAGGCGGGGGCGGCGGGCAAGGACACGCGCGGCATGATCCGCCAGCATCAGTTCCGCAAGGTCGAGCTGGTCTCGATCACGACGCCCGAGCAGGCGCGCGACGAGCACGAGCGGATGACCGCCTGCGCCGAGGAGGTGCTGAAGCGCCTCGGCCTGCATTTCCGCACCATGGCGCTCTGCACCGGCGACATGGGCTTCGCCTCGCGAAAAACCTACGACATCGAGGTCTGGCTGCCGGGGCAGGGGCGGTTCCGCGAGATTTCGTCCTGCTCGGTCTGCGGCGACTTCCAGGCCCGCCGCATGAACGCGCGCTCGCAAGGCGGCCGACGCCAAGGCGACCCGCTTCGTCCACACGCTGAACGGCTCGGGCGTCGCGGTCGGCCGCGCGCTGATCGCGGTGATGGAGAACTATCAGCAGCCGGACGGCTCGATCGCGATCCCCGAGGTCCTGCAGCCCTACATGGGCGGGCGGACGCGGATCGAGGCCGCCAAGCCTAGGCGCGGCGATTCGCCGCGGCAGTCTGGCGCGTCGACCGCCTCCGGCGTATAGCGCCATGCGAAAGGCGGCCCGCATGCGAATCCTTCTGACCAACGACGACGGCATCCACGCGCCGGGCCTCGCGGTGCTCGAGACGATCGCGAGCGAACTCTCGCGACGACGTTTTCGTCGTCGCGCCGGAGACCGACCAGTCGGGCGTCGCCCATTCGCTGTCGCTCAGCGACCCGTTGCGCCTGCGCGAGATCAGCCCGCGCCATTACGCGGTCAAGGGCACGCCGACCGACTGCGTCATCATGGGCGTGCGGCAGATCATGGCCGACAAGCGGCCCGATCTCGTGCTGTCGGGGGTCAACCGCGGCCAGAACGTCGCCGAGGACGTCACCTATTCCGGCACCATCGCCGGCGCGATGGAGGGCGCGATGCTCGGCATCCCGGCGATCGCCCTGTCGCAGGCCTACGCCGGCGTGCACGGGCGGCCGCTGATCGAATGGGATTCGGCTCAGACCCACGCCGTCCCGCTGATTCGCCAGATCTTGGCGGCCGGCATCGCGCCCGGCGGCCTCGTCAACGTCAACTTTCCGCCCTGCGCCGCCGACGAGGTCAAGGGAATCGCCTTCACCCGCCAGGGACAGCGCAACGCCGAACTCATGCGGGTCGAGCAGCGGCGCGACGGCCGCGGGTTTCCCGTATTACTGGCTGATGTTCCAGCGCAGCGAGATCACCTACGACGACGGCACCGACCTCGCGGCGCTCGCCGAGCAGAAGATTTCGGTGACCCCGCTCCGGCTCGATCTCACCGACGATGAATCCCGGCTAAGATTGGAAAAGGCGTTCGCGATTCGGTGACCGGGCGCGCGAACGCGAGGGAGAGGGTTTGAGCGCGTCGGAAGCGGAAGAGCGCGCCCAGTTCACCCTGGCCATGCGGGCCAAGGGGATCGAGAATCTCGACCTTTTGCGCGCGCTCGAGCGGGTGCCGCGGGCGCTGTTCATGCCGCAGCGATTCGCCGACATCTCCGGGCGCGACATCGCGCTGCCGATCGGCTGCGGCCAGACCTCCCAGCCGCCGTCGATCGTCGCCGCGATGATCGCCGCGCTCGACGTGCAGCCGACGGACACGGTCTGCGAAATCGGAACGGGAACAGGCTATTGCACGGCTTTGCTCGCGCAGTTCGCGAAGGAGGTCGTGTCGCTTGAGCGGTTTCAGACCCTCGCCGTCGAGGCCGCCGCCGCGCGTCGAGGCGTTCGGGCTCGCCCATGTCGAGATCCTGTGGGCGGACGGGTTTGAGCAGCATGCCGCGGGGCGGCGATTCGACAAGGTCATCGCGCACGGGATCGTCGAGCCGCCGGTCAGGGCGTTTCTCGACCTGATTGAGCCGCACGGCGCCATGGTCGCGGCGCTCGCCGGGCCCGGGCGCGGCGAGCATCGGATCGTCCGGCTGACGCTTGGCCGGCGAGGGCCCGGCGCACATGACCGATTTTGGACGGGCGCGGGGCCTGCAGGCCGCTCGAGCGCGGCCTTTCGCGCGCCCTGTGAGCGCTGCCTTGCTCCGAAGACGGGCGACGGATGAACCGCGCGGCCATCTTCACAAACTCGCCGCAAGTCCTCACGAAGGATTCATCTTAAACCTTGTCTTAACTCGGATGATCCACATTGCCCGTGTTTTCAGTCGCGTAAACCACGGGTTCAGGCACATGAGTGATCGCGTTGCGTTTCTGGAAGGACGCGCCGTCCCGCGTCTTGCGCTGACTGGCCTTGCGCTGATCTGGCTCTCGGGATGTTCCGCGGATGTGTCGCGGTTCAACGCCAGCAGCAGCCCCTTCTCCAATCCCTTCAGTTCCCAGACCGCCCAGGCGACGCCCGACAGGCGCGGCGCCTTCGCGGGCACGTGGCCGCAGCGCCGCTCGCCCCCGCGGCCAGCGTGGCGAGCGCGCCGCTGCCGGGCTGGCTCAGCCGGCGCCGGTCGCCTCCGCCGCCCAGCCGGTCGGCGGCAAGGCGGCCGGTTGGAGCGCCGCCGGCGGCACGCCGATCGTGGTCGGAAGCGACGAAAACCTCGATACGCTGTCGCGCCGCTACGGCGTGCCGGCTTCCGCGCTGCTCGCCGCCAACGGCCTTTCGAGCCCGGCCGAGGTCAAGGGCGGCACGCGCATCGTCGTTCCGGTCTACAGCGCCGGCGGCCGCGCGGTGGCGTCCGCGTCCGGCGGCAGCCGCCAAGGCGATGTCGCCGAAGCGCCGACCAAGGCCGAGCAAGAAGGCCGAGGAGGTCGCCTCGGCCGACGACGGGAAACCGACGCCAAGGCGAAGAAGCTCGAGGACAAGGAAAAGGCCAAGGCGAAGGCCGAAGAGCAAGGACGACGCCAAGGCGGCCGATCTGAAGTCGAAGCCCGACGCCGCGGACAAGACGCAGGCCACGACGGTCGCCAAGGCCGAGCCGCCGGCAAGTCCGACGCCTCCAAATCGGACGCCGCCGAAGACGGCGGTCGCCAGGAAGCAGGGCATCGACGATACGCCGACCGGCAACGTCGATCCGAAAGCGGCCGGCGCCAAGGAAGCCGCCACCTCCGCGGAAGCCGACGCCTCCGGATCGAACCCGGAATTCCGCTGGCCGGCGCGCGGCCGCATCATCCAGGGCTTCAAGGCCGGCGGCAACGACGGCATCGACATCTCGGTTCCGGCCGGCACGTCGGTGCGCGCGGCCGAGAGCGGCGTGGTGGTCTATTCGGGCGACGGGCTGAAGGGTTACGGCAATCTGGTGCTGATCAAGCACCCGAACGGCTATGTCACCGCCTACGCCAACAACGGCGAACTCGACGTCAAGCGCGGCGAACAGGTCAAGCGCGGCCAGATCATCGCCAAGTCCGGCGACACCGGCAACGTCAATGCGCCCCAGCTCCACTTCGAGCTGCGCAAGGGTTCGACCCCGGTCGATCCGACGAGCTATCTCGCCGGGCTCTGAAGCCGGGCGAAGCGACAGCCGCCGGGGATTACCGCGAGACACGTTCATTCCCGGTTCGGCCAGCAGGCGGCGGGTCCCAGGAAAGGCCCGCCGCCTTTAGTTTGCTTATAACGCGAGGCGGACAGGCGCGCCTGGTGAGCTTCTCCCGGGCCGGCAGGGTCCCATCAGAACGCGCCGCTCTGCTTTCGAGCTCATCGCGGGCGGACGCCTTGCCTTTTTCCGTCGGAACGGGAACGGGGAGGCGATGACCGCCAAGCCCCTTGACGCCTTCGCCGCCTGCTCTGACTTTCGCGTTGTGCGTCGTCTGGGGCTTCAACCAGGTCGTGGTGAAGCTGGCGCTGGTCGATGTCGGCCCGGTCGCGCAGACGGGGATTCGGTCCGCGATCGGCGTCGTCTGCGTCGTCGCTTACGCGCGCGCTACGAAGCGGCGCATCTTCGCGATCGACGGAACGGAGGCGGCGGGCGTCCTCGCCGGGCTCCTCTTCAGCGCCGAATTCATCGCGCTCTACGAATCGTTGCGCTGGACAACGGCGTCGCGCGCGACCGTCTTCATCTACGCCGCGCCGTTCTTCGTCGCGCTCGGCGCCGTTTTCTTGCTGAAGGACGAGCGCCTGAGGCCGGTGCAATGGATCGGCCTCGCGCTGGCCTTCCTCGGGGTTTTTCTCGCCATGATCGGCCGGACGCCGGGCGGAGGTCTTCTCGGCGACGCGCTCGCGCTCCTCGCCGCAGCGCTTTGGGGCGCGACGACCCTCGTCATCAAGGCGACGCCGCTCCGGCGGGCCGACCCGGTCAAGGTGCTGCTCTACCAGATCGCCGTCGCGGCGCTTGTCGCCCCTCTGGCCGCCTGGGCTCTCGGCGAACCGGCGCCGCGCTCCGTCTCGCTCCCGACGCTCGCGGCGCTTCTCTGGCAGGGAATCGCGGTCGTCGGCGTCAGCTATTCGCTATGGTTCTGGGTTCTCGGGCGCTACGCCGCACCGCAGCTTTCCGCATTCACCTTTGTTTCGCCGCTGGTGGGCGTGTTCGCCGGCTGGCTGGTCTTCGGAGACCAGGCGACATCGGGATTTGCAGCGGCGATCGCGTTGGTGGTCACCGGCCTGGCGCTGGTCAACTGGCCGCGTCGTGCGACGTCTCGAGACGCGCGGCAAGGCAGCGGATGAGCAACGGGACTTGCGGACCGCGCCTCAACGCGGCCGACGCCGAAAGGGCTGTCAGCGCGATCGGACGGGTCTAGCCGCCTGCAGTCGGCGCATAGGGTCGGTCCCTAGCCATCCTCCCAGGCTCGCCGCCTGCTCGGTTGATGGGGAAGCGACAACCTCCATGAGCTCGTACTCCTTGGCGCTCCGTTCGAACGGCTCCGCCTTGCTCTTGATGCGATAGGTCTGGGAATGGCTGTTTTCCGCCGGCAGCACCCGCACCACTTCGAACGGGCCGTTCGGTCTTGGCGCCGGCATGACCCTCGAATCGAAGTCGACGATTTGCCCGATCGCAAATTTGTTACGATTCATGACTATGCGCCTCTAGCTACGACGTCCTCGCCGACGCGCGTGTGACAACGGGACTTCGCTCCGCGGACTCCTCGTCAGGGTTCGATTGGGGGGAAGAGCGTCGCGATGAGCCGCATTTTATGGGCTCAGGGCGAAGGAGATCCGGCCGAATTTCGAATGGCCTTCCTTGTTCACTCAATTACGCCTTTTCGAGGGCCGAGAGGGTTGTGACGGTTGTAGACGCGATCGCCGATCATTGCCGCGGTCCCATAGGGCGTCCGAAGGACGCCCGTCGACGGGCTATGGGGCGCCGAAGGACGCCCGTCTTAGAACGGGCTATGGGGCGCCCGAAGGACGCCCGTCTTAGAACGGGCTATGGGCCCAAGGACGCCCGTCTTAGAACGGGCTATGACCCGAAGGACGCCCGTCTTAGAACGGGCTATGGGCCCGAGGAGCGCTAGAACGGCTATCGTCCGAAGACGTCCGTCGACGGCTATGAGCGCCTCAGAGCCGAGCGGCTTGCCGAGCCGTCCCGCGAGGTCCTGGGTGAACTGCCAGGCGGTGCGGCCGGAGCGGGAGCCGCGCGTCGTCGCCCATTCGAGCGCGTCGCGTTCGATCGTCTCGGCCGGCGCGTCGAGGCCGAAGTGCTTCGCGTAGCCCAGCACCATCGCGAGATAGTCGTCCTGGCTGCAATGGTGGAAGCCGAGCCACAGGCCGAACCGGTCGGAGAGCGACACCTTCTCCTCGACCGCTTCGCCCGGATTGATGGCGCTCGAGCGCTCGTTCTCCATCATCTCGCGCGGCAGAAGATGGCGGCGGTTGGAGGTGGCGTAGAAGAGCACGTTGGCCGGCCGGCCCTCGACGCCGCCCTCGAGCGCAGCCTTCAGCGACTTGTAGGAGGCGTCGCCCGCGTCGAACGACAGGTCGTCGCAGAAGACGATGAAGCGGTAGGGCGCGTCGCGCAGCAGGCTCATCAGCGCCGGCAGGCCCTCGATGTCCTCGCGATGGATCTCGACCAGCTTGAGTTTGCCCGCGACCCCGGGCTCGCGGTTGATCGCCGCCTGCGCCGCCTTGACCAGCGACGACTTGCCCATGCCGCGCGCGCCCCAGAGCAGGGCGTTGTTGGCCGGCAGGCCGCGGGCGAAGCGCTCGGTGTTCTCGACCAGAAGGTCGCGCACCCGGTCGACGCCGCGCAGAAGCGAGATGTCGACGCGGTTGACCTTGGCGACCGGGGCGAGCGTCCCCTTCTCGGCGCGCCAGACGAAGGCTTCCGCCGCGTCGAAGTCGGGCTTCGACGGGGCGGGGGGCGCGAGCCGCTCGAGCGCCTCGGCGATGCGGCGCAGGAGGTCGGCCTGGCTTTGAAGCGGCGGCAAGGACATGGGAGCTCGGCTCATTTGAGATCGCGCCCGCGCTTTGCCACAGATGCGCCCGAAGCTCCAGCCGGCGCTACCTCAGCCGCACCACGGCGACAACCCGCCGGACGGCGTCGATCACGGCCTGTGGCCGGTCGATCTGGATATAATGGCCCGCGCCGGCGACGATCGTGTTGTCACCTCGGGTCGAGAGCGCCGCGATCGCGTCGTGGCCCGCCCGCCATGCGGCGACCTCGTCGGACGCGGCGGCGGCGACGCCAGCCGTCAGGACGGCGAGCGGCTTGTCGCCGAACGACGGGTTGGCCCCGTCGAGTTCGGCCGTGTCCACGCTCGGCTGACCGCCGCGCGGAGCGAAATTCTCGATCTCCGAGATCTGGGCTTGCCAGACGCTCGGGAGGGCCCGGACCTTTGCGATCGCGCCGCAAAAGAACGTCGTCCGACGCCGCGTCCGTTTCGCCCGGCTCGGCGCAAGGTGCGCTTCGGGCGCGCGAGGTTCCGACAATTGGCCCTGGCGCGCGAGCTCAAGGCACTCCCGCATGCTCTCTAGCTGCTGGTCCAAAGCCTCCACGATTGCGTTGCGGCTCGGCGGGCGGGGACGCCGCCTCAATCGCCTCCACCTGGCCTGTGAAGGAGGGGTCCACCAGGACGGCGCCGGCTATGTCGTCGGGATAGGTCGCCACATAGAGCACGCCGACCATGCCGGCGAGCGAATGGCCGACGTAGACGAATGGCATCTGTATCCTGCCGGCCTGGACGAGCCGGTGCAGGTCGTCGACCATGTTGCGGATGTCGGATGGGCGCGTCGCGGCGTCGCTGAAGCCCAAACCCGCGCGGTCGTAGGCGCAGACCCGGGTGAACTTTGCGATCTCCGCCTGGACGTGTCGCCAGACCATCATGCTGCCCCCGGCGCCCGCGTCGAGCAGGACCGCCGGACTGCCGGATCCATCGCAATAGAGGTTGAGCCGCCGCGCGCCGTCGACCGGGACGAGCTTTTGCGGCGCCGCGTAGACGGAACTCGGCGTGATCGCCTGGGCGACCGACGGAGGGGCGAATAGGACGCCGAGCGCGAGAGAGGCGGCGAGCGCCTTCGCGAGCCTCGCGCCTTCGAATCGCCGGCTCACGACCAGCTGTAGGCGAACAGGCCCATGACGACGAGGACGAGGACGGCGGCGAGGACGTAGTGCTTCGCCTCCCAGTCGTGCATCGTCAGGATGGGCTTGCGGGTCTTGATCGGGCGCCGGGAGGACATGGGCGTCGCGTAGCATGAAAGGCCGCGCCGGCAAACCGCTCTCGCGCCGCCCTGTCAAAACGGCCGCCCCGATGCTATATCCAGACGAACGGCGACGGGCCTTGAACCCGGGTGACGGAGAGACAAGATGGCGTCCAGACTCCTGCGGCGGCAGGTGATGACTTTGACCGACGCGGCGGCGGCGCGCGTGCGCGAGCTGACCGAAGCGGCCGGCCGGCCGATCGCGGGCGTCAGGGTCGGCGTGAAGAACGGCGGCTGCGCCGGCATGGCCTACACGATGGAACTGGCGGAGACCGTGGAGCCGCTCGACGAGGTGGTCGAGGACAAGGGCGTCAAGCTGCTGATCGATCCCAAGGCGATCCTGTTCCTGCTCGGCGCCGAGATGGACTTCACGGTCGACCAGCTTTCGGCGAGCTTCTCGTTTCGCAATCCCAACGAGACCTCGGCCTGCGGCTGCGGCGAGAGCGTCGCCATCACGCCGGCGAGCCCCGAAGCGCTGAACGCCCCGGCGTGAATGCGGAGGCCCTGAAGGAACTGTTCGCGCCGTTCGCCGCGGTTGCCGTCAAGCGCATGTTCGGCGGCTACGGCGTCTATGCCAAGGCCTTTGCTTTTCGATAGCGACCGGCGGCGAAGTGTTCTTGAAGGTTGACGGCGAGACGGAAGCAACGTTTTCCGCCGCCGGATCGTCTCCCTTCATCTATCAGGCCAAGGGCAAACCGATGGCCGACGTCCTTCTGGCGCCTGCCCGCCGAGGCCTATGACGACGCCGACGCGCTTCGCCGTTGGGCCGCGCTCGGCCTCGATGCCGCGCGACGCAAGGCGGCGGCCAAGGCGAAGCCCGACAAGCGCAGCGCAAAGGCAGCGCCTTTAGGGCGGGCTCGCTGACGGGGTCGGCGCTTCTGTTGACGCGATCATTGATCGCGTCCGCCGCGGTCTAAAGTCCGTCCGCAGACGGGGGTCGGTCCGACGCCCTATGGAGCGCGGCTACAGGCGCTTCGCGATCGCCCTTGCCGCCAGAACGCTCGCGGCCACGTAGGCCGCAAGCGCAGCTGCGCACGACGCTCATGAGTTGCAGATTCTGAAAAAGGCCGTCGCCCGACCAGGGGTTGTCGGCCTTGATCGCGCCATAGGCGAGGCCGAGGGCCACCGCCGCGGCGATCATGAGCGGCAGGCCGACTGCGCGGCTGAGCCGGTAAAGCCGAAGGGAATAGCGATCCCGACCACCAGGATCGCGAAAATGCGGACAAACCCAAATCTGAGCATCGCCGTTCACCCCCCATGGGAAGCGGCGCGGTCAGTCCTCCGTGATGCGCTCGGGTTCCTGCGGACTGGGATTCCGCTTCGGCACCGGGACGCAGAAGGAAGCTTGGCACGTGGTCGCCGAGGCCGATCACCGGCGCGTCGTCTTCGCGGTGCGGCCGCTCGCGCCGAGGCGCTCCGCCGGCGGCGCGCCGCGCGTTCGCGGAAGCGCTCCTGCTCCGCAGCGACCCGCTCCTGCGGCGGACGCTCGGCGCGATGCCGGCGTGAATCGATGCCGGGCTCGCCAGGACGCACAGGCGGCGCCGCGACGCGCTCCTCGGCCGGGCGCTCGACACGATGCCGGCGGGCTCGGCGCTGCGATACTCGGGTTGCTCCGTCTGCGCCGCGACCCCGTCCTGCGGCGGCCGTTCGGCGCGATGTCGCCGGGACGGCGGCCCGCGTTCGCCGGAACGGTCCGGCCGAGCCTCGCGGGGCGCCCGCTCCTCGCCGCGCCGGCCGTGCCGCTCGCCGCGTTCGCCGCGGTTTCCGCGCCGATCGTGATGGCGTTCCGCGCCGTCGCCCTCCTCTTCGGGAGGCATCTCGGCGCCTTCCTGCCAGTCGATCTTGCGGGCGATCAGCTTCTCGATCTCGGCGATCGACCTCGAGTCGCTGCGGGTGACGATGGTCAGCGCCTGGCCGGTCTTGCCGGCGCGGCCGGTGCGGCCGATGCGGTGGACGTAATCCTCGGAATGATGCGGCGCGTCGTAGTTGATGACGTGGCTGACGTCGGGAATGTCGAGGCCGCGCGCGGCGACGTCGGAGCAGATCGAGCAGCTGCACCTGGCCGGCGCGGAAGGCGTCGAGCGCGGCCATGCGCGCGCGCTGGTCGAGGTCGCCGTGCAGCGCGTCGACCGAGAAGCCGTGCTTCTGGAGCGAGCGGTAGACCACCTGCACGTCGCGCTTGCGGTTGCAGAAGATGAGGGCGTTCTTGAAATTGTCCGCCCCGCTGATGATGCGGCGAAGGGTCGCGCGCTTGTCGTGCGGCGCGCCGCCCGAGGGCACCAGCGTCTGGGTGATGTTCTCGGCGGTGGTCGCCGCGCGGGAGACCTCGATGCGCACCGGATTGTGCAGGAACTGTTCGGTGAGGCGGGTGATCTCCGGCGGCATGGTCGCCGAGAAGAACAGGGTCTGGCGGGTGAACGGCACCAGCTTGCAGATGCGCTCGATGTCCGGGATGAAGCCCATGTCGAGCATCCGGTCGGCTTCGTCGATCACCAGAATCTCGATGCCGGTGAGCAGCAGGCCGCCGCGCTCGGTGAGGTCGAGCAGGCGGCCGGGCGTCGCGATCACGACGTCCGCGCCGCGGTCGATCTTGGTCTTCTGCTCGCCGTCGGACACGCCGCCGATCAGGAGCGCGACGCTGAGCTTGTGATTGACGCCGTATTTGACGAAGGCTTCCTCCACCTGGGCGGCGAGCTCGCGCGTCGGCTCCAGGATGAGCGTGCGCGGCATGCGCGCCTTGGCGCGCCCGCGCTCGAGCAGCGACAGCATCGGCAGGGTGAAGGCGGCGGTCTTGCCGGTTCCGGTCTGGGCGATGCCCAGCACGTCGCGCCCCTGCAGCGCGTAGGGGATGGCTTGCTCCTGGATCGGCGTGGGCGTGTCGTAGCCGGCCGCTTCGACGGCGTTGAGCACTTTTTCGCTCAGGCCGAGTTCATTAAAGTTCATTGGTATCTCGCATCGCGCGGACGAATAGTCATCCGCGCCGGGGGTGGAGGCTTCGAGGGCCCAGGCGAACGATCGCGGGGCCGTGGCGTAAGTCTCTGGCTCGCCATGCGTGGGCGCGAAGCGCGTCGCCAACGCCGTGCCGGAGCCTTGCTTCGCTCTCGGCCGCTTTTCACATAGTCGAATATCGCCGAAATGTCAACAAAAGGCGGTTTGATGCGAGCGCCGCGGCTTGATGCCGCTTTGCGCGAGGGCGGCCGGCGTGCGAAGCTCCCGCCGCCCCCGACGCAGGAGCGGATTCGATGGCCGAAAAGCGGGTCGAGGGGACGGTGGTCGCGATTCGCGGCGCCGTGATCGACCTGGCATTCGAGGGCGGCCCGCCGCCGATCGAAGACGCGGTCGAAATTGTCGATTCCGACGGCCGCGTCGTTGTCGCCGAAATCCAGGCCCATCTCGACGCCCATACCGCCCGCGCCATTGCGCTCGAGCCGACCACGGGCCTGCGCCGCGGCGACGCAGCGCGCGGCGCCGGCGGCCCGGTTACGATCACGGTCGGCGAGTCGACGCTCGGGCGGCTGATGGACGTGCTCGGCCGGCATCGGCGACCGCGGGCCGCCGCTGCCGGCCGACGCGCCGCGCTGGCCGATCCACCGCAAGCCGCCGCCTTTTTCGGCCCAGACCGGGAACGACGAAGCTCTTCGCCACCGGCATCAAGGTGATCGACCTGCTGGCGCCGCTCGCGCAAGGCGGGAAGGCCGCGATGTTCGGCGGCGCCGGCGTCGGCAAGACCGTGCTGGTGATGGAGCTGATCCACGCCATGGTCGAGAGCTACAAGGGCATCTCCGTCTTCGCGGGCGTCGGCGAGCGCTCGCGCGAGGGGCACGAGATGCTGCTCGACATGACCAATTCGGGCGTGCTCGCACGCACCGCGCTCGTCTACGGCCAGATGAACGAGCCGCCGGGCGCGCGCTGGCGCGTGCCGATGACCGCGATGACGATCGCCGAATATTTCCGCGACGTCCGGCGCCAGAACGTTCTCCTCCTGATGGACAACGTGTTCCGCTTCGTCCAGGCGGGCGCCGAGGTGTCCGGCCTGCTCGGCCGGGCGCCGTCGCGCGTCGGCTACCAGCCGACGCTGGCCGACGAGGTCGCCGCGCTGCAGGAGCGCATCGCCTCGGTCGGCGACGCCTCCGTCACGGCGATCGAGGCGGTCTACGTGCCGGCCGACGACTTCACCGACCCCGCCGTCACCACGATCGCGGCCCATGTCGACAGCATGGTGGTGCTGTCGCGCGGCATGGCGGCCGAGGGCATGTATCCGGCGGTCGATCCGATCGCCTCGTCCTCGATCCTGCTCGACCCGCTGGTGGTCGGCGAGGAGCATGTGAGCGGTGGCGACCGAGACGCGCCGGGCGATCGAGCACTATCGCGAGCTGCAGGACGTGATCGCGCTGCTCGGCATGGAGGAGCTCGGCGCCGAGGACCGCAAGATGGTCGAGCGCGCCCGCCGCCTGCAGCGCTTCCTGACGCAGCCCTTCGCCGTGACCGAGGCCTTCACCGGCGTTCCCGGGCCGCTCGGTCAAGGTCGCCGACACGGTCGCCGGCTGCAAGGCGATCCTCGACGGCGACTGCGACGACTGGCGCGAAAGCTCGCTCTACATGGTCGGCGACCTCGACGAGGCGCGCGCGAAGGAGGACGCCGCGCGCGCCGCCGAGCGCAAGCCTGCGGAGGCGCCGGCATGAGCGGCGCGCCTGCGCCTCACGATCGTCGACGCCGGCGGCGATCCTGATCGACGCCGACGACGTCCGTTCGCTGCGCGCCGAGGACGAGAGCGGCGCCTTCGGCGTGCTGCCCGGCCACGCCGATCTCCTGACCGTGCTGCCGCCCTCGGTCGTGCGCTGGACCCGCGACGGTACGACCGACGCGCTACTGCGCGCTTGAGCGGCGGCGTGTTGACGGTCACCGGCGGCGACCGCGTCGCGATCGCCTGCCGGCGCGGGACGATCGGCGACGATCTGGAGAAGCTCGAGGCCGACGTCGCCGCCGAGCGCGCCGCCGAGATCGACGCCGACCGGCGCGCCAAGGTCGAGCAGACGCAGCTGCACGCCCGCGCGGTCCGCCAGCTCATGCGCTACCTGCGCGGCGACGGTCATGCGCAGGGCGACGGGAACCCGCCCTTCACCGGCGAGGCCGCGCCATGATCTCGCCGCTCGACCCGCGCAACGGCAAGCTGCAGGACGCCGCCCGGGCCGCGGCCGAGCGCGACCGGAAATTCCGCGCGGACCGCGAGCCGACGATCGCCACGCGTCTCGGCCAGATCGGCGTGCTCGGCTGGGCGATCGTCGCGCCGATCCTGCTCGGCGTCGTCGCTCGGCCGCTGGCTCGACGGGCCGTTGAAGACCGGCATCTTCTTCACCGCGCCGCTGATCATGCTCGGCGCGGCGGCGGGGATGTGGACGGCGTGGCGATGGATGCACCGGCAATGACGGTCGCGCTGCTCATCGGCGCCTTCGCCCTCGGCGCGGCTCTCGGGGCGGCGCATTTTCTCTCGCTGTGGTGGAGCGTCGCGCTGATGCGCGAAAACCGGACCGGGCTCGGCCTCGCGATCCAGGGGCTGCCGCTTCGTGCTGCTCGCGATCGCGCTCGTCGCTGATCGCGCGGCAGGGCGCGAATACCTTCCTCGCCGCGGCGGCGGGCGTGCTCGTCGTGCGCCTCATTCTGACGCGCCGCTACCGGAGGCTCGCGTGAAGTCTCCGCTCGACCCTCGAGCCGCTGTTTCATGTCGGCCCGGTCGGGATCACCGAGCCGGTGGTCGTCTCCTGGGCGATCATCGCTGTCGCTCGGCCTCGGCTCGGCGCTGGCGACCCGGCGGCTCACGCTCATCCCGTCGAAGGGCCAGACCCTGCTCGAACTTGTCGTCTCGACCGTCGACAGCCAGATCCGCGACACGATGCAGACCGACCCTGCGCCGTTCCGGGCGCTGATCGGCTCGATCTTCCTGTTCACGCTGGTCTCGAACTGGTCGTCGCTCATCCCCGGCGTCGAGCCGCCGACCGCGCATATCGAGACCGACGCCGCGATGGCGCTGATCATCTTCGTCGCGACCATCGGCTGGGGCGTTCGCACGCCGGGGGTTGGGCGGCTATCTCGCGACCTACGCCGAGCCGACCTGGGTCATGATCCCGCTCAACATCGTCGAGCAGTTCACCCGCACCTTCTCGCTGATCGTGCGCCTGTTCGGCAACGTGATGAGCGGCGTGTTCATCATCGGCATCATCCTGACCCTCGCGGGCCTCCTCGTGCCGATCCCGCTGATGGCGCTCGATCTGCTCACCGGCGCCGTGCAGGCCTACATTTTCGCGGTCCTTGCGACCGTGTTCATCGGCGCCGCGGTCGGCGAGCGCCGCGAAGCCCAGGCGTTTCCTCGGAGTCGAAGCCGTGAACGACCTCATTCAAGCCGTCAGCATCTTCTCGGCCGCGCTCGCCGTCGGCCTCGGCGCGATCGGGCCGGGAATCGGCGAGGGCATGGCGGTCGCCTCGGCGATGGAGGCGATCGCGCGCCAGCCCGAAGCCGCCGGCACCATCTCGCGCACCCTGTTCGTCGGCCTCGCCATGATCGAGACGATGGCGATCTACTGCCTCGTCGTCGCCCTTCTGGTGCTGTTCGCCAACCCGTTCGTCAAATAGGCCGCGCAGCGACATGCGGATCGACTGGTGGACGCTCGGCCTGCAGACGGTCAACGTCCTCATTCTCGTCGCCATTCTCGCCCGCTTCCTGTTCCGCCCGGTGATCGCGATCATGGAGGAGCGGCAGGCGGCGGCGGCCAAGCTCATGAGCGACGCCGAAGCGGAGAAGGCCAAGGCGATCGCGGCGCGCGAGGCAGCTGAGATCGAGAGCGACAAGATCGCCGCCGCCCGCGACGCCGTGCTGCGCCAGGCGGCCGAGGAAGCCAACGCCCAGCGCGAAGCGGCGCTCGCGGCGGCCAAGGAGGACGCGGACCAGGTGCGCTCCGCGGCCGAGACGGAAATGCGCTGGGCGCGCGCCGCCGAGGAGTCGGCGGCCTCCGACCGCTCGGCGCGGCTCGCGGTCGACGTCGCCCGCAAGCTCGTCGAGCGGCTGCCGGATACGGCGCGCGGTCGACGGCTTCATCGACGGACTCGCCGAGCGCGCTGGCGTCGCTGCCCGAGGCGAGCCGCGACGGCTTCGGCGCCGGCGAGTCCGGCGAAACTGACCGCGCCCTCGGCCGCTGACGCCGGCTGAGACGCAAAGCTGCCGCGACGCCTTCGCCCGCGCGCTCGGGCGGCCGGTCGATTTCGCCGTCGCGGTCGATCCCGGCGCTGATCGCCGGGCTCGAGGTCGAGACCGCCGCACGCGGTCGTGCGCAACAGCTTTCGCGAAGACCTCAAACGCATCGTCGAGGAGTTGACCCGCCATGACGGCGTCCATCGTTGACGGCGAACGCTGGCTCGCGGACGAGCGCGAGGCGCTCGCCCGGGTCGATCTCAAGGCCGACGCGCAGTCGGTCGGGCGGGTGGAGGCAGATCGCCGACGGCGTCGCCCGCGTGTCGGGCCTTCCCGAGGCGCGGCTCGGCGAGCTTCTGCGCTTCGAAGGCGGCCGGATGGGCTATGCGCTGTCGCTCGACAGGGACGCGATCAACGCGGCGATCTTCGACGAGGCCGAGGCGATCGGCGTCGGCTCGCTGGTCGACGGCGACCGGCGAGGTCGCGCGCGTGCCGGTCGGCCCGGGCCTGCTCGGGCGCGTCGTCGACCCGCTCGGCCGGCCGCTCGACCGCGACGAGCCGATTCGCGGCCGAGGCGCTTCTGGCCCGATCGAACGCCCGGCGCCGGCGATCATCGATCGGGCGCTGGTCGAAGAGCCGGTCGCGACCGGCGTGCTGGTGGTCGACGCCCTGTTCGCGCTCGGCCGCGGCCAGCGGGAGCTGATCATCGGCGACCGCGCCACCGGCAAGACGGCGATCGCCGTCGACACGATCATCAACCAGAAGCGCTCCGACATGATCTGCGTCTATGTCGCGGTCGGCCAGCGGTCGACGGCGGTCGAGCGCGTGGTCGAGGCGGTCAAGGCGATGGGCGCGCCGGAGCGCTGCGTCTTCGTCGTCGCCTCCGCCGCCTCCTCGGCGGCGCTGCAATGGATCGCGCCCTTCGCCGGCTTCACCATCGCCGAATATTTCCGCGACAAGGGCGGCCATGCGCTCATCATCGTCGACGACCTCACCAAGCACGCCGCGACCCACCGCGAGCTTGCGCTCCTCACCCACGAGCCGCCGGGACGCGAGGCCTTCCCGGGCGACATCTTTTACGTTCACGCGCGGCTTCTGGAGCGCGCGGCGAAGCTCGCGCCCGAACTCGGCGGCGGGTCGCTGACCGCGCTGCCGATCGCCGAGACCGACGCCGGCAATCTCTCGGCCTTCATCCCGACCAACCTCATCTCGATCACCGACGGGCAGATCGTGCTCGAACTCGCGCCTGTTCGCCGCCAACCAGCGCCCGGCGGTCGATGTCGGCCTCTCCGTCAGCCGGGTCGGCGGCAAGGCGCAGGCGCCGGCGCTGCGCGCCGCCTCCGGCCGGCTCAGGCTCGACTATTCGCAGTTCCTCGAGCTCGAAATGTTCACCCGCTTCGGCGGCATGACCGACAGCCGGGTCAAGGCGACGATCGCGCGCGGCGAACGCATCCGCGCGCTGCTCGCCCAGCCGCGGTTCGCGACGCTCCGTCTGGTCGATCAGGTCGCGCTGCTTGCGGCGCTCGCCGACGGCGTGTTCGACGCCGCGCCGGTCGCGAAGATCGCCGAAGCGCGGGCGCGGATCGCGGCCCAGCTCGACGCGCTCGCGCCCGACGCCGTAGCGCAGGTCATGACCAAGGGGACATGCGACGACGCGACGCGGACGAAGCTGGTCGAGGCCGTGCGCGCGCTCGTCAGGGCAGGGCCCGTTCCGTGACCGAGCGCCTCAGCGACGTCGTCGGGCGCATCCGCTCGGTGCAGCAATTGTCCTCGGTGATCGGGGCCATGCGCGGCATTGCCGGGGCGCGGGCGCGAGAGGCGCGCACCCATGTCGAGGGCGTACGCGCCTACGCCGCGACGGTCGGCGCAGCGATCGGCCAGGCTTTGTCGCTCGTCGACGACGCGCCCGCGAGGGCGCGCGCGCCGGCCGGGCGGCCATCTCGTCATTGCGGTCTGCGCCGAGCAGGGCTTCGCCGGCACGTTCAACCGTCGGGTGCTCGACGTCGCCGAGCGCGCGCTGAAAGCCGACGGCGATCACGCGCGCGAACTCATCGTGCTCGGCGCGCGCGGCGTGCTGGCGGCGGACGAGCGCGGCCTCGCAATCGGCTGGAGCCGGCCGATGATCGCCCATGTCGCCGAAGTCGGCGCGCTCGCCGACCGGGTGACCGAGCAGCTCTACGCCCGCATCGGATCGGGCCGCGCGACACGGGTCAATGTGATCCATGCGACGCCGTCGGCGGGCGAGATCGAGGTCGTCGACCGCTCGGTGGCGCCGTTCGATTTCGCCCGCTTTCCGCGGACGCGCACCGCGCGGGCCGCCGATCATTTCGATGGCGCCGCAGGTCCTGCTGATGCGGCTCGCTGAGGAATACGTGTTCGCGGAGCTGTGCGAGGCGCTGACCCTGTCGCTCGCCGCCGAGAACGAGGCGCGCATGCGGGCGATGACGGCGGCCAAGAGCAACGTCGCCAAGATGCTCGACGAGCTGATCGCCCGCTCCCGCCAGCTGCGGCAGGAGGAGATCACCAACGAGATCATCGAGCTTGGCGGGCGAAGAGCGAAGGCCGAGCCCCGCGCCAATCCCTGATTTGAGCGCCAAGCCGCTGCGACATACCCGACTTTCTCCGAATTGACGCCTGCGACGTTGAGGCGGACAATTGCATTCTCAGGCTGCGATGCGACCGCTCGGGCGGGCCGCTGCGCCCAGGACCAGACGCCCGGCAAGAACAAGGCGCTCGGCATGAGTGCGACGGCGAATCTGGGGACGACAACGCATACGGCGCACGGGGACAAGGGGCGTTCGCTGGGGTGGGCTGCGCTCGCGTGCATGGGCGTGGTGTTCGGCGACATCGGCACCAGCCCGCTCTACACCCTCAACACCGCCGCCAAGGCGGCAAGCCCAACCGGGCAGGTGACGCCGGAGGCCGTGCTCGGCATCGTCTCGCTGATCTTCTGGTCGCTGATCATCGTCATATCCATCAAGTACGCGATCCTGATCATGCGGGCGGACAACCACGGGGAGGGCGGCATTCTGGCGCTGCTGGCGCTCGTCAGTCCGCGCCGCGCCAAACACAACGGACGCCGCGCCGCGCTGCTGGCCGTCGGGCTCATCGGCGCCACGCTGCTTTACGGCGACGGCACGATCACGCCCGCGATCTCCGTCCTGTCCGCCATCGAAGGCCTCAAGATCTATGCGCCGCAGATGGAACACTTCGTCGTGCCGCTGACGGTCGTCATTCTCGCGGGGCTCTTCGTCATCCAGCGCAACGGCACGTCCTGGCTGGGCGGCATTTTCGGTCCGGTCATGCTCGTCTGGTTCATCATTTCGGGCGTTCTGGGGATCGGCGGCATCATCGAATCGCCGGCGATCCTCGCCGCTCTGAGCCCCGTTCCGGCCGTAACCTATCTCTGGAGCGTCGGCCCGCTGGCGCTGGTCGTGATTGGCGGCGCCTTCCTGGCCGTGACGGGTGGCGAAGCTTTCTATGCCGACATGGGCCATTTCGGGCCGCTGCCGATTCGCGTCGCCTGGTTTGGCGTGGCGCTGCCGGCGCTGACGCTGAGCTATTTCGGCCAGGGCGGGCTCCTCCTCGCCGAGCCCAACTCTCCTGAGGTTCTCGACAGCCCGTTCTACGCGCTCGCGCCGCAATGGGCGCATTACCCGCTTGTCCTGCTGGCGACGGTCGCGACCGTGATCGCCTCGCAGTCGATCATCTCCGGCGCCTATTCCCTGACGCAGCAGGCGATCAATCTCGGCTTCCTGCCGCGGATGACCATCATTCATACGGAAGGTCGCGAGATCGGGCAGATCTACCTGCCGTTCGTGAACTGGGCCTTGGCAGCCGGCACGATCGCGGCGGTGGTCGGCTTCGGCTCGTCGGACGCGCTCGCCGGCGCCTACGGCATCGCGGTGTCGCTCCTTATGGTGATCACCACGCTGTTGGCGACGTCCGTCGCGCTGCACTGGAAGTTCAACCCGCTCATCGTCTACTCGGTCAACGGCTGCCTGCTCGCGCTCGACCTTCTGTTCTTTGCCTCGACCTCGACCAAGCTGCTGGACGGCGGCTGGTTCCCGCTCATGATCGCCTTCGCGATCTCGTTCCTCATGCTGACGTGGCGAAAGGGCACGCAGGTCCTCGACGCCTTGCGTGTCGATATCCGCGAGCGCACGCAGGACTTCATTGAGCGTCTGCGCGTCAACCCGCCGGTCCGCATCGACGGGACCGCCATCGTCATGGGCCGCTTGACCAAGGGCGTGCCGCTGGCGCTCTCGCACAACGTCAACTTCAACCGCACCATGCATCAGAATGTGCTGCTGGTCGCAGTCGAAATGACCGAGACCCCTCACGCGCCGGATGACGACCGGATCAGGGTCTCCCCGATCGACGAGGGGCTTACGCGGACCGAGCTGCGCTTTGGCTTCATGGAGCAGCCGGATGTGCCGCAAGGTCTCGCCGACGCGATGGCGCGCGGGAAGATCGAAAAGTTCGATCTTGAGCCGGGCGGTCTACTTCACGGGTCACGAAACAATTCTCCCGCTCGGCAAGCGCCCCGGACTGCCGCGCTGGCGCGAGGCGATCTTCGCCTTCATGCACCGCAACGCCCAACGTCCCGACGCCTACTTCAGGCTTCCGAGCGCGCAGGTCATGGAGATCGGCATCGAGTTCGAGATCTGAAGCGTCCCGGAAACGGTGGCAGGCGCCCATTGCCCGAGGGCCTCGAACCACGCTCGTTGGCTTGTCCTTCGAACCGCCCCCTGCGTGGGCTCCTCAGCACGAGGTCCCGGAGGAGACCCTAAAATATCGCCATCGGCTCGCGGGCCTGCGGCGCTCCGAACAGCGTGCGCAGGCTGTTGAGCAGCCGGCGGGCCGAGCGCGCGTCGGCGAGGTCGGTCAGGTAATCCTCGGCCCATTTCGTGATGTCGTTCGCCTGGAGATGCGCGAGCATCGGCGCATGCCGCTCGCGCCGCTCCTCGAGCGGCATTTCGAGCGCGCGCTTGATCGCCCCCGCCACCGCGTCGATCTCGTGCGGATTGACGATCAACGCCTGTTCGAGCTCGCGCGCCGCGCCCGCGAACTGGGACAGCACCAGCACGCCGGGATCGTCCGGATCCTGCGCGGCGAGATATTCCTTGGCGACGAGATTCATGCCGTCGCGCAGCGGCGTCACCAGGCGCGACGTCGGCGGCGCGATACATGCCCGCGAGCACGGTGCGGGAGTAGGAGCGGTTGACGTAGCGGATCGGCGTCCAGGCGGCGTCGCCGAAGCGGCCGTTGACCCTGCCGATGAGGCCGGTCACCTCGGCTTCGATCTCGCCGTATTCCTTGACTTCGGTTCGGCTCTTGGGGGTGATCTGCAGCAGCGTCACCTTTCCGCGCCATTCCGGATTGCTTCTCGAGGAAGCGCTCGAACGCCTTGATGCGGTCCGGGATTCCCTTCGAATAGTCGAGGCGGTCGACGCCGAGCACGAGGCTTGATTGCCGCCGAGGCTTTCGCGCACCAGCGACACCATCGCGGAGCGTCCCGCGTTGCGCGCGAGGCGCGTATAGGCCTTGGTCTCGATGCTGACCGGGAAGGTCGCCGAGCCGCACCTGGCGGCCGTTCATTTCGTACGCGCCGCCGCCGCGCGCTTTTGCGCCGAGCGCCTCGAGATAGCGGGCGAAATTGTCGCGATCGTTGGCGGTCTGGAAGCCGACGAGGTCGTAATCGACGAGACTGCCGAAGATCAGGTCGTGCTGCGGCAGCGTCTGGAGAATGTCCGGCGGGCGCGCAGGGCGTGTGCAGGAAGAAGCCGATCCGGTTGCTTATGGCCGCGCGCGCGCAACTCGCGGCCGAGCAGCATCAGATGATAGTCGTGCACCCAGACGACGTCGTCCTCCTTGACGAGCGGGCTCAGCTGGTCGGCGAACATGCGGTTGACCCGGATGTAGCCGCGCGCGTCCGCGCTGCGAGTATTCCTGCAGGTCGCCGCGGTAGTGCAGGATCGGCCACAGCACGCTGTTGGCGAGGCCGTTGTAATATTCCTGCACGTCGTTCTTCGACAGATCGATGAGGACGTAGGTGACCTTCTTGACCTCGATCGCCTTGGGCTCGGGGTCGGGCTCGTCCGAGACCTCGCCGCTCCAGCCGAACCAGATGCCGTTGCGGTTCTTGAGCGCGGCCTTCACCGCCACCGCCATGCCGCCGGCCGCGGGCGCGCCCTTCGGATCCGGCGCCGCGACGCGGTTGGAGACGATGATCAAGCGCGCGCCCATGCTTCCTCCCAGCTCGACGACAATCGCGTCGCGGTATTGATGATTCCGGCCATGGAATAGGTCTGCGGCAGGTTGCCCCAGAGCTGGCCGGTTTCGGGGTGAATGTCCTCGGACAGAAGGCCGAAGGCGTTGCGATTGAGCGAGAATCGCCTCGAACAATTCTCTGCGCTTCGTCCGCCCGGCCGATCGAAGCGAGGGCGTCGATGTACCAGAAGTTGCAGGCGAGAAACGCGGTCTCGGGCGGCCCGAAATCGTCGGGCGCGGTGTAGCGCATGATCCGGCCCTTGCGCATCGAGCGTCCGGCCGATCGCCTCGCAGGTCTTGACGAATCGAGGGTCGCTCGGCGGCAACAGGCCGAGCTTGGCGACGAGCAGGACGCTGGCGTCGAGCGCGGGTTCGCCGAACGCGCCGGTCAGCGCGCCCTGCGTCTCGTCCCAGGCCTCGGCCGAGAATCTTCTCTCGCAACGTCGACGCGCTCGTCTTCCAGTAGGCGGCGCGGTCGCCAAGTCCGAGCCGCCGCGCGATCCGGGCGAGCCGGTCGCAGGCCACCCAGCACAGCGTCGCCGAATAGGTGTGCGGACGCTCGCGGGTCCGATATTCCCACAGAGCCCGCGTCCGGCTCGAACGCGCGCCGCCAGCGCCCGCTCGCCGAGCGTCTCGAGCATCCGGAACAGCGACTCGTCGCCCATCGCCGGCAGGCGTTCGTCGACGAACATCTGCGCCGCCGCGAGGACGACGCTGCCGTAGACGTCGTTCTGTGTCTGGTGGACCGCCTGATTGCCGACCCGGACCGGGCCCATGGCCCAGAAAGCCCGCGAGGTCGGGCGCGATCCACTCCTCGAGCGGCGTGAACGGAATGATGCCGTGCAGCGGCTGCATCGGGCCGCTGTCGATGGCGATGGTGGTGATGTAGTGGATGTAGGATTCCATCGTCTGCGTCGCGCCGAGCCGGTTCAGCGCGTCGACGACGAAATAGGCGTCCCGCAGCCAGCAGAAGCGATAGTCCCAGTTGCGGGTCGAGCCCGGCGCCTCCGGTATCGATGTCGTATGCGCGGCGACGATCGCGCCGGTCTCCATGAAAGCGCAGAGCTTCAGGGTGATCGCCGCGCGCATCACCGCCTCTTGCCATTCGAAGGGAACGGCCAGATTCCTGCGACCAGTCGAGCCAATACTCGCGCGTGTGGTCGAGAAATTCGCGGCTGGTCGCGTCGATCGCGGTCAGGAACGGCTCGTCCTGACCGAAGACCAGGCTGACCGGCCGCGTGAGCGGGAAGGTGATCTCGTTGACGATGTAGGAGAGCGGCGCGTCGGTCGTCAGACGCATGACATGCGGCCCGCCGACGTAGCGGATGTGGTTCGAGCCGACGACGGCGTTGGAGGTGGGGCGGCCGTAATTGTGGGTCGGCCGGACGCGGATGGCGATCCGCGGCATGCCCGACGAGCGGCTCGAGCCTTCGAACGATCTGCGGCGGACGAAACGGACGCTCGAACCGGTCGAAGCGCGGCGCGAAATCGGTGATGCGGAGCGACCGCGCCGTCCTCGGCGGTGAGGATCGTCTCGACGATCGCGGTGTTGCGGACGTAGCGCGATTCGCTGGACTTCAGGCCGTGCAGCGTGACGTCGCAGAAACCCTTCTCCTCGTCGCCCGTCAGAAGTCGCGAAAACACCGGATCGCCGTCGAAGCGCGGGAAACACCACCAGACGATCCGGGCCTGCTGATCGACCAGCGCGGCGACGCAACTGTTTCCGATCAACGCGAGATCGAGCGGCTGCCGCCGCGGCAGATTCGAACCGTTCATGCGGACGCGCCGCCTCTGGCGAAGGCGGCGAGCCAGCCGCGCACCGCGCTGGGACTTTCGAACGTCGCGACAACGCCCGGGCGACGGCGGCCGACCGAATAGGCGCGACCGCCTCGCGCGTTGACGGCGGCGAAACCGGCCTCGTCCGTGTCGTCATCGCCGATGAAGATCGGGGTGCGGCCCATGAAAGCCGGCGTCTCAAGAAAAGCTTCCACCGCGCGACCCTTGTCGAATTGCCGAGACTTCAATTCAAACGCGCAATGCGCCTCCAGCATCGTGATCCCCGATTGCGGCTGGGTTTCGACGAGGCGCGCGAGCCGCGCCCGCAAGGCGTCGCCGACAGCCGGCGCTTGGCGGTAGTGAACCGCGCAGCTGTAATGCTTGTTCTCAATGAAAGTTCCGGGGAATTCGCTGGCGATCGCGCTCAGCTCGGAGTCCAGGCCGGGCGGCATAGGGTCTGCGCCGGCGGCGGGGGCGGGGTCGTCGCCGGGATCGAGCCGCAACTCGGCCCCGTGAACGCCAGCAGCGCGCAGATGCAGCGGCGCGAAAAGCCGGTCGAGCTCGGCGATCGGGCGGCCGCTGACCAGCGCCAGCGCGCCGTTGGGTTTTCATGGCCGCTGCGGCGACGCTATCGACGAGGCCCGCCGGAACCGTGACACGCTCGGGACGCTCGGCGATATCGATCAGCGTTCCATCGACGTCGAGAAAAAGGGCGATCCGATCGCCGGTCTCATATTCGTCGCCGCGCGGCGACGTGCCCGCGCCTGATAATGCGAACGATGTCCGCAATCTGCCACTCCAGTCCCTACCGCCGCCGTGGCTAGCTGCGCTTCGCGGCGAGAGCGTGGTCGAATGGTGGCGAGGCGCGTCCGGGGCAACCCGCTCGACGCCGCTGGGCCGCAGACCGTGTGCGACAGGGCGATCTATTTTCCTGATCATGTCGCCGGGGCGGAACTCGCGGGCGCCTTGCTTGTTGTTATGACGCGGGTGGCGAAACGAAGGATACCTGATCATGGACAAAGAGCACGTCAAAGGCGCGGCCGACAAGGCGAAGGGCGCCATCAAGGACGCGGCTGGTAAGTTGACGGGAGACAAGTCGCTGCAGGCCGAAGGCAAGATGGACAAGGCCAAGGGCGCCGCCCACCAAACCGCCGGCGATATCAAGGACGCAGCGAAGCGCTGACGATCCTGAAACTGAACATAGAAAGGTCGCCCTTGCGGGCGGCCTTTTTATTTTGCCCGTTCGACGGCGGGGCGCTGGTCCGGACGCGCGGACCTGATCAGGTTCGCGAGCTGACGCCTGAGAGAGGGGCCTTGAATCTGATCGATCGAGTATCCTTCCCGCTTAAGCGAAACGAGGATTTCGGAGACGCTGGCCGCTTGGCCGGATTGCGCCAGTTGGAAAGCGCGTTCGATGGCGGTCGTTCTGTGGTCCATACCGACAGAGGTACTTTGATTTCTGGGCGCGGGCGAGGCGCCCCTTGCAAAACTTTTTTCCGTGCGGGGGCCGGGCTGGCGGAGCGCCGAATCCCGGAACGGTTCGGGCCGCCGGCGCCAAGCATGAGGTCGAAACCTGCGAGGCGAGCAGCGCCGCTTGTGCCCCTCGTCCATTTGCTTGCCCCGGAAGCCCAGTGTATCCGTAATCGACCGACCTCGTCACGGCAGGTGTCCCTGTGATCCGCTGGCTCGCCGCGCTACCCTTTCTCGGCATGCTGATCGGCCCCGTCTTCCTCAACCGGACCCAGCCGCTGGTGCTCGGCATGCCTTTCCTGCTTGCCTGGCTGGTGATGTGGGTGGTGCTGACCTCGGCCATCCTGGCGGTGATCTACGCCTTCGATCCCTCCAATCGCGGCGACGGCGGGCAAACTTGAACGCGGCGCTCCTCATCATCTTCGCCTTTGCGGCGCTGGCGCTGGGCCTCGGCCTGCGCGCCGCGCACGGCAGGGACATGAACCTCGAGCAATGGACGGTCGCCGGCCGCGGCTTCGGGGCGATCTTCGTCTTCCTGCTCATGGCCGGGGAAATCTATACGACCTTCACTTTCCTCGGAGGCAGCGGCTGGGCCTACGGCAAGGGCGGACCGACCTATTACATCCTCTGCTACGGCAGCCTCGCCTACATCCTGTCCTACTGGCTGTTGCCGCGCGATCTGGCGTTACGCGCGGGCCCACCATCTCATTTCCCAGCCGCATTATTTCCGGCACAGGTACGAGAGCCCCCTTCTTGGCGGGCTGGTTGCGCTCGTGGGGGTCGTGGCGCTGATCCCCTATATGGTCCTTCAGCTCAAAGGGCTCGGCATTATCGTCTCGACCAGCTCCTACGGGTCGATCTCGCCCAATGTCGCGATCTGGATCGGCGCGGCGATCGTCACCGCCTACGTCATGGTGTCGGGCGTGCGCGGCTCCGCGTGGAACGCGGTCGTCAAGGACTTGCTGATCCTGCTGGTGGTTCTCTTTCTGGGCATCTATCTGCCGCTTCACCTTTACGGCGGGTTCGGCGCGATGTTCAGCGCGATCGACGAGGCGAAGCCCGGTTTCCTCGCGCTCCCCGAGCGCGGCCAGAACGTGCTGTGGTTCACCTCGAGCGTGCTGCTTTCCGCGCTCGGCTTTTACATGTGGCCGCATTCGTTCGGGGCGGCGTTCACCGCGCGGGACGCGAGCGTGTTCCGCAAGAACGCGATCGTGATGCCGCTCTACCAGCTTATCTTGCTGTTCGTGTTCTTTGTCGGCTTCGCCGCAGTCCTCAAGGTTCCGGGCTTGAAGGGCGGCGATGTGGATCTGGCGCTGTTCAAAATTGCGATACAGAACTTCGACCCGTGGTTCGTCGGCGTCATCGGCGGCGCGGGCGTCCTGACTGCGCTGGTGCCGGGTTCGTTGATTCTGATGGCGACTGCGACCCTGTTCGCGAACGACCTCCTGGCGCCGCTGACCGGAATCACCAATCCCGATCGGATCGCGCTGATCGCTCGCGCCTCCGTTCCGATCTGGGCGCTCGTGGCGGTCTGGTTCGCGATCAGCGGCAGCCAGACCATCGTGGCGCTGCTCTTGATGGGTTACGCCTTCGTCACCCAGCTCTTTCCCGCTTTGATCGCGAGCCTCATGCCGCGCAATCCGGTCAGCAAGGCCGGCGCCTTTGCGGGCATCGCCGCCGGGGTCGGCATGGTGGCGCTGACGACGACGCAGCACCTGACTCTGACGAACCTGCTGCCGTTTCTGCCCCCGGCGCTCGATGATGTGAACATCGGCATCGCCGCGCTCGTTCTGAATATCGTCGTGCTCGGCCTCGTCAGCGCCGTAGTGCGCCGGCCGCGGCTCGACACGGCCAATGCCGCCGGCCCGGCAGAATAGCGCTGTCCGCGCCTCTTCCGAAACGGGCGCTCAGGCCGGCAGCACGCGCCGGGCAAGTTCGACCCAATAGGCGACGCCATACGGGATGGCCGCGTCGTTGAAATCGTATTTCGGGTTGTGCAGCATCGCCGTATCGCCGTTGCCGACGAAGATGTAGGCGCCCGGAACCTGCCGCAGGATGAAGGCGAAGTCCTCCGCGCCCATCACCGGCTTGACGTCGTCGCGCACCTTTTCCGGCCCTGCGACCGCGCGCATGGCTTCGAGCGCGATCTCGGTTTCCGCCGGATGATTGACGGTCGGCGGGTAGGGGATGCCCGTCGGGGGTCTCGACGGCTGCGCGCACGCCGAGCGCGGCGGCCGTGTCCGCGCAGATGCGGCGAAGCTCCGTCTCGATCGTCTTCCCGACCGCCTCCGAGAAGCAGCGGATGTTGCACTTCATCTCGACCCGGTCGGGGATCACGTTGAAGGCCTCGCCGGCGTGGATCGAGGTGATCGACACGACGGCGGGATCGAGCGGATCGACGACGCGGGAGACGATGGTCTGCGCCGCCGACACGATCGCGGCGGCGGCCACGATCGGATCGCGCGTCAGGTGCGGGAACGCGGCGTGGCCGCCGTGGCCCTCGACCGTGATGTGGAACTTGCCGGTCGCCGCCATCGCCGGCCCGCGCACGACCCCGAACGAGCCGACCGGCACGCCCGGCCAGTTGTGCACGCGCATAGGCGCCCTTGACCGGGAAAGCGCTCGAGCATCCCGTCGTCGATCATCGCCTGCGCGCCGGCGTCGCCTTCCTCCGCCGGCTGGAAGCAGAAGACCAGGGTTCCGTCGAAGGCGCGGGTCTCGGCGAGATGCCGCGCCGCGCCGAGCAGCATGGTGGTGTGGCCGTCGTGGCCGCAGGCGTGCATCCGTCCAGGCGAGGTCGAAGCGTATTCCGCTCCGGTCGCCTCGGGGATCGGCAGGGCGTCCATGTCGGCGCGGAACAGCACGCGCTTGTCCGCGCCTGCCGCCGGGCCGTTTCGCGCCGTGCAGAACGCCGAGGACGCCGGTCTTGCCCACGCCCTCGATCACCTCGTCGAAGCCGAAGGCGCGAAGCCGCTCGGCGACGAAGCGCGCGGTGCGGGGCACCTCGTAGCTCGAGCTCGGGGTGGCGATGGAGGTCGCGCCGCCATTCGGTCAGCTCGGGGACCATGGCGGCGATGGAGTTTCGAACGGGGGCGTTCATGTCGGGGATCGGCTCCGATATAAGGGGTCGGAATTGCCGCGGTCGGCGACCGGACGTGGGATCAGTCTGAGCCTTCGCGGCGCCGCGCGCAAGCCATGAGCAGGAGCGAAAGCCATGAACCCGCCGGGGCCGGGGCTTTTGAGCCTCGTTCCGTTCGTCAGCGTCGACCACATGATGCGGATCGTGTGGGACATCGGCGTCGAACGCATGATCGTCGAACTCGCCGCCTATATCGAAGAGGATTTTCGGCGCTGGGACGCATTCGACAAGACGCCGCGGATCCCGGCGCATTCGGCCGAGGGCGTGATCGAGCTGATGCCGACCAGCGACGGGGCGACCTACGGCTTCAAGTACGTCAACGGCCATCCGAAGAACGTCGCGGCCGGCCGGCAGACGGTCACCGCCTTCGGCGTGCTGTCCCACGTCGACAGCGGCTATCCGATGCTGATCTCGGAAATGACGATCCTGACCGCGCTGCGCACGGCGGCGACGTCCGCGCTTGCGGCCAGGGTCGCTCGCGCCGCCGGAGCGCGCGGACGATGGCGATCATCGGCAACGGCGCGCAATGCGAGTTCCAGGCGGTCGCCTTCAAGGCGCTTTGCGGCGTCGAGGCGGTGCGGCTCTACGACATCGATCCGCTGGCCGACCCGGAAGGCGGCTGCGAACCTCGCGGGATCGGGACTCGAGGTCGTCCCCTGCGGTTCGAGCGAGGAGGCGATCCTCGGCGCCGAGATCGTCACCACCTGCACCGCGGACAAGCGCTTCGCGACCATCCTGACCGACAACATGATCGGCGCCGGCGTCCACCTCAACGCGATCGGCGGCGACTAGCCCGGGCAAGACCGAACTGCACCGCGACATCCTGCTGCGCTCGGACATTTTCGTCGAATACGCCCCGCAGACCCGGATCGAGGGCGAGATCCAGCAGCTCGAGCGCGACCATCCGGTGACCGAGCTGTGGCAGGTCCTGACGGGCCAGGCGCCGGGGCGCCGGGACGCGCGGCAGATCACGCTCTTCGATGGCGTCGGCTTCGCCATCGAGGACTTTTCCGCGCTTCGCTACATCCGCGACCAGCTTCCCCGGACACGGGCAGCTTCGTCAACCTCGACCTGCTCGCCGACCCCGACGATCCGCGCGACCTCTACGGCATGCTGCTGCGGCACCGGCCGGCGTGATCGAAGGAGGCCTGCCTCTGAGCGACCAGGACCTTAGCGCGGTTTTCGGACCAAGGTTGTTTGGTTTCAACGACTTACGCCCCGTTTTGGCCGATTCTCAACTCCAGAGTCTAACGATTTCAATGACTTAGCGGCAGGTTGACGCTCCAGGCGGCAGCCGAGCTGCGCGCTACGGTCGGCCCATGGCAATCCTCGGGGAGGCGCGCCCTGTAACGAACGCCCGCCGCGAACGAAAAACGACTCGCGAACCGGAGGTCAGTCATGGTCGATCGTCGTCATTTCCTCGGATCCCTGTCCTTGGCCGCGCTTGGCTGGACGATCGCGCGTCCGGCCAAGGCCGCGCCGGCGTTCGAGGTCGTCCATAGCGAAACCGAATGGCGCAAGCTCCTGAGCGCCGATCAATACGACGTGCTGCGCGAGGCGGGCACCGAGCGGCCGTTCACCAGCCCGCTCCTCAAGGAGCACCGCAAGGGCCTCTTCGCCTGCGCCGGCTGCGGGCGCGACCTCTTCAACTCCGAGACCAAGTTCGACAGCGGCACGGGCTGGCCGAGCTTCTGGAAGCCGCTGCCAGGCGCCGTGATCGAAACCGAAGACCGCAGTTTCCTCATGGCGCGCACCGCGGTTGCGTGCAGCCGCTGCGGCGGCCATCTCGGCCACGTCTTCGACGACGGGCCGCCGCCCACCGGGCTGCGCTACTGCATGAACGGCGTCGCGCTCGCCTTCAAGCCGCAGGCCGCCTGAGGCTTCGTCATCGCGAGCGAAGCGTGGCGATCCAGGGGGCGTAGAGCGCCTGTGGCCCCTGGACCGCCGCGTCGCCGCTTCCGCGGCTCCTCGCGATGACGACCGGCTTGGGAGTCACAGATCGGCATGAACCTCTGTCACGCGATTGGCTGTCTCCCCGATGAGGTGTATTCCGCCAGGCGATGCTCCTGACCCGTGACGATCTGAGCGCGCTCGCGGACTGGCGGCGCGCGCTGCACAGCGCGCCAGAACTTTCCGGCCAGGAAGAGGCGACGGCGCGCGAGGTCCGCCGCTTTCTCGAGCCGACAACCCGGCCGGACCGGATCGTCACGGGTCTCGGCGGCCATGGGCTCGCGCTCGTCTATGACGGCGCCGAGCCCGGCCCGACGGTCCTCATCCGCGCAGAACTCGACGCCCTGCCGATCAAGGAGGTCTCGACCTTCGCCCATCGCTCGACGCGTCCGGGGTGCGCGCACCTCTGCGGCCACGACGGCCATATGGCGATCCTCGCCGGCGTCGCGCGCGGACTCGCGGCCCAGCGCCCCAAGCGCGGCCGCGCCGTGCTGCTCTTCCAGCCGGCCGAGGAGGACGGCTCAGGGGCCGAGGCCGTGGTCGCCGATCCGAAGTTCGCTCAAATCGCGCCGGACTTCTGCTTCGCCCTGCACAACATGCCGGGCCAGCCGCTGGGCCATGCGGCGCTGAAGACCGGCCCGGTCGCCTGCGCCTCGCGGGGGATGAGGATCACGCTTTCGGGGCGAACCGCGCACGCCAGCACGCCGGGGCAGGGGCTTTCGCCGATGCCCGCGCTGGCCGCGCTCATGCCGGCCCTGACCGGCGCTCGGGAGCCGCGGCGCGCTCGACGAAGCCTTCGCCATGGTGACCGTCACCCATGCTGAAATGGGCGCGCGGAGTTTCGGCGTCGCGCCGGGAGAGGCGGAGCTCTGGGCGACGCTGAGAACCCTGACCGACGCCCGCATGAACCGCCTCGCAGCCGAGGCGGAGGCGCTGGCCAACGCCATCGCGAGCGCGCAGGGACTGGAGCTCACGATCGGCTATGCCGACGTCTTCGCCCATTGCGACAACGCGCCGGCGGCGGTCGCGCCTCTCGCCGCCGCGCTGGACGCCGAGGGCGTTCCGCATGGCGAGGCCGGCCAGCCGATGCTGGCGTCCGAGGATTTTGGCGTGTTCGGCCGCATCGCGCCGACCGCCCTTTTCCTGCTCGGCGCGGGCGAGGATTGTCCCGGCCTGCACAATCCCGACTACGACTTTCCGGACGCCCTGATCGCGATCGGCGCGCGCGTGTTCCTGCGCGTGCTGCGCGACCTCACCGGCGACGGCGTAGCCACGGAATGACGTCGGGCGGGAGGCCGACGCTCCGGAGCGGCGATGTCTTCGTCGCCGCGGTTAGGCGCAGCGCGGCGCCGGCGTTAGCCGAAAGACGTCGGGCGGGAGACCGCCGCTCCGGAGCGGCGACGTCCATCATTGCGCGCCGATTTCGATGACGCAGACATCCGCCGCCTAGGAACTTCGCGCTCCTCGTGTTAGGCAGCCGCGCCATGCAGGCGGCCGGCGCGCCGCGGACCGAAAAGGATCGGCGAATGGCGAACGTTGACGGCGGCTTTCCCGAGGGGCTTGCGTTCGACGACGTGCTGCTGAGGCCCGGCCATTCGACCGTGATGCCGAGCGGCGTCAGCATCGCGACCCGCCTCACCCGCTCGATCTCGCTCAACCTGCCGATCATCTCCTCGGCGATGGACACGGTGACCGAGGCGCGGCTCGCCATCGCCATGGCGCAGGCGGGCGGCATCGGCGTCATCCACCGCAACCTCGAACCCGCCGACCAGGCCGAGGAAGTGCGCAAGGTCAAGCGGTTCGAGAGCGGCATGGTCGTCGATCCGATCACCATCTTTCCCGACGCGACGCTCGCCGACGCGCTCGCCGTCATGCGGCGCGCCTCGATCTCCGGCATTCCGGTGGTCGAGCCCGGCCCGGACGGCAAGCCCGGCAAGCTCCTCGGCATTCTCACCAACCGCGACGTGCGCTTCGCCGACGATCCGCGCCAGCCGGTGACCGAACTCATGACCCGCAAGGTCATCACGGTCGGGGAGGGGGTGACCCAGGACGAGGCGCGCCGCCTCCTCCACCAGCACCGGATCGAGAAGCTCGTGGTGGTCGACGACGCGGGCCGCTGCGTCGGCCTCATCACCGTCAAGGACATCGAGAAGGCGACGACCCATCCCCACGCCGCCAAGGACGCCGACGGGCGCCTGCGGGTCGCCGCCGCCACCACCGTCGGCGACAAGGGTTTCGCGCGCGCCGAACTGCTGATGGCGGCGGGCGTCGACTGCCTCGTCGTCGACACCGCGCACGGCCATTCCGAGCAGGTGCTCGAACAGGTCCGGCGCATCCAGCGCGCGACCAACAAGGTCGCGGTCATCGCCGGCAATGTCGCGACCCGCGAGGGCGCGCAGGCGCTGATCGACGCCGGCGCGGACGCGATCAAGGTCGGCATCGGGCCGGGATCGATCTGCACCACCCGGATCGTGGCGGGCGTCGGCGTGCCGCAGCTCTCCGCCATCCTCGAGGCGGCCGAGGCGGGCAGGGCGGCCGGCGTGCCGGTGATCGCCGACGGCGGCATCAAATATTCCGGCGACCTCGCCAAGGCGATCGCGGCGGGGGCGGATTGCGTGATGATCGGCTCGCTGCTCGCCGGCACCGACGAGAGCCCGGGCGAAGTGTTCCTCTACCAGGGCCGCTCGTACAAGAGCTACCGCGGCATGGGCTCGCTCGGCGCGATGGGCGCGGGCTCGGCCGACCGCTACTTCCAGCAGGACGTGAAGGACCAGATGAAGCTCGTGCCCGAGGGCGTCGAGGGCCAGGTGCCCTACCGCGGCCCGGCCGGCGCGATCCTGCACCAGCTCGCGGGCGGCTTGCGCGCCGCCATGGGCTATGTCGGGGCCGAGACGATCCCGGTGTTCCAGCAGCAAGGCGCAGTTCATGCGCATCACCAACGCGGCGCTTGCGCGAGAGCCACGTCCACGACGTCGCGATCACCCGCGAGAGCCCGAACTATCACCCGACGGGGGTGTAGGCGGCGCTGCGGGGCGTCGCTGACGCAGCCAAGCTCATCGGCCCCGGTCGGGACATCGAGGGGCGCGGCCCAGGCCGCGCCAGATAGCCCGTTTGCGCCCGGCTTGGGCGATTGCCCGCTCGCAAATAAGACAGGATTTCCCGAAACTATGGCCGTGGGCCGGCGGCGTCCCGTCTTCCCGCTCCGAGCATCGCTTGCAGAAACAATATTTCCGCCGTCCCGCTTGCCGAAAGCGGCGCGGCGGCCCAATCTGCCAGTCCGCCCCAGAGCCTGTTGAAACGCCATGGACAAGACCCGCAACTCTCCGGTCCCGCAGCAACCCAAGTCCGACGACGTCGCCGCCTTCGTCGAGGCGGCGCGGCGGACGCCCGCGCCGACGCCGCCGGAACGCGCGGGCGGCTGATCTTCGCGCTCGACGCCACGATGAGCCGGCAGCCGACCTGGGACGTCGCGCAGCGCCTGCAGGCGCAAGATGTTCGAGGCCGCCGCGCGCTCCGGCGGCCTCGACGTGCAACTCGTCTATTTCCGGGGCCTCGGACGAGTGCCGGGCGTCGCGCTTCGTCTCCGAGCGGGCGCGGGCTCGCCGAGCTCATGAGCCGGATCGAGGTGCGCGGCGGCGAGACCCAGATCCGGCGGGTGCTGGCCCACGCCCGCGACGAGGCCAAGCGGGCGAAGGTCGGCGCGCTGGTGTTCGTCGGCGACGCGATGGAGGAGAACCCGGACACGCTCGCGGCGCTCGCCGGCGAACTCGCGCTGCAGGGCGTCAAGGCGTTCATGTTCCAGGAGGGGCAGGACCCGTCGGCGCGGCGGGTCTTCTCGCGAGATCGCGCGGCTGACCGGCGGCGCCTACAGCGCCTTCGATTCGCGGGCGCGTCGGCGCGGCTCGAGGCGCTGCTGCGCGCCGCGGCGGCCTATGCGGCGGGCGGGCAAACGGCGCTGGCGCGCGAAGCCGAATCCGACCCGACCGCGCGGCTCTTGCTGTCGCAGATGCGGGGATCGTGAATCTGGCGTAACCTCTCCGCGGCCGGGGATTCCCGGTCTGCGGCCGCGCGTCGGGCGTGAGGCGGTTGCGGCCGAATGTGAAAGCTTTGCTTCGATGAATTTCATCATCGGTCTGATTTTGCTGTTTCTTCTCCTGTCCGCGATCAAGCAGTTCGCGCGCATGGACGCGGCCGCCGTGGCGCGCGCGGTGCGCACCGGCGGGGGCGTGCTCGGGCTGATCGTCGCCGCGCTGCTGCTGCTCAGAGGCAGGGTCGGATTCGCCGCGGCGCTCGCCGGCATGGCGGCGAGCTTCGCGGGCTGGCAGAAATTCGGGCTGGGATGGACGGGCGTCGTTTCGCATGCCCGGGCGCCGGCGGCGGCCCGAGCCCGGGCGCGTCTCGACGGCCCGCTCGGCGATGCTGGAGATGCGGCTCGATCACGACAGCGGCGCGATGAGCGGCGCCGTGCTGGCCGGGCGCCTACGCAGGGCGGGCGCTCGAGACGCTCGTCGCGTCCGGAGCTGCCTCGGCCTGCGCGAAGAGTCTGCGGCGCGACGATCCGGAGGGCGTCGCGCTGCTAGAGACATATCTCGACCGCCGGTTTGCCGGCTGGCGTGAGGCAGACGAGGGTCAGGCTCAGGCGGGGCGAGGCGGCGGCGGCGCGATGACGCGCCGCGAGGCCTTCGAGATCCTGGGCCTCGCGGAGGGCGCGAGCGCCGAGGAGATCATCCGCGCCCACCGCACGCTGATGAAGAAGCTTCATCCAGATCACGGCGGCTCGACCGCTCTTGCCGCGCGGGTCAATCAGGCCAAGGATGTTCTGATGCAGCGGCATGGCTAGGGCGCTCCGCAGACGAGGGCGTCGAGCGGGTTGGGGACGAGGGCGTCAGTCACGGGTCGCGAAGCAGGAGAAGCCGCTGCGCTTGAGGGAGCGGCAGGCGGATTCGGCGGACGCGGAGTCGAGGCCGGCGAACCGGGCGCGATAGAGCGTGCCGTCGCCCTTGCGCACCTTCTCGGTCATGGGCTTGGCGGAGGCGAGCAGGCGCGCGGTCGCGCTGCGCGCGCCCGGTCGAGCAGCGCGGTCGCCTTGGCGGCGTCCTCGGTCGCGCCGATCTGGATCTTCCAGCCCTTGCCGCGCCGGCGCGTCGTCGTCGTCGGTCGCGTCGGTCGAGCGCGCGGCGACCGTGGTCTCGGCGGAGTCTTGCCGGTCGGCCGGGCGTCGGCGTCGGCCTTCGGCTTCGCCGGAGGCGTCGGAGCGGCGGCGTCGGGGCCCTTCATCCAGCCGGGCGGGATCGGCGGCGGAGCCGGTTTCTTCGGCGCGGGCGCCGCTTCGACGACGCGGCGCGCTGCACGATCGGCACGCGGGGCGGCGCTCGGCGCGCGGCTTGCGGCCGGACGGCGGCCTGGACGGCCGCGACGTGAAGCGTCGGCGTCGTCGTCGTCCTCGGCGTTGTCGCCTTCGCCCTCATCCGCCGGCGCCGCGCGCGCGGCGGAGAGGCGCGTCGGCACGTTGGCGGCGACGACGGCCGGACGCGGACGGGCCGGCGCGGGCGGCGCGGCGCGCCTGATCGCTCGGACGCGGACGCGTCGGCGACCTCGGTCGCGGTGCGGACCGTCGAGCCTTGCGCGATGTGGTCGTCGATCAGGTTCTCCATGATCCGGTCGCGCGCGCGGCGCGCTGCGGCCGCCCATGACGACGGCGACCAGCGACCGGCCGTCGCGATGGACCGAGGTCAGGAGGTTGAAGCCGGAGGCGCGGGTGTAGCCGGTCTTGATGCCGTCGACGCCGTCGACGCGGCCGAGCAGATGATTGTGGTTGCCGATGGTCTCGCCGGCGTAGTCGAACTCGTCGGTCGAGAAATAGCGGAAGTAGCGCGGAAAGCGCTCCTCGAGCGAGCGCGCGAGGATGGTCAGGTCGCGCGCGGTGGTGATCTGCTCGTCGTTGGGCAGGCCCGAGGCGTTGCGATAGATCGTGCTCGACATGCCGAGCGCGTGCGCCTTGCGCGTCATCATCTCCGCGAACGTGCTTTCGTCGTGGCCGATCGCCTCGGCGATCGCGACCGCGATGTCGTTGGCGGAGCGGGTGACGACCGCCTTGATCGCGTCCTCGACGCTGATCGTCTCGCCGGGCTCGAGGCCGAGCTTGGAGGGCTCCTGCGCCGCGGCGTGCTCGGAGATCGGGATCCGCGACTGCAGCGTCAGCGCGCCCTTGTCGAGCTGCTCGAACAGCAGATAGAGCGTCATCACCTTGGTGATCGAGGCGGGATGGCGAAGCCCGTCTCGGTTCGGCCGCGTAGAGCGTGCGGCCGCTGTTGGCGTCGACCACGATCGCGGAGAACGCGCGGCGACGACGGCACGGCCGCGCGTACGAGCGTGCGCGACATGGGCCACATGCCGCGCATGGGCGAGGTGGGCGTAGCGCCAAAGTGGCGATGATGCGTGTGGGCGTCGGCCGGCGCGGCGGCGAACACCAGCGCCGAAGCCGTCAGCAACGCCCCGGCTGCAACGCGGACGACATGACCGAGATGCGAGCTTCCCT
Source organism: uncultured Alphaproteobacteria bacterium (assembly GCA_963783275.1). Classification (GTDB taxonomy): domain Bacteria; phylum Pseudomonadota; class Alphaproteobacteria; order Rhizobiales; family Beijerinckiaceae; genus Roseiarcus. The sequence continues at coordinate 115,602 of CAWANA010000002.1, read as the reverse complement.
TACGCAACGCCATGAACGCGCCCCGATTTACACAACGCAACGGCCGGAGAGTGACCCGACGAACACGCAAGAACGATATGGCGGCGCGGTTACGGCGCGGTTAACGCGACCAGCTGATGTCGACAGAACGCCTGCGCAACGCCTTGAACGGCGAGCGAGATCGAGCGCAGGCCGCCGCCGCCCGAGCTCGTCGCATGAAGTATGTAGAAGGTCTGTCACATTGTATTGAAATCAAGTGTTATAATCCGAGGGATTGGCGCCGCCGATCGCCGACAAATGGTGCAGTGCAATAAAAATGCTTGACTTTTATGGTGCAGTGCACATAATGGGCGCCATCGACAGTCGGCTGCGCGTGATCCGCACGAGCGGTCGAGTCCACGAAAGGAATTGACGATGGCCACCACCCCGAATTTCGAAGATTTCCAGGACTTCTCCAAGCAGCAGCTCGAGGCGATCGCCTCTGCGTCCGCGACCTGGGCCAAGGGCCTGCAGGAGCTCGCCGCCGAGTCGACCGACTATTCCAAGAAGGCGCTCGCCGCGGGTTCGGAGACGTCGAGAAGCTGCTCGGCGCCCGCAGCGTCGAGGCCGCGATCCAGATTCAGACGGATTACGCCAAGCAGGCCTACGAGGGCTTCGTCGCCCAGGCGAGCAAGTTCTCCGAGCTCTACGCGAAGGTCGCGACCGACGCCCTGAAGCCCGTCACGTCGGCCTACGCGAACCTGCAGGCCAAGTAATCCGGCCATTTCGGCCAGGTGTCGACACCGCCGAATCGCAGGAGCCCCGCTTCGCGATGTCCGGCCGGTCCGGAGTTTAGCCGGCGCTCCATCGAGCGCCGGCTTGTTTTTTGGGCGACCCCGCCTATCTTGGATCGCCGTCAGCCGGAGCGGGGCGATCCCGCGGGCCGATTTCTCTCTAGTTTTCTTGCGCGAGCGGCGGGTTGCGAAGACTGAGGCCCGCCGCAGTTTCGCTCTTGCGCGTGACGCGCAAATTCGCAATGCTTTCGGATTAGCGAACATTGGCGAGATCGACGCCGGGCGCCCACATTCAGTCGCGTTCGCGTGCGTTACTCAGTGGTCGACGAGAAGACGCAAGAAACGGGGTCCGTTCGTGCCAGGCGCCTCAAATCCGTTCGTCGTCCGTCTGAGAGCCGGGATGGCGCGCTTGGCGCGCTGGTTTGCTCCCGGTCTCGGCGGCGGCGCGCCGACGCCGATTCGGGCCGCCGGACCGCGGGAGCCCAAACGGGGCGGCGAAAATCCGGGCGCCGGGGCGGCGGTCATCACGCGCACCCGCACGCAGACCAAGCGCCCGAACATGTATCGCGTCCTGCTGCTGAACGACGACTACACGCCGATGGAGTTCGTCATCTCGATCTTGCAGTCGTTCTTCAACAAGGACACGCAGGAAGCGACGCAGATCATGCTTCACGTGCATCACAACGGCGTCGGCGAATGCGGCGTCTTCACCTACGAGGTCGCCGAGACCAAAGTTTCGCAGGTGATGGATCACGCGCGGAAAAATCAGCATCCGCTTCAATGCATCATGGAAAAGAAGTGAAAGGGCCCCATGCCGATCTTCTCCCGCGCGCTCGAAAAGACCCTCCGCAAGGCCCTTGTCGCTCGCGAACGAACGCCATCACGAATACGCGACGCTCGAGCATCTGCTGCTCGCGCTGATCGACGACACCGACGCCGCGGCGGTGCATGCGGGCCTGCAGCGTCGATCTCGACGTGCTGCGCAAGACGGTCGTCAACTACCTCGACACCGAGCTCGAAAATCTGGTCGTCGACAGCCAGCGAGGAGGCCAAGGCGACCGCCGGCTTCCAGCGCGTCGTCCAGCGCGCGGCGTTCCACGTCCAGTCGTCGGGCCGCGAGGAGGTGACCGGCGCCAACGTGCTGGTCGCGATCTTCGCCGAGCGCGAGAGCCACGCCGCCTATTTCCTGCAAGAGCAGGACATGACCCGCTACGACGCGGTCAACTACATCAGCCACGGCATCGCCAAGCGGCCGGGCCTCTCGGACCGCTCGCGCCTGCCGCGCGGCGCCGACGAGGAGCCCGAGGCGCGCGAAGCGAAGGACGCGAAGGACAGCCGGCGATTGCAAGAAGAAGGAAGGCGCCTCGACGCCTATTGCGTCAACCTCAACAAGAAGGCGCGGGACGGGCGCATCGATCCGCTGATCGGCCGCGAGGCCGAGGTGCAGCGCACGATCCAGGTGCTGTGCCGCCGGCAGAAGAACAATCCGCTGCTGGTCGGCGATCCCGGCGTCGGCAAGACCGCGATCGCCGAAGGCCTCGCGCGCAAGATCGTCAACGGCGAGGTGCCCGAGGTGCTCGAGCGGCGCGACGGTGTTCGCGCTCGACATGGGCGCGCTGCTCGCCGGCACGCGCTATCGCGGCGACTTCGAGGAGCGCCTGAAGCAGGTGATGAAGGAGATCGAGCAGCACAAGGACGCGATCCTGTTCATCGACGAGATCCACACCGTGATCGGCGCCGGCGCGACCTCGGGCGGCGCGATGGACGCCTCGAACCTGCTGAAGCCGGCGCTCGCGCAGGGCACGCTGCGCTGCATCGGCTCGACGACCTACAAGGAATACCGCCAGTATTTCGAGAAGGACCGCGCGCTGGTGCGGCGGTTCCAGAAGATCGACGTCAAGGAGCCGAGCGTCGCCGACGCGATCGAGATCCTCAAGGGCCTGAAGCCCTATTTCGAGGAGTTCCACAAGCTCCGCTACACCGGCGAGGCGGTGAAGGCGGCGGTCGAGCTGTCGGCGCGCTACATCCACGACCGCAAGCTGCCCGACAAGGCGATCGACGTGATCGACGAGACCGGCGCCTCGCAGATGCTGGTGCCCGAGGCCAAGCGCAAGAAGACGATCGGCGTCAAGGAGATCGAGGCGACCATCGCCTCGATGGCGCGCATCCCGCCGAAGTCGGTGTCGAAGGACGACACCGAGGTGCTGCAGCATCTCGAGGAGACGCTGAAGCGCGTCGTCTACGGCCAGGACGAGGCGATGACCGCGCTCGCCGTCGGCGATCAAGCTCGCCCGCGCGGGCCTGCGCGATCCGGAAAAGCCGATCGGCTGCTATCTGTTCTCCGGCCCGACCGGCGTCGGCAAGACCGAGGCGGCGCGCCAGCTCGCCGTCCAGCCTCGGCCTCGAGCTGATCCGCTTCGACATGTCCGAATACATGGAGCGCCACACCGTCTCGCGGCTGATCGGCGCGCCTCCCGGCTATGTCGGCTTCGACCAGGGCGGCCTGCTGACCGACGCGATCGACCAGCATCCGCATTGCGTGCTGCTGCTCGACGAGATCGAGAAGGCGCATCCGGACCTGTTCAACATCCTGTTGCAGGTCATGGATCACGGCAAGCTGACCGACCATTCCGGCAAGCAGATCGACTTCCGCAACGTGATCCTGATCATGACGACCAACGCCGGCGCGCAGGATCATGGCGAAGGCGGCGTTCGGCTTCCACAAGTCGAAGCGCGAGGGCGACGACACGGAGGCGATCAACCGGCTGTTCGCGCCGGAGTTCCGCAACCGGCTCGATGCGATCGTGCCGTTCGCGCGGCTGCCGGAGGAGGTCATCGCCCGGGTGGTCGACAAGTTCATCCTGCAGCTCGAGGCGCAGCTCGCCGACCGCAACGTGACGATCGAGCTGACCGACGAGGCGCGCGCCTGGCTGGTCAAGCAACGGCTACGACGAGGCGATGGGCGCGCGGCCGATGGCGCGCGTCATCCAGACGCAGATCAAGACGCCGCTCGCCGACGAGGTGCTGTTCGGCCGGCTGAAGAACGGCGGCGTGGTGCGGGTGGTCGTCACCGGCGACGAGACCGGCGAGAAGAAGCTCGGCTTCGTCTATCCCGAAGGCCCGGCGCAGCCGCGGCTGGAGCGCGACATCATGCTCGCGGCGAAAGCCCGCGGCCGCTCGAAAAAGCGCGTCGAGCCCGCCGCCGAGCGGCCGGCCGACAAGGCGCCGGAGACGGAGACGCCCTGAGCGGTCAAGACTCTCCCGAAACGCAAGCCGCCCCGGTTCCCTGTGATCGGGGCGGCTTCGTTTTGTTCGGGCGGATCACTTCCGACCCATGTGCGCCTTGCCAGACCTGCAGCCGGCCTCAAAAGAGCGCGGCGAACGCCGCGAGATCGGCGTTGGCGCCGCAGACGAGGACGCCGACGCGTTCGTCCTTTTCCGGCCGGTAGGCTCCGGAAAGGAGGGCGGCGAAGGCGGCGGCGCCGCCGGGTTCGGCGACGATCGCAACGTCGCGCCAGAGCCGGCGCTGCGCCTCAATGATGGTGGCGTCGGGAACGAGAACCGACTCGCCGACGAAGCGCCTGGCGATGGCGAAGTTGAGATCGCCGACGCGCCTTGCGCCGAGCGAATTGGCGGCGACCGACTTCACCGTCACGTCGACCGGCGCCCCGGCTTCGAGCGCGGCGTGGAGCGCCCGGGAGCCTTCGGGCTCGACCCCGACGACCTTGATCCGGCCGGCGAACCAGGCGGCGACCCCGGAGATCAGCCCACCGCCGCCGACGGCCACAAGCACCGTGTCGAGCCGGCGCTCGCCGAGGCGCTCGAGGTCCTCCTCCCATTCGAGGGCGACGGTTCCCGCGCCGGCGACGGTCGCCTCGGCGCCGTAGGGGTGGATCTTGAGCGCGCCGCTCGCGGCGACGAAGGCGTCGCAGCGCTCCTGAGCCTCGGCGTAGGTCGCGCCTCCGATGGCGATCTTAGCCCCGCAGGCGCGGATGCGCGCGACCTTGGCCGGCGTCGAGATCTCCGGCACGAACACCGTCGCTCTCACCCCGAGCCGCTCGGCCGCGTAGGCGACCGCCGCGCCGTGATTGCCGCCAGAAGCCGTGGCGCAGCCCACGGCGGGCGCAGGGCGGGTCAGAAGGTTGTGGAAGGCGCCGCGCGCCTTGAACGAGCCCGAGTGCTGGAGGGCTTCGAGCTTCAGCGACAGGGGCGGGGCGCCGGCGATCGGAGAGGGGATTTCGAGGAGCGGCGTGCGCCGGACGTGAGCAACGATGCGCCGGTAGGCGGCGCGGATGTCGTCGGGCGTCACGGAGGGCGGGGCGGAAGACTCTTCGGTCCTGGTTGAGGTCACGTCGCGTCTTTCTCGGCAGGCCTGCCCGGACCAGCGCCTAGCCCGGATTTCTCACATTTGGTAGCGCATCGGGGCGCCGAATCAGGTAAAAGTTGTTTTTCGACAAGACTTACGCCGATTTGGAGGAGTGGCCGGATGCAGACGGAGTGTAGCGCAGAACCGAGCGTGTTTGGATGAGTTGAAGGACGGCCTGTGGTGGCGGAATTCGACGGCGGGATGCTGACGTCCGATGCGGGCGGGTTGCTGCTGGGCGCGGCGGATCGGGGTCTGGGACTGGTTCGGCGGCTCGCGGAATGTTTCCGCGACGCGCGAGACCCGAGGCCTCCGCGCCGGGTGCTTGCCCCCGCTCAGAAGCCCCTTCAGTTCGTCGCGCTCGCATGGGGTTAACGTGACACGATAGCGTATATTCATCGCAGCCTCCGCGTTGGAGGCTCAGATGAATCGACAGTCGAATCCAATGTCTGGCGGACGCATGGCCGACTTCACGCCCAAGCAGGGCCAATATCTGGCGTTCATCGACGCCTATGCGCGCCTCAATCGGCGACCGCCCGCCGAAGCCGATATGCAACGGTGCTTCGGCGTCACCCCGCCTTCGGTCCACCGGATGGTTCTCACCCTCGAACGCGCAGGCCTTATCCGACGCCAACCGGGCGTCCCCCGAAGCATCGAGGTTCTCGTCCTTCCCGAGCACCTACCCGTCTTGCTTGATCAAACCCAACCGGTCAGAACCTCCGTGCAGAGGTGCTAGCCTCAGCCGACGATGGCGCGGGCGCTCGCATCCGCCGCCGCCCGCATCGCCGCCCAGACCGCCTCGACGTCCTCCGCTTCGGTCGGCAGGGCGCCGATCGAGACCCGCGCGGTCCAGCGTCCGCCGATGATCGCCGGCGTCAGATAGGCGGCGCCGGAGCGGTTGACGGCCTCGACCCAGGCGTTGGTGTGCGCGTCGAGCGCCTCGCCGTCGAGCGCGGCGCCGCTTGGCCCGAGGGGTTCGTGGCGGACGCACACCGTCTGGAGAGGAACCGGAGCGACGACGCGCCATCCCGGGGTCGCGGCGACCTCGGCGGCGAGCCGTTTCGCGTTGGCGATGTCGCGCCTCAATCGCTTCTGGAGCCCCGCGACCCCCTGTTCGCGGATCACGAACCAGAGTTTTAGCGCCCGGAAACGCCGCCCGAGCGGAATCCCCCAATCGCGGAGATTCTTCACCTGCCCGTCCGCCGAGGAGCGGAGGTAGCTCGGATTCGTCGACATGACGCGCATCAGATGGTCCGGGTCGCGCACGAAGTAGAGGGAGCAGTCGAACGGAACGCCGAGCCATTTGTGCGTGTTGACGACCAGGCTGTCGGCGCCTTCGACGCCGTCCCACATCGAGCGGCATTCCGGCAGGATCATCGCGCTCCCCGCCATGGCGGCGTCCACATGGAGCCAGAGGCCGTGCGCACGGGCGACGTCAGCGATGGCGGCGATGGGATCGAGCGCGGTCGTGGCCGTGGTGCCGACGGTGGCGACGATGGCGGTCGGAAGGTCGCCCTCGCGCAAAGTCTTCGGCCACCATGTCCGCAAGCGCGTCCGCGCGCATCGCGAAGGCTTCGTCATGAGGGACAAGGCGGATGGCGTCGCGGCCAAATCCGGCGAGCAGCGCGCCCTTCTCGACCGAGCTGTGCGCATGCGCCGACACGTAGACTCGGAGCTTTCGGCTTTGGCTTTGCAGGCCCCCGCGCGCCAGCGCAAAATCGGTCGCCCGCTCGCGCGCGCAAATCAGCGCCACCAGCGTGCTGGTCGACGCCGTGTCCTGAATGACGCCGCTGAAGGATGCGGAGAGGCCGAGCATCTGCCGCAGCCAGTCCGTCGTCGCTTCCTCGACTTCCGTGATCGCCGGGCTCGATTGCCAGGAAAGCCCGAGCACGCCGAGGCCGGTGCTGACGAGGTCGCCGAGCACCCCCGCGAGCAGCGCGTTGGCCGGGAAGTAGCCGAAGAACCGCGGATGCTGCCAGAGCGACAGACCAGGCAGGATGAGCCGGTCGAGATCGGCGATCACGGCGTCGAAGGCTTCCGGTTCGTCCGGAGGCGAGGGCGGAATCGCGTCGCGGATCTCGCCCGGCTGGGTTCTGGCCATCACCGGCCGCTTCGCGAGGCCTTCCTGATAATCGGCGAGCCAGTCGATGAGCTGATGTCCATGACGGCGGAAGTCTTCGGGCGTCACGCAAATGTCCTCGCGATGTCGGGAGACTGCATTGCGGCGCCGGGGACGATTGTCAACGGCGCTGAGCTTCCCCTTCTGCGCGAAGCGGGGAAGGCGGCCGAAGGCCGGAAGGGGTGCGGAAAGCAGGTGCGGCAGGGCCAAAGGAAGGGAGCCGTGGGGCGAGTTGGGACAGCGCCGCATCTGGTCAAACGCTCCCGCCTCGCGCATAGGATCGCCGCCGACCTCAAGGAGTCGCATTGTGTCCAGGCGTCCCGCGCCGCATCGGCCCGCTCGAACTCGATCCCGCGCGCGTCATGCGCGCCGAGCGGCCGCATTACGGCATCATCGACATCGGCTCGAACTCGGTGCGGCTCATGGTCTACGACCAGCTGGGCCGGGCGCCCCTGCCGCGCTTCAACGAGAAATCGCTCGCGCGGCTCGCGGAGGGGTTGGCGGAGACCGGCGCCATCGCCCCGGACGGCTTCCGCCGCACCGTCGAGGCCGCGCGCCGCTTCCGCGCCATCGCCGAGGCGATGGGGGTGGCGAAGCTCGACGTGACGGCGACCGAGGCGATCCGCCGGGCGACCAACGGCCAGGACCTCGTCGCCGCGATCGCGGCGGAGGCCGGGCTGACGGTGCGGATCCTGTCCGGCGCCGAGGAGGCGCGCTACGCCGCGCTCGGCGTGATTTCCGGCTTCTTCCGCCCGGTCGGCGCGGTCGGCGACATGGGCGGCGGCAGCCTCGAAGTCGACCGAGGCGATCGATGACCGCGTCGGCGACGCCTGGACGAGCCTGCCGCTCGGCGCGCTGCCGGTCGAGGCCCTGCTCGCCGAGGGCTACGAAGTCGCCAAGCGGCGGGTGGACGACATTCTGCGCGCCGGGCTCAAGGCGTCGTTCGCGCGGCCGGTCTTCTATCCGGTCGGCGGCGGCTGGCGCGCGCTCGCCAAGGCCCACATCGAGTCGGTCGGCGCGCCGGTGAAAGTCGTGCACGGCTATGCGGTGGAGACGCAGATCTTGCGCGCCTTCGCCAAGTCGATCGTGCGGCTTCCGCCGGCCAAGCTCGCCGGCATGCCCGGCGTCTCGACGCGGCGGGCGCGAACGCTGCCCGCCGCGGCGTTCACGCTCGACCGGGTGCTGAAGCGGCTCGGGCCCGACCGGGTGATCTTCTCGGCGCTGGGCCTGCGCGAGGGACTGCTCTATTCGCAGCTCGACGAGGCCGAACGCTATCTCGATCCGCTGGTCGAAGGCGCGCAGCTCATCGGCCTGCCGCTCGCGCGCGTTCCGGAATTCGCCCCGGCGCTCGCCGCCTGGACGGCGGACCTCTTTCCGCACGAGACTCACGCCGAACGGCGCCTCCGCATCGCCGTCTGCGCGCTTTCCGACATCGCCTGGCGGGACGCCGTGGATCTCAGGGCCGAAGAGAGCTTCCGGCGGCTTTTGCTGTTTCCCTTCATCGGCGTCGATCACGCCGAGCGGGTGTTCGTCGCCGCCGCGGTCCACGCCCGCTACGCCGGTCGCGCGGACGCGCCGTGGCTGATCGCCGGCGATCGGCCTGATCTCGCCGGCGCTTCAGCGCCGGGCGCAGATTCTCGGGTCGCGCGATCCTGCTCGCCTACCGCTTCTCCGGCGCGGTTCCGGCCGTGCTTCGAGAGCGCCAGGCTGCGGCTGGATGCCGACTGCGTACGGCTCGAAGTGTCGCCCGCGGCGCGTGCGCCCGATAGCGAGGTCGTGGTCGACCGCCTGCGCTTTCTCGCCGCCGCGGTCGGCGCGAAGCGGACCGAGATCGTGGTCAGGGAGGAAGGGTAGACAACGTTTGCGGACGTCGCAGGCCGGCGCGCGGCGGAGAGAAGTCGGTATGCGCGGTGTTCAGCGCTCTCCTCCCCGCCCCGTCATCATCACCCGTGGTAAGAGCCGCGCACAGAACTGCGGCGAGGCGCTCAGGCGATCGCGAAGCCCCCATCGACGCGGTACGATGCGCCCGTCACCCCGGAGGCGCGGTCGGAGAGCAGGAAAGCGATGGTTTCTGCGACCTCCAAGGGCTCCAAAAACCGACCTATCGGCATGCGCGAAAGTCGCGGCGCGGAGCGGGCGGGATCGCTCCAGGCGAGGCGCGCCATGTCGGTCAGCGTGATGGTCGGATTGACGGTGTTGACCCGGATGCCGTGCGGCCCGAGCTCGTTCGCCATGACGCGCGTGACCGCGTCGAGCGCCGCCTTCGAGGCGCAGTAGGCGGCATGGTCGATCACGCCGACGAAGGCCGCGTCGCTGGAGACGTTGACGATCGACCCCGGCCGGCTCTGCGCTATGCGATCGCGCGCGTATTCCTGCGCGATCACGATCGCGGCCTTCGTGTTGACGGTCAGGATATGGTCGAAGCTTTCGAGCGTGAGCTCCAGGAAGGGTTGCAAAGCCGTCGTGCCCGCGCAATTGACCAGGAGGTCGAAAGGCAGTTGCGCGCGGACCGCGGCGCGCGTCGCTTCGAGGTCGGCGAGATCGACGGCCAGGGTCTTGCAGCCGATCTCGGCCTTGAGCGAGGCAAGCTCATCGGGCGACCGGCCGAGGGCCAGAACGGACGCGCCGCGACGGGCGAGCAATTTTGCCGTCGTCCGGCCGATCCCCTTGGTGGCTCCGCTGACCAGAACGGTCCGGCCGGCGAATTCGAACGAGTTCTCGCTCATGGTTCCCTTCCCGCTGCGCCGATCGAGAGGCCTGGCGCATGAGCGCGTTCTTGCTCCGCCCTCGCCCCGCGCGCAAGCGTTGAAAGGGGCGGCGCCTACGCGACGATCCCCTTCATCGGCGCAATCTCAGCGCTGTCGGGGAAGATCGCTTCGGCGAGCGTCTTCGGCGATAGCCCGAACTGATCGGCGAGCACGCCCTTGAGCACGCCGCGCAGGTCCGTGGTCGGGTTGAGGTCGCGGCCCTCGTAGAGCCGCTCGGCCTTGAGGCTCGGCCAGTCCGCGATGACACGTCCGCCGGCGAGCGCGCCGCCGGCCAGAAGCGCGACGGTTCCCGTGCCGTGGTCGGTGCCGTTGGTCCCGTTGATCCGCGCCGTGCGGCCGAACTCGGTGACGGCGACGACCACCGTGTCCGTCCAGGCGTCGCCGAGGCTTTCGTGGAGGGCGTCGAAGGCGGCGTCGAGGCCCTGAAGCCGCTGGGCGAGGAGGCCCTGCGCCGCGCCTTCGTTCTGATGGGTGTCGAAGCCGTCGAAGGCGAGCGCGGCGATCCGCGGACCGTCCGCCGCGGCGAGCAGGCGCCCGGCGCCGGCGGCGGCGTTGCGCATCTGATCGACCGGGCCGCCGCCGGGCTTTTTCATCGGCCCGCTTGCGGCGCTGTCTTCGGACGCGACCTTTTCCGCGACGACCGCGGCGTGAAGACGCTCGCCGAGCAGCGCGTCGCCGTGGGCGTAGAGGTCGAGCACGCGCTGCGTCAGGTCGGCGCCCGCCGGCGCGAGCCCGCCGGGCGGCGCCCAGCCGAGCGCCGGGGCCGGGCCGCGGATCACGAGCGGCGCGGTCGCGCCCACGCCGAGCCCGCGCATAGAACCCTTGGTCGGGCCGGGCAGGGCGGCGAGCGTGCGGTTGAGCCAGCCGCTCTCGGTGCGTCCCGGGCCGGGATTGCCGCTTTCGAGTACGTCCTGGCCGTCGAAATGCGAGCGGTCGCGGTAACCGGTCGCGACCGCGTGGACGACGGTCGCCTGCCTGGCGTCGTAGAGCTTCTTGAACGCGGCGAGCGAAGGATGAAGGCCGAACGCGCCGTCGAGCGGGAGGGCCGCGCGATCGCCGGAGGCCGCGAAGGCGAGGTCGCCGTGCAGCGCCGCGTAGTCCGGATCGCCGACCGGCGGCGCGGCGGAGAGCCCGTCGACCGCGCCGCGCAGGATGATGACGACGAAGCGCGGATCGCGAGCGCTCGCCGCGCTTGCGGGGGCGCTGAGGAAGCCCGCGCCGCAAAGCGCGCCGGCCCCGAGCGCGCCCGCGCTGCGGACAAAGGCGCGGCGCGAGAGAGGGAACGGGTCGCGGACCATCGTCATCTCCTTTGGAATTCGGGCGCCATGAACAGCAGGGCCAGCGCCTGCTCGCGCGATTCGGCTCGCTGAAGGGTCTGGACGGTGTCCGGCGACGCGGTCTCGCCGAGCGCCGTTTTCAAAGCCGACATCGGCTCGGCGCCGCCGCGCATCCGCTGGCCCATCGCCCAGGCGATGTCGAGCCGCGCCTTCATGCCCTCGGGCGAAGCCCAGGAGTCGCCCAGGTCCGAAAAGCCGTTGGGTCCCGACGGCTGCCACAGCGGCATGCCCATGAGATTGAGCGCCTGGAGGTAGAGACCCGGATCGCGGGGCGCGAAGCCGGTCGCGCGCGCGGCGCCGACGACGAATTCGAGCGGGCTCCGGATCTTGTTGCGTTGCGGGGTCCAGGCGCGGTCGTCCGAGACCAGCGCGGAGACGACGACCGCAAGATCGCCGTCGCTGTCGCGAAACCGCTCGGCGAGCCCGGCGGCGAGGTCCGGCGGCGGGTCGTCGGCGACGAAATGGCGGACGAGCTTCGTCGCGATATGCTTCGCCGTCGCGGGATTCCTGGCGAGATCGTCGAGGACCGCGCGGCCCTGCTCGACGCCGCCTTCCGAATAGGTCTTGCCGAGGATTTTTCGCGCGCCGGGTTCGCGCCAGTTGGGCTTGAAGGCGAAGGCGCCGGGCGCGCCCGCCTCGCTGTTCGGCCCCGACACGCTCCAGCCGGTGATGGCGCGGGCGAACTCGGTGACGTCGGCCTGCGTGTATCCGGAGCCCACCCCGAGGGTGTGCAGTTCCATGATCTCGCGCGCCAGGTTCTCGTTGAGGCCCTTGCCGGCGAACTTCCCCGGCGCGGCGTTCGGACCGATCGAGTTCTGGTTGTCGAGGAAGAGGATCATCGCCGGGTGCGATTCCGCGGCGTTCAGCAGCGTAGAGAACTTGCCGAGCACGTTGGGGCGGATCGCCTCGCGCTCGAACGGCCCGGCCAGAGCGCGCAGTTCCCCGCTCTTGGCGACCGAGACGGCGAAATGGTTCGACCAGAAGGCGACCAGCCGCTCGACGAGGCCCGCGCGCGCCTCGAGCTGCTTTTCGAGCCGCGCCTGCGCTTCGGCGAGAAACTGCGTCTGCTGGACCGGCTTCGGTTTCGGCGGCTCGGGTTTGGCCGGCTCCGGACTCATCGACGGGCTGGGCGCCGGACCCGCAGACGTTGAAGGTCCGCCGGAGGGCATGCCGGAACCGGCGGGCGCCGTCGGCGTGAGCGCCGCCGTCTGCATGGCGGCTGCGGCCATCCTGGCGCGCTGCTCGCGGACGCCCTCCTGCTCGAGGTAGTAGGCCTGCAGCGCCTGCGTTCCCGAAGGCGGAGCGCGGTCGCGAATCAGTGCGACGTTGGCCGCCCACAGTTCTTCGAGGAGGAAGCCGCGAGGGTCGCCTGCGGCGTCGTTCAGACCGCCCGGCCGCGCGCCGAGCCCGAACCGGTTGAACGCCGTCACCGCGGCGGCGTCATTTGACCCGATCGCCATTTTCGAAAAACCTCGCGAAGCAAGCCGGGCAGCGGTTCCTCACGATCAAAGCACCGGGAGGATGAGCCGCGCCTGAACCCATCGTGGCGACATTCCGATTGTGCGCTCGAAAAGCGGCGGGCGCGGTTTTCCCACCGATCAAATTAACCCGTCAGGTCGGACGCAAAGCAGATCAGGTTGCCGTCAAGATCGCTGACAATCAGGCTGCGCATGGCCCAAGGCTCGTCGCGCGGCGCCTGACGGATATGAGCGCCGCCGGCTCGCAGGGTGTCGTGCAGGGCGTTGACGTCCGAAACCTCGATGAACGCGCTCAGGAGGTCTTCGCCTGCGGTGTGGTCGATTACAGGTCTGGTCACGTGACGGATCGCCAAAATCGCCTCGTCGCGCGCGACGTGTGCATAGAATTCCGCCGTAGACGAACAAGGGGTGGAAGCCGAGCGGCCCCGAGTAGTAAGCGAGCGCCGCCTGGAAGTCTTTGACGAAGACGTTCGGAATTGCCTGTTTCAACATCGATTAATCCCGCCTATTCCGCAGGGGCCGGGGCGCCCTCTTCATGCACAGGCGGCTTTGCCGAGAGCGCCGCGCCCGCATCGGGCTTCAGCCTCGCGAAGATGAACGTCGAAAGGCTCGAAATCAGCGGCCACGCCGACGAACGCGAGCGAAAGATCGCGAGCCGAGAGCGTCGCGTCGCCGAAGCCGACCTGGATGAGCTGGATGCAGACCGCGGCGACCGCGACGCCGACCGCGCCGGACATCTGCTGCGACGACGCTGGCGAAGCTGGTCGCGCGGCTCATCCGCGGCGGGATCGATGTCGGCGTAGCAGATGGCGTTGAGCGCGGTGAATTCGAGCGAGCGGAAGAAGCCGCCGGCGAGCAGCGCGAGGAAGATCACCCAGTGCGGGGTCGTCGAGGTGAACAGCGCATAGGACGCCATGAACGCGCCGGAGATCAGCGCGTTGACGATCAGCGTCCGGCGGAAGCCGAACCAGCGCAGCGCCGTCGAGGCGGTGAACTTCATCGACCATCGCGCCGGCGGCGGTGGCGAAGGTCAGCGAGCCGGATTCGAACGGCGACAGGCCGAAGCCGATCTGCAACAGGAGCGGCAGGAGGAAGGGCAGGGCGCCGATGCCGATGCGGAAGATGAGCCCGCCGACCACGCCGGCGAAGAAGGTCGGGATTTCGCAGGAGCTTCAGGTCGAGGATCGCGTCCTCGTTGCCGCCGCGCGTGTCGGACGTAGAGCGCGAGCAGGACGAGGCTCACGACGACCTGCGCCGCGACCTCCCAGCCCGGCGCCATGCCGCGGCCGATCAGCGACAGGCCGGAGATCAGGCCGAGCAGGCCCGGCGCCGGAAAGGAGGAAGCCCTTGAAGTCGAAGCGCGGGCACCGCCTCCTCGCGCAGATTGGCGATGTACCTGAGCGACAGCGCGACGCCGAGCACGCCGATCGGCACGTTGACCCAGAAGATCCAGCGCCAGTGGAAATAGGTGGTGATGAAGCCGCCGAGCGGCGGCCCGGCGACCGGCCCGAGCAGCGCCGGCACGGTGAGGTAGGCGAGCGCGTCGACGAGCTCGCTCTTCTCGACGCTGCGCAGCAGGACGAGCCGCCCGACCGGCACCATCATCGCGCCGCCGAGGCCCTGAAAGACGCGGGCCGCGATCAGCGTCTCGAGCGAGTTCGAGGCGCCGCAGAGGATCGAGCCGAGGGTGAAGACGACGATGGCCGAGCAGAACACGGTGCGCGCCCCGAACCGGTCGGCGACCCAGCCGGAGGCGGGAATGAACACCGCCAGCGTCAGCATGTAGGAGGTCAGCGCGAGCTTCAGGACGATCGGGTCCTGATGGAGGTCGTGCGCGATCGCCGGCAGCGAGGTCGAGATCACCGTGCCGTCCATGTTCTCCATGAACAGGGCGGTGGCGACGATGAGGGCGGTGAGAAGGGCGGGGCGCATGGCGGCCGCGCACTTTTGGCGCCGGGACGGGGCCGCAGCAAGGCGGGATTGGCCGCGTCCGGTCACGAAAACTTGAAATCGACCTTTTCCAGGCGCGGTTCAGCCTGTCGCGGCGGCCGGGAGGCGCCTCTCCAACCGTCGCGCGAACTTCCTACATCCCAAGCAGGCCCCGCGCCGCCGACAGCGCCTTTTCGCAGGCGTCCTTGTCGCCGGAGTCGTCCGCCTGCTTCGCCTCCGCCATGTAATTGCGAACGGCCTGTCACCTCCGCGTCCGAAATATCGCCGAGTTTCTCCTCGGCGCCGGCGACGGTCGACGGGGTCGGCTGATGGTGGGCGGTGGCGAAGGTCGACTCCGCCCCGGCCTTGCCGTTCGCCGCGATTTCGTCGAGCCGCTTCCCGATGTCGATTTCGGCCCTGGTACAGGTCCTGCGCGCAGGGGCCGGCGTAAGCCAAAACCGGGCAAAACGCACAGACGAGCGCCGCGAACGCCAAGAGCGCGCGCATGGTCATGGCCAATCCTCCACAGTCCCCGGATCTCATGATGCGACCGGGGCCGTGCCCGTGCAAGCGCTCGACGGTGCGCTACTTTGTCCATGCGAGGAAGAACGCTTCTCCGATTCGCCTCATCCGCCTCGATCTCTCCGCCTTGACGCCGGCGCCCGCTCATCCGCGCCTGCGTTGCGCGGATAGCCCAGGCAAGCGCTTGAAAAGCCGGCGCGTCGCATGCGAGGATGAGGCGACGCATCCAGCCTGCCTTCGGGGGCATGATGAGTAAGTCTGTCACCAAGGTCCGGACCAAGACGGAAACGAAAGTTGACCGTCCTCGTCTGCACAAGGTGCTTCTGTTCAATGACGACTATACGCCGCGCGACTTCGTGGTCGAGGTTTTGAAGGCGGTGTTTCGCATGAACGAATCGCAGGCGCTCGCCGTCATGCTGACCGCGCACAAGAAGGGCGTCTGCGTCGTCGGGGTGTTCGCCAAGGATATCGCCGAGACCAAGGCGACGCGCGGCACCGAGTATGGCGCCTCGCGCGGCTATCCGCTTCGCTTCGACACCGAGCCCGAGGAATGAGGGGGCGCTGACCCTGAGTTTCACGCCGACGCGGCAGGCCCGCGCCCCCGCGCCGGATTCTCGACGCCGGGTGCGGTTGCGGAGCGCATTGGCCGCGTCGAATAGAGAGCAAGCTCCGAAACTGGTCGCGGAGTCTCATCCCTCTTACGTGAAAGGCCATTCGGGGCGGGCTAGCATCGGGCGCGCGCCTGCTTCCGAAAGGAAGGCCGCCGGGCGCCCGCGCGTCTTGCGCGCGATCACGCTCGCAACATCGCTCCAGTCCCTTGCCATGTCGCTCGCTGCTCGCCTCCTGCGCGCGCAGGCAGGCGACCGAATAGGCTTCCTCGCCCAGATTGGCGATGAGCGCCTTCGCTTCGAAGTCGACGCCGAGCCGGACGCCGCGGGGACGCTGTGCATGCGT
Organism: uncultured Alphaproteobacteria bacterium; assembly: GCA_963783275.1. GTDB lineage: Bacteria > Pseudomonadota > Alphaproteobacteria > Rhizobiales > Beijerinckiaceae > Roseiarcus. The sequence goes on along the minus strand of CAWANA010000002.1, from coordinate 99,380 downwards.
GGTCATGGCGCCTGTCCTTTCGTGGATTTTTTGCGATTGACCTGACCGCGGTTTCTTGCGCCTGAGCGCGCTCCGCCGCTGTGACGCGCCTCACAGCGCGTAGCGATTCGACGGCCTCTGCGGCGGTCTGGGCGTCCTTCACCAGGTCGAGAAGTGCGCCTCGACTTTCGCCAGAAACTTTTTGCGGCGCTCGGGCTTGGCGTGGTTCATGTCGTAAAGGGCGAGATAGTCGCATCGGGTCCCCGGCGCGCAGATGCCGCGCACCGTCCGCGTCACGACCCGCCGCGGCGGGTCGCCCATCAGGATCGTGAGCAGGTGGTCGCTGCCGTAGGTGCAAACGGCGCCGAGCCGCTTGATGTTGTGGAGCGTCGGGACATAGTCGCCGTTCTCCTTCAGGCTGAAGCTCACGCCGGGCAGGAAGACCCGGTCGAGGAAGCCCTTGAGGATCGCCGGGAAACCCATGTTCCAGACCGGAAAGGAGAAGACGATCGCCTCGGCCGCGAGCAGCCGGTCGACGTAGGGCGCGACGTTGCGGCGGTTGATCGAGACGTCCCGGTAATCGATCCGCTCCTGCCGGCTCAGGACCGGATCGAACCTCTCCGCATAGAGATCGCAGTCGTCGACGTCGTGCCCGCGCGCCCTTCAGCGTCCGCACGACCAGAGCGTGCAGCGCGGCCGCGAAGCTCGTTTCGACCGGATGCGCGAAGAGCACCAGGATTCGCATCAATGGCTCCCCTGCCGATGAGCGCGCACGGACGCGGCGGTCGCGCCTCCGACATTCGCCGGGCGCGAGACGCTAATCGACAACGCGTCTAGGTTTCACAGGGTTCCGTCGTCGCGTTCGATCTGTTCGCCGACCCGGGATGCGCCGGGTCGTCTCGCCATGCGCGGCCGAACCCGCTAGACTTCGCCTCGTGCTTGCAATCGTTCAGCGACCGCCTGTCCGCTCGCGCTCGACCCCGTCGGCGCTCCCTTCGCCGCAGGACGGCGGCTATGACCGCCCGGCGCTCCGGCAGCGCCGACCTGCCGCTGCATGGCGGGCGCGTGCCGCGCTGGCTCGGCGAGCGGATGACGCGGCTCGGCGCGGTCATCACGCAGGCGATCGTCATCGAATACGGGCGCGACGAGTTTTTGCGCCGCCTCGCCCATCCCTTCTGGTTCCAGTCGTTCGGCGCCGTCATGGGCATGGACTGGCATTCGTCGGGGATCACGACCTCGGTCATCGGCGCGCTGAAGCGCGGGCTCGCGCCGCTTTCCGGCGAACTCGGCCTCCATGTCTGCGGCGGCCGCGGCGCGCATTCGCGGAAAACCCCGCACGAGCTCGTCGCGATCGGCGACAGGGTCGGCTTCGACGGGGAGGCGCTCGCGACCGCGAGCCGGCTCGTCGCCAAGGTCGACAGCGCCGCGGTGCAGGACGGCTTCGACCTCTACCTGCACGGCTTCATCGTCGCCGACGACGGCCGCTGGGTCGTGGTGCAGCAGGGCATGAACGGCGAGCAGCGCCAGGCGCGCCGCTACCACTGGCTGTCCGAGGGCCTGAAGAGCTTCGTCGAGGCGCCGCACAGCGCGATCGACGGCGAAGGGCAGGGGGTGATCGTCAACCTGACCGACGCGCGCGCGGAGCGCCTCGCGCGTGAGGCAGATCGACCTTCTGGGCGACCTCGGACCGGACGGGATCGAACGCCAGATCGCGCGGCTCGAAGGCGCGGCGAAGCCGCCCGAGCCGCCGCTGCAGCCGTTCCTGCCGCATCTCGTCATGCCGGCGCATCACGACGTGCGGGCGGAGGACATCGTCGCGCGGAGGCTGCACGCGGGCCTCGCGGCCGCGGCCGACCGGGGGCCGAAGGACTTCGCCGAGCTCCTGCTCGTGCCCGGGGTCGGTCCGCGGACCGTGCGCGCGCTCGCCCAGGTCGCGGAGGTCGTGCACGGCGCGCCCTATCGGTTCACCGATCCGGCGCGGTTCTCGATCGCCCACGGCGGCAAGGACCGCCATCCCTATCCGGTGCCCCTGAAGGTCTACGACCGCACGATCGCGGTGATGAAGGCGGCGGTGACGAAGGCGAAGCTCGGCGAGACGGAGGAACTCGCCGCGATCCGCCGGCTCGACGCCGAGGCTCGCCGGCTCGAGCGGCAGGCCCGACGGCCCCTCCGTCGAGGCGCTGATCGCCGAGGAGCGCGCCCGCTCGCATGACTATGGCGGGATGAGCGTGTTCGGGCCGGAGCCCGCGCCGGATGAGCGCCTGAAGGGCGCGCGTCGGGAGCCCCGATAATTCCCTGTTCTTCCGATTTTTCCCGGGCGTGGCGATCGCTTCGCCGAGAAAAATCATTCTTTCCAAAGCTTTGTAAATGCAACCTCGCGCGAGGCCTTTCCGCGGCGGTTTGCCGGCGCCCGTCGCCTCGACGCGGGTTGCGGTCGCGACCGCTAGGGACGGCGCGCAGGTGCGACATTTGCCGCACTACCGATTGAAGCCGCTTGTGTTTACCATGCGCTCGACTAGGAGCAGTCATGACCTATCGCAGTAGGAAATGGATCGCGAACAGCGTTGGCGCCGTATTCGCGGTTGCAATTTTTGCGTTGGCGTGTGCACGTGGGGACTTGGTGACCGCGCTCTGCGCAATCGCGGCGTTAGGCGTGCTCGGGTTCCTGTCATTAGTCTAGTCGGGTTGTAGCTCGACTTCCCAGCCCGCGCGCTCTGCGCAATGGCGGCGTCAGGTGTGCTCAGGTTCCTGTCATTAGTCTGCACTCCTCAAGGCGCTCGGCGTCCGCTGCGGTCAGACGATCCCCCGCCGCCGGCGATCCGAGCGCGCGGTCAGTCCTGATCCAGCTTGTCGCCTCACCATCGGACCTCCGATGCGGGGGCCGAAATGCGGCTGACGATTCTTGCGGTTCTGGCGCTTGGCCTGTCAGCCTGCGCGCCACTTTGGCCGCCCATGCCCTACAACCGGGCGGTCTCGCTTCCTTACGACGGTTGCGGCGACATGGCCGCGCTGCGCGCCAACCTGACCGGCGCGCCGGACCGGACGCCGGAGAGCGACGCGCTCCTGAAGGCCGTCGGAGTCCGCTGCGTGGCCGACTATCCCCCGCCCCCTGCGATCCGGGTGCGCTATTAATCCGTAAAGGATTCGGCGGCCGGCGAAAGACTGGCGCTTCGCCACCGCGCCGATAGGATGCTGCCGCGGCCTCCCGCCGGTATCTCGCATGGACCTGATCGCTCCGACCGACCGCGGCCTCTATTGCGAGGCCGGCGATTTTCACATCGACCCGTGGCGGCCCGTTCCGCGCGCGGTGATCACCCATGGCCACTCCGACCACGCGCGCTTCGGCTCGGACGTCTACGTCTGCCACCCGCTGACCGCGCCGATCCTGCAGCAAGCGCCTCGGCGACGTCGCGATCGAGACGGTGGAGTACGGCGAGCCCCTGACCCGCAACGGCGTCGAGATCTCGCTTCATCCGGCGGGCCATGTGCTGGGCTCGGCGCAGGTCCGCGTGGCGCGCGAACGGCGAGGTCTGGGTCGCGTCGGGCGACTACAAGGTCGAGGCCGACGGCGTCGTCGCCGCCTTCGAGCCGGTCCGCTGCAACGTCTTCATCACCGAATTGACCTTCGGCCTGCCGATCTACCGCTGGCGCCCGCAAGCCGAGATCATCGCCGGGATCGAGCGCTGGTGGCGGGAGAACGCCGCCGCCGGCCGCGCGAGCGTCCTCTACGCCTATGCGCTCGGCAAGGCGCAGCGCGTGCTCGCCTGCGTCGATCCCTCGATCGGCCCGATCGTCTGTCACGGCGCGATCGAGCCGATCAACGCGATCTATCGCGAGGCCGGCGTCGCACTGCCGCCGACGCGGCTCGCGCAGCGACGATCGCCGACAAGCGCGACTTCGCCAAAGCGCTGATCGTCGCGCCGCCTTCCGCCGCCGGCGAGCCCCTGGCTCAAGCGGTTCGGCGACTATTCGGACGCGCTGGCGAGCGGCTGGATGCAGGTGCGGGGCAACCGCCGCCGGCGCGGCCTCGACCGCGGCTTTGCGCTTTCCGACCACGCCGACTGGCCGGGGCTTCTCGTCGGCGATCGAGGCGACCGGCGCGGAGCGCGTGCTCGCGACGCACGGGTTCACCGGGCCGCTGACGCGCTATCTTCAGGAGACGCGGCGTCGACGCGCGCGCGCTCAAGACCGCCTACGGCGACGAGGACGAGGCCGACGCCGCCGCGAGGCCGAGAGCGCCGCATGAAGGCCTTCGCCGACCTCTACCGGCGGCTCGACTCGGCGACCTCGACCCGCGCCAAGCAGGCCGCGATGGTCGAGGCCTTCGCCGCCGCCAAGGCCGACCCGGCGCAATGGGCGAGCGCGGCGTGGATGGTCTACTTCCTCGCCGGCGGCAAGCCGCGCCAGACCGTGCCGACGCGGCTTCTGCGGCGCCTCGCGGTCGAGGGCTCCGGCCTGCCGGAATGGCTGGTCGAGGAGTGCTATTCCAACGTCGGCGATCTCGCCGAGACGCTGGCGCTGCTGCTGCCGGAAGGCGCCGGCGACGACGACGCTTCGCTCGACCATCTGGATGCGCGAGCGCCTGCTGCCGCTGCCCGCGCTCGACGAGGAGGAGCGCTACGCGCGGCTGAAGCGCTGGGTCGCCGCGCTGCCCGCAGGACCAGCGGCTCGCCTTCTTCAAGCTGATCACCGGCGAATTGCGGGTCGGCGTGTCGCGGCTGCAGGTCGTGAAGGCGCTCGCCGAAGTCGCCGGCGTCGAAGAGAGCCGCATGGCGCAGCGGATGATCGGCTACGCCCAGGCGCGGCGCATCGCCGAGCGCCGACGATTTCGCGGCGCTCGTCGCGGACGTCGATCACGCCGAGGGCGCGGCGCTCGACGCCGGGCGGCCCTATCCGTTCTATCTCGCGCAGTCCTGGCAGCGTCCGCTCGCCGACATGGACGCCGACGCTCGGGCCGCCGCAGAACTGGATCGCCGAATGGAAGTTCGACGGCATCCGCGCCCAGCTCGTCAAGCGCGGCGCGAACTGGCGCCTGTGGTCGCGCGGCGAGGAGCTGATCTCCGACGCCTATCCCGATCTCGAGCCGCTGGCGCGCGCCCTGCCCGCTGGGCGTGGCGCTCGACGGCGAGCTGGTCGTGCTGGTCCCGCCGCCGGGCGAGACGGCGCCCGGATTCGCTCGACGGCCTCGCGCCGTTCGCGAGCCTGCAGCAGCGGCTCGGCCGCAAGACGATCAGCGACAAGACGCTGCGCGAGCTGCCGGTCGCGCTGATCGCCTACGACCTCCTCGAACTCGACGGGCCGCGACCTGCGCGGCGAGCCGCAGCACGAGCGGCGCGCGAAGCTCGAACGGCTCGTCGTCGAGACGCTGATGCTGCAGCGCGCGGCGAGCGCCTGCCGCTGCGCCTGAGCCCGGAAGTCGTCGGCCGACACCTGGGAGGCGCTCGCCGAGATCCGCGAGCAGGCGCGCGCGCTCGGCCGCGAAGGGCTGATGCTGAAGGCGCGCGAGGGCGCCTATGGCGTCGGCCGGCGCAAGGGCGACGACCGCACCGACGTGTGGTGGAAGTGGAAGCTCGACCCGATGAGCGTCGACGCCGTGCTGATCTACGCCCAGCGCGGCCACGGCCGCCGCTCCGGCGTCTACAGCGACTACACCTTCGCCGTCTGGAGCGCGGACGAGGGCGCGGCCGGCCGCGAGCTCGTGCCGTTCGCCAAGGCCTATTCCGGCCTCTCCGACGCGGAGATGCGCGAGATGGACGCGATCATCCGCCGCACGACGGTCGAGACCTTCGGCCCGGTGCGCAGCGTGACGCCGACGCAGGTGTTCGAGCTCGGCTTCGAGGGCATCGCGCCGAGCAAGCGCCACAAGAGCGGCGTCGCCGTGCGCTTCCCGCGCATGCTGCGCTGGCGGCGCGACAAGCCGGTCGCCGAGGCCGACACGCTCGCGAACTTGCGCGCGCTGCTGCCCGCGGGCGCCGATGGCTGACGCGCGCGCGGCTGCGGTCGAGGCGTGGCTCGCCGAAAAGGGCTGGACGCCCTTCCCGTTCCAGCGCGAGACCTGGGCGCTGATGCGGCGAGGGCCGCTCGGGCCTCGTCCACGCCACGACCGGCGCCGGCAAGACCCTCGCCGTCGGCTTGGCGCGTGGCTGGCGTTCGGCGATGAGGCGTTGGGCTTCAAGGCCGTACTCGGCTGGCCGGCGCGCCTCCCCACAAGGGGGAGGGCGCGCCGACGGCACGGCCGAAACGACACCGATCGACGCCCGCATCCGCAGGCCTGACGCTCCTCTGGATCACGCCGATGCGGGCGCTCGCCGCGGACACCGAGCGGGCGCTCCGCGACGCCTTCGAGGGCGTCGCGGCGCAGGACCAGTCGAGCGCGCCCGCCTGGACGCGTCGGCGCGCGCACCGGCGACACCTCGCACGCCGAGCGGGCGCGGCAGGCGAAGCACCCGCCGCGCGTCCTCGTCACGACGCCCGAGAGCCTGTCGCTGATGCTGTCGCGCCCCGACGCGCGCGAAACGTTCGCCGGACTTGCGATGCGTCGTCGTCGACGAATGGCACGAGCTGATCGGCAACAAGCGCGGCGTGCTGACCCAGCTCGGCGCTCGCGCGGCTGCGCGCCTTCCGCGCCGGACCTCATGATCTGGGGCATGTCGGCGACGCTCGGCAATCTCGACGAGGCCATGCGCGTTCTGCTCGGGCCGCGCGCGGCGGGGCAGGGCGCGCTGGTCGAGGCGACGATCGATAAGCCGCTCGTCGTCGACACGCTGCTTCCCGAAAGCGCCCGAGCGCTTTCCCTGGGCCGGCCATCTCGGCACCAGGATGGCTGCGGCCGTCGTCGCCGAGATCGAGGCGGCGAACAGCACGCTCGTCTTCACCAACGTCCGCTCGCAGACCGAGCTCTGGTATCAGAGCCTGCTGAGGCTCCGGCCCGGACTGGGCGGGCGCGATCGCCCTCCATCACGGCTCGCTCGTCGCGCGAGACGCGCGACTGGGTCGAGCAGGGCCTGAAGAGCGGGACGCTGAAGGCGGTCGTCTGCACCTCGAGCCTCGACCTCGGCGTCGATTTCCTGCCGGTCGAGCGGGTGCTGCAGATCGGCTCGCCCAAGGGCGTCGCGCGGCTCCTCCAGCGCGCCGGACGCAGCGGCCATGCGCCGGGGCGCGTGTCGCGCGTGACCATCGTGCCGAGCCACTCGCTCGAACTGATCGAGGCCGCCGCCGTCAAGGCGGCGATCGCGGCGAAGCGGATCGAGAGCCGCAAGAGCCTCGACGCGCCGCTCGACGTGCTGGCGCAGCATTGCGTGACCGTCGCGCTCGGCGGCGGCTTCGCGCCTGACGAGCTTCTGGCCGAAGTGCGGACGACCGCGGCCTACGAAAACCTGACCGACGAAGTCGTGGGCGCTGGTGCCTCGACTTCGTCTCGAAGGGCGGCCCGACGCCTCAAGGCCTATCCCGGCTTCCGCCGCGTCGTTCCCGGCAAGGACGGCGTCTGGCGCGTCGTCGACCGCGACATCGCCCATCGCCACCGGCTGAACATCGGCGCCATCGTCAGCGACGCGGCGGTCATCGTGCAATACGGCCCCGCGCCGCGCGGGGCGAAGCTCGGCACGGTCGAGGAGAGCTTTGTCGCCCGGCTGCGCGCCGGCGCAGCGCTTCTGGTTCGGCGGCAAGATCCTCGAGTTCGTGCGGCTCGAGGCGGGCACGGCCTTCGTGCAAGCGCCGCCAAGGGCGGCGGCGCGACGCCCGTCTGGGCCGGCGGGCGCATGCCGCTCTCGACCACGCTCGCCGACGCCATGGTCGAGGCCTTCGCCCGCGCCGCGAACGGCGACTACGACAGCCCGGAGCTGGAGGCCGCGCGGCCCGATGCTCGAGGTGCAGGCCAAGTGGTCGGCGCTGCCGACGCCCGCAGACGCTGCTCGTCGAGACGCTGAAGTCGCGCGAGGGCTGGCATCTGTTCGTCTATCCGTTCGCCGGACGCGACATCCATCTCGGCCTGTCGAGCCTCGTCGCGTGGCGCGCCGCGCGCGACGAGCCCGGCACCTTCTCGCTCGAGCTTCAACGACTACGGCTTCGAGATCCTGAGCGGCGACGCCGCGCGACTGGGCGGCGCTCCTCCGCGACCTCCTCGCGCCGGCGCCGGACGCTCGCGGCGCTCACCGCGGAAGTCGTCGCAAGCCTCAACGCCGGCGAACTCGCGCGGCGCCGCTTCCGCGACATCGCCCATATTGCCGGACTCGTCGTCGCCGGCTATCCGGGCGAGCGGAAGAGCGCGCGGATGATGCAGGCCTCGTCGGGATCTGTTCTACGACGTCTTTCGCAAGTACGACCCCGACAACGGCCTTTTGCGCCAGGCCGAACGGGAGGTGCTGGAGGATGAACTCGACGTGAGGCGGCTGTGGGCGACTCTGGAGGCGATGGCGGCGCCGGCGGCTCGATCTGAGGCCGCTCAAGCGCGCGACCCCGCTCGCCTTTCCGCTGATGGTCGAGCGCTTCCGCGAGAAGCTCACCAACGAGACGCTGACCGCGCGCATCGAGCGCATGGTCGGCGAGCTCAACGCCGCGGCCGACGCATGACCGCGGAGGAGGCGATTGCGAGCGGCGCGCTGACGCTGCTGCCCGAGCGCGCGGTCTGGCGCGGCGCGCCGAGCGGACCCTGTTCGTCGCCGACCTTCATCTCGGCAAGGCCGCGGCCTTTCGCGCCGCGGGCGCGCCGGCGCCGTTCGGGACGAGCGAGGAGACGCTGCGGCGCCTCGGCGCGCTCGCCGACGGCTGCGCGCCGAGCGGCTCGTCATCCTCGGCGACTTCGTCCACGGAAAGTCGTCGGTCACGGACGGCCTCATGCGAGTCGCTTCGCGCGTGGCGTCGTCAGCGAACGGCGCTCGACTGCGTCATCGTGCTCGGCAATCACGACCGCCGCGCCGCGCATCTTTATGAAGGCTGCGGCTTCCGCGGCGTCGCAGAGCCGGCGCTGGTCGCCGGGATCGCGTGCCGGCATCATCCCGCTGGACGCGAGGCGCGCGGATCCCGACTGACGCTCGCCGGGCACGTCCATCCGGTCGCGCGGATCAGCGGGCGCGGCCGGGACTCTCTGCGCCTGCCGTGCTTCGTGATCGACGGGCGGCAGATCGTGCTGCCGGCTTTCGGGGAGTTCACCGGCGGCAGCCTCGTGCGGCCGGATGAGGGCCGGCGGATCGTGCTTGTCGCGCCCGACCGGCTGATCGAACTTCCGCGACCGGCGTCGCCTTCGGCGGCGTGAAGCGTGTGATATGCGCCTGCGGCTTGTAACAGCGGCTTCGCTGATCCGAAGATCAATGGCCTCGAAGACCCTTTGTCGGGTCGCTGGACCGTCTGCGCTTTCTGTGCGACGCCTCTTTGCCTCGAGACTTTGGGAGGAAACCGCTTGAGCTCGCTCGCCGTCGTCGCCGTCGTTTGGGCGCTGATCACCGCAAGCGGCCTCGTCGGCCTCTTTCTCAAGACCCGCCTCCCCGTTCATCATACGACCGAGCTGTCGCGCGACATGATCGGCGGCGTGGTCGGGCTCCTGACGCTCCTGCTCGCGCTGGTGCTCGGCCTCCTGATCTGGACCGCTTTCGGCGTGTTCAGCACGCAGCAGCGCGAGCTCGAGTCGATCGCCGCCAAGGCGCTCGAATTCAATCTCGAAATGCGCCACTATGGGCCGCAGGGCGACGCGGCGCGCGAGGTCTTGCGCGAGGATCTGATCTCGGCGCGCGAGCAGTTCTGGGGCGACGACCGCGCGATGGCCGGCGTCCTACGAGGCGTCCTACAAGGCGATGGCGAACCTGAGCGGAGTGTTCGAGCGGCCTCGATCCGCAGACCGACGCGCAGAAGGAGCTGCTCGCCGCGGCGAAAGCCAATTACGGCGCGATCGGCGAGGATCGGCTCCTGATGTCGCTTCAGGTGCTTTCGCCGCTCGCCTGGCCGCTGATCTACGCGGTGGCCGGCTGGTCGTGCCTCATGTTCGCCGGCATGGGGCTCCTGTCGCGGCCCAATGCGGCGACCATCGTCATGCTGATCCTCGGAGCGGCGTCGGTCAGCCTCGCGATCTTTCTGATCCTTGAATTCAGCCGCCCCTACACCAGCTCTATCCGCATCTCGCCGATCGTGATCGACCGCGCGATCGCCGATCTGGCCAAGCCCACGGGGCCGGGGGACCCGAACTGAGGAGGAGACGTCCTGATGGCGCACTACAAGATTCTCAGCGACGACGAGATCCGTTCCGCTTTGGCCAGCCTGCCGGACTGGTCGGTCAACGCGCCGAATATCGAGGCGACGTTTACGCTGAAGAACCTTTCGCGACGCGATCGCCTTCATCGTCGAGGTGGCGATCGAGGCCGAGGTGATGAACCATCACCCCGAGTTCAAGAACTCCTACAACATCGTCTCATTCTCCTTCTGCACCCACGACGCGGGCATGAAGATCACCGATCTCGACATCGAGACCGCGAAGAAGATCAGCGCGCTCGCCAGGCGCTTCGAGGCGATGCCTTGATCCTTCTCCACGCTGGATTATCATATTCGCAAATGCCAAAAGCCGGGCGCTATCTTGCCGCACCTCTGCAGGGGAAGGTGGCGCGAAGGGCTTCGAAAGACGACCGTCTTCGACGGGCTATGGCGCCGGACGGGGCGTGGCCCGCTGCCGTAACTTTGGTCGGATTGCACGACCGTCGCACCGAGCCTTCATCGAGCCATCCCTGCTTTCCGCACCCCATCCGGCCCTCCGGGCCACCTTCCGCGCTTCGCGAAGAAGGAGGCGCGCCCCGGCGCGGAGGACCTTCCCATGACTACCCCCTTCAATTTCGCCGGCCAGACCGCCATCGTCACCGGAGGCGGCGCGGGGATCGGCTTCGGCATCGCCCGCGCCTTCGCCCGCGGCAGGCGCGAACGTCGCCATCGCCGGCCGAACGGGCGATACGCTCGCGCGCTCCGCGGCGCTGATCGAGGAGATGGGCGGCCACGTCCTCGTCGTTCAGGCCGACGTCGGCGTCCGCGGCCGACTGCGAAAAAATCGTCGCGGCGACGGTCGAGCGCTTCGGCGCGGCCGACATTCTCGTCAACAACGCCGCGCATTTCGCGCTCCTGCCGCTGATCGACGCGGACGCGGAAGCCACGACGCGAGTTCCTGAACATCAACGTCGCCGGGCCGCTCCATTGCGCCCGCGCCTTCGCGGCGCATGCGATCGCGAAGGGGCGGCGCTGGCCGGATCGTCAACGTCAGCAGCATCGCGGGCGCGCGTCCCGCGCCAGGCTGCGGCCTCTACTCGGCGTCGAAGGCCGCGCTCGACATGCTGACGCGCTCGATGGCGCTCGAATGGGGGCCGAAGCGGGTGCGGGTCAACGCCGTCGCGCCCGGCCATGTCGCGACCGAGGGCGTGCTCGAGGATTTCCAGGCGGGTCGTCTCGACGAAGCGAAGATGCTCGCCTCCATCCCGGCCCGCCGCATCGCCGACGTCGACGACATCGCCGACGCCGTCCTGTTCCTCTCATCGGACGCCGCGCGCCACATCATGGGGCAGGTCCTGACGGTCGACGGCGGCGAGGGGTTCTAGTCGCGAGGGGTTCCAGGCATGGCGCGTCACAACGGCGACCGGAGACTTGTGCTAAGACCCCGAGATGAACAGTTTCGCCTTTCCCACACTGACAGTCTGCGGCCTTCATGAACTCGACGGGCTCGGGGCTCGCGACGTGACGCACGTCCTGTCGCTCCTCGACCCCGGGACCCCGGATCCGACGGCTTTTTCCAGCTACGATCCGCACGTCCGGGCGACCCTCTATTTTCACGACGCGATCGAGCCCGCGCCCGACATCGTGCTGCCTGAGATGGCGGACGTCGAGACGATCCTCGGCTTCGCCCGCGACGCCGGCGACGTGCGCCATTTGCTGATCCATTGCCATATGGGCATTTCCCGCTCGACCGCAGCCATGCTGATGGTCCTGGCGCAGGCCTTTCCCGATGAACCCGAGGGCGCCCTGGTCGACCGGCTGCTGGAGATCCGGCCGCAGGCCTGGCCAAATTCCCGGATGATCGAATTCGCCGACGAGCGCCTCGGGCGCAACGGCCGCCTCATGGCGGCAGTCAGCGGGATCTACGCTCGGCATCTGGCCAGACGCCCCGACCTCGCCGAGACGATGGTCAAGCTGGACCGGGCTCGCGAGGTCGAAGGCGGACGGCGGAGCCAAAGCGCCGGGTAAGCCGCTATCCCTTGAACCGGTCCTTGCGCGACCGGAGTTCGGCGAACACGGCCTCCGGGTCTGCGCCGGGCATGCCGACCGCCGCCTGCACCGCAGGCTCCTCGGCCCTCAGGAACGGATTGGAGGCGAGCTCGAGTGCCGATGGTCGTCGGCAGGGTCGGGCGATTCTCGGCGCGCAGCCCCGCCACATGCTCGGCGCGGTCCTTGAGGATCGGATTGTTGCTCTCGATGGTCAGCGCGAAGCGGGCGTTCGCCGCGGTGTATTCGTGACCGCAATAGACCTGCGTATCGCCGGGCAGGGCGGCGAGCTTGAGGAGCGAGCTCCACAGCACCGCGTAAGGCGCCTCGAACGCCCGTCCGCAGCCGAGCGAGAACAGCGTGTCGCCGCAGAAGGCGAGATCGTCCTCGCTGAAATAATAGGCGACATGCCCGGTGGTGTGGCCGGGCGTCTCGATCACTTTTGCCTCGAGCGACCCGACGCGCACGTAATCGCCCTCGCTGACAAGCGCGTCGAGGTCCGGGAATCCGCGAGACCTCCTTGGCCGGCCCGACGATCGTGAGATCGGGGAAACGCGCCTTCAGCTCCGGCGCGCCCTGGATGTGGTCGGCGTGATGGTGGGTGATCAGGAGGTCGGTGAGCTTCCAGCCCTTCTCGTCGAGCGCGGCGAGGATCGGGCCGGCCTCGGGCGCGTCGATCGACGCGGTCGCGCCGGTCTTCGAATTCGTGCACCAGCACGCCGTAATTGTCGGTCAGGCACAGGAACTGATGCACGCTCGTCGTCATGGTCGCTCCGGGTCAGGGGCCGCCGCCGCCCCTTGAGGCGGCGCGATCCGACGATACAGGAAAACCGGGCGCCGCGCGCCGCGGCTCAACGGTTCTCCACGGGCTTGAGGCCGAGCGAGCCGGCGACCACATTATCCACCATGCGCTTCGGCAGCGTCCGGGCGAGCGCGTCCTGAATGGGCGTGGGCGTGATGACATAGCGCGCGTTGGGTTTCGCCGCGGTCAGCGCGGTCCGAACCGCTTCGCCGATCCGCTCGGGCGGCAAACCCTTCTTATCCATTTTGGACATCAGCGCCTTCGTCTTGGCGATGCCGGCCGCATAGGGCGTGTCGGCGAATTCCGCGCCGGCGCCATCGGACTTGTTCCAGATCGGCGTCGCCACCGCGCCGGGATTGACGATCACGACGTCGATGCCGAACAGCATGAGTTCCCGGCGCAGAGACTCCGACAGGCCCTCGAGACCGAATTTCGCGGCGCTGTAGGCGCCGACAAAGGGGAAGGCGTTGAGACCGCCGACCGACGACATCATCACGATCCGCCCTGGGGGACCGGACCGGGAGCGGTCGGCGCCGAGCAGCGGCGCAAAGGCCTGGGTCACGATGAACGGACCGGTCAGGCTTACGGCGATCTGGCGCTCGAAGTCTTCCAGCTTGAGATAGAGAAGGGGGCCGGCAACCGCGACCCCGGCATTGTTGACGAGGCCGCCGAGAGTCCGCCCCTCGAGCGCCTCGGCGACCGTTTTCGCGGCCGCCGTGACCGAGGCCGGGTCTGTCACGTCGAACAGGAGCGGTCGCACCGCATCGCCGAAGGCGCTCGTGAGACGCTCCGCGTCCTCAGGCTTGCGCACGCCCGCGAACACGCGCCAGCCGGCTGCGGCCAGGACCTTCACACAGGCCCAGCCGATGCCGGTGGAAGCGCCGGTGACGACGACGGTCTTGCTCGTTTCGGCGGTCATGAGACTCCTTCGGGGGTTATGCTTCCCTATACGACGACCGGCGCCGGACGGATGACGCGCCACATGACGCGCGGGGTGCGTTTGACCGTTGCGGGGCGCCGCCCTAGATAACCCCCATGACCCGGCTCATCGACACCGTCGCGGAAAGCCCGCGGCCCGCACGCCTACGCCACCCCGAGAAGGCGCATCGGCCCGACCAGCCGGTCGCGCGTAAACCCGCGTGGATTCGCGTCAAGGCGCCCGGATCGCCGGTTTACGCCGAGACGCGGGCCCTGGTGCGCGCGCACAATCTCGCCACCGTCTGCGAGGAGGCGCATTGCCCCAACATCGGCGAGTGCTGGGACAAGCGCCACGCAACCTTCATGATCATGGGCGACACCTGCACGCGCGCCTGCGCTTTCTGCAATGTCGCGACCGGCCTGCCGCATCCGCTCGATCCGGGCGAGCCGGCGCGCGTCGCCGACGCGGTCGCCAAGCTCGGCCTGAAGCATGTGGTCGTCACCTCCGTCGACCGCGACGATCTTTCCGACGGCGGGGCGGAGCATTTTGCGCTGACGATCCGGGCGATCCGCGCCGCGGCGGCGGAGACCACGATCGAGGTGCTGACGCCCGACTTCCTGCGGAAGGAGGGCGCGCTCGAGATCGTGGTCGAGGCGAAGCCCGACGTGTTCAACCACAATCTCGAGACTGTGCCGTCGAAGTATCTCGGCGTCCGCCCCGGCGCGCGCTACTTCCATTCGCTGCGGCTCCTGCAGCGCGCCAAGGAGCTCGATCCGACGATCTTCACCAAGTCGGGCGTGATGGTCGGCCTCGGCGAGGAGCGTCCCGAGATCCTGCAGATGATGGACGACATGCGATCGGCCGACGTCGATTTTCTGACCATCGGCCAGTATCTACAGCCGACGCCGAAGCACCACCCGGTCATGCGCTTCGTGACCCCGGAGGAATTCGCCGACTACGCCGACATCGGGCGGGTGAAGGGATTCTTGCTCGTTTCGTCCTCGCCGCTGACGCGCTCGTCCCACCACGCCGGCGACGACTTCGCCCGCCTCCGGGCCGCGCGGGCCGAGGCGGTCGGAAAGCGCGGCTCAGGGTCTGCGCCGAGCGCGCTCTCCCCGTCGGTTTCGCGCTTTACGATTGACCCTCGCGGCCCGACCCTGTAGGCACGAACCGCCATTGCCCGTGGCGAGAGCGCGTAGCTCAATAGGTAGAGCATCTGACTTTTAATCAGAGGGTCGTGGGTTCGATTCCCACCGCGCTCACCAAGCAAAACGAAAGCTCAGGGCCGGTTCCTAAGAGGCTTGTAGAAGCGGACTGAATGCCGGGGCGACAATCGAGGCGCAACTGCATAGCTGGTGGTCGCGGCGGACACGTGCTTGGTAGAAGGGGAAATGGCCCAGCGCGGTCTCAGCGTCAGGCGGAAGGGGCGCCACGAAGACGCTGAGACCACAATATCCAGACTCGTTCGCAACTGAAGGGGCTTATGCTCGGAGGAACGGGCAAATTGCCGCATTTTCTGAATTAGGACAGCAAAACGGCCGCCGGGTCGACTCGGCGGCCATCTTGTCTTGACGGGGATTCTCACCTCGGCGGTGCGAATTTCCCGCCGCTCAAAGCCACAAACGCCACAGCCGGCGCCGCAATTATCCAAAGCCAAATCAGCGCTTCCATAGTCTCTCCTCCTACGTGCGCCGTTCTCCCCGTCTTGGACCCAATCGCGCTATAACAGAACTTGGACGAAATAATGTTCGTCCGAGTTCACGGTCCGGCTTCGTCATCGAGCGAAAGCCGCCGGTCGGCCCGGCGGCCCTTGGACCACCGCCGCCTATGGTCGAAATCTGACTAATCTTGTTAAGTTATCGTCCGCGTAAGTTGCTTTACGAGCTCGATAATCGCGGCGCGTAGGCTCCTGTGTTCGATCTGCAAAAACGCTCGAATAAGTTCTGCCCCCTCGTCAGGCGAGACCGAGGCTCTGTTCTCCGATTCAGGCGGAGGCTCATCTTTTGCTGAACAGACCATATTCCCTTCGCCTGATTTAGTAGAATTTTTTTTGTCCATTCTTCGTCGTGTCGAAATGAACTCGCCTGCTTTGTTCGTTGTCCTCCGCGGGAGAACTTATGTTTACCGCGTGGACCGAAAAGCAATTAGACTTTCGAAGCATTCGCATTCCGAGGTGGGTCGCCCCGCCGGCGAACAGGAAGCTCGAGCCAGGGAGGGTAAAAATCTAAAGGCCGAGGGATGCGGCATTGGGCGTGATTTGAGGGGTGAAATAGGCTTGCGTCAAGGCAGGGGTTGGACCTTGTCGCAAGCCGTTATTACTCTTAGATTTGCTGAGGACTACAATACTTGGGCTCTTGCCCGAAAAGAGTGGTATCGCACTCGCTAACGAAATGAAATGCGCTGCATCGCCGCGTCAGGCGATAACTTAGAGTTGGGCCGGGCATGAGTTCCCATTCTTCGCCTGCCGGGTCCCGCATCGATCGCCGATCAGTGCACGCTCAAACGCAGCCGCGCCGGACTATAATTCAGCCCGGCGCGGCCTTGACGTTCTCGCGCAGGGGTTACCGCGAAAGCGCCCACGTAAGGTAATCGAGATTCGGCTCTTCGGATACAACCTTACGCGCGAAAATGATGACGCAGGCCAACAAAGGAAAAGGCGGCCCGAAAGCCGCCCTTCCGCAGTGCGAACAGAACGAGAACGAAGGGGCTGCCTTCCGTGCAACCTGATGCTGACAAAAGAAAGGCCGCAGCGAGTGCGGCCGAGATCAACCCTCATAACAGTGACGTAATAAAATGCGCCGACAGGAATACGTTTGTAAACTCGACCACAAACATGGCGTAATTGCGGCGGCTTCAAGTGTCAGGTTGCTAAAACAACCGCATGCGAACATGAAGGCCGCCGCCAGTGGGCTTGACGTGCCGGAAACAGCGGCAACGCCTTGATTTTGGGGAGCGCCTTCCCGTCCCCACTCGCCACGAACGAAAGGCGGCTAATTGTGAGCCTTCGGCAAAGGAGAGACGGCTTGCCGATCGGCGTCAATCTCGGTGATCACGGCGGACCAAAAGGCAAATCGTATTCGCGAACGTGCGCGCCTCGCTCCGCGCAGCTCTCGCAGAGCATGCGTATGCGCGGACAGGACGCCGAGCTTCGCAATCAAGAGGGTCGCCGCCTTTCCCGGCGGTCTCATAAAGTGAGAATTGCCTGATCCCTCCATCCGACTCACCCCGCTCAGAAGGCGTAGCGCAGTCCGCCGTTGATCTGCCAGCCGCGACTGCCGCCGCCGGCGACCCCATCCTGCCAGGCGACGTCGCCGTAGATCGACAGGTTCCGATTGATCTTGCCGCTGGCCCGGCCCCGACCTGGATTGAAGTGCCGAAGGTTCCGGTCTGGAAGGAATCGGCGTCGAGAAGGATCGGGCCGCCGCCCCCGAGTCCCGTGATCACGTTGGCCTTGAGATAGGCGGAGTAAAGCGCGCCGTCGGATGAAGCGAACGACCTGACAAGCCGCGCGCCGGCGCGGAACACGCCCTCGTTCTGGTCGCCCAGATTGACGTCGATTCCGTCGGCGTCGGCTTTCCGAGCAAAATTCAGGTTCTGGTAGGCGATCTGGAGCTGAGGCTCGAGGGCCAGTCCCTGCCAGCCGAGCGCGATCGGATAGCCGGCTTCGAGCGACGCCGCCCAAGATGTCCCATTGGTGCTGAGCGCCTGGCCTCTGGTCCCGGTGGAGACCGTGCCGTTGAACAGGCCCCCCGAGAAGAGGCCGTCGACGTACCAGCCCGCAGTCGACTGCCAGGTCAGCGCCCCCGTGAGCGACTCGGTGTCGAACAGGCCGCTGCTCGCGCCGTCGAGCGCATGAGGCTGATACCAGAGCTGGCCGATCGATGCGGCGAGGCCCGCCCGCAGGGTCCCGTCGGGGCTGTTTCGGGCGATCCAGTCGGCGCCGAACTGGGTGGCGCCGTAGTCTTGCGTCGAGTTGATCCCGTAATCGGTGAAGCTTCGGTTGCTTTGATAGCTCAGGGCGCCGCCATAGCCGCGGATGAAGACTTCTCCGTCCGTCGGGGCCTTCACAAGCTGGTCGTCGCGGATCTCGCCGAGCCGGCGATGCAAGCTGTCGAGGTCCTGTAGCCCGGCGCCGAACAGCGCGTTCGGCAAGGCGATGTAGGCGGGAACTTGCGGCGCAAGTTCGGGACGCGCGTCCGGGGGCGTCGGCTCGGCCGGCGTCACCGGCCCCTCGGGTGTGACGTAGACGTTCTCGAGCCGATAGTCCCAATTGGACCCGGCGTTGCCGACCAGGTCCTGGCCCGCGGACGCTGCGCCGTTCGGCGAACCCGGCCCGAAAGCGTAAAGCTGATACCGGTAGGGCGTGCCGCCGTCGATGTAACCGCCCGGCAGCGTGAAGGCGTACGCAGACGAAGTTCCGGCCACCTGGACGAGCGAGATGCCGTGATCTGCGGCGGGCGCTTCCGTGCCGGTAAAGGCGCCGCCGCCGATGGCGTTGACCGCGAGCGACGAACTGCCCGACGCATTTCCGAACACGAGCAACCGGTCGGTCACCTGATTGGACAACGGCCCGCCCTCGTTCAGGAGCGTGTTGACGTTGACGACGCCGGTTCCTGCGCCGGTCCCGTAGCCGCCTTTGACGACAAGGACGTTGCCGATGCCCGAACCGCCGATCTGGGCGACGCCCTGGTTCTGCAAATTGCCGCCGATCGTGAACGCGCCGGTCGGGCCGCCGGAAAAAACCGGCACTGCGTTGGCGACCGCGACCGCGCCGAAGTTGCTGACGTTGCCCGCGACGCCGCCGTAGCCGCCGAGCTTTGCGCCGGCCGCGACGGTCACTGGGCCGCCGCCGGACAGGGATGCCGAGGCATGCGTTGCATCGCCAATCGCCAGCACGCCGGCGGTCACCTGGGTCGATCCGGTATACGGGTTGACCGCGTTCAGGATCGTCGTGCCGGTCCCGATCTGCGCGACGCCGCCCGTGCCGGAAACGACGCCGGGAAAGGTGACGACGTCGGAGCGGTCGAACGCCAGCGTTCCATTATCGGCGACGTTGCCGACGATGCTGCCGGTAGTCCCGCCGTTGCCGAGCTGAAGTGTTCCGGCCGAAATGATCGTCCCGCCCGTATAGCTGTTGGCCGCGGTCAGAATGGTCGCGCCGCTTCCGATCTGCGACAGCGAGCCGGTCCCCGAAACGACGCCTGAGAAGGTCGAGACATCGGAGCGGTCGAACGCCAGCTTTGCATTGTCGGTCACGTCGCCGACGATGCTGCCCGAGGATCCGCCGTTGCCGAGTTGCAGCGCGCCGGCCGCGATCGTCGTGCCGCCGGCGTAGGTGCTGGCGCCAGTCAGGATCACAGACTCCGGTGGAGGCGGTGCTGTCGGTCACCGTCAGGCCGCCGGCCCCTGTGATTCCCTGCGAGATCGTGGTCTGGAATCCATCGGTGTCGATCGTCCCGCCGCCGGCAAAGCCGCCATTCGCCGCGTTCAGCGTGATGGCGCGAGAGGACGCCAGGTTGAAGCTGTCGGTCAGCTTCAATGTCCCGCCGTTGAAGATCAGCGGTCCGGTCGCGGCCCCGAGCGCGGAATCGGCTCCGGTCGCGACCGTCCCCTGGTCAAAGTACGTCCCCCCGGAATAGCCGTTGGTCCCGGTCATGGTCAGGGTCCCGGAATCGAGCTTGACCACCGACCCGGTGCCGCCGATCTGGCCCGCATACGTCCCATCGGTCGTCTGTGTGAACTGCACCTGACCGTTGTCGGCGACTGTCGGGGGCAAGCTCTGCGAAGGCGCCTGAAGAATGCCGGCAGGGTCGACCGTCATGGTGCCGTTGAACGCGGCGTTGTTGCCCGTGAGGATGAGAGTCCCGTCCTGCACCTCGACGGCGAGCGGGGAGTTGCCGCCGTTATTTCCGATCGACCCGGTTAGCGTCCAGACGCCCGAGTCCTGTTTGATCAGGCTTTGAAAGTCAGAAATGTCTCCCGGCAACGACGCGGTCCCGGTCCCGTTCAGCGTCATGACGTTGGTTCCGCCGCCCCCGTCGATCGAACCGGTGATCGATGATCCGGTGTAGAGGTGGAGTTCGTCGTCGCCCCCGAAAAACAGCAGGCTGCCGATGATTTGGCCTTTGTTGGTGAAGTCCACCGAGCCATTGCCGGTTGCGCCGATCACGTTTGCAGTGTCGCTCGGCCCCTGGATGATTTCGGACGCCTCGTTGATGACCGTGTTGCTTCCGCTCGTGTTTTGAAACCAGATTGCGGCGGCGTGATCGGCGCGAATGGTCCCGTAGTTGTCGATAACGTTTCCGGTTCCCTCTGGATTGACCGCCTCGGCCTCACCCTCGGTTCCAGAGGAATAGACCAGCGCTCCGGCTTGTATCGTGAGCGTATTGTTGTTGCGGAAATCGATTGTGTTAGCGCCAGTGCCGTAGAGCCCGTTATTGCCCACCGCGTCGTTCTCGACCACAGAATTCGCTTGCAGAATGATCGTATTGTTGTCGCTCAGGCTTATCGCGCTCGAATCTCCAACCACGATCTGGGCCCCGGGAAGCAGAGTGACGGACGCGCCCGGCGCGTTGTTGGGACCGGAGCCAATAATGGCGGCCCACGGGGTCGGCGGATTCGTGTCGCATGTCACCGCAATCCCCGACGTCACGCAGTTCGCGTGAGCGGCTGTTGAAAAGACAAGCGACAACGACGCCATCAAAGCCGCGCGGCCTAACGGCCCCTTCGGAGCCATCTTTTCGCGCTCCGGGAGCCCCGATCTCACTTGAGAAGACCGTCTCGGGTCCCGGCGCAGGCCAGGCTTGAAGCCTCGAGACATGATCCCCTCCAGCTGTTCTTGTGGCAAATTCTTGTCAGCTCAGAGGAAAATTTGTCAAACTTTAAGTTGGCGTGCGTCGGGAAACTTAGAAGACGTTGCTAAACAGTGACAGTGACGAGTGTCAACAAAGTTGTAGAAAGAAACAACACCGTGTGAAGCGCGTTCACCGTACTCGAGCGACGCGATTGCATGTTCAAGAAACCCTGCGGCTGCTCTGCTCGAGGATCCGTCGATCCATAGGCAAAGCAGCCGCATCCCGCGAAGGCGCCTGGAGGTGCGCGCTTCGCGGTCCCCCAAGGGGTATTAGGGACAGGTGTCCCAGAAGCCGTTCCGCTGGCTCGGGTCGCTGTAGTACCAGCATAGGCCCGGGTACGGCGGGGGCGGGGCCCAGGCGACCGTCGCGCCATAGCCGAGGACGCCGATCGCCGCGCCCGCCGCGATCGCGCCGCCCGGCGCCCAGCGATACGGCCGCCCGGCCCAGGCGCCGCGATAGACGCCGCCATGATAGCCGACGCCGCCGTGGTAGACGCCGCCGCCGTGATAGCCGGGACCGCCGACGCGGACGTTGCGGTTGACGTTACGGTTCACGTTCACGTTGTTGTGGCCGCCATGATAGCCGCCGTGATAGCCGCCATGGCCGCCGACGTGCCCGCCGCCGTGCCGCACCTGCGCCATGCCCGGTTCGGCGAACGCGAACAGGCTGGCCACGGCCACGGTTGTCGCCAAAATTTTCGTAACTTTCGTCATCAATTACCCTTCCTTGTTTGCCTTCGGGTTGCTTTTTGGAAACGAGCGCCTTTGCCGGCGTCTTGCTATCACTTGGCTTGCGAATGCACACCCTTGGCGGGCTACGCAGTAGCCTATGTGAGGTCCACAGTCACCGCGCCGATTTTCCCGTTGAAAGCGAAGGGCGCGCGGTCGAAATAGTCGAACGACACCGGCGATCCGAGGTCCACGCCGACGTCGAGCGTTTCGCTGGCCGAGAACGCGCCCGCAACGGTCCGCTTCACCGCGACCCGCAGTGTCTCTTTGTCGTCGACAAGGATCGCCACGTCGGCGGGGCCGCCGGGCTTGCCGATCGAGGTGTCCACGACGATGCGATGCTTGCCCGAGCCGATTGGCGCCGCGGATCGTCCAATGTACCGCTCGATCATCATCATGTTGTATTCATAGACGAGTTGACCCTTGTCCATATAGAGGGTCAGGCCGCCGCCGATGCCGCCGAGCGCATAGATGACGCCGGTGGCGCCCTCTTCGGCTACCAGCTCCACGACGACGCGATTGCTTTCGCGCCCGAGCCCCGGACCGGCAAATTCGGGCAGGCGGGTCGTGGTCGAATCGAAGTCCCAATGGGTGTAGGGAACCTTCACGCGGTCCTCGGGATGGAGTCGCGTCCATAAGCCTGCGCCGACCGGAAAGACCTGGTTGTCCTTGGCTTCGGTCAGGAAGAGCTTTTTCATCTCCTCCAGGCGTTCCGGCTCCTGAGCGGCGAGATCGTCGGCTTCCGAGAAGTCCTTTCGGATGTCGTAAAGCTCCCACCGATCCTTATTGGCGTCCCATGTGGCGAGCCCGGGCGTGACGGGCAACCATGGGATCAGCGGCCCGAAGGCGGCCGCGATCCACCCATCGTGGTAGATGGCGCGGCTGCCGTTGTTCTCGAAATATTGGGTCAGCTTTCGGCCCGGCGCTTTGGGGTCGCCAAAGGCGTAGGTCATGCTGACGCCGTCGATCGGCAACTGCTTCCATCCGTCGACCACGTCCGGCGCCTTGATGCCGAGAATGTCGTAGATCGTCGGCGCGATATCGTTGACGTGGTGGAACTGCGGTCGGGGCGTCTTGTCGGGCTTGATGCCCTTGGGCCACGAGACGATCAGTGGATTGCGCGTGCCGCCGAAATGCGAGGCGACGAGCTTGGTGTAGCGGAAGGGCGTATCGCCGGCCCACGCCCATCCGGCGTGATACATGCTGTCGGTCTTCGCGGTGCCGAGCGCCTCGAGGCCGCCGATCTTGTCGAGCGCTTCCAGTTGCTGCTCGATCGTATTGGGGATCATGTTCTGCGCGAGCAGCTCGCTGATCGTGCCGTTCTGGCCCTCCGCGCTCGAGCCGTTGTCGCCGAACACGTAGAAGATGATCGTATTGTCGCGGACCTTCATCTCTTCGAGCCCGTCGACCAGCCGGCCGACCTGCGCGTCGACATGCTCGACGAAGCCCGCGAACACCTCCATCAGCCGGCGCTGGAAGGGCGCTGCGATTCCGGGATGCTGTCCCACGACGCCATCGTGTCGGCGCGCGGCGTGAGCTTTGTGTCCGGCGGAATCCAGCCGATGTCCTTTTGCCGCTTGAAGACGCGCTCGCGATAGGCGTCCCAGCCGTCGTCGAACTTGCCCTTGTACTTGTCGGCCCATTCCTTGAAGACGTGATGCGGCCCGTGCGCCGCGCCCGGCGCCCAGTACATCAGGAATGGCTTGTCGGGCGCGAAGGCGCGGTGCTTGCGGAGCCACGCGAGCGCCTTGTCCGCCATGTCGGAGCTCAGGTGATAGCTCTCGTCGCGCGGCGGCTCGATCGGAAGCGTGTTCTCGAACAGGCGCGGCTCATATTGCGACGTCTCGCCCGCCATGAAGCCGTAGAAATAGTCGAAGCCGTAGCCGGTCGGCCAGCGGTCGAACGGGCCCATCGCGGTCGTTTCCGTCGCCGGCGTGTTGTGCCATTTGCCGAAGGCCGAGGTCTTGTAGCCGTAGTCGCGCAGCACCTGCGCGACCGTCGCGGCGGTCTTCGGGATGACCCCGGTGTAGCCGTCGAAGTCGAGCGCCCGCTCGGCGATCGTGCCGGAGCCGACCCGCTGGTGATTGCGCCCGGTCAGGAGCGCCGCCCGCGTCGGCGAGCAGATCGACGTCGTGTGGAACTGATTGAAGGCGACGCCCTCGCCGGCGAGGCGCGTCAGGGTCGGGGTGTGGACCTCGCCGCCGAGCGTGTCGGCAAGGCCAAAGCCGACGTCGTCGAGCAGCACAATCAGGATGTTCGGGGCGTCGGGCGGAAGGTGGTTCGGCTCCGCCCGTCGGACATGCTTCGATTCCTGCAACGTCGGCCCGGCGGTGCTGGCCGTCGGGACCGGCTGGAAGGGCAGAACGGAACCGAGCTGGTCCTTGACGTGCTGAGCGAGGGCGGCGGTGGTTGCTTTCCCCGCGACGACTGCGGCGCCGACTCCGGCGGCGAAGCCATTAATTATTTTCACAAGCTTGCGCCTCGTGAGGCCGCTCTGCTTTAGGTGATCGTTCATTCCGCGTCTTTCGGGTGTTCGTTTCCGTCCAAATCAATTCGCCGGAAGGTCGGTCTTCTCGCGCGGCAGGCCGCTGTCGTCGATGTCGAAATCCGGATCGAGGATTGTCTTGCCCTGGGCGCCGAGGAAGCCGGGCTGGGCCATCAGCCACAGGCTTGGCTTCTGCTCCTTCGCGTAGGCCAGCAAGCGCGCCTCCAGATCCTGCACGATCTCGGGATGCTGCGCGGCGACGTCGGTCGTCTCGCCGGGATCCTCGAAGAGGTTGAAGAGCTGCGTCTTGCCGGGCAGAAGCGCGATCTTGATCAGCTTCCAGTCGCCCTTGCGGATGGCGCCGCGGAAGGCCTCGACGTTGATCAAAATATCCGCGTTGGGGGAGGGGGCGTCGCCGCCGAGCGTCGCCCACATGTCGCGGCCATCGAAGGGATGATCGGGGCTGCCTTCGGCGCCGGCCAGCGTCAGCAGAGTCGGCATCACGTCGACCATGTGCAGCGGTTCGGTGACGACCCGCGGTTTCAGCACGGCCGGCCAGTTGACGAAGGCCGGCACGCGGACTCCGCCCTCCTTCAGGCTGCCCTTGCCGCCGCTGAACGGCGCATTGGAGGCCGGCGGCTTCTGCCCCGGCAGGATGCCGCCCTCGTCGGCGCTCTTCTCCGCGTTGCTCTTGGCCCCTTGCGCAAAGAGCCCGCTCGTCGCGCCGCCGTTGTCGCTGGCGAAGAGGATTATGGTGTTGTCCCGAAGGCCTTTCTTCTCCAGTTCGGCGACGACGCGGCCGACCTGGACGTCCAGCTCCGAGATCATCGCCGAATAGGTCCGCCGCAGGGGATCGACGACGGCGCTGTACTGGTCGATGGCGGCCTGAGGCGCCTGATAGGGCGCGTGGGGCGCGAGCGATGCGAAGTAGAGGAAGAAGGGCTGCTTGCCGTCCTGTTCGTCGATCAGCTTCACGGCGTCGTTGCCGATGAGGTCGGTGTAGTAGCCGTCCTCCTTCAGGAACACGCCGTTCCGCTGCCAGTCGATCACCCCGCCGCGTTCTCGGGTGAAATACTCCACTTCGCCGACGACGTTGCCGTAAAAGTAGTCGAAGCCGCGGTTCTGCGGCCAATATTTCTTGTCGGCATGGCCGAGGTGCCACTTGCCGACCATCAGCGTCTTGTAGCCTGCCTCCTTGAGCGCCTGCGGCAGCGTCTTCTCGTCCGTCGGCAGGCCGTAGGTGTGGCTCGGGAAGATGACGAGGGTCTGCAGGCCGTAGCGCATCGGATAGCGGCCGGTCATGAATGCGGCGCGGGACGGCGTGCAGACCGGCTCTCCGTAGAAATCTTCAAGGCGCACGCCCTCGCTGGCGAGGCGGTCGATATTGGGGGTCTTGATCTCACCCCCTCGATAGCCGAGGTCGGCGTTGCCGAGATCGTCAGCCATGATGAAGACGATGTTCGGCCGCATCGGCTCGGCGTTTCCGACGGTCGTGGCGGTCATTGCGGCCGTCGCCGCCGCCGCCATCGTCCATGTTCGAACGCTCGTCATCGCCATGCGATCCTCGTTCAGGCCCCGCACGCGCGTAGCGGATATCCGGGCTGAGGATTGACCGCCGACGGTCACTCGGCAAAGTTTTTGCGCAATTTCAGTCGGTCGCGGGCGTGTGGATGAAGGACCGCATTCGGCCCGCGAATCCAGGCATCGAGCAATCCCAGCGACCGCCCGACTCATTCGACCAGCATGGCTCTGAGCGCATCCGGCGCAAGAATGCGGATGTGCCGGTAGGACACCTCAACGTGGCCCGAACTCTTCCAACTGGCGCAGGATCGCGCCGGTTGTGGTCCGGGCGAGGTTCGACAAGGTGGCGAGACCTTGCTGATTGAGTTCGACGTCGATGGGCGCTGAGGACGGCGGGCTGGCGAGCCTGCATCCGCCGAGGCGGAGCAGCACGGCGATACAGCGCTTGACAGGGTCGCGGATCAGCAGGTCGTCCGCGGCCAGCGTCGCGATTTTCACATAACCGGCCGACACCAAAGCAAAGAGCCGACATGTTTCCGGATGCAAGCCGGCGATCTCCTGTATCGCCTGATGGGGAAGGCGCAGGAGCTCGACGTCGCGCGGCGCCGAGAGGCTTACCCCTAATTCCTGACCCGTGGCGACAGGCACGGATTCGAACCAGCTTCCGGGTCTGAGAAAATGAGCCAGGTGTGGCTTGCGTCCGCCAGTCGCAATCCAGACGTCGATCTGGCCGGACGCAAGACCGTACATGTCGCCGACGGAATCGCCATCCCCGAACAGTCCGGCGCCCCCTTCGATGGTTTGCAGAATACAGCGGTCAAGCACGTCACACTGGAACGCTTCGGGCGTCCGGCTGAGCCACCCCTGGCTGCGGACGATCGCGCGCGCTCGGACAACATCGCGCATTTTCCGCGCCCCCAAAGGCCTCCCAGGTCGAATTCTGTCGCTAGCATTCCCCAAAGAAGAGGATTGACTGCCAGCGGTCATTCGGTAAAGAAAGCCGAGATTTTCTCCCTCACGGGCTCGCCCGTCGCCGAGGGCTTTTTGCCGCGGGCCGTCCTTGCCGGGGTAGGGCCATGCCGAAACGCGCTTTGACGCAGGACATCGTCTCCCAGCACGGTTGGCTCAGCTACGCTCCGCCGCCGTTTCGCCAAGCCGTGCTCGACCGATGCAAACTGCAGAGGTTGGCGGCCGGAGCGATGATCTATTCCGTCGGCGATCCGCCGGGCGGCATGTACGGGCTGGTGACCGGCAGCTTCGCCATTGCGATCGCGCCCGGCGAGCGCGGACCCTATGTCGCGCATTTCGCGCGCGCCGGCACGTGGTTTGGGGAGGGGGCGGCCTTCACCGACCAGCCCCGACGGATCGGCCTCGCAGTCACGAGGGAGTTCGGAGGTCCTGCATCTGCCGCTGCCTGCCATCCGCGAGATCGTCGCGGCCGACCCGGTCGCTTGGCGATACTTCGGCCTCGCTGCCGTCGCCCACAACGACACCGCCATCGGAGCCGCGGATGATCTGTTGATCCGCGATCACGTCAAGCGCAGCGTCGCGGTGCTCCTTCGTCTCGGCGGATGCCGCTACGGCACGCCACGGGGGACCCGACCGATCGAGGTCGACGTCAGCCAGGATGACTTCGCCACGATGACCAATATGGCGCGCACGACCGCCGGAACCGTGCTGAGAAAGCTCGAGGCCGAGGGCAGCGTCAAAGTCTCCTACCGCAGGGTGCGCATCCTCGAGCCCGACGCACTGAGAAAGGTGCTGGAGCCCTGAGGGTCGCGGCGATCGGAGGGGCGGCGTCTCGTCCGCCCCAAGGACGCCGTCTTTCGACCGGGCTATCGGTGCGCGAGAGAGGCGCCGTCCGATCCTCATTCCCCCTGGGCGTCGAGCAGCGCGCTCTCCCTGAAAAGGATCCCCGCGGCGCCTGCGCCGATCAGCGGAGCGACGATGAAGAGCCACAACTGGGCAACGGCGCCTGGATTTGAGGCAAATCCGACCAGAGCCGGGCCGATCGAGCGCGCCGGATTGACTGAGGTCCCGGTGATGTTGATGCCGACGAGATGGATCGCCGCAAGCGTCAGGCCGATCGCAAGGCCCGCGAAACCCTTCGGCGTGAACGGGTGGGTGACGCCGAGAATGGCGACAAGGAACAGGAAGGTCGCGACGACCTCGAACACGAGGGCCGAAAGCAGGTTGTACTCGCCGAAATTGCCTGTTCCCCAGCCGTTCTGACCGAGCCCCCCGGTCCAGCCCGACGCCTTACCGGAAAGAATGAGATAAAGCGCGCCGGCCCCGACGAGCGCGCCGAGCACTTGCGCGATCCAGTACTGGATCATCTCTGCCGCGCTCATGCGCCCGGCGACGAACACGCCGAAGCTCACCGCAGGGTTGACATGGCAGCCCGAGATCGGCCCGATGCCGTAAGCCATGGCGACGATGGCGAAGCCGAAGGCGCTCGCGATTCCAAGCAGATCGACGGCCGTCGCGCCGGTTCCCATGCCGCCTATGACCGCCGTTCCGCAGCCGAAAAAAACCAAAGCGAACGTGCCGACGAATTCTGCGAGCGATTTATTCATTCGGGCCCTCTCCTGTTCCTGAATTTCGCCGAGCTCCGCGGTTCGGCGCTCGACTTCCAAACCCGTTGAATTCGAAGCCGAACCGCAAAGCGGTGACGCATCGCAAACGAGGCCAAATCCCTGTCCTTGGCGCGCGCCGCTGGGACGTAGCCGAACTCGGGGCCGAGAACTGACCGTCAGCGGTCAGTCGGGGCGGCGTCGCTGCGATTTTTCGTGTTGTCCCGCGTCCGTCGCCTGCAAGAGGCGTCCAACGCGGCGCCCCGGACGGCCTCCTGGAACGGGCAAACGCCCGTTGGACTTGGTGGAACCAATCTTGCAGGTGACGAGTTTGTGACAGGTGCCGGTCCATCAGCTTTGAACCTGCAGAGGCGAAACATCCCATGACGGCGACGATTTTCTCCTTGAGCCGAGAAGTCCGCGAAGCGGCGCTGGACGTCAGAGCCATACGAATGAAGATCAAAGAGGCCCGGGACCGCGGGTATGAATGGCGTCCGGCCGAAGCCAACGCGCGGCGGCGATTGGCCGCTTTGAGTCGCGAGCGCGGGGAAGATCGCGAAGGATCGACGTCAGCGCCGCCGTTGCGCCCCAAGAGCAGCGAGTGCTGGCTCAAACTGGTGAAGTGAGGCCGGGGACTACCGGCGGACTGGGGGCGGGTCCCGCTGATCCTGGCGCGTCATCATCTATTTCGGCGCCGCGTTCGGTTTCATCAGGCTGTCATAGACGACCTGGAACGCGTCCGGCCCGACGCTGACGTCGCCGCGGAAGGGATTGTCCATCGCCGCGACCAGGAAAATCACGATCCCGAGGAACAGCGACAGGATCCCGCCGAGGATCAGATGAACGTGTATCTCCATGTCGAGCAGCCAGACGAGCGCAAGGGTGAGCGTGGCGCCGATCGCGACGACCCACCACAGGACCGCCGGGATGCCGGTCGTGACATTGGCCAGGCGCTCCCGCCGCAGCTCGATAAAATTGTTGAACTGCCGAAAGGCCTCGGCGTGGACGATCGTTTCGCGGTTGTCTTGCGGTTTGAAGGCGATGAAGTGGTCGAAAAAGGCCGTGATCCGGTCGGTTCCGCCCTCCGGAATGATTCCTTTTCGCTGCTCCGGCCAACTGTCCTCGATGACATACCGGGTGTACTCGGCGAGCTTCGCGCGGAGGTCGCTGCGGATCGGTTCCGGGTAGCCCTGAAGGTCCCGATAGAGCGAGGCTAGGCTCGAGGCCTCCTTCGTCACCACGTCGCTGACCGAGGAAAAGTTCTGGTAGGCGGCGACGGCGAGCAGTCCGAGCAGAAGGCCGTAGAGGACCGAGAAGCTGGAGAACGCGAAGCCGACCATATCGTTGGCGTTTCGCCCGCCATGGATCCAGGACCGGACAATCGGACGAAAAGCGAAAATGCCCGCCCAGGTCACGCCGACGAAGACGACCGCGAACAGCGCGCCGATCAGCGAATTCGGGTAGTCGTAGATCCAGTAGAACATTGGGCGCCTTCTCAGCGTCGCTTTGCGCCAAAGCTCGCCAGGGGGCTCGGGCTGTTTTCAGGATAGTGGGCCTCAAAAAGCCCCTCCGCGGCCTACTTCAGCAACCCAAGCTCCCGATAAACCTGCAACGCGGCGGGATGAAGCGGCGCCGGCAGGCTTCCCGAGACCATCTCCTGGACGGACAGACTCGCGAGGGCAGGGTTTTTGGCCCTCAGCGCGTCGACCTGAGTGACGAGCGCTCTGGCGAAGGCGGCGACGGTCCTGTCGTCTGTCTCGGCTCTCGTCATCAGGACCGCGCTGACGCCAAAGCTCGGCGTGTTCGCCGTCAATCCATAGAGGGCGCCCGGGATCAGCCCCTTCTTGAGGTAAGGCGCGCCCGCGACCAGCGCATCGACGGCCGGCCCGTCGACGGAGACGAGATCGACCGCGCACCGGTTCAGGAGATCGCGGGCCTGGGCCGACGGGTGGCCCGCCACGATCACGCCCGCGTCGATCGCGCCGGAGCAGATGCCGGCCCCGACAGCTTCCGCCGGCATGTCGACGATCTGCGGCGCCTGAGCGTCCGTCCAGCCGAGCGCATGTTGCAGCGTTTCCCACGTCCGCCTGCGAGCCGCTGCCCTCCGTGCCGACGTTGATCCGCTTGCCGATGAGATCAGAGATCTTTTGAAGGCCGGCGCGGCCGACGATCGTCACGAGTTCGGGGTGAAGAACCAGAACCGAGCGCAACTCGCGGAACGGGCTGCCGGCGAAGCTCGCCTTTCCGCTGTAGGCGTCGAACGCCACGTCGGATTGAACGATGGCGAACTCGAGTTCGCCCGACCGGAGCGCGTCGAGATTGTAGCCCGAGCCCGGCGTCGTCTCGGGCGAGCAGCGAACGCCGGTCTGACGCAGATGATCGTTGACGATGGCGCATATCGCCCCGCCGACCGGATAGTAGACCCCGTTCAGGGCGCCGGTGCCGAGAGACGCATAGGCGTGAAACTTGTCCTCGGCGGCCGCCGGCCCCGAGAGCATCGCAATCAAGGGCAGGATGAAGCGGAAGACGCGCTTCACGACGGCTCGTCCCATTTCATGACCAGATCATAGACCGACTGGTAGGGCCCGGAATCGACGCTGACCGCGCCCTGCAACGGGTGATCCATGGCGTAGATCAGGAAGGTCATGACGCCGAGAAAGAGCGCCGTGATGGTCCCGAGGAAAAGCTGCGGGACCAGATCGATGTGCAGCATCCAGATGAATACGATCGAGACGATCGCCCCGATGATGACGACCCACCAGAGCACGGCCGGCATCGACGAGGACACTGCATCCAGCCGCTCCTCTCGCGAAACCGTCATGGCGTTGAACTCACGAATGATCTCGCCATGCAGGACCTCTTGCGTCTTGGTCGCGGGCTCGAACGAGAACAGCCCCTGGCGGATCGCTTGCAGCCGGTGCTCGCCGCCGTTCGGCGTCATCGCCAGCCGATGCGCCGGCCAGTCCTTCTCGATCACGTAGTGCGTGTAGTCGCGCAAGCCCGCCCGGAAGGCGCTGCGCATCGGTTCGGGATAGCCATCGGCGGTATGGTACATCGTCGACAGGCTCGAGGCCTCGCTGGCGATATGGTCTTGAAGGTCTTTCGTCGTCTGGAACGTGGCGACGGTCAAGAGGCCGAGCAGCACTGCGTAGATCAGTCCGTAATTGGCCGCGACGAAGATCACGACGTCGTTGACCTGCTTTCCGCCATGAATCCATCGGCGCATGAGCGGATGAATGAGGGCGATGCCGATCAGCGCAATCGCGAGGAAAAAGGCGCATGAGGCCAGCGCCAGTTCGGTCGCGGAGAGGCTGTTGAGCCACAGGGTCACGCGTTCGTTCATCGGTCACACCGAACGCGACGCGCGTCGAGACGCGCGCCGCTCATTGCATGCTTGTTAAAGGACAGGCTCAGGGCGCCTTCACGACGTGATACTCGATCCGGCGGTTGTGGAACCGTCCGTCGGGATCGTCGTTGCTGGCGACCGGATTGGCGCTGCCGTAGCCCTTGGCGACCAGCGCATCCGAAGAAACGCCGGCCTTGATCAGGAGGTCGCGGACCGAGTCGGCGCGCTTCTGCGACAAGACCACGTTGGCGTCGGCGTCTCCGCTGCTGTCGGTGTAACCGGCGATCTCGAGGACAGAGCCCGTGGGGAGCTGCTTCACCGCGCCGCCCGCATTTTGAAGAAACGCCGCCTCGTAGCGGGAACTTCCGATCCGTTGGTCGGGAAGTTGATGATCGACTGGTTCAGCGCCGCCGTCAGGTCTTTCGCGCCGAAGCCGGCCTTCAGGGCGGCGAGCGCGGAGGTCGCCTTGGCGTTGGCGCCGGTGATCAACTCGGCCATCTTGTCCGACAGCAGGCCGACGGCGACGCCGCCGCCGAGCACGTTCTTCAGCGAAGCGATGATCTTCTCGCGATCGGCGTCCGCAACGGCGCCGCCGATGTTGACCGAGCCGCCTTCGAAGGCCGCTTCGACGCCCGGGATCTTGAGCGCGTCGAGCGCGGCGCGGAAGTTTGCGAGCCATGGCGCAGCGGCGCGGTTGGCGTGGACGCTGATGTCGCCGACGAGCTTGTCCGCCCCGAACGCCGCCTTGAGCGAGTCGAGGATCGATGCGCGCGTCTGGTCGTCATGAACCACGCCGGCGAAGTGAACGACGCCGTTCTCGTTGTCGAGCGTGAGGGTCGAGGGCGCCAGGGGCGCGGGCGCAGGAGCCGCGGCCGGCGCCGGTTGCCGGCGCCGGCGTCGCCACGGGAGCGACCGTCGCGACAGGCGCCGGCGCAGTCACGGGCGCCTGTGCGACAGGCGCCTCGGCGACCGGCCTCGGCCACAGCCACCAACCGGCGAGAAGGATCAGCGCGGCGGCGAGCGGCCACAGCCAGACGGGCAGGCCGTCCTTGCTTCTTCTGCGGGTAGACGTCGACCTTCTTGGGGGCGACCTGGGCCGTGGCGTCCGGCGCCTTGTAGACGTGGACGCTGCTCGGGGCGACCTGGCGCGCCGGCGGAGATGAACTTGGTGACTTCCGCGGGCAGGCTGGTCGGGATGACGCCGTTCGGCGTCAGTAGGCCGATCGAGCTTCGGAAGCCCGTAGCCGAGCGCGCCCGACACCGCGGCCTGTCCCAGGCCGAGGCGGGTCGCGATGCTGCCGATCGCGCTCGCGCCGAGCACCTTTTCGAGCTGCTGAGCGGCGAGGGGCGCCGCGTTCGATTGGCCGAGCCAGGACGCGACCTCCGAGGAGAGTCCGGCCGACTTGAAGAGGTTCAGGAACCCGCCGATCCCCCCGGGCACGCCGGTGATCAGCGTTAGGCCTTCGCGGATGAGCGGACCCGCATTCGCGCCGAGCCCGAACCGCTGCGCCACATCGTCGATGAGCGCGTCAAAAATCGCCATGGTCGTTTCCTTCCAGTTCTGGTCTGGCGCTCGCGACGGCGAAGGACCGGGTTCGGCAGGCCGGCGAGCGACGAATGAAATGAATTGAGTCTTCGCGTCAGCCTCGCGGGCGACCCGTTCTCCGTGTTCCGCCGTTAGCGAACCAACGAGAGGGCAGGGGGCCTTTTGGGCCCCCTGCCACGCCGCCGAAGATCGACGGGCATGTCGGCTTAAGCGCTCTTGAGCGTGCGCTTTAGGCGATCTTCTTGCCGTCGGCGCCGATGCGCTCGATCTCGACCTGCTGGCGACGGATCTTGTCGTGGATCGTCTCGACGTGGTCGGTGCCGACCTTCCTGAGCGCCACTTCCTCGACGATGCGGGCGGTCTTCTTGGCGACGGCGTGCTCGGCGGTCTCGATCACCTCGATCTCGCCGTCGGCCCAATCGATGTCGCCGATGAAGGCCTTGTCGGCGATCGCGCGGCGCAGCACTTCGGCATGCTCCTCGTGCAGCGTCACGTCGGCGGCGACTTCCTTCTCGGTCACGAAGCGGCGCACGCGGGTGCGGCCCGATCTCGGCCATTTCCTTGCCGACCTGGAGCTGCTCTTCGGCGAGACGGAGCACGTCCGGCTGCGCGGCGGCGAGCTTCGGCGACACGGCGACGGTCTGCACGGCGGCGAGCGGAACCGACTCGATCTTCTCCTGGACGGCCTCGACGTGGGCGGCCGGCGCAACGCCGGACGTCACGGCGCGATCATGCACGTCGACCGGACGATGGATGTCGAGGACGGCGCTGGCGTGCGCGACTTCGCTCTCCGGAACGCGCAGCGAGATGACGACGCCGCCGTCCTGAATGGTCTGGCCGTAGATGGCGGCCTCGTGCTGATAGACGTCGGTGCCGAACAGGCGGTTCCACAGGCCCGTCTCCTTGACGTTCGCCGAGAGCGCGGCCTTGCCGGCCTTGAGGCGCTCGCCGTCGAAAACGCTGATGTCGGACTCGTGAAAGCCGGCCGCCTTCAGCGCCTTGACGGCGGCGTCGGCGTGGGCGGCGGTGTCGTATACGGCAACCAAAGTTTCGAAAGCCATTGTATCACTCCTGCGGTTTGTTTGTCATGTTTTCCGACACAGCGTCGGGTTTTCCAGTCGCACTCTGCTCTCGGGTAACCACCGCTTCCTGATGGCGGAGAGTCAACAGTGTCGTGGAAATGCTCCGTCGTCCGACGACGGGTAATGTGGATCTCTTCTTTGAGGATGAGGCGCTTCTCCGTGTAGAGAACCTCCTCGACGATCGGGATGATCGTGGTGTCGCCGACGACCCGGGTGACGGGCGCGACGAATATGCGGTGGCCCTTGGGGACGGTCTCGACGATCGCGTCTTCGTGGGCCAGCTCCTCGTCGACGTGGGCCTCGCTCGTGAGGGTATGCTTGGCCACGTGCAGCCGGCCCGTCTCGACCGTTTCCTTGCTGACAGACAGGTCTTCAGCGAAGAGAGTGAGTTTCGCAGCATCGTCGCCCACGTTCACAGCTGAACGCGTGTTGTCGTGAGCCTTCTGCGTTGGATCGTCATCTGCATATGGCTCCCCCACAACTTATCCTCCGGCTAGCGATTAAAGAAACGAATGAGTACTCACACAAGATGATAACGCTTGTGTGACTCTTGCCATTTTTACCCGTCAACGAGGGCCGAACGCCCCTACGTTACATCTAGGCGACTGTGTTAAGCTTTATGCTGAGTTATTCTATGGAATGAGTCAAGATACGATTGATCGTCGACGGTCGCTCGGCGAAGATTCCTGAAAACTCTTGGACCCTAACGGCGGCGATGGACGGACTCGCTGGATTGGCAGCGGAGGTCGGGCATCGATGCCGATTAGACTGACGGAGCTTGCCGGCAGTCGTAACGAATTTGTGGCCTCCGATTGGCCTTGTCGCTGGGCCTCGGAGCTCCGAGGCGGCTGTCAAAGCCCATCGCGAGTTTGTCTCTACCATAGAGCAGGCGACGGAATTGACCGCAGGCGATCAGTCCGCGAAAATTACGGATGTTTCTCGACTCGGCCTGTGGCGGCATATTTCCCCTTCCGGCCAAGCACGCGCTTGGCTGAGTTCGTCTCCTTGAGCGATGAACATTCGGGTCCCCTAATTATTAGGTAGACTAATGCGAAAAGGTTATCGCTGCGTCTGATCTTCAGTGTCAACTACTTGCCTGCAAGCGTGTTTCATGTCCAATACCATCTGCATCATGTTCTCATGCCGCGGGGGTTATCGTGCATTCCGTCAGACACCTGGAGCTCGTTCGCGCGCTCGCGGAGCATCGAAACTTCAGCCGGGCGGCGGCGGCGCTGCGCGTTTCCCAGCCGTCGCTGACGCGAAGCCTCAAGCTTCTGGAAGACATGCTTGGTGTGACTCTGTTCGATCGCGCCGGCGTGACCCCGACCGTCTTCGGCGAGATCGTGCTGAAACACAGCCGCCCCGTTCTCGACGGCTTCGCGGAGCTCCGCCGCGAAATCGGGTTGACGAAGGGTCTGGAGACAGGCGAACTCTCCGTCTCGATGGGCTCGTATCCGGCTGACATCTCCGGACATGAGGCCGTGGCGCTCTTGTCTGAGCGCCATCCAAAATTGATGCTGGACACGCGCATGACCGATTGGTCTCTGGCCCAGGACAACGTCCTGAAAGGCGCTGTCGAACTCGCGCTCGCCGACATCCGCGAGGTCGAAGAGAGCGTGGACTTCGTCTGCGAGCCGGTTCGCTCCAGCCCCTTATCGTTTTTCTGCCGCGCCGATCATCCGCTTGCGCGGCAAACGGCGATCGACTTCGAAGACTTGACGAGCTATCCGTGGGCCGGTCCGAACATCCCAGCGAAATTAACCGCACCGATGACGCCGGCGGATCGCCCGTGCGGCGTGTTCGACAGCGCGAGCGGGCGGTTCCGCCCGCGCATCCTGGTGGAGAGCTTCGCTTCCGCCAAGCACATCGTGCTCTGCGGAAACGCGCTCTCGGCGGCGTTGCCGTTTCAGATCGATGCGGAGCGCGAGGCCGGAGACCTCATCCTCCTGCCGGTCGCTTTGCCCTTTCTTACCCTCAGCTACGGGTTCATCGCCAAGCGCAACCGAGCGGAGACGCCCGCCGCGCGGGTTTTCAAGGATCTCGTCCGGTCGGTCGAACGGCGCCGGGACGGGCTCGCGGCGAACGAGACGATCCCTTCAAGACCTCGTTGACGGCAGCGCAGGCGCGCGCTTTGTGTCGCGCGGAGCCTCTTCCACGTCAAACAGGAATTTTGGTCAGTTTCCGCGCCGTGATTTCGTCCGTCACCAGCGCGGTCGGGTGCAAGAGCTTGATCGCCCCCTCGATCGCGGCGAGCTTGTGGACGCCGCCGGCGGCGAGCACCCGGATCGGGGCGGCGCGCACCGCCTCCATCGGCACCGACATGACCCGCTGGTTGAGCGGATGGTCGAGCACCCGTCCCTCGTGGTCGAAGACGTTGCAGAGAAGCTCGCCGACCCCGCCGTACTCGCCGAGCATGCGACGGTCCGCCTCGCCGATCAGCTCGAACCGGGCGATCGTGGCCTCCGGGCCGAGCGATCCGACGCTGACCACGACCGCGTCGAGCGCATTGGCGAAGTCGTACACCGCCCTGAGGCCGCAGCGCTCGATCAGCGCGGTCTTCGTCGCCGGACTGTCGACCAGGGCCGGCGAGGGGATGAGGTAGCAGTCGGCGTTGAACGCGCGGGCGAAGGCCGAGGGAAACTCCGCCGGGTTGTCGTGGGCGAAATGGGTCACCCCGCCGACCAGCGAGATGACGTTGAGGCCGCGCAGCGAACGCTCGCGCAAGTGCTCGAGCGAGCGGTTCAGCGTCCGGCCCCAGCCCAGCCCGATCTTCATGTCGTTGCGCAGCAGCGACGAGAGATATTCGCCGAGCACCGCGCCGATCGGCGCGGTCGCGTCCGCGTCGGGCGAGGACATCGGCGCGACCAGCGCTTCCTCGAAACCGTAGGTGGTGCAGAGCGACGCCTCGAGGCCGCCGAGCTCCGCGTGGCCGCGCGACAGCGCGATGCGCACCTCGCCCAGCGCCTTGGCCTCCGCCAGCATGCGCACGACCGTCACGCGCCCGACGCCGAGCGCGTCCGCGATCGCGCGCTGGGTCATCTCCTCGACGAAATACATCCAGGCGGCGCGCTGCCTCAGGCGCTCGCTCCGCCGCGGCGCCCCGCGACTCGACGGGGTGGTCCAGCTTCATGATCGACTTCCGGTCGCCGGACGACGCGCAAGAGTCAAGAGGTTTCGCCTCGGTTGGTCGTCGTCCGCCTCAGGTCAGGCTGTCGAAGAACGACGCGATGAAAATGATCAGGCCGGCCAGAAACGCCAGCAGGACGAAACCGGCCACGACCAGCCGCTCCTCGGTCCAGCCGGAGCCGGACGCGGCCGCAGGCTCCTCCGCGGCGAATCCGGGCATGCGCGTCGTCGGGCGGCAGGATTTTTGCGGCCGGTTCGGCTTCGGCCGCGGCGGAAGCGGCGGGCCGGCTCGACGCGCGGCGGCGCGCCTTCGCGCCTATCCGGCGGCCGAGCGAGGCGAGCGCCCGCCGGGCGCGCGAGCGCTCGCGGGCGCCGGCCGGGCCGCGAGCGCGGGCCGGGCCGGCGGCCGTTGCGCGGCGCCGTCGCGGAGGCGGGCGCGGCCCGCGTCCGCGCGGCCCCTCCGGCGGCGAGCACGAACAGGGCGCCGAGCGCCGGGGCGAAGACCCCGAGCGCGGGCGCGTTGGCGTCGATCCAGCCCGACGACCAGCGGATCGGTCGCCGCCATGCCGCCGGCGATCCAGCCGAGGAACGCCGCGCCGACGATGAAGATCTCCGGCGCGAGCCGGAGGAGCCCGGTCAGGACATAGGCGCCGTAGACGAGGATCGGGATGCTGAGAAGGATGCCGACCGCCGAGCAGCCAGAGGTTTCCGCCCGCGATCGCGGCGAGCGCGACCACGTTGTCGAGGCTCATCGCGGCGTCGGCGAACATGATGACGACGGCGGCGGACATGAAGTCGCTCGCGCCCGCCGGCCGTCCCGATGGCTCGCCGACGGCGCCCGTTCTGCGCGCGCACGTTGAGGGCGATGACGATCAGCATCCAGGCGCCGGCGAGCTTCACCAGCGGAACGCCGAGCAGCGCGTTGGCGAACAGGATCATGACGAGCCGGAGCGCGATCGCGCCGCCGGCGCCGAGCACAATCGCGCGGCGCGTGTCCTCGGGCGGCAGGCGGCCGCAGGCCATCGCGATGACGATCGCGTTGTCGGCGCCGAGCAGGAGGTCGACGAAGAAGATCTGCAGCGAGCAGGAAGAGCGAGGCGGCGGCGTCGATCATCGGCCGCGAGTCGACCGGCGCGGCTCCGCCGCGCCGCCGTCGCGCTCCCTCACGGCTTCGGCCCTTCCGGCGGCGCGCGGCCGGGCCCGACTTCATGAGCCGCATGAAATCCGCGTCGGGGCTGACGATCATCGTCGGGCCCGAATTGGCGAGCGCGCCCTTGTAGGTCTGGAGCGCGCGGACCATCTCGTAGAACTGCGGGTTTTGCGAGAAGGCGTCGCCGAGCGCCCGGTTCGCCTCGGCGTCGCCCTCGCCGCGCGCGACCGCCGCCCCGCGTTGCGCCTCGGACAGGAGCACGGTCCGGTCGTGGTCGGCCTTGGCCTGGATCTGCTGCGCCCATTCGTAGCCTTGCGCGCGCAGTTCCTTGGCCTCGCGCTGCCGCTCGGACTTCATCCGGTCGTAGATCGCCTGGCTGGTCTCGAACGGCAGGTCGGCGCGGCGGAAGCGGACCTCGTCGACCGAGACGCCGAGCGGCGCGGCCTTGGCGGCGACCTCGGTCTTGATGGCGTCGAGGATCTGCCCGCGCTCCTCGGTCAGGAGGGCGTGCAGCGGCGCCTGGCCGAGCGCGCGGCGCGCGGCGGAACTGACGAGCAGCTTGAGCTGCACGGTCGCCGCCTCGGGCGTCCGCAAGCGCCTGATAGAAGCGCAAGCGGATCGACGATCCGGTAGCGGGCGTAGGGCTGCACCTCGAGCCGCTTCTGGTCGCCCATGATCGCCTGCTCGACCTGCGGCTCGAGCAGCAGCGAGCGGGTCGAGGTCACGTAGACCGTGTCGATGAAGGGGACCTTGAACTTGAGGCCCGGCGTCTCGACGACCGCGACGGGCGCGCCGAGCCGGACGACGAGCGCCTGCTCGCCCTCGTTGATGACATAGATCGACGAGATGAGCGAGAATGAGCGCCAGCGCGAGGGCGGCGAGCCGCGGCGAGCCAGGGGCTTCTCACTTGGCGCTCCCGTCGCGGTCGCGCGGCGCGGCGCCGGCGGCGGCGCATGGCGTCGGCGGCGCCTTGAACTCGCTCACCGGCAAGTAAGGCATGACGCTGGAGACGCCCTTGCCGGAGGTGTCGACGATGACCTTCGAGGCCTTCTTCAACACCTCGTCGACGCTGTCGAGATAGAGCCGCCAGGCGGTGACGTCCTTCGCCCCCTCGTAGCTTCTGAGCAGCGGCACGAAGGCGTCGGCCTCGCCGTGGGCGAGGTTGACGACCTGAATCCGGTAGGCCTCCGCCTCCTGCCGGATGCGCTCGGCCTCGCCGCGGGCGCGCGGCACGATGTCGTTGGCGTAGGCCTCGGCCTCGTTGCGGGCGCGCTCCTGGTCGGCGCGGGCGCGCTGGACGTCGTTGAAGGCGTCGATCACGGCGAGCGGCGGTTCGACCCGCTGCAACTGGACCTGGGTGATCTCCACGCCCGCCTGCTCGTCGTCGAGCAGCTTGCTGCAACAGGGCGCGGGTCTGGTCCGCGATCTGCTGGCGGCTCGTGGACATGGCGGCCTGGATCGGGGTGCGGCTGATGACGTCGCGCAGCGCCCCCTCGGCCGCGGTGCGCACCGCAAGCTCGGGATTGTCGACCTTGAACAGGATACTGGCCGGGGTCGCGGATCTTCCAGAACACGGTGCCGTCGGCCTCGACGATGTTCTCGTCGCCGGTCAGCATCTGTCCGCCGCGGCTGGACGAGGCGTCGGCCGTTCCGACGCTCGGCCCGACGCCGATCTGGATCTGGTTGACCTGCGTCACTTTCGGCAGGAGCACGGCGTCGATCGGGTAGGGCAGGTGGACGTGCAGGCCCGGCTCGGTCGTCGCGACCCACTGGCCGAAGCGCAGCACCACCCCCTTCTCGTCCGGCTGGACCCGGTAGAGCGAGGTCGAAAGCCACGCGAGCAGCGACGACGCCGATCGCCGCGAGGACGCCGCGCCGGCCGAGCCGCGGCATGCGGAAGACCTCGCCGACGCGCTGGCTCCTCACCGCGCGCCAGAGCGTCGAACGGAGGCTCGAACCGGTCGTCGGCGATCTCGCCCCGGAGCGCTTCCTCGGTCGGCGGCGAATCCATGCTGGCGTCAATCTTGTCCAACGACCAGACTCTCTTCGAGCAGCATCCGCGCCCGCGCGCTGAGCTTCTCGCTTTCGCTCTTCAACTGGCCGCAGGCGGCCAGGATGTCGCGGCCGCGCGGCGTTCTGACCGGGCTCGCGTAGCCGGCGTTGAAGACGATCTCGGAAAACCGCTCGATCGTCTCCCAGTCCGAACATTCGTACGGGCTTCCCGGCCACGGGTTGAAGGGGATGAGGTTGATCTTGGCGGGAACCCCTTTGAGCAGGCGCACCAGCGCCCGGGCCTCCGCGGGCGTGTCGTTGACGCCCTTCAGCATCACGTATTCGAAGGTGATCCGCCGCGCGTTGGAGGCGCCGGGATAGTCGCGGCAGGCCTGGATCAGGCGCTCGATCGGATACTTTGCGGTTCAGCGGCACGAGCTTGTCGCGCAGCGCGTTGTTGGTCGCGTGCAGCGACACCGCGAGCATCGTCCCGCATTCCGCGCCGAGCCGCTCCATTTCGGGAACGACCCCGGAGGTCGAGACCGTGATGCGCCGCCTCGAGAGCGAAAGCCCGTCGCCATCGGTCAGCACGGCGATGGCGTCGCGCACGGCGGCGTAATTATAGAGCGGCTCGCCCATGCCCATGAAGACGATGTTGGAGACCGCGCGCACGCCTTCGCCCGAAGGCACGAGGCCGTCGGTCGGCGGCGTCCCGCCGGGGAAATCGCCGAGCCGGTCGCGCGCGACCAGCACCTGCGCGACGATCTCCGCCGTGGTCAGGTTGCGCACCAGCGGCATGGTGCCGGTGTGGCAGAAGGTGCAGTTGAGCGTGCAGCCGACCTGGCTCGACACGCAAAGCGTCCCCCGGTCGGATTCCGGGATATAGACGCACTCGATCTCGGCGCCCTTGTCGTGCGCATGGGCGGGCGGCATGCGGATGCAGCCACTTGCGCGTGCCGTCGGCCGACACCTGCTCGACGACGACCTCGGGGCGCGCGAGGTCGTGCCGCGCGGCGAGCTTCTCGAGCAGGGGCTTGGCGATGTTGCGCATCGCCGAGAATTCGCGCGCGCCGCGGTGGTAGATCCAGTGCCAGAGCTGCGACACGCGCATCTTCAGCTCGCGCTCGGGCACGCCGATCTCGGCGAGCGCGCGGGCGAGCTCGGAACGGGTCGCCCCTGCGAGGCGCACGGGCGCGCGATCCTCGGCGGCGGAGACGGCTGAAGTCATGGGCGGCGCTTCTATCATGGGGGTGTGTGCGCCTCCAACGCTGAAATGTCGCATCAGCGGCCTCCGGATCGGGCCAGCTGGCGCGCGCTTGCTGGACGGGCTATTGCCCGTCGGGAGATGGGCGTCGTAAAGCTGAGGCGGTCATAGGGCGGGGTCGCTAACCTTGCCGGGCGCGCTCGGCGGGCGGTAGCTGCAATTGGCTGGCGCGTGAGCCAGTCAAAGGCCAATCTTCGGCCGCGATTGACGCCTATGCGCCCGGCAGGCGGGCGCGAACATGGAGATTCGCAGGATGCGGGCAAGAGTTTGGGCAATTTTGGCGTGCGCGGCGCTGGCGGCTGCGTCGGGATCAGCGCCGGCGCGCGCCGCGCAGTGCGGCGACAGCCCGGATGGCTTCGCAGCCTGGTTGCAAGACTTCAAGCAGGTGGCGATCAACGACGGCGTTTCGCCCGATGTCGTCGATCAGGCGCTGGCGACCGCCAAGTTCGACCCCTCGGTGCTGTCGCATGACCGCGGGCAGGGGGCGCTGCAAGGCGATTTCGCGATCCTTCGCCGCGCGGCATATCACGCCGGCCCGGATCAAGCGGGCGCAAGTCGATGCTTGTCGCCTACGCCGAGCCGCTCGAGCGCATCGAGCAGCGCTACGGCGTGCCGGGGCCGGTGCTGGTCGCGATCTGGGGCCTCGAGACCGACTTCGGGGCGGGCCTCGGCCGCTATCCGACCTTCAGCGCGCTGGCGACCCTCGCCTACGACTGCCGGCGCGGCAATCTCTATCAGCGCCGAACTGATCGACGCATTGATGATCGTCCAGCGGGGGCTTCTGACGCCGCAGCAGATGCGCGGCGCCTGGGCCGGCGAGCTCGGCCAGACCCAGTTCATGCCGTCCGCCTACCTCAAGTACGGCGTCTCGTCGAACGGGGGCCGCGGCGGCGATCTCATCGGCAACTCCGCCGACGCGCTCGCCTCGACCGCGAACTTCCTCCATTCGCACGGCTGGCAGCGCGGGCGCGAAATGGGACGAGGGCCAGCCGAACTTCGCCGCCCTGCTCGAATGGAACGCCTCCCCGGTCTACGCCAAGACCATCGCGGAGTTCGCCGACAAAGTCGGAGGCTCCTAGATTTGCACACCCGTCAATGCGGGTACTGCGGCGATCATGGCGCGGTTACGGCCAAGCCATTCCTCCCTCAACGCGCCCGCCGGGACCTGCCTGAGGTCCGCGTCTAGCTGGCTGTGGCCGCTCGCGGCGAGAAACTCGTTTCGGCAAATCTGAGAGCGGCGCTGAGAGTCCGTCCACGTTCTCGCGCTGACCGGGGAAGGGGCGCGTCCTAAATAAGCACAATCAATTTTCGTCTGGCGGATGGGCCGCGGCAGCGGGTCGCCGCGCGATTGACGCCTTGTCCCCCGGCGTGTAGGCGCCGCGCGCGGCTGACGGCTTGTCGTTCCGCACCGGCGAAACGAATAAATGGCCCCTGACCCGACCGTCGCCTATGTCTTCCTGCGCAATTCGGTGTTCGGGCCGAAGGGCGCGGCGGCGGTCGAGCTTTGCGTGCGCGACCTCATCCGCAACAGCCGCTACGCGCGCTCGACCCTGGTCGTTTGCCCGAAGGTGGACGAGCCGTTCGAGGGCGTCGAAATCGACACCATCCACGACGTCGCCTTCGGCGGCAATCTCGCCAAGGCCTGGCTGGTGGGAAAGCTGCTCAGGCGCCGCGGCGTCGATATCGCCGTGGTCGAGAACCACCTGCCGGCGGCGGCGGTGGTCGCGGCGGCCTCGGGGCTCCCGGTCGTCCTGCACAGCCACGCCTACGAGAAGGCGGCGTCGGGCCGGCTCAAGCGGGCCGAGCGGGATCTCGAGATCAAAAGCCTCGCGGGCCTGGCCTTCGTCAGCGAGGATTGCCTCGGCCGCTTCCGGAAGAATTTTCCCA
Organism: uncultured Alphaproteobacteria bacterium; assembly: GCA_963783275.1. GTDB lineage: Bacteria > Pseudomonadota > Alphaproteobacteria > Rhizobiales > Beijerinckiaceae > Roseiarcus. The sequence goes on along the minus strand of CAWANA010000002.1, from coordinate 55,901 downwards.
ATGCCCGCGCCCCGATGCGATCCATTCCCAACGGCCTCGACATGGCGGACTGGTCGAGCGCCGGGCCGAAGGACAAGACGATCCTTTCGGTCGGCCGCGGGATCGACGACAAGGGCCATCGCGAGGCGATGGCGGCGATCGCCCGCGTGCTGACGACCCGCCCCGATTGGAGCGCGCGGTTCATTCTTTCGGCGATCGACCGCGAGCCGGAGACCGTGCGCGCGCTTCGCGAAGCCGCGGCGCCGCTCGGCGCGCGTATTCGCATCGACGCCAATCTGCCCTACGCCGAGGTCAAGGCGGCCTGGGCGCGGGCGGCGATCGGCATGGCGCTGACCAAGACCCCCGAGCCGTTCGGCCGCACAGCGCTCGAAGCGCTGGCGAGCGGCGCGGCGCTGGTGACGTCGAGCCTCGGGGGACTCGCCGAAGTCTGCGGTCCGGACGCGCTGACCGTCGATCCGCCGGATGTCGAGGCGGTCGCTGCGGCGCTGGCGTCGCTCACCGACTCCGAGTTGCATCGGGAGACCTTGGCCCGCGCCGGCCGCGCCCGCGTCGAGGCGCTCTACGACATGGCCGCCGTCGCCCGGCGGATGGACGATTTTCTCGACCAGGCGCTCGCAGGCGCGCGCAGGTAGCGCTCAACGGAGGGAGCGCGTCTCGCGCTCCCTGGGCGGGGCGGGACGCTCCCCGTCCGCAAGCTTCCACTAAGCCCCTCGCAGGATCGCAAACACGCCTGAATCCCAGGTTTCGCCCTCCGTCTCGGCGAGGCGGACGCTGCGCACATCCGCCCCCAAAGGGCCGCGGCGCAGCTCGGCGAGCATCGCTTCGATCGCTTCCGGCGGGCCGGAAATCAGCGCCTCGACCGTCCCGTCCGCCCGGTTGCGCACCCAGCCGGAAAGCCGGAGCCGCAGCGCCGCCCGGCGGGCGAAGTGGCGATAGCCGACCCCCTGAACGTAACCTTCGATCAAGACGCGGCGGGTAAGCATTTCCTGAGGCGCCATGGGGAATCCTAGTCTTGCGCGGCGACGCGTTAGGATTGCCCCGCCCGCCGCCGCCGTCTATAGGCAAGCGCGTTTCGCTTACGCCGATTGGTATCGGCGAGTGAGCACGAGGAGCGACATGATCCACGTCACCTTTCCCGATGGCGCGAAGCGCGCCTTCGAGCCCGGCGTCTCCGGCCTCGACATCGCCAAGTCCATCTCCCCCTCGCTCGCCAAGCGCACGGTCGCGATGATCCGCGACGGCGAACTCGTCGACCTCGCCGAAACGATCGACGAGGACGCGAGCCTCGAGTTCATCTCCCGCGACGACCCGCGCGCGCTCGAACTCATCCGCCACGACGCGGCCCATGTGCTCGCCGACGCGGTGCAGTCGCTTGTGGCCCGATACGCAGGTGACCATCGGCCCGGTGATCGAGAACGGCTTCTACTACGACTTCTACCGTTCCGAGCCGTTCACCCCCGAGGACTTCCCGGCGATCGAGAAGCGCATGCGCGAGATCGTCGCCCGCGACGAGCCGTTCGTGAAGACGGTGGTCCCGCGCGAGGAGGCCAAGAGCTTCTTCGAGAAGAAGGGCGAGGCGTTCAAGGTCGAGCTGATCGACTCCATTCCGCCGGGCGAGGACCTGAAGCTCTACAGCCAGGGCGGCTGGACCGACCTCTGCCGCGGCCCGCACATGACCTCGACCGGCAAGATCGGCGACGCGTTCAAGCTGATGAAGGTCGCCGGCGCCTACTGGCGCGGCGATTCGACGAAGCCGATGCTGTCGCGCATCTATGGCGACCGCCTTCGCCAGGAAGGAGGAGCTCGACGCCTATCTCAAGCAGATCGAGGAGGCCGAGCGGCGCGACCATCGCAAGCTCGCCCGCGAGATGGACCTGTTCCACTTCCAGGAGGAGGGGCCGGGCTCGATCTTCTGGCACCCCAAGGGCTGGACGATCTTCCAGACGCTGACCGCCTACATGCGCCGGCGCCTCGCCGACGACTATCAGGAGGTCAACGCGCCGCAGGTGCTCGACAAGAAGCTCTGGGAGATTTCCGGCCATTGGGGCTGGTATCGCGAGAGCATGTTCATGGCGCGCCCCGCAGGCGAAGAGGCCGAGGGCGAGGACGAGCGCGTCTACGCCATCAAGCCGATGAACTGCCCGGGCCACGTCCAGATCTTCAAGAACGGCCTGAGGAGCTATCGCGAGCTGCCGCTGCGCCTCGCCGAGTTCGGCGCGGTCAACCGCTACGAGCCGTCGGGCGCGCTGCACGGCCTCATGCGCGTGCGCTCCTTCACCCAGGACGACGCGCATATCTTCTGCACCGAGGAGCAGCTCGCCGCCGAGTGCCACAAGATCAACGAGCTGATCCTCTCGGTCTACAGCCACTTCGGCTTCGACAAGATCGTGGTGAAGCTCTCGACCCGGCCGGACAAGCGCGTCGGCACGGACGCCATGTGGGACCACGCCGAGGACGTGATGAGCCGCGTGCTCGACGAGATCAAGGCGCGCCACGGCAATGTCGTCACGACCGCGATCAATCCGGGCGAGGGCGCCTTCTACGGGCCGAAGTTCGAATATGTGCTGCGCGACGCCATCGGCCGCGACTGGCAGTGCGGCACGACCCAGGTCGACTTCAACCTGCCGGAGCGGTTCGGCGCCTTCTACATCGCCGCCAACAGCGAGAAGACGACGCCGGTCATGGTCCACCGCGCCATCTGCGGCTCGATGGAGCGGTTCATCGGCATCCTGCTCGAGCATTACGCCGGCCATCTGCCGCTGTGGCTCGCGCCCGGTCCAGGCGGTCGTCTGCACCATCACCAGCGACGCCGACGACTTCGCGCTCGCCTTCGCGGCCAAGGCGAAGAAGCGCGGGCCTGAAGGTCGAGACCGACCTGCGCAACGAGAAGATCAACTACAAGGTGCGCGAGCACTCGCTGGCGAAGATCCCGGTGCTGCTGGCGGTCGGCCGCAAGGAGGCGGGCGAGAACACCGTATCGGTCCGCCGTCTCGGCTCGAACGCCCAGACCACGATGGGTGCGGACGAGGCGATCGAGTCGCTGCTTGCCGAAGCGGTTCCGCCGGACCTGAGGGATTGAGCCAGGGCGCTCGCGCTGTTTGGCGCGGGCGCCAGATCTGCGCAGCGGCGGCGAGCCATCGCATCCCAGTCGTCGGCAAAGCGGTGAGCATCATCGCCCAGGTCGCAGGCGCTGGCGACTCGCGTCACGCTTCCGTTTCCCGGCCAAACGCTTCATCATGGCCGCGTGCTCGACGCCTAGGCTGAGACTGTGACCGAAAAAGCGACAGAACCACGCCGTGCAGTTGCATTTCCGGTTCCGCGGGCGCGACGTTGTCGCTCGACCGCTTCTCGCCGCGCGCGACCGTTCTCGACTGGCTGCGCGAGGATGCGCTCGCCAAGGGGACGAAGGAGGGATGCGGCGAGGGCGACTGCGGCGCCTGCACGGTCGTGCTGGCGCGCCTCACGCGCGGCCGGCTGCGCTACGACGCCGTCAACGCCTGCATCCTGCTCCTCGGCCAGCTCGACGGCGCCGAACTCATCACGGTCGAGGATCTCGCCGTCGGCGGCGTCCTCCATCCGGTGCAGCAGGCGATGGTCGACCTGCACGGGTCCCAGTGCGGCTTCTGCACGCCGGGCATCGTGATGAGCCTGTTCGCCGCCTATCATTCCGGAGCGCCCGCCACGTCGGCGAGCCTCAACGACCAGCTCGCGGGCAATCTCTGCCGATGCACCGGCTATCGTCCGATCATCGCTGCGGGCCTGGCGGCCTGCGACGGCGCGCCCGCCGACCGCTTCGCGGCGACGGCCGGCGAGCGGATTGCGGCGCTTGCGGCGCTCGCGGACGGGAAGGACCTGTTCGCCGGCGACGAGGCGCGCTTTTTCGCCGCGCCCGCGAGCCTCGAATTGCTCGCCGAGCTCACGGACCGCTTTCCTGACGCTACGCTCGTCTCCGGGGCGACCGACGTCGGCCTCTGGATCACCAAGCAGCTGCGCGACCTCTCGCGCGTCATCTGGCTCGGGCGAGTCGCAGGCCTCGACGCGGTCGGCGAGGCGGCGGACGGGGCGCTTTGCGCTCGGCGCGACCTTGAGCCTGCTCGACGCCGCGCCGCATCTCGCCGCACATCCATCCGGACCTCGGCGAACTGCTGCGCCGCTTCGGCTCGGTCCAGGTGCGCACCAGCGGCACGGTCGGCGGCAACATCGCCAACGGCTCGCCGATCGGCGATCTCGCCCCGGCGCTGATCGCGCTCGGCGCCCGGGTGGTGCTGCGCAAGGGCGAAACCACGCGCGCGCTGCCGCTGGAGGACTTCTTCATCGCCTACGGCAGACAGGATCGGGCGCCCGGCGAGTTCGTCGCGGCGATCGAGGCGCCGCGCCTCGGAGCGAACCAGCGCTACCGCGCCTTCAAGATCTCGAAGCGGTTCGACGAGGACATTTCCGCCGTCATGCTCGGCGCGCGCATCGACCTCGAAGGGCGCCGCATCGCCGGCGCGCGGATCGCCTACGGCGGCATGGCGGCGACGCCGAAGCGGGCGGCCAACGCCGAGCGCGCGCTTCGTCGGCGCGAGCCTCGACGATCCGGACGCCTGGGGCGCCGCGCTCGCCGCGCTCGCCATCGACTTCACGCCGCTGACCGACATGCGCGCGACCGCCGCCTATCGCATGACGGTCGCCGCGAGGACCGTGCTGATGAAGACGCTGATCGAGATCGCCGGCGCCGGCGCGCCGACCCGGATGGGAGCGCTCCATGCCGCCGAATGACGTTCTGGACGCCGCCGCCGACCGCGGTCGTCCACAAGCCGCTGCCGCACGATTCCGCCCGCCTGCACGTCCAGGGCTCGGCGACCTACATCGACGACATCCGCGAGCCCGAGGGCACGCTGCATGTCGCGATCGGCATGGCGAACGCGGCCGCGGGCGAGCTGAAGAGCCTCGACCTTTCGGCGGTCAGGGCCGCGCCCGGCGTCGTCGCGGTGATCACGGCGGCGGACATTCCGGGCAAGAACGACATCGCGCCGGTCTTCGCCGACGAGCCGCTGCTCGTCGAGCGCGAGGTGATGTTCCACGGCCAGGCGGTGTTCGCCGTCGCCGCCCGCACGCCGCGACGAAGCCCGCCGCGCGGCGCGCCTCGGCAAAATGGAGATCGAGGCGCAGAGCGCCGTCGGTCACCGTCGCCGACGCGCTCGCAAGCGGCGCGCGCGTGCAGGACGATTACGCCTTCGGCCGCGGCGACGCCAAGGCGCGCGATCGCCGCCGCGCCGCATCGGCTCGAAGGCCAGTTCGCGATCGGCGGCCAGGAGCATTTCTATCTCGAGGGCCAGGCCTCCTTCGCCATTCCCGGCGAGGGCGACGAGATGATGGTGCACGCCTCGAGCCAGGACCCGACCGAGACGCAGCACATCGTCGCGCGCGTCCTCGGCGTTCCCGACGCCTTCGTCACCGTCGAGACGCGCCGCATGGGCGGCGGCTTCGGCGGCAAGGAGAGCCAGGCCTGCACCTGGGCGGCGATGGCGGCGCTCGCCGCGCGCGTCACCGGCCGGCCGTGCAAGGTCCGGCTCGATCGCGACGACGATTTCGCGCTGACCGGCAAGCGCCACGATTTCCGCGCCGACTGGCGCGGTCGGCTACGACGACAAGGGCGTGATCGCCGGCTACGACGTGATGCTGAACGCGCGCTGCGGCTGCTCGGCCGACCTGTCGCCGGGCGTGGTCGACCGCGCGATGTTCCACGCCGGCAACGGCTACTGGCTGCCGGACGTCGCGATCGGCACGCGGCGGCTGAAGACCAACACCGTCTCGAACACCGCCTTCCGCGGCTTCGGCGGGCCGCAGGGCATGATCGCCATCGAGCGGGTGATGGACGCGATCGCGCGCGAGCGCGGCCTCGATCCGCTCGACGTGCGCAAGGCGAACCTGTTGCGCGCCGGCTTCGACCGCACGCCCTACGGCCAGACGGTCGAGGACTTCGAGACCCAGCGGGAGATGATCGAGGAGCTCGAGGACGTCGAGCGACTATCGCGCGCGCCGCGCGCGCATCGCCGCCTTCAACGCGACGAGCCCGTATCTCAAGCGCGGGCATCGCGCTGACGCCGGTGATGTTCGGCATCTCCTTCACGCTGATCCCGCTCAACCAGGCCGGCGCGCTGGTGCACGTCTATTCCGACGGCTCGATCCATCTCAATCACGGCGGCACCGAGATGGGGCAGGGGCTGTTCACCAAGGTCGCCCAGATCGTGGCGGAAGAGTTCGGCGTGCCGCTGCATTTCGTGCGCATCACCGCGACCAACACCGCCAAGGTCCCCAACGCCTCGCCGACCGCCGCCTCCTCCGGGAACCGACCTCAACGGCATGGCGGCGAAGATCGCCGCGGCGCGAGATCAAGGGCCGCATGGCCGCCTTCGCCGCCGAGCACTGGGGCGTGCCGGCCGAGACGGTCGAGTTCCGCGACGGCCGCGTCGTTCGCCGGCAACGCATCGATGGAGTTCGGCGCGCTCGCCAAGGCCTGCCGTCTGGCGCGCGTGCAGCTGTCGCACGCCGGCTATTACAAGACGCCGGAGATCCACTGGGACCGCGCCAAGGCGACGGGCCGGCCGTTCTACTACTTCGCCTATGGCGCGGCCTGCTCGGAGGTCGCGATCGACACGCTGACCGGCGAGATGAGGGTCCTGCGCGCCGACCTCCTGCACGACGTCGGCGCGCTCGATCAATCCGGCGCTCGACATCGGCCAGGTCGAGGGCGGCTTCATCCAGGGCATGGGCTGGCTGACCACCGAGGAGCTCGTCTACGACGCCGACGGGACGGCTGCACGACCCACGCGCCCGCGACCTACAAGATCCCGGTCGCCTCCGACGTGCCGCCGATCTTCAACACGCAGCTTCACACCCGCCCGAACCCGACGCCGAGCATCTACCGCTCGAAGGCGGTCGGCGAGCCGCCGCTGATGCTGGCGATCTCGGTCTATTCGGCGATCCTCGACGCCGTGCATGCGACGAACCCGAAGGGCCAGCCGCAGCTCGAGGCGCCCTGCACGCCGGAATCGATCCTCAACGCGATCGCCTCGCTGAACGGAGCGGGTGTGAGAGAGTCAGCGATGCGAGCCTTCCGCCGCCTCATCGAAGCGATCGAAGCCGAAGGCGTCGGCGGCGCTGGTGACGCTGGCGCGCGTCGAGGGCTCGAGCCCGCGCGAAGCGGGCGCGCGCATGGTGGTGCGGCCGTCGGGCGGCTTCCACGGCACGATCGGCGGCGGCGCGCTCGAATGGGCGGCGCTCGAGGCGGCGCACGCGGCGCTGAGAAGCGGGCGCGGGCCGGCGCGCGCGCCGCTCGCTCGCGCTTGGCCCCGAGCTCGGCCAATGCTGCGGCGGCCGCGTCGACTGGCGGATCGAGATCTTCGACCGGCGCGACGTCGACGATCTCTCGGCGCTGGCGGCCGCCGAAGGCGGCGGCGTCGACGACGCTGAGCGCGCGGCTCGGGGCCGACGGACGGGTCGAGCGCACGCTCGACCGCGACCGGCCGGGCGAGCGCACGCTGACCGAACGGCTCGCGAGCGCCGACGAATGGACCGAGCCGCTCGGCGAGAGCGCGCGCGCGGTCTATCTGTTCGGCGCCGGCCACGTCGGACGGGCGCTCGCGCTGGCGCTGGCGCCGCTGCCCTTCGCGGTGCGCTGGATCGACTCCGCGGCGCGACGCCTTCCCGGCGCGCGCGCCCGCGAACGTCGCGCTCATTCACGCGCCCGAGCCCGCGGCCGAGCTCGCCGCCGCGCCCGACGGCGCGCTGATCGTCGTCATGACCCATTCCCACGCGCTCGATCTCGACATCGTCGCCGCGGCGCTGAAGGCCGAGCGCTTCGGCTATGTCGGCCTGATCGGCTCCGCGACCAAGCGCGCGCGCTTCCTGAGCCAGATGCGCGACGCGGGCCTGACCGAGGCGCATGCTCGCCAAGCTCGTCTGCCCGATCGGCGTCCCCGGCATCGAGGGCAAGGACCCGGCGGTGATCGCCGCCTCGACCGCGGCGCAGCTCCTGATGGCGGCGGAGAAGATGAACGCCGACGCAGGCATGTAGCGCGCCATGAACGCGCCCGAGCGGCGCCGAATCTGCGCCGAACGCGCGCTGAAGGGAGGCCGACGGAGTTGGGCGCCCTCCGGACTGAACTAGCTCCGCTCGATCGGCTTCGAGCGCAAGCGCGTGACGGTCTCGCGCTGGGCGCGCCGGCAGGAGAGCGGCGGCAGGCCGCGCAGGATGAGTTCGGCGTCGGCGACGGTCTGGCGGCCGATCTCGAGGAGCGAGTCCGTCATCGCGCCGGCGCGGTGCGGCGACAGCACGAGGCCTTCGACCTTGCGGACGGGATCGTCGGGCGGGGCGGGTTCGACGGGGAAGACGTCGGTCGCGGCGCGGAACCGTCCGCTCTCGACCGCGCGCAGGAATTCGGGAAAGTCGACGACCCCGGCGCGGCTCATCAGCAGCACGCACCGACCCGGGCGTGATGAGATCGAACTCGCGCCGGCCCAGAAAACCCTGGTTCTCGCTGGTCACGGAGGCGAATACGACGATCACCTGCGACCCCGTCAGGATGTCGTCGAGCGCGGCGGCTTCGACCCCGAAACCGTGCATGAAATGCGCCGACACCCAGGGATCGTAGGCCCTCACCGAGCAGCCGAACGGCCGGATCAGCGGAACGAAGGTTCTGGCCAGATCGCCGAAGCCGATCAGGCCGACGCGAGCGCCATAGAGCGAGAAGCAGCCTTCGGCGCCCTCGAGCAGCCACTTCTCATCGCCCCTGCGCATAGCGCGATCGGCGCGACGTGATCCCGCGGCAGAGGTCGATGGCGAGGCCGAGCGTCATCTCCGCGACGGGCCTGGCGAAGGCCGAGCCGGGCGCGAGCACATGGATGCCCCGCTCGAAGCAGGTCTCGTAGTCGATGTTCTGGAGAAAATTCGTCTCGACGTTGATGATGCCGCGGAGTTTCGGCGCACGATCGAGGCGCGCCGTAGGCATGTCGCTCTGCCCGATGAGGATGAGCCATCTCGGCGAGAGCGGCCTCGAACGTTTCGTCCGGCATCCGCCCGCCGCCATCGTGGACGACGAGGTCGGCCGCTTCCCTCAAGCGGCGCCACAAGCTCGGAGTCGAAAATCTCGGTGAGATCTCGGGGCTGCGGGTCGATCACGATCAGCGGTTTCGCCATAGCGCTCCTCCCGGCGTCGTTCGGCCGAAAGCTAGATCGTTACAGGCGCGCCGGCAAACCGCGACGGTGATTTCGCCTTTACGCCGCCGGGCGCTCGATCGGGCCGATCCAGACGCGCTTCTGTTCGGAGCGGCGCAGGAAGTCGACGCTGACGGTTCGGTCGATCTTGTCCGCGTCGAGCGCGCGCAAAAGTTCGCCGACGCTCGTCACCCGCCTGCCGTCGAGCCCGATCACGATGATCGCCGGAGAGCAGGCCCGCATGCGCCGCCGGACCGGCCTGGTCGACAGCGATCAGCCGCGCGCCGGTCGCCTGGTCGAGGCCGAGTCTGCAGCGCGATCCGCCGCGGGATTTCGGCCGAGGCCGCGCTGACGCCGATATAGGCGCGCCGCACGCGGCCGTGGCGGGCGATCTCCCCGGCGACGAAATGGGCGGTGTTCGAGGCGACGGCGAAGCAGATGCCTTGCGCGCCCATGATGACCGCGGTGTTGATGCCGATGACCTCTCCGGCCGAGGACACCAGCGGTCCGCCGGAATTGCCCGGATTGAGCGCCGCGTCGGTTTGCACGACGTCCTCGATCATCCGCCCGGTGCGCGATTGCAGCGAGCGGCCGAGCGCCGAGATGACCCCGGCGGTCACGGTCGCGTCGAAGCCGAGCGGATTGCCGATGGCGATGGCGATCTGGCCGCGCCTCAGTTTCGAGCTGTCGCCGAGCCGGGCGGCCGGAAGCGCAACGTCGGCGTCCACTCGCAGCAGCGCCAGATCGGTGTCGGGGTCGTCGCCGAGCACGCGCGCCTGCAAATCGCGGCCTTCGAGCGTAATCAGCGAGACGACCCTCGCGCCCTGCACGACGTGGGAATTGGTGAGCGCGAGCCCGTCCGACGACACGATCACGCCCGAGCCGGACCCCGCGTTGCGGCCGCCGCGCCTGACGTCGATGCGCACCACGCTGGGGCCGACGCGCTCGACGACGTCGCTGACGGCGCGGGAGTACGCGTCGAGCGCTGCGTCGTCAGTTGAATTTCTCGCCCCGGGGCCTTTGGCCGCGTCGTCACCCAGAGTGAAAGCCGCATTCGGCGGAAGACTATCAAACATGAACGCCGATATGGGGAGAGGTCAGTTTTCTTCAAGCGAGGTGTTCCCATAGATTGACACCGTCAAGCGGCGTTTCCCATAGCCCTTTCGAGACTTGGGAACGCGCCGGCAGACCCTACGTACTTTCCCTAATTGCGCGACTGGACGCCGCTTGGAATTCTGAGTGAGATGGAGAGGGGTCGGCCATTTATCGGGCTACCCGCTCAGCGTGCCGCAAAGGGGTATTTTCGACGATTGCTGTGCGGAGCACTTGATTCGATTCCCCGGCGGATTGACCGCTCGCTTCACCCTTTCGGAGTGCGATTTCGTTTATGCGGCGCTGCGTTCGCTGACAAGCGCGGGCCGCCTTGCGAATTCCGCGCTTGCGGCGGAATGGAAAGTCGTGGTGACCGCGGCGGCTCTCCTGCGAACAGACCGGTCGAAGAGTTTGATGGCCATGAATAGAGGCAATGACTATCTGGACGCCGCGCAGGCACGGCTTCGACGACGACGGCCCGATGCCTTTCGAATCAAGACAGACCGTCCCGCGCGCGCGCTCGTCCCGAGAACGGCGATCGACGACTCGTTCGCAAGCGGCGGATCTGCGACGCTCGCCAGCGCGCCCTCGGTCGAGGCCACGGTGAAGTGGTTCAAGGACGACAAGGGCTTCGGCTTCGTCGAACTGGAAAACGGGCAGGGCGACGCCTTCCTGCACGCGACCGCCTTGCATTCGGCCGGGCACGACGCCGTTCCGCCGGGCGCGAAGATGCGCGTCATCGTCGCCGCGGGAGCCAAGGGACCGCAGGTGCAGCGAGTCCTCTCGGTCGATACGTCGACCGCGGTCGAGCGCCCGCGCCGTACCTTCGATGCGCCGCGCCCCGCGCGCCGCGCGCCGCCCGATCCCTCGACCGGCGTCCCGCTCGAGGGAAAGGTCAAGTGGTTCAACGAGACGAAGGGCTTCGGCTTCGTCGCGGTGGACGACGGCGGCAAGGACATTTTCGTCCACATCTCGGCGCTCAATGCCGCCGGCATCGCCCATCTCAACGAGGGGCAGTCGGTCAACATGCGGGTGATCGACACCCCGCGGGGCCGCGAGGCGATCTCCATCGCGCTTTAGCCCCTCGCCGCGCGAAAGCGGGCGAGAGGGTTGGGCCTGGTCCTAACGTTCTCCCCGCAAGCGTCGCGTTTTGCGGGGAAGAGAGGGACGCGTCGGCTCTTTTACCGCCGTGCGTTGGCCAGCGCCGCAAGGATGGCTTGCGCGCGCGCGCTCGCGAAAGCGGACGCGACCTCATCGCCAATTCGAATGCGCCAGTTCGGCCGCTCGCGGTCGGTGCCGGGCAGGTTGGTCGCGATCGCCTCGCCGACGAGATCGTCGAACTGGGCGCTCGCGAAGACTCGAGCCCGCGCCGCCGATGAAGGCGTGCACCGCCGCCGCCGTCGCGTCGTCGAGCGGGGCGTCCTCGGCCGGCGCGCCCGCGATCAGGCCGGCCGCGATGAGCGCGGCGACGAGCGCCCGCTTTTCCTCGCTGACGCGCCGCGATCGCCTCGGCCGCCTGGCTCGAGCGAACGGAGGCCGAGCGACAGCCATTCGGCGATGTCCGCTCCGCGCCACCAGCCGGCGAGCGTCGGCGAGATCGTGCGTCGCGACGCATGCGACCGACAGCGGCGGATAGGCGGCGGGCGGCGCGAAGCTGGCGCCGTTGCGCTCGAACCACAGCACGCGCATGCCCAGGATGTCGGCCCGGGTCATGCGGCTGCGAAAGCCCTTCGGCGACGGTGCCGAGGTCCTCGCCGACCACGATGCATTTTGCGCGCCGGCTCTCGAGCGCGATGTGTCCGATGAGGTCGTCGAGCGGGTAGGAGAGGTACGCGCCATCCGCCGGGGTCGCGCCCTCCGGGATCAGAAACAGGCGCTGCAGGCCCATGGCGTGGTCGATGCGCAGCATTCCGGCGTGCCGCATGTTCGCGGCGTAGAGGTCGCTGAGCGACGTCCAGCCCTTGCCGCGCGCCCGCGAGCGGGTTCGGCGCCGGCAGACCCCAGTTCTGCCCCTTGATCGAGAACGGATCGGGCGGCGCGCCGACCGTCGCGCCGCGGGTCAGCGCGTCGCCGCTGCGCCCAGGCTTCGGCGCCGTCCGGCGCGGAGCCGACCGCGAGATCGCGATAGAAGCCGATCCCGAGCCCGCGCCGCCGCGCCCGCTCGGCGGCGCGGGCGAGTTGGCGGTCGGCGAGCCATTGGCAGAAGAGGGCGAAATCGAAAGCCTTCGGGTCCTTCTCGATCGCCGCCGCGACGGCCTTCGGCTCTGCCGTCGCGAAGCGCCTCCGGCCACGACGCGCCAGTTCTCGCCGGCCTCGCCCGCCGCGATCGCCTGGAAGCCCGCGAACCGCCGCAGCGCCTCGCCGCCCTTGGCGACGAAGGCGCTGGTAGTCGGCGACGAGCGGTTGCGCCGGGCCGCGCGGCGACGGCGCGGGCGAACGCGCCGTGCAGCGCTTCGAGCGCCGACGCGCTTGATCCGCCAGACCTCCGGGTAATCGACGAGGCGGGCCGACGAGGCGGCGGCGGCCGCCGGCGCGAGCGCCTCCAGCGCCGCTCGAAGCGGCGGCGTCGCGCGGCAAATCGGCGTCGAACACGTCGATCAGGATCGGATCGAGGAAGCGCCGGTCCGACGGGTAGTAGGGGCTCGCCCGTCCGCGGTCGCGCGGGAAACAGCATGTGCATCGGGCTGACGCCGAGATAGGCCGCGCCGGCGTCGCCGGCCGCCTCGCCGGCCTCGGCCAGCGTCTGCGAAGTCGCCGATCCCCTGATCGCCGCGCGCGCCGCAGCGCGTAAATCTGCGCGGTCACGCCGAAGCGCTTGCGTCGGCGCGCCCTGCATGCCGTAGGCACTCGGGCGGCGCGACGGTCAGCGCGCATTCGACGCCGTCGACGATGAGGCGATGGCGGCCGATCGGCAGATTCGGGCAGGGCGATGGTCCGCTCGGCGACGGTCCGGCCGTCGGGAAGCGCGCGGCAGACGCCGTCGCCGGCGGGCGTCCGCCATTCGACGACGCGCCCGTCTTCGCGCTCGATCCGCGCGTCGCACGCCCCCGGCGCGTCGCGCAAGGGCGCGGCCGGCTTCTCGTCGGGCCGCAGGACAAGCGACGGGGGAATGCGCCGGCGGCGCGTCTCGTCGAGCACGGTTGTCAGGCTGTCGCGCGCCTCGGCCTCGCTCGCGGCCGCGAGACCGAGCGCGCCGAGAAGCGCGATCTTGCTGTCGGGCGAAACGATGGTGCGCTTGCCGCCGATGTCCCACCAGTCGGCGGCGAGACCGACCGCGCTCGGCGAGCGCGTCGATCGTCTGCGCCGATGGGCGGTCCGCCGCTTGAGGCCGCCGGGGCGTCGGGCCTTCGGCGAGAATGAGGCGAGGCGCGCGCCGTCGAGCCGGCAGCGGTCGGCGATCGCGAGCGAACGCTCCGGCCCATCGGGGACCTCGGTGTCGACGACCGCCGCGCCAGGCCATGCCGGCGCGCGGCGCGGGAAGCTGAAGCTCGACATCGGCGCTCGACCGATTCATCGCGACCGCGACGCGGTCGATCCCGCCTGCGTGCGGGCGCGGCGAAAACGGCGACCAGAACCGGCCCGGCGGGATCGTTCCAGCCTGCCGGCGTCAGCGGCCCGTCGGCGTCGCGCCATTCGACGTCGGGAATGCCGGTCGCGTCGAAAGGCTTCCCGGTGAGAAAGGCGTCGCGCGACAGGGCGGGATGGGCGCGGCGGACGCGAGCGAGCCGGCTCGCGAAACGCGACAAGCTCCGCGTCGGCGCGCGTCCAGTCGATCGCCGTCGAAGCGTTGTCCTGGGCGTAGGCGTTGTTGTTGCCGGCCTGGCTGAAGCCGAGCTCGGCGCCCATCGCCAGCATCGGCGTCCCGCGCGAGGCGAACAGCACGGTCAAGAGATTGCGCTGGTCGCGCGCCCGGGCCGCGACGACCGTCGGGATCGTCGCTCGGCCCCTCGACGCCGTGGTTCCAGGAATAGTTGGCGTCGGTCCCGTCGCGGTTGTTCTCGCCGTTGGCCTCGTTGTGCTTGCGGTCGTAGGAGACGAGGTCGGCGAGCGTGAAGCCGTCGTGGGCGACGACGAAGTTGACGCTCTTCGACGGCGCGGCCGCGTCGGCGAAGACGTCGCGCGACCCGGCGAGCCGGGTCGCGATCTCGCCGCGGAAGCCCGCGTCGCCGCGCCAGAAGCGCCGCGCGGCGTCGCGAAAGTGGTCGTTCCATTCGGCCCAGTCCGGGCCGAAACGGCCGAGCTGGTAGCCGCCGGGGCCGATGTCCCAGGGTTCGGCGATCAGCCGCGCCTTGGAGACGATCGGGTCCTCGGCCAGCGCCTGGAAGAACGGCGCATGGGGGTCGAAGCCGTGCGGCGCCGCGTCCGAGCGCCGTCGCCAGATCGAAGCGGAAGCCGTCGATCCCGCCGTAGACCATCCAGCGCCTGAGCGCGCCGATCGCCATGTCGACGACCAGCGGCCGGTCGAGCGCGAGGCAATTGCCGGTGCCTGCGTCGTTGACGTACTGAGCCGGGTTGTTCGGGTCGAGGCGGAAGAAGGTCGCGTTGTCGAGGCCGCGGAACGACAGGGTCGGCCCGAACTCGTCGCTCTCGCCGTTATGGTTGAAGACGACGTCGAGAATCGCCTCCATGCCGGCCGCATGCAGCGCGTCGGTCGCCGCGCGCACCTCCGCCCAGCCGCCGGGCGCAAGGCGCGGGTCGGGCGCGCCGAACACGACCGGATTGTAGCCCCATGCGTTCGCGAGGCCGAGCGGCGCCAGATGGCGCTCGTCGACGAACGCGTCGGCCGGCATGATCTCGACCGCGGTGACGCCGAGCGCCGCGAGATGCGCGATCGAGGCGGGATGGGCGAGGCCCGCGAAGGTGCCGCGCGCCGCTTCGGGAATCGCCGGATTGAGGCGCGAGAAGCCGCGCAGGTTGAGCTCGTAGATGACGAGCGCCTCGGGCGCGATGCGCTTGCGTCCCGGCTCGCCCGCGGGCGGCGCGCCGGCGATCGCCTTGGGCGCGTGCGGGCCGCTGTCCTCGCCGAACGCGAACATCGAGGGGTGGAGGCGGAACGGCCGGTCGAAGGCGTAGGCGTAAGGGTCGGCGAGCAGCTTCGAATCGTCGAAGCGATGGCCGCGCGCCGGATCGAACGGCCCGTAGACGCGAAAGCCGTAATGCGCGCCCGCGCCGACGCCGGGCGCGACGCCGCGAAAAATCGCCGTCGGCGTCGCGCGCGAGCGCGATCGCGGGACGTCTCGCGATCGCCGTCGAAGAGGCAAAGCGCCACGCCCTCGGCGTTCGGCAGATCGAGCGCCGCCTCGAGTCCATGCGCAGTCGCGATGACGCCGCGCCCGGGCGCGTCTGCGCTCATGCCGGCAGTTCGCGCGATCGGCGCGATAGAGCGTCGGCGTATCGCTTCGCCGGGCCCGCGCCAGGAGACGTCCGATCGCATGCCGTTGAGCCGCACGCGCCGCATGGCGGCGCTGATCGTGGAAAAGCCGAAACGCCCGGTCGATCGCGTGGTCGAGCGCCTCGACCGACGGCGGCGTCGAACTGAATGCCCGTCGCGACGCCGGCCGCCAGCGCCGCCTCGTTGCGCGTCGATCACCGTGTCGGCGAGGCCGCCGACGCGCGCGACGATCGGCGTCGCGCCATAGCGGAGCGCGCAGAGCTGGGTCAGCCCGCAAGGCTCGAAACGCGACGGCACCACGATGAAATCGGCGCCGGCCTGGAAAAGATGCGCGAGCTTCTCATCGTAGCCGAAAACGCAGCTCACCGACCCCGGGCGGCTTGCAGCGGCGTCCGCGAAGCCCGACTCCAGCCAACGCTCGCCGGAGCCGAGCAGCGCGAGCTTGGCCGCTCCGGTCGACGATCCCGGGCAGCGCGTGCAGAAGCAGGTCGAGGCCCTTTTGGTGCGACAGGCGGGAGACGACGCGCGAACAAGGGGCCGGTCGACGCTGCGGCTTCAGGCCGAGGCGTTCTTGCAGCGCCGCCTTGTTGCGCGCCGCGCATGTCGATGCGCAGCGGCGTATAGGTCTGCGCCAGGGCCGGATCGGTCGCCGGGTTCCAGACCGTCTCGTCGACGCCGTTGAGGATGCCGTGCACCGCGCCGCTTCGGGTGCGCAAAAGGCCGTCGAGACCCATGCCGAATTCAGGCGTCTGGATCTCGCGGGCATAGGTCGGCGAAACCGTCGTGATGGGGTCGGCGAGCCGCAGGCCGGCCTTCAGATAACCGACGCCGCCGTAATACTCGACGCCGTCGACGCGAGAGCGCCTGTTCGGGCAGCCCGAGCTCCCAGAACAGCGAAACCGGGAAAATGGCCCTGGAAGGCGAGATTGTGGATCGTGATCAGCGACCCCGGCCCGTCGCGTCCGGAATAGCGCAGATAGGCCGGAACGAGGCCCGCCTGCCAGTCGTGCGCGTGCACGACGTTCGGCTGGAACGCTCCGATCGCGCCGAGGCCGATGTCGGCGCCGACCCGCGCGAGCGCGGCGAAGCGGCGCGCATTGTCCGGCCAGTCGGTTCCGTCGGGTCCAAGGTAAGGATTGCCGGGACGGTCGAAGAGATGCGGCGCGTCGATGGCGAAGACATCGAGTCCGCGCGGTGCGTCCCACGAGCACGCGCGCCGAGGCGCCGAACAGGTCCGCGTATTCGTAGGCGATCTCCGCGTCGCGAAGCTTGTCCTTGACCGCGGGATAGGCCGGGATCAGCGTCCGCATGTCGACGTCCTCGCGGACGAGCGCGCCGGGCAGGGCGCCGGCGACGTCGGCGAGGCCCCCGGTCTTGATCAGCGGAAAGACCTCCGACGCGACCGACAGAACCTTCATGCCGCTCATCGCGTGAGCTTTTCGATCATCGGGCCGGTGATCAGCGTGACGCCGCTTTCGGTGCGCCGGAAACGCTTGGCGTCGAGCGCGGGATCCTCGCCGACGACGAGGCCGTCCGGAATGTTCACCTCGCTGTCGACCACCACTTTGTTGAGACGCACGTGCCGCCCGATCTGCGCATAGGGCAGGATCACCGCCTCGTGGATGGTCGAGTAGGAGTGGACGTGAACGCCGGTGAAGACCAGCGACCGGCTGAGCGAGGCGCCCGAGACGATGCAGCCGCCGGAAAGGAGCGACTGAATGGCGAGGCCGCGCCGGCCGTCGACGTCGTGCACGAATTTGGCCGGCGGCGTGATCTCGCCATAGGTCCAGATCGGCCAGGCGCGGTCGTAGAGGTCGAGGTCGGGCACGACGTCGGTGAGGTCGATGTTGGCCTCCCAGTAGGCGTCGACGGTGCCGACGTCGCGCCAGTAGTGCTTCGCCTCCTCGGTCGAGCGGACGCACGATTCGGAGAAATGGTGCGCGACGGCTTTGCCGTTCTTGACGATGTAGGGAATGATGTCCTTGCCGAAGTCGTGCGCCGAGCCCGGATCGGCCGCGTCCTGCTTCAGGAGGTCGATCAGGAACGACGTCTCGAACACATAGATGCCCATGCTGGCGAGCGCCACATCCGGCTTGCCGGGCATGTGCGGCGGGTTCTTGCGGCTTCTCGAGGAACTCGCGGATCGTGTTGTCCTCGTTGATGTGCATCACGCCGAAGCCCTTCGCCTCCTCGAGCGAGGCCTCGAGACATCCGACCGTCACGTCGGCGCCCGAGTCGACGTGCTGCTGCAGCATCTTCTCGTAGTCCATCTTGTAGACGTGGTCGCCGGCCAGAACGACCATGAAGTGCGGGCCATAGCTCTCGATGATGTCGATGTTCTGATAGACCGCGTCGGCGGTGCCGAGATACCACATCGTCTCGTTGACGCGCTGCGAGGCGGGCAGAATGTCGAAGCTCTCGTTGCGCTCCGGCCGGAGGAAGTTCCAGCCGCGCTGGAGATGACGGATCAGGCTGTGGGCCTTGTACTGGGTCGCCACCGCGATGCGACGGATGCCGGAATTGAGCGCGTTGGACAGTGCGAAATCGATAATGCGGGACTTGCCGGCGAAATAGACGGCGGGCTTCGCGCGACGGTCGGTCAGTTCCAACAGCCGGCTGCCACGCCCTCCGGCGAGCACGTAGGCCATGGCGTGGCGGGAGTAGGGCGGCGAAAGGCCCATCTCCTTGGCGGTGCGTGTCCTGGACATCTCGGACTCCTTCTTAGTCGGGGATCTGCTCGGCGCCAGGCGGCGTGAAGACGAGGTACAGGGTGGCGAGCGGCGGCAACGCCAGCGTCGCCGAGCAGGGAAAGCCGTGGGACGGCCTCGGTTCGGCTATGACGCCGCCGAGGTTGCCCATGTTCGATCCTCCGTAGAGGGCGGCGTCGCTATTGAGCGCTTCGCGCCAGTGACCTTCGAAAGGCAGGCCGAGGCGGTAGTTCATGCGCGGCTCGGGGGTGAAGTTGCACACCACCGCGACCGGAGGATCGCCCTGCGCGCCGCGTCGCAGGAAGGCGAGCACCGACTGGGTGTCGTCGTTGACGACGATCCAGCGGAAGCCCTCCGGCTCGCAATCGCGGGCGTACAGCGCCGGCGTCTCGCGGTAAATTCGGTTGAGGTCGCGGATCAAGCGCCTGGACGCCTTGGTGCGGCCAGTGGTCGAGCAGCCACCAGGGCAGCGATTCCGAGGCGTTCCACTCCATCGTCTGGCCGAACTCCTGACCCATGAACAGAAGCTTCTTGCCCGGGTGCCCCCACATGAAGCCGTAGAAGGCGCGAGCGTTGGCGAAGCGCTGCCACTCGTCGCCGGGCATCTTGCTGACGACCGAGCCTTTGCCGTGCACGACTTCGTCGTGCGAGATCGGCAGAACGAAGTTCTCGCTGAAGGCGTAGAGGAGCCCGAACGTCATCTTGTCGTGGCTCCAGCGGCGATAGATCGGATCGTGCGACATGTAGTCGAGCGTGTCGTGCATCCAACCCATGTTCCACTTGAAGCCGAAGCCGAGGCCGCCGTGGTCGGTCGGCGCGACACGCCCGGGAAGGCGGTCGATTCCTCGGCGATGGTGACCGCGCCGGGAAAGCCGCCGTAGACCAGTTGGTTGGCGTGCTGGAGGAAGGCGATCGCCTCGCGGTTCTCCTTGCTTCCGTCGGGGTTGGGCAGCCATTCGCCCTCGCGGCGCGAGTAGTCGAGGTAGAGCATCGAGGCGACCGCGTCGACGCGCAGCCCGTCGATATGGAAGCGGTCGACCCAGTAGAGCGCGTTGCAGTAGAGGAAGTTGGCGACCTCGTGCCGGCCGAAGTTGTAGATCGCCGTGTTCCAGTCCGGATGGAAGCCCTTGCGCGGATCGGCGTGCTCGTAGAGCGCGGTGCCGTCGAAGTGCGCGAGCCCGTGCTGGTCGGTCGGAAAATGCGCCGGGACCCAGTCGACGATCACGCCGAGGCCCGCGGCGTGGGCCCTGTCGACGAAGCGGGCGAAGCCCGCCGGCTCGCCGAAGCGGCGCGTCGGAGCGAACAGCCCGATCGGCTGGTAGCCCCAGGATTCGTCGAGCGGATGCTCGCTGATCGGCAGCAGTTCGAGATGCGTGTAGCCCAGGTCCGCGACGTAGGGGATGAGCTCGTCGGCGAGTTCGTCGTAGGTGAGGAACCCGCCGTCGGGGTGGCGCTTCCACGAACCGAGATGGACTTCGTAGATCGACATCGGCTTGCGGCGCGGCTCGCCCTCGGCGCGCCTGGCCATGTAGTCGGCGTCGGTCCAGGAGAAGTCGGCGCTGTCGGCGACGACGGAGGCGGTCGAGGGCCTGCAGCTCCGCCTCGAAGCCGAAGGGATCGGCCTTCAGCGGCAGCAAGACGCCGTCGGGCCCGGAAAGCTCGAACTTGTAGACGGCTCCGGCGTCCGATGTGCGGGGACGAAGATCTCCCACAGCCCGCTGTCGAAGCGCTTGCGCATCTGGCAGCGCCGCCCGTCCCAATGATTGAAGTCGCCGACCACGGAAGCGCGGGTCGCGTTCGGCGCCCAGAGCGCGAACAGCACGCCGTCGACGCCCTCGTGAGTCGTGAGCTGCGCGCCGAGCCGGCGATAGAGTTGCCGGTGCGATCCCTCGCGCAGCAGATAGTCGTCGAGCGGCCCGAGCGCCGGTCCGAAAGCATAGGAGTCGATGTAGGACGAAGCGCCTGACGTCGTCTCGACCTCGACGCGATAGAGCGGGTCGCTCCGTCGCCTGCGGAATCAGCGCTTCGAAGAAGTCGTCCTTGCGCCGCGGCAGCTCGGCCAGCAGCTTGCCCGTCGCGGGTCAGCGCGCGCACCGCCATGGCGTCCGGCGCGAACACCCGGATGACCCAACCGTCGCTCGTCAGGTGCGGACCGAGCACAGCGAAAGGATCGCTGCAACGCGCCGCGTGGATCGCCTCGACGTCGGCGTCCCGCGCTCTCCAAACCTCCATTTTGTCCCTCCCGGCGCCCGCCTAGCCAAGCGGCACGAACGGCGCCTTCCAGATTTCTTTCGCGTATTCCGCGATCGTGCGGTCGGACGAGAACCAGCCGACATTGGCGGTGTTGATGATGCTCGAACGCATCCATCGGCCGCGGTCGCGCCAGAGCCTCGTCGACCTTCATCTGCGCCTGCCAGTAGGCGTCGAAGTCGGCGCATAGCATGAAGTAGTCGTAGTGGGTGAGCGTGTCGACGAGGCCGCGATAGCGTCCGGCGTCGTCGATCGAGAAGACGCCGGAGGCGATCTCGTCGAGCGCCTCGCGCAGCGCGGGCGAAGCGGCGATGCGCGCGGTCGCATCGATGCCCTGCGCTGCGCGCGGCTTCGACCTCGGCGGCGGTCAGGCCGAAAATGAAGATGTTGTCGTCGCCGACGAGGTCGCGCATCTCGACATTGGCGCCGTCGAGCGTGCCGATCGTCAGCGCGCCGTTGAGCGCCATCTTCATGTTGCCCGTGCCGGAAGCCTCCATGCCCGCGGTCGAGATCTGCTCCGACAGGTCGACCGCCGGGATGATCGTCTCGGCGAGCGAAACGTTGTAGTTCGGCAGGAACACGACCTTGAGAAGTCCGCGCACGGTCGGATCGGAATTGACGACGCGGGCGACGTCGATGGCGAGCTTGATGATCAGCTTGGCCTGCGTGTAGCTCGCCGCCGCCTTGCCGGCGAAGATCTTGACCCGCGGCGCGAAGTCGATGGTCGGATTGGCGCGGATGGCGTTGTAGCGCGCGACCGTCTCGAGAATGTTGAGAAGCTGGCGCTTGTATTCGTGGATGCGCTTGATCTGGACGTCGAACATCGAGTCCGGATCGATGCGCTGGCCGAGCTGGACGGCGACATGGCGGGCGAGCGCGACCTTGGCCGCGCGGCGCGCCGCGGCCACCGCTCCTGCACCGCCGGCGTCGTCGGCGAATGCGGCGAAGCCCTTGAGCGCCTCGGCGTTCTCGAGCGCGCGCTCGCCGACCGTCGAGCGGATGATGTCGGCGAGGCCCGGATTGCACTCGATCAGCCAGCGGCGGAAGGTGATGCCGTTCGTCTTGTTGACGATGCGGCCGGGATAGACGGTGTTGAGGTTGTGGAAGACGGTCTTGCGCATCAGGTCGGTGTGCAGCGCCGGAGACGCCGTTGATCTTGTGCGAGCCGATGAAGGCGAGGTTGCCCATGCGCACCCGCCGGCCCGCGTGCTCGTCGATCAGCGAGATCGACGCGAGCATGCCCGAATCCACGAAACCGCGCCGGCGCGCGCTGTCGAGATGCGCCGCGTTGATCAGATAGATGATCTGCATGTGGCGCGGCAGCAGCCGCTCCATCAGCGGAACCGGCCAGCTTTCGAGCGCTTCGGGCAGAAGCGTGTGGTTGGTGTAGGAGAAGGTCGCCTGCGTGACTGTCCAGGCCTCGTCCCAGTCGAGTCCGTTCAGGTCGACGAGGATGCGCATCAGTTCGGCGACGGCGATCGCCGGATGGGTGTCGTTGAGCTGGATCGCCGCGTGGTCGCCGAGCGTGCGGATGTCGCCGTGCTGCTTGATGTGGCGGCGGACGAGATCGAGCAGCGAGGCGGAGGCGAAGAAATATTCCTGCCGAGGCGCAGTTCCTGGCCGGCCGGCGTCGCGTCGCTCGGATAGAGCACCTTGGAGATCGCCTCGCGCCCGCACGGCGTCCGACAGGGCGCCGACGAAGTCGCCGGCGTTGAAGGCGTCGAGCTTGAACGGGTCGGGCGCGCGCGCCGACCACAGGCGCAGCGTGTTGACGTGCCGGCCGCGCCAGCCGACGATCGGCGTGTCGTAGCCGACCGCCTCGACCGTTTCGCGCCGGATGCCAGATGTGGCGGGTGCGCTCGTCGTCGCCCTGCGACCATTTCGACCCAGCCGCCGAAGCCGATGGCGTAATTGTATTCCAGCCGCTCGAACTCCCAGGGATTGCCGTTGGCGAGCCAGTCCTCGGGCGTTTCCTGCTGCCAGCCGTCGCGAATGATCTGGCGGAAAAGGCCGTTGTCGTAGCGGATGCCGTAGCCGTGCGCGGCGATCTGAAGCGTCGCCATGCTGTCCATGAAGCAGGCGGCGAGGCGGCCGAGGCCGCCGTTGCCGAGCGCCGCGTCCGGCTCGATCCGCCGCAGCTCGCGTCAGGTTGACGCCGAGTTCGTGCAGCGCTTCGGCCATCGGCTCGGCGACGCCGAGATTGGTCATGGCGTCGAACAGCAGCCGGCCGATCAGGAATTCGAGCGAGAGATAATAGACGCGCTTGCGCCCGTCGGCGTAGACGTCGGCGGTCGAGTCGCAGCCAGCGGTCGACGATGAGGTCGCGGGTCGCGAAGGCGACGGCGAGAAACCAGTCGCGCGGGCTGGCGACCTCGGGAACCTTGCCGACGGAATAGGTCAGCTTGGCCAGCACCGCGGCCTTGAGCTCCGCCGCGGTCGGGCGCCGGTCCAAGTCGACGTGCGCCGCGTCGGCGGTGTCGGTGGCGGTGAGATCGTCCATGTTGCCTCGCTCACGAGCGCAAGTTCCCGACGATCGGTCTCCGGCGCGCTCCGCGAGGCGAGTTGTAACACGCTCGTCGCCGCTCGGCAACGATCCGGCGACCCCGACAAGGGTCTCGTGTGCGCGCGCGCACGCGCTCCTCCTCAATGCGCCGGACCGGCGGCGCTTCCTGCATTCGCGGAGTTGCTGCTGCAGGGCGTTGAGCTCGGCGGTCGCCGCGTTGATCTGGCTCTGCAGCGACTCCAACTGCTTCTGGGCGGAGGCGGTCTGGGCTCTGCGCGTCGGCGAGCGCGGCGCGCGCGGCGTCGACCTGACCCTGCAGCCGGCCTGTCGGCGGCGAGGCCTGGTTCTGGCCTTGCAGCGCCGCGAGCCGGTCGGTCTCCTCCTTGAGGCGGGCGTCCACCGCCTGGAGATCGCGCGATCTTGGCGCTCGCCTCTTCCTGCGCGCCGGAAATCGCGAGCTTTGCGTCGTTGATCTGCTTGGTGAGATCGGCGAGTTCGTTCTGCGCCGAGGCGCGGGCGGCCGACGGCTTCGGACAGCGCCTTCTCCGCCTCGGTCGCCTGAACCTTGAGATCGGCCGCGGTCCCCGCCGCCTTCTGCAGGTTCTGCAGGTCGGCCGCGAGGTTTTCCCGCGCCTTTTCCGCGGCGCGCAGCGAGCCGACCATCTGGCTTTCGGTCTGCGACGGCCTCGATCCAGAGGTAGCCGGCGAGCAGCCAGCCGATGATCGCCAAGGCCGCGGAACGCGAGCAGGCGCCGGCTTGCGCCATCCGTCGCCAGTCTTAACGGCCATGGCGCGTCTCCCGCTACCCGCGAAGCGAGCGCCGCTCCCCGAGAATCGACGATACTGAGCGCCTACCACCGTGGTCGCCAAGCGGTAAAATGGTCGCAGCGAGCGTTGGTTAATGCAGACGGGCGCAAGACAGTGGTCGAAGGCGTCAGCTTCGCCCGTCAGACGCGCGCCGAGTCGCTCCGAGAGCAGAAAACGCGGGCGGCCATACAGCCGTTCGATTTGGACGGAGGTGGAAAAATGGATTGTCAATTGTCCGAACTGCGCGCGTATTGTCGCGGCAACAAAAAGACGCTGGCGGGGCGCCTGGACGAGTCGAGGCGCGCAAGCGTCAAGAGCATGTGATTGTCGGAGGACCGCGGTGATGCGAAGACTTGGGTTTCCGTCTCCGGGCGGGCCTTGCAGGCGTTCGCCGTCTTGCGGAGGCGCCGGCCCGCGCGGGCGCTGTCCTCGGCGCGCCTCGATCCCGGGCAGTTCGGCTTCCTGCCGGCGAACACCCCGGTCGCAGGCCGACATCGAGTGGTTTCACAACGCGATTCCTTTTGCCGGTCGTGCATCGGCATCTCGCTCTTGGTGCTGGCCCTGCTCGCCTATCGTCGTGTTCCGCTTCAACGAGCGCGCGAACCCGGTCCCGTCGCGCAGCGACCCACAACGGCCCGCTCGAGATCGCCTGGACCGTTATGCCCGGCGCTCGATCCTCGTCGTGATCGCCGTCCCGTCGTTTCGGCTGCTGACCGCAGCAGCTCGTCATTCCGGCGCCGGACATGACGCTGAAGGTGACGGCCTCGCAGTGGCACTGGAACTACAGCTATCCGAAGATCGGACGGCGGCTTCTCGTTCGATTCGCTGATCAAGGAGGACAAGGACCTCAAGCCCGGCGACATCCGCCTTCTCTCGGTCGACAACGCGGCCTTCGTCCCGGTCGGCAAGGTGGTCGAACTCGACGTCGTTTCGCAGGACGTCATCCACTCGTTCTCGATCCCTTCGTTCGGCGTGAAGATCGACGCGGTCCCGGGCCGGCTCAACAAGTCCTGGTTCAAGGCGGAGCAGGAAGGCGTGTTCTACGGGCAATGCTCCAACATCTGCGGCATCGATCACGCCTTCATGCCGATCGAGATTCCATGTCCTCAGCCAGCACGCCTACGAGGCCTGGCTTGCGACCAGGCCAAGAAGAACTTCGCTCGCGCCGACGGCGTCGACCTCGCCGCAGGCGCCGCAGATCCGCAACCCTGAGCGGCGGCGTCGCGCCTTCCGATCTCCTCAACACTCGGAGCCGACCTTTATGGCGTCTGTCACCGGTTTTACCCGAATCACGAGGTCGACGCTCACGAGGAGCACGACGATCACGGCCATCCGACCGGTTGGCGGCGGTACCTGTTTTCGACCAACCACAAGGACATCGGCACGCTCTATCTCATTTTCGCGATCTGCGCCGGCGTGCATCGGACGCTTTGCTTTCGATCGCGATCCGCGCCGAGTTGATGTTCCCGGGAATCCAGGTTTTTCCGGTGATCTCGGCGATCCTGACCGGCGACGGCTCGGTCGACGCCGCCAAGAACATGTACAACGTGTTCTTCACCAGCGCACGCGTCATCATGATCTTCTTCATGGTGATGCCGGCGATGATGGGCGGCTTCGGCAACTGGTTCGTGCCGCTTGATGATCGGCGCGCCCGACATGGCGTTTCCGAGGCTGAACAACATGTCGTTCTGGCTGCTCGTCGCCTCGTTCTGCTCGCTGCTGACCTCCCTGTTCGTCGAGGGCGTCGCCCGGCATGCACGGTTTCGGCGGCGGCTGGGTTCTCTATCCGCCGATTCGCCTCCAACGTCGGCGCGCCCGGGCCGGCGGCCGATTTCGTCATCCTGTCGATGCATCTCGCCGGCATGTCGTCGATCCTCGGCGTCGATCAATTTCATCGCGACGATCTTCAACATGCGCGCGCCCGGCATGACCATGTTTCGCATGCCGCTGTTTCCGTGGTCGGTGCTGGTGACCGCGTTCCTGCTGCTGCTGTCGCTGCCGGTGCTGGCCGGCGCGCTGACGATGCTGCTGACCGACCGCAACTTCCACACGACCTTCTTCGAGCCGGCGGGCGGCGGCGACCCGATCCTCTACCAGCACCTCTTCTGGTTCTTCGGCCACCCGGAGGTCTATATCCTGATCATTCCGGGCTTCGGCATCATCAGCCAGGTCGTCTCGACCTTTTCGAGGAAGCCGGTGTTCGGCTACGTCGGCATGGTCTACGCGATGCTGCGCGATCGCGCTGCTCGGCTTCGTGGTCTGGGCGCACCACATGTTCACGACCGGACTGTCGCTGAACACGCAGCGCTATTTCGTGTTCGCGACCATGGTGATCGCGGTTCCGACCGGCGTGAAGGTGTTCTCCTGGATCGCGACCATGTGGGGCGGTTCGATCTCGCTGCGGCCGCCGATGCTGTGGGCGATCGGCTTCATCTTCGTCTTCACCGTCGGCGGCGTGACCGGCGTCGTGCTCGCCAACGCGGCGATCGACCGCTACCTGCACGACACCTATTACGTCGTGGCCCACTTCCACTACACGATGTCGCTCGGCGCGGTGTTCTCGATCTTCGCCGGCTTCTACTACTGGTTCCCGAAGATGACCGGCTACCTCTATGACGAGCGGCTGGCGAAGTGGCACTTCTGGCTGATGTTCGTCGGCATCAACCTGACGTTCCTCCCCCAGCATTTCCTCGGCTTTCAGCGGCATGCCGCGCCGAACTCGTCGACTACACCGACGCCTACTGGGATCTGGAACTTCGTATCGTCGATCGGGGCCTTCGTTTCGGGCGCCGCGACGATCGTGTTCCTTTACTTCATCTATGAGGCTTTCACCGCCAAGCGCGCCGCCGGCGACAATCCGTGGGGGCCGGGCGCGACGACCCTCGAATGGACGCGTCTCGTCGCCGCCGCCGTTCCACACCTTCGTCACGCCGCCGCAAATCCCCGGCTATGACGATCACGAGGAGCCGGCGGTCGTCGTGGGGCACGCGCATTGAGCCCGTCGAGCGGATCGCACGCGCGCGGCGTGAACCGGCGATACGCTGTCGGGCGGCGCGGCGCTCGCGCTCGGCATGATCGGCCTGACCTATGCGGCCGCGCCGTTCTATTCCGCCTTCTGCCGGGCGACGGGATATGAAGGCACGCCGCAGCGCGTGGCGGCGGGCGCGTGGCGCGACGGCGCGCGCACGCTTCGGGTCGCCTTCGACACCAATGTCGCGCCGGGGCTGCACTGGCGGCTTCGAGCCGGAGACCGAAGCGATCAACATTCGCGTCGGCAAGACAGCGACCGTCTTTTTCGCGCCGAGAATCTCAGCGACAAGGAAATCGGCGCGAACGCCGACCTTCAACGTGACGCCCGAAGTTCCGGGCGCCTGGTTCGACAAGGTGAAATGCTTCTGCTTCAGCGAGCAGCGGCTGGGTCCGCACGAAACGGCGGAATGGCCGGTCGTCTTCTTTCTCGATCCGAAGCTCGAGACCGACCCGTCCATGGCGCAGGTCGATTCGATCACGCTGTCCTACACGCTTTTCGCCGCGCCGCCGGCGCGAGCTTCCGCCTCAGACAGGCGCGCCGGCCCAGCCGGGTGAGACAAGGAGACATCGATGACTGACGCGCCGATCGCCGCTCACGCCCCGTCGACCGAAGCAGGCGCCGATCGCTGAACGGAGGGGTTTCCATCTCGTCGATCCGAGCCCGTGGCCGATCGTCGGCGCCTTCTTCGCCCTGACGACGGCGATCGGGCTCATCCTGTTCATGAAGGGCGTCCGGGATCGGCCCGCTCGTACTGGCGTTCGGGGTCGCGGGCATCCTGTTCACCATGGCGGGATGGTGGCGCGACGTCATCCTCGAGGCGCAGGGCGGCTATCACAACGCGCTCGTCCGCTACGGTCTGACGCATCGGAATGCTTCTTTTCATCGCCTCCGAGGTCATGTTCTTCGTCGCGTGGTTCTGGGCGTTCTTCGCCTCCTCGCTCGGGGCGGGCGACCCGCATGTCTACGGCCGCTCGGACTTCACCGGGGGCCTTTGGCCGCCCAAGGGCACGGAAGTGATCAATCCGTGGAGCCTTCCCTTGAGAAACACGCTCGTGCTGGTCATGTCGAGCTTCGCCGTCAACGTCGCGCATGAGGATTTGCGCGAGGGCAACCGCAACGGCTTCATGGGTTTTCTCCTGCTTGCGATCGGGCTCGGCGTCCTGTTCATCTGGACGCAAGGCTACGAGTACGTCCACGCGCCGTTCGCATTCAAGAACTCGATCTATGGCGCGACCTTCTTCATGGCGACCGGGTTTCACGGCGCGCACGTCATCATCGGCGTGATTTTCCTCATCGTCTGCCTGGTGCGCGCCTACGCCGGACAAATGACGCCGCGCCAGCATCTCGGCTTCCAGTTCGCCGCCTGGTACTGGCACTTCGTCGACGTCGTGTGGATCTTTCTGTTCACCTGCATCTACATCTGGGGCTCCTGGGGCGCGACGATCGAAGGCGCGGCCCGCTAG
This sequence comes from uncultured Alphaproteobacteria bacterium, assembly GCA_963783275.1. GTDB lineage: Bacteria > Pseudomonadota > Alphaproteobacteria > Rhizobiales > Beijerinckiaceae > Roseiarcus. The sequence continues at coordinate 27,453 of CAWANA010000002.1, read as the reverse complement.
GGCGTCGTGAATTCAGTCGCGTCTCCGCCGTCCTTGCTGGGAGCGGAGGGGCGACGCAATCCATGTCGCCGACGAACCCCGGGGCGACTGCTTTTCTATTCGTGTCAACGGTTACCTTGTTCAAGTTCTTCGCTAAAGGAGTAGATAATGACTCCAATAGTTTTGACTTATCTAATGGGTTTCGTAAGCCTTTCAGGCTACGCTGAAACCGCGGACTTCATCGACGGGACCTGGTATGGCAAGGGCACCTTCCAAATGGGTGGTTCCTTCATGAATTGCTCTGATATCATGATGAAGTTCAGCGGCAATAGCCAGACTTTCGTAGTTCGGGAAGCAACGATGACTTGCGATGGGTTGGGTACGCAAAAATTCAGCGAGGTCGACACATTCGCTCTCGCAGATAACGGTGAACTCGTTTTTCAGAACGGGGTTGCAACCAAAATTAAACCCGGCACGAAGGTGGGACGAGTCGTGGGCACAAGGCTGACGATGCTGAATCCTATTGATGAAAAGAAGGTCGACGATATCGACATTCGACTTGCGGGCGATACCCTGGTCTATAGTCAGATCGCGGGCGCCCCCGGCGCTCAACCCGATTACGCTCTGGTCGCCTTCATGAAGAAAAGGCAGCAGACAACCAAAGAGTGAAACGACACCGGTGTGCTGAGAGGGGCGCCATGTCCGGATCGACCGAGAGAGAAAACCCGCTCCGGGACGTGCGGGTCGGCATGACCGGCAGCCTTCAGGAAACGGTGACGGTTGAGCTTACGGTGGGCGGACATGTCGCCGGCATGCCGCTCGTCTATGCGACGCCGATGATGATCATGGCGATGGAGAAGGCGTCGGGGCTGGCGATCGCCGGTCATCTGCCGCCGGGCTGGGTGACGGTCGGCAGCGCGGTCGATATCCGGCACCTGGCGCCGACTCCGGTCGGGCGAAGCGTGACCGTGACCGCGCGCGTTCTCGAGATCGAAGGTCGCAGCGTGCTCTTTGCGGTCGAGGCGCATGACGGCGAACGCAAGATCGGCGACGGGCGGCATCGCCGCGGAGCGGTCAATCTCGAGCGCTTCGCCGAGCGCTACGGCGTCTGAAACGGGTCACAGCAGGCCGAAGGATCGGTTTCAGGGGAATCGTCCCTCCGTCGCAGCCCGGAAGGATCCGTGGGAGCAGCACCTCGCCTGCGGCCCAGGCGAATTCAAATAGCCGGTCGAGGGCGGTCGGAACGGACGGCGCCAATCCGCTCGCGGGCGGCTGCCCCAATCTGCTAAAGGTCATGACCGGGAATCGGGATCTGTCAGCGGAGAATCGGGAGGGACGATGCTGGAACGAATGCAGGATGCGCCGGAGCATGCGCTTGCGCTCAAGGCGAGCGGCACGGTGATGGCCCGCGATGTCGAGGCCGCGGTCAGTGCGGCGCTTGGCGAGTCAACGGTCGGGACCGGTCTCGTTGTCGTCATCGACCCGGATTTCGACGGCTATTTCGCCGAACTCGCCCGCGGACTGACGACGGTCTCGCTGGCGCACAGGAATATCGTCCGGATCGCCGTCGTCACCGAGCGCCGACCGAATCGACGAGGCCAGGCTCAGCGGATTTTGCCGTCTCGGCCGTCCCGATCCGCCTCTACGCCGCCAGCGATCGACAGGCGGCCTACGACTGGGCGGATGCGACGCGACGCGGCGAATAGTTCGCGCTCGGACGCCGCGCGCTTCAGGGACGGTTTGCGTACGTCAGCGACGAACGCGCTCCTCAATACGCGGGACGAGATCGGTGAGATCCCGGCATAACTGTTCGAGCGCAAACCCGAGCGCGAAGAACCGCTCGACGTCGTCGGACGCCATCGTGCGCTCGAACGCCTTCGGCGCGGAGCGCAGCGATCTCGGCGCCGTAGGCTGCTGAGCGCCGCTCGCCGCAGGCGCTATCGGCGGCGGGGGCGTCCGGCCGGCGAGCGCGTCGGCCGAGGCCCGCAGGAAGGCCGCCGCCTCCTCGCCGAACCGGGCGAGCGCCGGCTCGAGCCGGCGCGCGACGGCCTCCGGAAACGGCTCGACCGTCGCGCGGCTCGAGGATGACAAAATCGTTCCGGATGCGAAGCAGCGTGCGGGCGAGCGGCGTGGGGTCGGGGTCGCGCACGATCGAGACGATGCGCTCGCGTTTGGCCTCCTCGGCGAGCCCCTGGAACTTCGCCACCGCATCGCCCAGACGGGTCTGCGCGAGCCCCATCGACGACCGCTGTCGCCGTCTTGCGAGATCCGCGCGAGGAACTTCGGCAGCAGCTCCGCCATCTGGTTCAGAATCTGGCGTGCGGCCTCGATGCCGATCCCTTCGGCGCGCTCGGGGAACACGAGCAGCGAAACGAGCACCGCGACAGCGCCGCCGATCGCCACCTCGACGACGCGCGTCGAGCGCTGAGGCGATCGGGCTCTCGCCGAGCTCGCTCCCGATCAGGAGCACGAGAACGGCAGAGAAAGGCGCGACGCGAAAGGCTCGGACTGATCGCCGCGGCGACAGCCATCGGCGCGACCGACGAGCGCAAGCGCGACCGCCTGCGAGCACCGGCGTCGCGTGGGGAACGACGAGCCCGACCGCCGCCGCGTAGACCGCGCCGCGCGAGCGTCCCGATATTGTACTCGATCGTCGCGCGGAGCGACCCGCCGACGCTCACCTGGCTGACCACGATCGCGGTCAGCACCGCCCACAGGCCGTGCAGCGGGAAGTTCAGGCTCTGGCTATGGCGAAGGCCGCGACGCCTGCGACGCGTCACGCGCAGGCAGTAACGCAGTTGCGGCCGGATACGCCCAAGTCCTTGGCGCGAACGAGGCGACGCACGGCTCATGGCTTCAGCCGCCAGCCGGTGCGGAAGATCCAGGTCAGGACCGCGAGGCACGCGACGATGAACACCGCCGTGAAGCCGAGGCTCGCCGCGACGCTGACGTCGCCCTGGCCGTAGAAGCTCCAGCGGAAGCCGCTGACCAGATAGACGACCGGATTGAACAGGCTGACCGTGCGCCAGAACGGCGGCAGCATGTCGATCGAATAGAACGCGCCGCCGAGGAAGGTCAGCGGCGTCACGATCAGCGCCGGGATGATCGCGAGCTGCTCGAAGTTCTTCGCCCAGATGCCGATGATGAAGCCGAACAGGCTGAACGCCACCGAGGTCAGGACGAGGAAGGCGACCATCCAGAACGGGATGGTCGATGCGCACGTCGCACGAACAGGGTCGCGGTCGCCAGGATGATGAGGCCGATGACGACCGACTTGGTCGCCGCCGCGCCGACATAGGCCGCGACCACCTCGATCGGACGACAGCGGCGCCGACAGGATCTCGAAGATCGTGCCGGTGAATTTCGGGAAAGTAGATGCCGATCGAGGCGTTCGAGATGCTCTGGGTCAGGAGCGACAGCATGATCAGGCCCGGGCACGATGAAGGCGCCGTAGCCGACGCCGCCGACCTCGTGAATGCGCGAGCCGATCGCGCCGCCGAACACCACGAAATAGAGCGCGGTGGTGATGACCGGCGTCGCGACGCTCTGCCAGATCGTGCGGACGGTGCGCGCCAGCTCGTAGCGGTAGATCGCCCACACGCCGCCGGAGATTGAACGCCGCGTCATGCCGCGCGCCCGACGAGATCGACGAAAATGTCCTCGAGGCTGCTCGCGGTGGTCTCGAGGTCGGTGAAATCGACGCCGGCCTCGGCGAGGCGCCGGAGCAGCGTCGGCACGCCGGTGTCGTCGGCCGAGGCGTCGAAGCGTAGGTCGAGCCGCTGTCCGCCGTCCTCGATGCGCGATCGGCCAGCCGGCGAGCGCGGCGGGCAGCGCGGCCAGCGGGTCGCTGCAGGACGAGCGTCAGGCGCCGCTTGCCGAGCTTGCGCATCAGCGCCGCCTTGTCCTCGACCAGCAGGATGCGGCCCTTGTCGATCACGCCGACGCGGTCGGCCATCTCCTCGGCCTCCTCGATGTAATGCGTGGTCAGGATCGACCGTGACGCCGTCGTCGCGCAGCCGGCGCACCAGCGCCCACATGTCGCGGCGCAGATTGACGTCGACGCCCGCGGTCGGCTCGTCGAGGAACAGCACCTCGGGCTCGTGGCTGAGCGCCTTGGCGATCATCACCCGCCGCTTCATGCCGCCCGACAGTTCGACGATGCGCGCGTCGCGCTTCTCCCACAGCGACAGGTCGCGCAGCAGGCGCTCGACGAAGGCCGGATCGGGCGGCCGGCCGAACAGGCGGCGGCTGAAGCGACACGCGTCTGCCGGACGGTCGCGAAGATGTCGAGCGCGATCTCCTGCGGCACGAGGCCGATCGCGCGATCGGGCGGCGCGGAAGTCGCGCACGACGTCGAAGCCGGCGACCCGTGACCGAGCCCGAGGTCATCGACACGGTGCCGCAGATCGACGCCGATCAGCGTCGTCTTGCCGGCGCCGTTGGGGCCGAGCAGCGCGAAGATCTCGCCCTTGTCGATCGTCGAGGTCGACCGCGTCCAGCGCGAGATAGCCGTTGGCGTAGCGCTTGGTGACGGCGGCGCAGGAGATCATGGGGCATGTCCGGACGTCTCCCTCGAGGGCGGCCGGCGCAGCTCCCGTCGGCGGACGCCCATCCCGTACGGCGCTCTATGCTAGGCGGACCCGGGCGCACGCCGTCGGGACGGAGAAGCTCGAGGCGGGCCGAGCGGGCATCAGAAGCCCATCGGCACGAAGAAGCAGTAGACGTCCGACTGCCCGCCAACGCCGTTGTCGCGGTAAAAGATCCAGTAGTCGCCGTCCTGGCTCGGAAGCGCGTTGCGGGCGGGAATGCGATAGCGATAGCCGTCGACCATGTAATAATCGTCGGAGACGCGGTGAACCTGGTCGGGTCGAAGGTGATGGGCGTCGTCCGGTCCGCAGCAGGCGGCTTTGACCCAGCCGCGGCACGAGCTCGCCGTTCGCCCAGACGTCGTGGGCCGAGGCGGCTGAGCTCATGAAGCCGCCAGGACAGGCAACGCAAACGAGACGAGTAACGAGAGGGCAAGTTTGGCGGTCATCTCCGCTCCGGATCATCAGCGCGAACGGTCGTCCTCGCTTGCCCACCGAGGATTTCCGATTTCACTAGGTAGCCGGCGTTCGGGGCGAAACGGTGGAACGGGATCGGACCTGATGGAGGGGCGGCGTCTCGCCGCCCGCGTAAGGGCGCGCGTCTCGGGCATCCTGGGCGGCGAGACGCCGCCCTCCGAGCGGCTTCGACGTCCGACTTGCGCCCTTGCCGCGACTCAGGGGGCGCGCTAACCCCGGCCCATGGCCAAAGCCGCTCCGCCGCCCCCGCCGCCGCCCGCGGCGCCGATCGACGTCAACCTGCGCGACGCGCTCGAAGAGCGCTATCTCGCCTACGCGCTCTCGACCATCATGGGCCGGGCGCTGCCGGACGCGCGCGACGGCCTGAAGCCGGTGCATCGCCGCATCCTCTACGGCATGCACATCCTCAGGCTCGATCCCGGCACGGCGTTCAAGAAATGCGCGAAAATCGTCGGCGACGTGATGGGCTCGTTCCATCCGCACGGCGACCAGGCGATCTACGAGGCGCTGGTGCGGCTCGCCCAGGACTTCGCCTCCCGCTATCCGCTGATCGAGGGGCAGGGCAATTTCGGCAACATCGACGGCGATAACGCGGCCGCCTACCGCTACACCGAAGCGCGCATGACCGACGTCGCGCGCCTCCTGATGGAGGGCGTCGACGAGGACTCGGTCGACTGGCGCGACAATTATTCGGGCGACGCGAAAGAGCCGATCGTCATGCCCTCGGCCGTCCCGAACCTGCTCGCCAATGGCGCGCAGGGGATCGCGGTCGGCATGGCGACCTCGATTCCGCCCCACAACATCGCCGAGCTCTGCGACGCCGCGCTCTATCTCATCGCCCATCCCGGCGCCGAGACCGAGGCGCTGACCCAGTTCGTGCAGGGGCCGGACTTTCCGACCGGCGGCATCGTCATCGACGACAGGACGTCGATCGTCGAGACCTATCGCACCGGCCGCGGCGGCTTTCGCCTGCGCGCGCGCTGGGAGAAGGAGGACCTCGGCCGCGGCGGCTGGGCGGCGGTCGTGACCGAAATTCCCTACGGCGTGCAGAAGTCGCGGCTGATCGAGCAGATCGCGAACCTCCTCAACGAGAAGAAGCTGCCGCTGCTCGCCGACGTGCGCGACGAGTCGACCGAGGACGTCCGCATCGTGCTCGAGCCGAGGAGCCGCACGGTCGAGCCGGCGACGCTGATGGAATCGCTGTTCCGGCTGACCGAGCTCGAGACCCGCATCTCCGTCAACATGAACGTGCTGGTCGACGGGGTGACGCCGCGGGTCGTCTCGCTCGGCGAAGCGCTGCAGCAATGGCTCGACCACCGCCGCACCGTTCTCGTCCGCCGCTCGCGCCACAGGCTGGCGGCGATCGACAAGCGGCTCGAACTGCTCGCCGGCATGATCGTCGTCTTCCTCAACCTCGACGAGGTGATCCGGATCATTCGCGAGGAGGACGACCCGAAGGAGGCGCTGAAGGTCCGCTTCGACCTGAGCGAGAACCAGGTCGTCTATGTGCTCGACACGCGGCTCCGATCCTTGCGCCGGCTCGAAGAAATGGCGCTGCGCAAGGAGCAGACGGACCTGATCGAAGAGAAAGCGTCGATCGAGGCGTTGCTCGGCAACGACCGCAAGCAATGGCAGATGATCGCGGTCGAGGTCCGCGACGTGAAGAAGAAGTTCGGACCGGAGACGAAACTCGGCAAGCGCCGCACGCATTTCGCGGCCGCGCCCGAGGTCGTCGTCGCCGAGCTCGCCGAGGCGCTGGTCGAGCGCGAGCCGCTGACGGTGGTCGTGTCGCAGAAGGGCTGGATCCGCGCGCTGAAAGGGCAGGTCGCCGACCTTTCGTCGCTGGCGTTCAAGGGCGACGACGGCCTGAAGACCTCGTTCTTCGCCGAGACGACCTCGAAGATTCTGGTGCTGGCGAGCGACGGCAAGGTGTTCACCCTCGACGCGGCGAAGACTGCCGGGCGGGCGCGGGCAGGGCGAGCCGATCAGGCTCATGGCCGACATCGAGGAAAGCGCTTCGATCGTCGCGGTCTGGGCCTACGCGCCGGGCGACGAAGCGGCTGATCGCGGCGTCCGACGCCAACGGCTTCGTCGTCGCGGAAGACGACCTCATCTCCTCGACCCGCAAGGGCCGCGCGGTGCTGAACGTCGGCGACAAGGCGACGGCGGCGCTGATCGTTCCGGCCGCTGGCGACCACGTCGCGGTCATCGGGCAGAACCGCAAGCTCCTGGTGTTCCCGATGTCGCAGCTTGCCGAGATGGCGCGCGGCAAGGGCACGCGGCTCCAGCGCTACAAGGACGGCGACATTTCCGACGCCAAGGTGTTCGCCATCGCCGACGGGCTCACCTGGCGCGACTCGGCCGGGCCGCACCTTCACCGTCGCGATGCCCGAGCTCAAGGAGTGGATCGGCGCCCGCGCCGAAGCCGGCCGCCTGCCGCCGAAGGGGTTTCCGAAGAGCAACCGGTTCGAGGGGTAGGGCGTCCCATCCTCGTCCTCGGAGGGCGCCGTTCGACGCCTGTTCGAGCGCTATTCGGCGCACGCTCGGCACGCGAAATCGGGGCCTTATTGGCCGCCACTCCCGTCGCCAGCGGCGTCCACTCGGCAGTGGCCTTCAGCTTTGCCGAACCTCCGCCACGAACGTGCCGCATGAACCATCGGATCGCGCCATTTGTTTGCTTCCTGGGGCAAACAGGGGGAACCGCATGCGCCGCTCCGCAGCCGCCATCGATTATCGTCTGGGCAGCCTCTACGCGCTCATCACCGCGGCGCTCTATGCGGTGCAGGAGCCGTTCTCGTTTCTCGCCGCAAGAAAGCTCAGCACGATCCAGTTCGTCTGCCTGACCCAGATTGCGCTGTTGCTCTCGATCCCCTTGCTGGGCCTCAGTTCGACCAGCCGGCGGGACCTTGTCGCGCTGCTCGGCAAGCCCTCGAACTACGTTCGACTCGCCGTTATCTTCGCCATCGGGATGAGCGGGCTGTTATTGTATAACTTCGGACTGAGCGGCGCCCATCCCATCATCGTCTCGGCGATCCTCAACCTGCTGCCGTTCTGGGCGGCGCTGGTGGCGCTCGTCATCGCGCGCGTGCCGATTCCCGTCTCTCCAGCGGTGTTCTTCGGCTGTTTTGCAGGCGCGTTCCTGGGGGCCATGGCCGTCGCCTGGAGTCAGCTCTCCGGCGCGGGTCAGCAGTCGATGCACATGCTGATCGAAAGCCTTGTCGGCGGGGGCTGGGTTTATGCGCTCCCCGTTCCGATCTGCACGGCGCTCGGGGGCACGCTCGTCGCCAGATGGTTCGGGGAATACGACGAGGCCGCGGCGATCGCCTCGAACTTCCTGTTCGCCAACGTCCTGCTGATTCCCTCGACGCTCATCGTCCTCTACCGGCGCGGCGAGCTCGCTTTCGACGGTCAGATCCTGGCGATCGTCCTCATGATCGTCGGCACGATCATCGCCGCGTCGGTCGGGCGGGTCGCATTCCAGAAAGCCCTCACCGTCACCGGCGGCGACAACGGCTTCGCCTCGATGTTTCTCAATCTCGTTCCGGCTTTGACGGCGCTGATCTCGTTCGGCCTGTCCTGGGGCATTCCCTCCCTGCATTTCGCCTTCGACGGCCGGTTCTTTGTCGGCCTTGCTCTGATCGCCGTGTCGCTTGCGCTGTTCTCGCTGAGGTCCTGGCGCCAGCCCGCGAATCGGAACGCACGGGCCGACGCGCCTTGACGACGGGTCCCGCGCACCTGTAGGCGGGCCGGCCCTTCGACAAAAGGTTCGCCATGTCCTCAGACGCCCCCGCCGAGGGCTTTCTCGCCGGCGCGCGCGATATCCTGCCGTTGGCGCTCGGCGTGGCGGTCTACGGCCTGGCGTTCGGGCTCCTGGCGGCGCAGGCGGGCTTCACGCCGCTTCAGATCGGGGTCATGGGCGCGGTCGTCTATGCCGGAGCCTCGCAGATCATCGCGACCCAGCAATGGATGGCGGGCGCCGGGATGATCGCGCCGGTCTTCGCCGGCCTCGCCCTCAATCTGCGGATCCTCCTGATGACGGCGTCGATCCGCGACGTGTTTGCCGGTGAGCCGCTTTGGAAGACGGCGTTCGGCGCGCATATGACCGCCGACGAGAACTGGGCGCTGCTCATGGCGGCGCGGGCGCGCGGGCGCAGCGTCGGGTATCGCTACCTGGTCGGCGGCGGCCTGACGCAGATGGTCGCGTGGTGCGCCTCGACCGTGCTCGGCGTCGTGTTCGCCGCGGCGATCCCCGACCCGAAGTCGCTTGGCATGGACTTCGCCTTCACCGCCGCCTTCATCGCGATAGCCCGGTCGTTGTGGCGCGGACGCCCCGACCTCCTGCCGTGGTTCGTCTCGGTCGCCGTGGTGTTCGGCGGGGTGAAGCTCGCGGGAGCGCCGTCGCACTGGATGCTCGCGCTCGGCGGCCTCCTCGGCGCCGCGGTCGCGGGAGCGCGCCGCGATGGATGAGCGCTGGATCCTGATCGCCGCGCTGGCGCTCGGCACCTTCGCGATCCGCTTCGCCGGCGCGCGGCTCGGTCAGGCGATTCCGGCCCATGGGCCGATGGCGCGCGCGCTCAACGCGCTTCCGGGCTGCCTGATCGTCGCGCTGGTCGCAACCTCGATGCTTTCGGGCGGCTGGCGGGAGTGGACGGCCGGGGCGGTCGCCCTCGCCGCCGCCGTCGTCACGCGCAATGTTCCCGCGACCATGGCCTTCGGCATCGCCGCGATCTGGGCCCTGCGGCACGGTTTCTAGACGGGTCAATCGGAGGGGGCGTCTCGCCGCCCCATAGGGGCCCGGAAGGACGCCCGTCTTTCGACGGGCTATTGGTGCGAGAGGCGCGCACCCTCCAGGCCGCTCGATCAGGCTCCGGAGGTCTCGGTCAAGAAGATGGCCGGCTGACCGTTGCGGTTGCGCTCGAAGGCTGAGGAGAGTGCGATCGCCTGCGCCCGGCTTCTCACCTTGAGCTTGCGCAGCACCGCGCTGACATGCGCCTTGATGGTCGCTTCCGAGACGCCGATCTCGTAGGCGATCAGCTTGTTCGGAAGACCGGTCACCAGGAGTTCGAACACCCGCTGCTGGGCGTCGGTGAAAGACGCTGCGCGCTCGCGGAAGGCGTCGCAGGAGTTGGACTCCACGACAGCGGCTTTCCGAAAGACGAGGGGGCCCGGTTCGGCGCTGGCGGCGATCGCGGTCATGAATTTGCTGGCCTGATCGAAGAACCGGCTGACCTGCTCGTCGAAGCAGGAATCGCAGCGGTTCCAGTCGCCCAGATGCAGGCAGGTGATATCGCGCGGGCAGGCCGCGTCGCCGAGGCATTCGGAGAGGCGGAGCGCGACGTCGGCGCATTCCTGGAGGGAGGCGATCGCCCGGCGCTGCAGGTCCGCGACCTCGGTGCGCGTGACCTTGCGGACCGCCGTCGACGGTCTTGGCCGAATTTTCGAGGACAGTCCGCAGCCTCGCATATTTCGGCGCGAGCGCCGCTCTGCTGGATCGGCCGTTTGCCGTTCTGATGGACCGATGTTTGGGGGTATTATCGACATCCTGAAGCGCCTCGCGGAAGTTCCCACCCGTTCAAGCCGTAGTCTCCGCGCACCGGCTATTTTGTTGCAATGCAGCAATTTTTGAGGCCGGGCAATTGGGTAAATCGTCGCACCAGTGGCGACGGCGAAGGCGCAAGTCAGCCGCCAAAGCGGGAGCGGGGCGCGCCCTAAATCTCCGGCTTCTCGCGTCCGAGCGTGATCGTGAACATCTGGCCGGCGATCGCCTCGCCGAACGCGGGCGTCACCTTGAGGGGCATGCAAGAATCGACCGCCCGCTCCGCCTCGTCGAGAAATCGGCGGCGGGCGTCGGCGTCGCCTTCGAGATGGGCGTAGGTGATTCGCGGCCGGCCGAAGATCGAGCCATCCCGCTTCATCATGAACATGATCGTCACGCGCGAGCCCGACGCGATCGGCGTGTGGGCGAGACAGGCGCCGACCGCGCGGCGCATGTCCATCAGGGTGTTCGCCGGCTGCGCGTCGTCAGCGCCCGCGAGGCCAGGGAGAAGCGCCGCCGAGATCGCCAGCGCGGCGGCCAGTCGCGGACAGCGCCTCATTTGCGTCATCCGAACAGCGCCTTGCGCCGCGCAAGGCTTTCGGCCGGCCACGAGCTCTTTCGGGTCGTAGTAGACCGCGACCGCGGGAACGCCGGCGGGCAGCGCGACCCAGGGCAGCTTCGAGCGGGTGTAGATGTGGATGTCGGGCGGCAGCATTGCGGGCTCGTCGAGCGCGCCGACGCGGATGAAGCACTGCTGAATGCGTCCGCCGTAATGGCTCCAGACGGCCACCTTGCACTCAGGACAGCGATGGATAACGTGCGGCCGGCCGCTATCCGTCGGGACTGGGACCGCTTCCGTCTCGCCGGAAAGCTTTTCGACGCGATCCGTCTCGATCAGCGCATTGATGACGAAAGCGCTGCCGGTCTGGCGCTGACAATCGCGGCAATGACAGCAGTGGACGAACATTGGCTTCGACTGGAGCCGGTATCGCACGGCGCCGCAGGCGCAGCCGCCTTCCAGTTCGCGCATCGGGTCCTCCCGTTCTTCGATCGATGGACGCAAAAGTAGCTCGATGCGAGTTTTAGCAGAACGTTTCGCCGACGGCTTCAGGTCGCTTCTGCGACGACGTAAATGTATGCGTCGAGGACGCCGTCCGCTGTCTCTGCCTCGGCGACGACTCGCCGGCAGCCCGAGCCCTCGAAGGCGTCCAGCCGGGACCAATGCTCGGGCAGGTCAGGCGACGAAAAGAGGAAGACCTCCACGCCGTCCCCATCGGGATCGAGAACCAATCCGGGGAACCCTAAGTCCGCGCCCCAGCCGGCGGAGACGGGCTTTCCTTGACTGCGCCCGCGGTCCAGGATCCGTCGCGCCCGGCAAGCTCGCCGTGGTTGACCTTCCCCGGCGCGAGACTTCCGCATGTGGCCAGGCGGGTGGCGGCCGGACCGCGGCTCATGGGGTCACATGCGGAAAGGTCGCGGCATGCGCGTCGGTCAGCGCGTCGCCGAGCGCGCGGCCCTCGCGATACCCGGCCAGCGCCTCGGGCCGCTCGACGCCGGGAAGGAGTCGCGGACACGGTTCGGGCGCGCCGAGCACGGTCCTCACCGGGATGCGCTCGGCGTAGATCGGCAGGGCGTAATCCGTCCTCGTCGTCGCCGATCCCCTTGGCGCGGACTTTCGCGGAAGCCTGCTCGATGGTCATGCCGATGACCCGGGTCGCCTTGATCTCCTGCAGGGTCGCCGGCCTCAGCGTCGCCCACCGGCCCGGGTAGAAGCGGTCGATCATCGCACGAAGCGCGCGGATCTTCTCGTCCGGATCGTCGACGATACGCGCGTGGCCGAACGCCATCACTGAGCGATAGTCGACCGAATGGTTGAAGCCCGAGCGCGCCAGCACCAGGCTGTCGAGATGGCTGACGGTCACGCAGACCGGCTCGCCCTCGGACTGGCTGCGCAGCATCCGGCTCGCGCTCGACCCATGCCAGTAGAGATGATCGCCTTCGCGCCAGAACAGCGTCGGCGTGCAATAGGGCTGGCCGTCCACGACATAGGCGACATGGCAGAGCGCCGCGGCGTCGAGGATCGCATGCACGGTCGCGCGGTCGTACGCGCCGCGCTCGTGCAAGCGCTTGACGCGATTGACTGGGCGTGACGGGATAGGCGTTGGTGTTGGACAAAAGAGCGGCTCCTGAAGGATCAGTATGATTCCCCTCATCCTGAGGAGCGATGCGCAGCATCGCGTCTCGAAGGATGATCCAGTAGGCGACGCTGTCTGCGCGCGCTGGAGCGTCCTTCGAGACGCGTCGCCTAACGGCGCCGCTCCTCAGGACGAGGAGGAGGGGGTTCCATCAACCCCGGATGAACGCGAGGAGGTCGGCGTTGACCTTGTCCTTCTGCGGTCGAGCACATGCCGTGCGGCGCGCCGGGATAGACCTTGAGCGTCGCGTTCGGGATGAGCTTCGCCGAAAGATGCGCGGAATTGCCGATCGGGCACGATCTGGTCGTCGTCGCCGTGCAGGATCAGGGTCGGGACCTTGATCGCCTTCAGGTCCTCGGTGAAGTCGGTCTCGGAGAAGGCCTTGATGCAGTCGTACTCGGCCTTGAGCGAGCCCATCATGCCCTGGAGCCAGAACGAATCCCTGAGGCCCTCGCTGACCTTCGCGCCCGGCCGGTTGAAGCCGTAGAAGGGCGTCGACAGCTCCTTGAAGAACGCCGAGCGGTCGGCCGCCACGGCCTTGCGGATGCCGTCGAAGACCTCGATCGGCAGGCCGCCGGGATAGGCTTCCGTCTTCACCATGATCGGCGGCACGGCGCCGATCAGCACCAGCTTGGCGACGCGGTGCGAGCCCGTGGCGCGCGACGTAGCGGGCGGCCTCGCCGCCGCCGGTCGAATGGCCGATATGGATCGCGTCGCGCAGGTTCAAGTGACCCGCCAGGTCGGCGAGATCGTTGGCGTAATGGTCCATGTCGTTGCCGTCCCATGGCTGGCTCGACCGCCCGTGACCGCGCCGGTCGTGGGCGATGCAGCGATAGCCGTGGTTGGCGAGGAACATCATCTGGTCCTCGAAGGCGGCGGAGGTCAGCGGCCAGCCGTGGCTGAAAACGACGGGCTGTCCCTGACACGTGTCATTGTAGTAGATCTGGGTCCCGTCGCGCGTGGTGATCGTCGGCATGTCATTCTCCTGCTTCGGTCACGGAATAAGTCGTGTTGAACGCCGGTCAGCCTAACACATTCGGCTGATGGCCCGCGCGGCGCGCGCGGCGCAGGCTCGGCGGAGAGACGGCGCGAAAGTGAGGCGCCAAGAGGTCGGTTGCACAGATTTGTCGGGGTGACCATGTCTGACCCATCGCTGAAGCTCCGCAGGGACTACGCGGCCAGGATCATGCGGCTCGCCGGCGTCGCCGACCGCGCGAGTTCGAGGCGGCCTACGCCGCCGTGCCGCGCGAGGATTTCTCGGGCCCGCCGCCGTGGCGTGTGGGCTGGCGCGGACTGACCGGCAGCGAGCAGGAGGTCGCGAGTCTCTACGACGACGTGCTGGTGGCGATCGACGCGCGGCGCGGCATCAACAACGGCCAGCCGTCGCTTCACGCGCAATGCCTCGCCGCGCTCGCCGCTCAAGGAGGGCGAGACGGTCCTGCACATCGGCGCCGGCGCGGGCTATTACACCGCCATCCTCGCCCATCTCGTCGGCCCGGCCGGCAAGGTCGTCGCCTACGAGATCGAGCCCGACATCGCCGAGCGGGCGCGCGAGAACCTCGCGGGCTATCCCCAGGTCGAGGTGCGCGCGGAGTCGGGGGTCGCGGACGGTCTGCCGCAAGCGGACGCGATCTATGTCAACGCCGCCGCCTCGCATCCGGTTCGCGCCTGGCTCGAAGCGCTGAAACCGGGCGGACGCCTGCTGTTTCCGCTGCAGGCGGCGAATTCGTCACGGCGCGATGCTCCTGATCACGCGGCCGGACGAGCGGAGCGAAGCCTGGCCGGCGAAGCTCTTCAGCCGGGTCGTGTTCATCGCCTGCGAGGGCGCTCAGGACGGCGAGATCGGACGAAAGCTCGACGCAGCGTTCCGGCGCGGCGGCGCGGAACGGGTGCGCTGGCTGAGGTTCGGGCCCGACGCCAGCCGAGCCCGTCTGGCTTCAGGGCGACGGCTGGGCGCTGACGACCGGCCCGCTTCGGCGTAGCGACCGCGGACTTCGGCCGGGGCCAAGCTGACCTCTGCGGAAACTTTCAGCGTGAATGGCGACATCGAGTCGCATTGCGGAAACGGAAACTCTTCTCTAAGCGAATGGAGTTGAGGGAAGCTGCGCACGGCGTTTGTGTGCGAGTTGCGCAGTCCCGCCTCGGTCCGCCGCCCAGATCTGGAAGCAACAGGGCGCGCGCCCGTTGGCTTTCGCCTCCCGCCCTGGGAGGCGACAGGGAGGCATGCGGCTATGATCGACAATCATGTCATGTACGCGCGGTACGGAGCGACACGCACGCTGTGCGAATTCGTGACGGGGTTGGCTTACGCCATGGAGGTCAGCGGGGGGCTGAACGACGGCCTCAGCGACCGCATGGACGAAGTGGTCGCGCCGGTTCGCTCGGCGCGGGACTGGCTGTGGCACGTCGGACAGTTGATGAGCCAGACGAAGCCGCTGCCATCGGACTTCGACCGCGGCCTCGATTCCGCCGAAGCGCGCGCGCTTCACGCTTTGCCGATCCTGAAGGTTCTGGTGGGGGAGGCCTGCGACGCCCTCGCCGACGCCAAGGCGCCGGCCTTCGCGGAGCCGGAGCGCGAGGTCGCCTGAGCGTCTTGTTGACGCGGTCGCCAACTGTCAACGGCCCCGGTTAAGCGACGCGGCGAATAGCGAAGTGGCGAGCAGGGAATAGCTCTATCTCGCCATTTCGCTATTTCGCGCGTCCAACGCGATCAGCGATCGCGGTTGACGCGGCCGGCGCTTCCCATGTGATCTCGAACGAAGGCGGCGAGATGCGCGAGCGCGCGCCGGCCGGGCTCGAGGCGCGCGTTCCATACCGGCCACGCATGGATCATATGCGGCCAGACCTCCAGCGTCACGGCGACACGCGCTGCGCCGGCGGCCTCAGTGAAGCGCGTCGCATCGGCGAGCAACGTTTCCTCCGAGCCGACCTGCACGAGGAGCGGCGGAACTCCGCTCAAATCCGCGAACAGGGGCGAAAGGCGCGGGTCCTTGCGGTCGATCCCGGCCGGAGCGTAAGCGCGCGGCCAATTCCTCGAGATAGCCTTCATGGATCAGCGGATCGTCGGCGTCCTTCGCCCTCAGCGTGTCGCCCGACATCGTCAGGTCCGTCCAAGGCGAGACGAGCCAGCGCGCAGGCCGGCAAGGCCTCGCCGTCCCCGCGCAGGCGCTGCAGGAGAGCGAGGGTCAGTCCCGCGCCCGCGCTGTCGCCGCCGACAAGGATCTGGCCGGCCTCGATGCCGATCCCGCGCAGATAACCGCCAGGCGGCGACCGCATCGTCGAGCGCGGCTGGAAACGGGTGCTCCGGCGCCAGCCGGTAGCCGACCGCGAGCGTGCGAACGCCGCAGGCGCGGCCGGCCTCGGTGACCATCCGCCGGTGGCTGACGATCGAACCCGAGCAATAGCCGCCGCCGTGGAAGAACAGGAGAACCTTCGACGGATCGCTGCCCGGAGCGAGAGAAAACTCGCTTGGGGCGCCGCCCGCATTGACGGCTTCGAGCGTCACGTCCTCGGCGACCGGCCATGCGGCGCCGACCTCGTCCAGCCGCGCGCGCCGCTCCGCCCAGCCGACCGGACGCGGCTTCGAAGTCAAAAGCGCGCGGACAGCCTCAATCTCCTGCGCGGCCATAGGCGCCCGCTCCCGGCTCACGCCCCCCGCGCGAGTATAGGCCCGCCGCGCCGCGCGGCAATCGCCGGCCGCAGGCTCGTTGCATTGCCCGCTGGCAGGCGTCCCGGCTTGCCGCTAATCTGCCGCCGTTCGAGAACGCGACGGGCGAAATGAGCATGGGCAGGCGGATCGGAATGGCGTTTCGTCGCGGCCTTTGCGCCGTTCTCGCGACGGTCGCGCTCGTCCTTGCCGTTTCCCCCGGCTCGGCCCAGACGCTTCAGGCGGTCAAGGCGCGGGGAGCGCTGCTCTGCGGCGTCAACGAGGGTCTGCCGGGATTCTCCAACCTCGACGAGCGCGGCCAGTGGTCGGGCTTCGACGTCGATTTTTGCCGCGCGCTCGCCGCAGCGATCTTCGGCGATTCCAACCGCCTGCGGCTCGTTCCGCTCACCGCGGAGGCGCGCTTTCAGGCGCTGAAGGACGGCAAGATCGACGTCCTGTCGCGCAACTCGACCTGGACCATGGGGCGGGAGGTCGGTTACGGGCTCGCCTTTGTCGGCATCACCTATTACGACGGCCAGGGCTTCATGGCGCCGCGCGCCATGCACGTCACCTCGGCGCTCAATCTCGACGGCGCGCGCGTCTGCGCGCTCAGCGGCACGACGACGATCGACAACCTCGCAGACTTCTTCTCAGCGAACCATTTGGCGCTGCAGACGGTCGCGGTTGCGACGACCGACGACCTGATCAAGGCCTACGATTCCGGCCTCTGCAATGTCGCCACCAGCGACCTGTCGCAGCTCTACGCCCTGCGTCAGCGGCTCTCCAATCCGCGCAGGCCATGTCATTCTGCCCGACGTGATCTCGAAGGAGCCGCTCGGGCCGGTGGTGCGCCAGAACGATCCGAACTGGATCGAGATCGTGCGCTGGGTTCATTTCGCGATGCTGAACGCCGAGGAGCTCGGCGTCGGGCAGCGCACGCTCGGTCAGGCGATGCGGTCCGAGAAGCCCGAGGTCATGCGGCTCGTGGGCACGGCGGGCGCGTTCGGCGACGACCTCGGCCTTGGCGACTCGTGGGCCGCGAACGTGATCCGCGCCGTCGGCAACTACGGCGAGTTGTTCGACCGCAACCTCGGCGTCCATTCGCCGCTCGCCATCCCGCGCGGCCTGAACCAGCTCTGGAACAACGGCGGCATCCAGTACGCGCCGCCGATACGGTGAGAGCCGTTAGGACGTCGCGTCCCAACGCTGGAGCAGGCCAATCCGGTCCTACTTCGTGATGAACACGTCGCGCCGCGGGAATTTCTCGAAGATCGACGGATCCTGGCCGAAATTGGTTGCGAGCACGTCAAGCGAATTGCCGGCGATCCATTGCGACAGGTCGATCGTCTGGTAGTGCCCGCTGTTGAACACGATGAGAATGCGCGCGGTCGTCCCCGCCGACGTTCTCGATCGAGTGGCCGAACCCTTGCGGGATGTAGCCGACGTCGCCCGTGCCCGAGCCGCTCCTGTCGCCATCGGCCGCCCGAGCCGAACATGGTGACTTCGAACTCGCCGGCGAGCACATACTGCCACTCGGCCGCGTTCGGGTGCCAGTGCAGCTCCCGCAGCGCGCCCGGCTCCATCTCGAGAACGACGCCGGTCATGGTGGTCGAAATGGCGAACTGCGAGCCGTCGACCCGCCATTCGCGGCCGCCGTCGAACGTTTCGAGCGGCCGCTGCGACAGGAGGCTGTACTTGTGGGTCAGCGGCGGCGGCCTGAAGCCCTGGAGCGGCCTGGGCGGCGACGGCCGGCGGGATCGGGCCTTTGGCGAAATAGACCTCCTGCTTCGGGAAACCTTCGAAGGTCGAGGCGGGGAGCTCCGAAATTCTTGGCGAGCAGGTCCTTCGGCGCATGGCCGAGCCAATCGGTGATGCTGAAGGTGCCGAATTCGGAGAAATAGCCGTTGTCGAAGACCAGCATGAAATGGCAGGGCTTGTCGCCGAGCGTCTGGATCACGTGGCCGTGGCCGCGCGGGAAATACCAGATGTCGCCGGGCTCGAAGTCGTTGGTCTCGGCGCATCCGGCCGGGTCGATCACCGTGGTGCGGACCCGGCCCTCGGTGACGAAGGCCCATTCCGCCGCGGTCGCGTGCCAGTGCAGTTCGCGCATGACGCCGGGCTCCATCCGCATCGAGACGCCGGCGATCGCCTTGGAGATCGGCAGCTGAAGGACGGTCGCCTCCTTGCCGTAGCTGCCGCCGATCACGCGGCCTTCCGACTTTTCGAGCTCGAACTTGAAGGTTGGCAGCTCCTTGCCGGAGGCGACCGGATCGGGAACGTTATTCTGGAAGCTGACGTGGCCGCCTTCCGAGCTGACCGGAACGCCGAGGTTGAACATGGCTTCCCCCGCTTTTGCCGCGGCGGCCTCCGGGACCGCTCCCGGTGCTGCGGCAGATTGTCGCAGCATTCTCCATCGTGACGGCGCCGTCAATCGGAGGCCCGCCGCGACGCGCAGACGGCCTCCGTCGCGACCTGGGTTTCTCGGAGCGCGCCGGCGTCCGGACGACCGCCGGCGTCGTCCGGGTCGGCGTTCAGAGCGAAATCCGCCTGAAGAGTCCGACATCCAGATAGCTGCTGGTTTCCGATCGCGCGGCGCCGCGACCGCCAGCCCCCGATCGGCTGCGAGCCTGGCAAAGCGAGGGCAGGGGATCAGCGCCGCTTCCGGTAATCGCCCTCGAAGTCGCAGGACGCCCCGTGGAAAGATTCGCAACGCTCGGGTACGACCGCAACGCCTGTTCTGGTGCGGCGAACGGAAAGGACGCACGTCTTGTCTTCGAGGGCCTCGGCTTTCAGCGTGTCGCCGTTCTCCTCGCCGCGGGCCTCGACGAGCCCGCTGCAGCCCTCGGTCCCGACCACCGCGGTGACGTCAAAGCCGCCGTCCGCCCGCTTGGCGATCGTGAGTTCCTGTCGATACGCCCTGTCGCCCGCGACATAGCGCCCGTCAAAACCGACCGCGTCCTCGGCGAAGAGAAAAACCGCGCCGAAAGCGATGGCCGACACCCTCCGCAAACCGCCCCCTACACCGAAAAGCTCACCCCGCAGCCGCAGGAGGCGACGGCGTTGGGGTTCTTGATCTGGAACGACTGGCCCATCAGGTCGTCGACGAAGTCGACCTCCGAGCCCTTCAGCAATTCGAGCGACACCGGATCGATCACCACCGTCGCGCCGTCGCGGGTCGCGACGAAGTCGTCGTCGGCGCGGGTGCGGTCGATGTCGTAGGTGTACTGGAAGCCCGAGCAGCCGCCGCCCTTGACGGAGATGCGCAAGGCCGCGCCCGCTTCGCCCTTCAGGATCGCGTTCAGCCGCTTCGCCGCGCTGGCGCTGATGGTGACGGCGTCGGATACGGCGGCTTCGCTCATCGTTCTGTCCTCTTTCTAATCCCTCTCCCCGTGAGCGGAGAGAAGGGACTATCAATGCGGGCGGCTTCAAGACTTCGTCCGGCTAAGATATGCAGCGTGGAGCGAAAGCGCAACGCCGGGGAGACTCATGGGTCATGACGACGGGCGAACGGCCCGCGCGCCCTATGCGGCCGATCCGGCTCGCGCGCCGCCGCCTTTTCGCCGAGCCGCCGTCGCCGACCCGCACCGAATTCCAGCGCGACCGCGACCGCATCGTCCATTCGACCGCCTTTCGCCGCCTCGCCCACAAGACCCAGGTGTTCGTCCACCACGAGGGCGACCATTTCCGCACCCGCCTCACCCACACGATCGAAGTCGCGCAGATCGCCCGCGCGCTCGCGCGGGCTTTGAGCCTCGACGACGACCTCGCCGAGGCGGTCGCGCTCGGCCACGATCTCGGCCACACGCCGTTCGGCCACACCGGCGAGGACGCGCTCGACGCCTGCATGGCCGGCGCACGGCGGCTTCGACCACAACAGCCACGCGTTGCGCATCGTCACCGAGCTCGAGCGCCGCTACGCCGACTTCGACGGCCTGAACCTGACGCGACACGACGATCGCCGGCCTGGTCAAGCACAACGGGCCGCTCCTCGACGCGTCCGGGCGGCCGACGCCGCGCTACCGCGCGCACGGCGTCAGCGAAGCGATCCTGGCCTACGACCGGCGCCAGCCGCTCGACCTCGCCCTTCACGCGAGCCTCGAGGCGCAGGCGGCGGCGCTCGCCGACGACATCGCCTACGACGCGCACGACATCGACGACGGCCTCCGGGCGGGCCTGTTCTCGCTCGCGGACATCCGCGCCGCCGCGCCCTTCGTCGACGGAGCTCTTGGCGGAGATCGACGTTTCGCATCCGGGTCTCGGAGCCGGCGCGCGTCATCCACGAGCTGACCCGCCGCGTCATCACCCGATTCATCGAGGACGCGATCGGCGAGAGTTTTCGGCGGATCGCCGAGGCCGGCGTCGCGAGCCCGGAAGCGGTCGCGACGGCGGGCGAGCGCGCTCGTCGCTCATTCGCCGCCGTTCGAGGCGGCCGACCGGGAGATCAAGAGCTTCCTCTTCGCCCGCATGTACCGGCATCCGCAGGTCCAGGCGGTGCGGGACAAGGCGGACGCGATCGTCCGCCGGCTGTTCAACGCCTACATCGCCGATCCGTCGCCGATGCCGCCGGACTGGGCGGCGAAGGCCGAAGCGGGCGACCGGGCGCGCGCCGTCGCCGACTATATCGCCGGCATGACCGACCGCTTCGCCGTCCACGAGCACGCCCGGCTTTTTGACGGGCCCGCGGACTTGCGATAGACGCGCGCGGACCTTGAAGGGCAGCGCTGTAGGGCCGGGTCGATGACCCGCCCGCGCGCTCAGCGAGCGCGCCCTGCGACGGGCCGGCGCTCGGCGAACGCGTCTTCAGCGCATTGGCGGAATGAATGAACATTTTTGCGGACTTCCAGGCGCGCGTCGCGGCCTGATCGAGAAGCGGATCGCGGCGGGCGAGCTTCCCGAAGGACTCGACCTCACCCGCTTCGTCGTCGAGCCGCCGCGCGACTCCGCGCATGGCGACCTCTCGACCAACGCCGCGATGGTCTACGCCAGGGAGGCGAAGTCCGCTGGCTCGAGCCCGCGGGCGCTCGCCGAGCGCCTCGCGGCCGATCTCGCCGCCGAAGCCGGACGTCGCGAAGGCCGAGGTCGCCGGACCAGGATTTCATCAATATCGTCCTGAAGCCAGAGGTTTATGAGAAGGTCCTGAGAGCCGTCCTCACCCAGGGAACGGCGTTTGGGGCGGGCGCGCCGAGCACGACCGGTCCGGTCAACGTCGAATATGTCAGCGCCAATCCGACCGGGCCGATGCATGTCGGGCACGCGCGCGGCGCGGTGTTCGGCGACGCCCTTGCGAACCTCCTGGCCTTCGCCGGACGGAAGGCGACGCGGGAATATTACGTCAACGACGCGGGCGCGCAGGTGAACGTTCTGGCGCGCTCGGCCTTCCTGCGCTACCGCGAGGCGCTCGGCGAGAACATCGGCGCCATTCCCGAAGGTCTCTATCCCGGCGACTATCTGAAGCCGGTCGGCGAGGCGCTGAAGGCCGAATTCGGCGCGGGGCTCAGCGACGAGCCGGAATCGGAATGGCTGCCGCTCGTGCGCAAGCGCGCCATCGACGCGATGATGGCGCTGATTCGCGACGACCTCGCCGCGCTCGCCATCACCCACGAGGTGTTCGCCTCCGAGCGGGAGCTGACCGGCGTCGACGGCGGCCCGGATCGGGTCAGGGAGGCGATCGAGGCGTTGCGCGCGAAGGACCTGATCTACGAGGGCCGGCTGCCGCCGCCCAAGGGCGCCCCTGCGGAGGACTGGGAGGACCGCGAGCAGACGCTGTTCCGCTCGACCCAGTTCGGCGACGACGTCGACCGGCCGCTGATCAAGTCGGACGGCGGCTACACCTATTTCGCCAGCGACATCGCCTATCACAAGACCAAGATCGACCGAGGGTTTCTGACGCTCGTCGACGTCTGGGGGGCCGACCACGGCGGCTATGTCAAGCGCATGCAGGCGGCGGTGGCCGCGCTCTCGGACGGCAAGGCCAGGCTCGAGGTGCGCCTGTGCCAGCTCGTGCGCCTGATGCGGGCCGGCGAGCAGGTCAAAATGTCGAAACGTTCCGGGGACTTCGTGACGCTTCGTGAAGTCGTTGATGAAGTCGGCCCGGACGCCGTGCGCTTCATCATGCTGATGCGCAAGAACGACGCGCCGCTCGACTTCGACCTCGCCAAGGTGATCGAGCAGAGCCAGGACAATCCGGTCTTCTATGTCCAGTACGCGCACGCCCGGGCGTGCAGCGTCCTCAGGCAGGCCCGCCTCGTCTTTGCCGATCTCGACCTCGACGCGAGCGCGCTCGCCGGCGCCGACGCCGCGCTCCTGACCGACGAGGGCGAACGGGACCTCATTCGCGCCATGGCGCAATATCCGCGGGCGGTCGCTGCAGGCGGCCGAAGCGCACGAGCCGCATCGCATCGCTTTCTACGCCCATGACCTGGCGACGCGGTTCCACGCCCACTGGAATCGGGGCAAAGACCTGAAGGATTTGCGCTTCGTTAATGAAAAGGATCGAAACTTGTCCTATGCCCGATTGGGCCTGGTGGCTGCGGTCGGCCTTGTTTTGGCCTCCGCGCTGTCAATCTTGGGGGTTAGCGCCCCCGAAGAGATGCGTTAGCGGACCGTTCCCATGACGCCGAGCATGAAGCGCGGCGCCGGGTCTGCAAGTGACGAGGGTGACATGAGCGTTTCCGGGGCCCGTGCGGCCGTCGATATCGACCTTGACGACTTCGAAAGGCGGCTGCGCGCGGCAGGCGCGCCTTCAGGCGTCGAGGATCCGCTGGCCGAGCTTGCGCGGCTGGTCGAAGCCTCGCGGCCGAAGGCCGCCGGGCGCTTCGGCTGCGCCGCCCGTTGTCGCGGCGGCTCCGGTCGCGCCGCCTCCTCCCGTCGTGACCCCGCCGCCGCTCGAGGCCGGCGCGCTGCGCCCGGCGTTCGACGACCTCGCGGATCCCGAGGCGGAGGCTGAGGCTGAGGCGCCGGAGACCGAGGGCTTCGCCGAGGCGGACGAATCGGCGCTCGATCCTTATCCCGCAAAGGTTTGCCGCTCCGCCGGCGCCGCGCCGGTCGAGCCGTTGGCTCTGGACGGTGTCTGCGCTCGCCATCGCCGGCGTCGCGATGATCGGCGCGGTGTTCGCCTTGAGAGGCGGCCTGCCCGGCTTCCCGAAGTCGCCCGCCGTTCATCGCCGCGGCCGAAGGGCCGACCAAGGTGCAGCCGCCGAGCGACGCCACCGTCGCGACCTCGAACGACGCCGGCGCCAATCTGCTCAAGGACAACACGCAGACCAACAAGGTCAAGGTCGTCAACAACGAGGAGCAGCCGGTCGATCTCAACGCCCAGACCGCGTCGACGGCGCCAGCCCGACGCCGATCCGGCGGTCCGGTGGTGCGCGGCACGGTCGACACCCCGGTGGTGGTCGCGGCGCCGCAGCCGGCGCCGGCCGCTTCCCCGTTCCCCGAGCCGAAGCCGGTGCGCACGATTTCCCTGCGCCCCGACGGAACGCCGATCCCGGCCTCGGTCGCGGACGCCTCGGCGAGCCAGACGCCGCCGGCCCAGCCTGTCCAGGAGCCTCCGAAGGCGCCGCCGCCGAGGGCCGGCCGCCAAGCCGCCGGCCGACGCCGCCAGCGCGCAAGCCTCGACGCCGAAGATCGATCTGCCGACCAAGCTGTCCCCGCCCAAATCCTCGGCGCGCGTCGTGGTCGCCAAGACCGACACGACCGCCCCCGGCGGGGCGGCGGAGGCGGTCGGCGAGCCGGTCCAGCCCGGGGCCGCGGCCAAGCCCGAGAAGCCGGCCAAGGTCAAGCCCCAGGAAGCGGCGGCGACGCCGGCGGCGCCGGCCGCCGAGGCGGGAAACGAACCCGCGACCGCGTCGGGCGGCTGGGCGGTGCAGCTCGCCGCGCCGCGCTCCGAGGCCGAAGCCAAAGGCGTGGTCGTCGAAGCTCAACGAGAAATACGCCTCCGCCCTCGGCGGATCGGCGCTCGGCGTCCACAAGGCGACCGTCAACGGCGACACGGTCTACCGCGTTCGCGTGACCGGTCTGTCGAAGGCCGACGCCGCATCGCTCTGCGCCCGGATCAAGGGCGACGGCGGACAGTGCTTCGTCGCGAAGTGACGCGGATGTTGATCGGAGGGGCGGCGTCTCGCCGCCCCAGGGCGGCCGGAACCGTCTTTCGACAGGGTATGGGTGAGCGAGACGCGCACCCTCCGACAGCGCATCGCTAGCCCAACGGAGCTCCCATGCCCAAGGCCTTCATCTCCGGTTGCGCTGGCCTCGCACTGAGCCCGGACGAGCGCGCGTTCCTCAGCGAAGCCGACCCGTGGGGCCTGATCCTGTTCAAGCGCAACGTCGCGGATCGCGACCAGCTCCGGGCGCTGACCGCAAAGCTTCCGCGACTGCGTCGGGCGGCCGGACGCGCCGGTGCTGATCGATCAGGAGGGCGGGCGCGTCCAGCGGATGGGGCCGCCGCACTGGCTGGCCTTCCCGGCCGCCGGGCGGATCGGCGCCGAGTTCGCGCCCGAGGATGCGGACGGCCGCGGCGCGGCTCGATCGGCCGGCTGATCGCCCACGATCTCCACGAGGTCGGGATCACCATCGACTGCGCGCCGGTCCTCGACGTCGCCGAGCCGGGCGACGCATGCGGTCATCGGCGCGCGCGCCTGGTCCGAGGACCCCGCCCGCGTCGCCGCGCTCGGCCGCGCCTTCGCGGAGGGGCTGCTCGCGGGCGGCGTCGCGCCGGTCGTCAAGCACATGCCCGGCCACGGCCGGGCGCGCGCCGACAGCCATCACGAGTTGCCGGTGGTCGAGGCCTCGCGCGAGGCGCTCGAGCGCGATTTCGCGCCGTTCCGCGCGCTTGCCGACCTGCCGATGGCGATGACCGCCCATGTCGTCTATCGCGCGCTCGACCCCGACCATCCCGCGACCGCATCGCGCATTGTTGTCGACGAGATCATGCGCGGCGCAATCGGCTTTGAGCGGCCTGATCATGAGCGACGATGTGTCGATGAACGCGCTTCAAGGCTCGTTCGAGGATCGCGCGCGACGAATCTTCGACGCCGGCCTCGATCTTGCGCTCCACTGCAACGGCAATCTCGACGAGGCCCGCGCCGTCGCCTCCGTCACGCCGCCGCTCGCAGGGCGAAGCGCCCGCCGCGCCGAGGCCGCGCTCGCCGTCATCCGCTCGCCCCTGCCGTTCGACCTGAAGGAGGCCCGCGCCGAACTCGCCGCGATCAGCGCGCGGCTCGGGGTGGCTTGAGGGACCTCGGGCCGATCGCCGAAACGCACAGGACGCGAGACGGCGTGATCCGAACTTCAGCCAGTCGTCTTTAGAGTCCCCCATCGGGGATCCGTAAACCCCTCGCCTTTAGGCGACCGGGATGCGACGCTTCAGTTATCCTAGAAACAGCAGTTCGTCGGATCGCGATAGACGAGCTTCTATTTTTCGCGCTCTGGTTGCATCAGGCCGGCGCGAGCCGCGGCGGCGCCCGCAGCAGGCGGCCTTTGAGGAACGCCTGGAAGGCGCGCGAGAGGATGGCGCGCCACGTTTGCAGGCGGGTCAACTGCTCCGCATTTTTCGTCAGGCCGCGCAGGAATCCTGCGACGGCGGCGAGCGCGCGCGACGCGGGCCTCGCCTTGGCGTGAGAGCTGGCGACCCGGATCGTGGTCTGCCGGGCATGGCGCGTCCGCGTCGCGACGGCCGACAGGAACAGCGGCCGGCTGGTGATCGCCTCGCGATGCGCAGTGGGATCGGCGAGACGGACGAAGATGTTCCACCAGTCGTAAATGAGCGCGAGCAGGCGCGCCGCGAGCCGGCAGCGCGCGAGGTCGTGCGTGGTGAAGCCGCCCCAGCCCCATTGGTTCTTCATCTCGTCGAAGATGTTTTCGTCGTCCCCCCGGTCGCGATAGAGCTGACCGAACGTCTCCGTCTCCTCGTCGAGCGAAGTGACCAGAACCGAGTATTCGTAGATCTCGGACGCCTCGCCGATCTCGGCGAAAGCGAGCTGCTCCGCCCCGGTCTCGTCCTGGTAAGAAAGGCCCACGGCCCCCTTCAGAGGCCGCCTGAGCACGATGGCGCGCCGCTGCCGGCTCCAGCCCTCGAGCCGAACCTCGCTCTCCTTGGCCCAGAAGCCCTGACCCGCGGCGACCCAGTCGCGCCCGGAGAGCTTCTCGATCATGCGCCGGACGTTCCGGGTCAGACGCAGCTTGAAGAGATAGGGCAGCCGGCGCGCCTCGGCCTCGCGCATCACGCCCTCGTTGCCGAAGCCGCTGTCGCCGCGCAGAAGCGTCGGCCACAGGTCGGGCGGGGTGCGGTCGAGGAACGCCCACAGGCCGGGCGCACTGTGTTTTGACGTGTGCTCGTCGCCGGGGCTGACGTCGACGTCGAAGACCAGCCGCGTCGAGGCCATCGAATAGGTGTGGTAGCAATGGCTCGGCCGTCCGGGCTTCTTCGGATTGTAGCCGAGAACCGCCCCCTCCTGATGGCCGTAGAGCGGCTTGATCGTCGTGTCGACGTCGAGGATCCAGGGCTCTGCGAGCAGCGGCTCCACGCAAAAGGCCAGATGACCGCGCAGCCAGGCCGCGCCTTCCGTCTCCTCGATCATCTTGAACGCGCGTCGGACCGCGTCCTCGCTCACGACCTTCGTCATGCCGAGCAACTCCGGCAGCACCCCGTCCCCTCGCACCGCCGCGACATGCGCGTACCGCTTGGCCCCGGCCAGCATCGCCAGCATCGCCGTGCCCAGGACGTCCCGCTTCTTCGGCGCGTTGGGGCTCGCGTACCGCAGCGGGCAATCCGCGACGAAGGCGTCGAACAGCCCCGCCGTCTTGAGATAGTCGATGAAAAACGCAAGCTGACCGAGCATCGTCGTCGCCGCCTCGTGGTCCCACTCGACCCGCACCGTCCCAACGAAGCTGTCGACCTCGACCTCCGCGGCCTCCCCCTCGACAACCAAAGGTTGCTCACCCGCAGGGTGAGGCGAAAGGGCGTGGGGATCGCGCCAGTCATGCCCTACAAGATGCGCGATTCTCGCCACCGCCAAAGGGCGAACTGCTGTTTCT
>CAWANA010000001.1:0-30267 GCA_963783275.1 uncultured Alphaproteobacteria bacterium | reverse complement strand
TAATACATGCCAGCGTTGAACACTTCGATCTCGGGCTTGACGCCATTCTCGATCATCACAGCGCCTAATCTTTCCAGAAAGGCCGGATGATTGATGAACAGGGCGTTGATGCATCCAGTTCATCGAGCCCGCGTCATAGGAGGCCAGCTCCGGCTTCAGCTCGATGATGGCGCCATCCGCGTTTCGTCGGTGGCGTTGAGGTCGCCGGAGGTGGTGAGATTGAGGACGACGTTGCACTTCTCGCGGATCAGGCCGACGGTCTCCCGGACCCGCTCCTTGTCCATCGTGCCCTTGCCGTCCTCGTCGCGCATATGCAGGTGCGCAATCGCTGCGCCCGCCTGCCAGCACTCGTAGACGTTGTCGGTGATCTCTCGAGGCGTGATCGGGACGGCGGGATTGTTCTCCTTGGTTGGCCAGGCCCCGGTCGGGGCGATGGTGATGATGGTGTTCGGCATGGTTCAGTTTCCTTCTAGAGGGGCCCGTTCGCGGCGCGCGTCGTCGCCGGCGGTCCGGGCCGGCCTGGGTCGGTGACATGCGCGGATCGGCGCGGACGCCGACCCCGCATGGGCCGCTTCACGCCCTGCGATCTGCGGCGAGCGCGGCCTTGAGGTGGCGAACGATCCTGGCTTTCAGGTCCACCTGCTGGTCGGGCGTCCACTTGCGGAAACCTTCGCCGGACTTCATGCCGAGCTTCCCCTTGGCGACGAGATCGCGCAGGTAAGGCAGCGCTTCCGGGGTGCGGTCGAGATCGGGCAGCACCGTGTCGTGGATCGCGAGCGTCAGGTCGGTGCCGACGAGGTCGGCGTTTTCCAGCGGCCCAAGCACCGCAAGGCGGCGTCCGAAACTCGCCTTGATGCAGGTGTCCACGGTTTCAGCGTCGCAGACCCCGTTCTGCACCAGCGCGACGGCTTCCCGCCAAAGGGCGTGCTGCAGACGGTTGGCGATGAATTCCGGGCACGTCCTTGCGGGCGTGAACCGGGGTCTTTCCCGCATCCCGGTGCAGAGCGAGGGTCCATTCGACGATTTTGGGATCGGTCCATTGGGTTGCGACCACCTCGACCAGCGGAATGAGATGGGCGGGGTTCCACCAATGGGTGCCGAGCGCCCGTTCGCGATGTTCGAGTCCGCCCATGATCTGCGTGATCGGAATGACCGAGGTGTTGGACGCGAAGATCGTGTCGCGCCGCGCGAGCCTCTCCACTTCGAGGAACAGCTTCTGCTTGATTTCGAGATTCTTCGGCCGCCGCCTCCACGATGAAATCCGCCTCGGAGACGGCGTCGGCCAGGGCCGGGCAGGCGCGCACCCGTCCCGCGATCGATTTCGTCTTCGCCGAGATCCCTCAGGTTCTGGCGGATCCGCGCGTGCAGGGACTCGAGGCTCGACGGAAAGGCGTCGTAGACGGCGACTTGGTGCTTTGCCGCCGCGAAGACCTGGGCGATCGCATGGCCCATCATGCCTGCCCCGATCACGGCGATACGCGCATTGGTGCTCATGGCGTCCTACAGCCTCCATTCTTGGCTCTCGCAGCCAATCGCTCGAACCGACCGTTCGACGACGCTGCGGAATCCGTGTTTGCCTTCGACGCGCGAGCGCTAGCCCGCGCGAATTCGCCCGTGGCCGCCAGGATCGCGTCGAGGGGTGGGGATGAACCGGTTCCTCCCGTTCGCCAGTTGCGGCTTGACAAGGAGGACGCAACCGTTATGCCAACGGTTTGTCTCTGAAATCGTTAGCGTTTTTTGGGAGCGCGATGACATCCGTCATCGCGAGGCGGTGCGAAGCTCCGCTTTGCCCTTGGAGTTTCGCGGGCGCGCCGCGATGACGTTCGTCATCAGACTGATGACGTCCGTCATCGGCCATCCGCAAGCCCAGCCGCTTCGCCTTCTTGACGATCGTCGATTGATCGACGCCCAACGCCGCGGCCGCTCTGCGCGTGCTGCCATAGCAGCGGAGCGCGCGTTCGATCGCCAGGCGCTCCAGCGCTTCCACCCGCGCCTTGAGGCTCGGCTCCGCGTCGGAAACGTCGCCGTGACCGATGTTGAGCAGCGGGCCGATTTGCTCCCGACCGACGATCGCGCGCGCGTCGGAGATCAGCACCATGCGTTCCACGATATTCTGCAGTTCGCGCACGTTGCCTGGCCACTTGTAGGCGCCGAGCAGGTCCATGCCCTCCTGGCCGATCCGAATGTGCTTGCCGTACTTGCGGTTGTGGCGGGCGAGGAAATGCTGGGCGAGGACGGCGATGTCGTCGCGGCGCTCGCGCAAAGGCGCGATCTCGATCGGGAACACGCTCAGCCGGTAAAACAGGTCCTCGCGGAATTGCTTCTGCTCGATCCGGACGCGCAAGTCGCAGTTGGTGGCGGCGATGATCCGCACGTCGAGCCGTATCGACCGCGATCCGCCGACCCGGGTCATCTCCTTGTGCTGGATCACGCGCAACAGCTTGCCCTGAAGCTCGAGCGGCAGGTCGCCGATCTCGTCGAGCAGGATCGTGCCGTGGTCGGCGAGTTCGAAGAGACCCAGCTTGCCTCCGGGCGCCGCGCCGGTGAAGGCGCCGCGCTCGTAGCCGAACAACTCGGATTCGAGCAGCCCGGTCGGCATCGCGGCGCAGTTGACCTTGATGAACGGCCGCCCCTTGCGCGCGCTCGAAGCGTGGATCTCGTTGGCGACCACCTCCTTGCCGACTTCGGTCTCTCCCTGAATGAGCACGGTCACGTCGAAATCGGCGACATGGCGCACGAGTTCGAGGACCTCGCCGATCTGCGGACTGACCCCGATCAGACCGGCGTGCATCACCTGTTTGCGCAGATGCTCGACCTCACGTTGCGCGCGGCTCTCCACCGCCTCGACGGCGCGCATCTTTTCCTGCGTGGCCTCGAGCTCGATCTGCATTTCCAGGAGATCGGTGATTTCGCGCTGAATGACAGCGACCAGCTTGACCTCGCCTTTCCGGTCGAACACGGGAACGCCGGTGACAAGCAGCTTGGCGCCGTTGCGCAGGCTCTGCCCAACGGAGTTCACCTGCTTACGCTGCCGCAGCACTTCGGGCGTCACCGCGTTGGCGTAAACGCCCGCCGCAACCAGGTCCTGAACGCGACGGCCGACCAGCTCGCTGGCTTGGAGGCCGGTTATGCGTTCATAGGACTTGTTGACGTAGAGCGTCTTGCCCGAACCGTCGGAGATATAGACGCCATCGTACAAATGGTCGCCGATTTCCCGGAAATCGAGGACTGTTTCCGGGACAGCGTTTTGCGTTATGACGGTCGGGTCGGCGGCCGCGATGGGATTGTCCAAGATCTCCCGCTTTTGCATCAGATCCTCGTATAAAGGGAGCTCTCCTGGCTCAGCGCGACCTATTGTCGGATTCATCCACTGCTAGCGGCCTCGGCGCAAGACTTGATGATTTATCAAAGACTGTTGCTGAGCGGGCCTTCAAGACCAGCGCCAGCCGTTCGGTCACACGGCGGAAGGCTTGCCTTGGTTGCTGAACAATTCAGCATGGCGCCAAATCTTGCGGCGTATTCACTTTCGTCGCCTCGGAAACCTTGCGACAATCGGCCGCAGTCTGCGGCATGCTCTTTGCGAATCCACCTCGTCGGGGAATGGCGCGGCATCCGCGTCGCTGCAACAGAGGACGCTCAACGATGTCTCAACCGGAAGTCTCTCGCCGCACATTGATCAAGACCGCCGCCCTGGGGCTGGCGGGCGCCACGCTGAACGGCGGCGCGCTCGGTCGCGCCTTCGCCGCCCAGGACCTGACAGTCGGCATCGTCTATGTCGGCGCGCGCGACGACTTCGGCTGGAACCAGGCGCATGCGGTGGCGATCAAGGCGCTGAAGGAAGTGCCGGGGGTCAAGGTGGTCGAGGAAGAGAACGTGCCCGAGACCGACGCGGTGTCGAAGTCGATGGAATTGATGATCAATCTCGACGGCGCCGGCCTGATCCTCGCGACCTCGTTCGGCTATTACACGCCGTTCGTCGTCGATCTCGCCAAGAAATACCCGGACGTCCAGTTCCGCCACGCCGCGCCGCTTGTGGAACAAGGACAAGGACCCGAAGAACGCCGGCTCCTATTTCGGCTATCTGAACCAGGCGCATTACGTCGAACGGCGTCGCCGCCGGCCTCTCCACCAAGACCAACAAGATCGGCTTCGTCGCCGCCAAGCCAATCGCCAGCGTGCTGTCGAACATCAATTCGGTGCTGCTGGGCGCGCGATCGACCAATCCCAAGGCGACCGTTCAGGTGATCTTCACCGGCGACTGGTCGCTGCCGGTGCGCGAGGCCGAAGCCGCCAACGCGCTGGTCGACGCCGGCTGCGACGTCATCACCTGCCATGTCGACGGGCCGAAGGTGGTGATCGAGACGGCCGAGAAGCGCGGCGTGAAAAGCCTGCGGCCACAACGCCAGCCAGGCCCCGCTCGCGCCGAAGGGTTTCATCACCGGCGCCGAGTACAAGTGGGAGACGATCTACAAGGGCTACGCTGCCGACATCGCGGCCGGCAAGACCCCGCCGAACTTCATCGCCGGCGGCTACGAGGTCGACTTCGTGCGCAACACGCCGTTCGGCGCTGGCGCAAGCCCGGAAGCGCAGAAGGCCGCCCTCGCCGCCATCGAGGGCCTCAAAGCCGGGAAGCCGATCTATGTCGGCCCGCTCAAGGACAACAAGGGCAAGGTCGTGATCGACAAGACCTACGGCAACCTCGATCCCTACCTCGACAAGATGGACTACCTGCTCGAAGGCGTCAGCGGGTCGACGACCTGACGCCCGCAGGCCGGAGCGAACGCCCCATGTCGGACGCGCCCGCGACCGTCAAGACCGCCTCGGACCTGACCCAGCCGGTCGGGCCGGAGGCGGCGCGCTCCGATTGGGCGCTGCGCCTGCGCGTCAATTCGGAGTATGTCGCCATTCCGCTGCTCGCGATCGCGATCGCGGCGGCGCTGTTCGCGATCTTCCTGATCGCGATCGGCAAGTCGCCGGTCGATTTCGTGTCCTATGTCTGGCGCGGCGGCTTCGGCACCGCCTTCTCGTTCCAGAACACGCTGCAGCGCTCGGCGCCGCTGATCCTGACCGCGCTCGCCGTCGCCATACCCGCCCGCATCGGCCTGATCATGATCGGCGGCGAGGGCGCGCTGGTGCTCGGCGGTTTCGCCGCCGCGGCGCTCGCCATTCCCATGATCGGGGTCCTGCCGCCGCTCGTCGCGCTGATCGCTGATGGCGGTCATGGCGATGATCGTCGGCGGCTTCTGGGTCGGCATCGCCGGCTTCCTGCGCTATGCGCGCGGGGTCAACGAGACGATCTCGTCGCTGCTGCTGACCTACATCGGCATCGCCATCATGAACTTCTTCGTCGAAGGGGCGCTGCGCGATCTCTCCAATCCCAACAAGCCCTCGACCAAGCCGCTCGGCGACGCCTACATGGTCGGCAAGATCCCCGGCACCGACGTCCATTGGGGCTTCGCCGCCGGCGTCGTTCTGTGCATCCTGCTCTATCTTCTCCTCGAGCGGACGACCTTCGGCTTCGCCGCCCGGGTCACCGGCGGCAACTACCGCGCCGCGCTCGCGCAAGGGCTGCCGGTCGGCAAGCTGATCGTCGCCTGCGCGGCGATCGCCGGCGCCTGCGGCCGGGCTCGCCGGCTTCTTCGAGGTCGCGGCGATCCAGGGCCGCGCCAACGCTTCGCTTGCCGCGGGCTACGGCTTCACCGGCATTCTGGTGTCCTTCCTCGCCCGTCACAATCCGCTGGTCATTCCTCCGGTCGCGATCCTGTTCGGCGGCATCGTCGCTTCGGGCGGCCTGATCCAGCGGCGCATGGGGCTGCCGGACGCGACGGTGCAGGTGCTCGAAGGCCTGATCTTCGTCGTGCTGCTGACCTCCGAGACGCTCTATGGCCGCTTCTCGATCTTCAAGCCGCCGGCCGCGAGGGATCGAACATGAGCGACGCCATCCTCACGGTGCTCGTCGCCATGCTGGGGGGCGCCATTCGCGTCTCGACGCCCTTCATGTTCGTCGCGCTCGGCGAGTGCCTGACCGAAAAGTCGGGGCGGGTAAACCTCGGCCTCGAAGGGACGCTGGTCATGGGCGCGATGGTCGGCTACGCCGCCTCCTATCACACCGGCTCGCCCTGGCTCGGCGTGCTCGCCGCGGGCGTCGCGGGCTCGGCGCTCGGCGCAATGCACGGCTCGATCTGCGGCCTGCCCAAGGTCAACGACGTCGCGGTCGGCATCGCGATGATGCTGTTCGGCGTCGGCCTCGCCTTCTTCTTCGGCAAGCCCTACATCCAGCCGACTGCGCCGCGGCTCGATTCGATCCCGCTCGGGTTCTGGAGCGACAGCGTGAACCTCAAGAGCGCGTTGCAGGTCAATCCGCTGTTCTTCGTCGGCATCGTCGTCGCGGTCGTTCTCGCCTGGGCCTTGCGCAACACGCGCTGGGGGCTCGTGGTGCGCACGGTCGGCGACAGCGCGCCGGCCGCCCGCGCCATGGGCATCTCGGTCAACCTCGTGCGCCTGCTCACGACCACGGTCGGCGGCTTCCTCGCTGGCGTCGGCGGCGCGTTTCTCTCGCTCTCCTATCCCGGCTCCTGGAACCAGGGCCTGTCGTCGGGCCAGGGCCTGATGGCGGTGGCGCTGGTGATCTTCGCCCGCTGGAGTCCCGTCCGCTGCGTCTACGCGGCGCTGCTCTTCGGCGCCGCCGGCGCGATCGGGCCGTCGCTGCAGTCGATCGGCGTCACGCAGGGCTACTACTTCTTCAACGCCGCGCCCTACATTTTGACGCTCGCCATCATGATCGCGACCTCGAGCGCGACCCACTCGGCGCGCGACATGCCGGGCGAACTGTCGATGTCCAAGTGAGCCGGAAGAGTAGGGGAGCCGCACTTGCCGACCCTCGCCGCCAATCCCTACCCGTGGCCCTGGAACGGCGACTGGCGGCCCGCGAACACGGCCGTCATCGTCATCGACATGCAGACCGATTTCTGCGGCAAGGGCGGCTATGTCGACGCCATGGGCTATGACCTCGCGCTCACCCGCGCGCCGATCGGCCCGATCAAGCGCGCTTCTCGCCGCGGCGCGCGCCAAGGGCTATCACGGTCATCCACACCCGCGAGGGTCACCGGCCCGACCTCGCCGACCTGCCCCCCAACAAGCGCTGGCGCTCGCAGCGGATCGGCGCGGGCATCGGCGACGCGGGGCCCTGCGGGAAGATCCTGATCCGCGGCGAGCCGGGCTGGGAGATCATCGAGGAGCTGAAGCCGCTACCCGGCGAGCCGATCATCGACAAGCCCGGCAAGGGCTCGTTCTGCGCCACCGACCTCGAACTCATCCTGCGCACGCGCGGGATCGACAACCTCGTTCTGACCGGCATCACGACCGACGTCTGCGTCCACACCACCATGCGCGAGGCCAATGACCGCGGCTTCGAATGCCTGATCCTCGAAGACTGCTGCGGCGCGACCGACCCCGGCAATCACGCCGCCGCGATCAAGATGGTCGACGATGCAGGGCGGCGTGTTCGGCGCGGTGGCGACGTCGAAGGCGTTCATCGAGGCTATGCCATGAACAGATGGATGCGCGGCAGTCCTTCTCCCCGCAAAGGGCGTCGACAGACGCCCGTCTCTCGACGGAGGGGGGCGGGGGAGGTCCGCAGCCAACACCAGCCCCTCACCCCTCCCTCTCCCCGCGAGCGGGGAGAGGGGCCGTTTTTGGGAGTTCGCTCATCCCGCGCGCGGGCCTCGCTCGAGACCATCGGCATGAGCAAGCACTTCGGCGCCCTGAAGGCGCTGCAGGACGTGTCGGTCTCCGTGCCGGCGGGCTCGTTCCATGCGCTGCTCGGCGAGAACGGCGCGGGCAAGTCGACGCTGGTCAAGTGCACCATGGGCTTCTATACCCCCGACAAGGGCCAGCTCCTGATCGACGGCGTGGAAGTCGCGGTGCGCAACCCGCGCGACGCGCAGGCGCTCGGGGTCGGCATGGTCTACCAGCACTTCACCCTGGTTCCGGCTTTGACCGCGGCGGAAAACCTCGTGGTCAGCCGCGCCGACGCGCCCGCCTTCATCGACTGGCGCAAGGAGCGCCGCACGCTCGAAGCCTTTCTTGCCCCCCCCCCCCCCCCGTGCGCACCCGCGCGACGCGCGGCGCTCGTCGGCGGTCTACCACACTTCACCTGGTTCCGCTTTGACCGCGCGGAACCTGTGTCAGCCGCGCCGACGCGCCCGCCTTCATCGACTGGCGCAAGGAGCGCCGCACGCTCGAAGCCTTTCTTAACGCATGCCGTTTCGCGTGCCCCTTGACCGGCCCGTCTCGGGCCTCGCCGCGGGCGAGAAGCAGAAGCTCGAAATCCTGAAGCTCCTCTATCTCGACCAGCGCTTCCTCATCCTCGACGAGCCGACCTCGGTGCTGACGCCGGGCGAGGCGGACGAGATCCTCGGGCTCTTGCGCGAGATGGCGCATCGCGGCGAGATCACGGTCGCGATGATCAGCCACAAGTTCCGCGAGGTCGAGGCGTTCTGCGACGACTTCACCGTGCTCCGGCGCGGCCAGCGCGTCGGCGGCGGCAAGGTCGGCGCGGTCTCGACCCGCGAGATGGCCGCGATGATGATCGGGGACGCGGTCGTCCGTCCATCGGCCGCCCGGGTGAAAGCGCCGAAGGACGGGGTGACGCTGGAGGTCGCGGGCCTGATCGCCGCAAACGACGAGGGCCGCGACGCGGTCAACGGCTTCGACATCAAGGTCAAGGCCGGCGAGATCGTCGGCATTGCCGGCGTCTCGGGGAACGGCCAGAGCGAGCTGGTCGAGGCGCTTTCCGGCCAGCGGCCGATCAAGCTCGGCCAGGTGCTGATCCACGACCAGAATTTCGAGCCGACGCGCGACCATTTCGACCGCTTCAAGGTGTTCGGCCTGCCCGAGGAGCCGCTGAAGAACGCCTCGGTTCCCAACATGTCGGTCGCCGAGAACATGGCCTTTCGCAAGTTCGACAAGATCCCGATGGCTCGGCTCGGCTTCTGGATGTCGCGCGAGCCGATCCGCGCCGAGGCGCGCGAGCTGATCGCCCGCTACAACGTCAAGACGCCTTCGACCGAGACCCCGATCCGGGACCTCTCCGGCGGCAATGTGCAGCGCGCGATTCTCGCGCGCGAACTCTCCGGCGACGTCGACGTGCTGATCGTCGCCAATCCCTGTTTCGGCCTCGACTTCGCCTCCGTCGCCGACATCCGCGCCCAGATCATGGAGCAGCGCAATCGCGGCGCGGCGGTGCTGCTCGTCTCCGAGGACCTGGACGAGATCCTCGAACTCTCCGACCGCATCGCCGTGATGTCGGGCGGCAAGGTGGCCTATCTCACCGACGCGGCCGGCGCAGACCGGACCACGATCGGCCGCCACATGGCCGGACATTAAGCGATGAGGTCCTTAGCGGGCGACGCGTCTCGAAGGACGTTCCGGCGCGCACGACGGCGCCTTCTGGAGCGTCCTTCGAGACGCCCGCTCCACGAGCTCGTCAGGAAGAAGGATTCGGGAAAACGAGTCGCCCGGAATTTGCAGCGATGATCGAAGTCCCCGCTCAGCCGTTCGCGTTCCGCTTCGATCCGGCCCGCACGGCGCTCATCGTGATCGACATGCAGCGCGACTTTCTGGAGCCTGGCGGCTTCGGCGAGACGCTCGGCAACGACCTCGCGCCTGTGGTCGAAATCATCCCGACCGTCGCGGCGCTGATCGGCGCCTTCCGCGAGAAGGGCTGGACGATCCTGCACACGCGCGAGAGCCACGCGCCCGATCTTTCCGATTGCCCGCCCGCCAAGCGCGCCCGAGGAGCGCCCGCGCTGCGCATCGGCGACGAAGGGCCCATGGGTCGGATTCTGGTGCGCGGCGAACCGGGCGCCGCCATCATCGACGCCTGCGCTCCCGCTTCTGACGAGATCGTGGTCGACAAGCCGGGCAAAGGGATGTTTTACGCGACCGACGTCGGCGGGATCCTGAAGGCGCGCGGGGTCACGCACCTCGTCTTCGCCGGCGTCACGACGGAAGTCTGCGTGCAGACGTCCATGCGCGAGGCGAACGATCGCGGCTACGAGTGCCTCTTGATCGAGGATGCGACAGCCAGTTACTTTCCCGCCTTCAAAGAAGCGACGCTCGATATGATCCGAGCACAGGGCGCCATCGTAGGATGGACGACGCCATTTGCGGATTTCAAGAGAGCGATCGCATGACCGAGACTTCCTTCGACCCTGAGGCGCTCGTCGATGCCATGGCGCCGCTCCTGAAGATCGCGCTGACGCCGGTATCGCGCGCCGAGGTCATTCTTCATCTCAACATCGCCGCCGAGCAGGCCGAACTTCTCCTGTCGGGCGCGATCGGCGACGAAGACGAGCCGGCCCCGGTATTCCGGGCATGACGCCGCTGCTCGACGGACCGGCTCACGCGATCGCCACCGCGGTCAGGGACGGCGGGGCGAGCGCCGTCGAGGTGACGCGCGCGGCGCTGCGGCGCATCGAGGCGCGCGACGGCGCCTATGGCGCCTTCACCGACGTCGTCGCGGAACGCGCGCTTGCCAGAGCGGCCGCGATCGACGCTCAGCGGGCCCGCGGGGAAAAGCTCGGGCCGCTCGCCGGCGCGCCGTTCGCCGTCAAGAACCTGTTCGACGTCAAGGGGCTCCCGACCCGCGCGGGGTCGAAGATCAATCGCGACCTGCCGCCAGCCGAGGCCGACGCGACGCTCGTCAGGCGGCTCGAAGCCGCCGGCGCAGTGCTTGTCGGCGCGCTCAACATGGGCGAATACGCCTACGACTTCACCGGACAGAACGCGCACGACGGACCGTCCCGCAATCCGCACAACCTCGCGCACATGAGCGGCGGATCGTCCGGCGGGTCGGGCGCAGCGGTCGCGGGCGGCCTCGTGCCGATCGCGCTCGGCTCCGACACCAATGGGTCGATCCGGGCGCCGAGCTCGTTTTGCGGCGTCTTCGGCCTCAAGCCGACCTATGGACGGCTGTCGCGGCGGCGCACATTCCCGTTCGTTTCGAGCCTCGATCACCTTGGCCCGTTCGCCCGCAGCGTCGCCGATCTCGCGCTGGCCTACGATGCGATGCTGGCCCGCGACGAAGCCGATCCGGCGCAAGCCGACGTCGTCCCCCTGCCCGCGGCGCTCACGCTCGATGACGGCGTGGCGAACTTGCGCATCGCGAAGCTCGGCGGCTATTTCGCCCAAGCGGGCGAGCCTTCAGCCTTTGAGGCGGTCGACCGCGTCGCCGCGGCGCTGAAGGTCGAGCGCACTGTCGAACTCGCCGAGGCGCAGAGGGCGCGCGCGGCCGCCTATCTCATTACCATGGTCGAAGGGGCGGCGCTGCATCTCAAGCGCCTTCAGACCCGCGCCGGGGACTTCGACCCGGACGTGCGCGACCGCCTGATCGCAGGCGCCATGCTGCCCGGCGCCTGGTTTGCTCAGGCGCAGAAATTCCGCCGGCTGTTCCGAGAGCAGGCGCTGGCCCTGTTCAAGGACGTGGACGTCGTGCTCGCGCCGGCAACGCCCTGCCGCGCGCCAAAACTTGGCCAGAAAACCTTCGTGCTCGACGGCAAGGAGCTGCTGGTCAGGCCGAACATTGGAATTTTCACCCAGCCGATCTCCTTCATCGGCCTGCCGGTGGCCGCCGTTCCCGTGTGGACGAAGGGCGAGACCTTGCCGATCGGCGTGCAGGTCATCGCGCCGCCCTGGCGCGAAGACCTTGCGCTGCGCGTCGCGCGCATCCTCGAGCGCAGGGGCGTCGTCGCCGCGCCCATCGCCGCCGCCCCTGTCGCCGCCCTGGCCTGAGAGGACCGCCATGACCGATCGCGAATCCCGCTGGGCTGGCCGGAACGAGGCGAAGGCGGGCGTGCGCAACCGCGTGTGGCGGCAACTCGTCGCTGCCGGCGTCAATGTCGGGCCCGTTTTCGACTGTATCCCCAATTTCGTCGGCGCCGACGCCGCCGCCAAGCGTCTCAGCGAACTCGACGCCTGGAAGCAGGCTCGCGTCGTCAAGTGCAATCCCGATCCGCCGCAGATCGCCGTGCGGCT
Source organism: uncultured Alphaproteobacteria bacterium (assembly GCA_963783275.1). Lineage (GTDB taxonomy): Bacteria > Pseudomonadota > Alphaproteobacteria > Rhizobiales > Beijerinckiaceae > Roseiarcus. Next base: position 18,231 of record CAWANA010000001.1, on the reverse strand, counting down.
CCGGGCGCTTTACGACGGCAAGCTTCTTTTTGCCCCGGTGCCCTACCTGAACGAGACGTTCCCCTATCTGAGGGTCGATCCCGAAAAGCTCGCCGCCGATTGCGTGGATTTCGAGACCGCAGCGACCACGCAAGGCTTTGTGGCGCACGGAGAGCCGGTGCGGTTCGAGGACATGCCGAAACTCGACTTCTGCGTCGTGGGCTGCGTCGCGGTGACCCGGCGGGGCGGTCGCACCGGCAAGGGCGCGGGCTTCGCCGATCTCGAGCAGGGAATATTTCGCGAGTTCGGGCTCGTCGACGATTCGACCCCGATCGCGACCACCGTCCATTCCTCGCAGGTGGTCGGTGATTCCGAGGTCGTGATGGAGAGTCACGATTCGGCGCTGACGTTCATCGCGACCGAGTCCGAACTGATCGAGACCCGGACGCCCTTCCGACAGCCCGCCGGCGTCGCCTGGGACAAGGTGCGGCCTGACCAGTTCGCCGACATCCCCTTCCTCAAGGAAGTGCGCGCCGCGCTGGAAGCTCGGAAGCGGAGCCGATGACCGTCGACGATCCCGCCGCCAGGGCCGAGGTCGAGGCCGCCTTCGCGGCCTATGAGCAGGCGCTGGTCGCCAACGACGTCGCGGCCCTCGACGCCTTCTTCCTGCCGAGCGCGGACGCCATTCGTTACGGAGTGGCGGAGAACCTATACGGCTACGAGGCGATCAAGGCGTTTCGCGCCGCGCGGGCGCCGTCAGGCCTCGCGCGAACGCTGGAGAAGACGCGCATCGTCACCTACGGCCGCGACTTCGCCGTCGCCGCGACGCTGTTCCGCCGCGACAGCGCGCCGGGCAAGGTCGGGCGTCAGATGCAGACTTGGGTGCGCTTTCCCGAGGGCTGGCGGATCGTCGCGGCGCATGTCAGCGTGATCGACGAGCCGGCGTGAGCGAGACGGGTCAACCGCCTAAGATCGCCGGGGCGGACCGGCTGGTCGTGGCGGGTGAGGCGATCGTGCGCGACGGACGGCTGACGCGCGTTGATCTCGCCCCGGCCGAAGCGGCGCTGCGGCACGACTATCGGGACAGGATCGGTTCCCGCGCGGCGTTCCTTGACGCCTGGCCCGCCGCGATCGCGCCCTATCGCAACCGCTTCGGCTGCTGCTGAACGTCTGGGACCCAACGCCATGACCGACGCGCTCCCCATTATCGATCTGACCCCCCTCGGCGAGGGCGAAACCGGGCTTGCGCAAGTCGCGGCGGCGATCGGCGCCGCCTGTCGCGACGTCGGCTTCTTCTATGTGGTGAACCACGGCGTGCCGCGCGCTCTGATAGACCAGGCCTTCGCCCGGTCACGTCGCTTCTTCGCCCTGCCGCTCGCCGAGAAGCAGCGAATTGCGATGGACGTGGTCGGCGGAAACCGCGGCTATTCCGCACTCTTGCGCGAGGCGCTCGATCCGGCGCAAGGCCCGGACCTGAAGGAAGCGTTCAACATCGGCTTCGACCTCGAGCCCGACGATCCGGAGCTCATCGCCGGCAAGCCTTTTCGCGCGTTGAACGCCTGGCCGGATATGTCCGGCTTCCGCGAGACGATGCTCTCCTATTTCGACGCCTGCTCGACACTCGCGGGGCGCATCCATCGAGCCTTCGCCCGCGATCTCGGACTGCGGCTCGACTTTTTCGACGACAAGTTCGACCGTCCCATGGCGACGTTGCGGCTGCTGCGGTATCCGGCCCCGCAGGACGGTCTCGGCGTGGAAATCGGGGCGGGCGCGCACACCGACTACGGCAATCTGACGCTGCTTGCGACCGACGACGCCGGCGGCCTCCAGGTGCGCCGGCGCGACGGGCGCTGGATCGAAGCCCCGCCCCTCGCTGGCGCCTATGTGGTCAACATCGGCGACTGCCTGATGCGCTGGACCAACGACGTCTACGTCTCGACGCCGCACCGCGTCGTCAACAGAAGGCCACGCGAGCGCTACTCGATCGCCTTCTTCTTCGATCCCAATCCGGACGCGCTGGTCGCGGCGATCGACTCCTGCGTAGGCGTCGGCTCGTCGAAATACGCGCCGATTCTGGCCGCCGACTATCTGAAGTTCCGCCTCGACGCGAGCGTGAAAAGATAGCCTGGTCCCATCCGTCATGGCCTGGCGCCCGGCCATCCACGCAGCGCCGGCGCCGTTCGCAGGCGCAGCCATTGAGCAACATCCGGACATTCAGGCGTCCGACGTGGCGGCCTGCTGAAACGCGAGCGACTGAAGCCTGGACGCCGCCGAACGTTTGGCCCGCGCCCCTCGCGCGATGGGCGGCTCGCTCAAGCCGAAGGAAGGGGCGTCTTCGGCTCATGGGGACAGATCTCCGCAAGCACGCATCGCCAGCACTCGGGTTTGCGCGCCTTGCACACGTAGCGGCCATGAAGGATCAGCCAGTGATGGGCGTGGGGGAGGAAACGCGGCGGCACGACCGTCATTAGCCCATCCTCGACCTCTCGCGGCGTCCTGCCCGGCGCAATGCCGAGCCGGTTGGCGACCCGGAAGACGTGGGTGTCGACCGCAAGCGTCGACTCGCCGAAGGCGACGTTGAGCACGACGTTCGCGGTCTTGCGGCCGACGCCGGGCAAGGACTCGAGCGCCTCCCGGTTGGGAGGAACCTCGCCGCCGTAGCGCTCGATCAGCGCCTTCGACAGCGCGATGATGTGCCGCGCCTTCGACCGGTAGAGCCCGATCGTCCTGATCCTCTCGGCGAGCGCCTCCTCGCCGAGCGCGGTCATCCTGGCCGGCGTGTCGGCGACGGCGAACAATATCTTGGTCGCCTTGTTGACCCCGGCGTCGGTCGCCTGCGCCGACAGCACGACCGCGACAAGCAAGGTGAACGGATTGACGGATTGGAGCTCGCCCCTGGGTTCGGGATTTGCGGCTGCCAACCGCTCGAACACGGCTTCGGCCAGGGCGGCGCGTTTCGCGCGGGATGCTCTCGCCGTCATGGCGTCCTCGTCGTTGTTCGCGTCATTACGCGTCCGCGGCGCCTTGCCTTGCGCCGCAGCGACAAGCAATATGCACGCATGGTTCGGGGTCTGAAAGGCAGACAGCCAACGATTCCATAAGTCTTAGTCAGGGAGGTAACGGTGAGACAGTTCAAACGCATGCTGACCGCGGCCGGAGCGCTTTGCGCCGTGCTCGCCGCAGGGGCGGCCGAAGCCGCGTCGGACAAGGTGGTGATCGGCGATATCGACGACATGTCCGGCCCCTATGCGGAGGTTCTCGGCTCGGGCGGCGTCGAGGCGATCAAGCTCGCGATCGCCGATTTCGGCGGAACCGTGCTTGGCAAGCCGATCGACATTCTCACCGCCGACCATCAGAACAAGCCCGATATCGGCCAGCAGAAGTTGCGCGAGTGGGCCGACACGGGCGGCCTGACCATGGTGCTCGGCGGCTCCAACACCGGAGTGAGCCTCGCCATCGCTTCCGCCGTCAAGGACAAGCACATTCCCTTCTTCGCCATCGGCGCTGCGGGCGCGTCGCTCACCGGCAAGGACTGCAACGCCTACACCATCCATTACGGATACGACACGACCGCGCTCGCCAACGGCACCGCAAGAACGATCCTGGCCGACGGCGGCAAGAGCTGGTTCTTCCTGACCGCCGACTACGCCTTCGGCACCCAGCTCGAAAAGGGCGCCTCCGACGTCGTGAAGGCGGGCGGCGGCACTGTGGTCGGCGACGTGCGCGTGCCGCTCGGCACGTCGGATTTCGCCTCCTACCTGTTGCAGGCGCAGGGTTCGGGCGCGCAGGTGCTCGGTCTCGCCAACGCCGGCGCGGACTTCTCCAATTCGCTGAAAGCCGCCGCCGAGTTCGGCCTGACGAAGAGCATGAAGCCGGCGGCGCTGCTGGTCTTCCTGACGGACATTCACGCGGTCGGACTCGACATCGCGCAGGGCCTCATCCTGACGACCGCCTGGTACTGGGACCTCGATGACCGCACACGCGCCTTCGCCGACCGGTTTTATGAAAGAGTCAAACGCAGGCCGACTTTCCCGCAGGCGGCCTTCTATTCCGCGACCCTGACCTATCTGAAAGCGGTCAAGGCGGCCGGCACGACCGACGCCGACAAGGTGATGGACGAAGTGCACAAGGCGACCATCAACGACGCGTTCGTCCAGAATGGAACCATCCGCCCGGACGGCCTGCTCCTGCACGACATGTATATCGCCCAGGTGAAGACTCCCGCGGAATCGAAGGGCGAATGGGACTATTACAAGATTATCAAGACGATGAGCGGCGAGGACGCGTTCGGCAAGCTGGCCAATTCGACCTGCCCGCTGGTCAAGAAGTAGCCCTTCAGGGCGCGACGCCCCGGCGTCGCGCCCTCATGGGAGTCACGGCCGCGTCTGGCCGTCGCCGTGAACACGGTACTTGAAAGTGCACAGCTGCTCGACCCCGACCGGCCCGCGCGCGTGCATCCGACCCGTAGCGATGCCGATCTCCGCCCCGAAGCCGAACTCGCCGCCGTCGGCGAATTGGGTCGAGGCGTTGTGCAGCACGATCGCCGAAGTCGACCTCCTTGAGGAACCTCTCCGCCGCCGTCCGGTCTTCGGTGACAATGCAGTCGGTGTGATGCGAACCGTACGTCTCGATGTGGTCGATCGCCGCCTCGAGATCGTCCACCACACGGGCCGAGATGATCGCGTCGAGATATTCGGCGCGCCAGTCTTCTTCGGTCGCCGGCTTCACCCGGAGGTCGCTTGCCTGCGCGGCCGCGTCGCCGCGGACCTCGCAGCCGGCGTCGATCAGGGCGTTGATGAGCGGCTCCAGCATGCGATCGGCGATCCCACGATGGACGAGCAAGGTCTCCGCGGCGCCGCAAATGCCGGTACGGCGCATCTTGGCGTTCACCACGATCCTGACCGCCTTGTCGAGGTCGGCCGCCCGGTCGACATAGACATGCACGATTCCCTCGAGATGGGCGAAGACGGGCACGCGGGCCTCTCGCTGCACCCGATCGACGAGACTCTTGCCGCCGCGGGGCACAATGACGTCGAGCGTTCCGCCAAGGCCTTCAAGCATTTCGCCCACGACGGCGCGCGAGGCGAACGGCGCCCGAGCGATCGCCGCTTCCGGAAGCCCGGCCTCCCGCAGTCCCGCGACCAGGCAGGCGTGAATCGCCGCCGACGTGTGGAAGCTGTCCGAACCACCGCGCAGCACGACGGCGTTGCCGCTCTTCAGGCAGAGCGCGCCGGCGTCCGCGGTGACATTCGGGCGGCTCTCGTAAATGACGCCGACGACGCCGAGCGGCGTCGCCACCCGCTCAATCGTGAGACCGTTGGGGCGGTTGAACGTCGCGAGCACGCGGCCGACCGGATCGGGCAGCGCCGCGACGTCCTCGAGACCTCGGGCCATCGCCTCGATGCGCGCCTCGTTCAGCGCCAGCCGATCGAGGAACGCCGGCGTCAGACCTTTCGCCTTGCCTTCAGCGAAGTCGCGCGCGTTCGCCGTCAGGGTCTCCGGCGCGCGTTCGCGCAGGAGACGCGCCGCCGCTGTCAGCGCTCGGTTCTTTTGCGCGGCTGGCGCGATGGCGAGCGCGCGCGCGGCGGACCGCGCCGCGGCTCCGATGACGCGCATCGCGGCGCGAACTTCCGCATCGGACTCCAGGCGCTGAGCGGCGAGGGACATGAAGAGGCTCCGGTGGCGCGAGCTTGATTACAGGAGCTACGGCGGAATGGCCACCATTCCTCGGCGGCCGACCCAGGCATAGCCCGTTCGTCGGCTTCATCATGCAAAACACGGGCGTCGGTCTCGGGAGCGCGCGCCGTCTCAGGATTTCGGCCGGAAGGCTATGCAGAATTCCGGATTCGTCTCAAGCCGGGCGCCTCCGATGAGGTCGATGCAGTACGGCACCGCGGCGAAAACTGCGTCGAGGCAGGTGCGGATCGCGGCAGGCTTGCCCGGGAGGTTGATGATAAGGCTCGAACCCCGCGTGCCGGCAATCTGGCGCGAAAGGATCGCGGTCGGCACCTCGACGAGGCTCGTGGTCCGCATCAGTTCGCCGAATCCCGGCAGCACGCGGTCGCAGACCGCCTCGGTCGCTTCGGGCGTGACATCGCGGGGGCTCGGCCCAGTGCCCCCGGTAGTCAGGATGAGCGCGCAGTCTTCGACGTCGGCGAGTTCGATGAGGGCGGCCTCGATCTTCGGACGCTCATCCGGGACGAGCCGCCGAACCGGTCGCCACGGCGATGCAAGCAGATCCGTGAGCGCCGCCTCGATACCGGGGCCGCCCTTGTCTTCGTAGACGCCCTGCGATGCTCGGTCCGAAATGGTGACGACGCCGATGGGAAGATCGGACAAGGCGTTCCTCGCTGTTCCACGACGTTCTCACGCCAAACCCGTCAATGGCGTACAATGATGTACGTATAACCGATCCCGGCTACGATCAGAACGATCGCGAGCGCATTCAAGTATAAATTGCCGCCTTGCAGGCCCGCGTTTCCGACCTGGTTCGCGATTGCAAAGGCGGCTGCAGGCAGCATGAAATGTGCAAGCAGCTTCATCCCGCCCTCGGTGAACATGAAATACGTGAGCGCCATGCACGCAAAACATGTGACCGTAACAATGTCATAGACAGTAATCATCCCGCCGCCCGCCCGAAAGCCGTCTTACGCTCTGGTCCGCACACGGCAGAACCCGTCAAATTCCTATGGACCATAAACGCCGCCGATCCAAGGCCGCGCAGCGGTTCCGTTGCTTTGTTCCCGTAAGGCTCCCCAACATTGAGCGTTCGGCCCGCGAGCGGTCCCCGGGGCCGAATTCATGCCGGTTTTGGCGTGCCGGGGGAGCCCACGCGCCGCGCGGCGAATCAAGTACCCTGCGCCGATGAGCACGCCATCGAGAACGAAAAACAAGACAAGGGCGAAGACGAAAAGTGCGATGCCAGTTATGTCGTGGAATAGCCCCTCGACGTTGTCGACCCCAAGATAATACGAGCCCAACACCAACGCCAGCACGCGGAACAGGTTCGCCATGACGGTTATCGGAATGATCGATAGAATCAGAAGGGTCTTTCTGATCCAACTGTTTTTAACAAATTCATAGGCATAGAAAATGCCTATCGCCGACAAGGCGAAGATTGAGTTCATTCCGGAGCAGGCGTCCTTGACCATCAGTTCGTACGAACCGATCATGATCATCACCCCGTTTTGGGCGATCGGATACCCGAGCGCGTAAAGAAGATTGGTGACGACGTCAGAAACCCAAGCCTTGAGGGGCACTGTGAACGCGTCCATGATCCAGCCTGGCGGCGGCACCGAAAAAATCAGGAACGCCAGCGGAAAAGCGAAAACGCGAGCGAGAGGCCAGCCTCCAATCAGCAAAAGGCAACCCAACAGAACCGGAATTTGGGTGGCCGTCTCAATCATCAGAATGTCTTGCGAGCGGGTGACCGCCATGAGAAGCAGCGAACCGACCAGTATGATCCACCCCGCGATCGGCGCAGGTTTTTGGACAATCTGGGCTAGCTTTCCCCGCTGCTGCCAGGCGAGCCAAGCCGCGGCAAGCATGATCAGCGGGCCATGGCCCTCCTGCTCGGTTTGCCACGGACCGTTGGCGAGCCTCATATACGTCGGAACATAGGCGATTACATAGGCGACCGCCATTGCGCCTAACGCAACCATCGGGAAGCGCCCAACTTTGGTCCGGGCAGTCGCCACGAGCCTCCCCGCTGCGTCAGGCTTAATCGAGTCGACCGACATACCGTAACCTTTCTCCTGAAACCGCAACCCGGTTGGTGGGCCAATCCGCTTTTGTAAAAGCGCCATCCCGGGCTAATCAGTGAGCGTTCTCAGCTCCAAAGACAACAAATACAGTTCTGATCATAATGGAAAAATCCAGCCAGATGCTCCAATTGTTGATATACCAGAGGTCCAGTTCGACCCTGCGCTGCATCTTGTCGAGCGTGTCCGTTTCCCCTCTCGCGCCGCAGACCTGCGCCCAACCTGTGATGCCGGACTTAACATGGTGCCTAAAAGCATACTTCTCTATTGTCGAGGTGAAGTACCGGTCATGAGCGGAGGCATGCGGTCGCGGTCCGACAATCGACATATCGCCGTATGCCACATTCAGAAGTTGCGGCAATTCATCGATGCTCAATCTCCGGATCCAGTACCCGACACGGGTGACGCGATCGTCGCCCCTCTTCGCCTGTCGCACCACGTCGCCATTTTCCATGACGGTCATCGATCGAAACTTGTATATCCCGAAAGGCCGGCCGTTGAAACCATGGCGCGTTTGACGGAAGAAGACAGGACCCTTGGTATCGAGTTTGATTGCGATGGCAACGGCGGCCATCAACGGCGCCAAGATGACCAGCGCGGTCACCGCCACGACGATGTCGACGAGCCGCTTTACAGCTTGCTCGGTTGGCGAGAGGGCCGCTCGTTGAAGCTCGATCGCGACTGTGTCGCCAATATCGCTGTGAGCCCTCTGGAAGAGCTGCGCGAGCGTTCCGAACGGCACCAATGTCACAGGCAAGGGCAGCACGCGCAGCCGCCTTGCGATCGCTCGAAGTTGAGTCATGCGTTCGGGGTCAACGAACAGCAGAACCTCCTCGATATCAGACGTTCGGCACATCGAGATGACGTCGTCAATCACCTCATCGGCCGGGCCATCCGAGGGAATAGGAAAATGGGCGAGAATGTGGTAGCCGTAGCGACTTAGATTCTCGACGAAGCGCTGTGGGACGGCTTCCTCGCAAGTCATGCTGACGACCGTGCGCCCGCGCAACGCGCCGCTCTCGAGCGCGCGCGGCAGGGTGGCGCGCCACACGACCCGATGGACGAGCAGCGCGACCCCGCCCATCGCCCAAAACAGCAGAATGTCGCCCCGCGACAAATCATGGCTGACGCCCCACGTGAAGACGCCGGACGCCAGAATGAGGAACGCCCCGCACCACGCGCTCAGAACGCTGCGCGCCTGATCGTCGATCACGACGAGCCGCGGCGGACTATAAAGCTTCTGAATGCGCATCGCGGCGACAAACAGCACCGCCACGAACATCGCCGCAGCGATGGTGTGAGAAAACTCCCCTTCGAACTCTTCCGGGATATCGTGGTATAGAGATTCTGCGCCGATGGCGGACAGGACTATGATGGCCAGGTCAATCACGATCGCAATCGTCGGAATCGCCGCATACGAAATCGGCAATCTCCACCGCCGGTCCGCTGATGGGACGGCGCTTGCACGGCGCGTTCTAGACTTAGGCGCTACTTCGGTGTCCGTCGTCATCCCCATCGCTCGCGGCTCGTCTGGTCGCACCCAACATGACGGGCGTCAGCTCCCGATCTAACACAATTCCCCGTGACGTCGCTTTTATGTCCCCTTGCGGGTACAATTTTTCCGCCTCCCAACTCGGGGAGTCCCCATGTCAGACTGCTTGAACTTATGCGAATCGCGTTACAAAAAAAAGCCGGCGCTGTTTCGGCCGTCGGAGCCCTATTGCTCATTGCCGGAGAAGGGAGAAGGGAGACCAAAACGCGTGGATCGTGGTCGCAAGGCGGCGACGCGTTTCGAGCGCTCTCAACCTTGAGCCTGCCTCCTCGGTAGGAATTGATCATGTACAGCGCCCTTGTTTTTTTCGTACGCGTTATCGTTGGATTGGTCGCTTTGTTTTTCAGCTGGTTCGTCTTTGACCGAATCCATGACCGCAATACGGAAATTATTGCGGCTATTATCGGTGTGCAGTATTCTTTTATTTTTCTTGTTTCAAGGCGGCTTGAATATTTCGGATTATCGGTATTTTCGTTTTTTGGTCGAACCGCTTCGTATATCCAGAAGATCCCTTATGACCAGATTTTGCGTGACGAGATCGGTCTGGGATCTCATCGCCGACACCTTTATCTCAATGTCGTTTTCGCCGCAGCTATCGAGCTTCTCTGCATTTTTCGGCTGTTCACTGCCCTCTTTGGGCAGGGCTGGCAAGCGCTTTCCGATCCGATAAACCGATTGCTCGTCATTCCTTTCTGACCCCTTTTTTGACCCCCAGGGGCGCGCCGCCCCCAATCAAATTTCAGTGAACCTTATTTCCGCCTGACCGCGCGTGGTATTTGCCTTCGTTTGATGGCATACGCCAGGTCTTCGGGCTGGCGGGAAAGGCTTTCGGGGATGGGCTTGGGTCGAACGATCGGGGCTGTCGGTTTGGCGATCGTTGCGATAGCCGCCTACGGGCTATACGCGCCACAGGTTGTCGACCGTTGGTCGCCTGGACTTAGCCCGATCGCGCACCGTTATCACGATCTTTTTTTGGGTAAGGACCCGCAGGCTGCGGCTGCAACGTCCAAAGAGCAGGCGAAGCCCGTCGAAGGCGTTGCGCCAATCGTTGTCTCAGTCACCTCGGCGAAACGGGCGGATTTCCCAATCGTACTTGAGAGCCTAGGTCAGGTTCAACCCTATAACACGGTGCTCGTGCGCGCGCGGGTGGACGGCGAGATCGTCAGGATCGGGTTCAGGGAGGGACAGATTGTCCAGCAGGGCGATCTTCTTGCCCAGATCGACCCCCGGCCCTTCCAGGCCGCCCTCGATCAAGCCGTTGCGAAAAAGGCTCAGGACGAAGCGACGCAAACCAACGCGAAGCTGGATCTGACCCGTTACGCCACGCTCGCGAAGCAGAACTTCGCAACTGAGCAGCAACTCGACACGCAGAACGCCCTGGTCAACCAACTGACCGCCACAATTGCCGCCGACGCCGCAGCGATCGACGCTGCGAAAGTCCAGCTCGGCTACACCACCATCCGCGCGCCGCTGACCGGGCGCGCCGGCTTCCGCCTCATCGACGAGGGCAACCTGGTGAACGCCGGGCAGCAGACCGGCATCGTCAGCATCGCCCAGTTGCAGCCGATCGCGGTCATCTTCACCGAACCGCAGGAATATGTCGACCGCATTAACCAGGAGCTCGCGGCGGGCTCTCCGGCCGTCACCGTGCTGAACGCCGAGGGCGCGAGGATCGCCACCGGCAATCTGACGATCAGCGACAATCAGGTCGACCTCGCGACCGGGACGATTCGCCTGAAGGCGGAATTCGAGAACAAGGATAATGCCCTCTGGCCCGGCCTCGCTGTCACGACCCGTCTGCAGCTTGGCGTCATGAAAGATGTCGTTGTCGTCCCCGCGGAGACGATACAGCGTGGAAGCAAGGGCTTTTTCGTCTATGTTGTCGGCGACGATAGCCGGGCGGCGGTCCGGCAGGTGAAGGTCGCCCGCCAGGATGCGACGACGGCGGTGGTTTCCGAGGGTCTCCATGAAGGCGAACGTGTCGTGACCGCCGGAGAGTTCTTGTTGCAGCCCGGCGCGCTGGTCTCGATCGACAGCGCCAGCGGGAGCTGAACGGCATGTTTGGCGGGATTTCCGCACCGTTCATAAACCGTCCCGTCGCCACCACGCTGATCATGGTGGCGATCTTCCTTGTCGGCCTCGTCGCGTTTCCCTCCCTGCCCGTCGCTCCGCTGCCGCAGGTGGACTTTCCGACCATCTCGGTTTCGGCCTCGCTGCCGGGCGCTTCGCCCGAGACGATGGCCACCTCCGTCGCCCAGCCGCTCGAGCGGCAGATCGCACAGATCCCCGGCGTAACCCAGATGACGTCGACGAGCGCGCTCGGCGCGAGCGCCATCACCGTCCAGTTCGATCTCGACCGCAACATCGACGCTGCTGCCAATGATATCCAGGCCGCGATCAACGCGGCCTCGGGCCAGTTGCCGAAGGACCTGCCGAGCCCGCCGACCTATCGCAAGGTCAACCCGTCCGACACGCCCATACTGATCCTGTCGGTCGAGTTCTGACGTCGCCCCTATCATCGACGTCGACGATGCGGCGGAAAACATCCTCGCACAGCGCATCAGCCAGATTTCCGGCGTGTCGCTCGTGCGCGTCGGCGGCCAGCAGACGCCTGCGATTCGAATCCAGGTCGATCCTGCGAAACTCGTCGAGAAGAACCTCCAGCTCGAGGATGTGCGGGCGCAGATCGGGATCGCCACCGTCGACAGCCCCAAGGGCTCGATCATCGGCCAGAAGCAGTCGTTCACCTTTTACGACAACGACCAGCTGACGACTGCCGAGCCCTGGAACAACGTCATCATCGCCTATCGGAACGGGGCGCCAGTCCACGTTCGCGACATTGGCCAGGCGGTGATGGGGCCGACGGACACCACCCAGGCGGCATGGTCCAACGGCAAGCGCAGCGTATTCCTGGTCATATTCAAGCAGCCCGGCGCGAACGTCATCAACACGGCCGATTCGATCAAGAAGACCCTGACGACCCTCGAGGCGGCGATTCCGCCGACCATTCACGTCAAGGTGCTGTCCGACCGCACCACCACCATCAGGGCCTCCGTCAAGGACGTCGAGTTCACCCTGATGCTCACCGTCGCGCTGGTGGTGATGGTGATTTTCGTTTTCTTGCGCAGTTTCTGGGCGACCATCATCCCCAGCGTCACGGTGCCGCTCGCGCTGCTTGGCGCCTGCGGCCTGATGTGGGCGGCCAATTACAGCCTCGACAACCTGTCGCTGATGGCTTTCACGATCGCCGTCGGCTTCGTCGTCGACGATGCGATCGTGATGCTGGAGAACATCACCCGCCACATCGAGGAGGGAGAGAAGCCCTTCGAGGCGGCGCTGAAGGGGTCCGCCGAGATTGGCTTCACCATCATCTCCATCTCCATTTCGCTGGTGGCGGTGCTGATCCCGCTTCTGATGATGGGGGGCATCATCGGCCGCCTGTTCCGGGAATTCTCGGTCACGATCGCCATGACGATCGCGGTGTCGGCCTTCGTCGCTTTGACGCTCACCCCGATGATGGCGTCGCGGCTGCTCAGGAGCCACGATGAGCAGCATCACGGCAGGCTCTACAACATGAGCGAGGCGGCGTTCCTTGCGCTCGCCCGCGGATATGAGCGCGGGGTGGATTTCGTTCTGCGCCACCGGTTCGCGACGCTGATGACGTTTTTTGCAACCCTCGCGGCCACCGTCTTTCTGTTCACGATCATCCCCAAGGGTTTCTTCCCGCAGCAGGACACGGGCATCCTGTTCGGCACTACCGAGGCCGCCCAGGACATCTCGTTCCCGGCCATGTACAAGCTGCAGGAGCAGGCTGGCGGAATCATCATGAAGGATCCCGCCGTCGCCACGATGGCGATGGGCCTCGGCGTCGGCGTGGGCAACTCCGCGCAAAACAACGGCCGCATGTTCATCACGCTCAAGCCGCTCGAAGAGCGCGACGCCAACGCCTTCCAGGTGATCGCCCGCCTCCGGCCGCAACTGGCGAAGATTCCGGGCCTGAGGGTCTACCTGCAGGCCGCGCAGGACGTGACCGTCGGCGCGCGCTCCTCCAGAACCCAGTTCCAGTACACGCTTCAGGACGCCAACCTCGCCGAGCTCAACGCCTGGGCGCCGAAGATCATGGACAAGCTTGCCTCGCTGCCGAGCTGCGCGACGTCGCCACCGACCAGCAGAACTCGGGAACGACGCTGACTCTCAAGATCGACCGCGACATGGCTTCGCGCTACGGCATCCAGCCGCAACTGATCGACGACACGCTCTACGACGCCTTCGGCCAGCGGCAGGTGACGCAATATTTCACCCAGGTGAACACCTACGAGGTGATCGAAGAGGTTCCACCGGCGCTGCAGGCCGACCCTGCGACGCTCGACAAGCTCTACGTCCGTTCGCCGGTGACCAATGCCATGGTGCCCCTCAGCGCCTTCGCCAAATGGACGACCGCGCCGGTCCAGCCGCTGTCCATCAGTCACCAGGGTCAGTTTCCGGCGATCACCATCAGCTTCAACCTCGCCCAGGGGGTCGCGCTCGGCACGGCGACCGCGGCCATCCAGAAGGCGATGGACCAACTGCAGCTGCCGCGAGCCTTGACCACGACCTTCCAGGGCAACGCGCAGGCGTTCCAGGACTCGCTGACGACGGTTCCGCTCCTGATCCTCGCGGCGCTGGTCACGGTCTATATTATCCTCGGCATCCTCTACGAGAGCTTCATCCACCCGCTGACGATCCTGTCGACGCTGCCGTCGGCGGGTCTCGGCGCGCTCGCCACCCTGATGCTGTTCGGCTACGAATTCAGCCTGATCGCGCTGATCGGGACGATCCTTCTGATCGGCATCGTCAAGAAGAACGGCATCATGATGGTGGACTTCGCCATCGCGGCCCAGCGCGACGAAGGCCTGTCGAGCGTGGAGGCGATCCGCAAGGCGGCCCTGCTGCGCTTCCGGCCGATCATGATGACGACCATGGCGGCGATGCTCGGGGCGGTGCCGCTGATGCTGAGCCACGGCACAGGCTCGGAACTGCGCCAGCCGCTCGGCTACACCATGTTCGGCGGTCTGGTGGTCAGCCAGGCGCTGACCCTGTTCACGACCCCGGTCATATTTCTCTACCTCGACGGCCTGGCGCAGTGGCTCAGCGGCGGATCCGGCAAGGCCAAACCGACAGCGGAGTCAAAGCCTGCCGGGGAGGGGGCGGAGGGGGCGCTCGAGCCCGCTTGGGCCGAGGGGCGCGCCAAGGCGGCGGAGTGAGCGCCGCGCGACGGGGCGGGGCCTGCCCGTCCCGAGTCGGTTTTAGGCCTTTTCAATGGGTTGCGGTGACTTTTCGTAACCGGAGCAGATTTCCGGGCAGTGTGGGGGAGTCAAGAGATGGAAAGTGTGATTCAAGCTTGGGATGTCACCCGGCTCGATTGATTCGCTTGATGGTATGGGCGCGACCGAACTGGTTGGGCTGGTTCGCCGCCTGATCGGCGAGGTTGAGCGGCTTCGGGAAGAAAACGAGAAGCTGAACGCGACGGTGACGGCGCTCCGACTGGAGAACCAGCAACTGAAGGACGAGATCCGGCGTCTGAAGGGCTTGCCGCCGCGGCCGCCGTTCAAGCCGTCGGGCATGGAAAAGGCGACGGATCGACCGGGGGCGGATCGACCGAACGAGGCGGACAGGCCGTCGCCGCGTCGTCGCGGTCCGGGCGTGTCGAAGCTGAGCATCGACCGCACGGTGACGCTGACGGCGTCGGCGCCGGAAGGCTCGCGCCACAAGGGCTACGAAGAGATCATCGTTCAGGATATCGCGTTCAAGCCGGACGTGACGCTTTATCGGCGCGAGCGCTGGACGACGCCGGACGGGCGGACGGTGACGGCCGATCTTCCGACGGGCGTGGTGGGCGGATGCGGCCCGCATCTGCATCGTTTAGTGCTGGTGCTGCATTTTCAGGGCCAGATGACCTGCGAGCGGATCGTGGCGGTGCTGACTGCCGCCGGCCTTTCGATCTCGAAGCGCCAGGTGGTGCGGCTTTTGACCGCGAAGCTGGACACGTTCCGCGCCGAGGAGGAAGCCGCGTTCAGCGCCGGACTTCGCGCCTCGGCTTGCGTCAGCGTCGACGACACCGGAGCGCGCCACGCCGGCAAGGCCTGCTACACGACGCAGTTCGGCTCCGACCGCTTCACGGCGTTCCGCACCGGGCCGAACAAGTCGCGTCTCGCCTTCCTGCGCAACCTCCTGGGCGGGACGGCGCGCTACGCCATCAACGCGGCGGCGACAGCCTATATGCGCTCCGCCAATCTGGCCCACGGCGTGATCGAAGCGCTGGGCGGCGCAGACGTCCTCGAATTCGCCTGCGAGGCCGACTGGCGCGCGCATTTGCGCGCCCTCGGCCTGACCGGGTTGCGCGTATCCCCCGATCCGGTGCGGGTCGCCAGCGAAGGGGCGCTCTGGGGCGCCATCTGCGCCGAGGATCGGCTGGCCTGCGCCGTCATCCTCTCCGACGACGCCGGGCAGTTCCGCGTCGGCGACCACGCCCTGTGCTGGGTTCACGCCGAACGCCTCGTCCACAAGCTCGTTCCCGCCAACGACCGGCAGCGCAACGCCGTCGAGGTCACGCGGCGAATGATCTGGTGGTTCTATCGTCAGCTCAAGGCGTTCAAGCTCGCCCCGAGCCCCGAGCGCGCCGCCGAACTCTCGGCCCGCTTCGACCGCATCTTCAAACGCCGTACGGGATATGCGACGCTCGACAGGCTGCTCAAGCGCCTTCTCGCCAACAAGCCTGAACTCCTGCGCGTGCTCGAGCGGCCGGAGATCCCCCTCAACACCAACGCATCCGAAAACGACATTCGCATCGTCGTCACCAAGCGAAAGGTCTCAGGAGGAACCGTCAGCGAAAAAGGACGCGCCGCCCGCGACGTCATGCTTGGCCTCGCCAAGACCTGCGCCAAGCTCAAAATCTCGTTCTTCGATTACCTCGGCGCCCGCCTCGGCATTCCGGGACACGACGTCCCGACCATCGAAAGCCTGATCGCAAGCGCTCCAACTTGATCGACCCCGCCCGGAAATCTGCCCCGATTACGACTTTTCCGGGCAAGGCGCCGCAGCGAGCCTTCAGCTTCGCGCAGCCCTATTACATGCCGCACCAGTCAAATACAACCCCTACGTCCAGTGGTTGATCTGGATCGCCGCGGGCGTCAGGATCGCGGCGAAGAGGGCGGGGAGGAAAAACAGGATCATCGGCACGGTGAGGGTCGGGGGCAGCGCCGCGGCCTTCTTTTCCGCAGCGGTCATGCGCGCATCCCGACTTTCCTGGGCGAGCACGCGCAGCGCAGCGCCGAGCGGCGTTCCGTAACGCTCCGACTGCGCCAGCACCGTCGTCAGCGACCGGATCGACTCGAGACCCGTCCGCGCCGCGAGATTTTCGAACGCGATCCGCCGATCGGCGAGATAGGACATCTCGGCCGCGAGCAGGGCCATCTCTTCCGCCATCGCGAGGCTTTCGACGCCGACCTCCTCGCTGACCTTGCGCGCGGCGAGCTCGATCGACATGCCGGATTCGACGCAGATCAGCATGAGGTCGAGCGCGTTGGGATAGGCGCGCTCGAGCTCCTTCTTGCGTTTGACGATCGTGTTCCTGAGAAACAGCTCCGGCGCCTTCATGCCGAGATACGCGGCCGCGACCGCCACGCCAAGCTTGACGACGAAGGGCTCGCTCCAATGCAGGATGAGGAAGGCGTAAGCCGCGGCGACCAGGAAAAACCCGATCGGCGCCGCGAGCCGGAAGGCGAGAAAGGCGTATTCCGCGCCGGCGCCGCGATAGCCGGCCATCGCGAGCTGCGTCTTGGCGGTCTCGGTTCCGAGCCACCGCGACAGGTCGAGGCTTTCGACCAGATGCTTGACGAGGCCGCTCGGCTTCGTCCTGAGCGGCGACCGCTTCTCGCCCGCCGTCAGCCGCTCCCGCTCCCGGGCGCGAATCCGCTCGCGCTCGGCGCCGACTGCTTTGATTGGCGCGCGAGCGGATCGGGCTGCAGCCAGGGCGCCGCCGCGGCAAGCAGCGCCGCGACGGCGCCGGCGATCGCGATGAGCAGCGCGATCCTGTGCGGATCAGAAAGCAGCGCGGCGATCCCGTTTCCCATTGCGCAGACCCTTTTCTCCTGTCCGCCTTCTCCCCGCGAACGGGGAGAAGGGACGCGCGCGCCTTTCGAACCCCTCGTCCTAGATGTCGAAAGCGACCATCTTCTTCATCATCGCAACCCCGACCCCCATCCAGGCCAGCGCAAGCCCGGCGATCAGCCGCCCGTGCGTCGTCGTCCAGAGCGTCGACACGTAGTTCGGCGACGAGACGTAAAGCGCGCCGACGACCAGGAACGGCACGAGGCCGATAATCACCGCCGAGGCTTTGGCCTCCGTCGACATCGCGCCGATCCTGGCTTTCATCTTCTTTCGCTCGCGCAGGACCCTGCTGAGGTTGCCGAGCGCTTCCGACAGGTTGCCGCCCGCCTGACCCTGGATCGCGATCACGATCGCAAAGAAATTGGTCTCGGCGACAGGGACCCGCTGCGCCATGCGTTCGACGGCCTCCGGCAGCGTGAGGCCGATCGTCGTCGCCTGCACGACCTTGCGAAATTCGCCGCGCACAGGCTCTTCGCTCTCGTTGGCCGCGATCCGGATGGTGTCCCCAAGCGGAAGGCCGGACTTGACGCCGCGCACGATGATATCGATCGCGTTCGGGAAGTTGGCGATGAACTTCGCAATTCGGCGCTTCCGCAGTCCTTTCAGAGCAGACTGCGGCAGGCCCGCCCCGCCGATCACCGCGACGAGCGCCGCGAGGAGGGGGGCTTCCGGATTGGACCCACGCCACGAGGCCGATGGCGACGCCAGTGACAAGGCATCCGGCCAAAAACCGCGCCGGCGTCGCCGCGAGGCCCGCCTGTTCGATGCGGCTCTTGAGCGTGACGCGCCGGC